>JAOAEZ010000010.1 GCA_026416515.1 Hydrogenophilus sp. | reverse complement strand
CCAACGCCTCCTCGCCGCCACCACCCCACCCCAAAACCCCCTCCACCTCCACCGTTGAATACCTTACCCCTCAAACGGCGAGATCGATCCTCCCCTCTTTCCATCGCTCCTTCTTCCCTCCCCAAATGCTCCACTCGGCGGTGCACCACCGCATCTACCCTCTTCTCCCTTCTCCATGACTCCCCCGCCACGATCCCCTTATTTCCTTCTTTCCCCTCTCGCCATTCCCCGATCCCTTCTTAATCATTCCCTCACCTTCCACCCGCTAGCTCATCCCTACCGTTTTCATTCATCGCTATCTCTCCATCTCCCGTGGTCACTCGAAACGCCACCTGCACCTCCTCATCTCCCACCACCATTCGCAAACTTCCCCCACATCGCTCCGCCGCCAAGCGAGCCTGATACCACCCCAACCCATATCCTCGTCCCGTCCGCAACCCCCCCATCGGCTCGCACCACCGCGCTATTTCCCCTGTCCCTATTCTCCCCCGCACTGGAATTCGCATCAGCACCTCCACCCCTTCTCCCCCGAAAACCCTCACGGCTGCCCTTACTCGCCGTAGTTGGGGTGGCGCATGGCGCGCCACATTATCTAGAATAGGCTCAAATACCTCTAATAGAGCCTCTTCTTCACCCCTCTCTTTTTTTTCTTCTCTCTCTTGATTCTTTTCCTTTCCTACCCTCTCCCCTTTCTCCGCGCTCTCTTCTCCTCGCTCGTTTTCTTCCCTTCTCTTCCCCCTCTCCTCTGAATCCCAGAGCAGCTCCAACCCGTTCTGCGACGCTGCCTCTCTCAACACCTTTTTGGCTATCCTCCCCAACAGCTTTTCTCTTCCCCTCCACTCTACGCTCCGCTCCTCTCCTCCCCCTGCAAACGCAGCCAGCACCCGTTGCACTCGTCTTGCCCGCGCCAACGCCGCTGGCAGCGCTGCATCCAACCCCTGCCACAGCTCCTCTACTACCCCCTCTCCTCCATATCCTCGCGTCGCCATCGCCGTCCGCCACGCCGCAATCAACGAAACAAAATGGGCTAAATTCTTAACATCATGCCCCACCGCAATCGCGCTCTCCTTCCACCGCACCAAAGCTCCCTGAGCCTCAGCCACCCGCCGCCACACATTCTGCTCCAATACCAAAGCAGCTACTCGCGCAATTCCCACCGCGAAGTACCCCACCTCTCCCCGCCAATGGCGGCGAAAAAAGTGCAAAGAAGCCCCTGCCTCTTTTGTTGCCACCTCAAAACACCGCTTCTCTCCTACCGCCCTTCCCCACACCTCCTCTCCCTCCGCCCCGAACCATCGCCACTCGATCACCAACCCCTCGAACCCTGCCTCTGCCAAAATCGGCCAAACTACAGCCCCGAACCGGAAGGGATCGCCCTCGATCTCCTGATTGCGGGCGATAATCTGCCGCACACTGCGCCGCTCGCGGCGCGCATCGCGCGCCAACAACCACCATGCTGCCGCCATAGCCATCCCCACCACCACCAGCACCAACCCAGCGGCGCCCCACACATCGCTCATTCTCGGACGATCCCGAACTTTTTCATATAGTAATAAACATTTTCCCGTTTCATCCCCAGCGCGCTTGCGATCTGTGCCACATTTCCATTAAACTTCCGCCACAACTGCCGCAGCAACCGTTCCTGAGCCTGATCCGAAACCTCCCTCATTCCATCCTGTAAAGGAGCGCACACCCCCACGCGTACCACTCCCTCCCTCGTCAACTCCTCCTCGGCCCGAACGAACAAAATTGCCCGTTCCACCGCCCGCACCAACACCTCGAAATCGCACGGCTTCACCAAAAAATCAAATGCCCCGCTTCGGATAGCGGCGCGCGCGGCCGCCAGTTCCCCTTGGCCGGTTAACACCACCACTTTTCCCCCAAACCCCAACAGACTCAACTCCTCGATCAACCGGACCCCCTCCTCGATCCGATATGGCGACGGCGGCAATCCTAGATCCACCACTGCTACCTCGAATTTTCTCTCGCGCACCTCTACCAATGCTGTTTCGCGCGATTCTGTAGAAACCACGGAAAATCCCTCAGCCGCCAACAATGCCGTCAACAACGCCGCCAACGCTGCATCATCCTCCACTACCAAAACCGATCCTCTTTCTCCCTTGCTCATCCCTCGAACAGTGTAAAAGGCGCTAACCGTTCTCCCCTCTGTTGGGCTGCCACGATTCCCCGCATCGCCCGCGCTGCTGTTCGCACGAACCGCTTTCCATCTACCAAAGGGCTTGCGGCCAATCGTGCTCGAAGGGTTTGTCGTGCGGCCACTAACCGCCACGGTTCGCGGGCAAATCCTACTGCCCGCGCCACGTAATCTCGTACCCCTTTTGCGGCAAAAAGCTCTGCCCATCCCACATTTGCCAACATTGCATAACTCTGTCGGCTCACCATTGTACGCCCAGGGACAGTCAAAACCGGGACCCCCATCCACAACGAATCGAAAGAAGTTGCCCCCCCTGAGAATGGAAATGGGTCCAAGCACAAATCGATCTCTAAAAACTCTCTTAACATCTCCTCATGGCTTCCCCCTGGCCGCAACACCAACCGTTCCTCCCCGATTCCCTCTGCAGCGAAACGGGCCAGCAAATCGTTTCGCACCCAACCATCCCCCAATCCCCACGCCCGCAGCCACAAGCGGCTCCCTGGCGTTTGACGCAAAATCTCTCCCCACGCCGCCACCACCTCATCATCCAACTTATCCAGCCGATTAAAACACCCGAAGGTGAACCCTCTTCCTCTCTCCCGCCACACCGGCGGCACCGCGATCGGCTCGGGAGCGTGCGGCGAAGGGAAGAAGCAAAAACGGGTTGTTCCCAAATAAATAGGAATCTCGCTAAACAACTGGCCGCACTCTGGCGGGCTTGTATAAGGATCGGTAAAGATGTAATCGATCTCCCGCATTCCTGTCGAATGAAAATACCCTAACCATGTCGCCTGTACCGCTGCGGGGCGGCGGAAAAAAAGTGGCAAGCGGTTAAACGCGGTATGGCCTGACAAATCGATCAACAAATCGATCTTCTCTCGCTCCACCTCCTCAGCCAACTCGCGATCCTCCCACTCGAACACCTCATACCATGCGCTGAAATGAGGTCTCATCGCCTCTGTAAAATCGTCCCCTCGGATTGAGGTCGAAAAAGCCACACAATCGATCCCCTCTGCGGCGAAATGCGGTACCACATTCATCAACAGCTGTCCCACTGGATGGCGGTTAAAATCCCCTGAAACCAATCCCACCCGAATTCGCTTGCCCTTTGCTCCCTCGTTGCTCTTCTCTCTCTCTTTTGTTCCCTCTCTTCTTTTCGCTCTATCTATTCTTCTCCTCTTTTCTCCTCTTCCGCTGTTGGAACCCTTTTCCTCCTTTCTCCGGTGCTCTCTCTCCTCGGCCAAAGCCGCCGCTACAGCCGCACGATGTACCGCCGCCCACTCCTCATGTTTTGCGAACAGCTCCTCGGGCGGCAAATGGGGTAAATAGGTCCCTGTAAACAACAAATTCGACTGCAAACCTGCCAAATCGGGGCGCTCCTCGTACAACTGCTTCATCAACGCATACGCCCACTCGGGATGTCCCACGCTCGCCCACAGCCCCTGCAACGTCATCCGTGCGGACAAATTCTCGGGCTGTAGTTTTACCACCGTCAACGCCAACTCTCGGGCGCGCGCCAAATGTCCCTGGGCTCGATGCGCATCGGCCAACAGCGCCATTGCTGGAGGGGGCAATGCACCGCGCGCTAACCGCTTCTCCAGATACTCGATCGCTGCCCCCATCCGGCTGCTATCGCCCACCAAAGCCGCCAGGGTAAACTGCGCCTCCACCATCTGGGGATTCAACTCCAGCGCGCGCCGTAAATATTTCAGTGCCTCTCGCCCTCGCCCATCTGCCAACAATGCCGCCGCATGGTTCAGTTGCACCTCGGCGCACTCGGGGAAAGCGCGCACCAACGGCTCAGAGACCGCCAATGCCTCTTTTCCTCGATCGAGCGCCGCCAACGCCGCTACCCGGTTTACTTGCGCCACCAACAAATCGGGATCGGCGGCAAGGGCCTCCTCCAACAACCGCAGCCCCTCCTCGGCGCGCCCAAACTGAATCTCAATCTCTGCCAAATTGGTCAGTGCTGGCGGATACCGGGGGTTCGCTGCCAGCGCCTTCTCCAATGCCTCCCGCGCCTTTTCCCACTCCTCTTGGCGGCGCAAGACGGCGGCGAGCGTCACCCACACGCTCGCCGCCTCTGGCGCCAATGCCACCGCCTCTTGCGCGCAGCGTGCTGCCGCAGTCAAATCGCCGCGCGCCAATGCGGCCTGCGCCAGTCGCTGCCACCCCTCTGCTCGCCCCTCACGGGCCTTTGCCGCTGCCCACGCCTCACGCCACCAATGGATCCCCCACCGCTGCAAAAGCCGTTCGATCCACCTCTGCACGCGTCCCCGCAGCCACCACTGCACGGCCACGGTTCCTCTTCCCCTCATCCCTCCCTGCCCATTGTCTCCCATCCCACCCGAAACAAGGGATCCCCCAAGTACGTCTCGACAAAGGGTTCCACCAATCGCCGGAACTCCTCCTTAGGCAAGGTCTGTGGCACCCCATATGCCACCAGATTAAAAGGAGCGAGCAACCCCACCCACACCGAGCCAAATCCGGCCTTTACCAATGCCTCGCTCAACACCTGTGCCGTATAGCCGGAACGATGCGCCATCAACTCATTCCCTGCCTCGATTTCTCTCCCAAAGCCATACAAAAGATCGTGGGCACAAATCGGTCCCACTGGTGAAAAATACAACGGACTCTCCAGTCCCTGGTGAAGAATCGCTGCTGCTGCAGATCCCAAATCGGGCACTACCACCCACAAAACACCCTCCTGCCGCAACAACCGGCGCCACTGCTGCAACGCGATGTTTCCTCGATGTCTCGGCAGATGCTCCAACGCATGGCTGCAGTAGATCAGATCCACGCTCTCTGGCGGCGCCTCGTCTAAATCATCGATCGAACGCAACCAGTCCGGCTGGACCCCTACGTCGAGATCAACCCGTATCTCTTGCCACTCCGTAGAGCGAAATAGCGTCTCATTCACCTGCCGTAATGAACCTCCACTGCACCCTAAATGCAGCGCCACCCGCCGCCCATCCGAGCCCCATTCGGGCCGTCTAAGCCGGTCGACTTCTAACTCGTTGTCCTTTTTTCCTCCTCTTCCCCACTGCAAAAAGCGCGTTACCCACCTCATTTCAACAATGCCCGCACCATCACCGCAAACAGCACCCCCCGCTGCACCTCGGGCTTTACCCCCATTGCTGCCAACTCTCCCTGCAGCGCCCACAGCGCTCGCACCCGAAACCAAAACCCATACCCCCCCAGCTCTTTAGCAGCCTCCTCAACCCACCGCTCGATCGCCACCCGCGCCCGCTCCTCCCCTCGGGGCCCGGGTGTCCCCAAAAAAGCGCGCCAGCGGTCGCGCTGGCGCTGCGCCCATTCTCGTGCTCCTTCCATCAACTGGTGCAAATCAACGTCGCAGTAGCGCTCTGACCCGTATAGCGGTTATGGCTAATCGCGCAAGTAATCGTCTGCCCCTGCGCCGTACAGTTGCCTCCCGCTGACGACAAATAACGAAACGCGGGCGAAGCCGAAGTCCCCACACCCGCTCCTGTAACCGCCGTATAATCGCTCGTATTTTGCACCACCCGCGTCACATGCTGACACACACTGCTACCGCTGATCGCGGTTGAATTAGCATTCCCCGCCAGTGCTGCTGCGAAGTTAATCGCTGCTCCCTCGGTGATCGCCGCTGCAGCCCCTCGAACCGCCGACGCCGCCGCATCCTGGCCGAGATCTATGAAGCGCGGGATCGCCACCGCCGCCAAAATTCCCAACACGATAATCACAATCACCAACTCGATCAACGTAAAACCATAGTTTCGCTTCATATTAATCTCCATGACCTTGTCGCCCCATCGCGACGCTTTCATCTTAACACGTTGAGCTCTTCTCCAACAGTCTAAAAAATTTACACCTCTCTTCTCTACACCCCAAAAAAGCGCGCCAGCGGTCGCGCTGGCGCTGCGCCCATTCTCGTGCTCCTTCCATCAACTGGTGCAAATCAACGTCGCAGTAGCGCTCTGACCCGTATAGCGGTTATGGCTAATCGCGCAAGTAATCGTCTGCCCCTGCGTCGTACAGTTGCCTCCCGCTGACGACAAATAACGAAACGCGGGCGAAGCCGAAGTCCCCACACCCGCTCCTGTAACCGCCGTATAATCGCTCGTATTTTGCACCACCCGCGTCACATGCTGACACACACTGCTACCGCTGATCGCGGTTGAATTAGCATTCCCCGCCAGTGCTGCTGCGAAGTTAATCGCTGCTCCCTCGGTGATCGCCGCTGCAGCCCCTCGAACCGCCGACGCCGCCGCATCCTGGCCGAGATCTATGAAGCGCGGGATCGCCACCGCCGCCAAAATTCCCAACACGATAATCACAATCACCAACTCGATCAACGTAAAACCGTAACTCCGCTGCATTTTAATCTCCCTTCTCTCTTCGTTGCTCTCGTGCGACATCGACATTTTAACGTTTCAAAACCGCCTGATCTAGAAAATTTACACTCCTTCCTCCTTCTCGTTGACCCCAAAGCGCCACTTACTCGAAAATAGCCCCATTTTTCCTCTGCCAAATCACCATCCCTTATTTCGCTTTCGCCATTCCAGTCATCTCCCACATTGGCAGAAAAATTCCCAACGCCAGCACCAACACCATTCCCCCCACGATCAGCAACATCACCGGCTCGATCAGATCTGAAAGATGTTCGATATCGTAATCGACCTCCCGATCGTAATAATCGGCCACCTCCTGCATCATCTCGTCTAACCGGCCGGTCTGTTCGCCGATCGCGATCATCTGCAACACCAATGGAGAAAAAACTCGCGTCCTCGCTGCCGCCCGTACCATCGACTCTCCGCGCTCGATTCCCTCGGCCATCTGGCTGATCTTTCCCGCCAAAAACTCATTATCGGTCGCTCGGGCGATCAACTGCAGCGCTAATGTAGTCGGGACACCGGCGGCAAAGGTCATCGCTGTCGCCCGCGCGAAGCGAGCCAACGTTGCCCGAAACACAATCCAACCGATCTTCGGCAATCGGAACTTTATCTCATCCCACCAAAGCCGTCCTCGGGGGGTCTCCGTATAGCGGTAAAACCCCCAATAAGCAGCCGCCATCCCCCCCAAGACCACCCACCAGAACTCCTGCATAAACTTCGACACCCCCAAAATAATTCGCGTCGGTAAAGGCAACTCCATCCCTGCCCCTGCAAATACCGAAGCAAATTGAGGAATCACAAAGATTGTTAAAATCGCCACTGCGATTGTGATCACCGTCAACACGATCGCCGGGTAGCGCAATGCCGCCTTGATCCGCTGCGTTGTCACCTTATCCCGTTCCAAATATACTCCCAAACTCTGCAGAAACTCCTCCAACTTTCCGCTCTCCTCCCCTGCCCGCAACATCCCCAGATAAAGCGTTCCAAAAAGCGATCGATGGCGCGCAAAAGCACTCGCCAAATCACGTCCTGCTTCGATATCGCGGGCGATCTCCCGAACGGCCTCTCCCAACCGCACATTCGGCAGCGTATCGGCCAATCGGTTCAACGCCACGATCGTCGGCACTCCCGCTTTAACTAAGCTATAAAACTGGCGGGTAAAAAAGAGCACATCGTCGAGTTTAGGCGCGCGCCGTGCTGGATCAAGCCAACTCAGCCACTCCGGCAGCTCTCCCTCTTTTCTGCTTCCTCCCTTTACTGTCCCCCGACGGTCCGCTGGAACTTCCTCCACCGCGACAGGGATCCAACCGCGGCCGACGATCTGGGTGGCCGCCTGCTCCGCATTAGTCGCCTCGACCGTGCCGGTCGTCAACTCACCGCTAGAAGTTCGCGCTCGGTAACGGAAAACCGGCATCTTTTACACCACCTCCCCAGTCATTGCGATCACCTCATCGACGGTAGTGATCCCTTGCGCGGCCAGCTCTAAGCCCTGCATCAACAAGGTCCGAAAATGCCCCTGCAACTGGGCGGCCGTCACCAACCGCGCATACTCCGCCAAATTCTCTGCCCGCAGGGCATCGAGCATCGCCGCCGAAGGTTCAAAAAACTCATAGACCCCCACTCGCCCGCGGTAGCCGCTGTTATGGCACAAATTGCATCCTCGACCGCGGCGGAAATTGGCCTCAGCCACCCGCAACCCCTGCTGCTCCAACCAATGCAGCAAATGGGTCTCCGGTCGATAATGCTCCGCGCACTCGCTGCAAACCCGTCGCACCAATCGCTGAGCCAGCACCAATCGCAAAGAAGCGGCCAACATAAACGCAGGCGCTCCCATATCGAGCAACCGCACCACCGTGCTTGGGGCATCGATCGTATGCAGCGTCGACAACACCAAATGGCCAGTCACTGCCGCCCGCAACCCGATCTCTACCGTTTCGCTGTCGCGCATCTCACCGATCAGAATGATATCAGGATCCTGTCGCAGCGATGTCCGCAAAATCTCTGCAAATGACAAGCCGATCTCCGGTTTCACCTGCACCTGGTTGACTCGCTCCAATCGATACTCCACGGGATCTTCAGCGGTGATAATTTTCACCCCCGGCTCGTTCAACTCCCGCAAAGCGGCGTAGAGGGTAGTTGTCTTCCCCGAGCCGGTAGGCCCTGTCACCAGGATAACCCCGTTGGGGCGGCGCAACTGTTTGCGGAAACGTGCCAACATCTCTGGCGGCATTCCCAGCTTATCCAGAGAAAAGCGGCTCAGATCTGTAGAAAGCAACCGTAGGACCACCGACTCCCCGTGCTGCGTCGGCAACGACGAGACGCGGATATCGAACACCTTTCCACGCGCCTCAGCCTGAAAGCGACCATCCTGTGGTCGGCGGCGCTCGGTGATATCCATCCCTGCCACCAGCTTTACCCGTGAAATCAAGGGGGCAGCGATTCCTCGTTCCTCCATCACCTGCTCTTGCAATACCCCGTCCACGCGCAAGCGGATCCGCAGCACATGCTCATCGGGCTCGATATGGACATCGGACGCCCGCGCTGCCACTGCATCGTCCAAGATCGACTGCAACAACTTCGCCACCGTCGCCTCGGTTGCCGCATCGGTCTGGGGCATCTCCCCCAGCAAATCCTCAAACCCCACCGCGGTGCGGCTTGCCTGCAGCTCGGCGGTCAGATCGCGCGCCAATCGCTCGATTCGTTCCGTCTGGCGGTAGACATCATCGAGAACCTGGAGCAGCTCCTGATCGCGCACGATCGCGATCTGCGGCTGTACCCCCAGTGCCTGAGCCACCTCATCATAAGCGAACAAATTGGTCGGATCGCTCATTCCCAAGAGTGGCTCTGGCTCCCACTTCAGCAACAAACAGCGGTGCCGTCGCGCCAAATGTTCTGGCAATTTCTTCACCACCTCTGGATCGAGGGGATAGCGTTTCAATTCAAAAAAGGGAACCTTTAACTGCCGCGCCAACGCATTGTAGATCGCATCCTCAGTCGTATAGCCGCTCTCAACCAGCACCTGCCCCAATTTTCGTCCTGTCTCGCGCTGCTTAGCAAGTGCCATCTCCAACTGCGCCGGGGTCACCACTCCCGCCTGCACCAACAACTCGCCCAATCGCACCCGTCTTGGTAACGGCATTTTTACCGCCCCTCCTCTCGTGGCAGCGGCTCTACCAATCGAACGGTTACCCGTTTCTCCCCCTCACCCACCCACTCCACAGCGGCAGGTGCCACCTGTGTTAACCGCCACCCCCTCACCTCCTCTCCTGGCCGCACCACTCGCCCCTCGGCAACCACCCATCGCTCCTCCCCCGCCACGAAGATACCTGTCACCCGCGGTGCCTCTGCCGCCCCTCCCTCTCGCTTCTCACCGGGAGGAGGCTCCCCTCCTCCTCTATTCTCTGATCGCAAAAATGGGTTACGCAACCCCTCTCCTCCCACCGGTGCAGCGACCAACACTGTTCCCACCCCAACTGCGGTCCAAAAAATCACCCGACAGCTACGGTTGAGCCAAATCAATCCACCGCTCCTCCCAACTCAACGTATAAAACTCCACGCGCGCCACCACTGTGTTTCCCTCTGTCCCCCGAACCTCCAATATCCGCCACAACGGTGCGGGCTGGCTCTCCTCCATCATTCGGAAAAAACGGTACAACTCTTCGTAGCTTCCCGACAACGTCGTTGTGAAACGGTGGCGAAAGATATTGCGGGTCGCCACGGTTACCCCCTTTTCTCCCCGCTCCATCAACTCGATCCGCTCACTCGGCAGTCCTGAAAGCTCCTCCACCCGCAACCCCGTTCGCTGCAAAAAATCGCGCAACATCTCCCGCATCTTGGTTGGGCTCACCACCTCCGCCCCCTGCTGCTGCATCTCGCTGCGCACCCGTCGTACCTCATCGCGCAACGCTATAATCTGCTCCTCCAGCACCCGAGTATTACGCTCCGCCAACTGCTTCTGCAATACAGCCACCTCCGTTGTCACCTGTGCTTGTTCGGCGGCAACCGACTCCCTTTGTCCCTTCAACTCGCGAATATGGCGCTCCATAGGGGTCGCCCCCAACTCCCACCAACCGATAGCGGTCAATACCGCCACAGCGATCACCAACAACCGGCGCTCCCGTTCCGGTCGGGTCAATAACAAATCCTCTCCGCGGCGGTAAACCCCCACCACCCCAGCCAGCCAGGTCGGGAAGGCACGGTGCCGTCGTCCCCTCATCTCGCCTTCATCTCCTTATCCCCGCCGCACTGCCATTCCCCATCTCGCCGCTCCTCAAATCGAACGACCAGAAGCGTCCCTCCTCCTGCCACTCCATCTGCACCTTTTGAAAACTCAACCCTCGGAAGCTTTTAGCCGCTGCCAATCGATCCAAATACTCCCCTACCCCCTGTGGGGCTAACGCGTTTCCTGCGACGCGCAACCCCTCTAACCGTCCTGCGGCGTCGCAACATCGGGTCTGAACCTCTGTCAACCACACCCCATCGGGATGCAGCGTCGCCAACTCCTCCAACAGCAACGAAGCGCGCGCTCGCTGAGCTACTGCAAACTCTGCCCGCAACCTCGACGCCAAACGAACAGCAGCGTTCAACTCCTCAGACAAGCGTTCTCGGTCAGCGATCAATGCCTCTACCCGTTTTGGGTCGGGCATCATCGCCTCGATCTGTGCCTTCATCTGCTTTTGCCGCGCCAACGCCTGCTGCGCTTCTGCCAAAGCGCGTTCGGCTTTCTGTCGCTCCCAATCGAGCCACGCCCAATGGCTCACTGCCACCAGGGTCACTCCTCCCACGGCCACCAGCAGATGGACCAACCGCCACGGCTGCGGTCGATCGATCAACGACTCATCAAAAAGGTTGAAATCAAATTTCATCGTCTCTCGATTTTCGTATTCCTTCCCTTTCCCCACTCCGCCGAAAAGCCCTCTTTTAAGTCGCTTTCTCTCCTATCGACTGCTTAACCCACGGGACGGCCCCTGCTGCCAACATCAAGAGCTCCCCTGGCAATGTCTCCCTCCCTTCGTCCCCTTGCACCAACTCGCTTGCCAAATAGCCGACGAACGGCACCGGCAGCACGCTATGGAGCGCATCGGCCAACTCTAAAGCCATCTCGTTAGCGGTCACTACGAAATAGCGCCGCGGTAACGGATCGGAAAAATTCGCCTCGAAAAAGTCGCTCATCCGCTGGATATCCAACCCCAAAGCCATCACCGCCCGGTGGGGATCGCGGTCGAGATCGGCCAACCCCACCGCACAATTTCGGTACAAGTAAAGTCGATCCCAGCGCGCCGCAATCAACCGTGTTTGGCGGGGAAAAACCGCCACCACCACCGCCAGATCCTCTGGGGTATCGGGCTGAAGCAAAGGCAGCAACTGGCGGATTCCCTGCACATCGGGCTGAAAGCAAACCGGCTGCATCCCATTGATCACGATCGCATCGGTCAATCGCTTCAACCGTCGCCGTGACGCCACAGCGCAGTAAATCGGTGGCTCATTCGGAACCCGCCGCAGACCGGGCGTCTCCACCCAATCCACTACCATATCGTCGAGCGGCAGATCTACCCCCTCCTTGAGGCGAAAGCGCAGTGCCGCCGCTCGCTCCTCCTCAGGAACACTGGGCAAATTGCTCTGCACAAACTGAACCCACGACGGTGGCAATGTTACAAAAACCTCTGCCTTCTCCCATCCCACCCGTTCTGCGACCTCCTCCCAAACTTTTCCCCACTCCTCCTCGTTTACTTGGGTTCGATAAACGCTGGCCAGCACCGTCGGTCGATCTCCCGCCCGCTCTCCCCTTCTCAAGCGAAGCGCCAACAACCCATTCTCGCTCAACGTCGCCGCCACTACTAATCCTTTTTCTCGAAGTCGTCGCCTTCCCCAAAACGACCACCTTGCCCACCACCGTTCTTTTTTGCGCTCTTTTTTCTCTCCCTGCTCGACAACGCTGAGCGGCTCCGTTCTCCTTTCTCTTTCCCCTTCCCGAACCCCCTCCTCCGCCTGGCTCTTCCCGCCCTCCTTTCCAAACGCCGAGCGTTCCTCCTCTGTCGCCGTAACGATCCCTATCTCCGGCGCCATTTCCACTTGCCCTTCTCTCGCTCCCCCATCCTCGAAATCTTCCCCCCTCCGCGGCCGATCTACCGCGGGTTCCAACAACTCCTCTAACCGCTCGGCCGTTAATGGCCCGATCTTCTCCTGCCGTCTTTCTTCCATTAACTCTGCTCACCTAAATCAACGGATTGAATGTTTCCTTATTCACCGCATAAGCGCGCGCCTCTCTCGGATCGACCACGCCTCGCTGGGCCAACGCCAAAAGCGCCTGATCGAGCGTCTGCATTCCCACCGACTGTCCGGTTTGGATGATCGAGTACATCTGAGCCACCTTATTCTCGCGGATCAAATTGCGGATCGCTGGCGTTCCGATCATGATCTCATGGGCAGCCACCCGCCCTTGTCCATCGGCTCGCTTGAGCAGAACCTGCGAAATCACTGCTCGCAGCGACTCCGACAACATCGTCCGCACCATCTCTTTCTCTCCAGCGGGGAAGACGTCTACCACTCGATCCACCGTCTTCGCCGCGGACGACGTATGCAGCGTTCCGAACACCAAATGGCCGGTTTCGGCAGCGGTCAATGCCAAGCGGATCGTTTCGATATCGCGCATCTCCCCTACCAAAATCACATCGGGATCCTCGCGCAATGCTGACCGCAACGCATTGGCGAACGATAACGTATCGCGATGTACCTCCCGCTGGTTGATCAACGACCGTTTGCTCTCATGCACAAACTCGATCGGATCCTCGATCGTCAAGATATGAAGCGGCTGCGTTTCATTCAAATAATCGATCATCGCGGCCAACGTCGTTGACTTTCCCGATCCGGTCGGTCCGGTCACCAACACCAACCCCCGCGGCTGATCGCAGATCTGCCGCAGCACCGGAGGGGCGCCGATCTCCTCAAATGACAGAACCTTACTCGGAATCGTCCGAAAAACTGCTCCCATCCCGCGGCGCTGTACAAACGCATTCACTCGAAATCGCGCCACCCCCTGCACCTCAAACGAAAAGTCGGCCTCCAACTCCGCCTCAAAATGGCGTCGCTGGGCATCGTTCATCACGTCGTAGACCAACTTTTTAACATCCTCATGCGTCAATGCCGGCAAATTTACCTTGCGGATATCCCCGTAGATTCGCAGTAGCGGGGGCATTCCGGCGGACAAATGTAAATCGGACGCCTTGCTTCGCACCGCAAACGTCAATAACTCTAGAACATCCATCCTCATCACCCATTCACATCACGTAATCTTATCCAGCCGATCCCTTCCTCATGGACACGTCGGCTGTAACTGAGCATTGAACGTTCGCACTGCCCCATGCACGATCCGCCGCTCCACATATCCTCCTCCCTGCAGCACCCCCGCCCCAGTGGCGGGGCACTGAGTTGCGGTTGTGGGGGTAGCCAGCGGCGTCTCGGCGCACGCGGTCACCGTCAACGTATAGCGGCAAATTCGCTGGTTTCCCTCCACCACCCCTATGGTGCCGCTCCCGGAACACTGAACCCGAACCGCCATCGGTGCTCCTGCCGCCACTACCCCGGCGGGAATCGGCAAAATCCACACCGCATCCCCATCGCAAAAACCTGCGGTCAAACGCCCCACTCCCCACTCTGCCCCTGCCTGTGCCGCCCAAAAAGCCTGCGCGCCCACCACATCCAACGCTGCTGTGCTGCTCTGAGCCACTCGCAGCCGCAACATCGTTATCCCTAACGACGCCAGCAGCACCAACAATGCGATCGCCCAAATCATCCCCACCCCTTGCGTCTGTCGCCGCCATCCGCTCACGGCTCGCTCCACAACCCTACCGTTCCGACCAAAGTCCGCGCGCTCCCATACTGCGGATCGTGCAAGGTCAGCGAAACACGCATCGCCTCTCGCTCCACATTCACCGTAATCCGCTCAAACGCGCACGCTACGACCTGGCTGGCCACTGTCGTCCACCCACTCGTCGGGCATGCTCCTGGAGATCCATCATCGGGGTCGGGGCTAGGCACCCCTGCGAAGGCGCCAGCTCCTGACAACACCTGCCGCTCCAACGCTCCTCCAGCGCACCGGTAGAAAACCACCGCCTCATTTTGATCGACAAAAAAGAAGCGCGACCCCAAATATCCTGGGTTAGTCTGCGGGATAGGTGGAGAAGCCAACCGCACCATCGCAAACCCATGCTGAGGCCGCGCTGTGCCCCCCACATCCTGTCCCCACCGCAATGCCCCTGGGGCTATTGCATAGCGGCGTGTTCCATCCCACGGAGAACCGCTCGTACCGGCGGTAGCGGTAGCCCCGATCACCACCCATCCGGGACGCAAAAGCGCATTGGGCACCCCATCCTGATAATTCCATAAGATCCTGGTATTGCTCACCACATCAAACGCCAAATCGAATGGAGCGGGGAAAGTTCCATTCAACAAAGCCCCCATCTCGAGGGGGTTACCGCACTGGTTTGCGGTCGGCGCATAACAAGGATCCAGAGGATTATTGCTCACCTCATACTGACGTCGGAACTGCCCCACTGCCGCCGCGGGGATAAACCCGACGCAACTGCTGCTCAACACCACCAAAGATCGCGGAACTGCTCCCTGGAACTCCCGAGCCAAAAAGCGATAGAGGGCATCGGCTCGCTCCGATAAATCGCCGGCCCGCATCGTATCGGCGTATCCCCGCACCAAGCGGTCGAGTCCCAGAGCAGCCACGGCAGCGATTATCCCGATCACCATGATCGTTAAAACCAACTCCACGAGGGTAAACCCCTTGGCGACCCGCTCCGGCACCGCTCCCTCCTAACCGGCTCGATATCCTACCAGCACCACCTCTCCCCCTCGGGCGTGATTGATCCGTACCACCACGCGAGCACCGTTCACTGCTGGGTTTCCCCAACTATCGTTATTCACCGTAATGCGGGCGCGGTACTCCCCCAACCCGGCGTTGCTCCCATCGGGCAGCGGATAACCCATCGGCGAACAAAGATCGGTATCGTAGCCATTGAAATCGAACACATCGTTAAACTGCGCGCGGACTCCGCAATGGGGATTTCCCAATGTGGGTCCTGGAACCGCTGTAAAACTGCGCACCATCACCTCCTCTAGCAAACTCTCAGCGATCGCCACCATCTGTTTGCGGATTAACGGATCGGCATGGGTCTCGCTGCTGCTGGGTGTCACGACCCGCAGCAATGCGGTCAATCCCACTGCTAAAACCACCACTACAACGATCGCCTCGATCAACGAAAACCCCTTCTCGCGCCACCGCATGGCTATCCCTACCACCGCAATGCTCCGCTGATCGCCTCCACTCGGATCGCCGCTAACGAGCTCCCGCTCCCCGTCAATACTAACTGCAGTGTCGGAATTGGCTGCGACGCATTTGACTGCAGATCGCAACTCTGGCGCGCCACTCCGTCGGGGCAAAACAGAAACCGGTTGATTGTCATCGCTGTTCCCCCTCCATCCAACACACTGATGGTCGGACTATTCAACATCGGCGGCGGCAAGACCAAATGTTCTGCCGGGTTATTCGCGCTATCGCGTGCTCCCACCCGATGGGGCAACAACAAGCGGCAAAAGGCACCTGCCGCAGCGGCTGCGGTACAACTCGCATCTATCCGCAACTGCGACGCCGCGGTCGGGCACTCCTGAGCCGTCTCATCGAAACCGACCCAAAAACTCACCCCGTTTGGAAAACCGCTCGGCGCGTTACGCAGCCAAACACACACCGCTCGCCGTTTGGCCACTGCTGCCGACCGCGCCTCCCGTAACGCCACCAACAGCTCATCCCGCCACTCCGTCAGATCGGCCGCGCTGCGGCCTGTAAATAAAGGGCGCACCGCTGCCGACGCCAATACTCCCACCACCACCAATATCACCACCAACTCGACCAACGAAAAGCCTACCCTCCTCCCTCTCACCTTCGCTCTCTTCCCCGGCCTTTAATTTCCCTGCTGCGACGGTCGCGCCGACGCGCCTCGCTCGATCGTCACCTCGCGGCGATCGAAGCGCAATCCCTCTCCCCCGCCCAAATCGGGGACATAGCGGAACAATGCGCGGGGATCATCGTTACCCATCTGATCGCTACACGCCCCCACCGCTCCTGTCCCCAAGCAAGAAGCGAACCGCCGCATTGGGAACTGCGGATCGGCCAGTTGGGCAACGCTGTAATCGGCGTCGCAGTTCCCATCGGCTAAAGTATGACAAACGCGGAACATCGCCCCTCCCTGCTGATCGTTCACAGGAAGACGCAACGTCATACTCGCCTCACCCCCCGTCATCGGTCCCACCGCCAATGACGGTGCCCCGCTTGTCCCGACCGGGTATGGTGTAAAGCTCCATCCGCCTCCGCTATTACTGGCCCGGTGTACCTGGAAATCGGCGATCGCCGGCAAAGGACCGCTATGCTCTCCATTGAGGCGCCAACTCCCCTGTCGCAAGTACTCGTAGCGCAACGCTCCCACGATCATCCCATCCTGAGCCCCCGTTCCCTCACTCAACGTGATTCGTCCGTAACGCAACGTCCACGGGGGCAACAAACCGCCTCCATGCGCCGTCTCATCGCGCAGCACGCAATTACCCCCTGCCGCCGTGCACCCTGCCGTTGCTCCCACCAACGCTGCCCCCTCCGGATTCAGCGTCGGGCTATTGCTCACCCCTGCCACGCGCAGGATCGCCCCCTGATGTTGTTCTACCGCCCCTAGGGGACGAGTGGCCACAAACCGCAACGTTGCCCCCGTCAGCTCGCCGTTGACCCACACCAATCCTCCGAAATCCCTCTGCGCGCTCGCCCACTGCCATTGCGGCACCTCAGACCCTGTCGGCGCGGTTCCATTCTCCCGACGAAACGCCGTCCCCGGACTTGGGTCGAGCTGCAACAGCGAACTCAGCTGGGTGCTCAACTTCGCGTAGGGTCCCTGGTAGTTGGTGGCGACCTGATAGCCGCTGCTCACCGAGCAACCTCCGCTCACACAAAATCCGGCGCTTAAACGCAGATCTTCCACCGCGATCGTATTGGCATTGCACGCTGCTGACGACCGGGCCGGCTCGCTCTGACAGGCGGGCAGGGCCGTCGCCCCATTGTCGCTTCCCAAGTAGAGGAACGTCTCGTTCCCTCCGGTCGCTGGCGGTGTTCGCTGCTCGCCCCACTGTGTCGCCAATCGCCCTGGATGGAGCCCCACCCGTGGTGCACCGATCCGCCCCACGATCGTACTCCCTGGATAATCAGGGCTGTGGCCGCTCGTCAGTGAAATTCCCGCTCGCAGATAGTCGTTCATTCCCGCCAAAACTCGCAAATGCCCCACGTTATCGATCCGCACGGCGGCGCTCGTCACGCCGTTTATCGCCTCAGCACTGCTTCCAAACGACACGTTGCCCAACGCCACCACGTTACCGCTGCCATCGAGGAAGCGCGGCTGCTGGAAAGTCGCATTACTCCCATTAGCAAGGTTCACGCTCGCCGGTCCTGCCCAAATCCCTCGGTCGGTCTGACTGCTCCCAGCTCCCACCCACAGATGAGCCCCTGTATTGCAAGTAGGCGCACAGCGGGTGGTCCGGAAATTAGGCGTCGGCGGGTTTCCTGCGCACCAATTGCCATCGTTGACGCCCTCCCACCCCACTGGGCGCACGCGGAACCGTACCACCTCCTCCCCGGCCTGCAGCACGACCGGGTCGGTTGCCGCCTGCGCCTCGCTGCGATTAGGGCCGGGCGCCAACCCAATCGAACTCCAACCCCCGCTCCCTTGCTTCTCAGCGGTTACGCACAAACCGAGTGGCCGAAACTCGAGCAGCAACGAACTATCGCTCAAACTCAGGATATTCCCCGTCCCCGGTGGAGTGTAGGTCACCTGTGCCGTCAAAAAGATTCTCCCTGCGTCGCGGTAACGCAATTGTCCTATATCGGCCACTCCGGCTACACCGCTCGCGTTAAAGCTCAGGTTCCCCAAACTCACTGTCGGTGAGCTACTTCCCGTCGTGGTGATCAGATCGTTCCAACCGCTTCCTGTATTTCGCTGCAACGACGGCGCACTCGCGATCGCTGTCGGCTCCACCGCATTCAGCACCAAAGTCGTCGGGTAGCTTCCCGTAATCCCCGCACACTGATTCGGGTTATTAGGATCGGGTCCGACGATTCTCAACGCCAAATTGCTTCCTGTCTCGCTCGTCAGCGCATCCACTGCGCTTTGGCTCTCCACGTTGATCGCTTTCCCGGCTACTTGCATCGGTCGTGGTGAAGGCAATGCGCTCAGCGGTATAAAACTTGCTCCATTACGCACCCCCCACTGCAGCGCTACGCTCTGGAACGTCACGCTGCAGCTTCCCACTGCTCCGCTCACCACACATTGCATCGCCTGTTGGGGTGGCTGGGAAATATTGACTACCCCTAGCGTCACTGCCCCCGCCTGACTATTATTGAGCGCCACGCTGGTGCTCCCCGTAAAGGTAAGGGTCACATCGGACGTCCACCCGTTACCGGCGTTCGGAATTGTCCCCGTCGCCCAGCGGCCATCCCCGCCGCTGCTTGGGTTTTGTGCCCGCAGCGTCACTGTCACCGGCTGCAGGTACAGCTGGCTACAGGCCGCATCGGCACACGCCTTCACCGTCACCGTCAGCGGTGCGCAGGTCAGTGCCGGCGGCGTCCACTCCAACCGCAGATGGTTCAGCGCTTGAGAAAAGCTCCCGCAATTCACTGCCCGAACGCTCAAATCGTCGATCTTGTGAATGTTATACCCCGCCCCTGTACCGGCGGTAAAGCTCATTCGAAAGTTAGCTGGCGCTGTAGAGGTCTGGGTGATATTGGTCCACGGCACCACTGTGGTATAGCCGCTTCCGGTATTACGGTCGACCTTTACCCAATTCTCGCCGTAGCGCGTATCGAAAGTAATGCGATAGAGGTGATTAGGTCCCTCCGGGCTATTGCCGTCGATCCCCGGGGTCAGGCTTCCGCTACCGCCCAAGTAAGGATAACCGCTCGCGGCGCTTCCGCGGATCGCCACCGCATCGGGAATAAAGCCAGGTCCTCCGTTTCGGCACTCGGTGCCGTTAGAAAAGTTTCCATACTCATCCAACCCTACTCCCACCCATCCGCCGGCAAAGCCGCTATGGCCACAGCGATTTGCATACCCCAAAGAACCGCCGAACGCGCCCGCCACCGGCGTCACTGCTGCATCGGAAAAAACCACCACCACCCCATCGGCTGGCGCCACCCCAACCCCACTCGTTTGAGCCGGAAAAGCGCGGTGGCGAAACTCCACCTCGAAGTAATTGTTCGCTGCGGGGAAAGTGCCGTTCAGCGTCACTCCTGTTGCCTGATCGTATCCCAAATCGGTCAACATCAACGCATTGTTGTCCACCCTCGGCGTAAAGTTATCCATCTTGATGATCTGCCACCATCCCCCCAAGAATGTCCGATCGAAGTTATCGGTAAAGCACTGGACCAACGCCGGCTGGTCATCATCCACCAACGTTGCCGTTGCGTTTGCGGTCGCTACCGTATACCCCGCGGTGGCGCTGAAATTACCGATCACAATCGTCTCATCCGACTCAGGAGTTCGGTCGCGGCAAACCCGCAATGCGATTTGTCCGCTGCTTGCTCCCGCTGGAATAGTTACCGATGTAGTTGTCGACTCAAAGTCTGTATTCCCCGCGCCGCAACTGCTGCCACCCGTCGCATTTCCCCCTATATACTGAAACGACAACACCACTCCGCCCGGCGGCGCCGGCTGCGACAACGAAACATCGAAAAGCGCCACCGTTGCTGGGCTACCGTTTCCCTCCACCACGCTGCGCCCGGTCACCGAGATGGTTCCACAGTTCAACGGCGGCTTCGCGCTGCCGTTATGCTGCTGCCCACTCCTCTCCGCGTTATAAATTGTATTGATCATCGTGTCAGGCAAAGCGCCGCGGAAGATCTTCAATTCGTCGATCGCTCCCCGAAAATAATCATCGGCAGCCCAGTTGCTTCGGGCTATATAGTTCTGGTTCAATGTCACATTGGCGGGAATATCGCAGTTATGGTAGCCGCTCGCTCCCCATATCGCGCCGCTCATATCGCGCCGCCAAAACTGCCAGCGACCCGGCGTTGTCCCAACCTTCGGGGAGACCCGGACGGCGTAAAAGAAGCGCTGCCCATAGGCGATCGTATCCCAAGGGAAGGATAGTTCGTTGAACACGTCACACTGGGTCCCCCCCTGGTAAATATGGAGGGTATGCTTACGGGTCCCCGCTTTGCGCGCCAACAAGATATTGTGATTGGAGGCCCCTATTCCAAAATCGAAAATACGATCCCATCCAAAGTTATAAGGATCGGCCGTATACTCCGCCCAAAATGTAACCGTAAAGCCATCTCTAAACTCGTTCGTAGACAAAGCCGGCACCACCATATGGTGCTGCCGCGATGGGTCGAAACGGGCCTGGCGGTGGGTCACCCCGTTGGTCGTCACACTCTCCGGCTGCAGCGGCGCAGCGGTCGGATCGTTGCTCTTAGGAATCGCATGGCGGTTATTTCCCGACCCATCTGTCACGTCCGGCTGACTATCCCGCCAGAAACACTGATCCATCGTATAGTTCAGAACCAATGCGGAGTCATCGTTTACGATCTCATTTTCCAGGGTATTCCAATACCACACCAATCCTCCCTGCGGATCGCGCACCTCGATCGTATTCATCACGATCGTCTCATCGGGTTCGATCGTGGTATCCCCGCACACCGTAATCGGTATCTGGGCAGAAGTAACCCCAGCCGGTATCGTGAAACTTCCAGTCCCCTGTACAAAATCGACTCCCCCGCTGCAACTTCCTCCCCCTGTCGCCGTGCCACCTCCCCACTGCCACGTCACCGTCAACGGCACGCCCGCCGCCTGGGATAAAGTGATCGGAATATTCAAGATCGTCGTTCCGCTATTTCCCTCCACTACCTTCCCCGACCCGATAGTCATTCCCATGCAGGGAACCACACTTCGGGAAGTACCGTCCCAGTTTTTACCGGCATTTTCATTTATATAAATCTGCTGAATCTGCGCTGGCGTCAGCACCCCCTGAAAGATCTTAAACTCGTCCACCTTCCCGTTCGTATAAGCATCGCCGCTCCAGTGGCTTCGCCCTAAATACAGTACTCGATCGATCTTCATAGAGGAACCGCTCAGCGAACCGCCACAATGGCTCATATTGTTATGGTCGTTTACAGTGTTCAGTTCAACCCCATTTTTAAAAATCTTCACCTGTTGCCCATCGTCGGAAACGCTTACTGCAAAATGAGCAGTTTCGCCATTGGTGATGGCATTGAGAGCCCGTACCCACCGACAATCTCTTCGACTCCCGTTCCAAGGAGCCAAAATATGAAGCGAAAGATGGTCAGAGTTAGCGTGGCGCGCGAAGAGGATATTGGCGTTCTCAGGACCGTTCCCGGCATCGAAAATTCGCTCCCAATGGCCGTTTGGTCCATCAAAGGTCACCCACGCCATCGCTGTAAACCCGCGGCCGCTGGCAAAGATATTGGCCGGTACTAGCCGTTCCACGTACTGGGCCATGCTTCGCTGAAAAACCGCTTGGCGGCCCACTTTTCCGCCACCACCCGTTGAGGCGCCATTGCGAACCGTTGCGTCCAATCCATTCACCGACGCGTCGTTTACATCGCTGACGTTATTTCGCCAAACACACTCATCCATTCGATATTCCAACGCTGAGCCTCCCAGCAGTGGAGCGGGAAGCGTATACCACATAATCTGCTCCACATGATCGACCCACACCCGAACGCCGCCAGACGGTAAAGCGATCGAGGTAGAGGTTACCGCCACTCGCACCCCTGTATTGCTCGTATTCACGCTGCTGGGAGAAAGGGAAGAAAACCCCCACCCATCGCTCCTTCCCCCAGAGGAATGGTAATTGCCGACGCCGTCGTGGAGCGATTGGTTAACCATTCTCGCGGGAGAGGCCGCTCCGTTCACCAAAAATTGCCATTGAGCCCAGCGGGCGTTCCCCGCCGACGATGACCTTCGCGAGTAAACCCGCACCTCCATCCCCGTAATTTGGGCTCCTGTCGGTATCGAAAAATCGACATAACACTGCAACCAGCGGGTATCTCCTGCATCCGGCGCGCACCCATTGGCATTTCCACACAAATACGCGTCCGCCTCGTTACCATCTCGCTGCGCGGTCCCTCCTGCATTGCCCCAAACAGCGTTGTTGTTCCCTGTAGTTGTCCCCCCGCTGACGCACGCTGAGTTCCGTCTATGCCCTATTGCGCCTGCCACTGCTCCTAAGCCGCTCGGTGCCAACACCCCATCGGTCACAATTTCATCCGCTTCTAGATTCCCCCCCACCGACACGTTTCCGTTCACCTCCACCCGAAAACTGGTTACCCCGAGTCCCTTTCGAACCTCTGCCCCCCCTGCGATCGAGAGCGCGCCGTTAATCCTCAACGTCACCCCCGACGCGTTCGCCAAAAGCTGATCCCCCGCGCTCAAGTTGACGTTCCCCGTGCAGGTCACTACTGAACCGCTCGCCGAGCAACCCGGTGGCAGAGAGCCGCTGGGCAATGTATAGACTGCCCCTTCTCCCACACTTATTCCCCCCAACACCGCCCACAAAAAAACGATGAATCTCCGCATTTCCACCCTGCTCCCTCTTTATCGGCCACTTAGGGTGATACCCCTTCCTACATTTATTCTAAATTCCCTTTTTCCGACCAACAAGTCTAATTTTTTTACTCCCAACCTCTTTGCCACTCTTCACTTAAATCGTCTTCCCCCTCTAGCTTTTTAGCAGTGTACGTCATATAGTGTAAAGAAGAAGAGAGAAGAGAATGGAGGCAAAAAGCGATGGAACCTTCTTCTGCCGTTCGCCAACCTGCGGTGGCGGGAATTTTCTACCCCGCTCAGCCGCAGCAGCTCCGTGAGGAGGTAGGCCGCTTTTTAGCCGACTCTCCTTCAACAGGAGGAAAATTTCCAAAAGCCCTCATCGTCCCCCACGCCGGCTACCTCTACTCGGGGAGCACGGCAGCGTGCGCCTTTCGTCTTCTCGTTCCCCACCCCGAGCGTTATCGCCGAGTCCTCATCGTAGGCCCCGCGCACCGCGTTCCTTTCCGGGGGTTGGCCCTTCCCGGTGCGGCTGCCTTCCGGACCCCGCTCGGTGATGTACGGGTCGACCCCGACGCCGTCGCTGCAGCCGCAGCCCATCCCTTTGTCGGCGAACACCCCGCCGCGCATGCTTCTGAACACAGCATCGAAGTGGAACTCCCCTTTCTGCAGCATATCCTTCCCTCTTTTACCATTCTTCCCCTCGTGGTCGGGTGGTCCTCTGCAGAGGAGGTGGCCGCGCTCCTCGACACCCTCTGGGGTGGCGAAGAGACCCTCATCCTTATCAGCTCTGACCTCTCCCACTACCACCCCGAACGAACCGCGCATCAGATCGACCGCGCCACGATAGATCGAATTCTGGCGATGGACCCCACCCTTACTTCTGAGGAGGCCTGCGGAGCGACGGCGATCTCTGGTTTCCTCCTCGAAGCCCGCCGCCGCTCTCTCACCCCTCAGCTTCTCGCCTATGCCACCAGCGCTGACGCCGGTGGTCCGCCCGACCGCGTGGTCGGCTACACCGCTATTGCCTGGTTTGAACCTTCTTCCCCCCTTCCTCATTGATCGAATGGTGAAGCGCTCATGACCCCCGCGCCACTCTCTCCCTCTCCTTCGCACGCTGGCAACGCCGACTTAGGGGCAGCGCTCCTCTCTCATGCTCGCGCGGCGATCCACTCTGCTCTCACCGGTGAAACGCTCGCAGTGCTTGATCACCCGCAGCTCGAGGAGCGAGGGGCCACCTTTGTGACCCTCACCGCCCATCGTTCGCTACGCGGCTGCATCGGCTCTCTGATCGCCCACCGTCCGCTTAAAGAAGACGTTCGCGCCAATGCCCTCGCCGCCGCCTTTCGCGACCCCCGTTTTCCTCCCCTTACTGCCGTTGAGTGGCCTTCTGTAGCGATCGAAGTCTCTCTTCTCTCCTCTCCCGAACCGATCGCCTTCGCCGCCGAAGAGGATCTGCTTCGGCAACTTCGTCCCGGAATCGACGGCCTCACCATCACCCTCGGCACCACGCGTGCCACTTTTCTACCCCAAGTATGGGCACAGATCCCCCAGCCCGCTGACTTCCTCGCTGCCCTCAAGCGCAAAGCGGGGCTCGACCCTCAGCGCCGTTACCCTGGACTCACTGCCGAACGTTACACGGTCACCGCCTGGCACGAAGCCATCGATCCCCCAGCACCATGACCTCTTCCACTCTCGCTCCCGCCCGTTGGTGGTACCCCCTTGCGGACGGTCGTATCGAATGTTCTCTCTGCCCGCGCCGCTGTCGGCTGCGCGACCAACAGCACGGTTTCTGTCTGGTGCGCGTCAATCGGGGGGGGCAACTCTTTCTCACCACCTACGGTCGCAGCACTGGTTTCTGCCTCGACCCCATCGAAAAAAAGCCCCTTCACCACTTCTATCCCGGTACCGCCGTTCTCTCTTTCGGGACGGCGGGCTGCAACCTCGCCTGCAAATATTGCCAAAACTGGTCCATTTCGGCGGCCAAAGCTCTGGACGCCGCCATTCGCGACGAAGCCGACCCTATCGCGATCGCCGCCGCAGCCCAAAGTGCCGGGGCGGCGGGGATCGCCTTCACCTACAACGACCCCATCATCTTCGCCGAATATGCGATCGACACCGCCCGCGCCGCGCGCGCCCAAGGCCTTTACACCGTCGCCGTCACCAATGGTTATATCGATACCCCTGCGCGCGAGGAATTCTTCGCGGCAATGGACGCCGCCAACGTCGATTTAAAAGCCTTTACCGAAGCTTTTTACCGTCGTTACTGCGGCGGACACCTCGAACCGGTGCGTGAAACGCTGCGTTACCTGGTCCACCATACCACCCTCTGGCTCGAAATCACTACCCTCATCATCCCCACACTTAACGACACCGACGCGGAGATCGCCTCGCTCGCCGAATGGATCGCTACCGAACTCGCCCCCACTGTTCCCCTTCACCTCACCGCCTTTCACCCCGCCTTCAAACTCCTCGATCTTCCGCCTACCCCTCCCTCCACCCTTCAGCGCTTGCGAGCTGTTGCTCGACGAGCGGGTCTGCATTACGTCTACACCGGCAACATCCTCGACCCTGCAGGGGGCGCCACCTATTGTCCACGCTGCCATACCCCTCTCATCGAACGCTACATCTACGCCATCACCGCCTGGTATCTCACTCCTGATGGTCATTGTCCGCGCTGCGATTACCTCCTCGAAGGGCATTTCTCCTCCCGTCCGGGCGCTTTTGGCAACCGCCGCCTCCCCATTCGCATCGCTCCTCTTCGCTCCTCTCCCGCTCGCTAGCGCAGCGCTCCTCTCCCTCGCCTCTCTCCTTTATGAGTACAATAACGGAGATGAGCCATACCCCGCTCTTTCTTCCCCCCAACTTCTCCCCTCCCGCGCCGGGCTCTCGCTATCGTTTGCCGGTCGCCGGTTTGGGCGCACTCGCTCCCACCCTCGCTGAACTAGCCGCCCGCCTCCCGCCGCCGCTTTTGCTCCTCGCCGCCAACGCAGCCGACGCCCAACGGCTTCTCGAAGAGCTCCCCTTTTACGCCCCTCATCTCCGGCTTCACCACTTTCCTGACCGGGAGATTCTCCCCTACGATCCTTTCTCGCCTCACCCCGACCTTATCTCTCAACGCCTCTCCACGCTTCGCGCCCTCGCTGAAAGCCGCGTAGACCTACTCCTCACCTCTCTCGCTGCCGTTCAACCCCTCCTTCCCCCTCCCTCTTTTATCGCCGCCCGAGCCTTCTCGCTCACGCGCGGTGAATCGCTCGACCTCTCCGCGTTTCGCGCCCGCCTCGCCGCTGCAGGCTATGACCCTGTCTCGCAAGTCCTGCGCCCCGGCGAATACGCGATCCGCGGCGGCATCCTCGACCTCTACCCCATGGGTGCTCCTCTTCCCTATCGCATTGAACTCTTTGACAACGAGATCGAAACCATCAAGACCTTCGACCCTGATACCCAGCGCACGCTCTACCCCGTCCCGGCCATTCAACTTCTCCCCGCGCGCGAGATTCCCACCGACGAAGAAGGGCGAACTACCTTTCGTCGCCGCTTTCGCGCTCACTTCGAAGGCGACCCCAGTCGCATCGGCCTTTATCAAGCCGTCAGCAAAGGTCACTTCCCAGCTGGGATCGAATCCTATCTCCCGCTCTTCTTTGATCAAACAGCTACGCTCTTTGACCATGCCCCCACCGCCACCATCATCACCCTCGGCGACCTTGCTGCGGTCAGCGACGCCCTTTGGCGCGATGCCCAAGAACGCCACCGCCTCCTGAACACCGACCCCGACCGTCCCCTTCTTCCTCCCTCCCTCTGGCTACTCTCCCCCATCGCCCTTCACGCCTCCCTCAAAAATCACCCGCGGATCGACCTTACCCTTTTTCCGAACCCTGATCCTCCCCTCCCCCCTTTGGCGCTCGATCCCCGCGCCACTCGTCCAGCAGCAGCGCTCGCCACCTGGCTCACCGAGCAACCCCCTGACCACACTACCGTTCTGGTCGTTCAAACCGAAGGGCGGCGCGCCACCCTTTGTGAAAAACTTGCCGTCCATGATCTCACCCCCACCCCAGTGACCGACTGGCCTACCATCCTTACCCATCGTCCCTCCTTAGCCATTGCAGTAGCGCCCCTCGAACATGGTTTCCACCATCCCACCGCCCGCATTACCCTCCTTGCCGAATCGGAACTGTTCGCTCACCTTGTTCGCACCTCCTCTCGGAACCGCAGCGACCGCTTACAGAGCCGCCACGACCCGGAAGCGCTATTTCGCGACCTCACCGAACTCACTCCAGGGGTTCCGGTTGTTCACCTCGAACATGGCATCGGTCGCTACCGAGGCCTTGTTCGCCTCACTGCCCCCACTGGTGAAGAAGCCGAGTTTCTTCACCTTGAATATGCGGATGAAACCTCTCTTTACGTGCCGGTCACCCAGCTCAACCGTATCGCCCGTTACTTCGGCGCCGATCCCGACCACGCTCCCCTTCACGCCCTCGGCTCGGGTCAATGGGAACGCGAAAAGCGCAAAGCCGCCGAAAAAGCCCACGACACTGCTGCTGAGCTTCTCGCCCTTTACGCCGAGCGCGCCTCTCGAGCGGGAATTTCCCTCCCCACGCCCCCCGACTATGACGCCTTCGCCGCTGCCTTCCCCTTTGAAACGACGCCGGATCAACAAGAAGCGATCGACGCCGTTCTCGCCGACCTCGCCTCGGGGCGCATTATGGACCGTCTCATCTGCGGGGATGTCGGTTTTGGTAAAACCGAAGTAGCTCTTCGCGCCGCCTTTGTCGCGGTGATGAACGGCAAGCAAGTCGCCCTTCTCGCACCCACCACGCTCCTTGCGGAACAACACGCCGAAACCTTTCGCAACCGCTTTGCCTCGTGGCCCGTGCGCATCGCTGAGCTCTCTCGTTTTCAATCCTCCCGGGCCCAACGGTCGGTCGTTGAGGGAATCGCCCACGGCACCGTCGACATCGTCATTGGTACCCATCGGCTTCTTCAACCCGACGTTCGCTTTGCTCGGCTAGGTTTAGTCATCATCGACGAAGAGCACCGTTTTGGTGTTCGTCAAAAGGAGCAGCTCCGCAAACTCGCAGCCGAAGTCCACACCCTCACCCTGACAGCCACCCCGATTCCCCGCACCCTCAGCATGGCCCTCGAAGGGCTCCGCGATCTCTCTGTGATCGCTACCCCCCCAGCGAAACGTCTCTCGGTCAAAACCTTCGTCGTCAAAAAGAGCGACGCCCTCATTCGCGAAGCGGTCGCTCGGGAGCTGCGGCGCGGCGGGCAGATCTTCTACGTTCACAATGAAATCCGCACCATTGAGCAAGTTCGCGCTGAGCTTACGCGCCTCCTCCCCGGCGTTACCATTGCCGTCGCCCATGGAGAGATGAGCGAAATCCAACTCGAACGGATCATGCGCGACTTCATTCACCAGCGCATCCAACTCCTACTCTGTACCACCATCATCGAAACGGGCATTGACATCCCCAACGTCAATACCATCCTCATCGACCGGGCGGACCGCTTCGGCCTTGCTCAACTTCATCAACTCCGCGGCCGGGTAGGGCGCAGCCATCATCAAGCCTTCGCCTATCTCCTTCTCGATCCTCACCTCAAACCAACCCCTGCTGCCCAGCGTCGGCTAGAAGCGATCGCTCAAGCCGACTCCTTAGGTGCCGGTTTCACTCTAGCGCTCCAAGACCTCGAAATTCGCGGAGCGGGAGAGATTCTCGGCGAAGCTCAATCGGGCGCCATTCAAGCGGTTGGTCTTGCGCTCTATACTGACCTCCTCAAAACCGCCGTTCGCCTTCACCAAACCGCGGGTCTTGTCTCGGTCGTTCCCACTCCCTCTATCGTTCTCCCCGACGCTCCCCTCGGAGAGATCCACCTCGGTCAATCGGCCCTTCTTCCTTCCGAATATCTTCCCGACATCTCCCTTCGCCTTGCCCTCTATAAAGAACTCGCCGATGCCTCTGACGACGAGACCCTCACCCGACTCACCGAATCCCTCATCGACCGCTTTGGACCCCTTCCCCCGCCTGCCCAGACGCTGATCGCCGCCCACCGTCTTCGTCTCAAGCTCACTCCGTTTCGCGTCACGCGCCTCGACGCCACCGCGCACCAGATCGCTATTCGTTTTGCCCCTGACGTCTCCCTCGACGCGGCGCACCTTGTCCACCTCCTGCAAACCGACCGTACTCTCCGCCTCAAAGGAAGTGACACCATTATCCGCAGCGGTCAATTTCCCACCCTTGCTGACCGCCTCGCTGCGATCGATCACCTTCTTCAGCTCCTTTTTCACTCGAAAACTCACGTACAATCACCTCCGAAAAGCCAGGGAGTATCCGAACATGATCGACTACCTTCTTGAAAACACCAACATCGACACCTTTGAACCGATGCCCTCGCCGGCGGTCATCAAGTCGCGTCACCCCCTTACCGAAAAAGCGGCTACCACGGTAGCCCAAACCCGCCAAATCCTTCAAGCCATCCTCGACGGCCGCGACCCCCGTCTCTTTGCGGTCGTCGGTCCCTGCTCGATTCACGACCCGCTCGCCGGTCTTGACTATGCGCGGCGTCTCAAAACGCTCGCCGACCAACTCGCAGACACCTTCGTCGTTCTCATGCGCGTCTACTTCGAAAAGCCGCGCACCAGCGTCGGCTGGAAGGGCTACATTAACGACCCTTTTCTCGACGACACCTTTCGCATCGACATCGGCATGGAACGGGCGCGGGCGTTTCTTCTCGCCGTAAACGAACTGGGTCTCCCGGCTGCCACAGAAGCGCTCGATCCTATTGGGCCGCAATATTATGGGGACCTCATCAGCTGGACAGCGATTGGTGCCCGCACCGTCGAATCGCAGACCCATCGCGAAATGGCCTCGGGGCTCTCCACCCCTGTCGGCTTTAAGAACAGCACCGACGGCAGTCTTGAAGTCGCGATCAACGCCATCATCTCTGCCACCCATCGGCACGCCTTTCTCGGCATCGACGACGAAGGGCGAACCGCGATTGTACGCACCAAAGGGAACCGTTATGGTCACCTTGTGCTCCGCGGTGGCGGTGGGCGCCCCAACTACGACTCTGTCTCCATTTCGCTTGCCGAGCAAGCCCTCGCCCGGGCGCGCCTTGCCGCCAATATCGTTGTAGACTGCTCCCACGCCAACTCCTGGAAGCGCCCCGAATACCAACCCCTCGTTCTCAAAGACATCGTCCACCAAATCCGCGAAGGGAACACCTCGATTGTCGGCTTCATGATCGAAAGCTTTCTCGAAGCGGGAAATCAACCGCTCTCTGACCCCTCCTCTCTCGTCTATGGGCGCTCGATTACCGACCCCTGCGTAGACTGGGTCACCACTGAAGCGATGCTCACCACTGCCTACTCCATTCTCCGTCCCATTCTGCCGCAACGTCCCCGTACCGCTCTTCTTCAAGAAGCCCTTTCCTGATGGTTTCCCTCCCGCAACTCCGCCTCCTCGCCACCGACGCCGCCCGCGCTTGGCTCCAAAAATCTGCTCTTCCTTTCCGCGAAGAACCGCTTCCCCTCCTTCCTCTTCCCGACTCTCCTCCTCCTGAAGCTCGCTCTATTCCCTATCCTCCTGGGCGATTTATCGTCACCGCCCCCCTTCGCCGTACCCCGCAGCTCGACCAACAACTCTATGCCGCCGGCTGCGACTGGGGGTGGATCGCCCCCCACCATCGCCTCGACGCCATCCGGCTCTTCGTCAGTGACATGGACTCTACCCTCATCCCCATCGAATGCATCGACGAAGTCGCCGCCCTTATAGACAAACATACCGAGGTCGCAGCGATCACTGAAGCGGCGATGGCTGGCAAACTCGACTTTGCCGCTGCATTCACGCAGCGAGTCGCCCTCCTTGCCGGTTTTCCAGCTACGCTTCTCGACCACCTCGCCGCCCATCGCATCACCTACAACCCCGGCGTGCGCACCCTCACTGCCTTTCTCAAAGCGCAAGGAGCCTATCTCCTCCTCGTCTCCGGTGGTTTTCCCCCCTTCACCACGCGCGTCGCCGCCGAGCTTGGCTTTGACCAAGCTGTTGCCAATGCGCTTGAAATCGCCCCTGACGGCTGCCTCACCGGCAACACGCTCGGCCCCATTGTCGACGGAATGTGCAAAAAGAGAGCGCTTCTCGCCGCCCAGACTGCCCGCAATCTTCCCGCCGCCGCGATTCTCGCTGCTGGTGACGGCGCCAACGACGGCCCGATGCTTGCCGCCGCCGGAATCGCCATCGCCTACCGTCCCAAACCGGTTCTCCTCCCGGCGCTTACCGTGATCTCCACCACCTGGGGTCTTGATCTGGCGCTGTTTCTCCTCCCCCCTTCGACCAGCGCTGGCGATACGCCTACTCCTTGACCCCCTCGATCTCAGAAAAGCTCTACCTCGCCGCCCGTCCTGGTCGGCGCGCGCAAACGCCGCTCCTCCTCTGCCAAGAAGGCCCGCAGTCGCTTATCGGCACTCGCCACGGGGATACGGCGGCTGTAGACGGCCCCTGACATCGGCGAAAAAAGGATTCGGCGCGCAAAAGGTCCGCCCACATCGCTTGCCACCACTTCGATTCCCTGACGGGTTAGCCACTCCTGGGCGAACGCCACGTTGCGCGTTCCGACATCGAGTCCCGCGGTCGCCAACACGTTTCCACCTCCGAAAACCTTCGCCACCAACCGTTTTGGATTTGCTCCCTGGCGCAGCAAGGCGTTGTACAACATTTCGATCGCATAATCCCCTGCCAGCGCCAAGTCCTCGGAAACCCAACTGCCGCTCCGGCCGACCGGTAGCAAAAAGTGGTTGATTCCGCCAATTCGCAGCTTCGGGTCCCATAAGCTCACTGCCACACACGACCCCAACAGCGTCGCTAACGGGTGGGCAACGCTTACCGCCCACTCTCCTGGATGTAAGAAGCGTGCCTGGGGTTCCAATAGGCGCGGATTCTCTTCTACTATCATATTCTATCTACGCTCGCTCCCCTCCAATGCTTCCTCAATAGCGCAACCCACCTTTCGAAAAAAGCATCAACTCCGCTGAAATTCGCGGCAACGGTAAGACCTTTATTGCTGCCCCCAGCTCGATCGCCACCCGCGGCATCCCGAACACCACGCATGTCGACTCGTCCTCGGCGATCGTCAGCGCCCCTGCCTCGCGCATCGCCAAAAGGCCGCGCGCCCCATCGTCGCCCATCCCTGTCAGCAGAATCCCCAACGCATTTCCCCCCGCTGCGGCGGCCACTGACTTAAACAGCACATCTACCGACGGCTTATGGCGGTTTACGGGCGGCCCATCGCGCACCTCCACCACGTACTGGGCGCCGCTTCGCTTCAACTGCATCTGCCGCGCCCCCGGAGCGATGAGCGCCAATCCCGGCCGCACGCGATCTCCATCCTTCGCCTCACGCACCTCGATCGCGCAGATCTGGTTCAATCGATCGGCAAACAGAGCGGTGAATCGCTCCGGCATATGTTGGACGATCACGATTCCCTCGGTCTCCGCCGGCAATGCGGTCAAAATCGTCTCGATCGCCGTGGTCCCTCCTGTAGATGCCCCGATCGCGATCACGCGATCGGTCGTCGTAAAGGGGGTTGTTCTTTCCCCTCCTTCTCTCCTTGAAATCGGCATCTGAGCCTGCTTCGCCACAACTGGCGGAGGGGGCGTAAAAGGGCGGAGCAATTTGCGGTTAGCGGCAGCCGCGCTTTTCAACGCCTCCTTTAACTCCCGTGCCGAATCGCTTAAAAATTGCCCTACCCCCATCTTCGGTTTGGTAATGATCGCCACCGCCCCTGCCTCCAGCGCCTCGATCGCCAAGGGCGACCCCGCGCCGGTCAGCGAAGAGCAGACCACCACCGGTGTCGGGCGATTTTCCATCACCTCCCGTAAGAACGACAACCCATCCTGGCGCGGCATCTCGATATCGAGCAAAAAGACATCGGGCCAGGCCCGGTTAAGGATCAACTGCTTCGCGAAAAGAGGGTCAGGTGCTACCCCCAGCAGCTCGAACTCGGGGTCCCCCTCTAAAATCGACTTAACCGCCTGCCGGACCACCGCCGAATCGTCGATCGAAACTACCCGAATAGGGGTCTGCGTACTCATTCTGCACTCAAGCACTTACGGTAAACGGTTGGAGCCACCGATTGTAACGGGAAATCGCCAGGCGTTAACGTCTCCGCATGGCCCAGAAACAACATTCCTCCCTCTTTGAGGGTTGTCAACACGCGTCTGACCACCTCTGCTTTGGTCGGTGGATCGAAATAGATCAATACGTTTCGCAGAAAAACGGCGTCAAACCGCCCCATTCTCTGCGGGTCGAACTCGACCAGATTGAGGCGCTGCCACCGAACCTTCTGGCGCAACGCTTCGACCACCCTCATCCAGCCGGTTTGGTTGCCGACTCCCCGCAAAAAGTATCGCTTCAAATAGTGCGGGGGGATCTCTTTAGCGCGTTCAATCGGGTAACGTCCCCGCTCTCCGATCGCCAACACCTTCAATGCGATATCGGTCGCCACCACCGACCACGGTGCCGTCACCCCGCACTCCTCTGCGAGCACCATTGCGATCGTATAAGCCTCCTCACCGGTGCTGGCTGCCGCGCTCCAAATGGTCAGCGGTTCGCGGCATCGCTCGCGCGCCCACCCCGCCAATATCTGGAAATGGTGCCCTTCGCGGAAAAAGTGGGTCTCGTTAGTTGTCATCAAATCGATGAAGCGGTCCACCTCATCGGCATCGGTGTCGAGGTGCTGCAGATAAGTACGAAACGACGGGATTCCCAACTCGCGCAAGCGGCGGGACAGGCGCGATACCACCAACGCCTTCTTTTCGGGCGACAAAGAGATCCCCGTCCACTCCCGCACCCGTTTCGCGATCGCAGCAAACTCCGCGTCGCTCAACGACGTCGAAAAGAAAAGCGCCGCGGGCTTACTCTCTTGTTCTCGCCCCATTTGCTGCCGCCGCCAGTTCTGCCATCTCCTCCAGGGACAGGAGGTTAGCCATCTCGAGGACGATCACAAATCGCTCATTCACTTTTGCGATCCCTGCGACAAAGTCGCTGCGGATTCGCGCCCCGAACGTTGGCGGCGGCTCGATTTCGCTCCCTGCCACCTCGACCACCTCAGAAACCGCATCGACGATGATTCCAAACTCCTGCTTTCCCTCCCCTACGGGCACTTCGACGATCACAATGCAACTGCGGCGTTGCGGTACCGTCGGTGTCCAGCCGAACCGCACGGCGATATCGATCACCGGCACCACTGCCCCCCGCAAGTTGATCACTCCCCGCACGAAAGCCGGCATCATCGGCACCTCGGTCACCCCCGCGTACTCGATAATCTCCTTCACGTTCAGGATTGCTACCCCAAACGTCTCCTCCCGCAAGGAAAAAGTCAGCAGCTGCACGGCGCTGCTTGCCGCCGTTACAGCACGTCCGTTCTCTCCTTCCGCGGGCAAAGGGGTTTCCCCCTGTCGAACCATCGGTAATGTCGCGGTCATCGTCTGACTCCCCTCAAGCTCTTTCTATTTGGAAGAAGCGGATCGCTTCTGCCAACTCGTTTGCGGAAGCGTTCATCTCCTCGGCCGTTGCCGCCAACTCCTCAGACGCCGACGCATTCTGCTGCGTCG
>JAOAEZ010000009.1 GCA_026416515.1 Hydrogenophilus sp. | reverse complement strand
CGAGAGGGGTGAGGACAAAGGCGATCGCGGCGGAGAGGATGAGGCCCTTCCAGCGGGGGGCGATGCGCTTTTCGATTGGGAGGGAGTCGGTCATCGAGAGCTCCTTGAGGTGGAGGTGGCGGAAGGGAGGGAGCAGGCGCATCGTGGGTTCGGGGAGGTTGGCCCTACGGGTAGTGTTTGAGGGGGGGGGGGGGGGGGGGCGAAAATGGAGAGGGGCATGGTTAGCTCCCGGGGAGGACTTGTTTGAGGACGTTGAGGAGGTCGCTTCCGGAGACGGGTTTGGTGAGCCAGCCGGTGGCGCCGAGACGTTTGGCTTCGTCGCGTTTGGCGGCTTGGGATTCGGTGGTGAGGATGAGGATAGGGGTGAAACGGAGGAGGGGGCGGACGGAGCGGATGAAGGAGAGGCCGTCCATTTTGGGCATGTTGAGGTCGGTGATGATGCAGGCGGGACGAAGGCCGGCTTGGATACGTTGGAGGGCTTCGCTGCCGTCGCGGGCGCTTTCGACGGCGTAGCCGCCGGTCTCCAGCGTCATTTTGAGGCTTTGGAGCATTACCGTGGAGTCGTCGACGATGAGGATGGTTTTTTTCATGTTGCCTCTCCGAGAAGGGGCCGCAGCCAGGCTTCGAGGGCGGGGTCGGCAGGCCAGGCGACGACGCGGGGCTTTACAGCGGCGAGGATCTGAAGGATCGCCGCGTGGGGGTGGTGAAGCGTGGATAAGTCTACCATGGGGTGGGGGGTGGCGGTGAGTTGTTGAAGGAGGGTTTCGGCTTCTTCTACCGAGATGGTTCCTTGGAGCTTGAGGGGTTGGTCGGTCATGGGAACTCCTTATGCGATGAGGGCTTTGGGGTTGAGGATGAGGAGAACAGAGCCGTCGCCGAGGAGGGCAGCGCCGGCGTAGTGGGGGAGTTGGGAGAGGGCACCGGGGAGGGGTTTGAGGATGACGTCGACGACTTCGGCAAAGGCGTCGACGATAAGCCCGACGGAGGCGGCGCCGACGCGGACGACGAGGATCGCATATTCGCCGTCGACGTTGGGTTGAGGACGGGCGGAGAGGGCGAGGAGGTCGTGGAGGGCAATGAGGGGGACGATTTGGCCGCGAAGGAGGGCGACGGTGCGGTCCTTGACTTGGCGCAGTTCCGCGGCGGGGAGACGGACGGTTTCAACGACGAGGTCCATCGGGATGCCAAAGGTTTGGCGGTCGGCTTCGATGATCATGACGTTGGTGACGGCAAGGGAGAGGGGAAGGGAGAGTCGAACGGTGGTGCCGCGACCGAGGGTGCTGGAGAGGGAGATGGTGCCACCGACCGCTTCGACTGCGGTTTTGACGACGTCCATGCCGACCCCACGACCGGAGAGGTCGGAGATCTGAGGGGCGGTGGAGAGACCAGGGAGGAAGATGAGGTGAAGGGCGTCGGTGTCGGTGAGGCGTTCGAGGCGAGATTCGTCGATCATGCCGAGCGCGTAGGCTTTTTGTTTGATTTTGTTGGGGTCAATTCCACGGCCGTCGTCGGAGACTTCAATGAGGACGCGGTCCGATTCTTGACGGGCGCGGATGAGAAGACGGCCTTTGGGGGGTTTGCCAGCGGCTTGGCGTTCGGTAGGGGGTTCGATGCCGTGGTCTAGGGCGTTGCGAATGAGGTGGATGAGGGGGTCGGCAAGGGATTCGATGATGGTTTTGTCGGCTTCGGTCTCTTCGCCTTCGAGGATGAGGTCGACCTCTTTGCCGAGTTTGCGGGAGAGATCGCGGACGAGACGGGGGAAGCGCTGCGTGACAAAGGAGACAGGGAGCATGCGAATTTGCATGATGGCGTCTTGCATCTCTTCCGCGATGCGGTTGATGACGGCGTAGTGGGCTTTGATCTCTCGGCCGAGTTCGCGAACGCCGAAGTGCTCTTCCGCACGCTTGGCGAGGTAGGGAAGGCTGTTTTTGGCGACCACCATCTCGCCGATGAGATTCATGAGGCGGTCGATACGGGATTGATCGACTTTGAGGAGCTTGGGGGCAGAGGGGGGTGCCGCCGTGGGTTCGTCGGCGGGGGGATGAGGAGCAGCGGTGGGGGGGGAGGAGAGGGGGGGGTGGGGTTCCGGAGAGGAGGAGGGAGGAGCGGCGAGCGCAGGGGTTGGGGGGGCGGCTTGGGGTTGTGGGAAGCAGAGTTGAGGAGAGGGGGTTGAGGGGGGTTCGGGTGGGGTTGAGGGGGGCGATAGAGGAGCCTCGGGGGGAGGCGTTTGGCTGAGGAGGGCAAAGAGGTGCGCGCGGTGGAGCCATTCTTTGAGGGGTTCGCCGCTACGGGCGGCACAGGCGGCGGCTAGGGCTTCGTCTAGGTCGCGGGAGGGAAGGTTGAGGTAGGTGAGGATGGAGCGAAGGGTGGCGGCGACCGCAGTGAGCCGACCGACGGCGGAGGGGTCGGTGGCGGGGAGCTCTAGGATTTCACGCTGGGCAGCGAGGAGGTCGGTGAGGAGCGCGCGGTGGGTTTCGGGAAGAGTGGGGAGAGCGGGGGTAGGGGGGAGGGAGAGGGGACGAATCTCGATTTGGTCGGGAATGTAACGGTAGTAGTGGAGGATCTGGTCGCGGGGGGCGTTGGTGATGAGGTGGTAGCGGAGGTTGCTGCGGTAGGGGTCGAGTTGGGGAAGAGGGGGCCAGGGGTCGATCGGTTCGGCCCAGCCCCAGAGGAGGCCCGGGGTGGTGCGGGCTTGATGGAAGGGGTCCTCGCCTTTGTAGAAGGATTCGGGTTCGGGGGTGTAGGTGAGCAGCCAGAGGGGTTCGCCTTGACGGTGGCGGGCGGTGAGGTCGGCGAGGAGGTGAGGGGGGAGGAGGGCGGGGGAGACCGCGGAGGGGGTGGGGGTGTCTGAGGAGGGGGAGGCGTTGTCTGAGGATGGGGAGGTGTCGTCTGAAGGGGGGGAGGCGTTGCCTGAGGAGGGGGAGGTGTCGTCAGGGGAGGTGGGGTCTTTTTTAGAGCGGCGGGGGGGGTTTGGGGGGGGGGGCGACGGAGGGTTCGGCAGGGGGGGCGACGAGGAGGGAGCGGAGACGGGCGATGTGGGCTTGAACGGGTTCGGTGTGGGCGGGGGAGAGAGTACCGGTGGTTTCGAGTTCGTCGAGCATCGCGCCGACGCGGTCCATGGCGTCGAGAAGGAGGTCGGCGATGGTGGAGGTGAAAGGGGTGCGACCGGAGCGGACAGCGTCCATGAGGTCTTCGGCGGCGTGGAGGAGTTGGGTCATCGCCGGGAGGTCGAAGAGCCCCGAGTTGCCCTTGAGGGTGTGAACGTAGCGGAAGAGGTCGGTGAGGAGCTCGGGGTTGGTGGGGTCGGCCTCGAGCTGCATAAGGCGCTCGCCAATGGCTTGGAGGAAGTCGCGCGCTTCCGCAAGGAAGGCTTGAAGGAGTTGCTGGTTCATGGGGCGCTCCTTTCGCGATGTGTGGTGAGGATTTGGCAGAGCGTTTGGAGGAGTTCGGGTTTGGCGGGCTTGATGAGGTAGAAGTTGGCTCCCGCTTCGAGGGCCTTGCGCCGGTCTTGCGGTTGGGCTTCGGTGGTGATCATGATCGCGGGGACTTGGGGGATCGGCTCTTGACGAAGACGACGGAGGAAATTGTAGCCGTCGAGTTTGGGCATATTGACGTCGACGAGGTAGAGATCGTAGGGGGCGGCGATGGCCTTTTCGAGGGCTTCGACGCCGTTTACCGCTTCATCGACGGTGTAGCCGGCTTCGAGAAGGATGACGCGGTGGAACATGCGGACAGTGGCAGCATCGTCAACGATGAGGATTCGAGGGGAGGGGTTCATGGGTTACTCCGGTTTTCGATAGATGATCGCTTCGGGGAATTTGACGATTTCGAAGAGGGAGGTAATCCGACTCATCGATTCGGAGTGGCCGAGGCAGAGATAGCCGCCGGGGTTGAGGGCGTCGTAGAGGTTTTGCGCGGCTTGGGCGCGCGAGCGGTCGTCGAAGTAGATGAGAAGGTTGCGACAGAAGATGACGTCGAGACGACGGTAGTACCCGGTTTGCACGGGGTCGATGAGATTTACTTGCGAGAATTGGACGACATCGCGCAGCATCGGAGAGATTTGGTAGTGGCCGGAGGGGAGGGGGGTAAAGTATTTTTGAAGGAGGGAGGCGGGAAGGTATTGGAGGGAGCGGTACGCGTAGATCCCTTCCCGGGCTTTGGCGAGCGCGTCGGTGTCGATGTCGGAGGAGAGGATTTCGACGTCCCATTGGTCGAGGAGGGGCCAGTTTTCGAGGAGGTAGATGGCGATCGAGTAGGGTTCTTCGCCAGTGGCGGAGGGAATGGACCAGATGCGGATGGGATGGCCCGGCTTTTTGCGACGTGTGATTTCGGGAAGGATCGAGCGGACGAGACATTTGAATTGGTACTCTTCCCGAAAAAAGTAGGTTTCGTTGACGGTCATGAGGTTGATGAGGTTTTGAAGTTCTTCCCCGGAGGCTTGAAAACGGATGAGGTTGAAGTAGCGGCGAAAGTCACCCGCACCAGTGGCGTGAATGCGTTCGATGAGGCGCTTGTCTACAAAGTAGCGTTTGGAGTCGTCGAAGTAGATGCCGGTTTTGCGATAGAAGAATTCGCGGAATTTGGCGAAGTCTTCGGCGGTGATTTCGGGGGCAGTCATCGGCCGTTCTCCGCGATGCGCTTGAGGGCAAGGTCGGCGGTGAATTGGAGGTAGGGTTCCGCAGGGAAACGGGCTTTGGCGGCTTCGATCGCCGGACGACTGCGGGGGGTGCCGATTTCAGTCAGGAGATCGAGCGCGGTGGCGACGACGTTGAGGTGGGGGTCGTTGGCGACGACGGAGGAGAGCCATTGTTCGATGTCGGGGTGGGGGAGGGATTCAAGGATATTGATCGCAAAGATGCGAACGTCGGGGTCGGGGTCGGCGAGGTAGCGGTGGATGCGCTGCGCTACCGGGTCGGGAAGGGTTTTGAGGGCTTCGATCGCTTGGTTGCGTAGGTAGGCTTCTTCATTGCGGAGGAGGGTAAAGAGGGCGTCGACTGCAGCGTCGTCGGCGCGGGCGGCTAGCGCCCAGATGAGGGCGTCGATGACGCTTTTGTCGCGTTCGATGGCGACGCGTTGGCCAAGGGCGGCAGAGGCGCGGGGGTCCGAGATGGTGATGAGGTGGCGGATCGCGTCGCGCCGCTGTTGAGGGTCTGGGTCGTTGAGGGTGAGGAGGAGTTGAGCGAGGTCAGCCGGCGGGGCCGACAGGGGTTCGGGAGTGGGAGAGGTGGTTTTTTTGAGTGCCATCGTCGGTGCTCCTTAGGTTCGCGGGCGAGCCCAGCCGATGAGTTGTTTGGCGATCTTGTGGGCGGGAAGGGTGAGGGTGGCTCCGCCTCGCTCGATGAGTTCGCGGGGCATACCGAAGACGACCGCGGTCTCTTCGCTTTCGGCAATGGTGCGCGCGCCGCGGCGCTTGAGTTCGGTGAAGGCGTCGGCGCCGTCATAGCCCATCCCGGTGAGCATCACCGCGATGACGGTGGCAGGATCACAGTGCTCTAAAACAGAGCGACCGAGGGCTTCGACGCTGGGGTGCCAGAGGTATTCTTTGGCGGGGGGACGAGCGACAGCGGTGAGCCGCCCAGCGCGGGGGGAGACGATGAGGTCGGCTTCCCCACGACCGATGTAGATGGTGCCGGGTTGAATGGGGGTGGGGGCGGAGACTTCGACGACGTTAAGGGCGCAGAGGTTGTTCAGGCGGGCGGCAAAGTGGGGCGTAAAGGCGGCCGGCATATGCTGGGCGACGAGGATCGGGAAGGGGTAGTCGGCGGGAAGAGGAGGAAGGATCTCTTCGAGGGTGCTGGGACCTCCCGTGGAGACGCCAATGAGGACAAGGCCGGGGAGGGAGGCCACGGCGGGGGATGGGAGGGGTTTTGAGAAGGAGACGGTCAGGGGGGGGTTGGCGGCTTCGCCAGGGGTGAGGTCGGCGGTTCGCGCTTGGGCTTTAAGGCGAACGCGGAGTTTCGCACGCGCCGCGGCTTTGACTTTGGCGACGATCTCCGCTTCGACCGCTGCGAGCGAGAGGGAGATGGTGCCGCCGGGTTTGGGGATGTAGTCGACGGCACCGAGGGCGAGAGCTTCGAGGGTGGCCTCCGCGCCTTCGGTGGTGAGGGAAGAGATCATGACGACGGGTACCGGACGGTGCGTCATGATCTCGGCGAGGGCGGTGAGACCGTCCATGGCCGGCATATTGATGTCGAGGGTGATGACGTCGGGTTGCCAGGATTGGTTTTCAGCGATGGCTTCGACGCCATTGCGGGCGGTTTTGACGATAAAGCCGGCGTTGGTGAGGATTTCTGCAAGCTGACGGCGCATGAGGGCGGAGTCGTCAACGATCAGGACTTTGGTGGGCACGAGTTTTCCTCCTTTAGGGTCGTTGGGTTTTTTCTTGGTCAGCGAGGAGGGCAGCGGGGTCGATGAGAAGGATCATCCGCTTTTCTTGAGCGAGGTTGGCGATTTCACGGATCACCCGCGCTTGTTCCGCAGAGAGCGTAGGGGCGGGTTCGACAGCGGTAGCGGGGATTTTGAGGACTTCGCTGACGGCGTCGACGATATAGCCAATGCGGTCGGTACCGTGGGCGAGAACGATGATCCGCTGCCGTTCGTTGCGTTCGGCAGGGGGAAGACCGAAACGGGTACGCAGGTCGAGGACCGGAAGGACCGAGCCGCGGAGGTTGATGATGCCTTCGACAGAGGGGGGAGATTGGGGAATACGGGTGAGGAGGTCGGGAAGTCGGACGATCTCTTGGACGGCGGCGATGGGAACGGCATATTCTTCGCCCACTAGCTTAAAGACTACTACTTGCCGCTCGTCGTCGGTTTCGACTTCGGAGAGAGCGGTGTGTTCGGCGTCGAGGTTCATGGCGCTTTGCTCCTCTGAGGAGGGGCCTTGGGTGTGGGTGTGGAGGGAAAAACGGTGGGCAAGGGCGTCAACGGCGAGGATGAGAGCGAAGGCTCCTTCAAGGTGGAGAAGCGCGGCAAGGTCGCGCGTGTCGCCCCCGAGAAGGTTGGCGGAGAGGGGTTCGATCGAGTCGTTGGTGACGGTGCGGACTTCGCGTACGGCGTCGCAGAGAAGACCCCAGCGGTGGTGGTTTTGGCGAATGACGATGGTGCGGGTTTTGTCGTCGATGGGCGATTCGGGAAGGGAGAGGGCACGAGCGAGAGAGAGAATGGGTAGGGTTTGTTCGCGGAGGGTGGCCATGCCGAGGATGGCAGGGTGGGCGTCGGGGATGGGGGTGAGAGAGGGAAGGGGGACAATTTCTTGCACTGTTTCGATGGGGAGGGCAAAGGTTTGGCCCGCGGCGAGAAAGGTAATGAATTGGGTTTCGTGGCGAAGGGCGGCTTCTTCGTCACGGGCCGACTCGGCGAGGGTATGGGTGGAGGCGGTCGAGGAGGTGGGGGTGGGAAGAAGGGCGGTGTCGAGACCGGTAAGCGCGCTTTGGGTGAGCGCAGCGACAGCGAGTTGAGCGGTGAGACCATACTCGGGGAGCAGGAGCCAGCTTTCGATGAGGGCCTCGGCGAGGTGAGGACCCGTGGAGACAACGGCATCGCTGGCGTCGATAGCGGCGAGGACGCGGTCGACGGTAAGGCCGAGAAGGGCTACCGCGGTGCGGACGACAACGACGCGGGTGGCGTCGTCGTCGGGACGCTCCGGCCAGTCGAGAAGATGGCGAAGGGAGAAGATGGGGAGGATTTGACCGCGAAGGTTGGCAATTCCCGAGAGGGTAGAAGGGGCTTTGGGGAGGCGAACGAGCCGAGGGGGACGGATGATTTCGACGACTTCATCCATCGCAAGGGCGGCTTTAAAGGAGTCGAGCGCGATGAGGACAAAGCGGCGGGCGCTGTCGCCTCCGCCATCGTCCCGCAAGGGAGGGGAAGGGGGTTGGGCAGACATCGAAGAGCCTCCTTCGAGTTACATGCTTTGCAGTTCGTCGGCGAGCGCGGCGATCTCTTCGATCGCGGCTGCCAGCTCCTCGGTGCTTTGGGCTTGTTCGTTGGCAGCGCTTGCGGCTTGGGTGGCCGATTTTTCGGCTTCGGCAGCGGCAGCGGCGATCTGCTCGACCCCTTTCTTTACTTGGGCGATCGCGGCGGAGATGCGTTCGCCGGCGGCGATGATCTCTTTGGCGCCGGCTGTAATTTCGGCAGAGTCGGCAGCGACGCGTTCGAGGTTGACGGTGACGCTCTTGGCTTGTTCTCCTTCGGAGACCGCAGCGTTGGCGATTTCGATGAGGTCGTTGCTGACGATTTGGATTTGGTCTTGGATCGCTTTGACGAGGTCTTTGATGCGGTCGGCATTTTCCGCCGAGTCGCGGGAGAGGTTGCGGATGTCGGTGGAGACGACGACGAAGCCTTTGCCGTGTTCGCCGGCGCGGGCGGCTTCGATCGAGCCGTTGACAGCGAGCATATTGGTCTGAATGGAAACCATCGTGATGGCTTCGACGATTTTGTCGATCTTACGGGCGACTTGGTCGAGGGCGCGCAGTTTGGCGATGCTGGCTTTGGTTTCGGACGCGGAGGTTTGAATACCGGCGATGAGGGCTTCTACTTGAGTGCGGCTGACGGCGAGCATTTGAGAGATCTCAGCGATGCGTTGCTCGCTGAGGGTGGCGCGCTCGAGCGCTATCTGAAGCCCTTTTTCGATTTGACCGACTGCGGTGCTCGATTCTTCTGTGGCGGAGGCGGCGATCTGCGCGCCGCGGCGGATCTGGTCGATCGCTTGCGCGATTTGCTGCGCGCCACGGTTGACTTCTTGGATGGCGCTGGAGAGTTGCTCGGCTGCTGAGGCGACCTCTTCCGCGCTTTTGGAGACGTCGGTGGCGTTTTTGAGGTCGTCGGCGAGTTCGGCGAGACGTTGAGTTGCTTCTTCGCATTCACGGAGGGCTTTGGCTTGCTCGGCGACAGTTTTGGCGACCTCTTCGGCCGCTGCCGCTTGTTCTTCGGCTGCCGCAGCGATGTCTTCCGAACCTTTGAGAGCTTGGCGAGCGGCGGCTGAGGATTGGGCCGCTCCCGTCGCGATCTCCTCCGCGCCTTTGGCGATGGTGGTCATGAGGTCAGCGATGCGTTGAAGTTCGCCGCTGATCTGAAGACCTTTTTTGCTTTCTTGGTCGACATGGTCGGCCGAAGCACGGATGGCGTCGGCGATCGCTTGAACTTCGGCTTGGATTTGGGCGACGAGGGATTGGATCTCTTTCGCGCTTTTTTCAGAGGTTTCGGCGAGCGTGCGGACTTCGTCGGCGACGACCGCGAAGCCTTTTCCATGTTTGCCCGCGCGGGCGGCTTCGATCGCGGCGTTGAGGGCGAGGAGGTTGGTTTGGTCGGCGATACGGGCGACTGCTTTGACGATTTCGCCGATGTTGGCGGCTTGCTTTTCGAGTTCGGCGACAAGCTTTACCGATTCGCTTTGCCGTTGGGCGGCAGCGCCGACGTTTTGGACGAGACGAACAATCTGTTCGCACGTGGCGGCAGTGAGCTGACTCAGCTTGTCGATGAGGTCGCGCGAATGTTCGGCGTTTTGTTGCTGCCGCTCGATCATTTGGGTGACTTGCCGGAAGGCTTGGAGGGATTGCTGCGCGGCACCGGAGGCTTGCTCGGCACCCGCGGCGATTTGTTGCGCGCTTTGCTTGAGTTGGTCAACAGCGGAGGCGGATTGGGAGACGCCGCTGGCGAGCTGGACGGTCGCCGCGGCGATCCGCTCAGCGATCTGTTGCTGTTTGGCAAGGGTCTTGGCGCGGCGCCGCTGCTCTTCGATGGTCCGGTTCCCCGCCGCTGGGGAGCGCGCCGGGGCAGGGGCAGGAGAGGGCGACGCAGGGGGCGTAGGGGCGGTAAGGGTAGGTTTGTCGGCTTTGACGAGGGGCATGGAACTCTCCTTTCTTGAGTTGGAAGCTGAACGCCGAAGCTATATTACGTCGCGAGATGGCGATTTTTTTAGGGAAAAAGGGGGAGGAGAAAGGCCTATTTTTAAAGGGGGAACCCTAGATTTAAAGGGGGAACCCTAGAGGGTGGGGTCGCGAGCGAGGAGTTCGTCGGTAAGATGGAGAAAGTCGCGAGCGGCGTGGCTGTTGGGAGCATAGAGGCGAATGGGGGTTCCGGTTGCCATCGCTTCGGCAAGTTTGATGTCGCGATGGATGGGGGGGAGGAGGCGAATGTCGCCCCAGCGAGCAGCGATTTCATGGTGAATGCGGCGGTGAAGGCGAAGGCGTTCGTCGGTTTGGGTGGGGAGAAAGCCGATAAGGCGCAGGGCGGGGTTGTGGCGTTGACGGGTTTGATAGAAGAGGCGCAGAAGAAGACGCACTCCTTCAAAGGCGAGGGGGTGGGGGATGAAGGGGATGAGGAGACGGTTGGCGGCGTGGAGGGCATTGAGGAGAAGGGCGTCGAAGGAGGGGGGGGTGTCGAGGATGAGCCAGTCGTAGCGGTGACGATGGGGGGCAAGGGCCGCGGCGAGGGTGGTGAGGGGATAGCGGCTGGCGAGGTCGTGGGAGAAGGTGGGGTCGGCCGGGGTGAGGTCGATGCGGTAGGGGGTGGAGTGGATGGTGGTTTCGAGGGGTAGAGGGTTGGGGGTAAAGAGGGCGGTGTGAAGGGTGGCACCGCGGCGAGGGGTTATTCCAAGAGCGAAAGCAACGTGGTTTTGAGTGTCGAGGTCGAGGAGCCAGACGCGCAGACCACGAGCGGCGAGTTCAGCAGCGAGGTTTACCGCGACGGTGGTTTTGCCGGTGCCGCCTTTGCGGTTGGCGATGGCGAGAATGCGGGGAAGGGAAGGAGAAGAGGACACAGAGGTTCTTGCAGGAACACAGAGAGGATTGTAAAGGAGAGAGGGGGGATGGAGAAGGGTTTGACCGTTCGAGAGGTTAGATGATGGCTGGGGAAAGAGGAAAACGCGCTTAGAGGAGAACCCGCTCGACACCGCCGGCACGAACTTTTTCGAGGTAGTCGGTGAGCCAGTTGGGGCCAAGGAGCTTGCGGGCAAATTCCACTACGACATAGTCGACTTCTAGCCCGCCCGCGTCGTTGACGTAGCGGTGAAGCCCTTGCAGACAGCTGGGACAACTGGTGAGGAGCTTGATTTTGACAGCAGGGTTTTCTTTGCGGAGAAGGGCGGCTCCTCGCTCGAGTTCTTCTTGTTTGCGATAGCGGACTTGCGTGGCGATGTCAGGACGGGTGACCGCGAGCGTTCCGGCTTCCCCACAGCAGCGGTCGGAGAGGGAGACTTTGCTTGCTAGGAGCGTATTGACGACGGCAAGGGGGGCGTGTTGCTTCATGGGGGTATGACAGGGGTCGTGATAGAGGTAGCGTGACGCCGCCGCGGTATGGGTCGAGAGACCCTTTTCCATGAGATATTCGTGAATGTCGAGGAGACGAGAGCCCGGGAAAATTTCTTCAAAGTGGTACTTTTCGAGTTGGTCGAGACAGGTCCCACAGCTGATGAGGACGGTTTTGATGTCGAGGTAGTTGAGGGTGTTGGCAACGCGATGGAGAAGGACACGGTTTTCAGTGATGATGCGCTGCCCCTTTTGTTGGTGGCCAGCAGCGGTTTGAGGATAGCCACAGCAGAGATAGCCAGGCGGTAGAACAACGGTGGTGCCGAGGTGGTAGAGGGTCGCTTGAACGGCAAGGGCGATTTGGGTGAAGAGACGCTCAGAGCCACAGCCAGGAAAGTAGAAGACCGCTTCCGATTGGTCTACAGAGAGACGCGGGTTGCGGATGATGGGAATGATTTTGGGGTCTTCGATGTCGAGAAACTGCCGAAGGGTACGCGCCGGGAGCGCGCCGGGGAGGGGTTTGTTTACGAAGTGAAGGATTTGGAGAGGAAAAGGAGGAGCCCCACGCGTGGCAGGGGGCTGCTGGGTTTGCCCTTGAGTAAGACCAAACTTTTTGCCGAGTTGGTGAAGGAGCCGCTGGGTACGATAGCCAAGGTCGACGATGAGGGTGCGTAGGAGTTTGAGAAGAGTGGGGTCCTTGGCGGAGAGAAGGGCCATCGCTGCCAACGTTCCAGGGTTAAAGCGGGCTTTGCCGAGCATCGGGAGGAGATTGCGCATGGCGATCGAGACGTCGCCAAAGTCGATGTCCACAGGACAGGGTTTGATGCATTTGTGACAGATAGTGCAGTGAGCGGCGATGTCGTCAAATTCGCGCCAGTGCTCGACCGAGACTCCCCGCCGCGTTTGCTCTTCGTAGAGGATCGCTTCGATGAGAAGGGAGGTGGAGAGAATTTTGTCGCGCGGGCTGTAGAGGAGGTTGGCGCGGGGAACATGGGTGGAGCAGAGGGGTTTGCATTTGCCACAACGCAGACAGCTTTTGATGGCGTCGGCGATTTGCTTGAGGGCGGTTTGCTCCATGATGAGCGATTCGTGTCCCATGCGGTTAAAAGAGGGGGTGTAGGCACGGGCAAGGTTGCCGTTGGGCATGAGTTTGCCGGGGTTGAAGCGATTGTTGGGGTCGATCTGCTTTTTGTAGGCCCAGAAGGGTTCGAGTTTTTCGGGGGGGAGATAGTCGAGCTTGGTGATGCCGATCCCGTGTTCGCCCGATATGACGCCGCCAAGCGATTGAACGATGACCATAATGCGGTCGACGATGCGATGGGCTTTTTGCAGCATCGCGTAGTGGTCGGAATTGACGGGAATGTTGGTGTGAACGTTGCCGTCTCCGGCGTGCATGTGCAGCGCGACAAAGAGCCGCCCCCGTAACGTCTCTTTTTGAATCGCTTCAAGACGTTGATGCGTGGGGGCGAAGAATTGACCGGCAAAGATGGCTTCGAGAGGGGCTTTGAGTTCGCGTTTCCAGGAGGCGCGAACCGAGTAGTCTTGAAGACGGTGAAAGAGGGTGGGGTTGGAGGCTGTGTTGCAGTAAGGGCCCGCTTCAATGCCGAGGTCAGCGAAGTGGGCTTCGGCTGCAGAGAGGGGGGTGTCGAGGTTTTGATAGAGCCAGCGCCAGCGCCGCTCTACTTGCCCTAGAAGTTCAAGGGCTTGCTGCCGCTTGGCTTCAATCCAGTCGGCAGGAGGAGGTGTGGTGCCGTCGAGAATCGAGACGGGAAGCGGTTCTTGTTCTAAGAAGGCGCGAATCGCAGCGCAGAGTTCAAGTTTGTTTTCGAGCGAGAGCTCGATGTTGATCCGTTCGATGGCGTCGCAGTATTCTCCCATTTTAGAGATGGGAATAACGACGTCTTCGTTGATTTTGAAGGCGTTGGTGTGACGCGCAATCGCAGCCGTGCGGGCGCGGTCGGCCCAGAAGGCTTGCCGTTGTTCAGGGGTGACCGCGATGAATCCTTCAGCACCGCGGAGGTTTCCTAGACGAACGATTTCCGCCGCCGCTCGCATCACAGCAGCTTCGTCGTGACCGACAATGTCGCCGATGAGAACCATCTTCGGACGGCCATGACGCTTGGCTTTGGTGGTGTAGCCGATCGCTTTGATGTAGCGTTCGTCTAGGTGTTCGAGACCGGCAAGACGAACGCCCGCGGCATGGCCGTTTCCTCCCGCTTTAAAGTAGTGGGTGATGTCTACAATCGCCGGGACCGCTTCCCGAACTTGCCCGAAAAATTCTAGACAGATGGTGCGCTGTACCGGTGGCATTTCGTGAAGGAGCCAGCGAGCGGCGATGATGATGCCGTCGGTCCCTTCTTTTTGAACGCCAGGGATGCCCGAGAGGTATTTGTCGGTGACGTCCTTTCCTAGACCCGGGGTGCGTAAGGTACTTCCCGCAATGTCGAGGAGCTGTTCACTGAGGAGCTGGTGGGTGATCCCGTCGAAACGACGAAGACGGAAACGGACACGCTCTTGTTCGTGGATTTTGCCAAAGTTGTGACCAAGCCGCTCGACTTCGAGAAGGTTGCCGTCTGGGGTGACCATTTGCCACCAGACAAGATTGTCAAGGGCAGTTCCCCAGAGGAGCGCTTTTTTCCCACCTGCGTTCATCGCGATGTTGCCGCCGATGGTGCTGGCGTCAGCACTGGTGGGGTCGACTGCAAAGACCCGACCCGCGGCAGCGGCTGCATCAGCAACCCGCTGGGTGATGACGCCAGCACCCGTGCGAATGGTGGGGTAGGGTTCCGCCATCGGCTTGCCGTCGAAGTCAAGGAGGTGGGTTTGTTCGATGGGGCCAAGGGTGTTGAGCTTTTCAGTGTTGATCACGGCTGTGAAGGGGGCGAGGGGAACCGCACCCCCCGTGTAGCCGGTCCCTCCACCGCGCGGCACAATCGCGAGGCCGAGGGCGAGACAGGCACGAACCAGAGGGGCAACTTCTTCTTCGCGGTCGGGGCAGAGGACGACAAAGGGGTATTCAACCCGCCAGTCGGTGGCGTCGGTGACGTGGGTAACCCGGCTGTGGCCGTCAAAACGAATGTTGTCGCGACGGGTGTAGCGGGAGAGTTTGCGGCGCACTTGATCGCGAAGGGCAGCGAGTTGGTCAAAGTGGTTGGAGAAGCGTTCGATGGCGGTGCGGGTGATGGAGACGAGACGCGCAACCCGGGCAGCCCGCGCAGGGGCTTCCATTTCGGTGAGGAGACGACGCTTTTCGACTTCGTTGAGCCGGTGGTAGAGGGCGTCGATGAGGGCTTTACGACGCTTGGGGTGGGCGAGGAGGTCGTCTTCGAGGTAGGGATTGCGCGTTACTACCCAGATGTCCCCGAGGATTTCATAGAGCATCCGGGCACTGCGGCCGGTGACCCGCTCGGTGCGCAGCTCTTCTATGATTTGCCATGCTTCGGGACCGAGAAGACGAAGGACAATCTCGCGGTCGGAAAGCGAGGTGTAGTTGTAGGGAATTTCTCGAAGTCGCTCACTGGTCATGGCTTGAGAGGGTGAGTTGGAAAAGTGCGATCATACCGCCGTTGGGGATTGATTTCCAACGCCGGGAAGAAGGGAGGGAGGAGAAGGTCTACCGCAGCGAGGAAGGGTGAACGGGTTCCGAGGAGAGGGGTTCGAGAAGGTGTTCAGGAACGAGAAGGGTGTGCCCCGGAAAATAGACGTGGTAGTGGACGCCAGCGGGGTGGTCGCGGTCGACTTTGAGGATTTCGCCAATGGTTCCAAGAGGGGCGACGATATGGCCGTTTACGGCGAGGTGATGGGTTGCCCGAACCCGTTCGCGGACTTCAAAACGGCTGGGCGTCCAGGGAGCATCGGCGGGGATGAGCTCTTCTTCGCGACAGCCGACAATGCGGTCTTCGGTGAGGAAATGGACGGCGTAGATGATTTGGTCTTGCAGGAAGGTGCCAATGTCCCGAATGTGACCAACGCTGCCACGCCGGATAAGGAGGGCTCCGGTGGGTAGCCCCGGATAGGTGCCGTCGTTGCGGATGTTGCGGATGACTCGAACCGCGTCCCCCCAGTCGTAGAGTGGCTTCATGGCTCTGCTCCACCATTCGCAGCGGAAACGCTTGGAGGGGGAGCAACCCCTGGGGAGGGGCTTGCCGAGGAGGAGGAGCGCCGGAGCGCCGAGAGGGGGATGGTGGCGGTTTGCCGACGGAAGACGGCAAAGACTTTTTCGCGGCGGGGATCACCCGTTTCAAAGTCGGCGTAGGCGCGCGCGAGGAGGCGGGCGTAGTGAGCCCGCCGTTCGCTGTCGGTGCCGTGCACGGGGGGAGGATCGGCGACAAGGTAGTCGTGAAACCGCTGAAGGAGGTGGAGACGAACTACCTGCAACCGCCGCGGGTCGTAGGGAATGCCAAAGAAGTCGAGGAAGGCTTCCGCCGAGTCGAGTTCGGCAAGGAGGGGATCGTCGGAGAAGGGGATTCGTTTGTCCATGGGTGATTCCTGGAAGTAGCGGGTAGAGAGGAGGAGGTACCGAGGTGCTCCCGATAGAGGGCGAGGAGCTCTTCGTCGTCAAGAGGACGCTTGTTGAGGATCGAGCGGTGGCGAATTTGAGGGAGAAGGGCCCGGGCTTCGTCGCGGGTGAGGGCGATCCCAAGCCGGGCAAACGCCAGGATAACGCCGCGCGAGCCGGAGTGTTTGCCGAGAACCCAGCGGTGACAACGGCCGACTTCCCGCGGGTCGTAGGGTTGGTAGAGTTCGGGGTCTTTCAGAAGCCCGTCCACGTGGATGCCCGCTTCGTGGGTAAATGCTCCTTCCCCAACGACGCTTTTTTGCCAGGGGATCGGCCGGCCAGAGGCTTGGGCAACCCGCGCCGAGAGTTCGGGGAAGAGGGTGAGGTTGATGCCCGTGTCGCAGTGGTAGAGTTTTTTAAGGCCAAGGGCGACCTCTTCCAGCGGAGCATTCCCAGCGCGTTCGCCAAGGCCGTTCACAGTGGTGTTGACGTGAGTGGCACCGGCACGACAGGCGGCGAGGGTGTTGGCGGTGGCAAGACCAAGGTCGTCGTGGGCGTGCATTTCGATTTCGAGGTCGACGGCTGCCCGCAGCCGAGCGATGGTGTCGACCACACCAAAGGGTTCCATGATCCCGAGCGTGTCCGCGAAGCGAAAGCGACGCGCGCCCGCGGCTTGCGCGGTTTCGGCAACACGGAGAAGAAAGTCAAGATCGGCGCGCGAGGCATCTTCGGCACCGAGGATGACTTCAAAGCCTAACTCCCGCGCTTGCGGGACCATCCTTTGAATGGTGGCGAGAACCCACTCCCGGTCGCGGCGCAGCTTGCGGGTGATGTGGAGGTCAGAGACGGGGATGGAGAGGTCTACGAGCGCGACCGGGAGACCCCGACAGGCCGCCAGGTCTTGAGGAGAGATCCGACACCAGACGATCAGGCGGCTTTTGAGACCTAGCGCGGCGATGGCGGTGATGTCTTCGCGTTCCGCTTCACCCATCGCAGGAATGCCTACTTCGAGTTCGGGAACGCCGATCGCGGCGAGCCAGCGGGCAATTTCGAGCTTTTCAGCGCGGGTAAAGGCAACACCCGCCGATTGCTCGCCGTCGCGAAGGGTGGTGTCATCGATGACGATCGGAGGCATCGGTGTAACCATGGGTGAGTTCTCCTGAAGATGAAGAGTCCATTACGCCGCTTCTTGATGCTTGGGCCAGAAGGGAGAGAGCGCCCGCAGTTTGCGAACGATTTCCGGAACTACTTCGAGAACTCGGTCGATCTCCGCTTCTGTGTTGAAGCGAGAGAGAGAGAAACGGATCGTGCCATGGGCGGCCGTGTGGGGAATACCCATCGCTCGCATGACATGACTGGGTTCAAGAGTGCCCGAGGTGCAGGCAGAGCCCGAGCTGGCCGCGATTCCGTGTTGGTTGAGGAGGAGCAGGATGGCTTCTCCTTCGATGTATTCGAAGGCGATGTTGGTGGTGTTGGGGAGACGATTGACGGGGTCGCCCATGACTAATACGTTGGGGACTTGAGCGAGAATGCCTTGCTCGAGACGGTCGCGAAGGTTTTTGACCGCCGTCATTTCGTAGGGGAGTGCTTCCCGCGCGAGCACAGCTGCTACCCCTAGACCGACAATCGCCGCACTGTTTTCAGTACCCGCCCGACGCCCGCGCTCTTGATGGCCGCCGAGGAGAAGGGGGTGAAAGCGAACCCCCCGCCGAACGTAGAGGACCCCAATCCCTTTGGGGGCGTGGAATTTGTGGCCGGAGAGGGAGAGCATGTCGATCGCCGTGTGCTTGAGGTCGATGGGGATTTTGCCAGCCGCTTGAACGGCGTCGGTGTGAAAGAGAACGCCCGCCGCACGAGCCATCTCCGCCATCTCTTCCACCGGAAAGAGGGTGCCGGTTTCGTTGTTGGCCCACATGACCGAGACGATGGCGACATCGGGGGCGAGAAGGGCGCGGTAGAGATCGAGATCGATCCTGCCGTAACGGTCCACAGGGAGGTAGTCGACACGGTAGCCTTGTTGTTGCAACGCCTTGCAGAGGTTGAGGACCGCGGGATGCTCGACCACAGTGGTGATGATCCGTTTGCGCTGTGGATAGGCTTGCAGCGCAGAACGAATGGCAGTGTTGTTCGATTCGGTCCCTCCGGAGGTAAAGATAATTTCGCTGTCGTGGGCGGCGCCGAGGAGTTGCTGTACTTGGACCCTCGCTTCTTTGAGGGCGCGGGCGACTTTGTTTCCAAAAGCATGGATGGAGGAGGGGTTTCCATATTGTTCGGTGAAATAGGGGAGCATCGCGGTGAGAACTTCGTCAGCTACCCGGGTGGTGGCGTTGTTGTCGAGATAGATCGGGGCAGCGTTCATGAGAGACCTCCTTTGTTTTTACGGGGTACAGTGGGCAGCCGCTGGGGAGATTTCCCGGACCGGAACTACTCGTACCCTTTCGCCGAGTGCTTTTTGAAGCCGCGCTTGAATGGAGGAGAGGGTGATCGATTCGAGTTGGCAGCCACTGCAGGCACCTGTGAGACGAAGGTAGATGGTTTGCCCTTGAAGGTCGACGAGTTCAACGTCTCCATGGTCGCGGGCCAGCAACGGCCGAATCGCTGCCAGCTCTTGTTCAATGCGGCGAATCTTTTCGATTAGGGGGCGCGTGGCAAGAACGGGGGCAGCGGGCGCACTCTCTTTTCCAGCGGGCTGCGGTTCGCGAGAGGAGGCGATACGGGCGAGAATTTCTTCGATCGCCGTCCGGCACGAGGTGCAGCCGCCGCCCGCTTTGGTGTAGTGCGTGACCTCTTCGACGGTGGTGAGCCCGTTGGCGCGGATGGTTTCTTCAATGAGCCGACTGGAGACTCCAAAACATTTGCAGATGAGGGTCCCTTCGTCATGGTCGTCGTGCCAGGATTCGCCGCGGTAGTTGGCGATCGCCGCGTGTAGCGCTTCTCGGCCCATGACCGAACAGTGCATCTTCTCAGGAGGAAGACCACCGAGATAGTCGGCGATGTCTTGGTTGGTGATCGCTAGCGCTTCTTGAATGGTTTTGCCTTTGATCATTTCGGTGAGCGCAGAGGAGGAGGCGATCGCCGAACCACAGCCGTAGGTTTGAAAGCGGGCGTCGAGGATCCGCTCGCTGATGGGGTCGATTTTGAGCATGAGCTTGAGCGCGTCGCCACAGGCCAACGAGCCGACTTCGCCGATGGCATTGGCGTCGTCGAGAACGCCGGCGTTGCGGGGGTTGAAGAAGTGGTCTTTCACTTTTTCTGAGTAGTCCCACATGGTCGATCCTTCCTTGCCTTATTCAGGGAGCAGGGATGGGAAGCAGAGGAGTGCTTCCCACTTTTACCGGGTGAAACGCAAAAGCTGTGCCAAACGGCGGATGGAGATAGTTCCTTGTTTTATCGCTGTTGTTGTGACGGTGAAGGAAGGACAGGGTGTGGGAAACGCAACGGCCAAACGTTCCTGTCGGATTTACAACATGGTTGGGAGGGGGTGACGGATCAGCGCGAGAGGGGGAGAACGAAAACGAAGACGGTCGGCGATCGGAGCAGTGATATGGACCCGGCCGTTTGCTTCGACAACCAATGCTTCGGTGATCCCCATCGATCGGGCGATCTCTAGCCAGCGCGCGGCTCCTGCCGCTACAATTGCGGTGGCCGCGGCGTCGGCTCGGGCGGCGTTTGAGTGAAGGACCGTCGCTGAGACGATCTCTTCGGTGGGTTTGCCACTCTTTGGGTTGAGGATGTGGGAGTAGATTTTGTTGTCGATGGCGCGGTTCCGTTCATAGGTCCCTGAGGTGACGACCGCATAGCGCTGGTCGATCACGAGCGTTGCCATGATTTCGGCAGGACGAAAGGGGTCGCGAATGCCAATCTTCCAAGGACGATCGCCCGCTCTCCCCGAGACGGCTAAGTTTCCCCCGAGGTTGACGATAGCGTCGGTAAACCCCTCTGCCGCTAGGCGATCGAGCGCGAGATCGAGGGCGACCCCTTTGGCATAGCCACCTAGGTCGATTTGCAGGAGCGGGTGGGCGCTGCACACCGCACCGTTTTGAATCGAGAGGTGGTCCATCGTTGGGGGGTCAGAGGAGAGGAGCGCCCATTCACGGGGGTCGGGCACCGTTGAGAGGGAACGAGGGTCGTCGGTGTGAAATCCCCAGTGGGCGATGAGCTTGCCGATCGCTGGGTTAAAGTAGCCGTCGCTGAGGCGAGCAAGGTGGCGGGCTTCGGTGAGCATCGAGACGATCTCCGCCGGAGGGAATACGGTTTCACCGGCGGCGAGGGCTTTGTTGAGGCGGGTGAGCACTCCTTCTTTCCAGGCGTGCCAGTCGCGGGTTTGGCGGTCAAATTCCCACATGAGCTGAGCGAGCGCTTTTTGGGCGGCGTCCGCATTTGCCGCTATTACCCCCGCTTCGATCAGGGTGCCAAAGGCATAGGCTTGTTGCCGGTGCACCGCCGCTGCTGACCGCCGAGTTCCGAGGAGCGAGAGGAGGGGTACGGCGAGGGCGAGTGAGAGGAGGGCACGACGCTTTGGGTACATAGTCGGCTCCTTTACTCCATGAGTTGCGACCAGGCACGCCCGAGAAGCTGCTGCTCGAGAGGAGAGCAGCTGCGGGCTTCGGTGAGAGAGATAAAACGCCCTCCGATCGCAGAGACTTCCGAAAAAGGAGGGTCGATGGTGGAAAATTGAACGAGAAGGATGGTGATGCGGTGCCCATTTTTGCCTTCGAGGAGGGCAAGAGCGTGAGGGTCAGTGCTCATCTGCGTTGGGTCGAGCCGGAGATGAGCCGCCGCAATGCGCACGCCAATGGCGGGATGCCAGCGTATCTTGGGGATTTCCGAGGGGTCTGCAAGGGTGACGCCTTCAGGGATGGGGGAGAAGGCCCAGATCCCGTGCGAGAGACAGACAAACCGAACCCGCGCGCTGGTCCGCTGCTTGTGGACGAGGATGAGGCGAATGTCGTCGGGGGGGATGAGATCGTCGCTCATGGTGTTTATTCCTTCGACGCGGGTTGGGACGGGCCTTCAGGCTCCAATCGGCAGCGGTTGGTGGGTATGGCATTGCTTGGGACAGACACGACCACAGGCACCACAACCAATGCAGTCGAGCGGGTTTTTGATCGCCATGACGCTCATGTTGTCTTCGTCGAGGTCGTCGAGAAGTTCTTCGTCTTCCCGTTCGACCAGTTCAAAGACGTCGCGCGGGCAGACTTTGTAACATCGACCACAGCCGATGCAGCGCGTTTGGTCGAGCGCGACGACAAAAGTTGGGGTCCAGGGCGTGCCACCGCGTGTAAGGGCTACGTAGGGTTCGCTCATCGGATTACTCCCGTTCGCTTCCTAAACCCGCTGCTTTGGGGTACTGGCTGATGATTTCGAGGGCGACCGCGAGCAATTTGTCGGATTCGGTTTTCATCTTTTCGAGCGATTCGAATCCAAAACGGTGAACGTCCCGAAGGGTGCGGTCAAGGACGACCAGTTTGCCGACCGTGATCAGGACGCGCCCAAATCCTTCATGGCTGAGATGGACGAGGGCTGTGGCCATCTGCCCACATTCCGATTCGATGAGGGCTGCGATCGCTTGATAGAACGCTTCCACTCGGGCAACGGTCTCTTCGTCGGGGTCACCAACGATCGGGATGGCGCGCCGCGCTTCCGGTGTGACGATATAGGGGGCAAGCAGCGCTTCGTCGCTGAGCGCGTCTTGGGTGCCGAAACGGTCGCGGGCCCGAATTTGCCGAACCAGCTCACGGATAAAAGCACTTTCTAGGATCGAGGGGGTCACGAGGGTTCTCCAGATGGGGGGTCAAGGGGAGTGAGTTCGAGTGGCGGAAGGGGACGCCGAGCTGCCCAGGCAAGCGTCCCTAAAAAAATCGGAGGGAGGGCGAGCGCGATCAGAGTATCACTGCCGCCGAGGGCGGAGAGAGCGAAGGCAGCGGCGAGGATGAGAAGGGTAGGAATGAGGTAGATCCGAAGCGCTAGCGAGAGGAGCTTGCCACGCGGCAGAGAGAGTTGGACGCGGTCACCTACCCGCCAGGGAAGGGGATGGGGAGAGAGGGTGAGGGTGAGTCGCTGAGGACGCGCCGCTCGACAGAGAAGAGAGGTTGAGCATGAGCCGCACGCGGGGGAGGGGAAAAGTTCGAGGGTGAGCGTGCCGTCGCCGATCGCAACGATGCGCGAGAGGATGGGAACGCCGCCGGCGTCAGGGGGAAGCTCTCCGTGGGAGAGTGCAACGGGGATGGTTTTCATTCGTCCCACTCCTCGTCGGCGAGCGCAGCGATGCGCTGCGCCGCGCTGCTTCGATCGCGGTGACGGAGCGCTCGCAAGAGCCAGGCAGGGGGATTTTCAACCAGCTGCTTTTGAAGGGCAGCCAATAGGTCGGAGATAGGGGTTCCGGGTGCGACTTTCAGCGGCTGGATCCCGGCGGTGAGGAGGCGTTGAACAGCAGAGGCGCCGACGGCGACGCAGTAGACTGCACTACACCCGGTGAGCGCGTCAATTTTGCGGGTCAGTCGGTCTTCGTCGTGGGTGTTGGCAAGAGGAGCGGGATCGGTGACCCATTCGCTGAGGCGCGCTTGAGTGGGGGTAATTTCAAAGATCGCGAAACCGACCGCTACCCCGAAGTGTTGGTCGACGCGCAGCCGATCGCTGGTGGCGAAGGCAATCCGAACGGCTTCGCGATCAGGGGGCGGGACAACAAGTCGCATGCGTCGCATGGGCCTCCTCCGAAGGGCGAAAACGAGAGCGATAGGGGGGAACGTCATGACGGTGATGTTCCAGGATCAGGTTGGCTAGGTCAAAAAGGAGTTGTCGAGTGCCGAGATAGCCGATCGCTGCCCGCTGCGCTCCGCCGAGGCGATCGTGTTGCGGAAGACCGATGCGGTGGAGGGGAACGCCGAGCCGCTCAGCGGTGGCGAGGGCGTGACTGTTGCTGAGGAGGAGGTCAACGCCGTGACGCCGCGCCACTGCTTCGAGGTCGTCGAGGTCCCCGACGATGACTTCGCCGGCGGGGATCTCTTTTAGGAGCGGCGAGGAGGTGCTTGCGACCGCGACGGGAACCTCAGCTCCCATCGCCGCCGCAAGCGCTGCATAGGCGTGCAGAAGGTCGGGTTCGGTGGCGATCGCCCAACGAGTGAAGCCGAGCATGAAGTGAGTGTCGACCATGGCGTCTTCGAGACGAGCACGTTGCCGTTCGATCGCCGGGGGGACCGGCCGACCGCTGAGGTCAGAGAGGAGCGCGATGAGGGAGTCGGTCGCTTCGATTCCAAGCAGATGGTCGAAACGGTAGTCGGGGATAGCAGTGCGCTCCGCGAGGAGGTCGGCCGCAGCCCAGAGAGAGCGACCGACAACTATGGTGGCGAGCGATTCGCTGAGACGGGAAAATGCTTCGATGGGGGTTCCTCCTACCGTTACCGGCGAGAAGGGGGCAGCGATAAGATGACCGTCGAGGGAGTCGCTGAGGTCGGGGATGACAATCGGCTGAAGATCGAAGGCTTCGACCAGCGTCTTGAGGTATTCGACGTCCCCTGGCGTGAGGTGGGCACCGACCAAGAGGTTGATTTGGTTGCGCCGCTCTTTGGCACGCCGCTTGCCCGCGAGGGTGCGAATCATCGCTTCGACCGCTGCGGCAAAGCCATTTTCAAGGCTGCCGATGAAGTCGGGGGCCGAGACCGGTACAATGGCAATGTGGCGGTATTCAGGGAAGCGAAGGCGGAACGTTCGAACAATCCGTTCAAGGTCGGTCCCTTCCGTTTCCGTGAGTCCGGTGCTGATGAGGGAGATGAGGCGCGGATTGGCCTTCGCGGCGACGGTAGCAAGCCCTTCGAGCGCGTTGTCGTCAGGGGACATTACCGCCGCTACTTGATCGAGCGCGGTGGTTTGCAGCGGGATCGGTTCGCGGAAGTGGCGAACAAAGAAGACTTTGGCAAAGGCAGTACAGCCTTGGGAGCCGTGCAGAAGGGGAATCGCGCCTTCAATGCCTAGCGTGGCCAGCGTCGCTCCCATCGGTTGACTGAGCTTGAGCGGGGAGAGGATCAGAGGTTTATTGCGCTTGGTCAATTCCACTGCAGTGGCTCCTTTATCCTTGCTCTTCAGGCGACTTGAGGAACGGTGACGAGGTTGTTGCGCCAGGAGGGAGGACGCCGCAATACGGGCCAGATCGGGCTTTCCAGGGTGAGGGCAAGCTGACGGGCGAGCTCTAGCATCCCTTGGTAACCTGCATAGGCGAATTCCCGCTCTTGGTTGACGTCGAGGAAGGGAATGCGGGCTTTTAGCGCAGTGTACATGTTGCGGCCCCCGGCGATGAGAAGGTCGGCTCGATACTCAGCTACTGCTGCCAGGAGCGCTCGAGGACTTCCGTCGGTGATCATGCGGGCCTTTTCGCCCATGAGTTCACGAATGCGCGCTTTGTCCTCTTCGGTGGATTTGTTGGTGCCAGTGGCGACGACCTCCATCCCTAGGTCTTGCAGGGCCGAGACGATCGACCACGACTTAACCCCACCGGTGTAGAGCAGCGCCCGCTTGCCGCGTAGCCGCTTCCGCCACGGTTCGAGAGCGGCATTGATCCTCGCCTCTTCGCGGGCGATAAGGGCTTCCGCGCGGGCGATGAGATCGGCGTCGCCTATCATCGCCGCAATGGTGCGCAACGCGGTTGAGGTGTCCGTGATGCCGTAGAAGCTCCCTTCAAAGTAGGGAATTCCATAACGCTCCTTCATCTTGCGGGCTACGTTGAGGAGCGCTTTGGCGCAGACGACCATGTTGAGCTCGGCACGGTGCATCGATTGCACTTCGCGAAAACGGGCATCCCCGGTTAGTGTGCAGAGGACCCGAATGCCTAGCTCGTCCAGAAGGGGAAGAATGTGCCAGAGTTCGCCAGCGATGTTGTATTCGCCGATGAGGTTGATGGTGTGAAGAGTAATCCCGGGAGGAACAACTTCCGGGGGGAGAGGGTCGGGCTCGCGGGTGCCGATGACATACCGGAGCAGGGCTTCACCCGCTAGGCGATTGCCAAGATTTTTGGTGCCATAAAAACCGGCAGCATCAACAGGGACTACCAGTACGCCAAAGCGCTGCGTCGCTTCACGACAGATCGCTTCGAGATCGTCGCCGATAAGCGCCGGAATGCAGGTGTTATAGACGAAAATGCCAGGGGGCGAAAAGCGGTGAACCGCTTCTTTGATCGCATGCATCAGCTTTTTTTCACTTCGCCCCATGACGATGTCGGTTTCGCTTAAGTCGGTGGTCATGCCGATCCGGTAGAGGGTTGGTCCCGAGGAACGCGTTCCACGGTTGTCCCAGCTGGCGCCGGCACAGGCGATCGGGCCATGAACGATGTGAACGGCGTCGGCGATCGGCAGGAGCGTAATTTGCGCGCCGTCAAAGGCACACCCCCCCGCGGTGGCTCCCGGTTTGGTTTTCGAGCAACCCGACTTGGTTTTGTGGTTGTGGGCACAGGCGGGTTCGTCTAACAGCGCAGCGATCTCTTTGGGGTGCATCGCGCGTACTCCGAGAGGATTTCGAACGAAGGAGAGCAATTTCAGTGCCATTGCGTTGGGGCGCCGAGGAAGAGAGGGAGCGAGAGGTCGGGGAGAGGGGGCATTGTCGTAAACGACACAACAAAGGCGCCTTTCTGGCTTCAATCCGACAACCGTCAGCCGTTGAATTAAAATGAGTATGGGTTTTCCAGCCAGCCGGTGAGGAGGGCGCGCTCCTTTTCCGAGAGGTAGGCATAGCCTGAACGGTGGTCGTCGACAATTGTTTGGGCAATGGCTTTGGGGGTAAGATTGGTGGCGACTAGACAGAAATACCAGGCTGCCCGATAGCCGGCAGCGCGGTCAAAGGCGGTAAGCTGCTCCGCAAGGGCAGCGCCCCGCTGGTCGAGTTGCCAGGGGAAGTGACGGAGCGAACGATTGCGGCGGGCGATCGGTTTGACATGCCATTGCCAGTTGCCGAAACGGTCGAGGTGTTCTTGGACGTCGAGTACCCAATGGTCGCAGAAGTGGGCATTGGCGGTCGGGGTCAGGTCGTCCCATTCGCGGAAAAAACGGGGAAGTGGAGTGCGCGTTGCGGCGATCGGGTCGGTGGTTTGGGCTTCGAGGTGAAGGCGGCGCGCGTCGAGGAGGCGCCGAAAACGATAGAATGGGCTACCGACCACTTGGATAGGCCAACGACGGTCGAGGGAGGGGGGATCGACGAGGTCGACTACATCGGCAGGAGGAGTCTCGGGGTCGAGAAGGGGCCGGTCGGCGACCTCTTGCAGCTCGTCGATTTCGAGTTGGTAGAAGGCGTCAGAGGCGGCGGCATAGTCGGCGACGAAATAGTGAGTGGTGCCGAGAAAACGGGTGGCTAAGAGCCGCCGGTCGCGGTGTCGCTCCCAAAAGAGTTGCCAGTCCCCATCAGAGGCGTCAAGTTCCCCTTCTGCCCATGCTTCGAGGTCGTCGCTGAGACGGTTTCCTGCTTCGTCAATAACCCCGCCGGGGATGTGCCAGCCGCCTTGGGTATAGGCATGCCGTAAACGACAGCCAGGTAAAAGGTCGGCGGCTGCGGCTAGCAGGGTGACGTGGTGCGGGCGGGGTTGGAGCGCAGCGATCGCTTCTTGAAAGCGGTGAAGCGTGGGTTCGTCTAGAGGAGAGAGACGCATCGAGACCTCTTCGAGCAGCGATTGATTTAAAGACCCAGCAAAAACCGCGCCGCTTTCTCGAGAGCATCGGCGCAAGAGGGCGAGAGGGGTTTTGTGACTTCCCCGACAGAGGGAGCAAACCGTTTGTGGGGTTTGCGACACTTCGGTGGGTTTATGGGTGCTTTCGACGACCGCTCGCGGGGAAATACTCGACCGCTTCGGCTAAGAGAAGGGATGTGTGGCACATAACTTGCGAATAAGCGGGGGAGCATTCAATCGCATTGAGGGAAAAATGGGTAAGCGGGTTGAAATTCCAGTGGTGCGCGCCGGAAGCAAGCAGTGCGGAATCGCGCGCTGCGGGAGCGAACCGTCGGCAGATTTGCCGGAAGAGATCCGGAAAAAGGTGTTCGATCACCCTTGCTACGCTGAGGAGGCTCATCATCGTTTCGCCCGAATGCATCTGCCAGTTGCTCCCGCATGCAATATCCAGTGCCACTATTGCAATCGAAAGTATGATTGCAGCAACGAGTCCCGCCCAGGTGTGGTTTCAGAGGTGCTGCAACCCGAGGAGGCGGTGGCAAAAGTGCAGGCAGTGGTTGCTGCTATTCCCCAGTTGCGAGTAGTGGGAATCGCCGGCCCAGGGGATGCTTTGGCTAACCCGAAACGAACATTTTCTACCTTTCGTCTGTTGCGACGCCATTTCCCCGATCTGCGCTTGTGCTTGTCGACAAATGGCTTGATGTTGCCCGAGTGGGCCTCTGAGATCGTCGCTCTGGGGGTGGAGCATGTGACGATCACGATCAACGCCGTGGATCCCGCAGTGGCTGAGAGAATTTATTCGTGGGTCTTTTGGAAACATAAGCGATTGAGGGGAAGGGAGGCGGCCGCGGTCTTGCTCGAGCGCCAGATGGAGGGGTTGGAACGATTGACAGAAAGGGGGGTATTGGTAAAGGTAAACTCAGTGTTGATTCCCGGTATCAATGACGATCATTTGCCCGAGGTTGCCAGGCGGGTGCGGTCGTTGGGGGCTTTCTTGTTGAATATCATGCCGCTGATTTCGGCACCTGAGTTCGGAACTTACTTCGGATTGACCGGACAGCGAGGGCCTACCGAGGAGGAACTGCGGCGCGTGCAGCAAGCGTGCGAGGGGGAGATGATGTTGATGCGCCATTGCCATCAGTGCCGCGCCGATGCGATCGGCTTGCTGGGGGAGGATCGGCATGAGGAGTTCTCTGTGCAGGCCCTCGTAGCTAGCGCTCGACGGAATGGAGGACAGAAGAGGGTCGCCGAGGGCGATCGCCGGCGAGTTGCCCGCGTGGCCGTGGCGAGCCGGGATGGAAGGTTGGTCGATGAGCATTTCGGCCATGCGACTGCATTGCGGATCTACGATGTGGACGAGGAGGAAGTCCGCGAAGTGGAGGTACGACCGATCGGCCACCGCTATTGCTCGGGAGAGATAAGCTGCGGGGAGGGGGAGGAGGTGCTGGCTGCTGTTTTGGCTGCGATTTATGATTGCGATGCGCTTCTTTGTGCGCGGATCGGGATCGCCCCGTGGGAGGCGATCGAGGCCGCAGGGATTGTGCCCAGCGGCGAGTACGCTTTTGTAGCGATCGATGAGGCGCTGCGCGCGATCTACACGGAGCTAAAGACGAGCCGCCGATTGAGGAGGGGTGCAGAAAGCGCTCGAGCTGCATAGGAAGAGAGAGCGATGGCGTTACGGATCGTCGATGGGTGCGTGAATTGCACGGCGTGCGAGGAGGTGTGTCCCAACCAGGCGATCGTTCCGGGAATGCCTCACTATTGGATCGACCCGGGACGATGTACGGAGTGTGTGGGCGATTTCGATGAGCCTCAGTGTGCGACCATCTGCCCGGTGGAGGGAGCGATCGTAGACGAGCTAGGAAATGCGTTAAACCCGCCGGGTTCGCTGACGGGAATCCTTCCTGAGAGGGCGATTCGATAAGGGGAGCAGATGGCAAAAGCAAAGGTTACCTTTGCGGATGTTGGGGTGACGGTAACGGTTCCGGCAGGCACCCGTTTGATCGAGTGCTCGGAGCGCGCCGGGAGCGGGATCGTCTACGCTTGCCGCGAAGGGGAGTGTGGAGTGTGCGTGATGACGGTACTTTCCGGCCTGGAGAACTTGTCAGCACCGTCAGTGCTGGAGGCACGGGTATTGGCGGAGATCTTCGCTGGCCGTAACCAGCGAATGGCTTGCCAAGCCCAGGTGTTGGGGGGTACCGTCGTCGTGCGCCCAGGTTAGAACGTGTGCGCGAAAGGAGGAAAAATATGCCTCTTGTGACGTTTAGTAGTCCATTGCATAAGGATAAAACTGTCTATGCGGTGGCAGGAAGCCATAAAAAAACGCTGCTGATGTTGGCGAAAGAGAACCATATTCCCATCGATTTCAACTGCGAGGATGGGCAGTGCGGAACTTGCTTGGTGCGGGTCACCAATTTGTCGCGAAAAGGACCGATGGGCGGACCATTGACCGAACGAGAGGTGAAGGTGCTCAAAGAGCTAGGAAAGATTACCCAAGAAGAGATCGATGCGATGGCAGTGGATGATATTCCTCATACCTCGTGGCGTTTGGCATGCCAGATGGTTCTACGCGATGAGGATATCTTGGTGGAGTATCCGAGCGCTAACGAGTAGAGAAGGGAAAAGGAGATGCGGGAAGTGGCCGTAACCTTAGGGAGCGTGGGAAGGACCTTGCAAGGTTTCCCAGCCCCGGCGGTGGTAGAGCGGTGCGCGTTGTTGCTTGAGTTCGCCCGTGGCCTTCCAAACGATCTGTTTTTGGCACGGATGATCGCTAGCCAGGCAGAGGGCTTTGGAGTGATGCCGGCAGGGTTGGGTTTACCCCAGGAGGCGTACAGCGAACTGGTGGCGCGCCATTTTCCCGGTAGCGGAGCGGAGCGGTGGGCGCGCCGAGTCCCACCGCCTCCGCCAGAGGTTTTCCCTGAACGGACCGATCTGGTGGCGTTGCTTCTCGAGCATGGCGCAGGGAGAGACCTTTCCGAACGGTGGATCGCTGAGATTGTGGCGTGCGGCTGCGCGGGTGGCGATCATCTGTGGCAGGATTTGGGTTTGTGGAGCCGCCGTGAATTGAACGAACTGTTGTGGGTAAATTTTCCGAGATTGGCGGCTAAGAATGTTTTCGATATGAAGTGGAAAAAGTTTCTTTATAAGCAGTTGTGTCAACGCGAGGGAATTTATCTCTGTAAAGCGCCTTCGTGCGCGCAGTGCAGCGATTACGTGATGTGCTTTGGAAACGAGGAGTGAGCGAGCAGGAGTGGGTCGCACGCGCGGAAGCAGCCTACGTCGGTTTGGCGGTGGGGGATGCGCTGGGAGCGACCGTCGAGTTTATGACGCCTAAGGAGATCGCAGCAGCGTACGGGGTTCACGATTCGATCCGCGGGGGAGGATGGTTGCGATTGCGACGGGGGGCGGTAACCGACGATACCGAAATGAATCTGGCTTTGGGCGAGGCGATCCTCGAACGGGGAGGATTGGATGTTTGGGCGGTGGCGCGGGCTTTCGACCGTTGGTTGCGAGGCAAGCCGGTAGATGTGGGCCATACCGTCCGCCGTGGGATCGTCCACTTCCGAATCAATGGAGAACCACTTGTCCCTTATGATAGCTATGCGGCGGGGAACGGGGCAGCGATGAGAGTGTTGCCTGTCGCTATCGCCGCGATGGGGTGCGATGAGGGGACCGTCCGCGCCGCATGCCGTTGGCAGGGGCGAGTGACCCACCACCATCCTCTTTCGGATGCGGCGTGCGAGTGGCTAGGAATAATCGCGCAAAGGGCATTGGCGGGAGCTTCCCGTGCGGAGTTGCTGAACGGGCCAGTAGCGCAGATGGTGGCTACCCACCCAGAGTTTGCCTATACCGGACGGAGCTGCTTGAATCCGTCTGGATATGTGGTCGATACCGTGGTGGCAGTGATGCAGGCATTTGCACAGGGGCGAGATTTCGCGTCGACGTTGATCGATGTGGTGAATCGCGGCGGCGATGCCGACACTACAGGGGCGATCAGCGGAATGATTGCGGGGGCTGTGTACGGAAGCGCAGCGATTCCTCGCCGCTGGTTGGAGGCGTTGGACCAGACGGTGAGGCGCCGTTGCTGCGAACAGGCGCGCGCGCTGGCACAACTGGCATTGGAAGGGCGGTTCCGTCTTTTTCCGCTTTCCGGGCCAGCAGTTACGGCGAAAGAGAGCGGAGACTACTCCTCTTCGTCGTGAGCGATGGCGCGTCGACGGGGAACCGTTTTGGGGTCGGCGATGAGCGGCCGATAGATTTCAATGCGGTCGCCCGGTTGCGGATGGGCATCGAGACGGGTGAGTTTGCCAAAAATGCCTACCTTGCATGTGGCGAGGTTGATGTGAGGGAAGCGCTCCAGGATACCCGAGCGTTGAATCGCTTCTTGAACGGTGATCCCTTCAGGGACTTCGAGAGTGATCCAGGCTTGGTCATTCGGTTCGGAGTAGGCTACCGAGATTTGCATTGTTTTCACTCCTTCTTAGGGGAAGGGGGGGAGAAAGAAGGAGAGGTTCCAGATTGCTTGCGAGAGAGTTCGTCGGTCTCCAAAAGCCAGCGGTCGATGAGCCGCTTGCCGGCGAGTAAAAACCCTACAGCGAAAAAGGCCCCTGGTGGGAGGATCATCAGCAGGAACCCTTCATAGCCGGCAAAGAGCTTGGTTTCGAGGAAAGAGAACGATTGCCCCAGGAGCAGCGAAGCGCCGCTGAAGAGGGTGCCACTGCCGAAAATTTCCCGAACTGAGCCGATGAGGACGAGGGCAATGGTGAATCCAACCCCCATCGCGAAGCCGTCAACGGCAGCGAGAAGGGGGGGATTTTTGGAGGCAAAGGCTTCCGCCCGACCGAGAATGGCGCAGTTTACAACGATAAGCGCGATGAATAGGCCTAAAACTTGGTAGAGTTCGTGCAACCAGGCGTTAAGCGCCATTTCGACGAGGGTGACCAGCGTGGCAATCACCGTAATGAAGACGGGAATGCGCACTTCAGGGACCACCAGGGGCCGCAGGAGAGAGATGATGAGGTTAGAGAGGATCAACACAGCGGTGGTGGCAAGCCCCATCCCCAAGCCATTGGTGGCCGAGGTGGTCACCGCAAGAAGGGGACAGAGGGCGAGCATCTGCGAGAAGACGACGTTGTTGCGCCAGAGACCGTCGCCCATCACCCGAGAGATAGCAGAGTCCATGATTTATTCCTCCTGGAGGAGTAGGGAACGGTAGCGAGCAAAGAACTCTAACCCTTCGCGAACGGCGTGAACGACAGCCCGGGGAGTGATCGTGGCGCCGGTGAATTGGTCAAATTCACCTCCTTCTTTTTTGACCCTCCAGCGCGCTGGGGGCGGGTTTGCGAGTGAACGACCGGTGAAGCTGTGAATCCAGTCGCTGCGCGCCGCTTCGATTTTGTCGCCGAGCCCGGGGGTCTCTTTGTGGGAGATGACGCGGACGCCGAGGATGGTGCCGTCGCGGTCGACTCCCATCAAACAGAGGATTGGACCCCCATACCCTCGCCCGACGACTCGGAAAATCACCGCTTCGATTCTGCCCAGGCGCCGCGCGCGATGGACTGTGACCGGTTGCCCTTGCGGGCCGTCAGGGAGGGTCAACGTGTCGGCGAGGAGGTCGTTGTCAAACGAAGCGGGCGGGAGTACTTGGGTGAGGAGCCTCTGGAGGTCGCGGGCTTCCGCCGCAGCGATCTGCGAGGCGGTGTATCGATTGGCAAGGGCAAGGAGCGCGCTGGTGATGAGCGCGACCGCAGCGAGAAGGATCGCCGGGTAGAGGGAGGGACGGGAGAGGAGGTTGCCGTTCATCGTGCCTCCGGCGAGGTGGGGAGAGGACGCCCGCGGCGGTCTCGACCGAATATTCGCGGCCGGACAAAGCGATCGATGAGGGGGGTAGCGGCGTTCATGAGGAGAACCGCAAAGGCGACTCCTTCGGGATAGCCGCCGAAAGCACGAATGAGCCAGGTGAGCAGGCCTACGCCAAGTCCAAAAAGGAGCTGCCCCATAGAGGAGTTGGGGGAGGTGACCGGGTCAGTGGCGATAAAGAAGGCGGCGAGAAGAAGACCCCCTGAAAAGAGGTGAGCTAAGGGGGCCAGATGGCGGGCGGGATCGAGGAGATGGGCGACGGTGGCCGGCAGCAGCAGACCGACGAGGAGCCCAACGGGGATAGGCCAGGTGATGACTCCCTTCGCGAGGAGCCATACACCCCCCGCCGCGAGAAGGAGAGAGACTGTTTCACCACTGCTGCCCGGACGTAGGCCAATGAGATGGGCGGCAAGGTCAAAAGAGGGGGCAGCCGCAGCGGGTTGGGTGGTGAGGGCGGTTTTGAATTGGCCAAGCAGCGAGGCACTGCTGACGGCGTCGACACCGCTGCCAAAGGTGATGAGAAGCGCTTCCCAGGGGTTGGGTGCTGCCGGTTCGGTGAGCGGGAGGGGAGCTACCCAGTGAGTCATTTCAACAGGAAAGGAGATGAGGAGGGCAACGCGCGCAGCCATCGCCGGGTTGAAGAGGTTTTGCCCTAGACCCCCATAGGGGGCTTTGACGACCAAGATGGCGAAGAAAGAGCCAATTACCGCCAACCACCATGGACCCCAGGGGGGAAGAGAGAGGGCAAGCAACCAGCCGGTTAGAAGAGCAGAGCCATCTTTGAGGGTGGCAACCACCGGTTGCCGTCGAACCCGGAGAGCGAGTGCTTCCGCCGCGAGGGCGGAGAGGATCGCCAGCAGCCAGAGGTAGATGGTAGGCCAGCCGAATAGCCAAAAAGCGGCGAGGGTAGCGGGGGTGAGCGCAATCGCTACCGCCGCCATCTGTTGCCCAATCGAGGTCGCGGCGTGGGCGTGCGGAGCGTGGACAGGAATGGTGGTCATAGCGCAGGTTCCTTCTCGCGGTCGGCAGCAACCTGCTGCTTGGGTTGTGCACGGCTGGCTCGGCTCTGCGCTGCAGCGGCGCGCTCGCGGGCTTGCCGTTCGAGACGGGCAGCACGCGCGGAGGCAAGCCGCTTGGTGGCTTCGCGCTTGAGGCGAGCCCGCTCCCTCTCGACAAGAGCCCCTTTGGCATGGTCAAAATAGTGGCTGAGCGGAATGTGAGCCGGGCAGACGTAGGCACAGGAGCCGCACCCGATACAGTCGGTGAGACCGAGGGCAACCGCAGCATCAAGGTCGCCGACGCGGATGCGGGCCGCCATCTCTAACGGTAAGAGCCCCACCGGGCAGGCGCGGACACACCGGCTGCAGCGAATGCAGGGGCCAGGGGAGGTGGCGTGTACTTCCTGAGCGGTCAGGGCGAGAAGACCTCCACTCCCTTTGATGAGGGGGAGGGAGAGATGCGGAAGCGCCAGACCCATCATCGGTCCCCCAAGGACATAGCGGACAGCTTCTCGCTGCAACCCTCCGCAGGCTTCGAGGAGCATAGAGAGGGGAGTGCCGATAAGGGCTTCGACGTTTCCCGGATCACGAACAGCTTGACCGCTGACGGTGACCACCCGCGAGATGAGGGGACGGCCAAAGGTAACCGCTTGCTGGATCGCGTAAGCCGTCGCGACGTTGTGCACCAGGATTCCTATATCGGCGGCTCGCCCGCCGGCAGGGATCTCAAGGCCTGTGACCAAACGAACGAGCCCTTTTTCCCAGCCCGTGGGGTAGAGGACAGGGAGTTCAACTACTGAGAAGTCGCGATGCGCGACAGCCCGCATTGCTGCAATTGCTGCCGGTTTGTTGCATTCGATGGCGACAAAAACGGTGCGGACCTGAAGGGCGTGCTGGAGGAGCCGAATGCCGTCGGCGATCTCCGCCGCCCGCTCTTGCATGAGGCGATCGTCACAGGTAAGGTAAGGCTCACACTCGCTGCCGTTGATGATGAGGGTGTGAACGCCATTTTTGCGGCTGACGATCAGTTTGACCGCAGCAGGAAATTGCGCTCCACCCAGGCCGACGATCCCCGCTGCTTCAACTCGGGCAGCGATCTCTTCGGGGGCAAGGGAAAATGGATCGGCAGGGGTCTGGAGGTCAACCCAACGCTCTTCTCCATCGGCTTCGATGATGATCGCCGGCGCGGTGAGGCCGGAGGGGTGGGGCGCCGGAAAGTCGCCGATCGCGATGACCCGCCCTGAGGTTGGAGCATGAAGGTTGGCCGAGACATTCCCCTGACGCACCGCGATGAGCTGACCTTTGAGAACGCGCTCGCCGACTCGGACGACCGGCCGGGCGCTCGCCCCGATGTGTTGCTGGAGACTGACGACAAGCTGCGGTGGCAGCGGCGAAGGGCGAATCGGGGCGCGGAGCGAGCATTCTTTGCGATCATCAGGGTGAACGCCGCCGCGCACCCCAAAAAGCGTGCGGTTCATGCTGCACCCCGTTCAGTAGGTTTCGGCCAGACCCAATTTTGCAAGGTGATGGGAGGAGGTTCGAGGGAGATGGCGGCTGTAGGACAGACTTCGAGACAGCGCCCACACCCCGTGCAGGCATCGCGAAAGATGTTGTGAATGCTTTTGGCCGCTCCGATCACGGCGTCAGTAGGACAGACTTTAAAACAGCGAGTGCAGCCGATGCAGAGGGTCTCTTCTACCCGCGCCACCATCGCTACCGATTCATTGGCGGCGACCGCCCCCGGATCTATCCCGAGTTTGGCGGCCAGTTGCCGCGCGACATCGCTGCCGCCGGGCGGACAGAGCGTAGGAGGGGCTTTCCCTTCGACCAGGGCCGCTGCAGCGGCGGCACATCCGGCAAAACCGCATTGACCACATTGCGTTCCCGGCAACAGCGCTTCGATTTCCGCAACTAAAGCGTTGCCTTCTACCTTCAAGAGACGAGAGGCGGCTGCCAGCAGCGAACCCAGCGCTAGCCCGATGGTACCGAGCGCCGTTGTGGCTAAAAGAGGGTCTGCCATCGTTTCCTCTCCTCTAAGAAGCGGGTGCAAGGCCCGCAAAACCCATGAACGCGAGCGCGAGAAGTCCGGCGGTGAGAAAGGCAATCGGCGCCCCAGAAAAGAGGGGAGGGGTGGCCACCAGGGCGAGCCGTTCCCGCAGTCCCGCAAACAGGAGAAGCACAAGGGCGAAACCTACCGCTGATGAGAAGCCGTAGAAGAGACTTTCCAGAAGGGTCCGTTCTTCCGAGACGTTGAGAAGGGCAACCCCGAGGACGGCGCAGTTGGTGGTGATCAACGGAAGATAAATGCCCAGAAGCTGGTAGAGAGCGGGGCTGAGACGCCGCACCACCATCTCCGTAAATTGAACAGTGGCGGCAATCGCGAGGATGAACGCTAAGATGCGAAGGTAAGGGACCCCCAGCGGTCGAAGAAGACCCCGCTCGATGAGCCAAGCTGCAGCGGCGGCAACCGTCATCACGAAGGTGGTCGCGAGTCCCATGCCGAGGGCGCTTTCATAGTGCCGCGACACCCCCATGAAGGGGCAGAGGCCAAGGAATTTAACCAGCACTACATTGTTGACCAGCGCCGTGGCGACAAAAAGCAGGACAACATCGGTCATCGCCGTTCTCCCAATCGCAGAGATTGTCCAGCAGATTGTGTGCCATGGGCAAAAATAGGAGGAGAGGCCGCAATAACAGGGGGTTGACGAGGAAGGGAGGAGCACAGGGTGTATGATTGCCGGCAGGAGGGATAGCCTTTGTTGGAAAAGCGACAAAAAGGGGAAACGAGCTTCTCCTCACGCGCCGGCGAACCGAGCGGAAAACAAAGGGGAGTTAAAAAGGTGGTATTTTTTTTGCGGAACCGATCTTTTGCTACACTGAAGAGAGGTCCTTGCAGCGAGCAGCGGATGAAAGAGAGAGGCGAGGAGCAGAGAACATTGCCATTGGAGGTTTTCCGAGAGGTGGTTGAACAGGCCGATGTGGCAATTTCGATCACCGACCGAGAGGCAAGGATTCTGTACACTAACCCCGCGTTCGAGCGGATGACCGGCTATGCGCGCGAGGAGGTGGTGGGGTGTAACCAGTCGATTTTGTCCTACCGAGTGACCCCTAAAGTGGTGTATGAGACGATGTGGGCCCATCTTACCCGACAGCGTCCGTGGAGCGGAGCGTTGGTAAATCGGCGCAAAGATGGTTCCCGATATGTGGCCGAGCTGGTGGTGACCCCAGTGGTGAACGCGAGCGGAGAGACTGCCTATTACGTGGGCATCCAGCGCGATGCTACCGAACTGTACCGCCTAGAACGGCAGGTGCAGAATCAAAAGGCATTGATCGAGTCGGTGGTCGATTCAGCACAGGTGGGGATCGTCTTGCTCGATCCGGAGGAGCGAGTGGTTCTGGATAACCAGGCGTACAAACGGTGGATCGGTGAGTTGGGAGAGGAGCCGGCGCGAACGCTGTTGAACGCTTTGCGCGAGCAGTATGGAGCCGAGGCGATGAAGGGAAGCTTCTCCCAACGCGAGGTAACGGTGGAGATGGGCGAGGGGACCCACCGCTATTTTTCGTGTTCTGGGTCATGGATCGAGGAGAAAGATCTGAGCGCCGATGGTTTTTACGAGAGCGAGCCGCGCTCCTATTTGCTCTTGACGATCGAGGAGATCACCGCGCTGAAAAATCAGCAAGAGATGATCCGCCTTAACGGTTTGCAGGCACTTTTGGCCGAACAGGAGCGAATCCAGAGCTTACGGGAGGCGCTGGCCGGGGCTGTGTATCAACTGCAGGAGCCTTTCAATCGGCTGGCGGCTGCTGTGCGCGTCTACGAGCGACGGTTAGAGCGACAGGAGGGAAAGAAGGCCGCTGAGGATCCGCTGTTGAAAAACTTACAAGAGGCGCTGGCAGCGGGGATAGAGGCGCTGGAGCGGTTGCGCAACGGGATTCCCCATGCCGAGGAGGAGCCGCAGCCGGTCAACCTCAACGAGTTGCTGGGAGATCTGCTTCGCTTGACTACCCACCGCTTGTTGGCGGAGGGAATTGTGGTCGAGTGGCAGCCGGAGACAACGTTGCCAGCGGTGGTAGGTCGGCGGCGGTCGTTGATCAATTTGTTTAAGCAACTTTTGGATAATGCGATCGAGGCGATCCACGAGGCACGACCGAGCCGGCGCGTGATCCGATTGGCGACGCGCGTTTTCGAGGATTGCGTGGAGGTGGAAGTGGCCGATAGCGGGCCAGGAATTCCCCCTGAGCTGCGGTTCAAAGTGTTTGAGCCTTTCTTTACCACGCGGAGACGACCGCCCCATGTGGGGATGGGGCTGACAATGGCTCAGGAGGTAGTGGCCCAGCATGGGGGGTTGATCGAGATCGACCCCGAATATCAGACAGGTTGCCGGATGGTGGTCCACTTTCCCCGCCGAGGGTGAACCAAAAATGGGTGCGTACGCGGCATACGAGGTGTTGAGAAGCCGTTATGAGGCTACACGCGCCGATTTGGAGACATTGTATCGAGTGAGCCAAGTCCTCTCCCGCTCGTTGAATCTGGAGGAGACGTTGGCAGGGGTCTTAGAGGCGCTGCATGAGGTGGGCGGCTTAGAGCGAGGATTGGTGGCATTGACCGAGGGAGGGAGCGGCGATTTGCGGGTGGTGGCCGTGCACGGAATCGACGCCGAAGTGCTCGATGCCGTCCGCTACCGCCCCGGGGAGGGAGTTATCGGGGCGGTCTTCACCGGCGGCCAGCGCATCGTGGTCGAGCGGATCGCTGCGGACCGACGCTTTGCCGGTAAGCTGCGGGTCTACGACCCCAGCGGGCCCTTCATCGGAGTCCCGATCCGGGTCCGCGAGAGCGTGATCGGCGTCCTCGCCGCCCAGCCGCGCCGCGAGGAGGAGGAGGATCTCGAGGAGCGGGCTCGCTTTTTAGAGATGATCGCAAATTTGATCGGGCAGAGCGTGCGCTTGGCGTGGGAGGTAGACCAGGAACGTGAGGTGCTGCGGGCCGAACGCGACCAGTTGAAGCGTACGGTGCGCGCTCAGTATGGGTTCGACAATATCGTCGGCCATTCCGCAGCGATGCGGCGGGTTTTCGAACAGGTCCGTCTGGTGGCAAAGTGGAATACCACTGTCTTGATCCGAGGAGAAACAGGGACCGGTAAGGAGCTGATTGCAAACGCAATTCATTATAATTCCCCGAGAGCAAATGGACCTTTTGTGAAGTTGAATTGCGCTTCATTGCCAGAGAATTTGCTCGAGAGCGAGCTGTTCGGGCATGAGAAGGGAGCGTTTACCGGCGCTGTGCAGCAGCGAAAGGGACGGTTTGAGTTGGCCGACGGAGGGACAATTTTTTTAGATGAGATTGGAGAGATTTCGCCGGCATTCCAGGCAAAGCTGCTGCGGGTCCTTCAGGAGGGGGAGTTTGAACGCGTGGGGGGAACGCGAACAATTCGGGTGGATGTGCGGGTGATTGCGGCAACCCACCGCGACCTTGAGGCAGAGGTAGAGGGGGGAAGGTTCCGAGAGGATCTCTACTACCGCTTGAATGTGATGCCGATTTTTCTACCCCCTTTGCGCGAGCGGATGGAGGATATACCCGCGTTGACCCGCTTTTTAGTGGAGAAAATCGCCAAGCAGCAGGGGCGTACGCTGGAGATCAGCGATGACGCGATCCGCGTCTTGATGCACCACGATTGGCCAGGCAATGTTCGGGAGCTGGAGAATTGCTTGGAACGCGCGGCGGTGATGAGCGAAAGCGGAAAGATCGACCGCGATACGGTGTTGGCGACCGGGTTCGAAGAGCGGATGAGCGCGAGCAAGAGCGCTCGGGAGATCGATCTCAACGATCCTAACCTCGATGAGCGCGAGCGGGTGATCGCAGCTCTGGAGCGGGCCGGCTGGGTGCAGGCAAAGGCGGCGCGGCTGTTGGGAATGACGCCGCGGCAGATCGCTTACCGTATCCAAACATTGAAGATCAAAGTGAAGCAGCTTTAACCCGAAATAGGCCCCTCTGGCGATGCAATCGGCGAGGAGGGGGAAGGTCACTCCTCAGCGGGCTCTTCGATCGCAATGACCAGACCCGACGCGGATTCCCATTCGTCGGTGAGGGAGAGACAAGGACCCGTATTGCCTACTAAATAGAGGGAGAATCCCACGCCGCGATGGATGGGAGAACGGCGAGGGGGAATGTCGTCGGCATTGCAGAGGGTGAAGTGGAGTTCGGGGTGAAGGTCGCGCAGACGGGCGATTGTCTCGGGCTGTGGACCTAAACGGTCGAGCATTTCGACGATGGGACGAAGGATATCGGGTTGCATTTCAGCTCTCTGGGGGAGAAGAACCGGGAGAGGAGAGGGAAGGGGGAGGATCGGCGTTTCGGCTGAGCACCTTGGCAAGCCAGGGAGGGGGATGGTCAAAAACGGTTTGCAGCTGGGCGAGGAGGTGACGAGCATTTCCCCCTTGGGGGAATTTAAGGGGGTGAACACCCGCACGGACCACTTTCGCCGCAGCCGGACCACCGATCGATTGCACACAGAGAAGGTTGCAGTCGGCGATGAGCGCCGCACGGGCAGCGTTTTTGTCGTCGGCGAGATCGCAGTCGGCTGCCGATCGAACTTCGAGAAGCCGGATCGAGTCGCGCCGAACACGGTAGATGAGAAAGCGACGAGCGGTACCGAAGTGACCGTCTAGCTCTTCGCTCCGATTGGAGGCAACCGCTACCCGCAGGCTCGCAGAGTGGTCGTCGCCGTCGGCCTCTGCGTCGGGCAGCGGAGGGGGCTCTTCGTCGCCGGTTTCTCCCCATAGAATCCGGAGAGCTTCTTTGAGAGCGATGGCGTCGATCTCATTGGGACCGGTTAAAGGTCCGTCGCCGGAGAGAGCGGCTTTGAGGTCCGCTACCGTCAGACGATGGAGCTTCTCGCAGGAGATGGGAAGCCCGACCTGTTCCCCAATCCAGAGAACGAGCGCGCGCGGGTCGATCTCCCCAAGACGCTGCGCCGCAGCGACCACGCGTTGTGCCGCTTCCCGACTGATCGCTTTCATGGTCGAGCCTCCTTTCCCCTGCTTTTAAGCAGCCAGCGGAACGATACAGTCATCAATCGGACAAATCTGCTGACAACGAGGGGTGTCGTATTCTCCTTCGCATTCGGTACAGGTGTCAGGGTTGATCACAAAAACCCCTTTCTTGGGTTTGATCGAGCTGGTGGGACATTCGGGTTCGCAGTCCCCACAGGAGGTGCAGAGTTCAGCGACGATTTTCAGTGCCATGGTCGTTTCTCCTGAACGAGAGAGGTTGCTTGAAGAGTTGAACGGAACTACTCCGGGGCATCGAGCCGTTTGGCGCGCAGCGTACAGGGAAAGCGCGCGGGGGCCGGTTGCGGTTCGATGTAGTAGCAGCCGCCGTTCGCCAGACGAATCTCACCTCCCCACTTTTCCGCGCTGTCGAATTGAATCGAGACAATCGTGTCTTCGAGGTCGCGTTTGGGGAGGTAGAAGATGTATCGACCCTCTTCACTGCGTCGAATCATGATGTTGGCCACGCTTCGCCTCCTTTCTGAGGGAGCCCCCCACGACGGAGGCGCCGGGAGAAACCTCCGCCAGGGGTGGATCGAACTCGTCAGCGGATAAGGTCATAATTGAAGTCGGTACGGCCCATCTCGCGCGTTTCGTCGTCTAACCGCTCGAGCACCGCATTGACGAGGGTGGTGAGGAGATACATCGCGCCTTCATAACCCAACGTGGCGTAGCGGTGAAGGTGGTGGCGGTCGAAGATGGGGAAGCCAATGCGGATGAGCGGTACTTCATACTCCCGACCTTTGCGACGGGTGTCGCGCTGGATGAACTTGCCGTAGCTGTTGCCGATAAGAAAATCGGGCTTTTCCGTGAAGCAGAGGCTGCGGAGGTGCCAGAGGTCGTACCCTGCCCATACCTTGGCATTGGCCCCATAGGGAGATTCCGCGAGCACCTTTTTAACCGCTTTTTCCCACCGCTTGCCACCGTTGTGGCAGAGGACGTGGAGCGGTTCGGCCCCCAGCTCGAGGAGAAACTTGGTCATCCCGAGGGTAAAGTCGGGGTCGCCGTAGAGCGCGAATTTCTTGCCGTGCAGCCACGGGTGACTGTCGGTCATCATGTCGACGAGCCGCCCCCGCTCTTTGATGAGCGATTCAGGAATCGGCTTGCCGGTGACCTCCGAGACTTTCATCAACCACTCGTCAGTCCAGTCGAGCCCCATCGGGATGTTGAGTTTGGGGATCTGGTGCTGCCAAGTGGTTTCAATAAATTTTTTGGTTTTGTCGAGCTGCAGCGGTTGAATAAGGAAAGTGGTTATGGCGTTTGGGGCGTCACGAACCTCTTCTTGGGTAGTGCCACCGGCGTACATGCGATAGGTGCCGTCGGCAGGGGTGTCGAGGATCTCTTCGGGGTCAGAGAGGAATGTGAAGTCTACCCCCATTTCGCGCAGCATCCGTTTGATGACGCGAAAATTGCCGAGGTAGGTTTCAAAGCCGGGGACGATGTTGATTTTCCCGTTTTTGCCCGGCGATTTCCCTTCCATTTCGTTGAGGGTGAAGTAGCGAATGATCCCTTCGAACATGTTGTCCCAACCCGTTACGTGACTGCCCACGAAGGAGGGAGTGTGGGCAAAAGGGGTGGGAAACTCTTGGGGGATATATCCTTCTTTTTTCGCATTGTTGATGAAAGCGTTTAGGTCGTCGCCAATAACTTCCGCCATGCAGGTGGTGGAGATGGCGATCATCTCGGGTTTGTAGAGGGCTTTGGCGTTTTGCAGCCCTTCAAACATGTTTTTTTGCCCGCCGAAGACCGCCGCATCTTCAGTCATGGAGTCGGAGACACAGGCGATCGGCTCTTTGAAGTGGCGGTTGAAATAGGTGCGGAAATAGGCGACACACCCTTGCGAACCGTGCACGTAGGGGAGCGTGTTTTTAAAGCCGAGGGCACAGAGGACCGCACCAAGCGGCTGACAGGCTTTGGCCGGGTTGATGGTGAGCGCTTCTCGTTGAAAGTTAAGCTCTTGATACTCCTTGGTGGTGGTCCATTGAAAGACCTCTTCTACCTTTTCCGGTGGAACGCGGTTTTCAAAACGCGCTTTGTTGCGAAAGAGCTGCTGATACTCTTCTTGCAGGAAGAGGGGATAGGAGGGTTTGATATCGTCGGCAACTTGCATGGCACTTCTCCTTCGCGAACACCACCCATCCGTGGTTGTCCGCATGCAGGTGGAACAATACCCGCAGGCGCTTCGCGCCTGCGGAAGGGGTTAAGCTGCCTTGGCAGCGGTAAGGGACTCTTCCTTCTTGAGCCAGGGCGGCGTCATCTTGCTCCAACAAGGATTGTTAAGGGTCATGTCCATGTCGCGCGCAAAGATGGCGAAGCCGTCATAGCCATGGTAGGGCCCGGAATAGTCCCAGGAGTGCATCTGCCGGAAGGGAATCCCCATTTTTTGAAAAATATATTTCTCTTTGATTCCGGAGCCGATGAGGTCGGGACGGATCCGTTTGACAAACTCTTCGAATTCGTAGCCGGTGATGTCGTCATATAGGAGCGTTGCGTCTTGCATTTCTTTGATCGTACGGTCGTAGTCGTCGTTGTGGGCAAATTCGTAGCCGGTGCCGATAACCTCCATGCCGAGGTCTTCATAGGCACCGATGACGTGCCGCGGCCGTAGCCCCCCGACATAGAGCATCACCTTCTTGCCTTGCAGACGGGGTTTGTATTTGGCGATGACCGCGTCGACCATCGGCTTATACTTCTCAATGACCCGCTCGGCGTTTTCTTGAATACGGCTGTCAAAGAAGGAGGCGATTTTGCGCAGGCTTTCGGCAATTTTGGTGGGACCGAAGAAGTTATACTCAACCCAGGGAATGCCAAACTTTTCTTCCATGTGCCGACTGATGTAATTCATCGAGCGGTAGCAGTGGAGGACGTTGAGCTTGACCTTCGGCGTGTACTCTAGTTCGGAGAGGGTCCCATCGCCCGACCATTGCGCGACTACCCGCAGCCCCATCTCTTCGAGGAGAATGCGCGAGGACCAGGCATCGCCGCCGATGTTGTAGTCGCCAATGATCGCAATGTCGTAGGGACCGGGTTCGTAGGGCTCTTTGACATCTTGAGCGTTGCGTTCGAAGATCCAGTCGCGGATCGAGTCGTTGGCGATGTGGTGCCCTAGGGATTGAGAGACTCCCCGAAAACCTTCACAACGGACTGGAACCACCGGTTTGCCGATTTGGGCTGATGCTTTGCGGGCCACCGCCTCGATGTCGTCGCCGATGAGGCCGATGGGACACTCCGATTGCACCGTGATCCCTTTGTTGAGGGGAAAGAGCATTTCGATCTCTTCGATGATCTTGGCGAGCTTTTTGTCGCCGCCAAAGACGATGTCGCGCTCTTGAAAGTCGGAGGTAAAGTTGATCTCCACAAAGGTGTCAATCCCGGTGGTGCCGATGTAGTAGTTGCGCCGACCTGCACGGGAGTATTGACCGCAACCGACAGGGCCATGCGAGATGTGGATCATGTCCTTGATCGGCCCCCAGACTACTCCTTTCGATCCCGCGTACGCACAGCCGCGGATCGTCATCACACCGGGCAGCGATTTGCGGTTGGCGGCGATGCATTTTTTGGATTGCTCGATGGAGCGGTCATTGACGGCGAGGTGTTTACGCCGGTCTTTCGCCGCTTTTTCGGGGTAGACTTCGAGAACCTCAGCAATGAGGGCCTCCGCTTGTTCACGAGTGAGTGTGCTCATCGTTGCGCTCCTTTCTTCGCTACCGGCCATCCCCGGATAGCGAGGGATTTCCTTCCATAGGATGTCCTTTTTGAGTGACTCTTCAGGCAATCGCTTCGCGCGCACTTTTGCCGATGATCGATTCGTCCTCTTTTTCCATGACCCCATATTCCATGAGAAGCTCTTCGAGTTCGTCCATCGAAAGGGGCGTGGGGATGGTGAGCTTTTTGTTGTTGATGATCTTTTGCGCAAGCGCCCGATATTCGTCGGCTTGCTTACAGGTGGGGTCATACTCGATGACCGTCATCCGACGAATTTCGGCGTGCTGCACGACATTGTCGCGTGGGACAAAGTGAATCATCTGGGTGCCCAGCCGCTCGGCGAGGGCTTCGATCAGCTCCGCTTCCCGGTCGACATTGCGCGAGTTGCAAATAAGCCCCGCCAGCCGTACACCCCCCGAGTTGGCATATTTGACAATGCCCTTCGCGATGTTGTTGGCGGCATACATCGCCATCATCTCACCAGAAACGACGATGTAGATCTCTTGGGCTTTGTTTTCGCGAATAGGCATCGCAAAACCACCGCAGACGACGTCGCCGAGTACGTCATAGAAGACAAAGTCGAGATCGTCGTCATAGGCGCCTTCTTCTTCAAGGAAGTTGATCGCGGTGATGACCCCGCGCCCGGCGCAGCCGACACCCGGTTCCGGCCCGCCCGATTCCACACATTTGACGCCCCCAAACCCGACTTTGAGTACATCTTCGAGTTCAAGGTCCTCTACCGAGCCCGCTTCCGCCGCAAGGTGCATGATCGTTTGCTGCGCCTTGGCGTGCAGGATCAAGCGAGTAGAGTCAGCTTTCGGGTCGCAGCCGACAATCATCACCTTTTTGCCAGCTTCCGCCAGCGCGGCGACTAGGTTTTGAGTGGTGGTAGACTTGCCGATGCCGCCTTTGCCATAGATCGCACATTGACGAAGCGCCATGATTGACTCCTTTCGTGAATAAAACAAGAGGAAGGACCGTTGTCGTAAGAACACTTACGCAAATGGCGTGCCAGAAGGGAAAAAGGAGTCAATGGCCTTGAGAGGCACGGAATCGTGAGGATGGTCGTGAGCAAAAGGGTGGGTGGTGCTTGCAACAAGGAGAGCGATGTTGTCGAGGAAACGACAGCGGTGTTGCCTCGCTCTGCCTATCTACCGATTAATCGGTGCAATCTTCCAGCAGCGGCGGTGGGGAGCGTGACATTTCAACGCCATCCGTTGAGGCTGGAGATCGACGGGGTGCGAACATTACATGCGCGTCTGTTCTACGCGTTGGCAGAGGAGCCTTCTTTCACAGCGCGCCAGCGCCTTTTTTTGTCGCATATGCGCGCTTTTTTCAGTTTGGATTCGCCAGAGACAGCGGGGTTTACCACTTCTTGCCGCTTGGATCGGTCGCGCGCCCACTTTCTGAGGTTGCTGCGCGGCTGGGGATTCGATAGCAACGGGGTGGAGGGGGCTGTGCTGAAAGGGTGGGTCGAGTCGCGCTTCGGGTTGCTGCCGCGTTACCATGGCGGACCTATCCGAAGCGGGGAGGATGATTCCTATCGACGCTATGAGTTGATGCGAGCTGTAGGGTTGTACGGCGCCAATAGCTTGGAGGCTCAACTCGATTTGCTGTATACGTTTTGCCAGGATGAGTTGGGGCGCCAGCGACCAGGGGTGCACCATCTGCGGTTGTTTCGCGGGTCGCACATGGGAGCAGAGGAGGAGGTTTTGGCTGCGCCAAGCCGCGGGCGCCGCGTTTTACTGCTGAATAATTTGGTCTCTTTTACAGCGGAGGAGGAGCGGGCTGGGGAGTTCGGGCCCGTGGTCTTCGCTGCCGAGGTGCCAGTGGCAAAAATAGTCTGCTTTCAGGGGCTCGTGCCAGGGTTGCCCCAGGGGGAGGCAGAGTATCTGGTAATCGGCGGAGTCTACGAGGTAGAGCTGCTCCTAGCTTAGCCTGCAGCGCGCAGGGCAATGGAGCTGTGAAGAGAAGTAGGCGCATTTTTTTGCTGAAGAGGACGTCGGTCGTTGAGGGAGAAGAGCAGTGAGAGCGGAAGTGGATTGGGAGGCATTGCGCGAGGCCGCAGCAGAGGGACGGTTGGTGCCTTACTTGGGCGCAGGGGCATTGGAGGGGGTGGTGGATGCGGAAGGAAGAGCGATCGCAGCAGACCCAGCAGCATTGGCAGAGGTGGTGGCCGATGGCCGTCTCCTCCCTGCTAAAGTGCGGGGGGATGAGGCGCGCGCCGCGATGTACGTCGAGTTGAAACGAGGACGAGGCGTGTTGGTGCGATTGGTCGATCGAGTGTACCGCGATGGCCAGTGGCGCCCAACCGCTCTCTATCGGTGGTTGGCAGAGCGCCGTTTCCCTTATGTGATCGATACCAACCGCGACCGCTTGTTGATCGATGCCTACGCCGATCGACCCCATACGTTGGTGGTGGGAGGGGCGCGCTTGGTGGGCCGCGACGAGCGCTACCGGTGCTACCGATACGAGGGGGGAAGTTACCGGGAGATTGCTCCTTCAGAGGTGGATGAGGAGTGGCCAATTTTGTTCAAACCGCTCGGCGCACCATTGCCGCGCCCGGAGTATGTGATCTCAGAGGCCGATTTTGTCGATTATTTCACCGAGCTGATGGGGGGATTGGCGCTTCCCCCTTTTTTGAAAGCGCGACGGGAAAAAAGCTGCTATCTGGTGTTGGGCGTGCGTTTGGTCCGCGATACCGAACGGATTTTGCTGCGGGAGATCTTAGGGGGAAACGCACCGCAGGGGGGATGGCTGGTGTGCGCGGGTCGTCTGACTGCAAAGGAGGAGAAGACGATCGCGACGTTGGGATTGCGTCGGGTAGAGGGAGAGCTGGAACAGTTCGTGGCAGAGGCAGAGTCGCTGATGTGATTGAAAGAGACAATCGAGGCTTTTGGTTTTTATCGCTTGGCAGAGGGGGGAACCCTTCCTACAATTACAGCAGATCGCACGGGTGAACGTTGCGATCTGCGTTGAGTGCTCACAAAGGAGGTCCGTATGAGTTTGATCAATACCCAGGTGCCCGCGTTTAAGGCAATGGCTTACGTAAACGGCCAATTTAAGGAGGTGACCGATGCCGATTTGAAAGGGCATTGGTCGGTGTTTGTCTTTTATCCGGCCGATTTTACGTTTATTTGTCCGACCGAGTTGGAGGATTTGGCCAATCTCTACGATGAGTTTAAGAAGGTGAATTGCGAGGTTTATGGAATTTCGACCGATACCCACTTTACCCATAAGGCATGGGTCGATGCGTCGCCGGCGATGAAGAAGGTGCGCTATCCGTTGATCGGCGATCCCAATCAGCGGTTGTCGCGCGCATTTGGGGTGTTGATCGAGGAGGAGGGATTGGCGTTGCGGGGGACCTTTATCATCGATCCAAATGGGGTGATTAAGGGCATGGAGGTCAACGATAATAGCATCGGCCGTAACGCGGCAGAGTTGCTGCGTAAGGTGAAGGCGGCAAAATACGTGGCCGAACATCCGGGAGAAGTTTGCCCGGCGAAGTGGAACGAGGGTAGCCCGACCTTGAAGCCATCTATCGATTTGGTGGGTAAGATCTGAGAGGTCGAAGGCGCGGGCAGAGGCCCGCGCTTTTTTTTGAGTGAGATGGAGACCGAAGAGGGTAGTCGATTGCAAGGGATCGATTCGGGAGAGAAGATGGGGCTATTGGATGAAGAGAGCCGACGGTTAGTGGAGGAGTACCTGGCTCGCTTGCCAGGACCAGTGGAGTTGGTGGTGGCGTTGGGGGAGGGAAAAGCAGATGAAGAGATGACCGCGTTGGTCAAGGAGCTGCAGGAGATCAGCCCACAAGTTCGAGTGCGAGCGGCGGTCGGCGATGAGGTGGGGGGAGGACGACGGCCCGCATTGGGGGTGGCCAGGCCGGGGGAACGAGCGCGCGTCCATTTCGCCGGGGCACCGTTGGGACATGAGTTTTCGTCGTTGATTTTGGCATTGCTGCAGGTGAGCGGTTACCCGCCGAAGGTGGATGAGGGGGTGCTGGCACAGATCCAGGGGCTAGAGGGACCAATCGCGTTTGAGGTGTTTGTGTCGTTGTCGTGCCATAATTGCCCCGAGGTGGTACAGGCGGTGAATTTGATCGCCGCCCTCAACCCAAACGTTTCCGCGGTGACGGTGGATGGGGCTCGCTTTACCGCCGAGGCCGAGGAGCGAGAGGTGCTGGCCGTGCCGACACTTTTCGTGAACGGAAAACGAGCCGCACAGGGGCGAATGACGCTGGGCGAGGTTTTGGCGTTGGTGGATCGAGCGGGTGAGGAGCGAGCGCGAGCCCGAGTGGATCAGACAGGGGTGTTCGATGTGCTGGTAGTGGGGGGAGGTCCAGCGGGGGCAGCAGCGGCGATCTACGCGGCGCGCAAGGGGGTGCGAACGGGACTGGTGACGGAGCGGTTCGGAGGACAGGTTCTCGATACGTTGGCGATCGAGAATTTTATTTCGGTGCGCCAAACCGTAGGACCAAAGTTGGCGGCGGAGTTGCGCGCCCATGTGACAGCATACCCGGTGACGGTGTTTGAGGGGGAGCGCGCCGAGGCGTTGATCCCAGCAGATGAGGGAGCGCCGATCCGGGTGCAGTTGGCACGGGGGGGAGTGCTGAGCGCACGTGCCGTGGTGGTGGCGACAGGGGCTCGCTGGCGGGAGCTAGGCGTGCCAGGAGAGCGAGAGTACCGCGGCCGCGGGGTGGCATATTGCCCCCATTGCGATGGACCGTTGTTTAAAGGAAAAGCGGTGGCAGTGGTAGGGGGGGGAAATTCAGGGGTGGAGGCGGCAATCGATCTGGCGGGAATTGCCCAGGAGGTGGCGTTGCTGGAGTTTATGCCCCAGCTTAAGGCCGATGCAGTGCTCCAGGAGCGATTGCGAGCGTTGCCTAACGTGCGGGTGGTGACCCAGGCGGAGACGGTGGAGGTGGTGGGCGACGGGGAGCGAGTGACCGGCTTGCGCTACCGCGAGCGAAGGTCGGGGGAGGAACGTCTGTTGCCAGTGGCGGGGGTTTTTGTTCAGATCGGTTTGTTGCCCAATACCGATTGGTTGGCCGGGACGGTGGCGCGCAACCGTTTCGGAGAGATCGAGGTGGATAGCCGAGGAGCAACGAACGTGCGAGGAGTTTTCGCGGCGGGGGATTGTACGACAGTGCCGTTTAAACAGATTATCATCGCGATGGGGGAGGGAGCAAAGGCAGCATTGGCAGCGTTCGATTTCTTGGTCCGAGAGGGGTGAGGGAGCAGAGGCGCGCGTTTGCCCTTGTGGCGGAGTGGTTGAGACGAGAGCCAGAGTGGCGAAGGGGAGAGTGGTTTTTGTTCGGAGCAGCAGATCGCCATAATATGGGGGATCTGTTGCTTTTGAGGGCAGCACGCTGTTGGGCCGATCAGGAGGGATTAAGGGTCCGAGAGGTTGGATTAAGGTACCACAATCTGCGAGGGGTGGGGGGAGCCCGCGTGGAGCCATTCGCAGCGGTTTGGGGGCGAGCGCAGGAGGGGGCGCGCATGGTGGTGTGGCATGTGGGAGGGGCAATTTTGGAGACCGATGCCGCTAGCGCGGCGGAGATGCTGCTGCCCCAGCGCGAGGCGGCGGCAGCGCTGCGTTGGTGGCGCTTTTCGTTTGAGGAGGCGGAGCGGGAGTACGCCCGCCTTCTGCGAGAGGCAGGACCTCCGCGACCGTTCCCTTATGTCGCACCTCCTTTGCCAGAGGGGGGAAGGGTGGCTTATCTGTTTACCGGCGTTTCAGGGCAGAAGGGGTTGGGCGATGAAGGGGTCCGGAGAGCATTGGCCGAGGCCAAGGTGGTGTGCGTGCGCGATCGGGAGAGTCTCCGGGCGTGTACGGCCGCAGGGGTGAGAGCGGTTTTGGCCCCCGACCCTGTGGAGGAGATGGCGTCGGAGTGGGGGAGTAGGGAGGGGTGGCGACGAAGAGGGTGGGCATTCCGACAGCGGTGGGGGAGTTTCGCCGCTATCCAGTGGGCGGCGACGGCCGAGGTGGAGGGAGTGGCCGAGGAGGTAAGGGCAGGAGTGGAGAGGGGAGTGTTGCCTCGCCAGATCGTCTTTTTTGCGATGGGATTGGCACCCCTGCACGATTCGATGGAGGCTTACCAACGGGTGGCTCAGAGATTGCGAAAGGATAGGGTGCCGGTGAAGGTGTGGCGCGCCGCTCACCGCGATAGCATCGCCGGGTTGATCGCGGGGGCGAAGGTAGTGGCAGCGTCGAGCTTGCATGCGTTGATTTTGGCCGATCGGTTAGGGGTGCCCCAGCGCTTTGTTTGGAGATGGGCGCCAGAGAGGGTAACGGCGTACCAAAGTACATGGGATAAGGATTGGGCCCTCCTCGGTTAGAATGTGAGACTTTTGGGATTTGGCACGAGTTTTGTGAGCGAGAGAGCGTTGGCGTTGTCATTGGTGGCGCTGGCGGGGGCACGCGGCCGACGGGTTCTGTTTCGAGGATTGTCGGCAACGTTTCGGGGAGGGGAGGTGGTGCATGTCGTCGGTAAAAACGGGGTGGGTAAGACGACGTTGCTGCGCACCATCGCCGGGTTGACGCCGCCCGCTTCAGGGGAGGTGCGTTTTTGCGGGGTGCCGATCGGTAAAGAGGAGAGCGATTGGCGGGGGGCTTTTTGGTATATCGGCCATCTGCCGGCAGTGCATGAGTCGCTGTCCGCCCGAGAGAATTTGACGTTTTTGGCGACGGTGACAGGAGGAGGCGCACGAGGAGATGTGGAGAGGGCATTGACCGCAGCAGGATTGGGCCGAGTTGCCGATTTGCCCGCCGGGACGTTGTCAGCAGGGCAGCGGCGCCGGGTGGCATTGGCCCGCTTGTTTTTGCCGTCTCCTCCTCCCGTGTGGTTGCTGGATGAGCCGCTGACCGCGTTGGATTCTGGGTTCGCTGCACGAGTGGTGGAGCAGATCGAGAACCACGCGGCGAGGGGGGGGTTGGTGGTGTTGACGACCCATCAGGAGGCTCCTTTTTCCCGCGGGGTAGTTGCTTTCGATCTGGCGACCTTTGCCCGAGAGGGGGGAAGAGAGGGGTGATCGCGCTTTTTCACGCTGTTTTAAGACGGGAGTTGACGGTAGCGTGGCGATGCCGAAACGATGTGCTGGTGGCATTTGCTTTTTTCGTTATCGTGGGGGTGCTGTTTCCTTTCGGCGTGGGGAGCGATGAGAGACTGCTGCGGACGATCGCGCCAGGAGTGGTGTGGGTGACCGCGCTGTTGTCGGTGTTGTTGGTGCTGCCGCGCCTTTTCGAATACGATTGGCGAGAGGGAACTTTGGAGCAGCTGGTGCTATCGCCAGAGCCTGTGACCGTTTGGCTGGGGGCTAAGTTGTTGGCCCATTGGTTGGTGGCAGTGGCGCCGTTGGCTTTGTTGGCCCCACCGTTGGCGCTTTTGTACGATGCTGAGGGGGTGGTGCTGTGGGTGCTGCCGCTGACGTTGTTGCTGGGAACACCGATGTTGACATTGGTGGGCGCGATCGGAGCGGCGTTGACGTTGGGGGTGCGCGGGGCGTCGATGTTGCTGGCTTTGTTGGTGTTGCCTCTTTTTGTGCCCGTGCTGATCTTCGGGGTAGATGCGGTGGTGCGCGCCCGTAACGGTTTGCCTTTTTCGGGAGGATTGGCACTGTTGGCCGGGGGCTCATTGGCGGCGGCGGTGCTGGCTCCTCCCGCATGCGGAGCAGCGCTGCGATTGGCAGTGGAGTAAGGGAGAGGAGCGTGCCGAGCAGAGCAAAAGGGCAGGCGAGAGGGAGAAGGGGAGAGAGCGCGTGAGGAAGCACCCGATAGCTTCTGTAGAGGAGCGAGCCGGTTCGCGAGGAGGCATTTGGCGCTTCGCTTCCCCACCGGAGTTTTTTCGGTTGTGCGGGATGCTGGCACCTTGGTTCGCCGGAGGGGGATTGGTGTTGGGAATAGCGGGGTTGTATGGGGCTTTTTTCGTGGCCCCTCCCGATTTCCGCCAGGGAGAGGTGTACCGAATTATCTATATCCATGTGCCAGCAGCGTGGATGAGTATGATCATCTATTTGGCTATGGCCTTCTGGGGGGTAGTGGGGTTGGTATTGAATACCCGCGTGTCGTTTGTGTTGGCCCACGCGCTGGCACCAACAGGGGCACTGTGGTGTTTCGTGGCCTTGTGGTCGGGGGCATTGTGGGGAAAGCCAACGTGGGGGACCTATTGGGCATGGGATGCCCGTATGACGTCGCAGTTGTTGTTGCTTTTTTTGTACTTGGGGTATATGGCATTGGTGCGCGCGATCGATGAGCCTCGCCGCGCCGACCGAGCAGGCGCCCTTGTGGCGATTGTGGGGGCGGTAAATGTCCCGATTATCTATTTTTCAGTTCAGTGGTGGAATACGTTGCATCAGGGGGCATCGGTGAGCTTGACGAAGGCACCGGCGATGGCAACGGTAATGGTGGTGATCTTGTTGGTGATGACCTTGGCGGTGTGGTTTTATTCGATCGCGGTGGCATTGTGGCGCGCGCGCGCGTTGCTGTTGCAGCGGGAGAGGGGGAGCGTCTGGGCACAGGAGGCGGCACGGCGTAGCCTGTTCAAGACGCCGATGCGTTCGACGACAAGGGAGTGAGAGAGAGCAAAAATGTGGGCGTCATGGACCGATTTTTGGGCGATGGGCGGACGGGGAATGTTTGTGTGGGGGAGTTACGGGGTGACCTTGTTGTTGGTTGGGTTGGAGGTGTGGTTGCTTTACCGCGCTTGGCGCCGGACGTTGGCTGAGGTGGTGGCGGCCGCTGAGGCTGAGGGCGATGAAATAGAGATATCAGAGGAGGAGGAAAGGGCGAAGGAGGAAGAGAGGAGGAAAGAGGAGAGGGAGGGGGAAGGAGGGATTGCCTTAGTGCTGGAGGGTGGGAAAGAGATAGAGAAGCGAGGGGCAGGGGGGGAGGGCGAGGTAAAGGGAGGAGAGGAAGAGGGGAGGGCGAGAGGAGAGAGGGAGAATGAGAGGACGCCATAAACGGTTAGTGATCGTGGCAGTGGGCGTTGCGCTTTTGGCAGCAGCGGTGGGGTTGATTTTGTCGGCCTTCCGCGAAAATCTGGTCTTTTTTATTACCCCGTCAGAGGTGGCAGCGGGGAAAGCACAAGTGGGTCAGTTTTTCCGCGTGGGGGGATTGGTAGAGAGGGGTTCTTTGCGGCGCGAGGAGGATGGGGTGACGGTCTATTTTCGGATTACCGATACAGTTCATGGTCTGACAGTGGTGTACCGGGGGGCATTGCCCGATCTTTTTGCGGAGGGACAGGGCGCAGTGGCAGAGGGGGTACTGCGGGCCGACGGGGTGATGGAGGCAAAGAGGGTATTGGCTAAACACGATGAGACTTATATGCCGCCGGAGGCCGCAGCGGCGGTGGAACAGGCCAAGCGGGCGGCTCAGAGCATGAAGGAGTGAGGCCATGTTGGCCGAGTGGGGACAGGTGGCGTTGGCTGTAGCGGCAGTTGTGGCCGGGTTGCAGGCGGTGTTGGGGTTGGCAGGGGCGGAGAGAGGATGGAGCGCGTGGATGACGGCCGCAAGACGAGCGGCAGTCGCCCAGGCGGTGCTGTTGGGGATCGCATTCGGTTTGTTGGTGGTTCTCTTTTTGAAGAGCGATTTTTCAGTGCGATTGGTGGCTTCCCATTCTACGACAGTGACGCCATGGTACTACCGAATGACGGCGAGTTGGGGAAACCATGAGGGGTCGATGTTGCTGTGGGCTACAGCATTGGCAGGGTGGGGAGCAGCTGTGGCAGGGGGCTCTTCTTCTTTGACCGCGACGATGCGAGCGCGAGTAGTGGGAATTTTGGGGTTGGTGAGCGTCGGTTTTTTGCTTTTTTTGATGCTGACCTCTAATCCTTTCGAGCGTTTGGTTCCCCCCCCCGCAGAGGGGCGCGATTTGAATCCATTGCTTCAGGATCCGGGGATGATCCTCCATCCGCCGCTCCTTTATATGGGGTACGTGGGAACGGCGGTGGCTTTTGCGTTTGCGATCGCCGCATTGCTCACGGGCCGCTTGGATGCCGCTTGGTCGCGATGGGCAAGACCGTGGGCGTTGACGGCTTGGGTTTTCTTGACGTTGGGAATTGTGGTCGGTTCTTGGTGGGCTTACTACGAGTTGGGATGGGGAGGATGGTGGTTTTGGGATCCAGTGGAGAATGCAGCGTTGATTCCTTGGTTGGTGATGACGGCATTCCTCCATTCGGTCATCGTAACGGAGAAACGGGACGCTTTTCGAGCATGGACAGTGCTGTTGGCTATCGCAGCTTTCGCGTTGTCTTTGCTGGGAACATTTTTGGTACGGTCGGGGGTGATCACCTCAGTGCACGCGTTTGCTACCGACCCGACGCGAGGGTTATTCATTCTGGGGTTGCTGGCAATTACCGTGGGGGCTTCTTTAGCGCTTTTTGCGTGGCGCGCTCCGACGTTGAGCGGAGGAGGAGGATTTAATTGGGGCGCACGAGAGGCGACTTTGTTGGTGAATAACGTATTGTTGAGCGTGGCGGCTGCTTCGGTGCTGTTGGGGACCGTCTACCCGTTGTTGGTGGAGGCTTTGGGGGGAGGGAAACTGTCAGTTGGAGAACCTTACTACGTGGCAGTCTTTGTGCCGCTTATGGCTCCGGCAGTTTTGTTGATGGGAATAGCGCCGTTTCTTCGGTGGAAAGGGGATGATTGGAGACGTGTGGGTAAGACGATCGGGGTGGATCTGCTGGTGGCGGCCGGCGGAGCATTGGCGATCGTTGGAGGGTGGGGGAACGGAAGTTGGCGCGCGTGGTTGGGGCTCTCTTTGGCACTGTGGGTTTTTGCGAGCAGCGGACGATTGCTGTGGAGACGATTGGTGGGAGAGAGGAGAGAGAGGGAGGAAAAGGGCCGCTCGGTTAGAGTGCGATGGAGGGAAACGCCAGCAGGGTGGTGGGGAATGTGGTTGGCTCATCTGGGCGTTGGGGTATTTATCGTGGGGGTAACCGTTTTGGGGGCGTTGGAACGCCGCCTCGATGTGAAGATGGTGCCGGGAGGTTCAACGATGTTGGCAGATTATCGCTTCGTTTTTCAGGGGGTCGAAGAGGTGGCGGGACCTAACTACAAAGCCCAGCGGGCGACGATCGAGGTATGGCAGGGGGATCGGCAGGTGGCACAGTTGCGTCCAGAGAAGCGTGACTACTACTTTTCGACGATGCCAATGACCGAAGCGGCTATCGATTCGACGTTGTGGCGCGATCTTTATGTCTCTTTGGGCGAACCGCTGGAGGGAGGGGCATGGGTGGTGGTGTTGTTTTATAAGCCGATGGTTTTTTTCATTTGGCTTGGCCCCTTGTTGATGGCGGTGGGGGGAGTTTTGGCAGCATTGGATAGGCGCTACCGCTTGATGGGGTCGAGAGGGGAGAGGAGTAAGATGGGAATCTCTTGAGGGGAGAGAGAATGCGGTGGCGTTTTGTGATTCCATTGGTTATTTTTATGGGTTTTGTGGGGTTGTTTGTGGTGGGTTTTGACCTCAATCCGCGCGCCATTCCTTCGCCGTTGGTGGGTAAACCAGCCCCGTTTTTTTCCTTGCCGCGATTCGACCAGCCCGACCAGATGGTGACCCCGGAGATGCTACGGGGGAAACCTTATCTGCTGAATGTGTGGGCGACGTGGTGCGTTTCGTGCCGAATGGAGCATCCCGAGTTGATGCGGTTGGCGGGGGAGGGGGTACGGATCGTCGGTTTCAACTATAAGGAAGTTCGAGGGGATGCGAGCGTGGATGCCCGCCGCTTGTCCCCAGAGGCGGAGCGAGAGTGGGCCTGGGCGCGAATCGAGGAGTGGTTGCAAAAGGGGGGAAATCCCTACGATGTGGTGGTGGTGGATCTTACGGGCCGAAGCGCTATCGATTACGGAGTTTACGGGACACCGGAGACTTTTTTCGTGGATGCAGAGGGAATCATTCGCCATAAGCAGGTGGGACCTATTTCGCGCGCGATTTGGGAGGGGGAACTGCGGGCAAAGTGGCTCGCGATCGCAGGGGGAGAGAAGGGAGGGCCCTATGAGCGAAGGTAGGGTGATCGCTGGCGAAAACGCTTCGATGAGCGAGGAGCCAGTAAATAGAGGGCGAAGAAGAGCAACATGGGGGGCGATTGCCGCACTGATAGGAGCAGGTGCCGGAGGCGAGATAAAGGCAGAGGGTTTTGGCCCTGCGAGCGATTCGGCCACGCCGGTCCAGCAGGGGAGAGAGGGAAAAGCGGTACCGCTTTTCGATCCCGCTTTAGAGGAACGGGCATTGGCGCTTGGCCGCCAGTTGCGATGTGTGGTGTGTCAAAACCAGTCAATCGCGGAGTCAAATGCTAGTTTGGCCCACGACTTGATGAACGAAGTACGCCAGATGTTGGGGGCAGGAAAGACGGAGCAAGAGGTGATAGAGTTTCTGGTGGCGCGGTATGGGGAGTTTGTTTTATTTAAGCCCCCTTTGGATGTGCGAACCGCTGTTTTGTGGGGGGGACCGTTCGCGTTAGGGGTAGGAGCAGTGGCAGCGCTTTGGTGGTCGATCCACCGCCGGCGCAGCGAGAGTCAGCCGTTGAGCGAGGAGGAACGCCGGGTGGCCGATCGCTTGCTCGCTGAAGGGGAGTCGACGGGGGATCAGCGATGACGATATGGGCGATTGGTGCCGCGGCAATGGTGGTGGGGGCGCTTCTTTTCGTGTTGTGGCCGCTTTGGCAGCGAGGAGAAAGGGGAGGGAGGGTTACTGAGAATGCTGAGAATGAGAAAGAGGCCGCCGTTGCAGCGCTGCGCGCCGAACGAGCTCAGTTGGAGGAGGCGCGAGCAAGGGGAGAGATCGAGGAAGAGGAGTATCAAGCAGCATTGGATGAACTGCGCCGAAGAGTTTTGGTTGAGGTGGGGCGCAGAGAGAAGGGGGGGAAGGGGGGAGAGGAGAGACCGTCTCCCGGAAGAGGGGTGATTTGGGGGTTGGGAGGGACGGCAGTAGCAGTTGCGGCAGGGCTCTATCTTCAGGTAGGAGCACCCCAATGGGCCGATCCGAAGCAAATAGCGGCGGCTGCCGAGGCAGCGCGCGCGGGGGAAAAGGAGAAAGGAGATCTGCGGGGGTTGGTGATTCAGTTGCGCGATCGGTTGGTGAGGGAGGGGGGGGAGCCGGCGGCATGGCGATTGTTGGCACGCTCCTATATGATGCTGCAAGAGGTGGCTTTAGTGGAGGAGGCGTGGCGTTTGGTGGAGGCGCGATTGCCTGCTGATCCGGAGACGCTGTTGGATTGGGCCGAGTTGCTGGCCGCCGCGCGGGGGGGATTTGATGCCGAATCGCGGCGTTTGATCGAAGAGGCGGTCGCTAGGGACCCCGAGTTGCCTCGGGCTCTGGCGCTGGCGGGAGCTGCTGCTGCCGCCGCAGAGGAGCCGGCGGTAGCGATCGGCTATTGGGAGCGGCTGTTGCCCTATACCGCAGGAAACGAAGAGGCGCGCCGGGCTGTTGAGAGTGCGATTGCCACGGAGCGAGAGAAGATTGAGGGAAAACAGGAGAGCAGAGCGCTACGACGGTGATGTTTGGGGAGGGGAGGAAGGGGAAGGGGGAGCCGAAGAGAGGAGGGAAAGTGAGGGAGGCGTTTGGGCTCTGACCCACTCCTCTTGAAGGGGAACGGTAAGAGCGGGCAAAATGGGGATGAAGAGGGTGGGTAAACGGCGGGTGAGGGGGGTAGTAGCATGTTCGCGCCATGCGTTCCAGTCGAGCGCAAAAGCGGCTAGAAGGTCCCCAAGGGTGAGGGAATCGGGGGTAACGACGGCAATCCAGTGACCTTCCTCGCCGCGTTCCACCCAACCGCGGCTTTCGAGCGCTTCAAGAATCCGCTCACATTCGTGCGGCGCGAGGCGCGCTGCGTGCCAGAGCATCTCCTGCGGTAAAGGGGTAGCACGGCGTTGCCCATTCCAAAGCGCTTCGAGAAGGGTAAGCGCCGCAAAGGCGTCTCGTCCAGGAAAGTCAGGCAGACTGCGTATTTCCGCAAGCGTTTCTTCAAAAGCAGCCGCCGCCACTGCGCCCGAGAGGATCAACAACCAGAGGGCGTAGAGCCAGAGAAGGAAGATCGGGAGAACCGCGAAAGCGCCATAGATAAATGTGTAGGTGGGCATCGTGGTGACGAACCAACCGAATATCCGTTGCAGTAAGAGAAAGAGCAGCGCTACCAGAAGACCTGCAAGCGCTGCTACCCGGCTGCGGACAGGGTGATGGGGAACAGCATAGTAAAGAAAAAAGAAAAAAAGCCAAAGAAGAGAAAGGGGAACGAGAGCCGCGGCCGTTTGGTCTACCCATGTGGTGTGGCCGACGATCTCACTCGCTTGTTCCGCGACCGAACGAGCGGTGGCGATGCTGCCGCCTACCAGGATGGGACCAGCAGTCAACACAAACCAATAAAGAGTAAGGCGATGGGTCCAGCCGCGCGCACGGCGGGCATTCCAGATGCGGTTGAAAACATCCTCAATGGTGGCTAAGAGAAGGATCGCTGTGAAGAGGAGAATGGCGGAACCGAGGACGGTGAGTTGCGTTGCTTTGGCAGTAAACTCTTCGGTGTAGCGAGTGATGATCTGCGCTGCTGCTTCGGGAAGGAGGTTGGCAGCAAGAAAGTCACGCAGCGCTTCTCCAAGCTGAGTGAGGGCGGGAAAAGAGCGGAAAAAAAGAAGCGTTAGTGTAGCGACGGGGACAACGGCGATAAGGGTGGTAAAAGCAAGCCCCCCGGCTACTTCCCAGCAGTTGGTGGCGATAAAGCGGTCGAGAAAGCGGCGGAGAAAAGCGCGTCCAAAAGATTGCAAGCTTTTCATAAGCGTAGTATGGGACATAGAGTGTTCGGATGATAGCATTCCGCGGGGTAAAAAGGGGTAGTGAGAGGGAGACGGGTATTGACTTTTTCTGTGTTTTAGGGTACAGTGAAAGGTCTGCTGAGCGTTGATCTTTAACCGTGCAGTGATGGC
>JAOAEZ010000090.1 GCA_026416515.1 Hydrogenophilus sp. | reverse complement strand
GCTGGGAGAGCACCTGCTTTGCAAGCAGGGGGTCGTCGGTTCGATCCCGGCATCCTCCACCACCTAGAGGAATCGTAGATCAAAAATAAAATCCTCGAAATTGGTTTTTTGATTGGCGCTCATCTATCAAACGCTGATCTGCCATCATCCATCAAGGTCTCATGCCTGATTGCTGATGCCTGAGCTCTGACCGCGGGTCTTTAGCTCAGCTGGTTAGAGCACCGTCTTGATAAGGCGGGGGTCGATGGTTCGAATCCATCAAGACCCACCACCGCAGAGATCAGATGTCAGCAATCAGATGTCAGAAATTAGGAAATTAGAGAATCAAGTTTGAGTAATAACGGGTTGTAAAAGCAGTTATTGTTTCTTGCTTGTTGGCTGATTTCTGACATCTGACCACTGATACGGTTGTCTTGTTCTTTAACAATTTGGAAGAAGTGGTTCACAAACGATTGATGAGATCGTGACGTGAACATGGGTAGAGATTGTGTCGGGGAGTGTTC
>JAOAEZ010000089.1 GCA_026416515.1 Hydrogenophilus sp. | reverse complement strand
ATGGAGCAAGTAAAAGTCAAGATCACCATGGAGGGCCCGGAGGGCCGGGCCCAAACCGAGGTCGTTGGGGTAAAGTTAGGGGACCACACCTTGGTAAACCTAACGCCGCATGAGGTGGTGGTGGAGGGGAACGGGGAGGTTATCCGCATCCCCCCCTCGGGAGCCCTTGCCCGGGTTACCATGGGGCGGAAGGGTGTGGAGCGGACCCTGATGGGGATGCCCTTCCTAACCATAGGCCCCATTGTAACCTACCCCCTCCCGCAAGAGGGGGTGATCTACATTGTCTCCTCCCTGATGGCGCAAGCACTAAAGGGGAGGAGGGACGTCGTTGCGCCCGACACCGATCGGGCGCGGAGGGATGAGAAGGGGCAAATAGTCTCCGTACCGGGCTTCGTGAGGTACGGGGACTAGACGGGGAGGTGAAGGATGGAGCAAGTAAAAGTCAAGATCACCATGGAGGGCCCGGAGGGCCGGGCCCAAACCGAGGTCGTTGGGGTAAAGTT
>JAOAEZ010000088.1 GCA_026416515.1 Hydrogenophilus sp. | reverse complement strand
TGGTGTGAGAATCCCATCCCCGCTTTGAAGGGGGTTGAAACGTCAGGTAGCTGCGGTAGAACCGCAGCTACCTGGCTGTGAGAATCCCATCCCCGCTTTGAAGGGGGTTGAAACCACGCCAGCCATCCTCTGAATATTCTATGTAGAACACGTGAGAATCCCATCCCCGCTTTGAAGGGGGTTGAAACTCCCAACGATATTTTGTTCTCGAAATCTCAAAAATCAATGTGAGAATCCCATCCCCGCTTTGAAGGGGGTTGAAACTGTCTCACCGCTTGCCTTCCTTTCCATCAAATTATTCAGTGAGAATCCCATCCCCGCTTTGAAGGGGGTTGAAACCCGCTTGCTGCGGTAGCGGGTCTTAGACTAACTGGGGGTGAGAATCCCATCCCCGCTTTGAAGGGGGTTGAAACGTAGGGTCAGGCTCGTCAGGGGTAGCTGGCGTTACATGGTGAGAATCCCATCCCCGCTTTGAAGGGGGTTGAAACCTCGATAAGAGCTTTC
>JAOAEZ010000087.1 GCA_026416515.1 Hydrogenophilus sp. | reverse complement strand
ATCGTCATCACCCATATTGACGATTTGAAAGATCGCTTCCCAGCAACCCTCGAAATTCGCAAGACGCCGCTTGGCAGCCGGAGGGAGTTGCGGGGGTAGCAGGAGTGGTTTCAGAACGTTACTAACCATTGGCGCTCACTAGCGGGAGCGAACGCTAACGCGGCCTGCTATGAGTGGCTAGGCCGTGGTGGTTATAATATAAGCTGGTTGGGCATCACTCCTGCCCGCGCCGGAGATGGCTGGGTAAAGGAAGTTCTCATTGCGAGCCGCGCCCTGCGCGGCGAAGCAATCTCCTGCGTCCCTAGTGTCATTGCGAGCCGCGCCCTGCGCAGCGAAGCAATCTCCTCCATCAGCGGGAGACACCCGTGCAGGCATCGCTCCCGTACTCGCGGGAGATTGCTTCGGGCGCTGCGCGCCCGCGCAAGGGCAGGGGGAGGCCAGTTGTCATTGCGAGCCGCGCCCTGCGCGGCGAAGCAATCTCCTCCATCAGCGGGTGGTGCCTGTGCAGGCAT
>JAOAEZ010000086.1 GCA_026416515.1 Hydrogenophilus sp. | reverse complement strand
TGCAAGATCTTGTCCCCATGCCCAGTAATAAGTGGGTGTTCTTTATTTTGTTATTGCGCTGGCATACGCCTGAGCGCGAAAAAGCCGGGTAAATTCGGCTCACCCCTCCTGCACCAAATAAAAGAAGAGCGAAAGGCAAGAAAACGGCGGCCGTAACGATCCTCCTGGTTCATGCCTGCTAGCGGCGCAAAGCACCGATCAAAGCACCCCTCGTCGGAAACCGACGCTAAGTAACGTTCATGAGGCGAATTTCGACATGGCCGTCGCGATGGATTTCCACGGTAGCGTCGCAGATGCCGTAAAGGCTGAGGAAATCCTTGTCGCTGCCGCCGGCGTGAGCGACGATGTCGCGCAAAGCCACCATGCCATCGAAGGTATCGGTCTTTGGCAGACAAACCTTGATCTCATGGTTGGGATAAACGACCAAGGTAGCCTCGCAGGCATAAGACTGGCCGCTATCTTCGTCAGGGAAAAAGTCCGCCTCTTCTTCGAGGTCTGCCTCAGAGGGTTCG
>JAOAEZ010000085.1 GCA_026416515.1 Hydrogenophilus sp. | reverse complement strand
GCCCACCAGTGTCGGTTTGCGGTACGGTCGGCTTGTGACTGAAGCTTAGAGGCTTTTCCTGGAAGCTTGGGATTACGCCTAGCAAAGCCTTCTTAGGCTTTGCCCCGTCGCTTCTCGCCAATAGCTCGGCGGATTTACCTACCGGGCCTAGCTACCAGCTTAGACCAGGGCTTCCAACACCTGGCGGCGCTACCCTTCTTCGTCCCCCCATCGCATCACAAGCCGGTACGGGAATATTAACCCGTTTCCCATCGACTACGCCTTTCGGCCTCGCCTTAGGGGCCGACTCACCCGACGCCGATTAACGTCGCGTCGGAAACCTTGGGCTTCCGGCCAAGGGGCTTTTCACCCCTTTTTCCGCTACTCATGTCAGCATTCGCACTTCGGATACCTCCAGAGCGCCTCTCGGCGCTCCTTCGCAGGCCTACCGAACGCTCCCCTACCGTGCAGAATCTTCTGCACCCGCAGCTTCGGCTCGTGGCTTGAGCCCCGTTACATCTTCCGCGCAGGAC
>JAOAEZ010000084.1 GCA_026416515.1 Hydrogenophilus sp. | reverse complement strand
CCGTCACACCATGGGAGTGGGGTGCACCAGAAGTGGGTAGCCGAACCGCAAGGAGGGCGCCCCCCACGGTGTGCTCCATGACTGGGGTGAAGTCGTAACAAGGTAGCCGTACCGGAAGGTGCGGCTGGATCACCTCCTTTCAAGGTATGAGACAGGTGCCCACAACCCATCAGTCATGCACGAGGCCCTTGCGATCAGGGTCAGTAGCTCAGTTGGTAAGAGCACCGTCTTGATAAGGCGGGGGTCGTAGGTTCGAGCCCTACCTGACCCATCAGCGCGTGGGGATGCGGGGCTGTAGCTCAGGTGGTAGAGCACCGGCTTTGCACGTCGGGGGTCAGCGGTTCGAGCCCGCTCAGCTCCAGCAAAGCGATTACGGAACGGTAAGCGCTTTGGGTGTGTGTTCTTTAACAATTTGGGATTGGGTAGATGGTGTTGAGGCCATAGGGGCAAGAGAAGTAAGTGCATGCGGTGGATGCCTAGGCGGTCACAGGCGATGAAGGACGTGGCAGCCTGCGAAA
>JAOAEZ010000083.1 GCA_026416515.1 Hydrogenophilus sp. | reverse complement strand
GAAGGGCATAGGCGCATTCTTGCCCCCACCTTACCCTGTTTCCCCTTTTCGTGGGGGCAAGACCGCAGGGAGGGCTTGCGCCTAAACCCAGGGAGAAGTTTTCAGGCCAGGCCGGTAGGCCTGGCCCTTTCGGCTTTTACTCCTCTAGTCTAGTAGCATTCCCACCAATGCAGCTGCCTCCTGCTCCTCTCCTATCTGTTCACCCAAACCTTTCAAACCCAACCTCTCCGCCGCATCGTTGTAGAAGATGCGGCCTTCTTGGGAGAGTAGCCTCTCCCTCACAATGTAGTTCCAGAGGGTCTCCGCCTTGACCAAGCCCTCGTAAGCGAGGAGTAGGTAGTCTTCTATGCAATCTTTGAATGCCTCCTCACGAAGCACGGCCCAGATAAGGGCCGCGATTGCGCTAGCCAACTCCTCCCGCACCCCATATCGTAGGCTCTCCACTCCGTACCCCGTGGTGGGGCGGGAAGAGTGCTTGAACTCGGAGATAGCTTTGAAAGCACCGCGCAAATCCTCTGAGCTTATCTGACCCAT
>JAOAEZ010000082.1 GCA_026416515.1 Hydrogenophilus sp. | reverse complement strand
GTACGAGGTCAACACCGCAGGGAAAAGGCAGTTGAGGCGCTGAAGGCTTTCCTTGAGGAAACTACAGGGCGCGAGTTTTCCGTGGACCTTGGGGATTTGGAGTCCGGTCCAGAGGCCATCTCGGTTGGGCCCAAGGAGAAGTACGGAACCCTTGAGGCGCAATGGCTAATAGACAAGCTTCTTGATCTCCTCAGCGAAGAAGTGCAGAAAGAGATGGGGCAAGATGAGGTGCGTCATTACCCCCATATCTCTACCTACGAGTTTTACCTGGACGACGAGGAGTTTCTGGCCCTAATGAAGGCTTTGTACCCCCTATACAAGGAGCACGAAAGGGGAGAGATTGCCTTCTGGAAAAGCGTTGGGATGGCCTTCAGGGATGCCAAATGCCACGTGGTCATAGAGGAAGACGGAGATGTAGACATGTATTTTGAGGGGACGGGAAGCAAGCTCAAGGAGGCTAAGAGGATTGCGAACAAGTTGCTCAAGGGATGGAAGGCGTTTCTTGAAGAAACACGTCCCCCCCATGGAGGCTAAGCTCAGGGG
>JAOAEZ010000081.1 GCA_026416515.1 Hydrogenophilus sp. | reverse complement strand
GTTCAAAGGGCGGCCAACACTCCGGCCACCACGGCCAGGGTGCCGTTTCAAACCCTTATAGGTACGGTTCAAAGAGGGGGTGATATTCGTGGTCTCCTCCCTTGTGGCCGTTTCAAACCCTTATAGGTACGGTTCAAAGCCGACCTCATAGAAAACATGGACCCCCAAACTGCCGCGTTTCAAACCCTTATAGGTACGGTTCAAAGAGGCGGCCGACCTCGGCCTGGGGGTGGACGAGAAGGGGTTTCAAACCCTTATAGGTACGGTTCAAAGGAGGTGAAGAGGGTCAAGCGGACCAGGGAGGATGAGCGTTTCAAACCCTTATAGGTACGGTTCAAAGCCAGGGAGGTCAAGGCCAAGGCCGAGGAGAAGGCGGCGTTTCAAACCCTTATAGGTACGGTTCAAAGCCTCGTCGGCCCCGAGGCCGATGCGGAGAAGGTAGCCGTGTTTCAAACCCTTATAGGTACGGTTCAAAGCTTTGACGACAGGGAGGCGGAATGGATCCGCCTAAGCGCGTTTCAAACCCTTATAGGTACGGTTCAAAGT
>JAOAEZ010000008.1 GCA_026416515.1 Hydrogenophilus sp. | reverse complement strand
GGGTCACTGTACGCTGAGCACGCCGCTCATCGAAGCCTGCGTCCGGCACAACATTCCACTCATGCTGGCAATACCGGGGCAAACCCCGGTGATAATTCTTGGCCAAGAAGGAGAAGCGCGGCGCTACCGTAGGCTGGCATTGCATCATACGGCGCTGGCAAAGCTCGATGAAGCAATGCGGGCGCGCCTCGCGGCGCGGATAGTCGAGGCCAAGCTGAGGGGCTACGCGGTCGTCGTGCGACAGCGATACCAGGCGGGGGATCATGTACTGCTTGCCAATTTGGAACGAGCGATGAAAAGTCTGGCGCAGACCGAACGTCTAGCAATAGTACGCGGCTGGGAGGGGTGGTTTGCAAGACAGTATCATCGATGGTTAGGTCGGCATACCCATGAACTGGCTGATTTTACGCAGCGGCGTCATCGGGGTGAAGCGAGGGACCCGATCAACGCCATGCTCAATTACGGCTACGCATTGCTGCGACAGCGGGTAGGGGTGGCGGTGCGCTTGGCGGGGCTTGACCCATACCTGGGGGTATTACACGAAGCCAATGGGCGGCATGAAGCGCTCGTAAGCGACATCATGGAGCCGTACCGTCGGGGAAGCGCGCCATGGAGGCGTGGCAGTGGAGAAGCATTTACGGCGCCAGGTGTGTGCCTACCGAAAGGCGGTGCTCGAAGGCAAGCTTGCGCAGTGGCATCCAGTCAGTGCGTTTGTTCATGGAGAGCATCTGGATGAGGAAGCCGAGGAAGACGATGAAGGTTTTGAAGGGCAAGAGGCAGATTCAGCCTAAGGGGTGCATTGAGAGGATTCATGCGGATGCAAAATCGCGGTGCTGCTGGTGGGCTTTGCGCATCGGAGCCTCATTGGAAGAGATTCATGCGGAGGCAAAGCCAGCGCCCTTCAAGAGCGGGTGCGGGCGGGTTGTGGGGTGGGTCATTCAGAACCTCGCGGAAAATTGTGGTAGAATGCGCTTGCGAGCCCGAGGTTCTGAATGGAAGGTCTGTTTTTCCGTTTTGGGACAAGGGCTTGCAAAGGGTAGAGTTTCCACCCATATCCCAGCGCGCTGGGCTTGAAACTCGACCACCTTTTCAGTCGGAGACGCCCTTCTGTTTCCACCCATATCCCAGCGCGCTGGGCTTGAAACTCTATGGTCTCTTCCCCCCAAAGAGACCAAAAGTTTCCACCCATATCCCAGCGCGCTGGGCTTGAAACTGTATTTTTTCTTGGAACAATATTTTCATTTGGTTTCCACCCATATCCCAGCGCGCTGGGCTTGAAACAAAAAACCCCATATCCCAGCGCGCTGGGCTTGAAACGAAAGAACCACCGTCTCCCCTGACCGTAAGGGTTTCCACCCATATCCCAGCGCGCTGGGCTTGAAACGGGGCGTAAATCACCCACTCCCCGCGGAGGGGTTTCCACCCATATCCCAGCGCGCTGGGCTTGAAACCTAGTAGTTCATTAATAACTTTTACAATAGGGTTTCCACCCATATCCCAGCGCGCTGGGCTTGAAACGGGTTGCCAATAGTTCTCCTGCGATGTGTTTGTTTCCACCCATATCCCAGCGCGCTGGGCTTGAAACAAAAAACCCCATATCCCAGCGCGCTGGCAATCCGTGTCGAGAAGGCCATGTAGGTAACCACTGCGCAACTCGACGCTTTGGCTGCAAATTTGGGGCAGACGCTCACCCCATCGCTCGAGGCCGACCTTCAACGGTTGCATGTAGCGCTGGCGGATAAGTCCGCGCACGTGGCACGGCAGTAAGCGACCGGTCCTTTGAATCCCGCCGCGCCGTGCCGCACACGCGGCCACGTTGGCGCGCTTTGCAAGAACGCGGGTTATGAGGAGAGGAGGTGCTCCAGAACTTCGATTACTTCAGCAGGAAGATGCGGTTGCTGAGCAATGAAGGAGAGAGCGGCGTGAGCGTGCGCACGCCGTTGGGCGTCGTAGAGACGCCAGCGGTCAAAGGCGCGAAGGAGACGCGCCGCGACTTGGGGATTAAAGGTGGCGATTTCGGTGATCGCTTCGGCGGCAAGAGTGTAGCCGCTGCCGTCAGCAGCGTGAAAGGCGCGAAGGTTGTGGGTGCAGAAGTTGCGAAGGAGAGAGTAAACTTTGTTGGGGTTTTTGAGGTCGAAGGCAGGGTGCGCTATCAGCGTTCGTATCGTGGCAGCGGTGGTAAGCCGCGAAGCGGCTTGTACGGAAAACCATTTGTCGACGACAAGAGGTTCGTCGCACCAGCGGGTGTAAAAGTCCACGAGCGCTTGGGCGCGCGCCGGGAGGTCGTATTGCGCAAGGATTGAGAGCGCAGCAAAAGCGTCGGTCATATTGTCGGCATGGATAAATTGGGCCCAAAGGCGCGCTTCGAACTCAGATGGGTCGATTTCCGCAAGGAGGGCAAGGAGCGTGTTGCGAAGCGCCCGGCGACCGACCTCAGCCGCAGTGTAACGGTAGGGCTGCGTGGGGGCAAGCCGCTGCCAGAGCGCTTCAAGGCGGAGGTTGAGCGCTGCAGCAAGGTGACGACGAAGAACGATGCGCACGGTGTGAACGAGATCAGGGTCGACGGTGTCACCACCCGCGGCGATCGTTTCGCTGAGGAGCAATTCGTCCGGGAGCTGAAGGGCTTCAGCGATAAAGGCGGGGTCGCGTTCGGCGTCTTCAAGAAGATGAGCACAGGCTTCGGTGAGATGGGGCAAGATCCAGCTTTCCCCAATACCGCGTTGGGCTACGCCAAGGAGAAGAACACGCATCATGAGCCGCTGCCCTGCTTCCCAGCGGTTGATAGGATCAGAGTCGTGCGCAAAGAGATGGGCAAGCACGGCGTCGCTTTGTTCAAGGTCGAGATAGACAGGAGCAGAGAAGCCCCTGAGAATGGAGAGTACAGGACTTTTTTCAATATTTTCAAAGAGGAAAGTTTCTTCTTCAGCGGTGAGAGAGAGGATGCGCGTGCCTTCAGGGAGGAGTTCTTCTCCGTCAGGGCCAATTAGACCGACTGCGATGGGGATGTGGAGAGGGCCTTCTTCAAAAGGAAGACCAAGTTCGGTAAGCCGCCGTTCATAGGGGGTGGAGGGAAGGGTTTGCCGAATCGTTAGGAGGTAGCACCGGCTTTCGGGATCATAGCGCTCTAGGACGGTGAGTTTGGGGGTGCCGGCACGCCCATACCAGCGGCGAAATTGGGTGAGGTTTTGGCCAGAGGCTTCTTCCATCGCGGCGAGAAAGTCTTCACAGGTGGCAGCAGTTCCGTCATGACGGGTGAGATAGAGACGTAAACCCCGCCGAAAGGCTTCTGCGCCAATGAGGGTTTCGAGCATGCGAACGACGGCTGCACCTTTTTCATAAACCGTGGCGGTGTAGAAGTTGTCAATTTTGGCATAGAAGGCAGGGCGCACCGGGTGGGCCATGGGCCCAGCGTCTTCCGGAAATTGAAGGGTGCGGAGAAGCCGCACTTCTTGAATGCGCGAGACCGCAGGGTTGTGCACCGCTTCCCCAAAGCGTTGGTCGCGATATACGGTGAGACCTTCCTTGAGGGTGAGTTGAAACCAGTCGCGACAGGTGACGCGGTTGCCCGTCCAGTTGTGAAAGTATTCGTGGGCGACGACACGTTCGATGTTTTGGTAGTCAATGTCTGTGGCAGTGTGAGGGTGAGCAAGGAGATACTTGGTGTTGAAGATGTTGAGACCCTTGTTTTCCATCGCACCCATGTTGAAGTCACCGACGGCAACGATGGTGTAGTGGTCGAGGTCGCACTCTAGTCCATAGGTTTCTTCGTCCCAACGCATCGCTTTTTTGAGGGCGGCAAGCGCGTGATGGCAGTAGGCAGTTTTGCCAGGTTCGACGTAGATCGCAAGCCGAACGCGCCGACCCGAGGCAGTGATGTATTCGTCTTGTAGGGAGTCGAGTTTGGCGGCAACGAGCGCGAAGAGGTAGCTGGGTTTGGGAAAGGGATCTACCCAGAGAGCCCAGTGCCGACCGTTGGGGAGTACTCCCGTGCCCATGAGGTTGCCATTGGAGAGGAGAGTCGGCAGCTTTTCCTGCTCCGCTTCGATGCGACAGGAGAAGGAGGCCATGACGTCAGGACGGTCGGGGTAGAAGGTGATGCGCCGAAAGCCTTCGGCTTCACAGTGAGTAAAGTAGCCATCTTTGGAACGATAGAGACCAGAGAGGGTTAGATTGCGGTCGGGATGGTGCTGAACGACAGTGGTAAGCAAGAAGGAGTCGGGGAGGGGACCGCGGAGAAGAAGCCCTTTTTCGTGGAGGAGATAGCGATCGGGGGAGAGCGGTTCGCCGTCGATCGCGATGGATTGAAGGGAGAGCGCTTCGCCATCGAGATGACATGCTTCTTGCGGGTTGGCGGGGTTGCGGGTGAGACGGAGCCGACTTTCGATACGAACGTGTTCAGAGAAAAATGAGACGTCAAGGTGGATCGTTTGTGCCCGCCAGGGAGGAGGACGATAGTCTTTGAGAAAGGTAAGGGAGGGGGAGCTTTCAGTCATGGGTCACGAATGAGGCGTAAAGGGTTAGTATAGCGAAAATGGAGACGGCGAGCGAGGATATTAGTCCAATGGAGGTGAGGAGGAAGAGGGGTAGGCTGTGGGAAAGGGGTCGCTCAGCAGGAGAGATTGCTTTTGGGCCGGGAGACGGAGAAAGTCGTAGGCACGGGTGTCGAGAAGGTGCGAGGGGACGAGGTGGGTGAGAGCACGAAAGATGGTTTGAATGCGACCAGGGTACTTTTGGTCCCATTCTCGAAGCATTCGACTGATGGCAGCACGTTGGAGGTTGGGTTGAGCTCCACAGAGGTTGCAGGGAACAATGGGAAAGGCACGCAGCGTTGCCCAGGTGGCGAGGTCTTTTTCCGCACAGTAGGCGAGGGGTCTAATGACGATGTGCCGCCCGTCGTCGGAACGGAGTTTGGGAGGCATCGCTTTGAGGGTGCCCGTGAAGAAGAGGTTGAGGAAGAAGGTGACAAGGATGTCGTCCCGGTGGTGACCAAGGGCAATTTTGGTGGCGCCGAGTTCGTTGGCCACACGGTAGAGAATGCCGCGGCGAAGCCGCGCGCAGAGGGAGCAGGTGGTTTTCCCTTCCGGAATGAGACGCTTGACGATCGAGTAGGTGTCTTCTTCGATGATGCGATAGGGAACACCGCGCGCTTCGAGGTAGCGCGGTAGTAGTTCAGTTGGGAATCCTGGTTGCTTTTGGTCGAGGTTGACGGCGATGAGTTCAAATTTGATGGGGGCGCGTTGTTGAAGGCCAAGGAGAATGTCAAGAAGACTGTGAGAGTCTTTGCCACCAGAGAGCGCGACCATGACAAGGTCGCCATCTTCGATCATGCGAAAGTCGGCGATCGCTTGCCCGACTTGACGGTAGAGCCGCTTGGCAAGTTTGTTGGCTTCAAAGCGGGGTTTGTGAAAGGCTTTGCGCGTGACCATGGAGTGAGGGGTCGAGTGGCGTCGCCAGTGGCGGGGAGGTTATTCGATGCGACAGGCTTCCGCAAAGGAGAGCCGCGGGTTGCGAGGAAAGAGCTTGGTAGGGTCGCCATAGCCGAGATTGACGAGGAAGAGGGATTTGATTTGGGTTCCGGCAAAGAAGGCGGCGTCAACTAGGGCTTTGTCAAAGCCACCCATGGGGCCGCAGTCAAGACCCAGAGCCCGAGCGGCAAGGATGAGATAGGCACCTTGAAGGGCAGTATCGCGAAGGGCGGTTTCTTCAATGAGGGCTTGATTGCCGATAAACCAGGCACGAGCGTCGGTGTGGGGGAAGAGGTAGGGAAGTTTTTCATAAAAGGCGAGGTCGCGACCAATGATCACGGTGACAGGAGCGGCCATCGTTTTTTCGACGTTGCCAGGAGCGAGAGCGGGTTTGAGTTTTTCTTTGGCTTCTTTGGATTTCACGAAGACGAAACGAGCGGGAGAGCCATTGGCGGCGGTTGGACCCCATTTGAGAAGGTCGTAGAGGGTATAGAGCATTTCGTCAGGGATCGATTGGGGGAGAAAACCATTGTGGGTGCGGGCAGCAGTGAAGAGCTGCGCTTGAGCTTCTGGAGGGAGCGGCTTGCCCATGATGAGGGTCCCTTTCGCGGATGAGATGGAGAGTATATACCAGGGAGAGAGGGGAGAGGAGAGGGTACCGCAGGATTTTCCAGAGGACTGCAGGAAGGAGAGAGGGGGTGGGCGCTGACGTTAGGGGGTGAGGAAAGGGGACGATTAGGAGGTGAGAAGGGCTTCGAGGTCGGCGGGAAGAACAGGGAGGTCGCGCGTGAGGAGACGGTGGCCGGTTTCAGTGATGAGGACGTTGTCTTCGATACGGATGCCAATCCCCCAGTAGTGCGAGGGGATGTCGTCGGCGGGTTGAATGTAGAGACCCGGTTCGATGGTGAGCACCATGCCAGGTTGAAGGGGGGTGGGACGGCCGTCGATGGCGTAGGGACCAACGTCGTGAACGTCGAGACCGAGCCAGTGACTGGTGCGATGGGGGTAGAAGCGTTCGTAGGCTTTGCAACGGATGAGTTCGTCGGGGTCGCCAGCAAGGAGATTGAGGGCGATGAGGCCTTCAACAAGGGTTCGAACGGCAGCGTCGTGCGGGTCGGTGATGAGAGCGCCCGGGCGAAGGGTTTGAATGGCAGCGTTTTGAGCGGTAAGGACGAGTTGGTAGAGTTCCCGTTGCGGGGGGGTGAAACGACCAGAGATGGGGAAGGTGCGGGTGATGTCGCTGGCATAGCTGCGGTATTCACAGCCGGCGTCGATGAGGACGAGATGGTCGGGTTCGATGGGGTAGCGGTTGAGGGTGTAGTGAAGAGTGGTGGCGCGCGGACCGCCAGCGACAATGGGGGGATAGGCAGGGCCTTCCGCTCCAGCTTCGCGAAATTGCGCGAGAAGAATGGCTTCGAGTTGGGCTTCGGTAGTTCCCGGGCGGGCAGCGCGCATTACAGTAAGGTGGGCTTGAACGGCAATGCGGGCGCTTTGTTCGAGAGCAGCAATTTCGTGGGGGTCTTTGATTTGCCGGTGACGGGCAAGGAGGAGACGAACGTCGCGCCAGGTGGCAGGAGGGTCGATGCCGTCGCGTTGCCGAGCAAGGAGATTTTGCTTGAGACGCCGTAGTGGGGCGTCGGTGTCAAGGTCTTCTAGGAGAGGGACGTAGAGGGTGCGGACACCAGCAAGGAGGTCGGGGAGTTTTTGTTCTAGTTCCGTGAGGGGAAAGGCGGCGTCAATGGCGAGAAGGTGAGGGGCCCGCTCGGGCCCAAGCCGTTCTCCGTTCCAACGCTCTTCTTTGGGGTCGCGAGGTTGACAGAAGAGGATGACGCGGGGTTCGGCGTGGGTGCGGAGCAGCAACCAGGCACCGGGTTCGGTGAGACCAGTGAGGTAGTAAAAGTCACTGTCTTGCCGATAGGGGTGGTAAACGGCTCGATTGCGCCGCCGCTCCGGAGCAGTGGGAAGGAGAAGCGCTGCCGCACCGTCGCTTTCTAGGTGTTGGAGGAGGCGCTGCCGCCGCTGCTGAAAGGGGGTGAGGTCCGATTCGAGAAGAAAAGGAAAATGCGTCATAGAGGGTTCAGAGGGATAGGAGTAAAGGAGACGAGGGAGAGGGGGAAGGAGACGCTTGGAGAGGAACGAGGAAGGAGGAGAGGGGAAGAGGGAACGGGAATAGGAGAAGATGTAACCGAGAGAACAACCATGAGGGTCAGAGCCAGCCTTTGCGTTTGAAGTAGAAGTAGGGGGCAACGCCCGAGATAACCATCATGAGAAGGGCAAGGGGATAGCCCCATTCCCATTGGAGTTCAGGCATGTGTTCGAAGTTCATGCCGTAGATGCTGGCGACTAGGGTGGGAGGGAGAAAGACGACGGCGGCGATGGAGAAGATTTTGATAATTTGGTTTTGTTCGATGTTGATGAAGCCTTGGGCGGAGTCCATGAGGAAGTTTACTTTTTCAAAGACGAAGTTGGTGTGGCTCATGAGGGTGTCGATGTCGCGAAGGGTTTCACGGCAAATTTCTTGAAGTTCAGGGTCGTTTTTGAGGTGGCGAAGGAGATAGCCGAGCGCTCGTTGCGTGTCCATGAGGCAGAGGCGAATCCGACCGTTGCTGTTTTCAATTTTGGCAATGCGGTCGATGGCTTCTTCGAGGTCAGCGTTTTCTTCTTCAAGGACGATTTCACTGACTTCTTCGAGCCGACGGTGAAGGTCTTCGATGGTGTCGGCGAGGTTTTCGATCTTTTGGGTGAGAATGGTAACAAGGAGGGATTTGGGGTCGCTGACAGCAATTTGTCCGTGACGAGCGCGCATGCGCAGGAGCCGGAAATCGGCGATTTCTTCTTCCCGAAAGGAGATGAGACGGTGGGGTTGGAGGATGAAGGCGACGGTGGTGGTGATGTGCCGGCCTTCTTCAGTGGTGAGGAAAAGGGAGTGGATGTGGAGACCTTGGGCGTCTTCAAAAAAACGAGCCGAGGCTTCGATCTCTTCGACGTCTTCGGTGTCGGGGAGCTCTGCGTTGATGAGCGATTCTACTTTGGTGCGTTCGTCAGGGCTTGGGTCAATGGCGTCGATCCAAAGGGCCGCTCCCATCGCCGCAGGGTCGCTGGGGAGAGATACTTTGACCTCTTTGAGGAGGCCCGCATGGGCGGTAAAGAGACGAAGCATAAAATGAGAGGGGAGGATACGACGCCTATATTATAAGGGATAAGGAGGCGTTTGTGGGTGAAAGATGTGTGACAGAAGGGGATGAGGAAGGGAGTAGGGGGAGAGGGTGGGGAGGGAGAGGAGGAGAGAGAGGGGAGAGGAAGATAGGGAAAGGAAAGGAGGAGGTAGGGAAAGGAGGGGGAGGTAGGGAAAGGAAGGGGGAGGTAGGGAAAGGAGGGGGGAGAAAAGGAAGAGGAGACTATTCGTTTTCTTCGTCGAGGAGTTTCCCGGCAATCGCCCAGTCTTCAAAGGGGAGTTGCTGGAAGGCGATGTAGGTGTAGCGAGGGGGCTTGTGGGCGATGCGCTCGAGGATTTCGGTGATTTCGGCAGCAATTTTTTTCTTTTGTTCACGGGTGAGGGTGCCGGCGATTTTGATGGTGACTACAGGCATGGCGTTACTCCCAGGAGAGAGGGTGAGGGGATTGTACCATCTGGAGGGGAGAGGAGTTAAGGATGGGTGAGGTGGTGACGGAGGGCGTGATAGACAGGGTCGGTGAGCGGCCGAAGACCACGCCAGAGGGTAAAGCTTTCGGCCGCTTGCTCGATGAGCATGCCAAGCCCGTCGAACGTTTTTCCGAGGCCGAGACGCTGGGCTGCTCGGAGAAAAGGGGTAGGTTCAGGACCGTAGAGGAGGTCATAGGCGATGGTGTGCGGGGCAGCGAGAGTAGGAGGAAGGGGAAAGGGTTCGCCGGTGAGCCCAGCGCTGGTGGCGTTGAGGATGAGGTCAAAGGGAGAGGAAGATGAGGGGAGAGAAGAGCCATAGAGGATTTCCCAGGGGAGTTGGATGAGGTGGATTTGGTGGCGTTGGGCAAGGGGAGTAAAGTGGCGGAGGAGAGTTTGGGCGCGTTCGGGGGTGCGGTTGACGAGGGCGATGGTGTGGGGTTGTTGCTCGAGGAGCGCCGGGAGAATGCCGCGGGCGGCTCCACCAGCACCAAGAAGTAGAATGCGCGCGCGGCGAAGGAGAACGCCGTGGCGATGGGTGAGGTCGCGAATGAGACCAACGCCGTCGGTGTTGTCCGCGATGAGCGCGCCATCGGGGGCGATGAGGAGCGTGTTGGCAGCACCAGCGAGGCGGGCGCGTTCGGTGGCGCGGTCTACAAGGGTGAGGAGAGTTTCTTTGTGCGGGAGAGTGATGTTGGCGCCTTTGCCACCTTCAGCGATGAAGTCGCGAAGGAGCTGGGGAAAACGATCGGGAGGGGCGTCGATCGCTTGATAGGTGAGGGTTTGCTCTGTTTGTTGGGCAAAGAGGGTGTGAATGAGGGGGGATTTGCTGTGGGAAATGGGGTGACCAAAGAGAGCATAGCGGTCGGTCATGAGGGCTCCTTCCTAGGGGGTGGTGAGTCCAGTGTGGGTGAAGGTGATGCGCCGGGTGATGACGAGGATGTCGGTGTCAGCGGCGATTTCAGGGGGAAATGGGGCATAGGGGGCAGCGAGGTGAACGATTTTGAGGGCAGCGGCGTCGAGGGCGGGGGAGCGAGAGGGTTCGATAACGGTGGCAGAGAGGAGCTTGCCAGAGGCGTCAATGGCGACTTCAAGAATAAGGGTGCCGTAGAGTTTTTGACCACGAGCGTCTGTGGGAAAATTGAGGGTGCCGAGACGAATGATTTTTTGCCGCCAGGCTTCTATATAGGCGGCGAGGGGATGGTCGCGGACGGTGACGCCAACGTGGCGTTTCCGCGGGCGTTCAGCGATGGCCCGGGTTTCTCGGTCGATTTCAGCACGGAGTTGGGTGAGTTGGTGGGCGATGTCGAGGAGGTCGGCAGGGGGAGAGGGAGGAAGGTGCGCGGGAGGAGCGAGAGAGGGAGAAGGAGCCGGGGGAAGAGCAGCGCGAGGAACACCTGAGGGTTGAGAGGGGGTGGGACGGAGAGGGGGACGAGGAGAGGGTTTGGGGGAGGAGGTGGAGGGGTGAGACGCAGGGGGAGAGGGAGAGGGACGAGGACGGGGCTGCGCTTCGGCAAGGGAGGGGGGAGCAGGGGAGGGAGAGGAGGGAGGAGAGGTGGAGGGTGGGTCAGGAGGGGGTTGAGGGGGAAGAGGAGAGGGGATATGGGAGGGGGAGGAGGAAGGAGGGGTGGAGAGAGGAGCGTCGGTGAGAGGGGTGGGAGGTTGAGGGGCAGTTGGGTGAGTTTCAGGGGTCTCTCCACCTCCTTCAAGAGGGTGCGGGGCATGACGCTTGGTTTCTTCAAGGGGGGGACGCTCTTGCCGGGCGTTGAGGAGATGAACGGTGAGGGTGGCGTCACGTTTGACGAGGGGCTTGGGAGTGGGAAGAAGGTGGCGAAGAAGGTGGGTCAGAAGGGGCGGAACGAGAAGGTGAAGGAGGAGGGAGAGGAGAAGGGCAAGGGCAAAACGGCGATTCATGGGGCGTCGGAGGGGAGAGAACGACGATAGCGCAGGGTGAGGTCGAGGTCGATGAGGTCGATGTGCTCGATGGCGACTTCGACGCGCGCTCCGGGAGGAAGGGAGGGAAGGGAGGGAACTTTGGCGAGGAGGGGAAGACCTTCTAGCCGAACGATGTTTTCCCGCCAAAGGGTGGCCGAGGTGGTCTCGATCTGTTCTTGGCGTAGCCAGCGGAGAGCCCAGTAGCGCTCTAGCGTGCGTTGCCATTCGGTATATTGGGCGTAGCGAGTTTCAAAGGTGGAGATGACGTCAGCAACCGCGTCGGCGGAAAGGGGAGCGGAGTGGCCGAGGATGGCGAGGAGTTGGTGTTGATTGATGAGGTCGGTGTAGCGCCGAAGGGGGGAGGTGCTCCAGGCATAGCAGGGGACGCCAAGACCTTCGTGGGGAAGGGGTTCAAGGGTGATACGGACCTTTTCGCCAGGAGGTTGGGCGCGGTAGAGGGCCGGCATCTGGTGTTGGGCGAGGAGCTTTCCCCAACAGACGTTGGCAAAGATGGCGAGTTCGCTGACGATCTTGTCGATGGGAGCACCGCGCGGCCGGGGAACGAGGGTGACATGGCCCGGCCCATCAGGGGTGGAGCGCGCCCAGTCGATGTAGTAGAGATAGTCGATTTGCGGGGTTGAGGGAGCGGGAACACCCCGTTGGGCTTCGAGGATAAGGGCAAGTTGCCAGAGAAGTTTCAGTTCATCTCGCCAGGGAAAAGGTTCGGGAAGACCGGCAGCAAGGGTGACTTCGTTGAGGTGCATTTCGAGGTCGCGCAGCCGGAGGTTGGCCGCGATGATTACTTGCTCTAGACGAGTTTCCGTTTTTTCAAGGGTGAGGGCGGGAGTAAGGTAGAGGTAGAGAGAGAGCGCCGCGAGGGTGCGGTCTTGAGCAAGGGTGTGACGTTCAATGGCGAAGTGAGGGAGCATGGTGATTTTGTCCCCCGGGAGGTAGAGGGTGCTCATGCGCGCACGGGCATAGCGGTCGAGAGGGGTGGCGGGGAGGACCGAGAGGGTGGGAGCAGCGATGTGAATTCCGAGACGCCAGCCTCCGCCGGGGAGGGGATGAAGGGAGAAGGCGTCGTCGATTTCGGTGGTGGTGTGGTCGTCGATCGAGAAGGCGGGCGCCGAGGCGAGGGGAAGCAGGCTGCTGTCAAGAAGCGGAGGTGAGGGGGAGGGAGGAGGTTCTTGAGGGTCAAAGGGGAGTTCGTGAAGCAGGCGCCCCCAGTGGTAGGCATAGGTGTGCGGGAGCGCGCCGACAGCAAAGAGAAGCCGTACGGGCGTGGTACCGGCGGCTTCAGCGGCAGCATAGAGGGCTTCGGTTTCCGGCCGATTGCGGTCGGGGGCATAGAGGAGGTGCGAAAGTTGCGGTTGCCATTCGGGAGGAAAGAGGCCCGCGAGCAGTTGGTCCCGCCAAAGGGCGATTTGCTGCTGCCGCCGCTGCTTTTTTTCAAGACCGATAAGGGCAGCGGTAAGAATGTCCGGAGGGGCTTTGCGGTAGCGACCCCGACCGCGACGATGAAAGTAGATGGGGGCAGAGTGGAGTTTGAGGAGCATGGCCGTGCGTTCGAGTGTGCTCGCCTTTTCTCCATAGTAGGCGATGGCCATGGTTTGATAGTCAAATTCGTCGTCAGGAGCAACTTGCCAGAGAAAGTCGAGGTCGATCGCCTCTGCTTCGCGTTCGGCGTCGGGGAGGAGTTGCATGGGGTCGTGGTCGGTGAAGGTGAGGAGGATGTGGTTGCGCTTGATTTTAAGACGCCGCCCCGTGGGGAGTTCGACCGTCGCAGTGGCTTCATGTTGCTCGATGAGTTGCCCCGTTTTGAAGGCGCCCGATTCTTCAAAGAGGAGATACATGAGGGTTAAGATCGAAGCGAAAACAGAGTAGTTTACCGCAGGTTGGAAGTGAAGCGAGTGGGGGAAGGTCTCGAGCGGCTCAGCAGAGAGAGCGTGCGCGTAAAGTTTGAGGGTTGGTAACCGATAATAAGGAGGACGGGTGCGGAGAAGGAGTAAAGGATGCGATTAGGGGCACAATGGATGGCGGCACTGCTGTTGGGAGTGGTGGGGAGCGGGGTTGCCGCGCCAGCGCAAGGGGAGTGGGTAACTGTGGCTAAGGATCGAGAGCGAGAGGTGCAATTAGACCCCGATACGGTGATGCCGGCCGGAGCAGGGGTGAAGGTGGCGTGGGGCCGCGTTATTTTGGCGCCTGAGGAGGCAGCGCGCGTGGGATTTGCGTCGGTGCGGGCGTTGAACCGTTTCGATTGCCAGCGACGGACTTTCGTGACGGTGAAACGGGTCTATTTGGATGCCGAGGGAATGCCATTGCGCGAGGAGGCGGTGAATGAGAGTCAGCCGGCGCCGATTGCGAAGGGGAGCGTGGATGAGCGTTTGTGGCGGGCAGTGTGTCAGCCAGTTTCCCCCCAGGAGTTGATCCAAACCGCTGAGGGAATCGGGAAGATAAAGAGCGCGATGGAGGGGGAAAGCGGAAAGAAGGAGGGCCGGGGGAGTACAAAGGGGGAGAGAAAATCTGCACCCGCAGGGGGGCAGGGGCCAGGTCAGACAGGGGGAGAGGGGATACCGCCAATCCCACTGGGGGTGGATTTGGCGGATCCGAGCGCATTACCGCCGGAGTTGGCGGCTCAGCCAGTGCCCAATTTGCTGCCCCCGCGACTAGGGAAGGAGAGATTGGCTTTGACAGGAATGGCTTTGCCGGGGGGTGAGGGGAAAGGAAGAGGAACGCAACCCGCAGCGGGCGGGGGGGAGACAACGGTTAAGAGTGGCGGGGAGAAAGAGGGGGAGGGAATAAGGAAGGAGAAGGGGAAGGAGGAAGGAAAGGCGGAGAAAAAAGGGGGAGGGGAGCAGGGAAGAGAACGAAGACTTGAGGGGTTGGTGGTGCAGGTGCCAGGCCGAGAGGGACGCCCAACGGCTAGAGAGGGGGAGAGGAGACCGCAGAGGAGCGAGGAGGGAGGGAGTAGAGGGAGGAAAAGGAAAGGAGAGGGAAGGGAGACGAGCCGACAAGAGGGATGGTCTTTTTCCGGAGGAGGGGGGCCAGAGGCATGGGGGCGGTTGCGACCGGAGTGGCGATTGTGCACCCAGGGACGACGTCAGGCTCCAGTGACGCTGGAGCGAGCAATTCCCGCCGATGTGCCGCCACCGCGGTGGGTGATGTCCCCTTTTTGGGCGACCGTGTCAAAAGGGGAGGGAGAGGTGTGGCGGTTGGTGAGCGATCGACCACTGCAGGTGATTTGGCAGGGAACGGTGTGGGGGTTTGAGGCGGCGACGTGGCACCGCCCGCCGCTGCACCGGCTGGGGGAGGAGCGAGTGGGAGAGTGGGTGCTGCAGTTCCGGAGCGGCACAGAACGGTTGTTCGTGGTCTTGCCGGTTCGAGGGGGAGAGCGAACCGTTCCAGAGTTGGAGGCGTTGGCGAGAGCGTTGGAGAGAGGGGAAGAGAGAGGAGTACGGTTGCGATGGGATTGGCGGGGATTTTTACCAGTGGAGGAGCGATTTTTCGTATATGAGGGGTCAGAGCCGTGGCCACCTTGCGCTGAGAATGTTCGATGGTTGGTTTTCGCCGAGGGGGGAGAGGCTGTGCGCGCAGAGATCGCGCCGTTGTTGATGGGTCCCGGGACCGCTCGCCCCCCGCAGCCATTGTATGGGCGGTTGGTGTTGGAGGGAGGACGAGGACGGTAAGGGCTAGGAGGAGGGAAGGGGAAGGAGCCAGCGACTTTGCGCGGCAAGCAGCGGTCGGGCGCGGGAGGTGAGCCGATAGCCTCCTTCGGGGGCTCGAGTGAGGGCGCCGATGAGGAGGAGCGCTTGATAGAGCCAGTGCCAACGGGATGGGGAGAGATCGGCGCCAATGCCAAAGGTGGGGAGGTGACAGTGGCGAACCGTGGGAGGGGTGGAGTGCCCAAGAAGGTGCGCGATCGCGTCGTCGAGCGCGGCGCGGGGACCAAGACGCCAGAGCGCAGAGAGAGCCTTTTGCGCGGCAACCGTGGCGTCCCAGCGCGGGGCTGGGGCGATGCAGTGGTCACAGCGACCACAGGCAGTGATGGATTCGCCAAAATAGGCAAGCAGAGGGGTCCGCCGACAGCCGGGGGTAAGGATGAGATCGGTGAGGGCGTCAAGCCGCCGGTGAGCGGCGACCTTTTGCTCGGGAGAGAGTTGGGGGTGCGTTTCAATCGCTTTCCGCCAGCGATCGGCTTCATCACCGCACCAGTAGAGTTGCGCGTAGGCGGGTTCGCCATCTCGGCCCGCCCGACCGGTCTCTTGGTAGTAGCTTTCAAGATTGCGGGGGAGGTCGAGGTGAGCGACGAGACGAACGTCGGGTTTGTCGATGCCCATGCCAAAGGCCACAGTGGCAACCATGATGAGGTTGGAACGTTCGAGAAAAAGGGTTTGCCGGGTATGCCGGAGATGAGGGTCTAAACCGGCGTGATAGGCTAAGGCTTCCAGACCATGGGCGGTGAGCCAGGCGGCGAGCCGCTCGGTTTTGGCACGACTGCCGCAGTAGATGATCGCGCTGCCACTAAGCGGCCGCCGCCGGAGGAGTTGCAGGAGTTGCTGCTTTCCGTCGCGTTGCCGAAGTTCAAAGGCATAGAAAAGATTGGCCCGGTCAAAGGTGGTCAGAAAGAGCCGGGCCCGATGGAGGTTGAGCCGTTCGATGATCTCCTGCCGGGCGAGGGGGTCGGCAGTGGCTGTGAGGGCAATGCGCGGGACAAGGGGGTAGCGAAGGGCAAGGAGGGAGAGTTGGAGGTATTCAGGCCGAAAGTCATGACCCCATTGCCATACACAGTGCGCTTCGTCAATGGCAAAGAGGGCGAGCCGCCGTTCGGCGTAGAGCGCATCCAGAAGGGCGAGAAAGCGCGGGGTGGGGAGACGTTCAGGGGCAACGTAGAGGAGTTTGAGGTGCCCGCTTTGAGCCGCCGAGAGGATCGCTTCGTGTTGCGATTCCGAGAGGGCAGAGTGAAGAGCAGCCGCCGGAATCCCTCGAGCGGTGAGGTTCTCTACTTGGTTTTGCATGAGGGCGATGAGCGGGGAGAAGACGATGGCAAGCCCCGGACGAAGAAGGGCAGGAAGTTGATAGCAGAGCGATTTGCCACCGCCGGTTGGCATCAGAACAAGGGCGTCACCGCCGGCGGCAAGGTGACAGATGATCGCTTCTTGTTGGGGACGAAATTGTTCAAGATGAAAGTGACGACGTAGGGTTTGCCGCGCCCGTTCGGCAAGAGGGTCAGAGGGAAGGCCGGTAAGGGCGCTAGCGGCGGAGGAGGGGGGAGGAGGTAAGGTAGAGTTCTCCTCCGCTTTCGCGGAAGCGATGGGCTTCTCCGGCGAGTTGCTCGGCGAGGGCTTCTTCAGGGGCAATTCCACGACTTTCCGCAAGGGTACGGAGCTCTTCCGTGATTTTCATGCTGCAATATTGCGGCCCACACATGGAGCAGAAGTGGGCGGTTTTGGCCGCTTCTTTGGGAAGGGTCTCGTCGTGATAGGCTTGCGCCGTTTCAGGGTCGAGGGCGAGGTGAAATTGGTCGTGCCAGCGAAATTCAAAGCGAGCGAGCGAGAGAGCATTGTCCCAGAATTGGGCCGCCGGATGCCCTTTGGCAAGGTCGGCAGCGTGCGCGGCGATTTTGTAGGCGAGAATTCCTTGTTTGACGTCTTCTTTGGTGGGAAGGCCGAGGTGCTCTTTGGGGGTGACATAGCAGAGCATCGCAGTTCCGTGCCAGCCAATGAGAGCAGCACCGATCGCACTGGCAAGATGGTCATAGCCGGGGGCAATGTCGGTGACAAGTGGCCCAAGGGTGTAGAAGGGAGCGTCATGACAGAGCTGCCGTTCGAGTGCGACATTTTCAGCGATGCGTTGAAGGGGAACGTGCCCCGGACCTTCAATCATGACTTGAACGTCATGCGCCCAGGCGCGTTGGGTGAGTTCGCCAAGGGTGGCAAGTTCAGCGAGTTGCGCGTCGTCGTTGGCGTCGTGAATGGATCCTGGCCGGAGACCGTCGCCAAGACTGACCGCGACGTCGTAGGCTTTGAGGATTTCACAGATTTCGTCGAAGTGGGTGTAAAGGAAGTTCTCTTGATGGTGCGCCAGACACCATTTGGCGATGATCGAGCCACCCCGACTGACGATGCCGGTAAGACGGTTTCGGGTGAGAGGGATGTGGCGAAGTAGAACCCCCGCGTGGATGGTGAAGTAGTCTACCCCTTGCTCGGCTTGTTCAATGAGGGTGTCACGATAGATTTCCCAGGTGAGTTCTTCCGGTTTGCCGCCAACCTTTTCAAGGGCTTGATAGATGGGGACCGTGCCGACAGGAACCGGACTGTTGCGAAGGATCCATTCGCGGGTTTCATGAATGTGCCGCCCCGTGGAGAGGTCCATGATGGTGTCAGCGCCCCAGCGGATCGCCCAGATCATCTTTTCGACTTCTGCCGCGATGTCCGAGACGATGGCGGAGTTGCCGATGTTGGCGTTGATTTTGACGAGGAAACGCCGACCGATGATCATGGGTTCGAGTTCGGGGTGGTTGATGTTGGCAGGGATGATCGCCCGCCCAGCAGCGACTTCTTGCCGAACAAATTCAGGGGTGATGGGGTCGGGAATGTCGGCCGCTGGCCCCGCCCCACAGTGCCGGTGGGTAAGAAACCGCTTGAGCCGCTCGCCTTCCGGCCCGAGCGCTTCAAGGGCAGCGAGGTAGGCAGAACGGTTTTGGTTTTCGCGGATCGCGACGAATTCCATTTCGGGGGTGATGATGCCGCGCCGCGCATAGTGGCGTTGCGTGACGATCGCCCCAGTTTTGGCCCGCCGTGGGAAACGCCGAGGGGCGGGGAGAGGAATCAGCGCGTCGGGGAGAGAGGAGGAGACGGGTTCGGTGTCTCCACGCTCTTCAATCCAGGGAGCCCGAAGAGGGGGAAGCCCACGAGTAAGGTCGATGGAGTGGGCGGGATCGGTGTAGGGACCTGAGGTGTCGTAGAGGGTGAGGGGAAGCGGGGTGGTTAGGCCCGCAGGGGTGAAGAGAATTTGCCGCATGGGAACGTTGAGGTCAGGACGGGAGCCCGGTATATAGATTTTGCGACCGACCGAGGGAGGTAGCATGAGGGAGGGAAGGGGATGGAGGGCATTCATGGAGGGTTTCCTGTCTCAAGTCCGGGGAGGATAGAGAGTAGCGCAAAGGGGCGGGAGGGACAAGGGGGCGTGTCATCGGCGCGTCACGGAGCGATCGTATAATAGACTTACCTTTGAGAGGTTGAAGGGAGGAAAGAAGATGGGATTATTCGATTTGTTTAAGAAGAGCCAGACAGTGGAGTTTTCGAATAACGCCGAGGCGATCTTGGCGTTGATGTTGGCCATCGGGAGTATCGATGGAGAGCTGGACCGCGATGAGGTGATGGCGCTGGTGGGAATCGCCCAGTTAAACCGCTCATTGGCAGGAAGCGATTTGCAGCGGGCAGTAGATAGCGCGCTGCGTTACTTGAAAAATAAGGGGCCTGGACAGACCGCAGTGGATGCGTTGGGGTTTTTGCCCGCAGAGTTGCATGCGACGGCGTTTGCTTTTGCTTCGTTGGTGGCAATGGCCGATGGGGTGGTGACCGAGGAGGAGGAGCAGAAGTTGATGGAGTTGGCAGAGCAGTCGTCGCTCGATGAGGAGACGGCACGCGCAGTGGTGCGGGTCGCCACAGCGTTGATGGCACGGGTGTGATGGGTGGTCGATTCGAGAGGGGTTAAGGGGAGGGGAAAAGAAGGGGGGAGAGAAGTGCCCAGGTGCGATCGGTGGCGCCGCGGTGGTGAGCGAGAAAACGCTGACCGGCCGCGGCACGACGGGCGCGTTCGTGGGCATGGGTGAGGAGAAAGAGCGCACGGTCGAGCGCGGCGGAGGGAGTGGGAAGGGTTTCAAGGGCGCCGGCTTCTTCACCAGCAGCGACGATGGCGGCGAAGTGGTGGGTATGAGGGCCAAGGAGCGCTGGACAGCTAACCGCAAGGGCTTCAAGGGGGTTTTGCCCGCCGTGCGGAAGCCAGCTCCCGCCGATGAGGGCGACGTCGGCCATGGCATAGTAGGCGGTGAGCTCGCCCAGGGAGTCACCGAGCCAGATATCGTCGGTGGAGGAGGGGAGCCCTTGGCTCCGCCGGGTGTGACGAAGGGCGTGCGTGCGGAGAAGGTGCGCGATGGCGTCAGCGCGTTCGGGATGACGCGGAACGAGCACGAGGAGCGGAGGGGGGTTGAGGGAGGCTGTGGCAGCGCGCCAGAGGGGAAGAAAGAGGGCTTCTTCGCCGTCGCGCGTGCTGGCAAGAAGGATCACCGGACGTTCGCCGATGGCCGCACGCCAGCGTTTGCCGAGGTCGATGTGCAAGGGGTCGGGGGAGCAGTCGAATTTGAGATTGCCGGTGATTTCGATGCGTTTGGCACCAAGAGCTGCATAGCGTTCGGCGTCGAGGGGGGTTTGCGCGGCTACGAGAGCAACCGCGTCCCAGGTAAGGGGAAGCCAGCGCTGCCAGCGCCGGTAACGACGAAAGGAGCGTTCGGAGAGACGAGCATTGAGGATGAAGAGGGGGAGACGACGTTGAGCGGCAAGGAAGAGCCAGTTGGGCCAGAGCTCGGTTTCGAGAAGGAGAAGGGCACGGGGGGCGGCGGCGGCGAGAAAGGAGCAGGTCCAGGAGCGGGCGTCATAGGGGGCCCAGGCGAGATGAGTGTGGGGGTCTTGCGCCCAAAGGGTGCGAGCAATGGCGCGGGCAGTGGGGGTGGTGTGGGTGATGAGAAGGGGAAGGGTGGGGTGGTGACGACGAATTTGAGCGACAAGGGGCTCCGCGGCCCGGGTTTCGCCGACAGAGACCGCATGAAGCCAGAGGGGGGCCGGGAGCGCGAGAGGGAGAACGATTTGCCCGAACCGCTCGCCGATCGCTTCGCCATAGCCAGGATGGCGCCGACGCGCCAGATAGCGGAGACGGGCGATGAGGAGCGGTTTGGCGATCCGCCAGAGCGCGTCGTAGAGGAGAAGGGGAAGAGGGAAGGAGAGGAAACGCATAGGGGAGTGGAGTATACCTTGTGAGGGGAGGTGCAGGGGGCGCCTAGGGCGTAGCGAGAGAGGGTAAGGAGGGCGGGGGAAAGAAGAAGGTAAAAATGTGGTAGAGTAAAAGGTTAAATCGAGACCAATATGGGAGGGAGAAACTATGGAACGTGAGGTAGTGGTGTTGAGCGCAGCGCGGTCGGCGATCGGCGCGTTCGGGGGGTCTTTAGCAGGAGTGGAGCCGGCTGAGTTGGCCGGAATGGTGATGAAGGGGGCGATCGAGCGGGCGGGGATCGAGCCCAGGGTAGTGGAGTATGTGACGGTGGGGAATTGCATCCCGACGGAGGCACGCTACGCGTATGTGCCACGGGTGGCTTCAATCCAGGCAGGGTGCCGAATGGAGTCAGTGGCGATGCAGGTAAACCGCTTGTGCGGTTCGGGGTTGCAGGCGATCGTGACCTCAGCACAGCAGATTTTGCTGGGGGACGCAGAGGTGACTGTGGGCGGAGGGGTAGAGGTGATGTCGCGAGGGGCTTATCTGCTGCCGGCATTGCGCAGCGGGGCGCGAATGGGCGATACGCCAGCGATCGATGCGATGGTGGCCGTGTTGACCGATCCGTTCGGGGTGGGACATATGGGGGTGACGGCAGAGAATTTGGCGGTGAAGTGGGGAATTTCCCGAGAGGAGCAGGATGCTTATGCGGTAGAGTCGCAGCGACGAGCAGCACGGGCAATCGCGGAGGGACGGTTCCAGACACAGATCGTGCCGATTCCAATCCGGACGAAGAAGGGGGAGGTGATCTTCGATCGAGATGAACATCCCCGCCCGGAGACGACGTTGGAGTCGTTGGCGAAGTTAAAGCCCGTGTTCCAGGAGGGAGGAACGGTAACAGCAGGGAACGCGTCGGGGATCAACGATGCGGCGGCATTTTTGGTGTTGGCAGAGCGAAAGGCAGCCGAGCGCTTGGGGGCGAAACCTATCGCGCGGGTGGTGGCGTACGCTGTGGCCGGAGTGCCAAACGATGTGATGGGTGAAGGACCAATCCCCGCTACGCAACGGGCGTTGCAGCGGGCAGGGTTGACGTTGGAGGCGATCGATGTGATCGAGTCTAACGAGGCATTCGCAGTGCAGGCTTTGGTGGTGCAGAAGGGGTTGGGGTTGGATCCAGAGAAAACCAACCCGAACGGGGGAGCGATCGCGTTGGGCCATCCGGTGGGGGCAACCGGAGCAATTTTGGCGACGAAGTTGCTCTATGAGTTGCAGCGGATAAACGGCCGATATGGACTGGCGACGATGTGTATCGGCGGGGGTCAGGGGATCGCAGTGGTCTTCGAGCGATTGTAAGGGGGAGAGGATGCCGCGCGCCCTTTCCTAGAGAGAGGGCGCGCGCTGCTGAAAACGGGCGCGTTCGTGAGGGGGAAGGGCTTCAAGCTCGTCGAGGATGGCGAGGTAGTGACGATAGCGTTCGAGGGGGAGATCGCTATTGCTCAGAGCAGCGAGAAGCGCACAGCCGCTACTGCCAGGGCGGTGGCGACAGTCGCGATAGCGACAGCGACCGAGATAGGGCCGAAATTCGGGAAAATAACGAGGAAGGTCAGCGGGATCGAGGTGAAGGAGTCCGATACGCTGAATGCCCGGCGAGTCGATGATCCAGCCGTCGTCATAGCAGTAGAGACGGGTGAAGGTGGTGGTGTGGCGCCCCGCGTTGAGGGCACGGGAGATTTCTCCAGTGCGCGCCGCAGCGTCGGGGATAAGGGCGTTGATGAGGGTCGATTTGCCTGCCCCTGAGGGACCAGTGAGGAGTATGCGCCGCCCGTGAAGGTGGGGAAGGAGGGGGGCGGGGTGATACCGCGCCGAGAGGACGCAGAGGGAATAGCCGGCGGCGAGAAAAGGGCGAAGCAGAGTGTGAGGAGCGAGAGGGTCAGGGAGAAGGTCACTTTTGTTGAGGGCGATGAGGGGAGTAATCCCAGCATGTTCGGCCGCTACGAGCGCCCGAGTGATCCATTCGGGGGAGATGGGGGGATCAGGGGCTACGAGGATGAGAAGGGTGTCTATGTTGGCGGCAATGCCTTGAGCCCGGCTGCGGTCAGAGCGAAGGAAGAGGGCGGTGCGCGGCTGCCGCTGTTCGATGATTGCAGTGGCGGCGTCGAGGGGACGAAGATAAACTCGGTCGCCGCAGAGGGTTTCGTGCGACTTTTTACGGGGGAGGACACGATAGAGGTGGCCGCTGTCGGTGGCGGCAAGTTGGTGCTGCCCATGTACGGCGATGATCCAGCCGCTCGTGAGAGAGGGGGGACAGGAAGAGGAGGAGGGGAGATTATTTGAGTCCAAAACGGTAGAAGCGGTGGTTGAGGTAGCCCGCAATGTGGTGTTCGTCTTCAGGAAAGAGGTCGAGGTTGAGGTTAGAGGTGCAGATGGTGAGCATTTGTCGAAGGGCTTCTGGGTGAGTGGCCCGACGGTTTTCGCGCCAATAGACATTGCTGCCTTCTTCGCCACCAAAACGACGGGTATGACATTCAACACAGAAACGGTCGTGATATGCTTTGCCTGCTTTTAGATCAGCGCCCGGGAAGGGATCCCCCGCAGCGCGGACCGGGAGCGCTGAGAGAAGGAGCATAAGAAGAGCCGTTGCAAGAGAGAGGAAGTAGGAGAGAGGATGCATGAACGCCTCCCGGTAGGTGGCCGGTGCAGAATTATAGCAATGAGGAGGATTTTATGACGAGCGCAGAGGGAGTAAGCCCTTATTTAATTTGGATCGATATGGAGATGACAGGTTTGGATCCCGACCGCGACCGAATTTTGGAGGTGGCTTTGGTGGCTACCGATAACGATTTGAATGTGGTGGGTGTGTTGGAGCCGATCGCCATTTTCCAGAGCGAGGAGGTGTTGGGCGGGATGGATGCGTGGTGCCAGAGAACCCATGGCGCGAGCGGTTTAATCGAGCGCGTGCGACGCTCGTCGGTGCGCGAGCCAGAGGCCGAGGAGCAGTTGTTGGCGTTTATGCGACAGTTTGTCCCCCCCCGTATGAGCCCGATGTGCGGTAATTCGATTTGCCAGGATCGCCGCTTTTTGTTCCGGTATATGCCGCGGGCGGAGGCTTATTTCCATTACCGCAATTTGGATGTGTCTACAGTGAAGGAGTTGGCTAAACGCTGGGCGCCGACAGTGGCCGCAGGGGTGCGTAAGGAGAGCACCCATCAGGCGTTGGCCGATATCTACGAGTCGATCGCAGAGTTGCGCTATTACCGAACGACCCTTTTTAGGGGAGAGGAAGAGAGAGAGGAGGGGGCGTAATGGGGAGAGATTGGGAGGCGATGCTGAGCGCACGGGTGCGGGCGTGGGAGGAGGGAGAACGACTGTTCCGAGTAGAGCGCGAGGAGACTTTGGCACAGTTGCGCGCGACATTGCCCAGAGAGGTACTGCGCTGGCAGCCAGAGGAGGTGGCAGTGTACGAGTGCGATGGGTTGCCCGCTTTGCGCGAGCGCCCATTAGCCGTAGCACTGCCCCGGGACACCGCAGAGGTGCAGGAGGTACTGCGGGTATGTGCGAGATTGGGGGTGCCAGTGGTGGCCCGCGGCGCAGGAACAGGATTGTCCGGAGGGGCTTTGCCGTGCCGCGATGGGGTGGTGCTTTCTTTGGCGCGATTGAACCGTGTCTTGGAGGTGGACCCCGTTCGGTGCTGGGCGCGGGTGGAAGCAGGGGTGCGTAATCTCGCTATCAGCGAGGCGGCAGCAACATTCGGTTTGTTCTACGCGCCCGATCCGTCGTCTCAGGTGGCGTGTACTATCGGCGGAAACGTGGCAGAGAACGCGGGAGGGGTGCATTGCTTGAAGTACGGGGTAACCGTCCATCATGTGTTGGAGGTAAGGGGGTTTACTGTGGATGGCGAGGAGGTGGTTTTGGGGTCTACCGCTGAGGAGGAGCCAGGGTTTGGTCTGTTGCCGCTGGTGGTGGGGTCAGAGGGAATGCTGGCGGTGGTGACCGAGGTGACGGTCCGGTTGTTGCCTACCCCTCCCGCGGTTGAGTGCGTGTTGGCGGCATTCGATTCGGTTCGGGCAGCAGGGGAGGCGGTGGCCGCAATCATCGCCGCGGGGATAGTCCCCGCCGGATTGGAGATGATGGATAGGGGGTCGGTCGCAGCAGTGGAGACGTTCATGCCGGTGGGATACCCAAAAGATGCTGCCGCGGTGTTGTTGTGCGAGGTGGATGGACGCCCAGAGGAGGTGGAGGAGGAGTTACCGCAGGTGTTGGATTTGCTCCATACCCATGGGGCACGAGAGGTACGAGTGGCCCGCAATGCCCAGGAGCGGGCTCAGTTTTGGGCAGGACGAAAGGCAGCTTTCCCGGCTGCAGGCCGAGTGTCACCCGATTACTATTGCGTGGATGGAACTATCCCGAGAAGAGCATTGGGGGAGATGTTGGAGGCGATCGCTGAGATGGAGCAGCGATACGGTTTGAGGTGCTTAAATGTGTTCCATGCAGGGGATGGAAATTTGCATCCATTGATTCTGTTCGATGGAAGCAGAGAGGGAGAGTGGGAGCGAGCCGAGGCGTTTGGGGCGGAGATTTTAGAGCGGTCAGTGGCGTTGGGAGGAACCATTACCGGGGAACATGGGGTGGGGGCGGAGAAGATCAATCAGATGTGCGTCCAGTTTTCACGGGAGGAGCGAGCTGTTTTCTTCGGAGTAAGAGCGGCATTCGATCGCGATGGACGATTAAACCCAGGGAAAATGATTCCGTCGTTGCCCCGTTGCGTGGAGTATGGGCGAATGCGTGTACGAGGAGGGGCTTTGCCGTTTGCCAATTTGCCGCGGTTTTGAGGGGAAAGACAATGGAGGAGGTGGTTTCACGGTGGCGGGAGTCATTGGCAGAGGCAAGGGCAAGGGGAAAAATGGTGCGAGTGGTGGGAAAGGATAGCAAGGGGTGGCTGCCTTGGTGCAGGAGAGGAGCCGATGAGGTGGTGTTTAGCATGCAGGATTGGCAGGGGGTGGTGCGATACGAGCCGAGCGAGTTGTTCGTGACAGTGCGCGCAGGGACGGATGTGGCGGAGGTGGAGGAGATGTTGGCAGAGAGGGGACAGTGGCTGGGATTCGAACCACCTCCCGGAAGCGTAGGGGGGGCAACAGCGTCAGGGTGGTCGGGCCCAGGGGCGTGGCGGTATGGCTCTTTACGAGGAGCGGTTTTGGGTGTCCGGTTGTTGGACGGCGCGGGTCGGTTGTTGCGGTTCGGAGGGGAGGTGATCAAGAATGTGGCCGGATTCGATGTGGCTCGTTTGGTGGTGGGGAGTTGGGGCCGATTGGGAGCAATCGTGGAGGTAACGTGGCGAGTGTGGCCAAAACCAGCAGCAGTGAGAACGCTTTGCTTTGAGATGGGGGAGGGTGAGGCATTGGCCTTCGCCGACCGGTTGCGGCCGCGCGCGTTGCCGTTGTCGGCTTTCTTTTGGAGCAATGGGCGCTTGTGGTTGCGGTTGGCGGGGGGAGAGAGAGCAGTGGCGCACGGGAGAGAGGAGGTGGGGGGAGAGGAGGTGGAGGAGGAGATGGCTGCCGCATTGTGGCGCCAAGTGCGCGCGCTGGATGGAGAGCCCTGGCGTGCCGTTCCAGAGGGGATGGCGCTGTGGCGGTTGGCTGTGCCACCAGGTACCCCGCCATTGGGAATGGGGAAGATATTGGCGTGCGAGCGCGGGGGAACTGTGCGTTGGGTATTGGTGCCGGCCGGGGAGGAGGGGGTGTGGAAGCGGGCAGAGGAGGTGGGGGGATGGGCGTGGCGCTGGACGGGAGAGGGACCTTGGCAGCAACGCCGTCAGGGGGCGGTGGGGGAGATCGAGGAGCGATTGCAGGCGGTTTTCGATCCAGAGGGGCGCTTGAGTGGCGGACCTTGGGGGAGAGAGGAGTAGGAGGATGGAGGTTCGAGCGGCGTCCCTATTTGCAGGCCGGAATTGGCTGAAAGGGGTGGAGGAGGAGCTGCGCCGATGCGTCCATTGCGGGTTCTGTACCGCGAGTTGCCCGACATACCGGTTGCTGGGCGATGAATTGGACGGACCACGGGGACGAATCTATCTGGTAAAGGAGTTAGTGGAGCGCGGTGTCGTTACCCGATCGATGGTGCGCCATTTCGACCGCTGTTTGACATGCCGGGCGTGCGAGCGAAGCTGCCCGTCCGGGGTGCAGTATCATCGAGTGGTGGCAGTGGGTCGAGCAGTGAGCGAGGAGATGGGGGTGCGACCGTTCTTCGAACGGTGGCGGCGAGGGGGATTGGCATGGTGGGTGACCCACCGGGCGCTGTTGAGATGGGCCGTCGGCGTGGGACGCACCGTCCGCCCATTTTTGCCCAAGGGGTTGGCCCGATTGGTTCCGCCGAGGGCACCCCGCGAATGGCAGTGGCCTTCTGTTTCAGAACCACGCGAGCGGTGGTGGTTGTTGGAGGGGTGCGTGCAGCCCGTCGTGCGGCCGGAGGTGGATCAGGCGGCCGCCACCGTGTTGGGCGTGGTTGGGGTGGAGGTGGCATACGCGAGGGGAAGCGGGTGCTGCGGAGCGGTCGATTTCCATTTGGGACGAGTGGAGGTTGCCCGCGCCCGAGCACGGGCAAATGTGCGGGCGTGGTGGCCGGCATTTGCGGCAGGGGAGCGAAAGGGAGTGGTGGCAACGGCGTCGGGGTGCGCGGCGTTTTTGCGGGAGTATGGAGAGCTGTTAGAGGGGGATGAGGTGTGGGGAGAGGCGGCGGCAGTGTTGGGAAGAGAGACGTTGGATGTGAGCGAGTTGGTGGCCCGCTTTGCCGGAGAGTTGCGAAGGCATGGGCGAGAGGAGCACCCGAACGGCAGAGAGAGAAGGGGAAAGGTGGTGTTCCAGGCGCCGTGTTCGTTGCAGCATGGGTTGGGGATAGTGGGGGTGGTGGAGGGATTGCTGGAGGGCGTGGGATGGCAGGTGGTAAAGGCAGACGATGACCGGTGGTGTTGCGGGTCAGCGGGGACATATAGCGTGTTGGAGCGAGGGTTGGCGGCGAGGTTGGGGAGAGAGAAGGGCGAAACGCTGGCAGCGACAGGGGCGGAGGTGGTGGCGACAGCCAATATCGGTTGCTTGTTGCACTTGAGCGCTTATGGCCGCTTGCCGGTGCGCCATTGGTTGGAGTTGGTGGCAGAGCGGGTGGCAAGAGAGGAGGAGAGGGTGGCGAGAAGGAGACGGTAGGTGAGTAGGATCGCCGCGGCAGCGGTGCGACGCCAGGGCGCAGCGGCAAGGGCGACGGTGGTCTGGGACCAGAGGGAGGAGGGAAACGAGAGGGAGGGGGTGAAGAGACGGCGGGGCCAGGAGGGGACAGCGGCTGCAAGGCGAGAGCCGATGAGCCGAGCACCGTGGAGCGAGCCGAAGTAGAAATAGGCGGCGACGAGACGAAAGGCCGCCGCTCGTGTAGGGGTGGAGAGGGCGCAGAGGAGGGACGGCGCGGCGGGGAGAGATCGCGGAGCCGCGAGGTCACGAAGGTCGTCACGGAGCGCTTGCGCTCGATTGAGGCGGGCGGCTGCTTGAGCCCACCGTTGGGGAAGGTGGGGAGAGAAACACCAGAGAGGGGTTTCGGCAGGGGAGAGAAGCGCCACGAGGGTATTGTGCCAGTGGATGAAGAAGGGAGCGAGATGGAGAAGGAGCTCATGGTAGGCAGTGCGCGCGTCGGCAGCGTCGGTTGGGACAAGGAGAGGGGTGAGAGCAGGGTGACGTTCGAGTCGCGCGTGCCAGATCAGAAACCGTTGCCGAAGCGGTGAAGAGGGGGAGTGGGTCATCAGCGGAGCGAGCGGCGCGCTGCGATGGCCCAGAGGTGGGCCGCGATGAGACTGATCTGCTCTGGCCAGGGGCGGCAATGGCCGAGACGGCGTTCTACCCAGCGTTCAAAGGAGCGACGGGGAGCGATGGGCAGACCGCCAACGTGGCGTTCGACGGGTTTTTCGGGGTTGCCAGCCCAGGTGACTTCGTAGAGTTCAGCCCGACGAGTGAGGTAGAGAACCCGAAGCAGCGGGGGGGTATTCCAGGCGATGCGGATGAAGCCAACAGCCTCACTGGGGGGGACAGGGGAGAGGTAGTCGGAAAGGGTTTCGGCAATGGTCACGGGGGAGGAGGAAGAGTCGACGCGAAGGAAGTGGTTTTCGAGCGCAACCAGCGCTTCGTCGGAGAGAGGAACTCCGGTGCGGTGGTGACAGAGATGGGCACCAGTAGTGAGGTTGTCCACGAGCCAGTGGGCGCCGTGGGCACCGAAGAGGGCGATGAGGGAGTCAGCGATGCGCGGCCAGGAGGTGCACCAGTCGTCGAGAGGGTAGCGGGTGAGGAGGGAGAGGAGAATGGGATCGATCTGTTCGAGGAGGTGGGTGCGGAGGGAAACGTGCAGTTCGGTGAGTTCGCTTTGGTGAAGGCGAACGAGGTGAGAGAGGGCTTCGAGTTGAGCAAACGGTAACAGAAGGGGATCGTGATGGTGGCAGGCGACGAGAGCAATCAGTGATTTGCCGATCGAGACAGGAAAAGAGGTGCTGCTGCGTACTCCCATGTTGGCGAGATAGGCGCAGTGAATCGGGCTGACGGCACGGAGGTCAGTGTTGGAGAGGTCAATCGCAGCAGGGTCGCGAGCGATGAGCGGGATGGGAGCAGTTTCAATATCCGGAATGTGGCGCCAGGGGATACGTTGGTAGAGAGAGCGAGCGATTTGAGGAATGTCGCTGGCAGGGAAACGAAGCCCTAGGTAGGTACCGACAGAGGGGTCGGAACGGGCCTCAGCGATTACTTCGCCCGCTCCGTCGGGGAGGAAACGGTAGTAGAGAACCCGGTGGTAACCGGTCTCTTCTTGGACGCGGTCGACGATTTGTTGGGCGCGGGCGTTCCAGAGATGGGTGAAGTTTTCGATTGCGTAGGATCCGGTGAGCGGCTGAGAAGGGGCGGTGGCGAGGAGAGAGTGGTGCCAGGCAGCAACAAAAGAGGAGCGAACAGGAGCGGTGGAGGGGGGATCGCAGCGCCATTCGATGAGCCAGCCGAGGGGATGGGGAAGGAGGCGGGCGACGAGAGGGAGAGCGGCAGCGGGTTCGGTGAGGAGGAGAGGAGGAACGGGCTGAGGTAGAGCTTCCCGCTGGGGAAGGGTGGCCAGCCAGTTGGCGAGCGGAGGGGGAAGAGGGGCGTCAGGCTGCCAGTTACCGCTTAGCCAGTTAGGAAGATTGGCGGAGAAAGCGAGCGCCAGTCTTTGGGCTGGGTCGGTGATGAGCAGTGCGCCGTGGTTGCCTTGAATCGCACCGGGAGTAGCGATGGGTTCAGACTCACATTCGTCGAGATAGCACGCAGCGTAGAGGGGAAGGTTGCTGAGCCACCACATGGTCACTTAGTTACTTTGGGACAGAGACACTGAGGGAGAGGAGAGGGCGATCCAGCGCTGCGCAAAGAGATCGGGGGGGAGAGGCGGGGCATAGCGAAATCCTTGACCATAGGGGCACCGGTGCGCGCAGAGAAACGTTTCGTGCTCTTCAGTTTCGATTCCTTCGGCAACTGCAGCGATTCCCAGGGCGTCAGCCATCGCGAGGATCGCTCGGACGAGGGTTTCGTCGGTGGGATCTTTACCGATGTCGCTGATAAAGGAGCGGTCGATTTTGATTTCGGAGACGGAGAAACGCTTGAGACGCGCTAAAGAGGAGTAACCGACGCCGAAGTCGTCGATCGCGAGGTTGACGCCGAGTTGCGCGAGGGCGGTGAGGTTGGTCTGAATGATACCGTTGTCACCGGCGAAAGCGGCTTCGGTGAGTTCGAGGAGGAGCTTTTGAGGGGGGATCCCGACGAGGGTTAAACGTTCGGCGATGCGAGCGGCAAAGGTGGGGCGGTAGAGGTCTTTAAAGGAGATGTTGATGGCGAGGAATTGAAGGGGAAGATTTCGCGCGTCCCAGGCGGCTATTTGGGCGAGGGCCGTGTCGAGAACCCAGTCGGTGATCGCGGAGATGAGCCCTCCCTCTTCGGCGATGGGGATAAATTCGGCCGGCGAGACAGGACCGAGCTCAGGGTCTCGCCAGCGCAAGAGGGCCTCGGCAGCAACCCACCGGCCGTCGGCGAGGGAAACGATGGGTTGGTAGTGTAGTTCAAATCGCCCTTCGGGAGTAGAGAGGGCGGCGCGAAGACCACTTTCGATGGCCGCGCGTTTGAGCATTTTGACGCGGAGGTCGCTGCTGAACCATTCTGCCCGATTGCGCCCAAGTTCTTTGGCGCGGTAGAGGGCGGTATCAGCGAATTGGAGAAGTTCTTCAACGTTTTTGGCGTCTTCAGGCATGAGAGCGATGCCGATGCTGGTGCCGATGGTAAGGTGACGGTCGGCAACAGTGAAGGGTTGAGCGAGGGCATTGAGGCATCGATCGGCAACGAGAGCAATTTCAGAGGGGGGAACGTTTTCGATAATTAGAGCAAACTCATCGCCGCCGAGACGGGCGAGGGTATCGAGGTCGCGAACAAGTTCGCGTAACCGCTGAGCGACAGCTTTGAGAAGCGCGTCACCGGTGTCGTGCCCAAGGGTGTCGTTGACGGTTTTGAAGCCGTCAAGGTCAAACATGAGAAGCGCAAGCTGCCCCCCATAGCGGCCGAGGTGGGCGACGCGACTGCGCAGTTGCTCGAGAAAGAGGGCACGGTTGGCAAGCCCCGTAAGGGGATCATGGGTGGCAAGGTATTCGAGTTTGCGCTGCGACTCTTTGAGGTCAGTGATGTCTGAGAAAACGGCGACGAATACTTCCGTTTCTCCAGCACGGTTGACAATTCGGTTGATCGAGAGCCATTCCGGATAGATATCGCCCGATTTGCGACGGTTCCAGATCTCTCCTTGCCAGAAACCGAATTTGTTGAGACGCGCCCACATGTCGCGGTAAAAGTCGGCGCTGTGACGCCCCGATTTGAGAAGGGCAGCGACGGGACGACCGATCGCCTCTTCGCGGGTGTAACCGGTGATCCGACAGAAGGCTTCGTTGACGGAGAGAATGATGGTGTTGGGGTCAGTGACAGCAATCGCTTCACCGGCTTGGTCGAAGACCCGCGCGGCGATACGCAGCTGTTGCTCCGCGGCGCGTTGTTCGGTGATGTCCTCCCCTTCAAAGAGAAACCCCACCAGGGCGCCCCCCGGGTCGAAGATAGGGTGGTGACGCGCAGCGACGAGCCGTAGTCCGTCGGGGGTCCGATACTCGCTTTTGACGGGAGCCCGAGCGCGAAGGGCGGCAAGGTCATTGGTGACCATGGTTTGAGCGATGGCAGGGGGGAGAAGCGCATGGTCGTTTTGACCGCTGTAATCGTCGGCGATCCCAAAGAGAGCGCGATAGCGAGGGTTGGCAAGACGGTAAAAGCCCTCCGGGGATTTCAGAGCAAAGAGGAGCTGGGTGTGGTCAAGGACGGTGCGTAGGTTGAGCTCTGCCTCCGCAAGGGCGCGGTAGGCTTGCTCCCGGGCGGTGACGTCAAAGGCCATCGCGATGAGCGCGGTGATGCGGTGCATCGCGTCCCAGGAGGGGACGAGCCGAATTTGCCAGGTGCGGTGGGCGGAGAAAACGGTGTATTCAAGAGGGTCGCCGGAGGTGAGCGCAGAAAAGAAGCGCTGCGCATGGTTTTCACCAAAGAGCTCACCGAGGGGGAGGTCAGCTGCAGAGGTGGCTAGTTTGTGTGGCCGAAGTTGAAGGTGCCGTGCCGCCGCAGCATTAAAACGGGAGAGACGAAGTTGAGCGTCGAAGACGAGGAGAGGGAAGTCAAGAGCATCGTAGAGTTGGACATATTCGGCATTGAGACGGGTCAGCTCCGCGGTCCGGGCCCGCAGCTCTTCATTGAGGCTGGTAAGCTCTTCGTTGGTGGCTTGAAGTTCTTCGTTGGAGGCTTCGAGCTCTTCGTTGGAGGCTTGGAGCTCCTCTTGAAGGGCTTGCGCTTCTTCGTGCAGAAGTTCCAGCTCTTCACGTCGCTGCGCGAGTTCGGCAACGAGCTCGTCACAGCGGGCGCGCATCGCACCGAGTTCGAGGTCGAGGAGCGGTGCCGAAGTGACGGCTGATTGAGGGACCGCATCAGAGGAGGGCGATAGGGAGGGGGGAGAGGGGTGAAGGATCATCCACCATTGATCACCCGCGGTAGGGGTGAGGGTGATCTGCTTCCAGGGGGAGGAGGCGAGTTCAATCGAAGCAGTGGTTTGATCACGAGTCACTTTCTTCCAGAGAAGTTCGAAAGGGCCAAGGAGCTCGGGGGGGAGAAGCGCGCCGACGTCTAGACGATCGGCTGTTTTGGGAAAGCGTAGGGGAGTGGTGTCGCCCCAAATGTGCCGATACTTGCGATCGGAGGTGAGAAGAAGTATCGTGACCCCTAATATGGTGGCAAGGTGGTCGAGTTGCTTGTGCCAGAGAAGCGAGTCAACAGAGGAGGGACGGCGCTCGCTCGTTCGGGGTAGGTGTTTCCAGATTGAGGGAATTTCCCCTTCGTTGGAGAGAGTAGAGCTCTTTTCAAAGAGGCGCAGGGAGGGGGTGAGGGGGGTGAAGTAGGTCTCATAGCGGCCAATCCCTTCGCTGCGGCCGAGGAAAAGAATCCCTTCGGGGTTGAGGGAGAATTGGCAGAGTTTTAGGACCCGGTCTTGGGCAGGAGGTTCGAGATAGATGAGGAGGTTGCGACAGGCGATGAGGTCAAGGCGGAGAAAAGGGGGATCGGTGAGGATGTTGTGACGAGCGAAGATGACGATGTCGCGGACGACTTTGGCGATCTGTAGGGTCTCTTCTTCGGCGATAAAGAAACGGTCGAGGTAGCCCGGAGGGAGCTGGTCGCTGATCGTTTTTGGATAGCGCCCTTCGCGGGCTTGAGAGAGGGCAAATTCATCGATGTCGGTGGCGAAGACGACAAGCTTAGGGTGAAGGTTCAAGGTGTCGCAGAGGTCTAGGAGCAGCATGGCGAGCGAGTAGGCCTCTTCACCCGTGGCACAGCCGATGCTCCAGACGCGCAGTTCCCGGATGTTGGGATGACGTTGCAGGTAGGCGGTGAGGTGATGACGCAGGGCTTCAAACGCTTCGGGATCGCGAAAGAAACGGGTGACCGAGACAAGAAGTTCACGCGTGAGGCGCGTAAATTCGAGGGGATGGGCCGCGCAATGGTCAAGATAGGATTGAGGGTCGTTAAAGCCTGCAGCGACCATCCGTTTGCGGAAACGACGCCAGATGGTTTGGGGTTTGTAGCCGCTGAAGTCGAACGCGTTGGTCGACTGAAGAAGGTTCTGAAGCCGCTCGATGATGAGTGGGTCGGGTTTGGTTTCCACTGAGACAAGGGTGAAGAGTTCGCCAACGCGCCGGGCGAGTTGGGTGGGGGCAGCGATAAAGTCGGCAGCGTCGGCTTCGATCGCGGCACGCGGCATAGCGTCAAATTTGGCCGTTTTGGGATCTTGAACGAGGGCAATGCCGCCCGCATAACGAATCGTTTGAAGACCGACAGCACCGTCCGATCCGGTGCCGGAGAGAAGGACTCCAATGGCTCGTTCGCCGTAACCTTCCGCGAGCGATTGAAAGAAACGATTGATGGAGGGGGTAGGACCCAGCGTCCCCACATGAGGGAGGGGGATGAGGCGTTCGTTGGCGATGGTGAGTTCCCGATTGGCGGGAAGTACGTAGACGGTACCCGGTTGGGGCTGGGTTTCGCCTAGGAGCGAGACGACAGGGAGCTTAGTCTCGCGAGCGAGAATCTCGGCGAGCATACTTTTATGGTGAGGGGAGAGATGCTGAAGGACAACGTAGGCAGCCGGCCAACTGGGGTCGAGCGCAGAGATAAAGGAGGCGATCGCTTCGAGCCCTCCCGCCGAGGCACCGATTCCCACCAACGCCGCCAGCGAGGGAGCGTTGGGGGAGGGGGCGGGCGAAGAGGAATCCAACGAGGGAGCGTTGGGGGAGGGGGCGGGCAAAGAGAAATCAACCATGGATTGAAAGAGAGTAAACTATATATCAACTATATCACAGTGTATCATGGACTAATATGAGGGGAGGGAGAAGATGAGCGTCGAAAGGTGGCGGTTTGTGAAAATGCAAGGGTTGGGAAACGATTTTGTGGTGTTGGATGGAATACGGCAACAGATCGAGGTGACGCCCGGGCGGGTACGACGGTTGGCCGACCGGGCGTTCGGGGTAGGGTGCGACCAGGTACTGGTGGTTACCCCACCGCCGGTGGCAGGGGTCGATTTTGGATACCGGATTTTTAACGCCGATGGCAGCGAGGCGGAGCAGTGCGGAAATGGAGCTCGGTGCGTGGCTCGGTTTGTGGCCGAGGAGGGGTTGAGCGCTCAGGAGCGGGTGCGGGCGTGGACGCGCGGGGGAGTGATCGAGTTGCAGGTGCTGGAGGGGGGGATAGTGGCAGTCGATATGGGAGTGCCCCGACTACGGCCAGAGGAGGTACCATTTTTGCCCGATGTAGCAGAGCCAGAGGCCGCAGTAGAGGCAGCAGCATTGACGACTGCCGGGGAAGTGCCGGCTATTTTTCCTTTGCGGGTGGGCGAGGAGCGCGTGTTGGTGTCCGTGGTCTCTTTGGGAAATCCCCACGCGGTTTTGGTGGTGGGAGATGCCGCAAGCGCAGCCGTGCAGCGTTTGGGTCCGCTGATCGAACACCATCCGGCTTTCCCGCAGGGGGTAAATGTGGGGTTTGCGGAGGTGCGGTCACCGAACCGCTTGCGATTGCGGGTTTTTGAGCGAGGGGTAGGGGAGACTTTGGCATGCGGCACAGGAGGATGCGCCGCTGCCGTGGCGGCGATCCGTCGCGGTTTGGTGTCGGGACCGGTGGAGGTGGAGATGCGCGGGGGAGTGTTGACGGTGGAGTGGGAGGGGGTGGGAAGAGGAGTGGTGATGCGCGGACCCGCCGAGCGGGTGTTCGAGGGATGGGTGGAGCCCGACCGATTGATGGAGCGACCGCATTGGGAGTGAGGAGAGCGATGGCACCGAAAAGATCACTTGCCGTGCGCGGGGTGGAGGAGGTCGGGACAAGAGGGGAGAGAGAGGGAGAAGAGGAGGAGAAATTGCCCCCACTTTTGAGGGACTGGCTCGATTATTTAGCAACGGTTCGGCGGGTTTCGCCAGCGACGTTGCAGGCCTACCGAAGAGAGGCAGCGGCTTTAGTGGCCGTGAGCAGGGAGGTGGCAGAGATTACTCCGCCGCAGCTGCGGGCTGCGTTGGCGGCAGCACACGCGGGAGGATTGGCACCCCGGTCGTTGGCACGTCGGTTGTCCGCGTGGCGGAGCTTTTTCCGCTTCGCACGACGTCAGGGTTGGGTGAGAGAGGATCCTACCGCAGGGCTGAAAGCTCCCCGCGGTGAACGGTTGCTACCGAAAGCGCTCGGGGTGGATGCGTTGATGGTCTTTTTGGATCGGTTTCGGGCGGCAGCAGAGCAAGCAGGGGAGCGGCCAAGAGCGGAAAGGGCGCTGGTGGTGCGCGATTGGGCGATCGCCGAGCTGCTGTACGCAACAGGGTTGCGCGTGGGGGAGTTGGCAGGGCTCGATGTCGAGGATCACAGATGCGATTGGCAGAGGGGCACGTTGGAGGTGGTGGGAAAGGGGGGAAAGCGACGCAGCGTCCCTGTGGGAGAGATCGCGCGTACCGCAGTCAAGGAGTGGCTGCGGTGGCGAGAGGCGATGGCAGCGCCAGGGGAGGAGGCGCTCTTTGTTTCGAGAGATGGGCGTCGCTTGTCACCACAGGCAATAGCGGGTCGGCTGCAGCGGTGGGGAAAGCAGCTGGAGTTACCAGAGCCGCTCCATCCCCATCGATTGCGTCATAGCTTTGCGTCCCATTTGTTGCAGTCGAGCGGCGATTTGCGAGCGGTGCAGGAGTTGCTGGGCCATGCTTCGTTGAGTTCGACTCAGGTTTATACGAAGTTGGATGTGTCTTATTTGCTGCGTGTCTATGAGATGGCCCATCCCCGCGCCCGCCGAAGGGGAGAGGGGAAGGAGGGCCGATAGCGGTTGGAGGTAAAGGGGAATTTGCCGAAGGGGGGAGCGCTCCTTGCGGCCCTAGCGCCCGTTATGCCGGCGTAGCTTTTCCGAGAGAGGGTGGGGGGCGGGTAGAATAGAGGGTATGGCTGAGTTGGTTTTGAAGGTGGGCAAGGAGCGGTCGGTGATCGACCGCCACCCGTGGATCTATGCCCAAAGCGTGGCTCGGATTAACGGACGGGTGGGAAACGGTGAGACGGTGACGGTGGTGGATGCCAAAGGCAAACCACTGGCGTGCGCGGCGGTGTCGCTCCATTCGAGTATCCGAGCGCGAGTGTGGCATTTTGCGCCAGAGAAAGGGGTAGACGACGCTTTTTTTGGCGCTCGAATCGCTGCAGCGGTCGGTTGGCGACGTACTTTCCCTACTTTGGCAGGACAAGAGGGGATACGATTGGTGCACGGAGAGGCCGATGGATTGCCGGGGGTGATCGTCGACCGCTACGGCGAAGTGTTGGTGATGCAGTTGACCTTCGCCGGGGCCGACCGTTGGCGAGAGGCGATCGTTGCCGCATTGCGCGCCGAGGTGCCCGAGGCGAAGGCGCTTTTCGAGCGTTCCGATTCGGAAATACGCCAGCGAGAGGGATTACCACCGCGTCGAGGAGTGGTTTGGGGAGCGTTGCCGGCTGCGGTGACGATCGAGGAGCATGGAGTGCGGTTTTTGGTCGATGTGGAGCAGGGACATAAAACAGGTTTCTATTTGGATCAGAGAGAAAATCGACGATTGGTGCAGGCGTTGGCAAAAGGGATGCGGGTGTTGAACGCCTTTTGCTATACAGGAGGATTTACTTTGCACGCTCTGCGGGGAGGGGCAAGCGAGGTGTGGTCGATCGATTCGAGCAGTACCGCATTGGCGTTATTGGCCGAGAACTTGGCACTCAACGAGATGACGGAGAGACGGACGGTGACGGTGGAAGGGGATGTATTTCGTAAATTGCGGGAGTGGTACCAGAGCGGAGAGCGATTCGATTTGGTAATCCTCGATCCACCAAAATTCGCGCCATCAGCAGCCTATGCCCAAAAGGCGAAGCGAGCATATTACGATGTCAATTTGTTCGGAATGCGGCTGGTACGCCCAGGAGGGTATTTGCTGACGTTTTCCTGTTCGGGGGGAATCGGCGCGGGAGAATTCCAGGAGATCGTGGCGGCTGCCGCGGTGGCGAATCGCCGCAGCGGTCAAATCGCCGCGCGATTGACGGCTGGGGCCGATCATCCGATCGGTTTAGCCGCTCCTGAGGGGGAATATCTAAAAGGGGTGCTGGTCCGCTTGGATTGAGCTTGGAAAGATTGATTTTGCGCTAAGTCAAGGTGTGGGGGGAGGGAGTGTGGTACGATTCCTCTCATTTTCGAGAGGGGAACTTTTGGGAGGAGACCGATGGCCGATCTGCAGTTTCCGGTGACATGGTACTTCGATGAGCAGCTTTATCGCCAGGAACTGGAGGTCTTTTTCCGCCAGGGACCGGGGTATGTGGGACATGAGTTGATGGTCCCTGAGGTTGGATGCTACCGCGCCCTCGAGGCATTCGACGAAGGGTTGGCTTTGGTGCGCGATGCAGAGGGGGTCTTTTTGCTGTCGAATATATGCCGCCACCGCCAGGCGATCATGTTGCGCGGCAGCGGAAAGACCGAGCAGATCATTTGCCCTTTGCACCGTTGGAGCTACGCACTGGATGGACGGTTGACCGGCGCCCCTCACTTTGCCGAGAACCCCCACCTCGATCTGCACCGGGAGCGATTGCAGAACTGGCAGGGATTGCTTTTCCGCGGTCCCCGCGACGCGCAGCGCGATCTTGCCGAGATGCGCCCGCAGTTTATCGAGCGGTTTAATTTCACCGGATATAAGCTTGACCGTGTGGTGGTACACGAGTGCCGATATAACTGGAAGACGTTTGTGGAGGTTTATTTAGAGGATTACCACGTTGTCCCTTTCCATCCGGGGTTGGGTAATTTCGTCGATTGCGATCAGCTCGAGTGGCAGTTCGGCGAGTGGTTTTCGGTTCAGCGGGTGGGAATCACGTCTCTGGCGCGCCCGGGAACGCCTACCTACGCAAAGTGGCACGAACAAGTGCTGAAGCATTACAAAGGCCGGTTGCCCGAGGATGGGGCAGTGTGGTTGATGTACTACCCCAACGTGATGGTGGAGTGGTACCCCCATTCGCTGGTGATCAGTACATTATGGCCGCAGGGGGTCGACCGGACGTTGAATTTGGTGGAGTTTTATTACCCGGAGGAGATCGTCGAGTTCGAACGAGAGTTTGTAGAGGCAGAGCAAGCGGCTTACCTCGAAACGGCAGTGGAGGATGACGAGATCGCCGAGCGAATGGATCGCGGCCGGAAAATACTTTTAGCCGAGGGACGAAACGAGATAGGGCCTTACCACTCTCCTTACGAGGAGGGAATGCCCCATTTCCACGCTTTCTATCGACGGATGATGGCCGATTTTTTGCCGTCGTGATTCTCTCGTCTGCCATTTGAGCAAATGATCACTTTCGGAGTGACCGATACAAACAGCCAGAAGGCGTTGGCGGCTTTTTTCTGCTTGCCGGATACGCTGGCGATGACCCTTGACGCAGAGAACCGAATTTCAGCGGTGAGTTCAGGTTTGCTGACGCAGCTTGGGTTTGCTGAGAGCGAGTTGGTGGGAAAGCGCTTCGAGGCTTTTGTGTACGCCGAAGACGCGGGGGTGGTAAAGGGACGCTTAGAAGAGGTACGAGGGCGCGAAGGGGCAGTTCGCTTTGCAGCGCGCTTGCGTTGCGCCAACGGCCGCTATGTGGCGCTGGCGTGGTCGGCCATCGCCGTGGGCGATGGTTCGTTGGCTTTGTCGGCGCACGAGATAGGGCTAGCGTTGGCAGAGAGCGCCCAGTTAGCGCCGGAGTTGACCGACCGCTTGACCGGTTTGCCGGCGTTGCCCCTCTTTTTGGAGCGTGTCGAACATGCAATCGAACGGGCGCGCCGCAATCCAAACGCCCGTTTTGCATTGGTGAGCTTAGGATTGGACCGCTTTCATCTGGTTAATCATCGCTTCGGGTATTGGGCGGGGGACCTGCTTCTCGCTGAGGTGGCGCAGCGATTGCGCCGCAATGTGCGGCCTACCGATATGGTGGCTCGGGTAGGGGGGGACGAATTTTGCGTGCTGCTGGAAGATATCCGCGACGCGTCGTCGCCATTGCGAGTGGTGCAGCGCTGGCGAGAGCGTATCTTGCTGCCGTTTCAGGTGGGAGGGATAGAGATCACCTGGAGCTTTTCGGCAGGGGTAGCGGTGGTGGCTTACGGGGAGCGGTTGCGTGACATTACCCCAGAGGGGCTGCTGTCAGAGGCGCAGTTGGCGATGCGCCAGGCAAAGGTGGGCGGGGGGGCAGCGACGGTGATCTCCGACCCAACGCTCCATCTGCAGGTGCAGCAGCGACTCGATGTGGAACAGCAGCTGCGTGCGGCGATCGCTCAGGAGGCTTTCGAGCCCTTTTTTCAGCCAATCGTGCGGCTGAGCGACCGCGAGATGGTCGGTTTCGAGGCGCTGATGCGTTGGAACCATCCGCAACGGGGGATCGTTCCTCCAGGGGAGTTTATCGCGGTGGCAGAGGAGTCAGGGTTGATCGATCCGATCGGCCGCCAAGCAATTGCGAAGGCATTTGCCCATCTGGGCGCATGGCGCAATTTGCCAGGGGGAAAAACGATGAAGTTGGCAATCAACATCTCTCCCCGACAGCTTTTGGCGCCTGGGTTTGCCCGCTGGCTGACCGATACCGTTGCCGAGATGGCGGTACCCCCAGAGGTGATCGAACTGGAGATCACCGAGTCGGTGGTTCTCGATCAGGGAGCGCAGACCCTCGAGATTCTTCGCCATTGGGCGGCTTCCGGCTTTGCGATCGTCCTTGATGATTTTGGAACAGGGTATTCATCGCTGTCTTGTTTGCATCAGTTACCGGTGTCGTTGATTAAGATTGACCGGGGTTTTGTTCAGGCAATGGAGTCTCCCCGCGGTTATGATTTTGTCCGCGGGGTGGTGGGCCTCGCCCATACGCTAGGGCTGGAGGTGGTGTGCGAGGGAATAGAAAATGAGCGGCAGCATGAGTTGCTGCGCCATCTGGGTGCGGAGTATGGGCAGGGCTATTGGTATTCTCGACCCGTGGCGGCGAACCAGGCAGAGGCGATGTGGGTTAACGCATACACTTGACCTGAGCAGCCGGCGGTTGATGGGTGTGGGCAAGTGGCCCGTAGGCGGCGATCGCAGAGAGCAGGATGAGCACCAGCGCAGGCACCACCAGGGTTGAGAAGTAGAGAATCTGCCAGAGGGGGTCGAGACGAAGCGGCTGGCGACGGTGGCTGAGAAAGAAGATATAACCGGCTGCGCCTCCGACGGCAAGGAGCGATAAGCCGAGAGCGCGGCTGAGAGGGGGGGTGATCCACCAACCACACCCCGGCGCAAGGCGATCGGGCATCTCAAAAGCGGGCGCTATCCAGGAGAGGTAGAGACCTAGGAAAATAATTATGAGCCAGTTAAAGATGAGAAAGAGGCGCATATCGCGAGGAGAGGGGTTAAAGCTCGTCGAGGGGAAGCGCCGGTTGAGTCGTTGAGGCTGCCGTTGGGGGCGGGGAGAAACCGAGATGGCGATAAATGAGCGGAGTAACAATCCGCCCACGCGGGGTGCGAGCGAGGTAGCCTTGCTGAATGAGATAGGGTTCAATGACCTCTTCCAGCGTGTCTGGGGCTTCGCCGATCGCCGCAGCGAGATTTTCTAGCCCGACCGGCCCCCCTCCAAAGCGTTCGATGATCGCAAGGAGCAGTTTCCGGTCCATAGGGTCGAGACCGAGAGGGTCGACATCGAGAAGGTTGAGGGCTTCGGCTGCAACCGCAGCGGTAATTTGGCCACCGGCGCGGACTTCGGCATAGTCGCGAACCCGCCGCAACAACCGGTTGGCAATGCGGGGAGTCCCGCGCGCCCGACGAGCGATCTCTAAGGCGCCGGGGGTGTCTATGGTTAACGCGAGGAGCGAAGCCGAGCGAAGGATGATCGCCTGCAGCTCCTCAGGGGTGTAGAACTCAAGACGAGCGATGATGCCGAAACGGTCGCGCAGGGGGTGCGTGAGCAGGCCCGCACGGGTAGTGGCTCCTACCAGCGTGAAAGGGGCAATGTCGAGTTTGATCGAACGGGCTGCCGGGCCTTCGCCGATCACGATGTCGATTTGGTAGTCTTCCATCGCCGGATAGAGGATCTCTTCGACAACAGGCGAGAGCCGGTGGATTTCGTCGATGAAGAGGACATCCCGCGGTTCAAGGGTGGTGAGGATCGCTGCTAGGTCGCCCGGGCGTTCGAGGACTGGCCCACTGGTTTGCCGGAATCCGACGCCAAGTTCGTGAGCGACAATCTGCGCTAGAGTGGTTTTCCCCAGCCCCGGCGGACCATAGAGGAGCAAGTGATCGAGCGCTTCCCCTCGCGCTCGGGCTGCAGCGATGAAGATCTCCAGCTGCGCCCGCGCTTTGGCTTGCCCGACGTAGTCTTTCAGCCATTTGGGCCGTAGGGCTCGTTCGAAACGTTCGTCAGAGGGTTGCGCAAAGGGAGTGACAAGCCGCTCTCCCATCGATTCCCCCCTTTTTAGGCTTCGGTGAGGAGAGAGGGGGTAGCCGTTTCTGCAGCGGGAAGAGGATCCGGAAGAGCGATGGTGTGGTCGGTGCTGAATTGGTAGTCCTTAAAAACGTGCTCAGCGGTGAGGAGCTGGTAGGTGCCATCGGGAAGCCGCCGAGTCGTTTCTTTGAGACGGGAAACGGTGTGCCCACAGGTCCAGACCTTAAAGTTGCGCATGTGGGTGCAGAGACAGGTTTTATCCCAAACGCGAACCGGTTCTCCCGGCGGGGTGGCAGCGACCGCCCGATAGTAGGCGTCGATGTAAGCGCAGTGGCCGTTGGCGTCGAGGAGATAGCCATAGGCTTCACAGTTGGGGCGGATCCCGCTGCCGATAGCGGGGCTCGATTTGAGCATCCGCATCGGGTAGCCAGTGGGTGAGATCGTGTTGACCTCGACGTCTTCGGGTTCGGCTTTGAAATACTCTTGCTTGACTTCGTCCGGAAGACCGCATTCGCGGGTGACCGTAAAACGGGTGGCAACCTGTACCGCCGCCGCCCCTAGTTCAAGGTATTCGACGGCGTCGCTGCCGGTGAAAATTCCTCCCGCGGGAATGACAGGGAGGGTGAGATGGTTTTCGGCGAGGTATTGAAGAATCTCCACCGTAATCGTTTTGAGGTCATAGCGGGACCAGTCGAGGCCAAAACCGAGATGCCCACCAGCGAGGGGTCCTTCGACGACGACGTAGTCGGGAAGACGATCGGTGCGCGCATTCTTTTTGAGAAAGAGAGCAAGGGCGCGTACCGATGAGACGATAATCCCAATCTTGGCATGGCGAAAACGGGGATGATCTTCGATGAGGGAAAAGGTGCCGAGATGAAGCCCCGCCGAGAGAGTAATCCCATCGATTCCTGCGTCGAGAGCCGCTTCGAGGCGGACCTTCAGCGTCTCTTTCGGGGCCCCCATTGTGAGCTTTTCCATGCAGTTGATGAAGATAAGCCCCGGCCCCCGTTTAGCATTCATCGTGGTTTCAACGTGCAGTCGCTGAGCTTCGGCAATCATCCCGAGGTCGAATTTGACCGCCGACTTATCTTGATTTTCCATGTTGTGCCGATATTTCTTGAGCTTTTCTTTGGTAAATTCGGTGTCGTAATGGCGATCGGTGATTGTTGGAACCATCGCGTCGGAGATGTGACCAATCCCCCCCAGCCGAGCAAATTCCAAGGCGAGCTGCGTATTGGAGATGTCAACACCCATGCCGCCGAGCATGAGGGGGACGAATTCTGGACCCTTCGGGTCAAAACGGAGGCGATAGTCGTCGAGACGACGGTTCATGGTGTCTCCTTTGCGCTCCAGCTTGCTTTGAGGGAGACGGTTCGGTTGAGAACCGGACGCCCAGGAGCATGATCGTAACGATCGGTGATGAAATAACCGTGGCGCTCGAGTTGAACGCGCGTTTCAGGAGGAGCTGCGGCGAGTTCGGGTTCTATAAAAATGCGGGAGATGACGAGGGAGTTGGGGTTGAAGTCGTCGAGGAAATGGCGTTCTTTCCCGCTTTCATCCGCTGCCCCAGGAATAGGGAAAATGAAAAGACGGTCATAGGCACGTAGTTCCGCTTCTACGGCGTGCTCGGCGCTGAGCCAGTGGATCGCTCCTTTGGGTTTGTAACGGTCAGCACCGGCCGTGCCGCTTTTGGAATCGGGGAGATATTCCGCGTAGACGCGCGTGATCCGTCCGCTGGCGTCTTGTTCGTGACCGGTGCACCGAATGATGTAGGCATACCGAAGGCGGACTTCGCCGCCGGGAGAGAGACGTTTGTAACCGGGGGGTGGATTGGGGTGGTAGTCGTCGCGTTCGATGAACAGCCGATGCGTGAAAGGGAGATTACGCGTTCCCCATTCCGGTTTTTGAGGATGATTGGGGACCGCGCACCATTCGATCTGATCGGCAGGGAAATTGGTGAGAATTAGTTCGAGAGGGTCCAATACCGCTAGCCGGCGGACGGCGATCTCATTCAGGGCATCCCGCTGGGCTTCTTCAAAAACTTCATAGTCGATCCAGCTATCGGCTTTGGCAACGCCAATGCGGTCGGCGAATATCCGAAAGCCTTCCGGGCAGTAACCCCTCCGCCGCCCGCCGATGAGCGTGGGCATACGGGGATCATCCCACCCAGAGACCAAGCCGCGCTCGACAAGTTCGATAAGTTTTCTTTTCGAAAGAACAGTATAGGTGAGATTTAGACGCGCAAATTCGATCTGCCGCGGTAAAGGGCGCTGAAAGATCCCAGCATCGGCGAGCGCTTCGAGCAACCATTCGTAAAAGGGCCGCTGGTCTTCGAATTCGAGGGTACAGATCGAGTGGGTAACCCCTTCGATCGCGTCTTCAATCGGGTGGGCAAAGGTATAGGTGGGATAGATGCACCAGCGGGTTCCTTGCCGATAGTGGGCGAGGTGGCGAATGCGGTAGATGACCGGGTCGCGGAGATTGATGTTGGGGTGAGCCATGTCGATTTTGGCACGCAAGACGTGCGCTCCGTCGGGGAATTCGCCGGCACGCATCCGCGCAAAGAGGTCGAGATTTTCGGCGATGGAGCGGTCGCGGTAAGGACTGTTTTCACCCGGCTCGGTGAGGGTGCCTCGCCGGGCTCGAATCTCCTCCGCCGTTTGGGAGTCGACATAAGCGAGCCCCCGTTCGATGAGCGCAACGGCGCACCGATACATGGTTTCAAAGAAGTCGGAGGCGTAGTAACAGTGATCCCCCCAGTCGCAGCCTAGCCAAGCAACCGCCTCTTCGATCGCACGCGCATATTCTTCGCTTTCGGTTTCCGGGTTGGTATCGTCGAAGCGAAGGTGACACCGACCCCCATACGCTTTAGCAAGCCCGAAATTCAAGAGAATCGATTTGGCGTGACCGAAATGGAGATACCCATTCGGTTCTGGGGGAAAACGGGTAACCACATGCGAGTAGCGGCCCGCCGCGAGATCTTCGTCGATGGCGTTCCGGATGAAGTTAGAAGGCAATAGAGGGGTACTCATAGAAGGCAAAGAGATTAAGATTTTAAAAGGCGGTAATTCTTCATTTTACACCCGATCGCCGAGAAGTGCAGCGCGCCAGAGGTGAAGTTTTTGAGGGTAAGAGCGAAGGGCATGCGCCGGCGAGGTGGAAGGAAGAGGAAGGAGGCGAAGTTGGGTGCGAAGTTCGATCGGGAGATGAACCCAGACAAAGCGGCGAAAGAGTCGAGTGGCGAGGGTGCCATTGGTGACGATGCGCGTGAGGGTGGGGTGGGCGAGGATAAAGGAGGCGACCGGATTCGGGATAACCGAGGAGAGATCGATCGCGTCGTCTCGACTTCCCGGGCGTATGCAAGCACCGATCGTGTCCCATAAGGCTATTCCCGCTCGAGTCAACGCCTCAATCCGCTCAGGGTAGGGACTTTGGGGGTCAAAACCAAAGATCGCACCCATTATCGGCCAGAAGGCATTGCGCGGATGAGCGTAGTAAGCGCCTGCGGTGAGCGAGGCTGGGCTGGGGAAAGAGCCGAGGATAAGCGTGTGCGGAGAGGAGGGGGAGACGGGGGGAAACCCGCGAAGAAGGGGAAGAGAGGAAAGCGATGTGGCGCGTGTCATAGGACAGTCATGGGCTTGGAGTATAATCGAAAAGGTGTGAGAGGAGAAAGGGAAAAAGAGGGTGATGCTACCTGTCCTTTTGTTTATGGTTTTGATAATGATTATTGTTTCGTTTCCTGTTTTCGCTGAGCCGCCGTTGGCCGTAGACGATGCAGGGACCTTGCCCGCAAGGGGGAAAAAGGTGGAGCTGTTTTACGGGCGCAGTAACGGAACGCGTCTAGAGGAGGTGGGTGTGGGAATGGCGCTGAAAGGAGGATTAGAGGTCGGCGTGGGTGTCGATCGCGAGGTGGCCCAGGAGAGGGAGATAAAAGGACATGGGGCAGGAATTTCCCTGAAGTGGGTCCCTCAGCAGAGGGAGCGCGGACTTTCCACTGGGTTATTGGTGACGCGATCGCGGTTGCACCATGCGGCGTTGGCCGATGCACAGCACCATCGCTACCACGATTTCGAGGTGCGCGGTTTGCTCACTTGGCGCACTACTGTAGGGGCGGTCCATGGGAATGCGGGGTTCAGCAAGCGCATCAGCGAGGGAATGCGCTTTTTGTGGGGAATAGCAGGGGAGTGGCCTTTTTCAAGGGAGTTGTCAGTGCTCGGCCAATACTTCGGCGAGGAGGGCGGAACGCCGGTTTTTGGAGGGGGAGTGCGATGGTCGGTGAACGAGAGGATAAAAATGGGAATAATAGCAAACCGTAAAACGGGGAGAGAACGCGAGGGATTTTGGTTGCTGAGCTTCACAGCAGAGTTCTAAAAAAAGAGGTCCCGAGCAGAGAGGGTTTTGAGTATCATTCGCTCTCCAGGTTGTCAGAGAATCGAACGCTTTTGAGGCGGATCGTCGAAGAGGTCGCCGATCGTTCAAAATGGCCACCGATCCTGTGTCGCGATCGACCACGGGCGATGGCGTTGTGGCGCCGATTGCAGCAGGGAAAAGGGGGAGCCGAGGTCGGGGCGTCGCTGAGAGCACTGCTGGAGGCGTCGCATACCGCATGGAAGGCGCGCGCCGCAGCACGACCGGTGGTTTCTTTCCCGCCGGAGCTTCCGGTTAGTGAGCGCGCCACGGAGATCATAGGGCTTATCGCAAACTACCGCGTCGTGGTGGTGTGCGGAGAAACCGGTTCAGGGAAATCGACGCAGTTGCCAAAAATGGCGTTGGCGGCCGGACGCGGGATCGCCGGACAGATCGCTCATACCCAGCCGCGCCGGGTGGCGGCGCGTACGATCGCCGCACGGTTGGCCGAGGAGTTGGGAGAGCCTTTGGGAAAGAGCGTCGGTTACCGCGTGCGCTTTGAGGAGCGAGCAGCGGCAGAGGGGTACGTGACGTTGATGACCGATGGATTGCTTTTGGCAGAGAGCCAGAGTGATCCTTGGTTGAATCAGTACGATACGGTGATTGTGGATGAGGCCCATGAGCGGAGCTTAAATGTCGATTTTTTGCTGGGGTACCTTCACCGCTTGCTGACGCGCCGCGATGATTTGAGGGTGGTGATTACGAGCGCAACGATCGAGGCAGAGCGTTTTGCCGCCCATTTCCAGAAGGTGGTTGGAAAGGTTCCAGTGGTGGAGGTAAGCGGCCGCTTATATCCGGTGGAGGTGCGCTACCGACCGGTGACTACCGTGGCAGGCGAGGAAATCGGAGCATGGTTGAGGGGAGAAGAGGGGGAGAGAGCGCGGCGCTTAGGGGAGATGAAAGAAGAAAGGGGAAGAGAGGGGCGAGATTTGTACGAGGCTATCGTGGCTTGCGTCGCCGAGGCATGGCAGGATGCTCCCGGCGATGTACTCGTTTTCTTGCCAGGGGAGCGTGAAATCCGAGAGGCAAGAGAGGTTTTGGAGCAGTCGGCTCCTTCCTTGCCGTTTCCCTTTGAGGTGCTGCCGCTTTTCGCTCGCCAGTCGGCAACAGAGCAGCAGAGAGTCTTTCGACCGAGCGGCAACGGTTTGCGTGTGGTTTTGGCAACGAATGTGGCTGAGACGTCATTGACCGTTCCTAATGTGCGATATGTGATCGACACGGGCTTAGCACGCCTTAACCGCTACAATCCGCGCAGCCGCGTAGAACAATTAAAGGTAGAGCCAATCAGCCAGGCAGCTGCCCAACAGCGAGCGGGGCGCTGCGGCCGAGTGATGGCGGGCGTCTGCTTTCGCTTGTACGATGAGGACGACTTTTCCGCACGGCCGCGCCAGACCGATCCCGAGATCGTGCGAACGTCACTGGCTGGGGTGGCGCTGCGCATGTTGGCCCTTCGGTTGGGGGAGGTGACCGAGTTCCCTTTCTTGGATCCACCTCCTAGACGCGCCGTCGAGGGGGCGTATCAGGAGTTGATCGAGTTGGGGGCAGTAGATGGCTCACGACGTTCACTGACTCCAGTGGGCGAGGCAATGGCAAAATTGCCGGTAGACCCCCATTTGGCGCGACTGTTGGTGGCGGGGGAGGCGTTGGGTTGTTTGCGAGAGGCGCGGGTGATCGCCGCCGCGCTGTCAATCCCCGATCCGCGAGAACGACCGCTGGGAGAGGAGCAGGCTGCCGATCAACAACATGCGCTGTTTCGCGGCAGTGAGCGCGAGGCAAGGTCTGAGTTTTTCTGGTTTTTGAATCTGTGGACCGCGTGGCGGGAGGTGGCCCGCCACCACAGCAGCGCCAAACAGCGAGCATGGGCGCGCGCCCATTTTCTGTCGTGGTTGCGGTTGCGAGAGTGGCGAGAGGTGGAGGGAGAGTTGCATGCGCTGACAGGAGCGTTGGGGTGGCGAGATAACGAAACCCCCGCTTCTTACGAGGTATTGCATACGGCGCTTCTAATGGCGTTGCCCCACGGCGTGGGGGTGCGCAGCCGGGAGGAAAAACCAGAGCTAAGAGGAAGCTATTTGGGTGCAAGAGGGGTGCGCTTTTGGCTTCATCCGCAGAGTAGCACTGTTCGACGAAGCGGCGCCCAGTGGGTGCTCGCCGCCGAGCGGGTGGAGACGACGCGCCTCTACGCCAGAATCGCCGCGGCGATCGATCCCCAATGGATCGAGCGGGCGGTCCCCCATCTCATCGTGCGCGAAGTGAGCGAACCGCGCTGGGACCCTCGGGCGGGTGAGGTGCGCGGCAGCGAGCGAGGAACATTGTTCGGATTGACCGTTTACAGCGGCCGAGCAGTTTCGTACCGTTCCGTGGATCCGGCGCTGTGCAGAACGCTTTTTATCCAGGAAGGATTGGTGAACGGAAATTTGCCCCCTCAGCGGGTGGCTCGCATGGCGTTTTTACAACACAATTTGGCGCTGGTTTCTGAGTTGAGAGCGCTCGAGGAGCGATTGCGGCGCAGCGATTTGGTCGATGAGCGATTGATCGAGGCGTTTTACGAGCGGCAGATTCCACCAGAGGTGGTGGACCTCGAGAGCTTTGAGGCTTGGCGCCGACAAGCAGAAAAGGATTCCCCTCGTTGCTTGTTTTTAGAGCGCGAGATGTTGTTGAACCACGCGGCGGCAGGGGCAGTGAGCGAGCGCTATCCGACTACATTCGATTTATACGGTGAACCTCTGCCGTTGCAGTATGTGCATGACCCCAGCGCTCCAGACGATGGGGTGACGTTGGTCGTTCCTGTGGCTTTGCTGAATCAGGTGCCCGCAGCCCGGTGCGAGTGGTTGGTGCCAGGATTGTTGCCCGAGAAGGTGGAGCGATTGCTGAAGAGCTTGCCGCCAAAACAGCGCCACCGATTGCAGCCCCTTGCGGAGACAGTCGCTGCATTTTTGGCTGAGGCCGAGAGCCATCCGGAGTGGCAGCGAGCGTCGCTGTTGAGCGTATTGGCACGGTGGGTGGAGGAACGATGCAGGGTGGCGACGAGCAGCGCGAGTTTCCGGGTGGAGTTGCTGCCTCCTTATTGCTTGATGAATTTTCGAGTGGTGGCGAGCGACGGACAGGTGTTGGGGGAGGGGCGTAGCCTTGAGGAGTTACGCCATTCGCTCGGCCCAAGAGCCCAGAGCGCTTTCGCAGAGCTGGCGTCGGTGTGGCGCGAACGGCAGAAGGAGCCGCTGGTTGTCTCGAAGGAAGAGGTTGAGGAAGCAGGGATAGAGCGGGATGGAGAACAGGAGGAAGAAGGGAAGGGTAAGGAAGCAAAAGAGAAGGGGAGAGAGAACGAGGGAGAGATTCTAGGGAGGAGAGCAACCCGCTGGGTGTGGGGGAAGTTACCGGAGTTGGTCGAGGCCAAAGTGGCCGGTGTAACAACGATCGGTTTCCCCGGTTTGGTAGACTGTGGGGAGGAGGGAGCAGAGGTTCGGTTGTTCGATACCGAGGAGGCTGCTGCTGCAGCTCACCGACGAGGGGTGTTGCGGCTTTTACAGGTGGGAATGGGAAAGACGATTCACCGGTGGCTGAAAGGGAGCGAAGTGCAGGAGGCCGAAATTCAGTGGGCGGCAACAGGTCGTCGCGAGCGGTTGCTACCTCAGCTACTCGAGGCTTCTTTGACGCGAGCGGCGTTAAACGATGGGCTTCCTCGCGATGAGGAGGCTTTTGCGGCTACCCTTTCGGCAGCCCGCGAACGCTTCCCATTGGTGGCAGGGGAGTTGCTCCGCGCGCTGTGCGGTTGGCTTACCGCGCAGACGTCGATCGAACGAGCGCTTACACGGCTGGAGGAAAGTTGCCCAACTACGGTTGCCGATATCCGCACGCAACTGGCTGCCCTCTTCGCTACCGATTTTTTGGTGACTACACCATGGGAGCGATTGCAACATTATGACCGCTATTTGCGGGCGATCAGCGTGCGTTTGGAGAAAGTGGCAAAGGATCCTGCCCGTGACCTCCGTTGGCTGGCGGAGTGGCGTAGGGCCGCCCAGCCGTGGACGCGCGCGGTGGCTGCCGCTCGCGGGCCATGGCAGCCTTTTTGGGAAGAGTATCGTTGGCTCTTGGAGGAGTTGCGCGTGGGACTTTTTGCGTCGGAGCTGAAGACTCCCTTTCCTGTGAGCGTTAAACGGTTGGAGCGACTTTGGACACAACAGGGAGCAGTTTGATGATTCAAGGCATGACACGTTGGTTGAGTGGCCGATGGCGATGGGTGGTATGGGCAGGAGCAATGGTTGCCGGAACGAAGTGGGCTTTGGGCGAGGAGATCGGCGAGGTGAGCACGGTATGGAAATTGATCGGCCCCAACCATAAAATTGTCGTCGAGGCGTTCGAGGACCCGGCTGTAGAAGGAGTGGTGTGCTATGTGGCCCGGGCTAAGACCGGAGGGATCGGAGGAGCACTGGGGGTAGCGGAGGATCCTTCCGATGCATCGATCGCCTGCCGACAGGTAGCACCGATCCGCTTTAAAGAGCCAATCCCTAAACAGGAGTCGGTCTTCTCAGAGCGGGCATCGCTGATCTTTAAACGAGTTCAGGTGGTGCGGATGGTGGATGAACGGCGGCGCGTGTTGGTTTACCTTACCTACTCCGACCGCCTGATCGAGGGAAGCCCGAAAAACAGCGTCACCGCTGTCCCCGTGGGGGAGATGGCGATTCCGGTGAAGCGGTGACGAGAAGAGGCGGGGGTTAAGTTTTGAGCGAGACAAGACGGCGATACTTAGCAAGGAGTTGCTCTTTACTTTCCCGATGGATAGGGTCGGGAATAATGCAGTCGACAGGGCAGACCTGAACACATTGTGGTTCGTCGAAATGGCCGACACATTCCGTGCATTTACTCGGGTCGATGAGGTAAGTCTCTTCGCCCGGCGAGATCGCTTCGTTGGGACATTCGGGCAAACAGACATCGCAGTTGATGCATTCGTCAGTGATTTTGAGCGCCATCTGATTGTACTCCTAGGCTGTTGGGGGTTAAAAAAGGGGACGAAACCGCTTGGCGAGATAGGGTAAAGCGGCAGGAACCACAAATCGGGAGACATCCCCTCCCAGCCGAGCGATTTCGCGGACCATCGTTCCAGAGAGGAACATATATTCATCGGCAGGAGTGAGAAAAATGGTTTCGACTTCGGGATAGAGACGGCGGTTCATGCCCGCCATTTGAAATTCATATTCGAAGTCTGAAACCGCGCGTAGACCCCGGAGAATGACGCGCGCGTTATTTTGCCGGAGAAAGTCGACGAGGAGACCGTCAAACCCTACGACTCGAACCTGCGGGAGATCAGCGAGCGCCTCCTCAGCAATGGCAACTCGCTCATCAAAGGAGAAGAGGGGGTTTTTGCTGTGGCTACGAGCTACAGCGACAATGATCTCTCCAAAAAGGTCGACAGCGCGGCGGACGAGATCCTCATGTCCCCGCGTCATCGGGTCGAACGTGCCAGGGTAGACCGCACGAACGGTTTTGGCCAAGGGGCTCATGGAGCTCGCCGCAGAAGATGAAAATGAACTTGCCCCGCTTGACCGTACCGAACCGTTTGCCAACCGCCAAGGGTAGCGATGGGCCATGCCGCTTCGGCGTAGATGACGCCTTCGGGACGAACCAGCCGGTCGACGTATGGGGTGAGACGCATAAGGTAATCGCTCCGATAAGGGGGATCTAGAAAGAGACAGTCAACAGGGTTTTCCCAGCGCGCCGCGCATTGTAGCGCATCTTGGAATAGTATGGTAAAACGATCAGGGGTATGGGTGGCCGCAAAGCGGTGAAGGGAAAGAACCAGGCGCCGATCGCGTTCGACAAGGGTAGCGTGGAGAGCACCGCGCGAAACTGCTTCAAAGGAAAGGACACCGCTTCCGGCAAAAAGATCAAGACATCTCAGCCCGTCAAGCCGCTGGCCTAGCCAGTTGAAGAGGGTTTCCCGGACGCGATCGGGGGTGGGTCGAAGCCCCGGACGGTCGGGAAAATGGAGCCGTGCCCCTCGCCAACAGCCACCGATGATGCGTACCGTTCCCATATAGGTCACCGAGGGTCGTCGTTGCCGCCTACGGCGATCCAGGTGAGGGCAGAGAGGTCGATTCGCTGCTGGAAAAGGTTGCGGATGGCCTCGGCGGTAGTGGCTCGCACCGCTTCAGGGTAGCGGTTTAGCCAGTCGGGTGGAAGACGATAGAAGTTAACGATCGCGAGCCAATCGGCGATTTTGCGATTGCTGTCTAGGCGGAGCCCCCAGCCATCCGCAAGCGCGGTTTGGGCTAGACGGAGCTCTTCTTCGGAAGGACCTTCGCTGAGAAAGCGAGTGAGGGTTTCAAGAACAATCGCTCGCGCCGTTTCTGCTTGGTGTCCGCGTGTCTGAAAACGAATGGTCCAGGGGCCAGGGTCGGCAAGAGGTTCGAGTTGACTGTAGACGCTGTAGGCAAGGCCGTGCGCCTCACGGACCGCTTGTACCAGACGGCTCGAGAAGCTTCCGCCCCCGAAAATCCAATTGCCTACCAGCAAAGGGAAGTAGTCCGGATCGTCTCGGCGAATGAGGGGGAGCGCAACGAGCCAGTGGGTTTGAGTCGATGGATGGGGGAGGTAGATAGGAGAAGGTGGGGCGGATGAAGGGGCGGAGAGAGGGGGGGAAGGAGGCGGGAGAGGGATCCCCTCAGGAAGAGCAGCGATGATGGGTCGGACCAGAGCTTCGGCTTCGGCGCGCGAGAGAGGGCCGACGATGGCGATCGAGAGAGTGGCCCGAGTATAGTGTCGGCGGTGAAAGGCGATGAGCGCTTCTCGCGTCAGAGGAGCAAGCGACTCCGCCGTGGGAAGGCGCCCATAGGGATGGTCCGGATAGAGACGGCTCCAAAGGGTACGTTCGGCAACTACTTCCGGGCGGGTGAGCGATTCCTGGAGTGCCGCGATGGCACGATTTTTTTCCCGCACTACGATAGGCTCAGGGAAAGCGGGGGTTGCGACGATCTCGGCGATAAGGGATAAAGCGGCGTCGCGGATCGGCGCGTCGGCTAGAAACCGCCAGCGCAAGATAGAGCGGTCTTGGTCCACGGCGCCTGAGTGTTGGAGCGCGAGATCGGCGATGGCTTCGGCGAGGCTTTGTTCCTCGCGAGCGGTAGTTCCTCCGAACAACAGGGCTTGAGTGAGCGAGGCAAGCCCCTCTTGCTGAGGGGGATCGCGGCGACTGCCAGCGTCAAAGGAGAGGATCAAGTCGATGATGGGAAGGGTGCGTGTCTCTACTAGGTCGATGACCACGCCATCGACTACAAAACGCTCACTGATAGGGGCAGCGTGGACGATTGACGCGTGAGAGAGGAAGATGAGAAGAGCTGTCCAAAAAGAGAGGAGACGCAGTTTCACGGCAAAGCTCCAGTGGCAGTGCGTGAGGCGGAGAGGGGTAAGAGGTCGACACGGGTGAGCGTGTCGCGGGAAAACCAGCGGCTGGCGGCTTCTTGGACGTCGGCGGGAGAGATGGTTTTGAGGAGCGCCAAAAGGCGGGCGTCGGTGTCGGCGGGAAGGTTCGCTGCCCGCGCCATGCCAATCCGCATCGCTTCACCCATCAGCGAGTCCCGTTGATAGATCTGCTGAGCTGTATAGTGGCGGAGAACCCGCTCCAGCTCGTCGGGGCGTGTACCGCCTTCGGCAATGGCGGTGATTTCAGAGAGGATCGCTTCGGCCAGAGATTCCAGCGAAACACCCGGAGCCGCTTGCGCTTCAACAAGAAAAAGGCCAGGAGCCCGACCGATCAGGTCGACCTCTGCTGAGACGGCGATGGCGAGACGGCGGGTTTTAATGAGGGCGCGGGGAAGACGGGCCCCTTCAAAACCGTCGAGGAGCGCGGCAAGGGCGATGAGCGCAGCAGCTTGACGATCGCGGTCGGGATCGCGCAGAGGAGGAACTTTCCAGGCGAAGAAAAGGGTGGGAAGTTCTACGGCAGCCCGAATGGTAGCGTGGCGCATCCCCCGCTGCGGGGGGTCTTCGTAGCGACTCCTTGCGGCGACCGGAGGAACAGCGGGGTTGGGAGGAATACTTCCAAAGATAGCTTCCGCTGCGTGTAGGACCGCAGTAGGGTCTACGTCGCCGACGATGATGAGACGAGCGTTGTTCGGGGCGTACCATCGACGGTACCAGTCGACGAGATCGTCAAGAGTAAGTGCCTCAAGGTCAGTGGGCCAACCGATCACCGGGTTGCGAGCAGGATGGGCGATGAGCGCGGTCGCGAGGAGTGTTTCGTATGCAAGGGATTTTGGGAAGTCATCGGTGCGTAGCTTCCGCTCTTCTTGAACGACAGCCAGTTCTTTGCGAAAGGCGGTTATATCAAATTGGAGATTGGTCATGCGGTCGGCTTCCAGACGCATGACCTCGAGGAGCGCCGCAGGGGGGATTTGCTGAAAATAAGCGGTATAGTCACGGCTGGTGAAGGCATTGTCGCGCCCTCCGAGCGCAGCAACGCGGCGACTCAATTCCCCTGCAGGGACCGAGGGGGTTCCTTTGAACATCATATGTTCGAAAAGATGGGCAAGCCCGCTTTTGCCGCTGGGTTCATCGACGCTGCCGGCGTCGTACCAGATCATGTGAACCACCGAGGGGGCGCGGTGGTCGGCAACGACGATAACCTCCATCCCATTGGCAAGGCGGGCTGTTTCTATCTGCGGCAGTTGAAATGCTGGGGCCGGTAAAGGAAGAGAAAGGATAAGCGGAAAAAGGAACCAGGAGAAGAGGGATCGACGCATCGGCTGCCTCGCAGGTGTGGGTTTCTTCCCGATCGTTTAGAATCGCATTGTTCGACGCAAGGAGCGGGTAAAGGTTCATTCGCAGATGATCGGTTGGTGGAAAAGACGCGCGCCCGTTGAAGGTGCGAGAGCAGAAGGACGGCAGGAGGAGAGAGAGGCGAAGGGAGAGGCCGATAAGGTGCGGCCTGAGGAAAGGGAGTGTGAAGAAAAACCAGTGGATCAAAAAAGGGGAGGCGATATTTCTTCGAGTTCAATGGTCGCTTTGAAAGGAGAGGAGGGAAGAGCAAAGGAGGGGGAGGGCGGGGAGCGCGTCTCATGGCTTGGTCGCCTCAAAGCGGGGCTGGCCCGCACGCGCGCTCAATTGTCGGCGATTTTCGGTGGGCGCGGAGTAGATGAGGCCCTATTTGAGGAGCTGGAGGCTACTCTAATTACCGCCGATTGCGGGGTTGAGGCAACCGAGATCCTGATCGGCGCGTTGAGAGAACGAGCCAGGCGAGCGCGAATAAACCGGGCAGAGGAGCTTCGCCAGGCACTTGCTGAGTCGTTGATAGAGGTGCTGGCTCCTTTGGAGGCCCCTTTAGAGGTGGGAGGGGTGCGGCCCTTTGTGTTGCTGGTGGTGGGCGTAAACGGGACAGGAAAGACGACCTCGATCGGCAAAATCGCCCGTTGGTATCAACGGCAAGGATACTCGGTGCTGTTGGCGGCGGGCGATACCTTTCGAGCGGCGGCCCGCGAGCAGCTTGCCGCATGGGGAGCGCGTAATGGAATACCGGTCATTTCCCAGGAACGGGGGGACCCTGCAGCGGTGGCGTTCGATGCGGTGCACGCTGCAAAAGCACGCGGCGTCGATTTGGTGATCATCGATACAGCAGGGCGGTTGCCCACCCAGCACCATCTGATGGAGGAGCTTGCAAAGGTGCGCCGCGTGATTCAAAAAGTAGAGCCGGGCGCGCCCCATGAGGTATTGTTGGTTCTCGATGCGACGATCGGCCAAAACGCGCTGGCCCAGCTAGAAGCATTCGATCGGGCAGTCGGCGTCAGCGGCTTAGTGGTGACGAAATTGGATGGTACCGCTAAGGGGGGCGTGTTGGCGGCGATCGCGCGTCGTTTGCCTAAACCTGTGCGGTTCATAGGCGTTGGAGAGGGGATCGACGATTTGCGACCATTTGTCGTGCGGGAGTTTGTCGAGGCGCTTCTGGCAGATGGCGAGAGGGAGGGGTGAATGGGCGGACGATAAGAGGTGTATAATTCTTTTCTATGGGAAAACGCCTCTTTGTCCATCCGTCAAACCCGTCGCCCCATTCGGTGGCGGCTGTGGTTGAGGTTTTGCGGGGGGGAGATCTGGTGGCTTTGCCGACAGATGCCTCCTACTCGATTGTTTGGGCGTTAGGGGATGCCGAGGCGTTGGAGCGCGCGCGCCGACTGCGAGGGGTAGACGATCGCCATCTTTTTACCCTTTTTTGCCGTGACCTTTCAACGTTGGGGCATTACGCCCGAGTCGATAACCGCCAATATCGTTTGTTGAGGCTGGGAACGCCAGGCCCTTTTACCTTTATTCTCGAGGGATCGCATGAGCTGCCGAGAAAAGTGCTTCACCCCAAACGGCGAACGGTGGGCTTGCGTGTTCCGGGCCACCCTATCGTCCAGGCTGTTTTGGCCCATTACGGGGCACCGCTGTTGGCCACGACAGCGCAGGAGGGGAGGGATGGATCGCTGTTGGTTGACCCCGAAGAGATCGAAGAGCGGTTGGGTCAGTGGCTGAGTATAGTGGTCGACAGCGGAGAACGCCCACAGGCAATGACAACCGTTGTGGATTTAACAACCATTCCTCCTGTAGTCGTTCGACAGGGAGCAGGTGACGTGGCTCAGATCGGGCTGGTGGTCGAAGAGGAGTGAAGTTTGCAGCCGGAAACAAGAGGGGAAAAATGGGGGAGGTGATCGCGACGATCGCGATTTGGGCGATTCCAGTGCTGTTGGCGATCACACTCCATGAGGCAGCACATGGATATGCGGCGCGCATTCTGGGAGATCCAACCGCGGCGCGAATGGGACGAATTTCGCTTAATCCGATTCGCCATATTGACCCCGTCGGCACGGTGGCGGTGCCGTTGCTGCTGTTGGTGCTGTCGATGGGAATGGGAGGGACAGCGTTGCTGTTCGGGTGGGCAAAACCGGTTCCAGTAAACCCTCAGCGATTGCGCGATCCTAAGCGCGATATGATGTGGGTGGCCGCCGCAGGACCCACCGCTAATTTTTTGCAGGCGATCGGCTGGGCAGCGGTATACAAGTTGGCCTTCTTGGAAGGAGCGAGCGGGGCGTGGGCGGCATTGGCACGGATGGGCGATGCGGGAATTCATATCAACCTGATGTTGATGCTGATCAACTTACTGCCCATTTTGCCCCTAGATGGAGGAAGAATTTTGGTTGCTCTGCTGCCAACGCGCGCCGCTGATTTCTTGGCACGGTTGGAGCCGTACGGAATGGTGATTCTGTTGCTGCTGCTGGCGGCGGGTCTGTTGTCACCACTTCTTTGGCCATTCTATGTAGGGTTGCGGCAGGGATTATTAGCCGCGGTGGGTGCGTAGGTGGGGATGATGATGTACGGTACGAGAGTTGTTTCAGGGATGCGACCGACCGGTCGCTTGCATTTAGGACATTACCATGGGGTATTGAAGAACTGGGTCCGGTTGCAGGATGAATACCCTTGCTTTTTTTTCGCAGCCGATTGGCATGCTTTGACGACCCATTACGAGGAGCCTTTAACGGTGGAGAGTTATATTTGGGAGATGTTTGTCGACTGGTTGGCAGCGGGAATCAACCCCAACCAGGCGGTCCTTTTTATCCAATCACGGGTGGTCGAGCATGCCGAATTGTTTCTGCTGTTGTCGATGAGCACACCGCTGGGTTGGCTAGAACGGGTGCCGACATATAAAGATCAGATCGAGAAATTGAACCACCATAAAGATCTTTCGACATATGGTTTTTTGGGGTATCCGTTGTTGCAAACAGCCGATATCTTGATCTACCGCGCCAGTTTGGTCCCAGTAGGAGAGGATCAGGTTCCTCATATCGAACTTGCCCGCGAGGTGGCCCGGCGCTTTAACCATTTCTACGGGCGCGAGACCGATTTTGAGACAAAGGCTCTCGAAGCCGTGAAGAAGTTGGGAAGCAAACGCGCCAAGCTTTACCTGGAGTTGCGACTTCGCTACCAACAGAATGGCGATGAGGAGGCGTTGGCACAAGCCAAAGCTATGCTCGACGAGGAGCAGAGTTTGACCCTTGGCGACCGCGAGCGGCTCTATGGGTATCTAGAGGGACGCTACCGCTTGATTTTGGTGGAGCCGGAAGCACTTCTTACCGAGACGGCAAAGATTCCCGGGTTGGATGGGCAAAAAATGTCGAAGTCCTACGGAAATACGATCGGATTGCGTGAGGATCGCGCTAGCGTGGAGCAGAAGATCCGCACGATGCGTACCGACCCCGCACGGGTGCGCCGTACCGATCCGGGCGAGCCTCAACGGTGTCCGGTGTGGGCTTTTCATCAGCTGTATACCGATCCAGAGGTTCATGCGTGGGTGGAGAAGGGATGCCGTTCCGCGGGAATCGGCTGTTTGGAGTGTAAGCAGCCGGTGGTGACGGCAGTGTTGCGAGAATTAGAACAGTTCCAGGAGCGAGCGCAGCCTTACCTCGACGATCCCGCATTGGTGCGGGCGATTGTCGCCGACGGTTGCGATAAAGCGCGCCGAATAGCGCAGGAGACGATGCGCGATATCCGTGAGGCGATGGGAGTGGATTATTCGTGAAAAATGGAGCAAATGGGGCCCCCCTAGCGGGTGAAAAGGCTTTTGGCGGCGAGGAGAGGATCAGTTTTGGAGGCGGGGAGAAGAGAGGCACAAGATGGTGAAGAGAGGAAAAAATCCTAAAGGTCCCGTGGAGGAAGAAGAGCGAGGTGAGCGATTGCAAAAAGCGCTCGCGCGAATGGGGCTAGCGGGACGACGGACAATCGAGGCGTGGATCGCCGCGGGACAGGTACGGGTTAATGGGCGTATTGCTCAGTTGGGAGATCGAGTACGGCCAGGCGATCGGATCTCCGTAAATGGCCGGGTTATAGAGTGGCGGCGAGAAGATCGAGTCCCTCAGGTAATTCTTTATCATAAACCAATCGGGGAAATTGTCTCTCGCGCCGATCCAGAGGGGCGCCCTACCGTTTTCGATCGTTTGCCGTTGCTGCGCGCCGGTCGGTGGGTTGCTGTGGGACGCCTCGATATAAATAGCGAAGGTCTTCTTTTGCTTACTACCGACGGCGGGTTGGCTAACCGCTTGATGCATCCCCGCTACGCCGTGGAGCGCGAGTACGCCGTGCGGGTGGTGGGGACATTGAGCGCTGAGGAGCAGGAACGATTATTGAGCGGGATAACGCTCGAGGATGGGGTGGCACGGTTCGAGCGGATCGAAGAGGGAGGGGGGCGAGGACTTAACCGCTGGTACCGCGTGGTATTGCGCGAGGGACGTAACCGAGAGGTGCGCCGCCTCCTCGCGGCGGTGGGCCATAGAGTAAGCCGCCTTATTCGCATCCGGTACGGTCCGGTGGTATTGCCCCCTCGCTTGCGGCGAGGAGAGTGGATGGCGCTTTCCGCTGAAGAAGTGGTTCGTTTGTTCGCGGAGTTCCTAGATCCTTCTGGGTTGCCGAAAAAGGGGGTAGGCGCGCAGGCCCTAGCGCGTGCTGCCGATTCGCGATGAGAAGGGAGAAAAAGAAATGGCTGATCGCCGTTTGCAGGTCTTTTACACTGTGGTTAAAACGGGTTCGTTTACAAAAGCGGCTTCCAAATTGGGGATGACTCAACCGGCGGTGACTTTCCAAATCAAACAGTTGGAGGAACACTTCGATACGACATTGATCGACCGCAATCACCGAAAATTACGGCTCACCCCCGCGGGGGAGATTGTTTTCGCGTACGCGGAACGGATGATCCTTCTCGATGAGGAGTTGGAGACGCGGATCAGTGAGCTTACCCAGGAGCTGCGTGGTCCATTGTCGATCGGTTGTTCAACAACGCTCGCAGCTTTTTGGATGCCACGCTTGCTTGAAGAGTTTAAACGGCGACACCCTCATGTCGTTCCAAGATTGATCGTGGGGAACTCGGAACTGACCCAGAGCCGGGTAGCCAACCGAGAACTAGATATGGGAATGATCGAGATTGTTGCCGATGATCCCCATATCGAGCAGATCCCCGCCGGCCGCGACGAGCTGTGGGCGATCTTTGCGCCCACACACCCTCTCGCAAAATGCGGCAAGAAACGGTTGACCGCGAAGGATTTGGCGGAATATCCCTTTATCCAACGCGATCCAGGAAACGCTATTCGGGAATTGGCAGAAGAGTTTTTCCGGGCGGCTGGTATAGATCCCGCAACATTGCAGCTCGCCGCCGAGGTGGGAACCCTGGCGGGGGTAAAACACTTGGCGGCAGCGGGGATCGGCGTGGCGATCGCTTCGAGAGCCGCCCTTTTGGAGGAGATCCGTGCTGCTGATCTCCGGGCGTTACCGCTGGAACCAGCGCTCTATACACCTTTTGTGATTATCTTGCCAAAAGATAAGTTTCGCTCTCGAAAAATCAATGTTTTTGCCGATTTTGCGAAGGAACGCTTGCAGGTGATGGAACGGGAACTACCAAAGGCTGAGGCTTTCTTCGGCTGAGAAGTGGGACGCTCGTCGGCCGTTTTTCGGTGTACGGCATGCGGGAGCACGCTTCTGCGGTGGCAGGGGCAGTGTCCACAATGCGGGGCATGGAACAGTGTGGTGGAGGTAGAAGAATCGCCGCCGAAAGGGGAGGCGGTGGGGCGCCGTCATTTGACTCGACCGGAGGCAGCAACGGCTGCTTCGTCAACCGTGGCAATTTCGGCGGTCGAGCGTCACCCGCTAACACGACTGCGCGTAGGGATCGGGGAGTGGGACCGAGTGTTAGGAGGGGGATTGGTCCCCGGAGCAGTGGTGTTGTTGGGAGGAGACCCAGGGGTAGGGAAGTCCACATTGGTTTTGCAGTGCTTGGCTGCTTTAGAGGCAGCGGCTTTGGGCCCTACTTTGTATGTAACTGGAGAGGAGTCGCCAGAGCAGGTGGCCATGCGTGCCGATCGCTTAGGGTTGGGGGAGACGCCGGTGCCGCTGCTCGCCGAGGTGGAGTTGGAGCCGATCCTCGAAGCGTTGGCGGCGACAAAGCCCCGGGTGGCAGTGATTGATTCGATCCAGACGTTATATACGCCAGCGCTCTCCTCAGCACCTGGTTCGGTGGGGCAAGTGCGGGAGTGCGCTTCACAACTTACCCGTTTTGCCAAGAGCAGCGGAACGGCGCTTATCCTAATCGGACATGTAACCAAGGAGGGGAGCTTGGCCGGGCCACGGGTGCTGGAGCATATGGTGGATACGGTCCTATACTTCGAGGGAGATAGCAACGCCAACCATCGATTAATCCGGGCTTTTAAGAACCGCTTCGGCGCTGCCAACGAGCTTGGGGTGTTTGTGATGACCGATAAGGGATTGCGCGGAGTGAATAACCCGTCGGCGATCTTTTTGGCCGAACATCGGCCGAATGTAGCAGGCAGCGTGGTCTTGCCGACCATTGAGGGAACACGCCCCCTCTTGGTAGAGATCCAGGCTTTGGTCGATCAGGCGATCTCTCCTAATCCCCGCCGTTTGGCAGTGGGGGTAGACGCTAACCGCGTCGCGATGTTGCTTGCTATTTTGCACCGTCATGCCGGGGTGCGAACAGCTGAGTGGGATGTCTTTATAAACGCGGTGGGCGGCGTTCGAATCGGTGAGACAGCGGGAGATTTGGCTGTCGCGGCGGCAATTCTGTCCTCGTTACGCAACCAACCCTTGCCGGTATCAGCGGTCGTGTTCGGGGAAGTCGGTTTGGCAGGAGAGGTTCGACCTGTTCCGCGGGGGCAGGAGCGGTTGCGGGAGGCGGCAAAACTTGGGTTTCAAATGGCGTGGGTGCCACGTGGCAACGCTCCAAAACAGGAGGTAGGATTAAAGGTTATCGCAGTAGGAAATGTCAGTGAGCTGCTCTCGTCGTTGTTTGGGTATTGACTTTTTCTGTGTTTTAGGGTACAGTGAAAGGTCTGCTGAGCGTTGATCTTTAACCGTGCAGTGATGGCTGATGGGTGTGGGCACCTGTGAGCGGTGCCTGAAGGAATAGGT
>JAOAEZ010000080.1 GCA_026416515.1 Hydrogenophilus sp. | reverse complement strand
GTTCCCTCCCCTTTTCTTCGGGAACCTTGAAAGCTTGGCGTAGCGACTTCGAAGCGGAAGAAAGAAGTCGCTCCCTAGCCGCATCTGAGAAAATGGGGTTCGAATCTTGTTGCAATAGATACCTTAGCGTCTCCGAAACCTTGTTTAGGGTATCATCGGGATCATACAGCAGTTTGTACCAATCCTGGTTCGCCAAGACCCCACACCTGGGGCATATGAACGACTTTTTCTGGAATGTCCCGTAGCTCATCTGAACCTGTCCTCCGTGTACGCCCTCAGGGGGCGGATCTCTTCGATGTCCCAGGGATACCTGGGACGCAAGCGGTCCAGGGGGAAGCTTCCCAGGCGCTCCACGATGTGCTTCCGCTCCTCGGAGGTGAGGCCGAAGAGGTCGAAGACCGCCTCGTCCACGGCGGCCAGGGTGTTGAGGAAGTCCCCCTTGGCCCTGGAGAACGCCTTCTCCCGTACATGGTACTCCCGAAGGAGATCCTTGTAGTCCCGAGGAATGAAGAGCTTCTGCAGGTCCTCGGAGGCCACGAACTCCGCCGCGAG
>JAOAEZ010000079.1 GCA_026416515.1 Hydrogenophilus sp. | reverse complement strand
CACCATATCTGTTCCTTTCAATTCCATCTAACTGTGCTGACTCTCGCAAAATGCTTCCCTTACTGTGTTCTGTCCAGATGACAGGTAAACGCAATCGAGATAGAATCTCAGGTGCTCCTACGCCTACACCGTGAAAATTTACCACTCCCTCATTGGGAAGAGAATTTAACAGCTTATGCACCCGTCCTTCATCTAGGAGAGCTCGCAAAGAGCGCCATACCCCCCTAATGTAGGGCCGCACTGCAGGGTGGATGAAAGAGGCTACAACGGAAGTAAAGTAAGGCTTTGTAATAACATCTGAGTACGAGAGCAGAGCTTCCAAGTCAAGATTTTGAATCTTTCGCCCCGCTGACAAATCTAAATAGTGGATCTTAAACCCACCTTTACTCAGCAGTCCCCTAGCAAGCTCAAACACTATCCGCCGGGGACCCCCAACGTTAGCAACTGGCTTACCCCATGCTCCAAAAATCAAGTTTCCCATCTCATCACCTCCTCAAAGAGCTTCAGGGCCCGGGCCACCGCCTGGTCCATGTTGTAGTAGCGGTAGTCCCCAAGCCTCCCGG
>JAOAEZ010000078.1 GCA_026416515.1 Hydrogenophilus sp. | reverse complement strand
GGAGAAGGTCTCCCATGTGGGAGACCGCTTGTTTCAAACCCCTTCACAGCGGGGCTTTTTTGTTTTGGCGATGAGCCTCCTGCAGTCGGCTCACGGTGGCGTTGAGGTTTCAAACCCCTTCACAGCGGGGCTTTTTTGTTTTGATCGGCAGTGGTGACGGCGGATACGCCCTGTGTTCTCGTTTCAAACCCCTTCACAGCGGGGCTTTTTTGTTTTGCCGCTGGTTCGTGATAACCGACCGAGACGGGTTTGAGAGTTTCAAACCCCTTCACAGCGGGGCTTTTTTGTTTTGATGTTCGACCTCATTGATTACATCAAAGAACGATACGTTTCAAACCCCTTCACAGCGGGGCTTTTTTGTTTTGAGGATGAGTTCGAGCGGGCGTTTGACGCCTTTCTCGTGTTTCAAACCCCTTCACAGCGGGGCTTTTTTGTTTTGACGCCGATGCGAACCAGCTTGACGCGCTCATAGAGGCAGTTTCAAACCCCTTCACAGCGGGGCTTTTTTGTTTTGGAGGAAGTGGTTGTTTGGGAGTTCCACGACAGGGAGTCGGGTTTCAAACC
>JAOAEZ010000077.1 GCA_026416515.1 Hydrogenophilus sp. | reverse complement strand
CTTTGAAGGGGTTTGAAACATGGGGAGCAGGGTGCGTGGACCTAGGTTCCCAGCGGAGCAAAACAAAAAAGCCCCGCTGTGAAGGGGTTTGAAACTCGGACAACCCCACGGCGTCGCCGCGAGGGTTGGTCTCAAAACAAAAAAGCCCCGCTGTGAAGGGGTTTGAAACACTTGGATTACGGGGACCGTTGCGGAAAGATTAGCAACGGCAAAACAAAAAAGCCCCGCTGTGAAGGGGTTTGAAACCATTCGCCCGACCCAAATAGGACCTCGTTGAGGCCCCAAAACAAAAAAGCCCCGCTGTGAAGGGGTTTGAAACTTTTTGCAAGAAAGAAAAACTTTCAAGTTCGCAATTTCAAAACAAAAAAGCCCCGCTGTGAAGGGGTTTGAAACCTAGCCATGAAATTTTCTTCTTAACCATATTCCCTCCAAAACAAAAAAGCCCCGCTGTGAAGGGGTTTGAAACCCACGCGCCATGGTGGCCATGGCGCACTCCTTCAAAACAAAAAAGCCCCGCTGTGAAGGGGTTTGAAACGAGTTCTCCCCCACTCCCCCGCAGGG
>JAOAEZ010000076.1 GCA_026416515.1 Hydrogenophilus sp. | reverse complement strand
GCCTCCCAGACCCGTGCGGTTCCATCCCAACTCCCGCTGACCACGTAGTGCCCGTCTGGGCTGAAGGCAACGGAAGTTACACCGATCTCATGCGTGATGCGGGCGATTTCGCGCCCGCCGGAGGCCTCCCAGACCCGCGCCGTGCCATCATTGCTTCCACTGACTACATAGCGCCCATCTGGGCTGAAGGTAACGGAAGTTACACCGCCTTCATGCATCATGCGGGCGATTTCGCGCCCGCCAGAGGTCTCCCAGACCCGTGCTGTGCCGTCATAACTCCCGCTGACCACGTAGCGCCCGTCTGGGCTGAAGGCGACAGAAGTCACCTCATCGTCATGCATCATGCGGGCGATTTCGCGCCCGCCAGCAGCCTCCCAAAGCCGCACCGCGCCATCCACGCTCCCACTGACCACGTAGCGCCCATCCGGGCTGAAGGCAACCGAAGTTACCTCGTTCTCATGCGTCATGCGGGCGATTTCGCGCCCGCCAGAGGCCTCCCAGACCCGTGCGGTTCCATCCCAACTCCCGCTGACCACGTAGTGCCCGTCTGGGCTGAAGGCAACGGAAGT
>JAOAEZ010000075.1 GCA_026416515.1 Hydrogenophilus sp. | reverse complement strand
GGTGGGAGAGGGGTGAGGGGGGTGAGGGGGGTGAGGGGCAAAGCCCCCCTCTCCCCTTGGTGGGAGAGGGGGCAGGGGGGTGAGGGGCAAAGCCCCCCCTCTCCCCTTGTGGGAGAGGGGGCAGGGGGTGAGGGGATAAGACTCCCCTCCCTTGTCGGAGTAAGGAAGCAAAATGAATGAAATAAGAGAACCCGATCGTTGGCACGTTCCGGAGCCGCTTCGTCAACGAATGGTTGAGATCGCGCGTTCTTTCCGCAAAACGCCGACACGCAGCGAGGCTATCCTTTGGGCGGCGTTGCGTGGCAAGCAGCTTGATGGTCGCAAATTCCGTCGCCAGCAACCAATTGGTGCCTTCGTAGTGGATTTCTTTTGTAGCGAGGAGCGTCTGATCGTTGAAGTTGATGGGCAAATCCACTTACAGCAGATTGAGGCAGATCGGGAAAGGCAAGAGCTTATCGAGTCGCTGGGGCTACGTTTTATTCGGGTGAGGGCTGAGTTGGTTGAACAGGATCTACCGCGCGTACTAGACATGATCCGTGCTGAGTTTAGGTGTCCGTATCCCACCCCCGGTCTTTCCCCCACGGTGAAGAGAGGGGGCAGGGGG
>JAOAEZ010000074.1:302-646 GCA_026416515.1 Hydrogenophilus sp. | reverse complement strand
CCATGATGGAAGATATCGCTATCCTCACCGGCGGTACCTTCATCAGTGAAGAGCTCGGCCTCAAGCTCGAAAATGTCGGCCTCGACGTCCTCGGCCAAGCCGGCCGTGTCGTCGTCGATAAGGAAAATACCACCATCGTGAAAGGCAAAGGCAAAACCAACGCCATCAAAGGCCGCATCGAGCAAATCAAACTCCAGATCGAAAAAACCACCAGCGATTACGATCGCGAAAAACTTCAAGAGCGCCTGGCAAAGCTCGCCGGTGGCGTCGCCGTCATTAAAGTCGGCGCAGCGACCGAAACCGAACTCAAAGAAAAGAAGGCCCGGGTTGAGGACGCCCTCCAC
>JAOAEZ010000074.1:0-292 GCA_026416515.1 Hydrogenophilus sp. | reverse complement strand
CCCGCGCCGCTGTCGAGGAAGGCATCGTCCCGGGCGGTGGCGTCGCCCTCTTGCGTTGCCTCCCCGCTCTTGATAAAGTCAAGGTCAAAGGCGACGAGAAGATCGGCGTCGACATCGTCCGCGAGGCCCTTGAAGCCCCATGCCGCACTCTCTGCGAAAATGCTGGCGTCGAGGGCTCCTTGGTGGTCGAAAAAATTAAAGCCGAAACATCTAACATCAACTTCGGTTACAACGTCGCCACCGAAAAGTTCGAGGATCTCGTCGAGGCAGGTGTCATTGACCCCACCAAGGT
>JAOAEZ010000073.1 GCA_026416515.1 Hydrogenophilus sp. | reverse complement strand
GCGTAGAATCAGGGCGATAGGCGGTACACCTTCAGGTAGTGGTAGCGCGTCCTGGAAGTGGCCGGGGGGCAGGCGGTCGAACGCATGGAATAGGTGGGCGGGGGGGGCGGATACCCCCCCCCCCCCCCCCCCCCCCCCCCCTTTTTAAAATTTTTAAAAAAAAAAAACATCCGAAACTTGACAACCCGCACCCCATCCGCTACCATGTCGGTAGGATGAAGGAACGTCTTCTCGTCACCACCATCGATTCTCTGGCGGCGTTGCTTGCCGCCTATCTCCAGTTTCCGGCCCCAATCCGGCCGCTCCGGTTCCAGATCAACCCTGCCAATCGCCTTCTGGGGCTCGAAGTGGAAGCCGACACACCAATCTTCGACTCCCCCGAGCTTGTTGTCACCTTCCGGACCAACCGCGTATGGTCCGTCGGCGGAGGAACCGACAATGCCGTCTAACCGTTGTCGCATCGTTTTCGACCCCCAATCCATCATTGACCTCATCGTCCACTACACCGACGGGCAGCTTCCGCTGTCGTCCGAGGTCACGGGTCTCTACAACCATCCCCATCTCGACCGCATCATTGCCTTCTCCGTCCGTTCGCCCGAATTTGACACGCCCGCCATCCTCCACTTCCGGTACCAGGATCGGAAGGTGCTGGTC
>JAOAEZ010000072.1 GCA_026416515.1 Hydrogenophilus sp. | reverse complement strand
GTCCAGCTCCTCATGCAGTGAGGTCCGGCATGAATGGACTGTGGTTAGTGCTAGGTGGAATATCTGCTGTAGGGGTCGGTTTTTCCATACTACTCAAGACAAGAACCCCCCGGCAATCCTCTACCCAACCTATACCCCAACCCACACCCCAACCGCCTACTCAACTCATGCCCCAACCTACGCCTTTGCCTTTCTCTCAAACTCAACCCATTTTGCAAGTTCAACCTCAACCTATACCCCAGCCGTCTCCCCAAAGCCCTCAGCCTGCGTCTATACTTGAGGAAAAAATTCAACCTTTGTCTACTATCCCGACTCAAGTTGCGCAGACATTTTCTCAACCTCCTCAACCACCTCAACCACCTCAAACTTCTCATACCACAACTCAAGTTGCGCAGCCATCTCAACTACCTCAACCTTCTCAACCCACAGGTGGCGTTGATTGCTTGCAACTAATCCAACGGGCTGGCGCCATTAAGGCGGACATAGCTAGGTTGTGGGAAGAAGTGGCTGCCGAGGAAACGGGGTACCCATTGGCAGAGTTGGTTTATAGGGACGGGGTAGTTTACCACCGAAGAAATGGCCGGTTGGTACTGAACCTGCCTCACTGGGGAGGGTATAGGTGGATTATGGGCGACGTTTCAACCATCTATGGCTGTGTAAATGGGGTGTGTGAAGCG
>JAOAEZ010000071.1 GCA_026416515.1 Hydrogenophilus sp. | reverse complement strand
CCGGAATGCCGACTTCGCTGGGATCCTCCCCGGGACAGTACCCAAGTCGTTAAGCTATTCAACGGGCCGCCATTTAAGCGGCAAGGGATTACGGTACTTGTATCGCCCAAGGCGGCAGCATCACTTTTTCAGTTGACCGCCTAGGATACGACGGTCAGAGTTACCGCCGCCGCTCTGCGGGGCTTAGCCCGGTTGGAACCGGGTTTCACACACCGCAGCTGGGCAAACCTCAGGGACTGTACTCATCCTTTCGGACTAGCAGTCCCCTGCGTTTTTTAACCGGAGAGAGAACATCGAAAACTCTCTTTCCGCTTGTTAAACAGTCGCTTGGGCCTTGTCACTGCGACCTGCAATCCCTCCCATTCCTCGCTTTCTTAAGAAAGCTCGGAATGGTTAGGATTACAGGCACCCCTTCTAGCGAACATACGGGGCCAACTTGCCGATTTCCCTGGGGAGGTTTCTCCCAACGCGCCGTTCCCTTCTCAGGAAGTCCACCTGTGCCGGTTCTCGGTACGGTCTTATGGGATCCTTGTGGACTACCTTTTCACGGGCTCCAGGGATCGGTCGAACTCTTCATACGAAGAGCCCATCCTGCCTTCAACTCCTTCTCCTCATTACGAGACTCCGGAGTCTTAAGCAGTTGGCTTGCGTCGACCTACCCTGAAGCGTCGGTAGTCCACCTTGCCTCGCGGCACGTACCCATAAGGTTCTGGAA
>JAOAEZ010000007.1 GCA_026416515.1 Hydrogenophilus sp. | reverse complement strand
GCCAACCCCGCCGCGTCATCCTTCGCGGTGTTGATCCGCAGCCCTGAAGAGAGGCGCTGCATCGCCGTTTGCAGATCCAACCCCGTCTTGTAAAGATTGCGTTGCGCATTCAAACTCGCAACGTTGGTGTTGATCACGCTCATCATCGCGCTTCCCTCCCAGAAACCTCTTTTCGAGATCCACTGCGACTATTGACCGATCGCTAACGTTTTCCTTAGCAAATCACGCGCCGAATTCAAAACTTCCACATTGTTTTGATAAGAGCGGGAAGCCGAGATCATATTGACCATCTCTTCCACCACATTCACATTCGGCATTCGCACATACCCTCGAGCATCAGCGGCGGGGTTGTAGGGATCATAAACCAATCGGAAAGGAGCAGCGCTTTCGACAATCTCCTTTACCCGTACCCCCTTGGCAAACTCCCCCTGCACCGGTTTAACCTGAAAGACGACCTGTTTGCCGCGATAAGGTTGTCCTTTCTCATCTACGACGCTTTCGACGTTTGCAAGGTTGGAAGCGGTTGTATTCAGCCGCACAGACTGAGCAGTCATCGCCGAACCGGCGATTCCAAATACATTCAACAGGCTCATCGTTTACCCTCCCTTACTGCCCTGTGATAGCGGTCTTCAGCCCGCGCAGTTGGCGATTAATAAAGTTCAGGCTCGCCTCATAATAAAGAGAGGATTCGGCAAATGCTGCCCGCTCCTGATCCATATCGACGGTGTTGCCGTCTACTGCGCTCTGGACCTCGGTCCGGTAACCCACAAAGGGGGCCAGCGGACCTTCGCCGCTCCCCCGTCCCGACAAATGGCGCGGATGGGTTCGAGAAAGCTCTGGCGACGGCACCTCCATCCTCTTTCCTGCCGCAGCCAGCGCCGCGCGAAAATCGATATCCCTTGCTTTATAATGGGGTGTATCCGCGTTGGCGATATTAGAAGCGACGAGCTGCTGTCGCGTTCCATGGACCGTCAGCGCGCGGCGTTGAAAGGAAAGAAGCTGTTCCATCTTGTCCATCATTCGACTCCTTAGTGAGTTTGCCGGCAACTATCCCAGCAATGGTTATTCCATGCCTTTCAGGATAGCGTGTGTGTTCTTATCTCATGGGCGAAAAAAAGGGCGTCGGGGGTGGCAATTGCTGCCGTACCCGGTCACGCTTGCCGCTTTCTCTCTTGCCGTAGCGGCCTTCCCCCTTTTCGCCTCTCAGCGTTTGGATGCCGCTGCAATCGCAGCCTTGGTTCGCGACGCTTTAACTCAAGAGACCGCAGGATGGCAAGAAGAAGTTCATATCGAGGTTCCCCCCCCTACGGAGGCTGACCATCTTCCCCCTTGCAATGCAGTGGCCCCTGAACTCCCTTCTGAATGGCAACGCTTGCGAGGGCGTATCGTCGTCACGGTGCGCTGTCTACACCCCTCTTCTTGGACCCTACACATCCCTGCAACGGTGCGCCGCTTTGGTACCTACTATGTTGCCGCTCGTCCTTTGCGTCATGGAGCGCGAATTACCGCTGAGGATCTCCTCGCCCAGCGAGGCGAACGAACTCAAATGGCAGAAGATCTCATCGATGATCCCTCTGAAGCGATCGACAAGGTGTTGCGGGTAAGCATTGCGGCGGGTCAGCCGATACGGCGCAGCTGGCTCTCTTCTCCCATCGTGATTCGTCAAGGGCAAGAAGTTCGGATCATCCAAGAAGGGCCCGGTTTTCGGGTAGAAGGGCGGGCACAGGCGCTCAATCGCGCCGCCGTAGGAGACCCCGTTCGCGTCCGCCTTGCCAATGGACAGACTGTCACGGGAACCGCCATCGCCGATGGAATCGTTCGACTGGCACCCTAATGTTCGCTGTCTCTCACTCTCAATTTTTGCGTACAGATTCCGTTAACCGCAGTGGAGCTCCTAAAATAACGGTACCTCTAACGCTCTGAAAGGCCTAAAATGGTTAAGATCCAACCGACCTCCACGCAAACCTCCGCTGTTGGCACTGCCTCTTCTCTTTCTCCCACGCGTCCCCCGCCGACCCCAGAGAGAAATGAAAATCGCGAAGAAGGGAGCCAGGCGGCTGTTGCCATCTCTCCGTTAGCCGCTGTTCTCGCGCGTGTGGAGCAAGCCATGGAACAAATACCCGAAATACAATGGGAGAAGGTAAACGAGCTGCGCGCCGCGATTCGAAACGGAGAGTTTCGGATTCATCCGGAACGGATTGCCGAGCGGCTACTGGCGGAGGCCCATGCCCTTCTTCAGAGCGGTCAAAGCGGAGAAGCGGAAAACAAATAATTACAGGTGGAGAGGATGAGCAACCCACTTCCCCAACCTACCCCCGCGCAGTTGGCGCTACTGGGTTCGATTCTCTCGCAGGAGGAGCAGAAGCTGCAGGCATTTGCTCAATTGCTCGATGAAGAGCTGGTGGCCCTGCAACGCGGGGTGGCGGAGGATATCGAAACCATCGTTGGACGCAAAAATAAGGTGGCCGAGGAGTTGCAAGCTTTTGAACGGCAAAAATTGAAGATAGTCGCCACCGCGTTTCCGAACAGGGAGGAAGAGCTCAAAAAAATTCTAATGGTATGGCTCGCCGACCCGCCGTTACTCGAAATCTGGCAACGAGTCTGTGCGCTCGCCAAAGAGTGTCGCTTGCGCAACCAACGTAATGGTACGGTGGTACGCGAATTGCAACTTTTTACCCAGCGCGCGCTCAGCTTGCTGCTTGAAACCGATGCCCAGCTGACCACCTATGACGAACTGGGCCGCAACCGGCTTCTGGTCACCGGAAGCGGTCGGCAAATCGGCTCCGCCTGAGCTTTTTCCCTTTCCACCCCCTTCGTTTGCCGAAGGGAAAATCGTTACCCATCTGAAAGGGGTGTCATTTTAGCGAGCGCAACGAGCAGGCGTTTCTCTCCTACGGGCGGTGCGAAGCGAACGGTCGCCTCGGTCTGGGCGCCTGCCCCCGCTACGCGGACGATTACCCCCTCCCCGAATTTGCTGTGCCTCACCCGCATTCCAGGGCGCCAAAGGTAAAGGGGGGAAGAAGCTATGGCTCCTTCGGCAGCGGCCATCGGTGCTCCTCTCGAAAACTCTTTTCCTCGCTGCGTAGGGCGCGGCGACAACCAACGCAAAAGCTCCTCTGGGATCTCTTGGATAAAGCGCGAAGGGGCATGGTAGCGGACTCCCCCATGCAGACGACGGCTCGCAGCCCACGTCAGAAAAAGCTGGCGCTTTGCGCGCGTTACCCCCACATACATCAACCGCCGCTCCTCCTCGATGGCATCCGGTGTAACTGTGCGAAATGCACTTTCGAGCGCGTTCTCATGGGGGAAAAGCCCCTCCTCCAACCCCACTAAAAAGACCGTATCGAACTCTAATCCCTTAGCGGCGTGAACGGTCATCAATCGGACCGCCCGATGCTCCTCTATCCCCTGATGCTCTCCCGACTCGAGCGCCGCATGCTGCAAAAAGAGCGAGATCATTTCATGTCCCGCAAGCGAGATACCTTCCCGGGCCATCTCCGCCACAAAGTCGTGGCCTGCCGCCACCAACGCCTCAAGGTTTTCCAGTCGCTCTTCGCGCTCTTTTTGGCCTCCCTCTTCTTCCCCTTGCGCGTAGCTCGCCGCCAATCCGCTCTTTTCGATCACCCAAGCGATCGCGTCCGGTAAGGGAAGGGAAGCGGTCTCGGCGCGCATCGTGCGGATCTGCTCTGCAAATTGCCGCACGGCCACCCCTCCTCGCCCTCCTAAGCGCATCGCTACGGACTCCCAACTCTCCCCCGGCTCGCGCGCTTTCAAAAGCGCTTCGATGGTTTTGCTACCGATCCCCCGTGCCGGCACATTGATCACACGCAGCAATGCCCCTTCGTCCTCTGGGAACAGTAACAAACGAAGATAGGCAAGCGCATGTTTCACCTCTGCTCGCTCAAAAAAGCGCAATCCCCCATAAACGCGGTATGGAATTCCCAACGCCAACAACTGATGTTCAAACGCCCGTGATAACGCATTGGTTCGATAAAGAATCGCGATCTCCTTCGCAGGAATTCCCTCCTCGATCAAAGCGCTAATCGAACTGGCTACAAAGCGCGCCTCCCCCATCTCATCGTCGGCCATAAAGACGCGGATCGGTTCTCCCTCTCCCCGCTCGGTCCACAGCGCTTTCCCGATGCGGTCGCGGTTGTGGGCGATGATCGAATTGGCTGCAGCCAATATATTTCCCGCCGACCGGTAATTTCGTTCCAAACGCACCAACGTAGCCCGAAACTCGCGTTGGAAATAGGCCAAAACGGCAGGCAGTGCCCCTCGAAAACTATAAATCGACTGATCGTCATCCCCGACACAGAAAAGCCAAGCCCCCGACTCTCCACTCTCGGGATCGAGAGCCAACTGTTTAAGAAGGCGATACTGAAGAGGATTGGTATCCTGAAACTCATCGACCAAAAGATGCGCGAAGCGGCTCCGATACCGCAGACGGAGGTCTGGGTTAGTCTCCAAAAGTTCTAGGACCCGCAAAAGCAGTTCGGAAAAATCGACAACTCCCTCTTGAGCGCACTGAGCTTCGTATGCCCGCCAAAGCTCCGCCAACTGAGCCTGGCGAGCTCCTATCGGTTCAAACCGATCTACCCGCTCCCCCTTATCCTTATGAGAATTGATAAATGCCATCAGCTCTCGTGGCGCTACCTCCCCCTCATCGATGTTATACCGGCGCAGCAACCGTTTGATCAGCGCTAACTGATCCTGGGAATCGAGGATCTGAAAGGAAGGGATCAACCCTGCTTCGGCAGCATGTTGGCGAAGCAATCGATGAGCAACGGCATGAAAGGTCCCCAACCACACTCCCCACCGGCTGTTTACCGCCGCTGGCGCTAGCAAAAGGGAAAGGCGGTCGCGCATTTCACGGGCCGCTTTATTGGTGAAGGTCACCGCCAAGATCGCCTCCGGATCCACTCCTTCACAAGCGATCAACCACGCCACTCGGTGCGTCAGGACCCTAGTCTTTCCCGACCCTGCGCCGGCCAAAACCAGCACATGCTCTGCCGGTCGGGTTACCGCGTTCTGCTGTGCGGGATCTAACGTATGTAGCTCTTCTGGGATTTGTCCCAACGCTGCTCCTCCCGGCTTTTTATACGCAGAGTTCAAACTCCCCTCTTAACCCTCTTTCCCAACACGCTGCTGCTGTCTGTACTTTTTCTACCCCCGCGCATTCTACCTAACCCCTCCGCAAAGGCGAAGCGACTTGCAAAAAAACTCGATCTTGCTATAATTTTGTTTTTGAGTAGGTTGTCTCCCTCCCTCTCCATGGCAGCATGGAGTTAGCCCGCGATCGCTGGATCGCGGGCTTTTTTTCCCCAATCGCGCTATACTCTCGTTCCCCCCAAAGATGCGGTCAGCGATGAAAACTAAGTACGATCCTCACGCTATCGAAGCCGCAGCGCAGGCCGAATGGAACGCTGTCAACGCATTTGCAGCCGTTGAAGATCCTTCTCGGCCCAAATTCTACTGTCTCTCGATGTTCCCTTACCCATCGGGCAAACTGCACATGGGGCATGTCCGCAATTACACGATCGGTGACCTGCTTGCCCGCGCCAAGCGCATGCAAGGCTTCAACGTCTTGCAACCGATGGGCTGGGATGCTTTTGGTCTGCCGGCGGAAAATGCAGCCATTCAAAACGGCGTACCCCCTGCCTCCTGGACCTACAGCAATATCGCCTATATGAAGCAGCAACTCCAACGGTTGGGGTTTGCAATCGATTGGCAGCGGGAGATCACGACGTGTCGTGCAGACTACTATCGGTGGGAGCAGTGGGTCTTCAAGCGCCTCTATCAAAAGGGGTTAATCTACCGGAAGCTGGGCTGGGTCAATTGGGACCCCGTCGACCAAACGGTGCTCGCCAATGAACAAGTTATCGACGGCCGCGGCTGGCGTAGCGGAGCGCCTGTTGAGCGGCGCGAAATTCCTATGTATTACATGAAAATTACCGCCTATGCAGAGGAGCTCCTGGCGGGTCTCGACCAACTCCCCGGCTGGCCGGAGCAGGTCAAACGAATGCAAGCCAACTGGATTGGGAAAAGCGTCGGCGCAGAGGTCCACTTTCCCTACGACCCGAAAACCGTTGGCGAAGAAGGGGTGCTCACCGTGTTCACCACTCGTCCCGACACGCTGATGGGAGCTACCTACGTTGCGGTCGCCCCCGAACACCCCTTAGCTCAGAAAGCTGCCCTTGTAGACCCCGCCGTTGCCGCATTCTTAGAGACGTGTCGGCACGGATCGATCGCAGAAGCGACCCTAGCGACTGTGGAAAAGCGGGGGGTCCCCACCCCCTATTTTGTGATCCATCCTCTCTCGGGGGAACTCCTCCCCGTATGGGTTGCCAACTACGTTTTAATGGCGTATGGAGAAGGGGCCGTAATGGCGGTTCCCGCGCACGACGAACGCGACTACGCTTTTGCTCAGAAATACGCGCTCCCCATTCGTCAGGTTATCCTTCCTGAGGGAGTCGATCAACCCATCGACGGCTCTACCCCCTGGAACGACCGCTTTGCGGAACGTGGACGACTGATTGCCTCTGGTTCCTTTACCGGTCTCACTTCTGAGGAAGCAAGCGAAGCGATCACCGCCGCCCTCGCCGAGCGAGGTCTTGGCCAAAAGCGGGTTCATTATCGACTTCGCGACTGGGGAATTTCACGGCAACGCTACTGGGGCTGTCCGATACCGATTATTCACTGCCCCCACTGCGGAGAAGTTCTTGTTCCTGACGAAGCACTTCCCGTTCTTCTCCCGGAGGAAGTTGAAATCACCGGACGTGGCTCGCCGCTTGCCCAGCTCTCTGAATGGATCAACGTTCCCTGTCCCCAATGTGGAGAGCCTGCCCGTCGGGAGACCGACACGCTGGACACCTTTGTCGAATCGAGCTGGTATTTCCTTCGCTACTGTTGTCCAGACAACTCAGAAGCGATGGTGGATGAACGGGTACGCTACTGGATGCCCGTCGATCAGTATATCGGAGGCATTGAGCACGCTATTCTTCACCTCCTTTACGCCCGTTTTTTCACCCGTGCCCTACGCGACCTTGGGCTTATTCCCTTTTCCGAACCCTTTACCAACCTCCTCACCCAGGGGATGGTCGTTGCGGAAACCTACTACCGAGAAGACCCAACCACAGGTCAAAAGAAATGGATCAACCCATCGGAGGTCATTCTCGAACGAGACAGCAAAGGAAAGCCCATCCGTGCAGTCCATCGCGACGACGGCCTCCCCGTAAGGATCGGTGGGTTGGAGAAGATGTCTAAATCCAAGAACAACGGTGTAGACCCCCAAGCGCTCATCGACCAATACGGAGCGGACACTGCCCGTTTCTTTATTATTTTCGCCGCTCCCCCTGAGGCCCAGCTTGAGTGGAGCGACGCGGGAGTAGAAGGGGCGCATCGCTTTTTGCGGCGGGTTTGGTCCTTTGGGGTCCAGTATCATTCCACCATCCTTCCGTCTCTCCCTGACACGGATAATCGTCGGCTACTCCTCTCTGCTCTCTCTCCACCCTTAGCCGCCGCGCGCCGCGAACTGCATCAACACCTTGAACAGGCTAACCGCGATCTCGCTCGCTTGCAGTTCAACACAGTTGCTGCCGCCACGATGAAGATTCTCAACCTCCTCGAACGCCTCCCAGACAGTGGAACGCCGGCCCATTCAGCGCTTACCTATGAAGGATTCTCTATCCTTCTGCGTCTCCTTTCCCCTATCACCCCTCACATCGCCCATACTCTCTGGCGCACCTGTGGTTTCGGCGACGCGATCCATGAAGCGCCATGGCCGACTGTTGACCCAACCGCCCTTATCGTCGCCGAAATCGAGCTCGTTTTACAAATCAATGGAAAGACGCGCGGTAAAATCACCGTCGCGGCAAATGCTGATGAAGCCGCCATCCGCGCAGCGCTCTTCACCAACGACGCGGTGCGTCAAGCGCTGGCCGGCCGCGCACCCAAAAGAATCGTCATTGTCCCCAATCGTCTGGTCAATGTGGTTATTTAACAAACTCCCCATTCTCTCTCTTAATGGGAATGATACCCCCGCGCAGCGATCCTCCCTTGGACGCCGTCACCACCTTCTTTTTTCGCTTCTTTTTCTGCTCACGGGGTGTGGTTTTCGCCCTCGCCGTTACTTTAACCTGAAGGAACGCCGCCTGCGATTCGTCATCGATCGCACCTCCCCTCTCGGCCAAGCGCTGCATAGTCTTATTCTCAACTCAGGAATTTCCTGGACCGATGACCCAAGCCATGCCGACGCCACAGTGGTGCTCAGCGACCTCCAGGAGAGCCGCGATCTCTTAGCGCTCTCTCGGCATGGCACCGTTCGCGAATATGCGCTGCGCGTCCGTTTCACCGTTCGGCTGCTCGACCGGCATGGCAACGAACTTTTACCCCCAACCCCCTTCGTCGCCGAACGCGACTACGGTTACAGCGACCGCGCTATTTTTGCTCGCGCAGAAGAAGAACAGGTTCTTCTGGATGACCTCAGACGAGAGCTTTTTACGCGTCTTTTGCTGTTGGTAGACCGCCGCCTGGCCAATGCTCCATCGCCATGAGAGCTCCAGCCAGTCACCTATCCAGCCTGCTCCGTGCGCAAAACCTCCCATCTTTCTGGGCTGTCACGGGCGATGAGCCGCTCTTTATCGAAGAAGCGGTAGACGAAATCCGCGCCGCCTTTCGGCACCGAGGGATCTCCAACCGAGAAACGCACCTCACCGCCGATTCGGTTCAGATTCCCAATCTACTGGTCGCAGCAGCGACTCCCTCTCTTTTCTCCTCCAATCGGCTGGTAGAAATACGCCTCCTTGCGCTTCCCACGGGCAAAAGCGCGGCCGACCTCTTTAGCTTTCCCCCTATGCTTCCCGAAGGTACCCATCTCCTCCTTATCCTTCCGCCCACCGCACCGGCGGATCGAAAAGCCAGCTGGTATCAAGCGCTCGCGCAAAGCGCCACTCTCATCGAAACCCAATCGCCTCCTCAAAATCAATTGGCGCACTGGTGGCGTGCCCGGCTGCAACGGCAAAATCAGCAAGCAAGCGAAGCGCTTCTTGCCGATCTCGTCGCCGCCACTGAAGGAAACCTTCTCGCCGCGAAGCAGTACCTTGATCTCCTCGCCCTTCTCTTTCCGGCGGGTCCCCTTCCGGACGCTGACGTGCGGGCGCTGATCGTCGACGTGGCCCACTTTGACCCTTTTGCGCTCAGAGCCGCGATCCTCGCGCGCGACACCCGGCGAGCGGTGCGGCTACTCACCGCCCTCGCCGCGGAAGGTGTCCCTGAAACGCTGGTGCTCTGGGCCATTTCTGCAGGAATACGAACCCTTGCCCGGATCGCCGAAGAAGGGGCAGTCCCAGCCTTTCTAAACGCACTCGGAAAAGAAGAGCGGCTCTTCTCTCCCTCTGAACGCGCAGCCCTTGCCGCTGCCGCCCGCGATCCCTACCCCCAAGCGGTCGCGCTTCTAGGGGAAATTGCCCGTCTCGATCGGATCGTCAAAGGCGTCGAAAGTGGCGATTTCTGGCGAGAAGCGGTCGCCCTCGTCGCTCGTCTTAGTCCAAAAGGTAAATGAGTTCTCCATTCATTCTCCCTCCTCACCTCACCCATCTTCCCCACATCGCCTGGATCGCCACTGGTGGAACCATCGCGGGCAGCGGCAACGCACACTACTACCAAGCTGCCTCTTTCTCCCCTACCGCTCTCCTCAACCGTTGGGCCCTCACCCCCCCTCTTCCCCTACGGCTCTTGACCCCTTTTCAGATCGACTCGAAAAATGCCACTCCCTCCCACTGGTGCCAATTGCACAGCGCCGTCACCCATGCGCTCACCACCGCCGGATGCCGGGGCGTAGTCATCACCCACGGTACCGACACACTAGAAGAGACCGCGGCGTTCCTTACTCTTACCCTTCTTCCCTCTCGCCCTGTGGTTCTTACCGGCGCGATGCGTCCTGCCGACGATCCTCAGACCGATGGACCGACCCATTTTGCCGGCGCCCTCGCCTATGCAGCTGCCCCCACCTCTCCCCCTGAAGTGGTCATCTCCTTCGCGGGAACCTGCTGGCCTGCCCTAGGGTTTCGCAAAATAGCCACTCGCTCTGCTGTTCCATTTGCGATCGAATCCCCTCTCCTGACCGCCTCCCCCCAATCCTCCCCGTCGAGGGCGCCAGCAGAGACCGCTCGCCCTCACCTGGAACCGCCCCCGCTCATCGAGCGCCTTCCTCCCCCCCCGCTCCTCGTTCCCCAACGCTGGCCCCGCATTTCGCTTCTCTCAGCCACTCCTCTCGATGAACCGGCCATACTGACCCACCTTCTCGACAACGTCGGCATCGAAGGAGCGGTCCTTCTCCTCCCAGGCCACGGAAGCGTCCCCGACGCCTGGTACTCCGTCATTGCCGCTGCTGCTCGCACCATCCCCATCGTTCGCGCCAGCCGTTGTGCCCTCGGCCCTGTCTCTCCTCACCCCATCGACTCCGAACTTGGAACCATTGCCGCCGGACACCTTCCCCCTTCTCAAGCGCGGGTCGCTTTATCCCTCTGGCTCGCCCAATTAAGAAATCGTTAGACACCATCTTTCCTTTCTCTTCTCTTCTCTTACCTTCCCTTCCCTTTCTCTCTCCTCACCCTGTTACAATTCGCATACTGTTCATCGGGCCCATGGGGAGACCCGGTATGGCGGATTCGTTCCCCCCCACGCTCCTTGCCTTTGACGTAGGCGGTACCAATACCCGCGTCCTTTGGTCTGTTGCTGAACCCTTCCCATGGCGAATCCTGGCACAACTTCATTATCGCAATGACGACTACCCCCATTTCAACGCGATCGTCGACACCTTCTCCGCCACCCACCTTGCTCGATCCCCGGAAATCCCCCCCCCGCAGCGCATCATCATCGCGGTTGCTGGCCCCGTCCAAAACGAAAGCGCCACCCTTACCAACCGACCGGCGTGGACCCTCGACGCTCGGGCTCTTGCCGACCGACTGCACACCCCGGTCACCTTGATCAACGACTTTGCCGCTCAAGCGCAAGGAGTTCGCACGCTTCAACCCCACGAAATCCTCCCGCTTCCCGATTCCATCTCGCTATCCGACAATCCCCCTCTGTCGCGGCCGCTTGCGGTCATCGGTCCAGGAACAGGGCTCGGTCTCGCCTACCTCTGGCGACCAGAGAAGATCAAAGCGCCGCTCGTTCTCTCCACCGAGGGTGGCAACTCCCGTCTCCCTCACCTTCCCTGGCTTATCCCTCTCTTTCCCCTCCTCCAAGAAAAAGTCTCTCAACCCTATTGGGAGCTACTTCTCTCGGGTCCTGGCCTGGTACTCCTCTTTGAACTTTTTCAGCGTCTCCCTCCCTCAGCCTGCAACGCCATCGCGGAAGCGCTTCCCTTTTCCGAAGCCCCTTCCTCTCCCCACTGGGCGCCGAGTGGTCCGCTCCCTCCTGCCTCCCTCCCCCTCCAATCCCCTTTATCCCCGCCCACAGCCCAAGCGATCATCGCCGCTGCCTCGAACAAAGATCCTCTCGCCCAACTCGCAGTTCAAACCTTTACCGCTACCCTTGCTGCCTTCGCTGCCGACGCGGTGCTGATGACCTGGGCTACCGCTGGTGTCATTCTGGTCGCCGGCCTCGCTAATGCCCTTACTCCCTGGCTTACCGACACCGCCTTTCGCGCCGCCTTCGCCGCTCACCCCCGTTTTACCGACACCCTCACTGCCATTCCTATCGCGCTGGCAAGACCCCTAGACCTCGGCCTCCGGGGCGCCGTTCTATACGCGCTCGAACACAATCTCTCCTCCGCTCCCTAGCGATGTCTCCCTTACCGGTGCTTCTTTCCCGTATCATTCCTCGCCCTCTCTCCGACCCCCTATGGCAGGACTTCCTGCGGCTGCTCTTCTCTCTTTACCGCGGTCCCAGCGCGCTGCCAGCGTTTGCCCTCTCCCTCACCCTCACCGCGCTCACAGCCGCTCTGGTTTTCCTCAACCTCGCGCTCAATCGCTTCTACCGTACCTTCTTTGACGCTCTCGAAGCGCGCCGGATCGACGAACTAAGTCCCCTCATCGTCACCTTTATCCTGATCCTCGTGGCCATTGTCGCCGTCACGGGGCTGCACCTCTACCTAAAGCGTCGCTGGCAACTGCTCTGGCGCACCCACCTCACGCACACCCTACTCGCCCACTGGTTATCCCGAGGACATCACCATCGCCTGCGCCATCTCGACCATCCTGCAGACAACCCCGACGCTCGGATTGCAGAAGACGTCCGCATTGCCACCGAAGTAGCGATCGAACTCTATCACTCTCTTCTCTACTCTCTCCTCTCGATCGCCGTCTTTGCCGACGTTCTCGGAACCATCACCGCCGACCTTGGAGAGAGCCCTCCTGGTCTGATGTTATGGCTATCGGTTGCCTATGCAACGGTCGGCGGAACGATTGGCTGGCTTCTTGGGATCCCCCTAACGCGCGCCACCTATCGCCTTCAATCGGCGGAAGCAGACTTTCGCTTTCGGCTTACCCGTTGCCGTAACCAGTCGGAACCCATCGCCCTCGCGGGAGGGGAAACAACCGAACGAAGAGAAGCAGAGCACCGTTTTGCCGATCTCGCCCGTGCCTGGTCGCGTCAAACGCTAGGCTATCTCGGCATCGTCTCTTACGCCACCGGTTATGGCACTCTTCTTCCCTTTTTTCCCCTCCTTGTCCTTGCTCCCTCTTACATCGCGGGAGCGATCACCCTTGGACTTCTGATGCAAGCAGCCCAAGCATTCGAACGGCTCACCAACGCCCTCTCCTGGCCTGTCCACAACCAAGGTGAAATCGCTCGTTGCCGCGCCTCCCTTGAACGGATTGCCCACCTATGGCAAAACCTCCGTGCGCTCGAACGCTGCGACGCGCTTTGTCCCCTCGATGCCCTCTGCATCTCCTCCTCTACTGAGGAAGTGCTTCGGGTGGAACAGCTTACCCTCCTCTCTCCGCACCAAGAAATCCTACTTAAGAACTACACCGCCGAATGTCCTCGCGGCGCTTGGCCCCGCTGGAATATTCCGGAAGCAGCCGCTCGCCCGCTGATGAAAGCGCTTGCTGGCCTCTGGTCGTGGGGGAGCGGGCGGATCTTCATTCCCCACGGGGAAACCATTCGCTTCTTACCGGCGCGTCCTTACCTACCCGAAGGCACGCTCGCAGCGGCTCTCCTCTACCCTCTTCCCCCTTCTCCCCCTTCCCCCGACCAGATCAAAGCAGTGCTCACCGCCGTCGGGCTAAGCAACTTTCGCGACAAACTCGACGAAACCGACGACTGGAACCGCAACCTTTCCCTCGACAAACAGCGTCTTCTAGCCCTCGCCCGTTTGCTGCTACTCCCTGCCCCCTGGATCGTCATCGAAGTCCTCCCCCACGATGAAACCTTTCTCGCGCTTACTCGCACCCTCCTCTCCCGCCACAACCCGATCGCCGGGGTAATCCTTCTCACCCCTTTCTCCTGGACGACTGCTCCTACCCCCTCCCCCGATGCTCGCTGAACTCCTCCTCTGGCTCATCACGCCAGCCTCCTGGTCGGTGAGAATCAATGGGCTCCTCGGCGAAAGCGTAGCGCTTCTCGCCCGCTATCGCCGCTGCCGCAACTTCTGGATTCCCCATCTCCTCAACAGTCGGCGGGCAGTGCGCACCTTCCTTCGCCTTTTTCCAACACCGAAGGGGACCACCACGCTTCTCGGCTCCGGCCATGGTCTTGAGTGGTCGCTCCCTGCCCTAGCTGCTGCTGCCGACCAAGCCGCGCTCATCGACCTTGTTCATCCCTGGGCGATTCGCTGTCGGGTTCGACGCTACCCTCACATCGCCCTGATCGTCGCCGACTGCAATCAATTTCCCCTGCCCATTCCCTCCAGCACTACAGCGCTCCTCTCTCTCAATCTCCTCTCTCAACTCCCGCTCTTTGCCTCGCACCGCCGCCACTCCTCAGCTGACCCGGCGCTGCTGGTCGCCCGCCACTGGCACACCCTAGCCACCGCGTCCATACCGGCGCTTCTCATCACCGACACAGCTGCCGAATGGTGGATCTGGCCCCAGCGAAGAGCTCCTCCTTCTCTTCCCACTCTCCCCCTTGACCCTCTACATCCCCCCTCCGCCTTCATCGCTGCTTTTCGCGCTCATCAACCAAAGAGCGCCACCTTTCTCCCCTCATCCTCCCCCCTCGAAAGTCTTGGCTGGCGCTGCATAGCCTGCGAATCGACCCTCTTTGACTTTACTCCCCCTATCCCTCCCCGCCTCACCTGGACCTGGACCCTTGCTCCCCCCGGTGAGCTGGCCGCGCGCCTGATCAAACGCCTTCGGGTTGGGGTATGGCTCTTCTCCCCTCCTCTTTAGCTGGCCGCATCCCCCCTCATCCTCTCACAGCCAAACGATCACCTCTGTCGCGCTACTTTCCGCCGCTCGGCCAAAACCCGTGAAACCGTCTCCATCTGCAAACCCGTCACCAAGGCCATATCGCGCAACCGCGGCCATGGCGCCGCTGGTGCCGCTCGGGAGAGCAACTCCAAAAACCGCTCTATCCGCTCGCGTGCATTTCCCACTCGCAACCGCGCCACCTCGTGAGCGCGCCTCGTCTGGCGGAGATACCAAGAAGCAGCTGAAGGGGAACCGCCCCACCTCGACACCACCGCTGGGGTCAAGGCAACGGCGTCGAAAGCGTAATGCCCCAACAACTGTCCCTCTACCCCCACCAAATCTCCCCCATACGCCAGCATTACAAAACGCTCCTCTGGTGGAAGCCCCCGATCCCCCTGGAAGAGCGCCACCACTCCTGCCGTCACTCGCCACGTCGGTCCTTTCTCCCCGCTTGTCCACAAATAGGCCCCCCGCTCCACCCGCCGTTCGCACCCACCCTCCCCCGCCGCCCCTTCTTCTTCCATCCGTTCCGCTCGTGGAGCACTTTCCCAACTCAACAACCTCTCGATCGAATGGGCCATAAATCTTCGCTCCCCCTCGCCGCGAAAGGCCTTTTTACCTCTCTGCGTCACGCTCACCCATCAAAATCAATGCCCTCCCCCTTTATTATGACCCTCCCCTGTCATTCCCCCCACCTTCCGTCCTTCCCCTACAACTTCCACCTCAAACCGTGTCCCATCCCGCCTCTCGAACTGCAGTCGCAGCGGTACCTGCTCCCCCACCTTGATGGGCCTTGCCAACTGGATCAACATTACGTGATACCCCCCTGGTTTCAACTCCACTGTTTCTCCCGCACCGATTGGCAGCGCCGCGATCGCCCGCATCTTCATCACATCTTTTTCCATCGCCATTTCATGAATCTCCACGACCCCTGCGACGGGTGAACTCCCCCCCACCAGTTTCACGCGCTCCTTTGCGAAGATTTTCATAAATGCCCCTGTTGCCGTCTGTCCTACAACGGTAGCCCCCACCCATGGCTCCTTTACGGTAACCACTTCTGAGGCCTGAACCGCTATTCCCCACCCCCACAACGCCCCTGTGACCATTCCCAACATGACCTTCTTCCAAGCAGTCAAGCCGTTCATCGCACTCTCCTCAAAGAAATGGTCTCAAAAAATCCCCGCCTCATCCAGCAACCGTGTCACATCAGCCGCAAACTGTTCGGCAGGAAGAGAATGAGGAACAACCAATCGTAAACGTCCGCTTGGATCATACACAAACGTAGTTGCTGTATGATCCATCGTATAACTGGCTCCCGTCGGTACCTTTCGATAAAAAACCCGATACCCCTTCGCTACCTCCTCTAGCGCCTTCTCATCGGGCGGGATCAATCCCACAAACTCTGGATCGAAATTTGCCAAATAAGCCCGAACCACCTCTGGCCGATCCCGTTCGAGGTCCACCGTCACAAACACCACTCGGAACTTCCCCCCGCGGCTGCCGAGCATCTGCTTCACCGTCACCGCCCGCGACAGCGCTGTAGGACACACATCGGGGCAATGGATAAAACCGAAATAGACCGCCACCACCTCGCCGCGGAAATCGGACAACGACCGCAACATTCCCTCACTATCTGGAAGCGTCAATCCCTCTCCAAAACCAGCTCCTGTCACCTCCTGGGAAAAAAAGCGCCGTTGGTCGCACCCTGCGAGTAAACCCCCTAGAGCGGCCAGGCACCACACCATCCCTATCCACTGCAGAAGCCTCATCGTCAGAAATCCAAAGCGCAAGCTCGCGAAGCATACGATCGCCTATTTTCTCTATTTAGGTTTTCCTGCAAATTGTTTTTTATCAACTTCTTATTTGATATTTATCAAAAAACGAGCTCTCGCCGAAAAAAAACGGGCGCTTATCGCGCCCGCTTTGGGAAACTCTACAGCAATATCAGAAGCGATGACGGATTCCCAGGTTAAAGCCGCTCTGATAGCCATCGCCCGGGTTCGAATTGTCGCCCACGGAAGCAGTTCCACCGCGCTTATTCTCGATATCGGCATAGACCGCGTAGAGATTGGTGCGCTTCGACAGGTCATGAGTATAGCCGATCGCCCACTGGCTCGACTTCGGATCGGGTTGGTTCCCAGCGCGATCGAGCTTTGTCTGCGCGTACGAAGCGAGCACCTTACCCACCGGCGACACTGGGACGGTAACACCCAGCATCCAATTGGTACGATCGTCGGTTGCATTGACCTCCCGGCTGCCATATGCCAGCGCCAGTTTGGCCATTCCGAAATCGTAAGTACCCGCCAAATCCCACACATTCAAATCGGTCGTTCCTGCTGCCTGCGGATCGATCTTATGGTAGTTCAATCCCACCATCACAGGCCCTTGCTTATAGACGGGGTTTAGCGCATAGACACGGATGTCGTTGGCGTTAGCCCGAGTCTCCGCTCCTGCAACGTTGTTGGCGTAGGCCACGGTTACCGTCAAACCGGAAAAGTCCGGCGAAATATAAGCCAGTGTGTTATCGACTCGCGTATTGACTTCCCAGATATTCGAGATTTGTCCCACGGTCCCATAGCCGAAGGGATCGACTGCCGACAGCAAATTAAACTGTGGTGTATAGACGCGCCCTGCGGCCAGAGTCCCAAACCCACCTCCGAGGGTCACAAAAGCCTGGCGACCGAAACCGTTGCCGTTGCGGAACTCTGGATTCTCAACCCCGAATCCCATCTCGAGGGTAAATCCGGCCTTCAAACCGCCGCCCAAATCTTCGGTTCCGCGGAAGCCGATGCGGTTACCCGACTGGATACCGCTATCCACTGAAAATTTCGAATCTACCCCCGGATTTATATGGTCGCTGCGGTACGAAACGCCCACATCCACTAAACCGTAGAGCGTCACGTTCGACTGCGCCATCGCCGGTGCAGCAACCAGGCCGGCCACTGCCAAAGCCACGAGTTTCTTCTGCATCGTGCTACTCCTTATCTGGATCAAAACCTTGGGCGCTCCCACGCCCGCCAAATGAGCATCGCGTCTGCGAATGCTTAGGGATTATTGTGACCGCGATCACTCCGAAAAGCAAGCCTCTGAGAGCTCCGCCAACCCCACAGAGGAACCTTTTGTTGCTTTTTCGCGACACACTTCCCCATTTTCTCCTCTCCCCTTTTGCGCATCTTCCTTTTCCTCCTTCCAACCCTCTTTTAGAAAAATTTGGGATAATTATCTCACTGAAGCAACCAAGGAGGAGTCGATGGCTGGCCACTCCAAATGGGCCAACATCCGTTTTCGCAAAGAGCGGCAAGATGCCAAGCGAGGGCAGATCTTTACCCGCCTCATCCGCGAAATCACCGTCGCGGCGCGCCAAGGAGGGGGAAACCCTGACTTCAACCCGCGGCTTCGGGTCGCTCTTGAGAAGGCCAAAGAGCACAACATGCCCGCTGAAAACATCGAGCGCGCCATCAAGCGCGGCACTGGCGAACTCGAGGGAGTTCAATATGAAGAGGTCCGTTACGAAGGCTATGGTCCCGGTGGTGCGGCGATTCTCGTTGACTGCATGACCGACAATCGCACCCGTACGGTTGCAGAAATCCGCCACACTTTTACCAAACATGGAGGCAACTTAGGCACCGACGGCTGTGTCGCTTTTCAATTCAAGCACTGTGGTGAAATCGTGATCGCTCCCGGCCCTTCCGAAGAGCAGGTGATAGAAGCCGCGCTCGAAGCCGGCGCTGACGACATCCTCGCAGCTGATGACGGCTCATTCGAAATTATCACTGCTCCCAACGACCTCGAAAAGGTCAAACGCGCGCTTATAGGACGCGGCATTACTCCGGTTGCGGCCGAGGTCATCTGGAAAGCGCTCAATGAGGTAGTGCTGACGGGCGAGGAAGCCGGCAAAATGCGCAAGCTCCTCGATGCGCTTGAAAACCTAGACGACGTTCAAGCGGTTTTTACCTCAGCCGTTCTCCCGGAGGAGAGCTGATCTTGTCTATAAGGCTTTCGGAGGTACCAGTAGCTCTCTCCCCATCCTCCTGCTCGGCGCTCACCATTCTCGGCATCGACCCTGGCCTCCGCTGCACGGGCTGGGGCGTCATCGTCGCCCGAGGAGCCGCTCTTGGGCTCGTAGATTTTGGTGCGATCACTCCCCCCCCGGAGCTTCCTCTCCCGCGCCGTCTGGCGCACCTCTTTGAAGCCACCCTTCAACTCCTCGACCGCTACTCCCCTACCGTTATCGCGGTAGAAGAGGTGTTTGTTAATAAAAATCCCGCCACCACCCTCCTTCTCGGGCAAGCGCGTGGAGCCGTTCTCGCCGCCCTCACCCGCAGCGCTGTCCCTCTCTCGGAATACACTGCTTTGCAGATCAAGCAAGGCATTGTCGGCTATGGCAAAGCCACGAAAACCCAAGTTCAAGAGATGGTCCGCCGCTATCTCTCTCTCTCTGACCCCCCTCCACCGGATGCTGCCGACGCCCTTGCCTGTGCAATCCTCCACGCCCACCAAAGTCTTCATCCCCTTTCCGCGCTCATTCCACCGCGGCGGCGGCGCGGCCGTTTTATCATTCGAGACGGAGAAACGATCGCTCGTCCCTATCGATCGTGATCCTCGGAGTCTCCCTCATGAAACCCTCTTTCGAAATTCCCTCAATCGATCCAACGCTTATTCCCAAACTCCAGCAAGCGATCGATCAAAAAACCAAACCGCGTGGAGCGCTCGGGCGTCTTGAATCGCTCGCCCTTCAACTCGGTCTCCTCCAAAACCGCCTCGATCCGGCAGTCGACCACCCCCACTGTCTCCTCTTTGCAGCCGATCATGGCGTCACCCGCTGCCACTCGGTCTCCGCCTATCCGCGCGAAGTCACCGCTCAGATGGTACGAAACTTCCTCGTCGGCGGGGCCGCGATTAATGTCTTCTGTCAACTGCTCGCGGTTCCCCTCACGGTCGTTGATGCCGGTGTCGACGCCGACCTTCCCCCTCATCCGCACCTTATCTCCGCCAAACTCGCCCGGGGCAGCGCCGACTTCACCGCTCAACCCGCCCTTGGCGAATCCCTTGCTACCGCCGCGATCGCACACGGAGCAGCCCTCAGCGACGCCATCAAGCCGCTTAATCTCTTGATCGTCGGCGAGATGGGGATCGGCAACACCGCCTCTGCCTCCCTGATCCTCCATCTCCTCACGCAAATTCCTCTAGACGAGCTGGTCGGCGCCGGTACGGGTCTTGACGCCGACGGCATCGCTCGGAAGCGCGCCGTCTTAGAGCGTGCGCTCGAACGCGGCGGTCGTTCTGACGACCCCTGGCAAATCCTCGCTGAATATGGTGGTCTCGAAATTGCGATGATGGTAGGAGCAATACTCGCCGCAGCCCGTCGCCGGGTCGCGATTCTCATCGACGGATTCATCGCCACTGCGGCCGCCGCCGTAGCGCGCGCCATCGCCCCCTCCCTCGACCCTTACCTCATCTACGCCCACTGCTCCGCCGAAGCCGGTCATCGCAAGGTACTCGCTGCGCTCAACGCGCACCCTCTCCTAGACCTCCAGATGAGACTTGGTGAAGGAACCGGTGCGGTACTGGCCTTCCCCATTCTCAAGGCTGCCTGTGCCTTTCTCAACCAAATGGCTACCTTTGCCGACGCGGGAGTAAGCGACCGCGCTCCTCTCCCTTAACGCGATCCCCTTCTCTATGTCTCTGCTCCTCGGCCGCTCCTCCCTGCGACACTCCTGGCACCGGCGCCTCCTTCGGCAACTCCGGTGCGTTGTCGCCCTCTTCGCCACCGCCTGTCGCTACTTCACCCGTATCCCCTGTCCTGGTGCCGGTCAATATCGTCCCCAGCGGCACCGCCGCTCTCTTCCCTACCTCCCCTGGATAGGGATCGTCGTAGGAACTCTAGCAGCCCTTCCCATCCTCCTTCTCACCCCCCTCGGCGCCTCGCCGTCTCTTGCCGCCCTCGCAGCGGTTGCTGTCCACCTGCTCCTCACCGGCGCCTTCCATGAAGACGGTCTGGCGGACACCCTCGATGCCCTCGGCAATGGATACGATACAATTCGCACCCTAGCGATTCTCAAGGATCCGCACCTCGGCACCTTTGGAGTCGTGGCGTTGTGGCTCGCCCTCACCGCTCAATGGGTAGCCCTCACCGACCTCTTAAAAAGCGCTGGGGTCCTCGCGGCAGTCAAAGCGCTTATAGTCGCCCACTCCCTTGCTCGGCTTGCTATTCTTATCCCCATGAATCGACTCCCCTATCTTCGCTCGATGGAAGCTTCGGCCAAAGCTGCCCCATTCTCCGCCCCTCGTTTTACCCGCTGTGAATGGGGGATAGCCATCGCTGCCCCCCTCATCCCTCTCCTCACCCTACCGGTGGGGGTAACCTTTGTTCTCCTCACGCTCACCCTCCTGCTTATCCTTTTCGGAACATCGCTGATGCGTCAGCGGTTTGGCGGTTACACAGGCGATTTTCTAGGTGCTCTAGAAACCACTCTCTTCACGGTCGGACTCATCGGAATACAGCTTACATGGAACTCCACCTGATTCGTCACCCCAAAACCGCCGCCCCTGATGGAATCTGTCTCGGGCGGCGCGATTGGCCTCTTGCGGAAAAACCCGACTCCGTTGCAGCCCAGCTTCAACCTCACCTCCCCCCGCACTACTACATCTACAGCAGCCCTAGTGAACGCTGCGCGGCGCTCGCCCGCCTCCTAGGCTCTCCCTCTTTTGACGACCGGCTGCTCGAAATCGACTTTGGTGACTGGGAAGGCCTTCCTTTCGCCGACCTCCCGCCCGACGAGATTGAACGCTGGGCCAACCACCCTTTTGGCTTTCAACCGCCCAACGGCGAATCGGCTGCGGAGATGGCCCTTCGCGTCCTCGAATGGTGGCAAGAGACACGTGAGCGGCGTCTCGACGCTCCGGCGATCGTCGTAGTAGCCCATGCTGGACCGCTGAAAGTCCTCACCGGCCATCTCCTCGGGCTTCCGCGCGAACGGTGGTTAGCCCTTGACGTTGCCTGTAGCCGCAGCACCCGTTTCGACATCCACCCTTGGGGCGCCGTACTTAAGTGGTTCAACCGCTGACGGTTTTACAACTCCTCCCTGCCCTCGGCACGGGTGGGGTAGAGCGCGGCACTCTCGAAATTGCCGAAGCCCTCGTCAACGCTGGCCACCATGCCATCGTCGTCGCTGCCCCCGGCCACTACGCAGAGCGGCTGCAACAGATCGGAGTGGAATGGTACCCCTGGCCGATCGGTCGCAAATCTCCGTTTACCCTCTGGCGTTATATTCCCCGTCTCCTCGACCTCATCGCCTGTAAAAAACCCCACATCCTTCACCTCCGCTCACGCTTCCCCGCCTGGCTCGGTTACCTCACCTGGCGCTCTCTTCCCCCCCAGCGGCGTCCTCGTCTTGTCACCACTGTTCACGGCTTTTACTCTATCAACCCCTACAGTGCCATCATGACCCGTGGTGAAGCGGTTATCTGTGTCTCTGAAGCCGTTTACGCCTACGTTCGGCGCGCCTATCCCAAAACTCCCCCGGAACGGCTCATCACCATTCCTCGCGGGATCGACCCCGCCTTTTATCCCCGCGGCTATCATCCCCCTCCCCTCTGGTATGAACGGTGGTACCAACAATTTCCTCAAACCCGTGGTAAACGCTGGGTTGTCCTCCCCGGTCGTCTCACTCGCTGGAAAGGCCATGAAGAAGTCCTTGCCCTCTGGCCTGAAATTATCGCTCACCACCCCGACGCCCACCTCCTCATCGTCGGCGGTGCGGCCCGTCACCACCGCGCCTACGAACGTCACCTCCGCACCCTCATCGCCCAGCGCCACCTCTCCTCCTCGGTCACCCTCACTGGCGAGCGTGCCGACCTCCGCGAGATCCTCGCCGCCAGTGAACTCGTTCTCTCGCTCTCCACGCGTCCGGAAGCCTTTGGTCGCACCACTCTTGAAGCGCTCGCCCTCGGCACCCCGGTCATCGCCTACCACCACGGAGGGGTTGCCGAGCAACTCTCTGCCCTCTACCCCTCTGGCTCGGTTGCCCCCTACGACCGCCGCGCGCTCGGCCGCAAGATTCTCGCCGCGCTCGCCGGTACTCTTCCCCCTGTGGAAGCGCCCCTTCCGGAACGGTTTACCCTCGCTGCGATGCAGCGCGCCACCCTCGCGCTCTACGCTCGTCTCGCCTCTTTCCCCTCCACCCTGGAAAGAACCTCATGACTCCCTCTCCTCTTCCCCTCTCTGTGTTCATCATCACCCGCGACGAAGCGGACCGTCTTCCCGCTGCAATTGAGTCGGTTCGTTCCCTCGCGGATGAAATCCTAGTTGTCGACAGTGGCAGCACCGACGCCACCGTCGCCGTGGCTCAATCTCTTGGAGCGCGGGTTCTCTTTCACGAATGGCGCGGCTATGGTCCGCAAAAAGTCTTCGCTGAAAAAAACTGTCGCCACTTCTGGATCCTCAACCTAGACGCCGACGAAGCCCTTACCCCTGAACTAGCCGTTGAGATCCGCGCGCTCTTTGCAGCGGGCGAACCTCCCCACGCCGCCTACACGCTCCCTGTTCTCCCGATCTACCCCACGCAAACCCATGGTCACCCCTGGACTGCCTTTCACCACCCTATTCGCCTCTATGACCGGCGACGGGCGGGGTTCAAAGACCACCCTGTCCACGACTCGGTGATCGTCCGCAGTGGTACCGTTGGTCACCTCAAAAACTACCTTCTCCACCGCTCCTTTCGCTCCCTTACCCACCACGTCGCCAAAATCAACCAAACCACCACCTGGCGTGCGGAAGAACTGGTACGGCGGGGGCGGCGTCCCTCCCCCTGGCTCCTCTTTTTCCTCCCCTTCCTGGCCTTCTGGAAATCCTACCTCCTCCGGCGCGAATTTATCAACGGAACCACTGGTATTGTCATCAGCCACATGTACGCGTTCACCCGTTTTCTTCGGCTCGCCAAAGCCTGGGAACTTCATCAACGTGGCCACTCCTCGACCGATTCCTCCTCTCGCTAACCTCTCCTCCTCTTCCCCTCGCACCATTCTCTGGTGGGGGCGTTACGACCCCTGCTACCCTCGCAACGTCATTCTTCGTCGTCTCACCCTCGCCCTCGGCTATCGCCTCACCTCCTTTCGGCCGGCGCTCAGTTTGCTTGGGCACTGGCAAGCCGCGCTCACTCGCCTTTCTCCTCCTGCCCTCATCTGGGTCCCCGCCTTTCGGCAACGCGACCTTGCTGCTGCCCAAGCCTGGGCCAAACCGCGTCGCATTCCCATTATCGCCGATCCTCTCATCTCTGCCTATGACAAACAAGTCTACGAGCGGTGCAAATGGCCGCCCACCCACCCGGCGGCTGAACGGCTGCGGCGCTGGGAACAACGGCTACTCGCCGCCTGCGACGCTGTCGTCGTCGACACTCTCGAACACGCCCGCTACTTTACCCACACCCTCGGGATTCCCCCTGAAAAGCTCCACCTCATCTGGGTAGGTGCCGACCAAAGCCACTTCTCCCCCACCCCTCTCCCCCCTATCCCCCCCCACCAAGGGCCAGAGCTCCTCTTCTGGGGCACCTACCTTCCCCTGCATGGCATCGAGCAACTCATCGCCGCGCTCTCCTCTTATACAGGTCCTCCCCTGCGCCTCACGCTCATCGGCGACGGTCCTCTCCGTCCCCGCATCGAACACCTCCTCTGCGCGCATCCTCCCCCTCCTCCCCTAACGCTTCACCTCGCCGCTCCCATCCCTTACCGCGACCTTCCCGCGCGCATTGCCGCAGCCCACGGCGTCCTCGGCATCTTTGGACTCACCCCCAAAGCCGGTCGCGTCATCCCCAATAAGATCTTCCAAGGCCTCGCTGCGGCTCGTCCCATTCTCACTCGTTCTGCCCCCAGCTACCCCTCCGTGCTCTCTCACGCCCCGCCCATTCAAACCGGAATCTATTGGGTAGATCCTCAAAATCCCTGGACCATCCCCCAAGCCCTCGCCCACCTTGCTGCTCTCCCCTACTCTATCCTCACCGCTCTCGCCCAAGCCGCTCACCGCACCTACACCCGATACTTCTCCGAATCGATCCTCAGTCAACAGCTTGCTCAACTCCTCCATCGCTTCTTTCCCCCTCCCCGCTGAGTGCGGCAAAAAACGCCGTGCTCAGTAACCACACCACTGGCCACCACCACACCGACAACAGCACAGGCGCCGACTGCAACGGGAAAAGATATCCCCCCAACGCCGCCCCCCACGGCGCTGCCCGTTCTCGGAGCTCCGCGCGAGCGCGCCACCACATCCACCCACCCACCCCCACGAAGCCTAGCAACCATAACACCCCCACCCCTCCCAGCTCCGCCCACACCCCCAGCCACACATGATGGGCATGGTAAGGATCCCCCTCTCGGAAAGGATCCCCCTCTGGAGCGAATGTAGGGTACACCACCGCAAACTGTTTTGCCCCTACCCCCAACACCGGATGTTCTGCCCCCATCCGCCAAGCGGTCCGCCACAACGACGCTCGGAAAGAGAGCGCTGTGTCCAAAGCCCGCACAGGATCCTCCCCCTTCACCCATGCCATCACCCCCTCACTACTTCTCACCAAACGCTCTCGCAAAGGCTCCGACACGCTCGCGGCGGCGACCGCCACGGCGGTCAACCCTACCAACATCCCCCATTGCCACCGGCGCGGCCATCCCCACACCACGGGCAAAGAGGTCGCCACCAGCAACACCACTGCGCTTCGAGCCCCTGACAACAGCACCACCCACGCGCACGCCAACCACGCCATTGCCACCCACCCCCATCGTCTCCGCCACGGCCAAACCGCCACTGGAAAAAGCACCGCCAGCAGCACTGGCAACCGCAACGAATCGGCGAAAGGCCCCACCAATCTCCCCTCGAAATAATCGGGCCCGAACGGCACCCCGAACAGATCTCGTCCCCACGCAAACTGCACCCATGCATCCCCCAACAATCCCCAAAACCCCACCGCCACCCCTCGCTGCAGCCACACCCACCCCTCTCTTACCCCTTTTAATCCCCTGCTCACCCCCACCACAGCAGCCCCCCACGCGATCGCCGCCACCCCGTACCCCAATCCCGCCGATGGCTCCTCAGCCCCCACCAACGAAGCGCCGATCACTCCCCCGAAAGCCACCCAAAACAACGCCGCTACTCGCAAAGGTATTGGTGTCTCGCGCCATCCCCCCCTCGCCACTGCCCCCAACCCTATCAACCACAGCAATGCGGTTGCCCATCGAGGTCCCCCTGGCAACGGCTGCATCCACACCACCGCTGTAGCCAATGCCAAAACCCCACCCCCCGCTGCTGCCTCTCTATATGCGCTCCATCGCTCCCACCCTCTTGGCATCGCTCGGACGCATCCCTCTTCCCCCTCTTTCTCCTTCATCGTCTTCCTCACCGCCACTCCTGGATCACCCAAAGCGGCGGGGTGAGGGAAGGCAGCTCCTCTAACCGCTCAAACACCCCCGAACCTGAACGATCCATCAAAAAATATGGAGCCCCCACGGGGGGAGCCACCCGCACCAGATAGGTACGTCCCCCCACCCGGTACTCCGTGACCACACTCTCCCCCTCCGTGCGCACCACCACCTCTGGCGTCATCAAATCGGCCTCGGTCACCGCCCCTGGTAATATCGGCGGTGGGGGGATCTCTCCGCCGCTCGTCTCCCCCCCGCTCAATCCCACCATTACCCCCACTGCGATCACTCGCCAACCCTTCCCTCTCCTTCTCCACCATTTGTTCATCTCAACCTCCCTACGCCTCCTCATGCTCAACCGCTCACAAATTCCACAACAACTGGCGCTCGCTCTCGGACAACTCGAACCCCCGTCGTTCATAATAGCGGAAGATGGTTGCCACTACCTCCTCGGGCTCATCGACCACCTCCACGATCTTCAAATCCTCCGCGGCCGCCAACTCCTCTCCCACCACCCGTTCCTGCAACCATCCCAGCAACCCTCTCCAAAACTCCTTCACCACCAACACCACTGGGATGCGGCGCGACTTTCCTGTCTGGATCAATGTCATCACCTCCAGCAGCTCATCCAACGTTCCGAAACCTCCGGGCAACACCACATAAGCCGACGCAAACCGCACGAACATATACTTACGCGCGAAGAAATGGCGGAACGTCTGGGAAACATCCTGATATGGATTAGCATGCTGCTCGTGCGGCAACTGGATATTTAACCCCACTGACGGGCTTGGCCCGAAAAAAGCCCCGCGATTTGCTGCCTCCATCACCCCGGGCCCTCCTCCGGTGATCACTGCGAACCCTGCCTCGGACAACGCTCGGCCGATTTCCTCCGCCAACTGGCAATAGCGATGATCGGCGGGCAAACGCGCGCTCCCGAACACCGACACCGCCGGCCGCACGGGAGCCAACCGTTCGATCCCCTCCACGAACTCCGATAAAATCGCGAACAATCGCCACGCCTCTCGGCCATTCTCTAATAAATCCTTTGGATCATCCAATCGTCCGGGAATCTTCTCGCGCAAACCCATAGCCCACTGCCTCTCAAACCACTCCGCTATGCTACCCTAACGCTCACCAAAACCCAAAGTGCTCCATGAACCGGCTTATTCTCCTCGACACCTCCAGCTTTCTCTACCGCGCCTACCACGCCATGCCCAACCTCACCACCCGTACGGGGCAACCCACTGGTGCCCTTCGCGGCCTAGCTGCCATGCTCAGGAAGCTAGAAACCCACTATCCCGCCACTCACCGAGCCGCCATCTTAGACGCTCACGGTCCCACCCATCGGCAGCACCTCTACCCCTCCTACAAAGCCAATCGCCCTCCCACCCCGCCTCCTCTTGTAGCGCAGATTCCCCTCCTTCATCAACTCCTTCCCCTCATGGGCTGGCCGCTGCTTCTCCAACCCGGCAGCGAAGCTGACGACCTCATCGCCACCCTCACCGACCAAGCGCGTACCCGGGGTTGGTCGATCCTTATCGTCACCGGCGACAAAGACCTCACTCAACTTGTCGCCCCTGACACCCTCTGGCTCGACACCCTGCGCGACGAACTTCTCGACGAAGCGGGGGTCACGGCTAAATTTGGTGTCCCCCCTCGCCTCATCCCCGACTATCTTGCCCTCATTGGCGACGCGGTAGACAACATCCCTGGGCTTCCTGGCTGTGGCCCCAAAACCGCCGCCAAATGGCTCAATCAATATGGATCCCTTGAAGCCCTCCTTGCTGCCGCCCCCACCATCCCGGGCAAAATTGGTGAAAACCTGCGCGCCCACCTTGCCTGGCTTCCCACAGCCAAAGCCCTCAATACGCTTCGCCGCGACCTTCCCCTTTCCGTCACCCTAGACGACCTCATCATTCACCCTCTCGACTGGCCCTCCCTGCGCTCCTTTCTCGAACAACTCGAATTTCGTACGCTCATCGCCGAATATGAAAAAAGTCGTTCCTCCTCCCCCTTCTCTCCCCATAACGACCCCGCCTCCTCTGCTCCTCCTCCTCTCCCAGCTCCCTCTGTTTCCTTTCCCTCCTCTCCCTCTCCTTCCCCTCCTATCTCCCCTGATCCTACCCTTTCCTCCTCTCCTCCCGCTCCGTCCACTGCTCTCCTCCTCGAAACCCCCGAGCAAGCTGCGATGCGGCGCGACCGCTATGGTTGTATTCAAACTCCGGAAGCCCTCCTTAACCTCGCCCAGCGGCTCGCGGTCGCTGCCCGCACTCAGACCCCTGTCGCCTTTGACACCGAAACCGACGGTCTTGACCCCCGCACCGCTCGTCTCATCGGCTGCTCTTTTGCCCTCGCTCCCGGCGAAGCCTACTATATCCCCATTGCCCACCGGCAACCGGAAGGGGCGCAGATTCCTCTCTCCCTCATTCATCAACACCTCTCCCCCTGGTTTACCGACCCCTCTGCACCCAAGATCGCCCAAAACGCCAAATTTGACCTCCACATCCTCGCTGCTCACGGAATCACGGTAGCCGGTCTCGTTCACGACACCCTCCTCATCGACCATCTCCTTGCCAGCGACCGTCCTCACGACCTTGACCACCTTGCCCAACGCGAACTCGCCCTTCTCCCCCTCACCTATGCTGAAATCTGTGGCACGGGCAAACGCGCGCGCACCTTTGACCAAATCGACCTCCCCACCGCCACTCGCTATGCGGCGGAAGATGCCGACCTTACCCTTCGGCTCTATCACGCTCTTGCCCCCAAGCTCACCCAAGACCCTGCGCTCGAACGTCTCTACCACCACATCGAGCGGCCGCTTCTTTCGGTACTCCTCGCGATGGAAACCGCTGGTGTGCAGATCGACGCCCAGCAACTCTGCCAACAATCCCAGCGGTTTGCCCAATGGCTTCAAGACCTAGAAGCCCGAGTACACACCCTTGCAGCTCGTCCCATCAATCTCTCCAGTCCCAAGCAGATCGCCCAACTCCTCTACACCGACCTCGGGCTCAAACCTCTTCAGAAAACCGAAACCGGTCAAGCCAGCACCAGCGAAGCGGCCCTGCAGCAGCTCCTCGAGCGCCTCGAACCTCACACCCTCCCGGCTCAAATCATCGCCGCCATTCTCGACCACCGGCGCCTTTCCAAGCTCAAAAACACCTACCTCGACCGTCTTCCCGAACGCATAGACCCTCGCACCGGTCGTGTTCACACCACCTTTTCGCAAGGCTCGGTCCTCACCGGTCGGCTCAGCTCCTCTGAACCCAACCTTCAAAATATTCCCGTCCGCACTGAAGAAGGGCGGGCGATTCGGCGCGCCTTTATTGCTCCTCCTGGTCATCTTCTCCTCTCCGCCGACTACTCTCAAATCGAACTCCGTCTCATGGCTCACTTTGCCAACGACGCCGCCCTCATCGCCGCCTTTCACGCTGGCCAAGACATCCACTGTGCCACGGCTGCGGAGCTCCTTGGCAAGTCCCCCGCCGCCGTTACGGCAGACGAACGGCGGCTTGCCAAAACCATCAACTTCGGCCTCATCTACGGAATGGGCGCTGCCGGTCTTGCGCGTGCGCTCAACATCTCGCGGCGCGACGCCGACGCCTTCATTCACCGCTACTTCACCCGTTATCCCGGTGTTGCCGCCTATATGGAGCGCACGCGGCAAGCTGCCCGACAAAATGGTTACGTTCAAACCCTCTTCGGGAGACGGATCTGGTTGCGGCACATTCACGCCGCCAATAGTGCGCTCCGGGCAGCTGACGAACGAGTAGCGATCAATGCGCCCATGCAAGGAAGCGCTGCTGACCTGATCAAACTCGCCATGATCGACATTCATGCTGCTCTCCACCAGAATCGCCTGCGCAGTCGTCTCATCCTTCAAGTCCACGACGAACTCCTCCTCGAAGTCCCTGAAGCCGAGCACCAAACCGTTGCTGAACTCGTTCGTCACCTCATGCAAACCGTCCTCGAGCGGCACGCGGCCACCTTTCATCTTCCCCCCTTTGCTGTTCCCCTCCTCGTAGACATCGGGATCGGTCGCAACTGGGACGAAGCCCACTAATGTCGATGAACCCTCTCCCTCTCCGTCACTACCGCCGGCTCCTCACCTACGTTCGCCCCTACCTCTCCTCCTGGCTCATTGCCCTCCTCGGCTATGCCCTCTTTGCCAGTGGTCAACCCATGCTTGCGCTTATTCTCAAGCACCTCGTCGACGGCCTCACCGACCCCGCCAAAGCCCTTCTCTACCTCCCCACGGGACACACCCTCGCCCTCTCCACCTGGACCCCTCTCTTTCTCGTTCTCATTGCCCTCTGGCAAGGGCTCGGCACGCTCCTCGGTCACTACGGCATGGCGCGGGTAGCGGCTGGTGTTGTCCACGACCTACGTCGAGACGCCTACCGCCATCTCCTCTCTCTCCCCTACCCCTATCATCTCCTCCACGACTCAGGGCGGACCATCTCTCGGCTCACGCACGACGTCCTCACCACCACCACCGCTGTCACCGACGCTGTTCGTATTCTGGTACGCGAAGGGTTCACCGTCATTGCCCTCCTCCTCTATCTCCTATGGGCCAATCCGCTCCTCACCCTCATCCTGCTTCTTCTCTTTCCCCCTCTCCTCCTCATCGTTCGTTCGGCCAGCCGTCGTCTTCGCGCGCTCGCACGCGCCCGGCAACAAACGATCGGCGATCTCACCGGGCTCATCGCCGAAACGGTACGAGCCATCCTCGAAATCAAAGCCTTCACCGCCGAAGAAGCCCTTGAAAACCGTTTTACCCCCCTCAACCGCCAAGAACGGCAACGGCAAGAACAACTTGCCCGTCTCGCCGCCCGCCAAACGGTCCTCACGCAACTCCTCACCTTCACGGCCATCGGTCTGCTCCTCTCCCTCCTCCTCACCCTTCGTGGTGAAGCCACCCCGGGCGACCTAGTCGCCTATGTCACCGCTGCGGCGCTCCTCCCCAAGCCCCTGCGGCAACTCGCCGACCTCCAAGCCCGGCTAGCCACTGCGCTTGCGGGCGCCGAAAGCATCTTTGAGCTCCTCGACACCCCCCCTGAATCCGAAACGGGCTCCTATGCCCCCGCACTCCCCTCTCTCTCCTCACCCACTCCCCCCCTCCCTTCTCCTCCCGCTCCCTTTCTTGCATTCACCGACGTCACCTACACCTATCCCCACGCCGCCACCCCTGCGCTAGAGCGGATCACCCTCTCTCTCCCTCCTGGCGGTCTCACCGCGATCGTCGGTCGCTCGGGCAGCGGCAAAACCACCCTCATGCGGCTCCTATTGCGCCTGGATGACCCCCAAAGCGGTCTCATCACCCTCCTCGGCGTTCCCCTCCCTCTCTGGCAGCGAGCGGCTCTCCGTCGGCACATCGCCTATGTCCCCCAGCACCCCAACTTCTTCACGGGAACCATCGCCGAAAACCTCTCCCTCGCCGCTCCCTCACCCCCCACCGAAGCGCAACTCCAAGCTGTGCTCCAAGCGGCCCACGCCTGGGAATTCATCGCGGCGCTCCCCCAAGGGCTTGCTACCCCCATTGGGGAAAATGGCGCTCAACTCTCCGGCGGTCAACGACAACGGCTTGCTATTGCCCGTGCGCTCCTCAAGCAAGCCCCCCTCCTCATCCTCGACGAACCCACCTCGGCGCTAGACCCCGAAAGCGAAGAAGCCATTCGGGCCACCCTTCTCGAACTCAAGCACCATCGCACCCTCCTCATCATCGCCCACCGTCTCACCACCATCGAACACGCCGACTGCACTGTTCTCCTCGACGCCGGGCGGCTCATCGCCATCGGCACCCACGCCGAACTCCTCGCCACGCACGCGCTCTACCGCCATCTCTACCGGAGTGGCTCTCTCACCCCCCACGCCTAAACTCTCCTCTCAACCCCCCTCTCCCCCTCCTCTAACCCTCCCTCCCTCAAACATCCCCTCCCTCGGTACAATCTCCTCTCATCCCCATCTGCTCCGCTCCTGTGCCGCTTCCCAACTCCTCTCTCCCCCTCCTCACCCCTGCCGCCCCTCACTGGCATCGGTACCGTGCCACTGCCGACCCTGCCCTTCTACGCCACCTTCTCCCCTACGGTCGCTGCTCCCCCCCCCTCTGGGTTCTTACCAGTGGCGAAGCCGGAATGCGCGCGCAAGCTCTTGGCCTCGCCGAAACCCTTCGCCTCCCCTACCTCGAATGGACCCTCTCCCTTGCTCAACCCTGGCGTGCGGCCCCCCCGGCCCTCACCCTATCCCTCTGGTCTCTCCTCCCCTCTCCCTCCTCTCCTCTTCGCTTCCTCGCCGCCCGTCTCTCTCAACCCCCTGCCTTTGCCCTTCCCGCCTCCCCTGACGACCCTGCGCTCCCCCCCCTCACCCCTGCTCCCTCCTTTGCTCTCCCCGCTCACCTTCCCCCCCCTCTCACTGCCCCTCCCACCCTCCTCATCGCCTGCGGTCGGCGGGTTATTGCCCCAGCCCTCTTCCTTCAACGCCATCTCCCCTCTGCCCCCCCTCTCCTCTACCTTCAAGACCCCCGCACACTCTCTCACCGCTTCACCCTCATCATCGCCCCCGCGCACGACCCCATCGTCGGCCCCAACGTCATCAAGACCCCTCTTGCCCTTCACCGCGTCACCCCCTCTCGGCTAGCTGCGGCTGCTCGCACCTGGGCTCCCCGTTGGGCCCACTATCCCAAACCCTGGTGGGGGCTCATCCTTGGTGGTCCCAGCCGTTCCCTTCGCTGGGACGAAACCCTTGCCCGCGCCGCGATCACCCACTACCTCGAACAAGCGCGGGCGGCATCTGCCACTCTCTTCGCCGCCACCTCTCGTCGTACTCCTCCTGCCACCGCCGCCTGGCTTACTCACGCCATCGCCCGTCACCTCCCCACCAATCCTCCCCCCTACCTAGGGCAAGGGGAAAACCCCTACCTCGCCATCCTCGCCCTCACCGAACGGCGAGCTATCACCAGTGACTCCGTCTCGATGCTCTCGGAAACGGTCGCTGCCCCTGGTGAAAGTCTTCGTCTCCTCGTCGGGCGGCCTCGTCCGCGCCTCAACCGTTTTCACCGCCTCTGGGATGGCCACCTTCCTCCCCCCTCTGCGGTGCTCCCTTAACCAACCTCCTCACTCCCAATCGTGCCCATGAAGATGGCGATGCAAAACCTCACCATGGCGGTGGCGGTGGCAATGGAGCAAGCCGGCCGTCGCCATCTGATCTCTATTCTCTAAAAACTCCTCCACCGGTCCATCGTAGATCAGCCGATGATCCCTTCCCAGCACCACTGCTCGCTCTCCCAGCTCTGCTGCCAAACTCAAGCGATGGGTACTGCTGATCACCGTGGCGGGCAAATCGGCAATCAACTCCACCAACCAACCGGTTGCTGGAGGATCGAGTCCGCGTGTTGGCTCATCCAGCAACAGCAACCGCGGCCCTAACACCAACAAGCACGCCAAAGCCAACCGCTGTCGTTCCCCCCCCGACAACGAAAACGGCGGGCGGTCCATCATCTCCCGCAACCCCACCCTCTCGGCCCACTGGTAGGCGCGCTCCTCGGCATCGGCAAACCCCCACTGGCGTGGCCCGAACGCGATCTCATCGAACACAGTCGGATTAAACAACATCACCTCGGCGTTCTGAAACAAAAGCCCCACCTCTCCTCGGAAGCGGCGGGCAAACGCGCGATCTCTTCGCAAACGCTCCGGTGTGATCACCTCTCCCTCGTAGCGATACTCCCCGCTGCTGGGCGCCACCAATCCGGCCAACACCTTCAGCAAAGTACTCTTTCCGGCCCCGTTCACCCCCAGCAGCACCACCTTTTCTCCCTCTCTCACGCGCAGATCCACCCCCACCAATGCCGTTTGTCCCCTAAAGCAATGGCTTACCCCTGTCAGCTCGATCACTCCAACAATCCCCGCGCCCGCAATGCCTGTGCCTGATTTCGCGCGGTTGCCAATGCCTGATCTGCAAACCATGCTATGGCGTTCGCGCTCGCCTGCAACACCGTTCTCAAGTCAGGCTCTCCCGGCGACCGGCTCACCAAAGCCAAGCGGAACTCCTCATACAACCGCTGCCACAACACCATCTGGCTCATCACCATCGTGAAAAGCCACACCAACGTCGGAGAAAAATCGACCGCCCGCAGCAACGAAACCCGTGTGGCAAAAACCACTGTCAACAGCACCAACACTCCCACCCGCAGATTCAACCGCAGCAACACCTCTCCTACCGGCAATCCCGACCAAAAAGCCACCATCCCATACCCCACGCTCACCACTACCAACCACGGCAAAGCCAAGCGCAACGCGCGCCGCAACAATCGCCCCCGCTCTTTTCCTGCCCCCAACCACACCCCCACCCCTGCTGCTGTCAACCACACGGGATCGTGGACCAAAGTCACCCCCACCACCCCTCCCCCATAAACCACCAACCCCAAGCGATCGCCCAATCTGCGGCGACTCCAACCCCTACTCTCCATGGCGGACTCGCAAACGCACCCAAGCGCTTCTTCCCCACCACGTCACCACCCCCTCCACCACCCCGAGCAACGCATGTGGGACCACCACAGCGGGCAAAGTCACCTCCCAATCGAACGGGAAAAAGAGCGGCTCTCCCTCCTCCCCCTGGGCCACCAACGGCTGCACTCCCAGTGTCACTCCCACCACTGCTGCGGGGGCCACCGTAGCCAACCATCCCGCGAACACCAACGCTGTCGGCTCATGCACCCTACGCAACAATCGCCACCCCCCGAACGCCATCCACGACCCTATCAACCCCATCGCCAATGCGTTCACCGCCAACGTCGTCACCCCTCCTACCCCCAACACCAATGATTGCACCGCCAACACCAAACTCACCGCCAAAAAACTCACCCATGGTCCGAACAACACTGCCAACAACCCGATCCCCGACAGATGGACGCTGCTTCCCCCTGGCAACGGGATACTCCACTGCATTAACACAAAACACAACGCGCTCACCGCCGCCAACCATGGCAATGTCTCGGCATCCAACTCGTGTCGCAACCGTCTTACCCCCACCCACCACAACGGAACTGCTAACCCATACGCCGTCATATAGGTCGCTGGCGACAAAAAACCATCGGGCACATGCATTGCTGTCTCCCCTCCCCTGCTGGTTCAAAAAAGCGCTGACACCGTCGCGATCAATCGCACGCGCTCTTTCCCCTCCGACCCCTGCTGGGCCTCCTCCTCGTTGAGACGGGTCCACACTGGCCGCTTCAGAGCCGCCGCCACGCTCCACCGATCCTTATAAAGGCGCACCCCCACCATCCCGTACAAAATATTTCCCCCTGTCGCCACCGCCTTCTCCCCGTTCTCCAAATCGCGCCCCAAGCGCAGAAAGTTCACCTCCACACTGCCATCGACGCGGAAGCGGCGGTCGGCATCCACTGCCAAGCGGCGCACCAAAGCCGCGTTCCAACGCCTCTCGGAACCGAACCGCATCCGTGTTCCATCCTCATAGGTGTACTCCTGAAAATCCATTCCCCCCACCTCCAACGTCACGGTCCAATGCGCATCGAGCTGTTTAGTAGCGGTCACCCCGTAAATCCACGCCGGCTTTCCGAACCCCAGTGCCTTTCCCGGATCGAGCCGCGGAGGATTCCCCACCCGGTGGTTGGCATCTCCTGTCGGCACGCTTCCTCCCCCATAGACCGTGAAATGCCAATCCATCAAATCGTCCAAACTCTCCTGGGCGGGGGTCAGCCGCCACCCCTCATCGTACTTAAACCCCACCACCCCCAACACCAGCGCATCGGTAAAACCGCGGCTATCGGCCCCCTCGGCCTCATCGCGTTTCACCTGGTATGGCTGGAACACGTAAGCCGAAAGCCACGGCCGCACCCCGTAGCCCACCCCGGGCATCCAAAATGTTGCTGAACGGGCCTCAGTCGCATCCTCTGGATCGTAAGTCCGGTAGCGCGCATGATCCACCTTTGCATAAGCCAACCAGCGCCCTGCCGGCAAAGGAGCGGACGTAGACGTCTCCACGGGCGCCCCTGGTCCCTCCAACGCGGCTACTCCCAAAGAAGCCACCCCATGGTGAGCCTCTACCGGCACAGCTACTGCGAAGAAAAGCGCTGTTCCAGCCACCTGCGTACGCATCATCGGCTCCTTCTCAAAAAGAGTTGAACGACCCCGAACACCCCCAGCAACACCCCCACCCCTATCGCCGCCTGGCCCAAACGATCCCATCTCCCCCCGTTATTTTCCTTAACCCCCTCTCGTTCGGTCGTCGAAAAAACCACATCCACCCCATGTCCATCCTCTGACCAAGCCCGCAAACGCCACTTTCCAGCGCGTGGAGGCAAAAATGCCACGCGTCCCTCTCGATCGCTTCGTCCCACCAACACCGGTGTCCCTCCCTCCTCCGGCCTAATCTCGAACCCCTCGTAGGCAAACGGAGTTCCATCGCTATAGGACAACCGGATCACCACGGCCTCTGCCCTACTCACCTCATAATGCAGCCCATGCCCTGCGGCCACCCCCGACCACAAAGCCGCTCCCACTATCGCCCATCGGCACTGCTTCCCCTTCACGGTCTCACCTCGAACTGCAACGTCGCCTGCTCCACTCGTCGATCGGCCTTTCCATCGTTCAATGGAAGCTGCACGGTTGCCTGAAGCACCTGCACCCCTGCTCTCTGCAACCGGACATTAACGCGCCCATCCTCGGCGCTTACCCCTCGCGGCTGCCCGAAGTAAGCCACCGTTGCCCCTGCTATCGGTGCTCCGTTATAGAAAACCGCCACCGGCAACTTATCTCCCGCTCTTAAATTCAACGGGTTTACCAATGGCACCAACTCCACCCCCCCCTCCCCCAACGGGCGCGCGAACGCCTCCTCCCACTGCTCCACGTACAGTACCGACTCCGCCGACCACCAACTATCCAACACCTCCTTGGCCTCGTTTTTAGGCACATTGCGGACCCCCTGGAGTGTCCTGCTCCAATAACCTGTTACCAAAGTAAAGCGGACAGCGGTGCATCTCCCCTCGACGCGCACGGGCCATTCCCTCTCGACTCGAGCCTCCACCACCCTTCCCCCCTCCCCGTAACACCGCACCTGCTGCACCTGCGACGGCGCATATGCCACCACCCGGCTCCCTAGATGTCCTGAATGCTGATGGCCGTACTGCAGCACAAATCCCGTTTGCGTTCGCTCCACCCACACATCGTGCCCCCACACCCCCTCACTCACCCCCAAAAGTGCCACCCCCACCATCCATCCACCCTCTCGCCACCTCACCTTTCCCATCGGCAGACTCCTCTAAAAAACCCCTCCTCTAAATCTCTCCCTCATCTCTCCGCTAGATCGAAAATCGCCACTGCCTCCACATGCCCGGTATGGGGAAACATATTCGCCACTCCGGCCGCGGTCAAGCGGTACCCCTTAGTGTGTACCAAAATTGCTGCATCCCGTGCCAATGTCGCCGGGTGGCACGATACGTAAACAATTCGCTGCGGGGCCACCTCGGGCGTAATCGCCTGCATCAAAGCCGCTGCCCCCTCGCGAGGCGGGTCCACCAACCACTTCTCGAAGCGGCCGTACCCCTGCAGTGCCGCTGTGGTCATCGCCGAAAGATCGGCGGCATAAAACCTCACGCTCCCCTCCAAGCCATGGGCGCGTGCCAACTCTGTCGCGCGGTACACCATACTCTCCGATCCCTCCACCCCCACCGTGTTCGCTCCGCAGCGAGCGATCGGCAACGTAAAATTCCCCAACCCTGCGAACCAATCGGCCACGCGCTCTCCCGGTTTAATAGCCAACAACCCCACTGCCCGTCGCACCAGCGCCTGGTTTACCGCAAAATTCACCTGAGTAAAATCGCTCGGTCGAAACCGCAACTGCACCCCGAACTCCGGATGGTGCACCAAAAGCGGTCGATCGAACTCTGGCAGCAACGGGCTCATCGTCTCCGCTCCCCCCGGCTGCACCCAAACCCCCACCCCGTAGCGGCGGCCGAAGCTCTTCAGCCGCTCCTCATCGCCCCCCGAAAGTGGCAGAAGATGGCGGAACACCAGCACTCGTTCCTCTCCCTCTCCCACCGCCACCTCCACCTGGGGCACGCGGTCGGCGATCGACAATGACCCCACCAACGCGCGCATCGGCTCGATCAATTCCCCCACTCCCCCTGCCAACACCGGGCACTCCGACAACTCAGCCACGAAGCTCGAACAGCGCTCGCGGAACCCCACCAATACTCCCCCTTTTTTTGCCACCCATCGCACCCCCAATCGCGCTCGGTAGCGGTAGAACCAACTCGGTCCGTAGATCGGTGCCAACCACCTTCCTCCCCGCACCCGTCCCACATGCCACAATGCATCCTCCAATGCCCGTCCTTTTACCGCCACCTGCGCGTTTGCCTCTAGATGCTGCATCGCGCACCCCCCGCAGCGGCCGAAATGGGGGCAGCGCGGGGTCACGCGCCACGCCGACGGACGCACCACCTCCACGCACTCCCCCACGGTATAGCTCCCCCGCTCTCGCAAGCGGCGTGCCCACACCACCTCTCCGGGCAATCCCCCCTGCACGAACCATCGTTTTCCCTCCACCTGCCCGATCCCCCGCCCCTCCAAATCGAGCGACTCGATCCTCAACTGGACCAATTTCACCGCAATGCTTCGAACAACAACTCGAGAATCGTCCGCGCGCTTGCCGAAGCTGTCGGTTCCCCCTCTGGCCCGAACACCCGCACCTCACTTTTCTCCCCCTCTCCTCGCACTCGGACAACGAACTCCTGTTTCATCAACTCTCTTCTTCCCTCATCGCGTCGCCAAAACGCCAATCGCGACCAAAACCCCTGTTCCCCCTGGAGGGCAGCAGGATCCTCATAGCGAACCCGGAACTCTCCCCTCTCCCCATTTCGCTCCAAAACGGTAAACCCCGCTCGATCGAGCGCCAACCCCACTCGTCGCCACGCCCGCAGCGCCGGATCGTGCAACCGCAACGCGACCTCTCCCCCCTCCTGGAGCAACTCCGCCCGCGGCTGCTCCTCCCGTGCCGCCAGTGCCGTCCTTGCCTGTTGCTCGCCTGCCCCCAAGAACACCATCAATCGGCGCAACATCTCCGCTTCCAGCTCGGGATCGGCCGGTCGCGGCTGCCACACCGTCTGCTCCTTCCGTTCCGACGTATAAACCTCCACCATTCCGCGGTGGCTCACAAAGATCTCCACCTCTCCTGGGTTTCTTCCCCGCTCCAACCGGGTTCGGAACCTATCCCGCTCCCCTGTCGAAAAAAGGGCATCCAACACCCGTCCCAATGTTCGGCGGATCAGATCATCGGGGATTTTGGCGCGGTTCTCCGCCCAATCGGTCTCCAAAATTCCCAAATCGGGTCGCTCCAAAGCCAACGAAAACCCCAACTCCTGCCAAAACGTCCGCACTCTCGGCCACAGCGCCTCGGGGCTACTTCCCTCCACCACCAGCCATCGCTCCGACCCCCACCGCTCGATGCGCATCCCCCGCACCTCGGGCAGCACGGCCACTGTCCCTCGGCTCGTCGTCCCCTGCTGCTGGTATGCCGACAAAGTCACCGTTCCCTGTCGCTCGGGAAGTGCAAACCGTTCTCCCTGAGCTGGATTCAACAAATCGGGCGGCACCTCCAACCGCCGCTCCACGCGGCGTTCGCTCCGGTAATCGATTCGGCTCTTCTCCTCCAACCACGCCATCGGTGAACATCCCCCCGCGCTCATCAAAGCCACTGCCCCCACCCCCCACACTGCGCGCGCGCTCCATCCTCTCTTCATCTCGCCCACCTCGCTCTACCCATCCGAACCCATCGCTCTCCTCTCTATTCCCTCCCTCAGCGGCACCCCTGCCTGGGCCAATGCGGCGCGCACTCGCTCCTGACGCTCCTCGGATAATGGCGTCAACGGCAAGCGGATTCCCCCCTCGATTCGGCCCATTGCCCTTAGCGCCCACTTCACCGGGATCGGGTTAGGCTCGCAGAACAACTCCCGATGTAACCCGAACAACATTCGATGGATTGCCACAGCGCGCGCTCCATCCCCCGCCAAAGCCGCTGCGCACATCTCATGCATCAACCGGGGTGTCACGTTGGCGGTCACTGAAATCACTCCCTTCCCCCCCAACATCATAAACGGCAAAGCGGTCGCGTCATCCCCCGAATAACACAAAAAATCGCTCGGCACTCGGCCGAACAGATCGAACGCCCTTGCCATATCTCCGGTTGCATCCTTAATACCCACCACGTTGGGATGTCTTGCCAACTCAGCCACTACCTCGTTACTCAGATCGGCCACCGTTCTCCCCGGCACGTTGTACAAAATCATCGGCAAATCCACCGCATCGGCGATCGCCAAAAAATGGCGGCGCAACCCCTCCTGGGTAGGCTTATTGTAATAAGGAACCACTGACAAATGGGCGTCTGCTCCTACCTGTTTTGCCTCCTTTGCCAAAAAGATCGCCTCAGCGGTGCTATTAGCCCCTGTCCCTGCCACCACTGGGATTCGGCCGGCCGCATAGGACACTGCCACCTCGATCACCCGCACATGCTCCTCGAACGACAAGGTAGGGGACTCCCCTGTCGTCCCCACCACCACCAACCCGTCGCTCCCCTCCTGCACATGCCAATCGATCAATGCCCGCAATCCTTCCCAATCGACAGAGCCATCCTCATGCATTGGCGTTACGATCGCCACCAGAGAACCGGTCACCGAAAACATCGAACCCTCTCCACCGAAAGACCGCATCATTGTACCCCAGCTCACCCCTCCATCTCGCCGCGGATCCCTGCCCACCCTACTGCCAAACGCACCCCTGTCACCACCATCCACCCCACAGCGCGTCGCCACCACGGCAATTGCCCCCACTGCTCCTCTGAAATCGCTCGTCCTCCTCTCTGCACCGCCTGCACGATTCGCTCGCGCAGCAATGACGCGAACCCTCGATCATCCACCCACACATTTGCCTCGCGCGCCATAAACAAGCTCAGCGGATCGATATTGCTCGAACCCACGGTAGCCCAACGGCGATCCACCACTGCCACCTTTGCGTGGGCCATCGCCGCCTCATACTCATACAGTCGCACCCCGCAACGCAACAACCACGGGTACAACGTCCTTGTCGCCTCCTGCAGCCACGGATGATCGCTCAACCCCTGCAGCACCAAATGGACGGCCACTCCCCGGCGGGCGCACCCCTCCAACGCCCGGCGAAAGCGGCCTCCTGGGAAAAAATAGGCTGCCACCACCCACACCTCCTCGCGCGCCCTCGCCAATGCGGCCAAGTAGCTGCGCTCGATCGCCCGTCGGTGACGCAGCGGGCTACGCCACACCAAACCCAACCGTACTCCCTCCTTGTCCTCTCGCAACGGCGCCTCCTGCTGCCGCAAGCGTGGTACCACCACGCGGCGGCGCTCATTTACCCACATCACCAATCGCCACAAGCGGGCCATCTCCTCGCGGACCGCGCGCACCCACGGGCCCGTAAATCGCACTGCGAAATCCCACCGTGGAGACCGCGGGTTAGCCACTGGCTGGCGGCGCCAATCGCTCACCACGTTGATCCCCCCCACAAACGCCACTCGTCCATCGGCGCACGCCAACTTTCGATGCAACCGCCGCATTCGTGTTGGCCGCAGTGGCGGCGCCCCCAGCGTCACTGGTCGGTATACTCCCAACTCCACCCCAGACGCCCGCACGCGTTCCCCATGATCGCGCACAAACTCGAAGCTTCCGAACCCGTCCACCAGCACTCGTGTTCGGACCCCGCGTGCGGCTGCTCGCACCAGCGCCGCCAGCACCATCTCCCCCACCTCGTCGGCCTCGAAGATATAGCTCTCCAACCAAAACTCCTCTCTCGCCTGCTCGATCTCTGCCACCAGCGCCGGGAAAAACTCCGCCCCATTCTCCAGCAACTGCACCGAATGGCCATCCAAAAAGCGGGCGATCGGAAACTCCTCCCCCTGCTCTCTGCACTCGCTGCGACCCCTCACCTCTCCCTCCCTACTCTCCCGCTCCCTGTGTGGGCACGCGCAACCGCGCCCACACTGGCAGATGATCGGACAACTGCGACCACGGGCGTCCCCGCAACACCCTTGCCTCCACCACCTCCAATCCCCGCACGAACAATCGATCCAACGTCATCAACTGTACTCCCCGTGCGGGGAAAGTTGCCCTTCGCCCCTTTGGCACCACCGCCGACAATCCGCTTCTCCTCTCCCACGCCGCGCACTGATCGCCGCGCCAATCGTTAAAATCCCCTCCCACCACCACTGGTGCTCCCTCCGGCAATGCCTCGACCAGCTCCCGCAAACGTCCCAACTGCCACCAACGCCAACGGCGGCGCAACCCCAAATGGACCGAAAAGCAATAGACCTCCACTCCCCCCACCACCACCGTCGCCTGCAAAGCCCCTCGCGACTCCCACCGGCGTGCCGCCGTCAAATCGTGGTTTATCGCCGCCACGATCGGTACCCGGCTCATCACGGCGTTCCCATGGTGGCCTCGCCGGTAAAAGCGGTTTCCCCCATAGACCGTGTAAGGCCATCCTTCTGCGGCGATCACCTGATGCTGCGGGGCTCTCTCCCGCTCTCCCCCGCCCCCCTGCACCTCCTGCAGCAGCAGCACGGTAGCCTCTATTCCCCGCAGTGCCTCGCCGATCGCCAACAACTGCTCCTCTCTTCTTCCTCCCTTATGGATGTTGTACGTCACCACTGTGAACTCCCCCCCTTCTCCTACCCTCTCTCCTCTTCCCTTCTCCTCTCCTTCCCTCTGCCTTTGGTCACCCCTAGCGAGCTCTCCTCTCGAAAGACTAGCTACGCCCAAAACTCTCCCTCCCCTCCTTAAGAGATCACCAACATCCGCTCCAACGCCACGCGCGCCCATGACGCCGTCGGCTCGGGGACCTCGATTCGGTTCACCACCACTCCCTCGCGCAAATTCACTAATGTCCATGCCAAATGCTGGGGATCGATTCGCTGCATCGTCGAACACATACACATCACTCCCCCCATAAAATGGACCACCTTTCCCTCTCTCGCTCCCTCCTCGGCCAACCGGGTCACCAAATTCCACTCCGTTCCCACCAACCACTTACTCCCTGGCGGTGCCTTACGGATCGTCTCCTGGATAAACTCGGTACTCCCCACCCAATCGGCCTTCAAGCAAACCTCCAACGCGCACTCAGGGTGGGCGATCACCTGTCCGTCGGGAAACTTAGCCCTCCATCGATCGATCTGCTGCGGCACAAACATCTGGTGCACCGAACAATAGCCCTTCCACAACAGCACCTCTGCCGACTGCACCTCGGCGCGGCTCAATCCCCCCAAAGGCTGGCTCGGGTCCCACACCCGCACCCGTTCCAAATCGATCCCACGGCGGTAAGCGGTCCACCGTCCCAAATGCTCATCGGGGAAAAAGAAGACGCGTTCTCGCTGCTGGAATGCCCAATCGAACACCTTTGCAGCGTTAGAAGAAGTGCACACGATCCCCCCTCGCGCGCCGCAAAAAGCCTTCACATCGGCTGCTGAATTGACGTAGGTTATCGGCACCACCAACTGCTCAGGCTCCTCCCCCAATGCCTCCCCCAACTCTCGCCACGCCCGTTGTACCTCCGGCAAGCTTGCCATATCGGCCATCGAACAACCTGCCGCCAAATCGGGCAAAATAGCCACCTGCTCGGGGCGGCTCAACAAATCGGCCACCTCGGCCATAAAATGGACCCCACAAAAAACGATAAACTCCGCCTCCGTCTCGGCGGCCAAGCGTGCCAAGCGCAACGAATCGCCGGTGTAATCGGCAAAGCGGTACACATCGGGGCGTTGGTAATGGTGGCACAGCACCACCGCGCGTCGCCCCAGCGCCCTCTTAGCCGCTGCGATCTGGGCCAAGCACGCCTCATCGTTCAACCCTGCGAACTCTGAAAATGCCACGCCTTTTTTCACACTATCCACTCTACTCACCCTCCCTCTTCAGTAAGGCTTCCCTCTCATGGTGACACCCATGGCAGCCCATGAAAGCGCCATCCCCCCACCTTTCCCCGCTGTCCTGAAGCATCTTTATCCCCCTCGAACCCCTCCAACACATTGTAAGCGCTGGTATATCCCGCTGCTGCTGCCGCGGCTGCTGCATAGTGCGACCGATGGCCGGAGCGGCACAAAAAAAGCACCACTCGCTCCGGGTCCACCTGGCGGCGCAACTCTGCCAAAAAGCTAGGGTTTGGCACATTTCCGGGGTAAGTTACCCACTCGATCTCCACCGCCCCTGGCACTCGTCCCACCCAATCCCACTCTGCCCGTGTCCGGCAATCCACCAACACTGCTCCCGGCACCTCCTGCCACACCACAAATGCCTCGGGAGGGGTCAGCGCCCCCGCGTAGGGCAAATGAGCTGCTGCCGCTCGCTCTCCCGCCAATGTTAGAATTTCTGCCACGTTGCTCACATCAGCTCTCCCTACCTTCGAGACCCCCGATGATACCCTCATCGCCGACAACTGCTCTCGACCCCCAACGGCGGGCCCGCCATCTCTCCCGCATCAGCCTCATCGCTGCGGCCCTCAACACCCTTCTCGCGCTCCTTCAAATCCTAATCGGTATAGCGGCGCACGCCTTTAGCCTCATCGCCGACGCCGTGCACACCCTCGCCGACCTTGCCACGGACACCCTCATCGCCTGGGCGGGGCGGCGGGCGGGCGATCCTCCGGACGACAACCACCCCTATGGTCACGGTCGCTTTGAAACCCTCGCCCATCTCACCCTGGGGTTCATCCTCATACTCGTCGGCGCTGGCTTTATCTGGGCGGCGGGCGACCGGCTTCAAACCCTCGCCCATCGTCCCCCTGTCGAACCCCCTGCTCTCCTTGTTGCCCTCACCGTCCTCCTCGCCAAAGAGCTCCTCTATCACTTTCTCAAGCGCGCTGCTCGTCGTCTCGCTGCCCCGCTCCTATATGCGGCCGCCTGGCACGCCCGTTCCGACGCCGCCAGCTCGCTCGTAGTAGCGGTCGGCATTGGTGCCAGTCTCCTCGGCTACTCTGTCCTTGAACCCATCGCTGCTGCCATTGTCGGCTTTCTCATCGCCGCGATGGGGGCCAAATTTGCCTATCGCGCTGCTGCCGAACTCAGCGACACCTCTCTTCCCCCCCCTGAAGTCGCCGCCATTGCCGCCACCATTCGTGCCACCCCCGGCGTCGTCGACCTCCATGAACTGCGCACGCGGCGTTCGGGTGCGCAGATCCTCCTCGACGCCCACGTCCAAGTCGCCCCCCGCATCACCGTATCGGAAGGCCACCGCATTGCCGACGCCGTCGTGCACCGTCTCAAAAGCCACCACCCGGCGATCGTCTCGGTCACCATCCACATCGACCACGAACCCGACCAACTTCCCTCACCGGTCTCCTCCTCCCTCCCCGACCGTACCCACCTCTTCTCCACGCTCGCTCAACTCCTCGAACTCCCCGACCTCCCCGCCGACGCCGTTCAACTCCACTACCTCAACGGCACTCTCGAAATCGATCTCCTCCTCCCCGCCGATACTCCTCGCTTTGCCCCTCACCTCCTCGACCCGCGCGCGCGGCGTCTCCTAGAAAAGCATCTCCACCAGCACCTTCCTCTCGCCACCGTCCGCTGGTACCTCTCCCTCGACCCCCTCTCCTCTCCCTCTTCCTTTCCCTCCTCATCCCCTTCCTTCTCCTCTTTCCCTCCCTCCTCGTCATCTTCCTCCTCCTCTTCCCCTCCCTCCTCATCCCCCTCTTTCTCCTCTTCCCCTCTCACTTCCCCATCGGCCTCCTCCTTCTCTTTCCCCTCCCCCCCGCCATCTCCCCAAAACGAAGCCAACATCCCCAAAATAGAGCCGGATTGCTCCAAAAAAGAACCCACTCCATGAAAAACTATATACGCTCATCCTCCAACGGGTGCCATTTATCCCTCGACCGGTTGCTGCGCCTCTGCCCCGCGCGATGGGAGGGTCGCTGTTTCTCTCCGGCACAAAAATTGCGGGAAACTTACCATCTTCTCATTCAACACCCACGACAAGGAGCCTCTTATGACCATCGAAGAGATCATGAAGCTTATCGCTGAACGCGACGTCCGTTTTATTGACTATCGCTTCACCGACATGCGCGGCAAAGAACAGCACACGACGGTCCCTGTTTCGGCGTTCAAAGAAGAGGTCTTTGAAACCGGGCAACCCTTTGATGGCTCCTCCATTGCCGGCTGGAAAGGCATTCAAGCCTCTGACATGCTGCTCATGCCGGACCCCACCACTGCCTTCATCGACCCATTCTATGAAGAGACCACCCTTGTTCTCACCTGCGACATTGTCGAACCGGCGGACGGCAAAGCCTACAGTCGCGATCCCCGCTCCATCGCCAAGCGCGCAGAAGCCTATCTCAAATCGACGGGTCTTGGCGACACCGCCTACTTTGGTCCTGAACCTGAATTCTTCATCTTCGACAGCGTCGAATGGTCTGTCGACATGGCTGGCAGTTACTGTCGTGTCTTCTCTGAAGAAGCCGCCTGGTCCTCCGCCGAAAAATATGAAGGCGGCAACAAAGGTCATCGGCCGCGGGTCAAAGGTGGCTATTTCCCTGTTCCCCCGGTAGACAGCCTTCAAGACATTCGCTCGGCGATCGCGCTCAACCTCCAAGAGATCGGCGTTCCCGTCGAAGTCTTTCATCACGAAGTAGCCACTGCCGGTCAATGCGAAATCGGCACCCGTTTCAACACCCTCACGCGGCGTGCTGACTGGACGCAAATTCTGAAATATGTCGTCCTCAACACCGCGCACCAGTACGGCAAAACCGCCACCTTCATGCCTAAGCCGATCGTCGGCGACAATGGAAGCGGCATGCACACTCACCAATCGGTCTGGAAAGATGGGCAAAATCTCTTTGCAGGCAATGGCTATGCCGGACTCTCCGACTTTGCCCTCTACTACATCGGTGGCATCATCAAGCACGCCCGGGCGCTCAACGCCATCACCAACCCCACCACCAACTCCTACAAGCGGCTCGTCCCGGGCTTTGAAGCCCCCGTCAAGCTCGCCTACTCCTCGCGCAATCGCTCCGCCTCCATTCGCATCCCCTATGTTGCCAACCCCAAAGGGCGGCGCATCGAAGTTCGTTTCCCTGATCCCCTCGCCAACCCCTACCTCGCTTTTGCGGCGATGCTCATGGCGGGGCTTGACGGCGTGCAGAACAAAATCCACCCGGGCGACCCCGCTGACAAAAACCTCTACGACCTCCCGCCCGAAGAGGACGCCAAGATCCCGACCGTCTGCCACAGTCTTGATCAAGCCCTTGAAGCGCTTGACCAAGACCGCGAATTTCTCACGCGCGGGGGGGTCTTCTCCGACGACTTCATCGACGCCTACATTGAACTTAAAATGGAAGAGGTCACCCGCTTCCGCATGACCACCCATCCGGTCGAGTTTGAAATGTACTACAGCGGCTGATGGTCCCTGGTCTTCGGAGAGCAGAGGCCAACCCTTTCCTCCTCTTACGGCTCACCCTCGCTGTGGTGCTACTCCTCGCCGCAGCGGGGGTAGACGCCCGCCTCTGGAAATGTCGTTCTGCCGATGGTCACGTCACCTACACCAACATGGAACCCCGCGGTCCTGCGCTCGCCCGCTGTCAGCAACTCATCGTCTCTCCCCCCCCTACCGTCGCTTCCCCCGCTCCCGCTCCTGCTCCCGCTTCCTCTTCGCCCTCTGCCCGTGCTCCTGCTCCCTCTGCGCCCTTCCTTCCCACCGATCGGCGCCGGGCCATCCTCGAACACGAAGCCGAACTCGAAAAAGAAGCCCTCGCAGCGGTCAACGCCCGCCTTGCCGCCAGCAACGACCCCGCTGAGCGCGCCGAACTCGAATCCCGGCGCAACCGTCATCAACGCAATCTCGCCGCGATCGCCCGTGAGCTCCACCGTCTCTCCCCCCCTTCCCACCCTCGATGACCTCGCCACTGCGCTACTCCTTCTCGACCCGCAGCGGCGCATCCTCTTTGTCAACGCTGCTGCCGAGCACCTCTTTGACCTCAGCCGCAGCAAGCTCCTCGGTGCCTCCATCGACCAATACCTTCCCGCCCTCTCTCCCACCCTTGACGCCGTCGCTCGCGACCGCTGGCACTACACCACTTCCGACCTCCCTCTCACGCGCCCGGACGGCAGTCAATGGCGGCTCGAAACCACCGTCACCCCCTGGCGCGACGGCTACCTTCTCGAACTGCGGGCCATCGACCGCGCCCGTGCCACCCACGAACTCGAAGCGCGGGAACGGCTCCACCATGCGCTTCAAACCATGTCCCGCACCATCGCCCACGAAATCAAAAACCCCCTCGGTGGCATTCGCGGTGCGGCGCAGCTCCTCGCCCTTGAACTCGACGGCACCCCCCTCGCGGACCACGCCGACCTCATCGTTCGCGAAGCCGATCGGCTTCACGCCCTCCTCACCCGGCTCACCGACCGGGTGGCGCAGCCCCGTCTTACCCCTGGTAACCTACACGAACCCCTCGAACGCGCCCGCAACCTCATCCTCGCCGAACACCCTGACCTCACCATCGAGCGCGACTACGACGTCAGTATTCCCCCTCTCCTCATCGACCGCGAACGGCTCGTTCAACTCTTTCTCAACCTTCTCAAGAACGCCGCCGAAGCCCTCCGCGGGCGCGGCACGGTTCGCCTGATGACGCGCATCGAACGGCACCTTACCCTTGGCAAAAAGCGCTGGCCGCTCGCCGCCCACATCGCCATCATCGACAACGGCCCCGGCATTCCCCCGGAACTTCAACCCCACCTCTTCTACCCCCTCGTCAGTGGTCGGCCGGGAGGCTCTGGGCTAGGGCTTGCCGTCGCCCGCGAAATCGCCCTAGAACACCAAGGCATCCTCACCTTCACCACTCGGCCTGGTGAAACCATCTTTCACTGCTACCTCCCCATACCCGACCGTCTTCCCGCCTCATGAACCCCGGTCCCATCTGGATCATCGACGACGACGACGCCATCCGCTGGGTTCTCGACAAAGCCCTCACCCGCGCCGGCTTGCCCTGTCGTCTCTTTTCCGACCCCCTTGAAGCCCTTGCCACTGCCGAGCACGATCCCCCGCGCGTCGTCGTCACCGACGTGCGGATGGCCTCTCTCGACGGTTTCTCCCTCATCGCCCGTCTCAAAGCCATCGTTCCCGACCTCATCGCCATCGTCATGACCGCCTACTCCGACCTCGACGCTGCCGTCAAAGCCTTTCAAGCGGGCGCCTATGAATACCTTTCCAAGCCCTTTGACCTCAACGAAGCTGTAGCCCTCATTCGCCGCGCCTGGCAAAGCGCTCACCCCTCTCCCCCCTCTGACCTTCCTTCCCCTCTCCCCTCTCCTGAAGCGGAGCTCATCGGCACCTCTCCGGCCATGCAGACCCTCTACCGCGCCATTGGTCGTCTTGCTGCCTCCAACGCCACCGTTCTCATCCTCGGCGAAACCGGCACGGGCAAAGAACTCGTTGCCCGTGCCCTTCACCGTCACAGCACACGCGCGGCCAACCCCTTCATCGCCATCAACACCGCTGCCATTCCCCGCGAACTCCTCGAAGCCGAACTCTTCGGCGTAGAGAAAGGCGCCTACACTGGGGCCACTGCGACCCGTCCCGGTCGTTTTGAAGAAGCCCACGGCGGCACCCTCTTTCTCGACGAAATCGGCGACATGCCGCTCGAACTCCAAACGCGGCTCCTGCGCGTCCTTGCCCTCGGCGAATTTCACCGCCTTGGCGGGCGGGAGCTCAAACGCGTCGACGTCCGTATTATCGCTGCCACCCATCAAGACCTTGCCGCGAAAGTCGCCAGCGGCGCCTTTCGCGCCGACCTTTACCACCGCCTCAATGTCATCCGTCTTGAGCTCCCCCCTCTCCGGGAGCGGCGCGAAGACATTCCCCTCCTTGCCGAACACTTTCTCACCCGCATCGCCGCCCAACTTGGCGTTCCCCGCAAGCGGCTCACCCCTGAAGCGCTCGCTGCCCTCCTCTGCTATCCCTTTCCTGGAAACGTTCGTGAACTCGAAAACCTCTGCCACTGGCTCACCGTCATGGCCCCTGACACCGCTATCGCCCTCACCGACCTCCCCCCCGAATTTCGTCGTCCCCCTACCGCCCTCACCGAACGCCCTGAAGAACCCTCCTCTCCTCCCATCCCCTCTGCCCCCCTCGCGCTCGCCTCTCCTTCCCCTTCACCCTCCCCGCTCTCCTCTGAAGACCCTCACACCTCCTGGGAAGCGGCCCTAGCCGCTGCGGTCCCCAAAACCCTTCTCGCTCCGCCGCCCCCTAACGGTCTCAGTCGCTACCAAGCCCTTCGCGAACGCTTCGACCGCGTCGTCCTCACCGCTGCGCTCACCCACACCGGTGGCAACCAGCGGCGTGCTGCTGCGCTCCTTGGCGTCAGTCGAAACACCTTCACCCGCAAACGCTTCTAAAGCTCAACCTCCCCTCTTCATCTATATCCCTCCACTCCCTCCCCTCTTCCCCCTCTCCTCTCCCGGCTGGGATAAGCGCCTCCCCTCCCTTCTGCCTCGTCTGCTATCTGCTCCCCCTTAGCCACTGTGAACAACGCCCGGCGCACGCGCTCGCCATCCCCCCACGCCAACGCCTCCTCCAGCTCCTGTAACCAAGGTGCCAATGCGCTCCACTCCAAGTAAGGCTCCATCGCCTGGCGGATCTTCGGATGGGAAGTCGGCTGCACGTTGCTCCCGATCACCAACTCCTCATGCAACTTCTCTCCTGGCCGCAACCCCGTAAACACGATCTCCACATCTCCATCCGGGTTATTCTCATTTCGCTCTGACAATCCTGCCAAGCGAATCAACTTACGCGCCAACTCCAAAATCGGCACTGGCTCTCCCATATCCAACAAAAAAACCTCTCCCCCCTTAGCCATACTCGCCGCCTGCAGCACCAACTCCACCGCCTCATGCACCGACATAAAATAGCGAGTCACCTCTGGATGGGTCACCGTCACCGGTCCCCCGCGGCGGATCTGGCGCTGGAAGAGCGGCACCACCGAACCCGACGAACCCAGAACATTTCCGAACCGCACCATCGTATAGACGTGTCCTGCTGGGCGCTCCAACTGTGCCACCGCCCGGGTTAAAAGCTCCTGCCACCGCTTCGTCGCCCCCATCACGTTGCTCGGATTCACTGCCTTATCAGACGAAATCAACACAAAGCGCTCCACCTCCCCGCTCCGGCAGGCCTCCAACAACCGCCATGTTCCCAGCACATTATTGCGCACCCCCTGGAGCACATTGCGCTCCACCAATGGCACATGTTTATACGCCGCTGCATGAAAGACCACCCGCACCTCGAACTGCTCGATCAACGTCTCCAGCCACAACCGATCCTCGATCGACCCCAGCGCTGGCACATGCTCCACGAATCCCATCTCCAACAACAACTGCTGCACCTGATAAAGCGCGAACTCGTTCAACTCCACCAACACGATACGACGCGGGGCCAGCAAAGCGATCTGGCGGCACAACTCCATCCCGATCGATCCCCCTGCCCCCGTCACCATCACGCTCTCCCCGGCCACGGCCTCGCGCAACAAGCGCGGATCGGGTGCCACGCGGTTGCGCCCCAGCAGATCCCCCACATCCACCTCTCGCACGATGCGTGGCAGATAAAACCCTGCTGCGAAATCGACTGCTGGTGGCATCACTCGCACCCGCAAATTATGCTGGCACAGCAGCTCCACCACCTGGCGGCGTTTAAACTCTGAAGCGTTGGGCAGCGCCACGATCGCCTCCTGCACCTCGTAGCGGCGCACCAGCAACCCGATCTCATCGGCGCCGTAGACGCGCAATCCTCCGAACTCCTTACCGATCACTGCTGGATCATCATCCACGAACGCTGCCGCCAGCAACTCGCGCGACTGGCGAAGCGCCGACACCAACTGCCATCCTGCATCGTTTGCCCCATAGACCAGTGCCTGGCGGCCCTTAAAGCGGCGGCGCACAGGCTGCCACAACCATGCTCGCAGCAACAACCGCGACCCCCCGGTGGTCACCAGCAATGCCAACCACAACACCACCGCCGTTGCCAACCACTCGCGCATCGACCACCCTGGGACCAACCACGGGATCATCCCCCCCCACACCAGTGCCGCCGTACTCGTCCCCTTTGTCACCGCCAACAGCGCCTCCTCGGAAATAAAGCGGACCACCTGGCGGTAAAGGCCAAACCAATGGAAGACTCCCCAAACGGCCCCAACCCCCACCCCCATCAATCCCAAAAACTCCCCCAATGGCACTCCGCCGCGCACGGCCCACGGTACCATTCCCGCCAACAAAGCCACCCAAATCCCATCCCACGTCATTAATAAAGCGTGTTTCACCCGTGACGAACGCCCTCTCAGCCACTCTGCCCATCGATCCGTTCTCAAAAAAACCACATCGATCACCGCTCCGACTCCAAACGCTCGACGCCCCGATTCTCCCACAACGCCCGCACCATCAAAATCGCCCCCCCTGCCGCAGCCGCGGCGTACACCCACGGTGCCACCCCCCACCGCCACCGCGCTGGCACCCGATGCTTCACCAAAAAGCGTCCCACCCCCATCGCCTTATGCCACGCCACCCGTGCCGCGTTGCGGCGTGAGCACCCCCCCTTCACATGGCGCACCACTGCCCCCGGCTCCACCCACACCTCCCACCCTGCGGCCCAAAAGCGCGCGCACCAATCCAAATCCTCCCCATGTAAAAAAAAACCCTCATCCCAAACCCCCACCTCTGCGACTGCGGCGCGGCGCACCAACATCGCCGCCCCGGAGATTCCTCCCACTGGTCTAGCCTCCTCCGGGGCTTCTCCCCTCTCCTCCTGGACTGTGCTCCTCCCTCCCAACCCCACCACCGCCCACCCGCGGCGTATCACCGCCCTCCACCCTGGCAGCTCCCGGCACCCCCCCCACTGGGTGTTCCCCTCCATTCCCACCAACAAAGGTCCCACCATCCCCGCGCGCGGTTGTCTCTCCAAAAGTGTCCGCAATCGTGCCACTCCTCCCGGCATCACCACCGCGTCGGGATTCAAAAAAAACACAAAAGGGCTACTCGTCGCCACCAACCCCTGATTGCACGCCGCCGCGAAGCCGCGGTTACTCGCATTTCGGATCACCTGCAACCTCTCGCCCCACCCCTCCATCGCCCCGCTAGCGGCCAAGCGCTCGGCGGCTGGCCGCTGTGACCCGTTATCCACCACCACGCACCCCGCCACCTCCCCTGCCAACGATCGCACGGCCTCCACCAACAACCCCCCGGAATCGAACTCCACCACCACTGCTGCCACCTCCCCCTCGCCCGCCTGCTGTTGCATTGGCTATCTCTCCCTCCTCTCGTGCCGTTTCTTGCTCATCGATCCCCTCTCCCGCGCCCTTCTCGTTCCCACCGTCCCTCCTCATCCCCTCCTCATCCCTTCTCCCTTCCCCATCTCATCCATCCCCCTCCCTCGCACCCTATGCACCCTCTCCAACCCCGCTCTTCCCCTCTCGACCTCTCACCCTCCCTCTTGCCCCCGCCTATCCCACTCTCCCAAAAATGATTCATGATTATACGCTCCCTCCTTCCCCTTCCCTTTCTTCTGCGTTACAATTTTTCCTCTCGAAATCTTCTATAACCCCCTCAAGGAGCAGTTCCCGTGATCGACCTCAGCAAAAAACCCGCCGACCTTCCCACGGTCGAAGAGCTCCTCGCCATGCCCGAATCGGAATACATGAACGAGCGGCAGCTAGCCTTCTTCCGCTGGCTCCTTCTTCAAGAAAAGCAGCGGCTCCTTGAAAAAGCTGCCGAAACCACCGCCAACCTCGCTGAAGAAAACATCAATACCCCTGACTGGACCGACCGAGCCACCATTGAAGAAGAGCAAGCTCTTGAACTTCGTGTCCGCGATCGCGAACGCAAACTCATGAAAAAAATCGACGAAGCCCTCAAGCGAATCGAAGAAGGCACCTATGGGTACTGTGAAGAGACGGGGGAACCGATCGGCATTCCTCGTCTCCTTGCTCGGCCCACCGCCACCCTCTCCATCGAAGCGCAAGAGCGGCACGAGCGTCTCGAAAAGCTCCGCGCCGGCTGAATCCGCTCCCCGCCCAACCCTCCCCTAGCCCACGAATGTCCCTTCAACTCACCCTCTATGACACCTATCGTAGCCGAATCGAACCCTTTACCCCCCTTGACCCGCAGCGGGTCACCCTCTACGTCTGCGGCCCCACCGTCTATAACTACATCCACATCGGCAACGCTCGTCCGGCGGTCCTCTTTGACACCCTAGCTCGTCTCCTTCGGCTTCTCTACCCGCGGCTCCTCTATGCCCGCAACATCACCGACATCGACGACAAAATCAACGCTGCTGCCGCCGCCGAAGGCGTTCCCATTCGTCAGCTCGCGCAACGCTACGCCGACGCCTATCACGAAGACATCGCCCGTCTCAACACCCTCCCCCCGGACATCGAACCCTACGCCACCGACCACATTACCCCCATCATTCATCTCATCCAACAACTCCTCGACCGCGGTCACGCCTACGCCGCCGAAGGGCACATCCTCTTTCACGTCCCCTCCTACCCTGCCTATGGGCTCCTCTCCCATCGCACGCGCGACGAACAGATCGCCGGCGCTCGTGTAGAAGTTGCTCCCTTCAAAAAAGACCCTGCCGACTTCATTCTCTGGAAACCCTCCTCCCCTGAACTCCCGGGCTGGGACTCCCCCTGGGGGCGTGGTCGTCCGGGCTGGCACATCGAATGCACCGCCATGATCCACACCCATCTCGGACTTCCCATCGACATCCACGGCGGTGGCAGCGACCTCATCTTTCCCCACCACGAAAACGAAATCGCCCAAGGCTGCTGTGCCACGGGTCTCTCCACCTACGCTCGCTGGTGGCTTCACAACGGCTATCTCACCCTCGCCGGCGAAAAGATGTCCAAATCGCTGGGCAACACGCGCACCGTTCGGGAACTCCTTCAAACCCATCCCTCTGAATCCCTCCGCTATGCCCTCCTCACCGCCCACTATCGCAAGCCCCTCGAATTCTCCTCAGAGACCCTCCCTCAAGCCACCCGTGCTCTAGATCGTCTCTACACCCTCCTTCAAGAAACCGCCTCCCTCCCTCCAGCCCCTGTTCACCTCCCCACCTGGGGGCAAGCGGTTGCCCTCGCCCCGGAACAAATCGACCACCTCACCCGCACCCACGGCCCTCTCTACACCCCCCACGACCCCCTCCACGGTCCTCATCCCCTCTACCGCGCCCTCCTTGTGGCGCAACCCCTTCCCTCCCCCCTTCCCCCGCTTGGTCTTGGCGCCCCGCGGCCCTTTCTCGAAGCCCTTGTTGACGACCTCAACACCCCTGCGGCCCTCGCCCACCTTCACCAACTCGCTGCTCAACTCCGTCAACACCCGACCCCCGAGCGCAAAACGGCCCTCCTTGCTGCTGCCGAGCTCCTTGGGCTCCTCTACACCGGTCTAGAAACCTGGCGGCGCGACCCCCTCCCCCTCCGCGAAACCCCTCTCACCGACGCTGAGATCGAAGCCCTCCTCGCCGAACGTACCCAAGCCCGTGCGCAACGTCGCTGGGACGAAGCCGACGCCATTCGCGCGCACCTTCAACGCCACGGGATCATCCTTGAAGACACCCCCTCTGGCACCCGCTGGCGGCGTCTTCCCCCCACTGCTGGAGAACCCTCATGAAGCAAAGCGACTACGTCTCGGAACTCACCCAATTTCTCGACCAATACCGTCGCGATCACCCCCACCTCGAAGCCGCGATCCGTGCGGGGCGTGCCCTCTGGTGGGATCGGCCGCAAGACCCCGACCTCCTCGCCCAATGGGCCGCCGCCCGTCTTCCCACCCCTCCCTACTACTATGACCCTACCGCTCACCCCTGCCCCCACCTTCCCTCTGGGTATCGCCCGGCCGTTCCCCCCTCTCACTGTCCGGAACAACCCCCCCCGGCTGAACCCACCGCCCCCTGATCCCCCTCCGTCATCAAACCGTCACACTCTCCCCCTACAATCGACCGCATCGCCCATACCTCGAGGGGATAACGATGTCGGTCGCCTTCACACTTCAACTCCTTCACTTCTCTGACGCCGAAGCGGGGCTTCTTGCCCCCACCACTGCCCCCTATCTGGCTGCCCTCGTCGACCGACTTGAAGACCTTCACCCCAACACCCTCACCATTGCGGGCGGCGACAACTACATCCCTGGTCCCTTCGCCGCTGCCGCCCTTACCCCCTCCACCCTTGCCGCGATAGCTCGCGTTCAACCCCAGCAACTCACCCCCTCCCCTGGGGCAGTACTTCCCCCTTTTGCCGCCGACATTGCCATTCACAACGCCATTGGCGTTCAAGCCTCTGCGCTTGGCAATCACGAATTTGACTGGGGCAGCAGCGTTCTCCGCGACGCCTTTGCCGGCAGTGGCAATTGGCGGGGGGCCACCTGGCCCTACCTCACCGCCAACCTCGACTTCAGCAACGACGTAGCCCTTCGTCCTCTCTACATCGACACCATCTCCCTTCCGGGGCTCGAGCGCGCCTCCACCCTTGCTGGCAAAATCGTCCCCAACGCCATCATCGACATCGGTGCCGACCGCGTCGGTCTTGTGGGTCTCACCACTCCTCTCCTTCCGCGCATCTCCTCCCCCACCGGTACCCTTCCCAAACCGATGACCGACCCCAACCGCATGGACGAACTCGCCGCCATTCTCCAATCCGCCGTCGACGACCTCCTCCGCCAAGGCATTAACAAAATCATCCTCCTCTCCCACCTTCAACTCATCGACCTCGAAATCCAGCTCGCCCGTCGTCTCAAAGGCGTAGACATCATCGTCGCGGCTGGCAGTCACACCCGCATGGGCGATGCTGACGACCGTCCCGTCGAATTTCCTGGTCACCCTCCCCAATTTCAACGTCCCTATCCCATTCTCGAACGCGACGCCGAGCAAAACCCCACGCTCATCGTCAGCACCGACAACGAATACACCTATCTTGGTCGACTCCTCGTCGACTTCGACGTCTCGGGGCGGATTCTCACCGACACCCTTTCTGCCCGCATAGCTCAACAAGGGGCGATCGCCGCCACCCCTCAAAATGTCGCCCTTTACTGGGGCATTCCCCTCGACCGGGTTGACCAAGTCGCCTTTGCCGAAGGAACGCGTGGCTGGGCGGTTCGTCAAATCACGACGGCGGTTCAAAACGAACTCGCTGCCAAAACCGCGCAAATTGCTGGCTACACCGCCGTCTATCTGGAAGGCGACCGCGCCCAAGTCCGTGCTCAAGAGACCAACCTCGGCAACCTCACCGCTGACGCCAACCTCTGGCTTGCTCGCAACGCCCTTCTCAACGCTGCCGGTACCCCCCCGGTGCTTCTCTTCTCTCTCAAAAATGGCGGCGGAATTCGCGCCCCCATTGGTGAAATTGCCACCAACTACGCCACCGGCACCACGCAAAAATCTCCTCCTGGCAACGGTGCGATCACCCAACTCGACATCGAAAATGTCCTTCGCTTCAACAACCGTCTCATCCTCCTCGAACTCACCCTAGACGAACTCAAACAAACCCTTGAACACGGCGTCGCCCAAGGAACTGGTCAAGGTCGTTTTCCGCAAGTCGGTGGGCTTCGCTTCTCCTGGGACCCAAACGCCCCTGCGGGCAATCGCATCCGCGACATAGCCATCGAACGCAGCGACGGCGTCTGGATCAACCTCTATGACGACGGACGTCCGTTGCTCTCCCCCTCCACCCCCGTTGGGGTAGTCACCCTTGACTTTCTCGCCAACGGTGGGGACGGCTATCCCCTCAAAAACTTCGCCGACTCCATCCGTCTCATCGTCTCCACCCAAACGGGGCAACCCACCCTCACTCCCCCTATTCCCCCCGTGCTAGACCTCACTCGTGTTACCCCTGCTGACCTCAACCTTCCCCACCTCACCCCCATCTCCGAACAAAAAGCCCTCTTTGACTACCTCCGGGCTGCTCATCCTACTCCGAGTAAAGCCTACGCTCAACCGGAAACCTCTGTCGACCAAGACCTCCGGATTCAAAACCTCCAACACCGGCCGGAAGCCGTTCTCGCAGCGGGCAAACTCACCATCGTCAGTGCGCTTCCTCTTCCTGCTGCTGAAATCCTCGCCTATGACCCTGAAAGCCGCAAACTCTACACCGTCGGCGGGACCAATCTCCTCTACCTCGTCGACCTTGCGGACCCTGCTCAACCGCGGCTTCTCAACACCATCCCCCTCGCCGGTCCGGCCAACAGCGTAGCGCTCTCTCCTGCCGCGCGTCTCCTCGCGGTTGCGGTAGAACAACACGAAACCCCTCTCCCCAACGTCGTCGCTCAAACCAACGGCAAAGTTCAACTCTACCGCATTGCTGCCGATGGGCAGCTCCACCACCTCGCCGACTTCACCGTTGGCGTTCAACCCGACTCGATCGCCATCTCCCCCGACGGTCGCCTCATCGTCACCGCCAACGAAGGGGAACCGAACCAATACATCGGTTCTCCCTTCCCCAGCAACGCGCGCGACCCTCTCGGCTCCGTCTCCATCATCGACGTCAACCTCTCCGACCCTGCCCGCTCCACCGTCACCACCCTCTCCCTTGACGCCTTTAACGGGCAAGAGATCGCCCTTCAAGCGCGCGGCTGGCGCATCTCGGCCGACGACCGCTGGGACGGCATCCTCGGCAACCGTTTCGCTCAAGATGCCGAACCCGAATCGGTCATCATCCACGGCGATCGTGCCTATGTCACCCTTCAAGAAAACAACGGCATCCTCGTCCTCGACCTCGCCGCCAAAAAAATCATCGCTCACTGGGGCCTTGGCGCTCAATGGTCTCTCAAAGCTGCCCCCCAACTCCTCCGGGCGTTACCCTTTGAACTCCCCTACCCCGGTACCCGTCCTGACCCTGACGGAGACGGGCAAATCGACCCGGGCGAAGTCATTGCGGGTGGTCTCTCTGGTCTCTTCTGGGCGGGGGAAATCTCCATAGGTGGCCGCTCCCGTCCCACCTACTGGGCCATCACCGACCGCGGTCCTCAAGCCGCCGCGGTAGGCGATCGTCCTGGCGACCGTCCTGACGACCCCCATCGTGGGAAAAAGATCTTCGACGACCCCGCCTTCACCCCTGCTGTACACCGGCTCGCCCTCACCGACGACCAAGTACTCCGTCTTGAAACCATCTACCTCCGGGTCCCTGACGGATCAGGAAACTACCGCTACGCCACGGGGCTTCCTGCCGTACTCCGCAATGACGACGCCGTTGCCCTCACCGGTCGTACCCCGCAAGGCCACAATCAATACGCCCCCACCGGGCGTGATCCCTTTGGTCTCGACCCTGAAGCCATCGTCTCCCTCACTCATCCCACGCTCAATGGCGGTCGTCCCCTCTTCCTCATCGCCGACGAATATGGTCCGCAGATCGCCCTCTTTGACGCCGCCACGGGGCAACTGCTTCGGCGCTATGTCCCGCAAGGCTTTCAAGCCGAACTCGCTCAAGCTCGCTCCACCCACATCTACCCCGACTCTCCCTCTATGACCCTAGAAACGCTCCCTGCCGTCTACCTCCAAATCGCCAATAACCGCGGTTTTGAAGCTCTTGCCTATGACAGCGACCGTGGGCTTCTCTATGCCTTTGTTCAAAGCCCTCTTCGAGGGGCCAAGAACCAAGAGATCACTCGCATTCTCGCCATAGACCCTGCCACGGGGCAACCGCAGCACGAATATCTCCTCCCTCTCCACCGTCCCCCTGCGCAAGACAAAATTGGCGACGCCGTCTATGACCCCACCACCAAGCGTCTCTACTACATCGAGCGCGACTCCACTGCTGCCCCCGATGCGCACCAAGAGATCTACGCCATCGACCTTCGTCTCGCCACCGACACCCTCGACTATACCCTTGGTCGTCACGGCAAAAGCTGGTCTCAACTCCTCGGTCTTGCGCGCCCTGAAGACTATGCTGGATCCAACCTCATCGACCTCCTCGCCCAACGCGGCGTCACCGTCGCTCAACCCCAACTCCTCCTACACCTCGCCTCCCTCCCCGGTCTCGGTGGGCAATTCGACAAACCCGAAGGGCTAGCCCTTCGGCCCGACGGAACCCTTGCCGTCATCTATGACAACGACTTCACCGCCGTCGCGAATCGGCCCGCCAATCTCATCGCCGAAATCGTCTTTCGTCCCCTCGCCCTCGACACCTCTGACGAAGACGGCGGCATTCGGCCTGGAACTCGCGACCTCTGGCAACTGCGCATGCCCGATGGCATAGTCGCCCTCAACCAGGGTGGTCAAACCTACCTCATCGTAGCCAACGAAGGCGACAGTCGTCTCCGTCCTGACCCCGCGATTGCCCCCATGCCGACGGGCGCTTCTGAAGGCGCCTGGTACTCTGACGAACCCCGTCTCACCCAATTTACCGCCTCTACCCTCCCTGCTGCTCCGGTCCCGGGGCTCTCTACCGACGCCGCGCTTGCCCGCAATGGTCCCCTTGGGCGGCTCAAAGTCATCCGCGACCTCAGCGACCCCAATGGAGACGGTCGTCTCGATCAAATCGTCTCCTTTGGTGCCCGCTCCATCGCCATCCTCGACACCGCGGGGCACATCCTCTATGACTCTGGGGATCTCCTCGACCGTGCTGCCATCCTTCGGGGTCTCTACGACGACCGGCGCTCCGACGACAAAGGCGTCGAACCTGAAAATCTCGCCCTCGCCATGGTTGGTGGCACCCCCTACCTCTATGTCGGGCTTGAGCGCGCCAACGCCCTCGCCCTCTTTGACCTCTCGCAACCCACGGCGCCCCGTCTTATCGACCTCATCTCCCTTGCCCCCACCGGTCTCTCCTCCCCTGAAGGGGTCATTGCCGCCAACGGCTGGGTAGCCGTCGCCACCGAAACGATCCCTGGAATCATCCTTCTCAAGCACGGGACAGCCCCCTACGACCTCTTCCTCTAACCTCTCAGCGGCGGGCTCCCCCCTCTCCCTACCTTTCCTCTCGGCCCGTTCTCCCCGGCGGGCCATCTTGTCCTTCGCCTCACCCTCTGCGATAATTCTGCTCCCCTCCTCCACAGCTTTCACTCGGTGCTTCTCTCCCTCCTCTGGCCTCTCGTTCGTCGCCGCCTCATCGCTCGCTATCGGGGCTCGCTCCTCGGCCTCTTCTGGCTTCTCCTCCTCCCTCTCCTCATGGCTGCCCTTCTCACCCTCGTCTTTATTCACCTCCTGCACATTCGCTGGCCGACCCCCCGGGGGGAAGCGACCCCTCTCGAAGCCGCCCTTCACCTCTACCTTGGCTACCTTCTCTTTCAATACCTCGCCGAAAACCTCACCGCTGCCCCCCACACCATCCTTGAGCACCCCAACTACGTCAAACGCATCCCCTTTCCTCTTCCCCTCCTCGCGGTTATCCCGACCCTCGCCACCCTCTTCCCGCTCGCCGCGGGGCTTTTCGTCGCCGCCCTCCTAGCCCTCTTCACCCCTGACGCCCGTCCCCTTCATCTCCTTCTCCTCCCCCTCTATCTCCTTCCTCTTCCCCTCTGGGCTCTCGCCGCGCACTGGTCGCTTGGCGCCCTGGGCGTCTACCTTCGCGACCTCTCTCAACTCATCTCCCCTCTCACCACTGTCCTTCTCTTTCTCTCCCCCGTCTTCTATCCCCGCTCCATTCTTCCCCCTCCCTGGCCGGACCTTCTCCTCTACAACCCCCTCACCATCCCCATCGACGCGGTGCGGCAACTCCTCTTTGGTCCCAACCTTCCCTCTCCCGCACTCACCCTCCTCAACCTCCTCGCCGCCTCTCTTGCCCTTCTCCTAGCCCACAAACTCTTTCGTCGACTTCAACCCGGTTTTGCGGAAGTTCTCTAACGCCCTCATGCTTCCTCCTGACGACCCCACTCTCCCGCGTGGTGCCCTTGTTGTGGAAGAGCTCGGTCGCCTCTATCGCTCCTATCCCACCCCTGCCCACTGGCTTCTCGAACGGCTTCACCTCTACCCGCCCCCTCCGGAAACCTGGGTTCTCCGTCACCTCAACTTCACCCTTGCCCCTGGCGACGCCCTGGGCATCATTGGAGTAAATGGAGCAGGCAAATCGACCCTACTGCAAATCATCGCCGGCACTCTTCCCCCCACCACTGGGCGGGTACGCAAAAACGGCCGCATTGCCGCTCTCCTTGAACTGGGAGCCGGCTTCAACCCCGAATTCACCGGTCGAGAAAATGCCCGTCTCAACGCCCTCCTTCTCGGTCTCACCCCGGCGGAAATCGACGCGCACCTTCCTGCCATCCTTCAATTTGCCGACCTTGGCGACGCCATCGACCGACCCGTTCGCACCTACTCCTCTGGCATGTTTGTCCGTCTCGCCTTTGCCGTTGCCACGGCGATCGCTCCCGACATCCTCATCATCGACGAAGCCCTAGCGGTCGGCGACGGCGCCTTTGCGCAAAAAAGTCTCAACCGCATCCTTCAACTTCGCGCTCAAGGAACCACGCTCCTCTTCGTCAGCCATGCCCTCTACCAAATCGAACGGCTCTGTCCGCGCGCCCTCTGGCTTCATGGGGGTCAAATTCAACAAATCGGCGACAGCGCCACCGTAGTCGCTGCCTATCGCGACTGGCTCGACGCGCAAACGCGCTCTCGCCCCTCCTCCTCCCCTCCCACTGCTCCTCCCTCTCCTGCTCCCCACGACCCCCACCCCCGTCTCCTCGCTGCCTCTGCTGCCTGGTGTGCTGCCGCGGTCCCTCCCACCCCTCTCGGTCATCCCCTTCCCCCGCCCCCTCCGGACGACCGTGCGCTTCGTCTCGAACTCACCCTTCACCTCCCCGACCCCACCCTACCCCCCTGCACCGCCTTTGCCCTCAAAACCCCTCACGACTTTCTCATCGCCAGCGGTCGCAGTCACGCCCATCTCACCCACTCTGCTGCTCCCCTCTGTCGGCACACCTACACCCTAGACCTCTCGCTCCTCGCCCCCGGTCACTACCGGCTTGACCTCTACACCCTCGACCCCACTGCCACCCTCTTCTGGGAGCACCATCGGGAAGCCTGGACCCTCACCATTCCCCCCGACCCCGCCCTTCCCCCCACCCCCGGTCTCATTCAACTCCCCTACACCTGGACCTCTGCGGACCCCTCCTCCTCCGCAGGCTCCCCTCTTCCCCCTCTGAATCCTCCTTCACCAAGGCCCTCCTCATGAATAATCTCACCCTCCTCTGGAATCGTGTGCATCCGCACCTTACTCCCCTCCTCCTTCCCCCCTCCTCTGCCCACCTCTGTCCCTCCTGTTCTCAACCCGCTGCAGCCGCTGTACTCGTCCAACTCCACCTTGCTGCAGGCGAATCCTGCACCACCATCCTCCTCCAATGCACCCACTGTCGCACAATCCTTCTCCCTCCTCCTGACCACCCCATCATCCCCTCCCTTGCTGCCATCCCATCCCACCTCAACCCCGACCTTTCCCCCTTCACGCCCCCTCACCGTCTCACCCATGCCATCCCCACCGCCCTCGAAGCGCGGCTCTGGAGTGCCATCCCTGCCTTCACCAACCTCGAACCCACCAATCGCTGCAACCTTCGCTGCCTCTACTGCATCGGTCGTCACCTTCCCCCTGCCGACCTCACCCTCGACCGTTACACGCGCATTCTCGACAACCTCCCGGGAATTCGGACCCTTGCCCTTGTCGGCGAAGGGGAACCCCTCCTCAACAAAACCTTCTGGGCCATGGCCGAAGAAGCCCATACCCGCGGCATAGCCGTCGTCACCGTCAGCAACGGCACCACCTGGAGTCGTGCCAACATCGAACGTCTCTGTCGCGGTCACATTCGCTACATCGCCATCTCCATCGACGCTGTTGACCCCGCTCAATTTGCGCGCAGTCGGCCGGGTGGTCACCTCCCTCGAATTCTCGCCAACATCCGTCGCCTCCGTCGTTATCGCGACCAACACGCCCGTCCCTATCCCAAAATCGGTCTCAAAGGAACCCTCTTCTATGCCACGCGCCACCAGCTCCTCCCCATTGTCCGCCTTGCCCACGAAGTCGGCGTAGAACTCCTCGAAAGCTTTCAACCCCTTAACCCCAAATCCACCTATGCCGCGATCTACCCCCCCGAATGGCAATCCGAACTCGCCTTCATCGACCAAGTTGCCGCCGCCATCGCCGCCGACCTTCCCCAAGCCCACCGTCTTCTTCCCCCTGTCGACCGCTGGGCCGCTGCCGAACAGATCCCCATTCCTCTTCCTGGTCGTCGTCACCCTCTCCTCCCCAACTGCGACGAAACCGGTCTCTATCTACTGGCCGACGGCACCCTCACCCCCTGCTGTCAAATCAAAACCTCCCCTGACCCCCTCCGCTGGAACCTCGTTCACCGTCCCTGGTCGCAACTCTCCCTCGACCCCCTCTACCAACGCTGGCGCTACTCCCTCCTCAACGGTCTCTTCCCCTCTCACTGTCACGGCTGCTACAAAACCCGCGCCTACCCATGACCCTCTCTCCCATCCATCGGCTAGAATCTCCCGAACCTGCCCTCATTGCCCCCCTCTTCGCCGCGGCCTTTCGGAAACCCCTTGACCCGGCGCTCTGGTGCTGGAAATATGGAAACCGGCGGGGTTTTGCCTACCTATACCAACCTGACTCCACCGCTCCCCCCATCGCCCACTATGGTGCCCTCACCCGCACCGTCTGGTATCGGCAGCGGCCCTTTCCTGCCCTTCAGATCGTCGACGTCATGGCCTCTCCGGCTGCCCGGTCCTCCCTTACCCCTCTTCGTCCCATCGCCCAACTCGCCCACCGCCTCCTCACCACCGACCTCGGCCACGGTCGTCCCCACCTCATCGGCTTTGGCTTTCCCAACGCGCGCGCCTTTCGCTACTTCTCCCACCTCGGCTACTACACCGCGGTGGGCGAAATCCTCTCCCTTTCCCCCTCTCCCGGCTCCTCTCCTTCCCCTCCCCCTCGGCTTACCATCGCCCCCCTCGAGTGGTCAAACCTCCTACTCCCCCCTTGGCCCCGTTTTCTAGCCCGCACTGTTGCCACCCTTGCCCGTCACCACCTCCTCCTCGACCGGACCCCCCTCGACCTCCTCCATCGTTACGCTCACCACCCCACCCGTCGCTACACCCTCCACGCCCTCTGGCATCATCCCCCCCTCTCCCCCCCTCGTCCCCTCGCCCTTGCCGTTCTAGCTGCCAGCGTAGACCCCCCGCACCCTCCCGAACTCCTCGACCTCATCGCCCCCCCCGCCGACCTACTCTCCGCCTGGCACCTCCTCATCACGCACTACCCCACCCTCACCGCCTGGGCCACCCCCGCCATCGCTCGTCTTCTTCGTCCGCTCGTCTCCGTCACTCCCCTTGCCATCTTCATCCCGCACAACGCCCTCTCTCCCCAACCCCACCCTGACGAAATCCGGCACCGCTGGTGGCTCTGGGGAGGAGATAGCGACTATCGTTAACCGTTATGCGAAAATTCTCCTCTCCTCACCCCTTTCCATCCTCATGTTGATCGCGGCTCCCGAAATTGTCCCCTCTCCTCTCCCCCTCGGCACCTGGCGGGGGGTAACCCTTCTTGCCCCTCACCCCGACGACGAAACCCTCGGTGCCGGCGGCCTCATCGCCCACCTCGCGCAACAATCTCTCCCCCTTCAACTCCTCCTCCTCACCCCTGGTGACGCCCAAGGCGACCCCAACCAACGGCTTATCGAATGGCAAGCCGCCCTTCGTCACCTCGGCATCCCCTCCTCCGATCATCCTCCCCCCTTTGGGGACCGCACCCTTGCGCGCTCCCTCCCCGATCTCACCCACTACCTCCTTCGGCACCTTCCCACCGACCCTACCCTCTACCCCCACCTTCTCCTCGCCCCTCACCCCCTTGAACCCAACCCCGACCACCAAGCGACCGCCCTCGCCGCCTGGCAAATCGTCGCCCGGCACAACCTCCACCATCCCACCCTTCCCCTCGACCTCGCCTGGTATGAGATCGGAGCCCCTCTCCCCAACCCCACGCACCTCTTTCCCCTCTCCCCCTCGCTCCTCGCATGCAAAAATGCCGCTGCCGCCCTCTACACCACCCAAAATCGCTCCTGGAACTACCTCGACCGCATTCTCGCCCTCAACCGCTACCGTGCGCTCCCTCTCGGTCCTGAAACCCTTGCTGCCGAAGCCTACACCCTCATCCCCCTCGGCACTGCTCCGTTCGCTGCTGTTCTTCCCTCCCTCATTCCGCTCCTCAAACACACCCAACACACGGCCCTCACCCCCTCGGAACTCCCCTCTATCTCCATCCTCATTCGCACCATCGGCGACCCCCACCTCGAATCCACCCTTGCCAGCGTCCTCCTTCAAACCTATCCCCCCACCGAAATTCTCATCCTCGGCGCTCATGGTGCCTCCCTCCCTCCCCCCCTTCGTCACCTCCTCGACCTCCCCTCGGTTCGCTACCTCACACCCTCCACCCCTCTCAACCGCGCTGCGGCGGCCAACGCCCTCCTCGATGCCGCCACCAGCGACTGGCTCCTCTTTCTCGACGACGACGACCTCATCGAACCCCTTCACCTCGAAACCCTCATCCAAACCCTTTGGCACCACCCCTCGGCCCGTGCCGCCTGCAGTCAAACCCGCATCATCGACCCCGAAACCGGGTGCACGATGGGGATATACGCCTACGACGACCAACCCGAGCGGCTCCTCCTCGCCAACATCTACCCCATTCACGCCGTCCTCTTTCACCGTTCCCTACTCGACAAGGGCTGTCGTTTTGATCCCCACCTTCCCCGCCACGAAGACTGGGACTTCTGGCAGCAAGTAATCCTCCACACCCCCATTATCCCCACTCGGCGCTGCACCGCCATCTATCGCCACCGCAATCGTGCGGCCTTCACCGATACCCCTGCTGACCATCACCTCCGCGCGCGCGTTCTCACCCGCGCGCTAGACCGTCTCACACCTGCCAACCGTATAGCGCGTCTTCTCGCCCTTGCCGACCGCCTTCGGCACCTCGACGAACGCCACGCCTCCCTTCAACACCATCTCCAAGACCTCCAAGCCGCCCTTACTGCCGAGCAACTCGAACGCCATCGCGCCCTTCAGCTCCTCGACCAACTCCGCCGTCAAGCTGCCGAACGCGAACAGCTCTACCACCAACAACTCCACCAAATCACCACCTCTCGCTCCTGGCGTCTCACTGCCCCCCTTCGTGCTCTTGCGCGGCTCCTTCGTCGTCTGACTCATCTCTCCGCTCCCGCCTCCACCCCATGACCCCTCCCTCCCCTCCTCGTTCCTCCCTCCTCGCCCTCCTTCGCTGGCGCTCCCCTGCCCCCTCTTGGCCCTTCTCCCTCGACCGCTGCGCGCGCACCGACCACCTCCTCTGGATTGAAGGCTGGGCTCGTACCCCTGACGGTCACCCCCTTGCCGCCCTTCACCTCCTAGCTCCTGGGCATTCCCCCATCCTCATCCCCTGTCGGGAACCTCGTCCGGACGTCGCGCAAACCCATGGCGGTGATCCTGCCTGTGGCTACCGCTACTACGGTCCCGTCCCCTCGGGCACCCTTCGGCTCGTCGCCACGGCCCCTGACGGTCGCACCCAATCCCTCCTCTCCCTTCCCCCTCCCGCGCGCCACTCTCTCTCCCTCCCTCTCCTCCGGCGCTGGCTCCTCCTTCTTCCGCGTCTCCTTCAACTCCTACGCCGTCGCGACTGGGCCACCCTTCGCCAGCGCATTCGGCAATATCTTCAACCCCTCTCTCCCCTTCCCTCCCTCCTTCACCTCTCCGCCGACGCCCATCGGCTAGCCATCCTCATCATCGACCACGGCTTTGGAGGGGGAGCTGGCCAATACCTTACTGCTGCCCTTCCCCCTTTTCTCACCCCTCAACGCCCTGAAGTCTGGACCATTACCTTCAATCCCCTTCGCCTCACCCACGAACTCACCCGTCAACTCCTTGACCCGGCCGATCCCGCCTCCCTTCGCCCTCTTACCCGTCATCCCCTCTCCCCTACCCAACTCATGCACCTTCTCGACACCCTCCCCCTCTCCCACCTCCTCCTCAACAACCTTGTCGGTCACCCCGACCCCCTTGCCATCCTTGCTACCCTCACCGCGCGCAAACAGCGCGACCCCAACCTCACCCTCATTGTCGCCCTTCACGACCAATTCCCTCTCTGTCCCTCCCCCCACCTCATCGGCCCTGACGCCATCTACTGTGGGCTCCCCGACGACCCCCAACACTGTCGGCGCTGTCTCAGCCACAACCCTCAACCCTTTCTCTCCCTCTACCGGCACATCCCCCTTGAACACTGGCGTGCCATCTGGCACACCTTTCTCTTACACGTCGACCAAATCCGCTACTTCACCCCCTCCATGCGGCAACTCCTCCTCACCCTCTACCCTGACCTTCCCTCGCAAGCCCTCTCCTATCAACCCCATCCTGTTCCCCCACTCACCCCTGCTGAACAAGCCGAATGGCAAGCCCTCTACCCTCGCCTTCTCCCGCCCCCCCCTCCCTATCGGATTGTCCTCGTCGGCGCCATCACCCACACCGCCAAAGGCAACCACCTCGCTGTCGCCCTCATCGACCGTGCCCACCAGCGGCGGCTTCCCATCACCTGGCACACCATTGGGCAACTCATCCCCTCTCCCCTTGCCCCCCACACCCAAACGGGCCCCTACACCCTTTCCCAACTCACCCCCCACCTCATCGCCGCTCGTCCTCACCTCATCCTCTTTCCCTCTGTCGCCCCCGAAACCTTCTCCTACGTCCTTCACGAACTCCTTCGCTACCACGCCCTTCCCATCGCCCTCTTTCCGATCGGGGCGCAAGCTGACCTCCTCCAACGCCATCCTCACCGTCTTCTCCCCCTTCCCTGGCCTCCCCAACTCGACCTCATCCTCGACCACCTCCTCAACCACCTCAACCACCTCAAACACCTCACGGAGCACCCATGACCCTTCACATCTTCACTGCGGCCGCCCTCAACTACTGGTCCAAAGTGCGGGTCCTCATCGAATCGATTCGGCAACACCACCCTCACGCCCAAATCCACCTTGCCCTCGCCGACGAATGGCCGGCCGAACAACCCCACCCTCCCGAACTCGCCACCATCACCCCCATCTCGGCGCTTCCCCTTCCCAATCCTCGTGCCTGGGCCTTTGGTCACACCCTCGTCGAACTCGCCACCGCCATCAAACCCTTTCTCCTTGAAATCCTCCTCGCCCGTGGAGACGGCATCGTCGTCTATCTCGACCCGGACATCCTTCTCTATCACCCCCTCGACGACCTGCTTTTCCCCCTTCATCGTGGTCAAGCCTCCATTCTCCTCACCCCCCACCTCACCCATCCCGAAACCGACCAAACAGCCATTCTAGACAACGAACTCGCCGCCCTCAAGCACGGCACCTACAACCTTGGCTTTCTTGCCGTTGCTCCCACCCCCACCGGTTGCTCCTTTGCTCGCTGGTGGCGCGAGCGCTGCACCCGTTGGTGTCTTGACGACATCCCCAACGGGCTCTTTACCGATCAACGCTGGATCGACCTTGTTCCGGCCCTCTTTCCCCACGTTCACATCGAACGCGCCCCCGGGGCCAACGTCGCCCCCTGGAACCTCAACCACCGCCGCATCACCATCGCCCCTATGGAAAGCGGCTCCTCCGCCGGTGACGGTCGCTACCTCGTCACCAGCACCGATGGTTGCACCACCCCCCTCTACTTCTACCACCACACTGGCTGGAACAGCGGCGCGCACCACACCATGGCTGCCCGTTATGGTCATGCCAGTCCTGCGCTCTCGCAACTCCTCCGTCGCTATGAAGAGCGCTGTCGGGCCCTCGACCTCCCTCACCTTGCGCAGCGTCCCTGGGCCTATGGCTTCTACGACGACGGACTTCCCATCCCCCTGCGGGACCGGCGCATCTACCGTACTCGTCCTGACCTCCAACAACGCTTTCCCGACCCCTACTGCACCGTACCGTTCACCCGCAGCTATCGTCACTGGCTCCTCACCCAAGGTCTGGAAGAATACCCTGACTCCCCTCCCTCCCTTCTCGCCCACTCCCCCTCGCGCTGGCGCAAACTTCGGGAATCCCTCCGCAATCCCCGTCTTTTTCTCTCCCTCCTTCGCCGCTACCTCCGATAAAATAAACCTTACCGTCCTCCCTGGGAGTTTCTCATGAGCAAACTCTCCTTCCCAAGCGGCAAATCCCTCAACGGCAAAACCGCCTCCCCTTTTGGCAATCGACCCTTCCTCAACAGCGATGCCACCTCCCATTCGGCCTCTGGGGCGGGCAGCAAATCCACCCCCTCCCTCTTTGGCAGCAAATCGCTCACCCCCATCTCCTCCCTCATCAACACCTCCCTTACCGCAGCCCTCTCTCAAATCCAAAGCAGCGCCAGCAAAAACCCCTCCACCGGTCAACCCCCACTTCCTGTTACCCTCACCCTTGCTGCCGCCTCGGACACTGACCCTCTAGGAGACAATGCCACCACCCTCGCCTCGGCACGTCTCGAAATCACGGGAATTGCCCATCCCAACGCCCTCGTCTGGCTCGACCGGGACGGTGACGGTCAATTCAACGCCACCAAAGACCAAGCCATCCCCATCACCGACCCTACTGCTGGCAAAAGCACCGTTACCCTCTCCCTCCTTTATGGTCCCAACACCTTCACCGTCTATCAAACCCTAGACGGCAAAAACATCTCTCCCCCTGCCTTCCTCACCATCACCCGCGAAGGGGTTGCCCTTACGCCTCCCCCCACTCCCTCCCTTACCCTTTTCTCCCTTGACGACGACGGCACGGTAGGCGATCTCGTCACCACCAAATCGCTCGTTCGTCTCACCGTCGACAATCTCGACCCCAATCGGCAAACCGCCTGGATTGACACCAACGGCAATGGCACCTACGACCTCACCAAAGACATTGCCATTCCCCCGGGCGGCAGCAGTCGCACCATCTCGGTGCCCCTCGTCGAAGGAGTCAATGGTTTTCAAGCCTATCAAACCCGCGACGGGCTTACCTCCTCCCCTGGGATCATCTCGATCTTTCGTCTGAAAGACACCGACGTCGTTCGTCCTGGACAAAGCTCCACCTATGCGGGCAAAACCATCTCCCTCGAATTCGATCGCCCTGTAGACTGGGCTGTTCTCGACACCAACCGCGATGGCAAACTCGACGTCAAAAACCTCAATCAACCCGGTGACACTGGCGAACTCACCATTGGCTGGGGCTCCTCGGGTCAAAACCCTCCCATCATCGACAACGCGCAACTCGCTGCTGCTCTCGTAGACATTCCCCCCTATGGCAGTCGTTTTCTCACCATCACTGGAGCCTCCATCACTCGAGCCGACCTAACCCAACCCCTAGCGGGCAACCTCACCCTCATACTCGTCTCCATTCCTGACCTTCAAGGAGGGGTCTTCTCCAACATTATCTTCGACTTCTGACCTCCCTTCGCCTCATGCCTCAAAAAAGCCCTCTCCATTCCCTTTTTTTGCCCTTTGATCCTTGGAGTCACCTGGGCTACTCTATTTTCATACCCTTTTCCCTCAGGAGCGACCCATGGCGACGCTAGCCCAAATCATCGACCAACAAAAAACCAGTGCCCTCAACAAACTCGCTGGTCAAGTCACCGCTCGCGAACTCAACCGCACGCAACTCAACCTCGACAATCTCCTCCTCGTTCAACAAACCACCTACGAACCCCTTATCACCAAACTCTACCTCGCCTACTACGGTCGCCCCCCCACCAACGCCGAAAAGCAACAATGGTATGCTCCCAACCCCATTGGGGCTGACCAAATCCTCTCAGCCACCACTCCCGCTCAACTTGCCGCCCTCACCCCTGCCACTGCCGCTGCGGCGGGCGTCGTTACCCCCACTGGTCTCTACAACTACCTTGGTCGAGGCGGGGACCCGCAACTCATGGCCCAATACCTTGGCAGTCAACCCGAATACTGGTCGCAACTTGGCTCCGACCTCCTTGCCACCCTCTACCAACGGCTCTTTGCTCGGCAACCCACCCTGCAAGACCGCGCCTACTGGGCTCCTCACCTTGGCAATCCCCTTCTTCCCTACCTCATCATTCAAAACGCTGGCGACCAAGACCACTACTGGCTCAACCAAAAAGCCGAACTTGCCCGTCGCATCCTCCTTGAACTTCCTGCCCTCATCGGCACGGGGGCCACCCTCGACCAACTCCTCGGCCAACCCCAATATGCCGCTGCCGTCCAATGGGCGATCGCCCGCATTGGTCCCAATGCGCGCACCCTCGAACAAGCCTGGCTTGACTTTCGTCACCTCATCGACCCTGACGCCCTCACCCCCCTTGAGCAACTCCGTCTCCCTCTCACCGATGCCGAGCGGCAGAATACCATTCACACCCTTGCCCTTGTCTACCTTGGCCGGCCCATTCAACTCGCCGACCTCGACAACAACCCCGACACCCCTCTACCTGGCACGGGCAGCGAATACCTTGCCGCCTATCAAACCCTCGCCCGTGCCAATGGGGATCCTGCGACCCTTGCTACTGCCCTCTACCACCACCCCGAATATGCGATGCGGCTCGGACTCACGCGCACCCCGGCGGACGAAATCACCCTCGTTTATCGCACCCTCTTCAACCGCCCCCCCACCTCTGAAGAGCTTCACTACTGGACCATTCAACGTTCCTTCACCCCTCTCACCCCCTGGCAAATCGCCGTAGACAATCCCCTTCTCACCCCCAGCGACCGTTCCACCCTTGCCGAAAAAATCGCCTTCCTCAAATACGAAGCCGAATTTCTCGCCGCTCGGCAACTCGACCCTGCCAATCCCCTTGCCATTGCCCAAATTCGCGACCTCATCGCCCAAGTTGGCGCTGGGCTTCTCGACCTAAGTGCCCTCAACGCCCTCTATCGCGCCAACACCCTTCTTGGTGCTGCCGTCCCTGGTCCTGCGCAGATCACCAGTGTACTGCTACAAGGCAACACCCTCACCATTCTCTTCTCTGAACCCATGGGTTGGAACCTTGCCGACCTCAACAACAACGGCCGTCTCGACCTCGGTCTCGAAATTCAACTCCTCGTCGAAGCCCACTATCGCCCGGGTGGCTTTCAAGGGCAAGGCGGCTATCAACCTGGCCAACAAGCCCCCCTTGCCGACCCTGTCCCCAATCCCCTTGGCAGCAACCCGCAAATCAAATCGGCCGCTGGCAACACCCTTATCCTGCAACTCGGTCCGGACGCTGGCCTCACGCGTCCGCGCACCGTTCAAATCTCTGACCCCACCGCCCCTCTCAATACCTCAGCCACCCTCAGTCGCACCGTCAACAACACACAAAACCTCAACCTCAACAATCCCCCCCCCGGGACTCCCACCGTCGCCCTCTCCCTCACCGAATCGGCCACTGAAAACCTCACCTACACCAACCCCAACCTCATCGACCGGCAAGACCTTCCTCTCGTCACTCGCGTCATCATCGCCGGGCTACCCGACGCCACGGGCGAACTCTCCCTCCTCACCTGGTCTGCCACCTAACTCTGCGGGGCCCTTGGTGGCCCCTAACCGCGGCCCATCACCAACGCGCTGAACCCCTTCCCGTAATAATCGGCGCGCACCCCCACCATCTCGAACCCTCGGCGGCGGTACAACGCGATCGCCCGCAAATTCTCTGGGCGGACGGTCAAAAAACAATACCGCACCCCGCGGTTCCTCAATCGCGCCAACACTGCATCCAACAATCCTCCGCCCACTCCTCGTCCCTGCCACTCCGATGCCACTGCCAACTGCATCACCCCTCCCACTGGTCCCAACGCCATTCCCACGCAATGGCCGATTGCTCGGTCCTCCTCCCCTGTCGCCACCACCGCCAACTCTGGCCACAACCGCAGCGCCCGCTCCCAATCCCCTCGTCGCCACTGCTCTACCCGTCCCCCGTGCACCGCCTCCTCCACCCTCTCCAAATCCCCCAAATCCTCCCACCGCAGCGCTCGGATCCTCCACCGCTCCACATCGCGCCCCTATACCCAATTAGCCGCCACCAACTGATCTGGAGAGACCCCCACCAAATCCGCCAACGCGAACCCTGAAAAAGCCAAATGGGGCGGACATCCTCCTCCCGTTGGATTAGTGCCTCCCCCGCTCGAACTCCCCGCGCCCCCGCTGCCTCCTCCTGTCGAACCCGCGCCCCCGCTGCCTCCCCCCGTCCCGCTCGACACCACATCCACCCACCGCGCCAACCACACCCGTGCCTCCCCCTCTGCCCCTCCCGTCACCACCACCACCGACCGGCTCGTCGTCGGGCACGCGAACTTCCCCGCTCCTCCCCCGAACAACCCCTGCAACCCTATCGCATCCAAAACGGTCGCGCTATGGCGCAGCACCACCTTCTCCATCCCCACCCAATTCACCACGTTAGGCGTATTCCCGCTCACCACCACGGGATGGAGGGTTACCCCGCTCGCGTACACCCCGCTCACATTCAATCGATCCCCCTCATTCCCCACCTGGAAATCGGTAATTCGGTCGGTCGCCGCCATATCATCCAAATAAAACACATCTCGTCCCCCGCCCCCTGTCAACGTATCCGCCCCCCCGTTTCCGTACAAATGATCCTCCCCGTTTCCCCCCTGCACCACATCGTTTCCTGGTCCCCCGCGGATGGTATCGTTTCCATCCCCCCCGTTCAACGTATCGTTTCCCCCATCCCCGTAGATAGCATCGTTTCCGGGGCCGCTCTGGATCAAATCGGCCTGTGCTGACCCGTTCAACACCAACGCCGTCTGTGTCGTCCCTGGCGTACTCACCATCGCCGTCGCGAACTGCTCCAACACCCGGCGGATCGCATCCACCACACCCTCCCCGCTTCGGATCGCCACCGCCTCGACTCCCTCCCCTGCCAACCCGCTTGCCAAAGTCACCAATGCGGCGTTCAACTTTGCGCTCTGAGGCGCCTTCAACACCGCATCCACCAGCAAACGGGCAAACCCCAACTCACTTTCGAAAATCGCCCGGCGTGCTGCCACCACATCCCCATAACTCATCGAAAAACCCAAGCGGCTCCCCAAAACGGCCACATCGGCCTCGCTCAACGTCCGCAGCAACGGCGAATAAGGCGACCCCAAAATCATCGCGTTTGCCACCAACACAGCGTTTCCCACCGACTGGGCAAACATTCGCCACACCCCCAACTCTGCTGCCGTCATTCCTCGTCCGTACAGCGCATAAAAAGCCTGAGCCAACGGCAGCACCGACTCCTGGAACTCCCGCTCCAACCAACCCCGCAGCACCAAATTAGCCACCCCCCCTGCCTCCCCGCTCAGAGCCGCGTTCACCGCCTGCACCTCACTCGGCGACGGTGCTCGTCCGAACACTGCTCGCACCAAACGCTCTGCCATCCCCGTCGCCGTTCCCCCCTGAGTGCCGCCCCCTCCGTTCCCGGCACCTATCTGAGGCGCTGTCTGGGACGCTGTTGCCATCTCCATCTCCTGCCATGGGGGGCATCCCCCCTCTCATTTTACCCCAACGCACTGGCTCTACGACTCCCCTGCCTCCCGCAAAAACGCCTCCAACGCCTCCTCATCCACCCGCCATCCCTCCTCCCCGCGAGCCACAACCCCTGCCGCCTGCAACCGCTGCATCACTCGGGTCACCGTCTCGCGGGTCGTATTTGCGAACCCTGCCACCTCCTGCTGTGTCACCCCGCCGGGCAACCATCGCCATCCCTCCTCTCCCTCTCGTCCCTCTCGTGCCAACCACAACAAAATCGCCCCCACCCGGCGGGCCGCGTTGGGATCGGCCAACACCTGTCGCAATCGCAAAAAGCGTCGTTGCTGTCGTGCCAAGCGCACCCCTGCGGCCAATGCCGCCTTTGGATTCTGCTCCAGCACCCCTCGCCACACCCTACTTGGAGCCACCACCACCACGCTCTCCTCTGCTGCCATCCAAATCACCCCCATTCCCTTTGCCTCCATCCCCAACAGTGCCTCTGCCTCCCCGAACACCTCTCCCGTCCCGCACCGGAACAACGTCGTCTCTCGTCCATCCACCGTATAACTAATCCCCACCAATCCCCCTCGCACCACCCATCCCACCTGCTCCCCCTCCTCCGTCTCTCGCCACGCCACCTGGCGGCGGCGCAGCAACATCAACTCCGCGGCTGCCCCCACCCTACTCAACTCCGCCTCCTCCAACTCCGCCAACAAAGGCACCTGTCGCAACGTCGTCAATGGCACCCCCATCCTCAGCCAGCTCCTCCTTCCCCCTTCCAGCGCGTAACCTTCATCACATCACCCCCTTGTCAACCGAACTCACCCGCGTCATACTATACCATTTAGCTTCAACCCCTCTGGAATACTTCCCCATGACGCGTGTGCTACTCTCCCTTCTCCTCCTCCTTCTCTCACTCCCCCTCCCTGCCGAAACCACCTCCCCGGTAGCCACCGTAGCCCTCCTCACCGGCGCAGCCCACCGCATTCCGGTTCAAGGGGGTCCCTCCCATCCCCTTCACGAAGGCGCCCTCCTCTACGAAGGCGACCGCATTCAAGTCCTCGAGCGCTCCCTCGTCATCCTTCGCTTCACCGACGACCTTCGTCTCTCCCTTCGTCCGGGCACTGACCTCACCATTCGTCGCTACCTCCCCACTGGCGACCAACACCTCGAACTCACTGCCGGCAGCGTTCGCGTCGTCACCGGCACGGGCGCCCATGCTGCCCCTGACCGTTTTCGTCTTGCCACCCCCATCGCCGCCATTGGAGTACGCGGCACCGACTTCTCCGCCCGTTTCAGCGACCAATCCCTCTACGCCCAACTCCATGCCGGTGCCATCCTCATTGCCCCTCGTGCTCACTGTGGAGACCTCCTCCCCGCCCACTGCCCCACTGCCCGTCCCATCGACGTCCCCGGCGACCTCTGGCGCATCACCCCAACTGGAGAACTCCTCCCCGTCCTCGACGCCCTCGCCAACGCCCTTCTCACCCGCTCCTCCGTTCCTCCCGTTTCGGCCTCCACCCTTGCGCGTCCTGACGTCACCCTTCCCGAACGGGAGCGTCCCCTCCTTCGTTCTGACCCTCCCTCCCCCCATCCCCTCGTCTGGGGCTACTGGGCCTTTCTCCCTGCCCCTCGTCTCCCGCACGACACCCTCTCCCTCCCTGCTGCGCAAGCCGCTGCTGACGGACGTCGTATTGCCATCGGCATGGGCGCCTATGGCATCTGGCGAGCGGGTCCCGACTCCCTCGACCCCTTTCTCACTGGACTTGTTCGCTACCACCTCACCGACGCCATCGTCGGTTTCACCACCAGCGAATTCCTCCCCTCTGCCCCTGCGCACCTACAAGACCCTCACCTTGTCATAGACTTTGACCGAGCCCTTCTCACCACCGCCTACACCCTTCAAACCCTTGACGGTCGTCTCCTCCCCTATCGCACCGACCTCCCCATTCGTCCCAATGCCACCTTCACCCACGAAGACGGTCTCCATCGTCTCTCCGGCGCCCTCACCAGCGACGGTCGTTTTGTCGCCTTTCAATTCATCCACCCCTTCGCCGAAGGCCAATTCGAAGGAATCACCCGTTGGAGCCGTTAACCACCCCATGGAGCCGAACCACCCCTTAGAGCCGTTAACCACCCCCTGGAGCCGTTAAGTGCCCCTTCTCTCCCTCTCCTCTCCCGCTCACCTTCTCCTCCTCTCCCTTCTTCTGCTCCTCCTCACCCACCTCCTCACCTATCTTCCCCTTCGGCCGCTCGACGACCTCCTTGACCGTCTCCTTCCCCCCACCTCCCCCCAGACCTCCGTCCTCCTCATCGACATCGACGAACGCAGCCTAGCCACCCTTGGTCCCTGGCCCTGGTCTCGCTCCCTCCAATCCCGTCTCATCGACGCCCTCACCCAAGCTGGCGTGCGGCTTCAAATCTGGGACCTCCTCTGGCACCCCGAACCCACCCCTGACGACCCCCTCCTCACCGACGCCCTCCGTCGTGCCCACCCTCCTCCCATTGCCGCCCTCGTCCCTGTCCTTGACCCGCGCGTCCCCAACCCTCCTCGCGAAGGGCACCTCCCTCCTGCCCCTCCCTGTCGGCCGGGCGACCCCCTAGCCCTTGGTTACCTCGCCCCTCCCCCCATCCTCACCGCGCACCTCTCCCTTGGCCACATCGCCCCCACCTTTGACGCAGATGGCAAACTCCGGCGCATCCCCGCCTGGGTCTGTCTCGAAAACCGTCGCTTTCCTGCCCTTCCCCTTGCCGCCGCGCTTGCCCTAGGCGTTCTCTCCCCCGAACAAGCCGCCGACCGGCGGCATCTCACCCTCCTTCGTCCTCCCGACCACCGCACCTGGCCCACCATTCCTGCCGACCTCCTCCTTGCCGACGCCCTCTCCCCGCACCAACGTGCCCAACTCCGCGGCGCCATCACCCTCATCGGCAGCACTGCCCTTGGCGTCGCCGACCGCATCCCCACCCCTCTCGACCCCGTCACCCCTGGGCTTGCCATTCACGCCCACCTCCTCGACCAACTCCTCGCCCCTTCCTCCCCTCTCCCTCCTCCCCTTACCCCGCTTCTTCCCCCCCTCGTAGCGCTTCTCGCCCTCCTCCCCCTTCTTCTCTCACCCATCCTCCCCTCCCGCTCCTCCCACTCCCCACCCGCTCTTCCCCCTTTCTCTCTCCTTCTCCTTCCCTCCCTTCTCGTCCTTCCCCTCACCCTCCTCCTCGCCCACCTCCTCGCCCAACCCGTCTCGGCCGCCCCCCTCCTCGCCCACCTCCTTCTCCTTCTTCTCCTCCTCCTCAACCACCACCGTCAACTCCGTCGGGAACGTCACCGTCTCCTCACCCTCCTCACCCAACTCCTTCCCGAACCCCTCTCCGCCCAAATCGCCCAATCCCCTCCCGACCACCTTCACCTCCTACACCTTCCCAACGCCACCGCCATTGCCCTCGAACTCCGCAACCTCGACCGGCTCCTCCCTCCTCACCTCGACCCCTCCCCCTCCTCTCCCCACCCTGCACACCTCACCCTCATCGCCCTCCTCGACGCCATCGCCGCCCACCTTGACACTGCCCTTGCCCCCTACCACCCCCGCATCCACACCCTCGGAGCCGGTCGCTGGCGCATTCTCCTCTCCGACCCCCTTCCCGACCCCACCGCGCTCCTCACCACCCTTGCCCACCTCCTCGACCAACTCCAACACCACCTTGACCGAACCCCCACCCCCACCCCCGACCCTCCTCAACTCGCCCTCACCCTTACCGTCGCCACTGGTCCTCTCCTCGAAGCCCTCATCGGTCGCGGTCGGGCTCGCACCCGTCACCTCGCTGGTCCTCTCCTCGAAACCCTCGACGCCCTCCTCGACCTCGCCCCCGACCTCGCCGCTCCCCTACTTGCCCCTCGCTCCCTCCTTCCCCCCCATGCCCCTCTTCCCCCCGGCTGGCGCCCCCTGGGCACCTTTCTCCTTCCTCCTGCCCCCCTTCCCATCGACCTCATCGCCTACCTAGGATCCCCCTCCCCGAAAGGAGACAACTCATGAGTGCTCATCTCTCCAGCAAAGCGGGAACCCCCCTCACCGGCAAAAGTCTCAACCCAACCGCTCCCCTCTCCGCGAGCAAAAACCCAACCCCCCTCACCCCTGCC
>JAOAEZ010000070.1 GCA_026416515.1 Hydrogenophilus sp. | reverse complement strand
GGTTGGGAATGCAGGTGTGCGCTAAGCTTCGGAAAGGCATAACCCTCACTTCCGGAGGGAGTACGGACGCCTCACCTTGAATCTGACATGCTCGCGTGCCAAAATGATAATGCAAGTGACCTGCTTGAAGAGCAGGCCAAAGGCCGCGGTTGCAAAGCTCTCCTACCTCGTAGAGGGTTGAAACCCCTACATCGTGTCTAAGCTTGTTGGGGAGCCTAGGTTGCAAAGCTCTCCTACCTCGTAGAGGATTGAAACGCCCTAATCCGCGACCTTCTGGAGTGTGGCTAGGGGGTTGCAAAGCTCTCCTACCTCGTAGAGGATTGAAACGACGAGAAGGGCAACATCATCATCCCCACCTTTGACCCGTTGCAAAGCTCTCCTACCTCGTAGAGGATTGAAACGCGGTCTTCCCGGTGGAGGGCGCGGCACTTCACCCGTTGCAAAGCTCTCCTACCTCGTAGAGGATTGAAACGTTAGCCAACTTCAACTGGCCGATAGAAGAAGTAATGTTGCAAAGCTCTCCTACCTCGTAGAGGATTGAAACTCTGTTGAGCCGAAGAGAAGACTTGTCCTCTTTGAGGTTGCAAAGCTCTCCTACCTCGTAGAGGATTGAAACAGTAAACGCTGCGGAAGCGGCGAGTAAAAGCCCCCTCGTTGCAAAGCTCTCCTACCTCGTAGAGGATTGAAACAGGTACTACGATATGAAAACCGGTGAAAC
>JAOAEZ010000069.1 GCA_026416515.1 Hydrogenophilus sp. | reverse complement strand
CGACTGCTCTCCGGCCCAGAACTGAAATATGAACGTCGCCACGTAGATTGTGGCAACGAGTCTGATGGCTGGACTTGGCTTATTCGGGCTTTAACTTTCTGTCACGTTAAAATCCAAGGGAACTAAGCAGTATCGCCATTTGCATTCTCCCCGCCTGGTGTGCGTTGAAGTGCTAGTCCGTTGAAACGGAATATACTGCCTTTCAGGTATTCCTCGGACAATTCAGATGCCAGCCAGCGTCGTCCCATCGTTTCAGCTACATAGCCGGTAGTGTTTGATCCGGCGCAAACACAAGATCGCCTTCGTCAGTCAGGAACTTGATGAAGAGCTCCGCAAAGCTTGGAGGAAATCTAGCTTCCCGTTTCCACCCATATCCCAGCGCGCTGGGCTTGAAACGCCAACGAGGATGGCAAGAGGGCTTTGCATGACCTCATCGCACGCGTCGGTGACGGCCAGCAGGATTTCCTTGGCATGTGCGGCATCTGCCGCTTCTCTCGAAATCCATCGTAAGGGCGGTATCGAAATACGCCTCGTGAATATGACTTGACGTTGGATTCCATCTCTGGATTTTCTGGTCGTTGCTCGACCTAGGCAGCAGACGTGATGGCCTCGAGAAGGGTGAAGGACGGTCGTCGCTTTGCTCTTGGGTCGTCTTCCCAAAGGAATGTAGATTCGATCCGGTGTGGATCCGCGTGAGGTGACGATGAGTAACGGCCTTCCCTACGTCATCGGTGCTGCCCATACG
>JAOAEZ010000068.1 GCA_026416515.1 Hydrogenophilus sp. | reverse complement strand
CATCGACGACACCCACCGGCTGGTCTACTGCGTGGATGGGCAGGCTCTGGTGGTGATCGCCTGTCGTTACCACGACCAGTAACCGGCCTCCTCACAGAGCGTTCGACGAAATCGCCCTGCGCCCACGGCACAAGCGGGTAAATGAGGCAAATGGGTGTCCTTTATTTTGTGGACTAAACCCTGGGAACGAGGGCGTCTCGCCCTCGAACAAGTTTCAAGCCCAGCGCGCTGGGATATGGGTAGAAACACCACTTTTTTCCGCCCGGTTCCAAATGTCTCACTATACCTCAATACTACTCCCTCGCCTTACTCCTCACCCCTCAGTTCCACACGAACGATAGGCGCCCGCACGGACACATGCGGCAAGACCTGGCAGGTGTTGGATCGCTACGCCATTTCAACATCAACGCTGACTTGGGCTTGGCAGTGGCGAAAGCCATACTAGCTGCGCATGCAACTTGGGCCTGGCAAGTTCCAAATGCAGGCGGTTGGGCTTTTGCGCATCGCGACGAATACTCAGTTTCCACGACGGCACCTCCCATCCCTCATCCTTAGTATCGAGCACGATGTCGCTGTCTGCTTCTACTGTCAGGTCATCAAGCCGTATGCGCAAACGGTCAAGCGTATTTATGTCCTCGAGGATACACACCCGGCGGGGTATCTGCAAAGCGAAACGCACAGCACCGAGCTCTACATGCAGCAGCTCTCCCTTGGGCGAATAGATCTCTGGGCTGAGCCCGCTGCGTTCGAC
>JAOAEZ010000067.1 GCA_026416515.1 Hydrogenophilus sp. | reverse complement strand
AGATGTGTATAAGAGACAGTTCCTGGATGGAGAACCTTATCATGAATCGTGTATGGAGCTGCATGTTCGTATTCGCTTCCACGGCCTTTCTGCTTTCTTGGCTGCCGCGGGCCGATGCCGCGGAGGAAGCCCGCCGCGAGACGGCAAAATCCGGAACGTAGATGCGACCGGAACGGCTGCGCGTCGGAAAAGAGTAAGAGCTCGACGATGTGCATCTTCCAGACGCGGGAAAGATGGAGAACAAGCGGCCATGGGAATCCGGGGAAATGCAAGGCATCTCGTGGCGCGCAAGGGGGAACGGATAAGGAACAGGAAATGGCGCGACCTGCCGGCCCGCGGTAATTGTTTGTCGCGCTCAGGCAGCTGCTGCTGTTTGTAGCGGTTGCTCGAACGGGACAACAATGGCGCTGCTGCAAATGAGGCCTCTTTGCCTGCTGCGCCTCAATATATGGGCTCGGTAGACAATTACGGTCTGCCGAAGAAACCCGGGGCGCCGGAGGGGAGATAGAGAGCGATGGCCATCAGCACAGGGAAGGGACGCATCCGCCGGTCTGTCAACCGGGCGGACTCCGGCGGCCGGATGGAGGACGGACGAAAGCGCCATCAGGAGACGGAGACCGCGGAAAATCGCAAAGGGAGGGAACGGGGGAAAATGAGCGAATTGCTTTTTGCGAGCTATAAACCGAAGACGCTCGAACCGAAAAATTCGATAGGCGCCAAGTGGGTCAGGCTCCTCGATGCCCTGGACCTGCCATCGGC
>JAOAEZ010000066.1:550-795 GCA_026416515.1 Hydrogenophilus sp. | reverse complement strand
TTTCTGGACCTTGTGGTCGAAACAGATCGCTTGATCGGGCCGATGATGAGCGAGCTTAAGGACCTCGTCCAACAGGCCAGGGGGCTGATCGGACATGCCGCAGGCGACCTCTCTACCAGTTTCCAGGGGCTTTCTGAGTCAGCAAAGGCCGAGCAGCAGCTCGTCATGCGCCTGATCGCCAAGGATGAGGAGACGGGCCAAGACCAGTTGATCAATATCGACGATTTTCTTGTGGCCAACAGCCA
>JAOAEZ010000066.1:0-540 GCA_026416515.1 Hydrogenophilus sp. | reverse complement strand
AGATGAGCAAGCACAGCATCAAGGTGGCCCATCAGATCGATGACCTCTCGGCCCAGATGGAGCATATCTTCGAACAGCTCGATGGGGCCAAGCGCATCGCCCGCCAGACCAATCTCTTGGCGCTCAATGCCGCGATCGAAGCGGCCCGCGCGGGCGAAGCAGGGCGTGGGTTTGCGGTAGTGGCGCAAGAGGTGCGCAAGCTCTCTCAGGATGCCGCCGAGTTTAACGACCTGATCCGCAGCCAGATCGAGCGGGCGCAACAGGTCTTTGCCGAGACCCGCACGATCGTGGGCCAGATGGCCTCCCAGGACATGAGCGCCTCGATCAGCGCCAAGGGGGCGATGGATGAGATGATCCTCCAGGTCCAACGGCTTAATCGCCAGATGGATGAGGGCCTCCAGGAGCTCAATCAGATCGTCGACCGGCTACAGGCCAATGTCGATGCCGCCATCCGTCTCCTGCAGTTTGAAGACATCACCCGCCAGGTGCTTGAACGCGCCGAGATCCGGCTCGGTCTGATCGAGCGTTTCATCTCAGAGC
>JAOAEZ010000065.1 GCA_026416515.1 Hydrogenophilus sp. | reverse complement strand
TGATAAGGGCGCTGGTTAAGGCGGGCTGATGATTCGATCAATACCACCCGGCGGCCGGGGGCCAAACCGGGATGAGTGGGGCTAAGTTGGTCGCCGAGGATCCAGACCGATTCAAGGGCGGTGTTCATAGCAGGTACAAGAAAAGATTTGGCGTTGATAGCAAAGTAGGGGTCGCCGGCCGCCGGTCTGCGAGCATGTGTGACCTAAGCACAGGCCCGCCTCCTCAGCAGGGGGAGGCCCCCACCCCGGCCCTCCCCCTCCGGGGGAGGGAGGTGCCCACCCCTCCCCCTAGTGGGGGGAGGCGGGGAGGGGGGCAGCCCCTTTGTCGCCCCCACCCCGGCCCTCCCCCTCCGGGGGAGGGAACAGGACACTCCCTTCCAGAAACATCTGGCCAAAACCATCACCTTGGCAAGCTGCTCGCTACTGGCGGAAGAGGCGGTCGAGCGCGGCATTCCACGCCTTCATGCGTTCGGGGTCGCCACCGACATCGGGGTGATGTAGGCGAGCCATCGCCTTGCGAATCGCGTTCGCTTCATCTTCACTAATCTGGCCGGCCAACGAACTAATATCAATCGTGGCGCTAAGGCGTGGCGTTTCATGCAGAGAGGCTTCGAGCCGTTGGGCGCGGGCGCGCCACATATCGCGCTCGTGGCAGAGGATCGTATTCTCGCGCATCGTCTCGGTAAGCGTCTCCACCATCTTGGCATGGGCACGTTGCGCTTCCTGAGCAGCGGCCATGGTTTTTTCCAACTGGCGGCGCAAGGAACGGATCAACGCCTGCGCCTCAGCTAACTCACGGCGTAAAAG
>JAOAEZ010000064.1 GCA_026416515.1 Hydrogenophilus sp. | reverse complement strand
CGCATTCGCCTGAGCCAGCATCGCGACCCCCGCTTGCTGCAGGATCTGCGCCCGCGAAAGCGCCGCCGTCTCCTGCGCAAAATCGGCATCGCGAATCCGGCTGCGGGAGGCCGAGAGATTTTCCACCGCCACCTGCAGGTTGTTGATCGTCGTCTGGAAGCGCGACTGCACCGCCCCAAGCGTCGCCCGAATGTCATTGACCGCTTTCAACGCCGCATCGATCGCCGAGACCGCCGAGAGCGCCTCAGCAACCCCAGAGATCGAAAAAGTCGTGCTCGTCGCCCCACTGCTTCCCGCAATCGCCGAGGCATTAAACGCCGACGATTCAAAGATGTTGATCGAGTCGATCGCGACCTTATCATTCGCTGTGATCGTCGCTGCCCCCCCTGCGGTATAGGCGCCGTTGATATCAAACCCCGACGCGGTCGTCACCCCTGAGAAGTTGGCGCCTACTTGGAAGACAAACGCCGCGCCTGAGGAACCGGTAGCCCCCGAAAGCACCTTGACGCCGTTGAACTCGGTGTCGCGCCCGATTCGCTCGATCTCCAACTGCAACTGCCGAAACTCTTTCTGCAACGCCTCGCGGTCGTTTTGCGAATTGGTCGCGTTCGACGACTGCACCGCCAGATCGCGCATCCGCTGCAGAATATCGGTGATCTGCCCGAGCGCCCCCTCGGTAACCTGCGTCATCGAAATCGCGTCATTGGCGTTGCGAATCGCCACCGTCATGCCGCGAATCCCTGAGGTCATCCGCTCCGAGATCGCCAACCCCGCCGCGTCATCCTTCGCGGTGTTGATCCGCAGCCCTGAAGAGAGGCGCTGCATCGCCGTTTGCAGATC
>JAOAEZ010000063.1:243-843 GCA_026416515.1 Hydrogenophilus sp. | reverse complement strand
TTCCACCGCCGACCGAACCGAATCTATTTACCCTGGCCGGGATCTCAGGCTGTCTGAGCCGGCATGTCATCGGCGACGTTTGCGATCTTGAGGAGCTCTCTCGGACCATCCGGCTCGTTCAGCCTGAGGTGGTCTTTCATCTCGCTGCCCAGCCCTTGGTGCGGGCGGCCTATCGCGACCCGGTCACGACCTATCGCACCAATGTCCTAGGCACGGTGCATCTCTTGGAATCGGTTCGCCGTTGTCCTAGCGTGCGCGCCCTGGTCGTGGTGACCTCGGATAAGTGTTATGAGGACCGCGGCTGGCCTTGGCCCTATCGGGAGAACGATCGCCTGGGCGGTCATGAGCCCTATTCAAGCAGCAAGGCAGCCTCTGAGCTTGTCGTTCAAGCCTACCGCCAAAGCTTTCTGACCGAGCTGGGGATCCAGGTCGCGACTGTGCGCGCCGGCAACGTCATCGGCGGCGGCGATTGGGGGGAGGATCGCCTGGTACCAGATATATTCCGGGCTTATGAGTCCGGTGTCCCGGTACGGCTTCGCTCGCCGCAGGCCGTCCGCCCTTGGCAGCATGTGCTTGAGCCCTTAGCAGGTTATCTGTTGT
>JAOAEZ010000063.1:0-233 GCA_026416515.1 Hydrogenophilus sp. | reverse complement strand
GGCGAAGGGGGGTTTGCGACCGCTTGGAACCTTGGGCCGGACCCTGAGGACCACTGGTCGGTCGAGCAGCTGACACGCTGGCTCGGCGAACGCCTGCCCTGCGCTTGGGAAATGGACCCCGGCCCCCATCCTTTAGAATCCAGATTGCTTAGCCTTGACAGTACCCAGGCGCGCCTGCGTCTCGGCTGGCGCCCGCGTTGGCACCTCGAACAGGCCTTAGAGCACACCTTGGC
>JAOAEZ010000062.1:285-847 GCA_026416515.1 Hydrogenophilus sp. | reverse complement strand
TGCCGAGTTCCTTCTGCCGAGTTCTCTCAAGCGCCTGAGAATACTCATCTCGCGCACCAGTGTCGGTTTGCGGTACGGTCAGCTGCAAGCTGAAGCTTAGTGGCTTTTCCTGGGACCCCATTCGGTCACTTCGCGAGCATGCTCGCTCGATCGACAGCCTCGGCCTACGACACGCGGATTTGCCTACGTGTCACCTACTTCTGCCTAAACCGGCACTTCCAACCGCCGGATGACCTAGCTTGATCCGTCCCCACATCGCACTTGCAGCCGGTGCAGGAATGTTGACCTGCTTCCCATCAGCTACGCATCTCTGCCTCGCCTTAGGGGCCGACTCACCCTACGCCGATGAACGTTGCGTAGGAAACCTTGCGCTTGCGGCGAGCAGGCTTTTCACCCGCTTTAACGCTACTCATGTCAGCATTCGCACTTCCGATACCTCCAGCAGGGTTCTCACCCCACCTTCAGCGGCCTACGGAACGCTCTCCTACCATGCGTGTTGCCACGCATCCGCAGCTTCGGTGCCCGGCTTGAGCCCCGTTACATCTTCCGCGCAGGACGACTC
>JAOAEZ010000062.1:0-277 GCA_026416515.1 Hydrogenophilus sp. | reverse complement strand
AACATCCTGACTGTCTTAGCCTTCCCACCTCGTTTCCCACTTAGCCGGTCTTAGGGACCTTAGCTGGCGGTCTGGGTTGTTTCCCTCTCGTGTCCGGACGTTAGCACCCGGTGCACTGTCTCCCACGCTCGCACTCTTCGGTATTCGGAGTTTGCCTTGGTTTGGTAAGTCGCCATGACCCCCTAGCCAAAACAGTGCTCTACCCCCGAAGGTGATACGTGAGGCACTACCTAAATAGTTTTCGGAGAGAACCAGCTATTTCCAGGTTTGTTTAGCC
>JAOAEZ010000061.1 GCA_026416515.1 Hydrogenophilus sp. | reverse complement strand
TGGCTGTACGGGAAGGAGGTGCCAGAGGTGTTTAGGGGATGGATTGAGAGGCAGGCGGAAGCTGGAAGATGGAGGGGGGACACGGCTACCTGCTGATCTTTGACGACAGAGAGGCGGAATGGATCCGCCTAAGCGCCAAGAACCCGGGGGAGGCATACCTGGAGGCCCCGTTGAAGGTTGCTGAACGCGGAGGGGGTGAGATAGAGGATTGGGAGTTTGCGCTGACGGAGAAAGATGAGGCATGGAGGATGAGGTTTCTGAAGGGAGGGCACGCCGAAGAGGAGTGGGAGCGGGCCGATGTTTATCTCGGCCCCACAAGCGGCCCAATCACCTCGTATGTGGTTTGGGTGTGGAGGTAGAACATGCTGGAAGAGAAGGTAAGTGGCTGGATTAGGAAAGTCGTGGAGACAGACATTGCGGGGAATGAAGCGGCGGAAGCGTTGAAAGCCTTCCTTGAAGAGGCGACGGGGCGCAAGATATTTGCCCATACCGTGGACTACTCCAACGGAATAGAGTCCATTCGCATAGAGATAGAGGACGACAAGGAGCGCGGAAAGATCAGCGCGCATCAGCTACTGCAGAAGTGGATTGAACTACTCACTGCCGAGGCAGAACAAGAACTGGGGGAGGCCGAGAACCATCCTCGCATCCACGCTCACGAGGTTCTGCTGACCACGGAAGAGTTTCTGGGCTTAGCGAGCGCCATGTACCCCATCTTCCTGAGATACAAGGGCGGGGAGAAGGCATTCCTGGAAGCGCTGGAGCAAAGCATTAGGTTGATGTAAGGGATGGAAGGCGTTTCTTGAAGAAACACGTCCCCCCCATAAGCTCAGGGGCTGTCTCTTATACACATCTCCG
>JAOAEZ010000006.1 GCA_026416515.1 Hydrogenophilus sp. | reverse complement strand
GCCAACCCCGCCGCGTCATCCTTCGCGGTGTTGATCCGCAGCCCTGAAGAGAGGCGCTGCATCGCCGTTTGCAGATCTAACCCCGTCTTGTAAAGATTGCGTTGCGCATTCAAACTCGCAACGTTGGTGTTGATCACGCTCATGGTCTACTCCTTTCCTTTCCATCAACGCTAGTGCGCGCAAGAGTGTTTACGGATTTCACTTCGAAAACTTTAGCGATTTGTCTCAGCGATGAAGACCCGATTCTTCCCGGCGCGTTTCGCCGCATACATCGCTCCGTCGGCCCGCTGTTGTGCAGCTTCGATGGACTCCCCAATCATAACCTCCGTCACCCCGGCGCTAAAGGTGATCACACGCTGTTCGCCACCGGCGAAGAAGAGCTCGCGAGTGAGGGCCCGTTGAAGGCGACGAATAACCTCTGCGGCCGTTTCGGCGGTGGTGGCGGGGAGTAAAACCACAAACTCCTCACCGCCATATCGACCCACGATGTCTTGCGCCCGCAGGTATCGGCGCGCCATCGTCGCCAGATGCTTAAGGGCATCGTCGCCGGCTTGATGACCGAAAGTGTCATTGATCTGTTTGAAGTTGTCGATGTCGATGAGCGCAAGCGCCAAAGGTTCATGGCGGTGGCTGGCGCGATTGATCTCCCGCGCGAAGGCCTCTTCCAGACCGCGGCGGTTGAGAACGCCGGTGAGGGGGTCGCGCACCACCAGCATACTGATCTCGTTGAGCTGTGCTTCTAACTCGCGCACACGAGCCTCTGCGGCTTCCGCCTGGGCTTTGGCCGCTTTGAGCTCCTCGTGCGAGCGGGCTACTTGCGATTGGAAGGTTCGAGTCGATTCGAGCAGATGGCCAAGAAGCGGCCCAACCTCAGTGAGGTCGCGCGCCGAGGCGATCACCTCGGCAGCATGCGCCAGTTCGTGTTGATAGCCGCCCGAGCGCTCGACGACGGTCGCCATCTCGTCGAGGAAGCGGGCTAGGAGGGTTTTGAGCTCAGCTTCGGCTTGGCGGCGCGATTCGATGAGCGTCGCTTGACGGGTCAACGTTTCGTGAAGCCGCGCTTCGGCTTCGCGTAGCGCCCCGAGGTCAAGTTTAGGGGTCTCTTTGTTTCGCAGGAGCCTTTCGATAAGTTGTACTTGCCCCTTGATCCATTGGTCAGAGGGCAGGAGAAGATCGATGTTGCGCAGGAGCACCTCTAGAAGGTGAAGAAGTTCGGCCGTCAGCGCGTCGCGCTCTGCTTCTACCGATTGTCCGGGAAGCGGCTCTTCTTTCTCCAGAAGAGAAGGAGGGGAGAAGGCGAGGGGGGAGTCCTCGGCGGTTCCTGTTTTGGGCAAGTACGACGGTTCGTCGTCGCGATTCCACTCTTGCTCGAGGGTGGGAGCGCGTTTCCACGCCTCGACGAGGCGGGTGAGACGCTCAAAGAGGCGTTCGGGATGTTTGGTGGCGAGCACCCGTTCGAGGGAGCGACGCTTTTCCTCTTCGCTCCAGTCACGGTGGGGGAGCTCCCACGCGGCGATCAGCTTTTTGATCAGGTCGTTCCAGCCTAGTTCGAGAAGCCGTTGGAAACGCTCTGGAACCGGCTCCGGAATTCCAGCGAGCTCGCAGTACATCCGACTGAAGTACTCCGGGGTTGGAGGAAGACGCCGCTTGGCGAGCTGCAAGAGCGTCTCTTTCGCAAGTTCTGTAGGAGATCTGTTGCTTGGCATGTCAATAACGACGGGTAAAGGTAGGGAAGATAATGTAAATTCTACGCTACCAGCGCATCATTCCAAAGGGGAAGTGTGTGTTCGAGTAGATAACGAGAGAAGACCCAGGCGCGCAGTCGTTCCCCTTCCCGTCGAAGGGCGTCGCGGTCGCGAATTTTGGTGCGAATCGCGTCGATCCAGAGGTCGGGCTTGTTGGGGAGACGAGTGACCGGCGGATCGTCGGTACGGTAAGGGGTGATATCGGTGCAGAGGACGGGGTAACCTACCGCTCCATATTCGAGCAGGCGCAGGTTGCTTTTCCCCTCGTTAAATTCGTGTTGTTCAAGAGGGGCTACCGCGAGGTCGAGGTTGAGCGAAGCGAGGGTCGCCGGGTAGCGCTCAAAATCTACCCACCGGTGTTTTTCCCGGATAAGGTGCTCAAATTCGGGGAGCCACATTCCCATAAATACCCAGTCGACCTCGTCGCGCGTCGCTTCGATCACCGGAATGAGGAGCTCCAGGTCACCTCGGTGCTGCATTGCCCCAACCCAGCCGACTCGCGGTTTGTCGCCGCTGGCGGCACTGCGCAGGGCCCAGAGGGGCTCCCACCGTTCGCGGGGGAGCGCATTGGGGATGATGCGGATGTCGATGGTGGGGTAGAGTTCGCGGACCAGCTCCGCAATCGGGGCAGTGCTGACGATAGCCCGGTCGGAGAGGGCGAGGATGCGGCGCACCTTGGCGCGCGCATCAAGATTGGTGCGGCGGGCGAGTTGGTAGAAGCTGCTCTTTTTTGGAACCGCGTCGAGGCGATCGTCCATTCCAAAGAGGATCTTGAGATGGGGAAGGGCGCGACGCCAGGCGGCGAGGTGCTCCTCGTAGGTGGGACCCAACCGTTGATGGTTGAGGATGATGTCGGGCTCGAGGCGCAGAAGTTCGGTGACCGTAGGGGGGCGAGGAATGACTTCGGAGATCACCTCCGCTTGAACCCAGCCGCGGGCGGTAAGACCGCGGAAAGGGTCGCGCACTCGATACTCCCCGCTGCCGCCGCGCACGGCAAAGCCGAGGGCGCGAACCCGCTCGCGGTGAAAGCGCTGCCAGGGGATGGGATAGAGACGGTCGATGGAGGGAACCGACGTTTCAAAAGAGAGGTGGCGGGCCGCATAGGGGTCATCACCAAGGAGGGGGCCCCAGCGGGCGACGAGCTGTTCCGCTGCTGCGCGAATGTGTTCGCGGTGGGTGATCTGCGCGAGGAGGGTGGTAAACCGCCGCGGGAGAACCGCTCCGCCGTGATGGATAAGGCGGGAAAGCGGTTGATAGAGAACTCGCCAACCGCACGCGCGCAGCCGCAAGCAGTAGTCCACCTCAAAAGGAGTATTGGGGAAGTGAAGAAAATCAAATCCGCCTACCGCTTCGTAGCAGAGACGGCGCGTGGTAAGCCCAACCGAGGAGAGCGCAGAGACTTGCCGGAGGAGATGCGCTTCGAAGAGGTAGCCGGGGTTACGAAGATACATGCCACGGTGGGCGGGGCGATGGGTGGCCCAAAGGTCAGGCGCACCGCCGAGGTAGAGCCCGGCGCTGTCGATCCAACCGAATTCAGGTTGCAGGAGCATGGGGCCGACCGCACCGACCTCGGGGCGAACCGCCTCGGCAGCTAGCCGGCGCAGCCAGAGAGGGTCGCGGATTTCGGTGTCGGTGTGGAGAAAAGTCAAAATCTCCCCTGTCGCAGCGAGCGCGCCTTGGTGGTAGAGACGGGCAAGGGCATATTCTCCATCGTCACGGAGGAGGCGAACCGCTACCGGGGCGTTGCCGAAGCACTCGTCGAGGTAGGAGAGAAGGTCGGGGTCGCTGATGCGGTGGGCAACTAAGATCAGCTCCCAGTCGGGGTATTCGGTGTGGGAAAAGAGCGAGCGCAGAAGGGCGACGGCAAGGTGAAAAACATCGGCAAGGGCAACGATGACGCTTACTTTGGGATAGGGGGCGAGGGGCCGATCTAGCCAGAGAAGGGGGGGGTAAAGCCCATCTTTCACCTCTGCCGCCACACCTAAACGGGAGAGGTGCTCCCTGAGAGCCGCGCGACGTACTTCGATTCGCGCAGGCGCTTTTTCTTGATCGGCTTCGGGTTCGGGGAGGGTGAGGAGCGGTTCAGGGAGGTGGTAAACGACCGCGTTGTGCTCCGCAAGGCGCAGTAGGGCGTCGTAGTACTCAGCTCCTGGGAAAGGACGTAGCCCGCCGATCGCGGTGAGCGCAGCGGTGCGCAGCCAGAGCGCAGCCCCGATATAGTTGTGACCATAGAGACGGTCAAGGTCAAAGTCGGGTTTGAGCCATGGACGGAGGCGTTGATGGGCGCGCCAGTGGTCATGGTCGGTATAGAGGGCAGCTGCTTCCGGATGGGTTTGCAAGGCGTCGGCGATAAGAGCGAGCGCAGGGGGATCGAAACGCACCCCTGGCGGAAGGAGGGCGACAGCCTCTCCGAGGTGGCCGGAATTGAGAAGGAGGTTGAACGTCGCGGCGACGGAGTGCGGTTCGGCAAGGGTTTCTACGGTAACCCAGGCGAGGTTGGGGTGCTCGGTGAAAAGGGGGTCGGCACAGGAGGTGTCGGCAATGACGATCCAGCGCCAGAGCGTGTAAAACTGGGCCGCTAGGCTTTCCGCTGTTTCCGCCAGCAGGGGAATCTGCTCGGCGGGGGTGACGGTGACGATGGTGAGGAGCGGCAGAGGGGGACGCCGGGCTAGGCGCTCGGCGAGAAGCTCAGCCCCCGCTTCTTGTAGGGTACGGCGACGGCGCCATTCAGCGACCTCTTCGGTGATGAGAAACGACTCCTCTGGGGTAGGAATAGGGATCGCCGCAGGGGTAAGATCTGGGGGGATCCGGCGGTGGGGAGGGAGAAAACGGTTGAGGATTTCCGCATAGGCGCGGGCGTGGCGTTCTACGATGCGTTCGCGCCGAATATAGTCGCGTGCCCGCTGCGCCAGATTTTGGCGCACATCGGGGTGATCGATGAGGTAGGAGAGGGCGGAGAACCAGGCTTCGGTGGTATTGGGGACCGCGAGGGCCAACCCCAGCGCTTTGGCTTCCTCATAGACGCCGATGTCGGAGACAACCGCGGCGGCGCCGACCGCCCCGTATTCGACCCATTTGATATCCGATTTGCAACGGTTGAAGGGGGTATCTTCGAGGGGGGCAAGGCCGATGTCGAAAGCGTATTCGGCAAGGAGTTGAAGATAGCCCCAGTAATCGGCGGCGCCGGCGGGGATAAAGCGAACCCCCTCGGCAACCTTCAGCGCGTCGGTGGCTATTACCCAAAGAACGATCTCGATCGCGTCGCCGTAACGCTGAAGCAGGCGCAGCAGGGCGCCTTCGATCATGGCGATATCGCGCAGGTGCCCAACAGTGCCGACAAAGCCGATGCGAACTTTACCAGAGCGACTGGAGGGGACGGAAGGGGCAGGGAGGGCGTCGATCCAGGAGGAGGGAAGATGATTGGCAAAGCGCTCGATTACCCGGACGTTGCTGATGGCAGCCAAACGGGAGGCGAGGGAGGCGTTGGTGGTGATGATGCCGCTCAACCGGGGGTTCAGCAGGAGGGCACGAAGCGGCAGTAAGGCTTCACTGTAGCGGCTATACTCAGGGTGAGTGGGGGGAAGTTCGGGGAGAAGGTCATCAAGGTCGAGCAGAATTGGCTTCCCGCTTTCCAGAAGCCGCTGCATTTCGGTTTCGGGCCGGGCGTAGTCGCGTTGGAGGATGAAGAGGTCAAACCGCTCGAGCGCTTCAGGGGTGAAGAGGTCAACGATAGTAAACTCGACGTGCGGAGAGAGCGCCGAAAGGGGCATATAGAGCCGTAGGCAGTAAATGGCATGGATAAGGCGATGACGGGTGAGAAGACCCACCCGAATGGGAGGAGGGGAGTCGGCATGGTACGGGATCTCTGCGGCGGAGGGGGTGGGGAGGGAGACTGGCGTTGTCGGCGAAACACCCGAGGAGGATAAGGGAAGGGCGGTGGGAGAAGGGGGGAGGTGGGTCAGATCTGCGGCGGCGAAAGGCACTTCAGGGGAAGAAGGCTCCGGAGAGGTGGAGGAGGGCACAGAAGAGCAGCGTATCGCCCACCGCTCGATGGCGCGGTCGATGGTCGGGAGGAGGTCGGTACGGCCGAGGTGGTGGAGGTCGCTGCGGCGCTGAATGAGGGCGGCATAGGTGAGGCGAGCCAAATAATCAGGGTCGAAAGAGGAGGGGCGACTGCTGATGCCGGTTCCTTCCCGCCAGCGAACCAGCGGCTCCGGCCAATAGAGGATGGCTCGCTGCAAAAAAGCGCGCGCTGCGAGGACGAGATCTTCATAAGTGGCGTCGGTAACCCATGGAAGGTCGAGGACGAGGGCGCGGGTGAAGGCCGAAGAGGCACCGATCGCCAGCCCTTCAGCAGCGAGGGCGGTGACGACCGCCGCGTCGTCCCAGGTGCGACGGGCGAGCGGTGGAATCCAAAGGCCCTCTCTGCCGTCGGCGGCGACTCGCCAAACCGGGCCGTGGAGATAAAAGTAGGTAGGTGCACCGAATTGGAGCCAAAGCTCGATGGTGCGTTGAGCGCGCTGCGGTAGGGAGCAATCGTCCCCTGCTTGATAGATGACGAGCGGGGTGCGCACCAACTCGCGAACGGAGGTGACGAGGTTTTGCAGAGCGCCGAGGGGGGCGGGCCGGCGGACGACGCGCAGCGAGGAGGGAAGCGGGTGAGCGGAGAGGGCGGCGTCGATTGCTTCCGCGGTACCGTCGGTGGAACCGTCGTCGACGATGAGGATTTCGAGCTGGGGGTGGTTTTGGGCGAGCGCCGAGGCGATCGCCTCACCGATGAAGGGGGCTTGGTTGTAGGTAAGCAAGAGAAGCGTGGCGAGCGGAGAGGAAGGAGAGTTCATTGGAGCATCTCCTCGGAGGCACCGATGAGGGCATTGTACCAGGAGGTAATCGTGGGTTCATCCCAATCGCACCGTTGGAGGGGGAGACAATCGTTTTTATCGGGGGGGAAAGAGAGGATGTGAGTGGGGATGGACCATGGCGCCATAAGGTCACGATCTTCGTCTCGAATCAAGAGGTTGAGCGCTACCGCGCGCGCAGTGGCTTCGATTTGCCGTCGTCGTCGTTCCCGATGGTAGCGGCTGATCCCGGAGGAGGCAACCGCGGTAGCAAGGGGCTGGTTCCAGAAGGCGAGGAGGCGGAGACGGGGAGCGGCGGTGCGGTAGGCGGCAAGGGCTTCGGGAAGGGTGAAAGGGTGAGCGGCTGGGTCTACGATGAGGAGCGAATCGGGGGAGAGGGCGAGGAGTTCGGCGACAGTGGGGAGAGATTCATAGATGAGCAGCAGGTAGAGCCAGCCGCGCTCTTCGAGGAGGGTAAGCAATGTGGTGAGAGCCGGCGCGGCGCGAGAGTGAGGAAAAAGAACGAGGAGCCGGTGGTGGGCCGATTCATCGGCGTGCCAGGGGGAGGCGAAGGTGCGGTCGAGGCGCGGTTGGGGGGAACGACGATCGAGGTGTCGGCTGTGGGGGTAGTTGCGGGCGATCAGCGGACCGAAATGGGCAAAGAGGAAAGGAGCGTCTGGCGAATAGGAGGGTTCGAGGGGGTGGTGAAGGGCCACGCGCGCCAGCGGGTAGAGGAAAAAGGCCCATCCCTCCGCAGCAAGGGCCAGTTGCCAGGCGAGATGAGGTTCGTGGGTCCCCTTCAGGGGGTCTAAAGGAGGATCGCTGCGCGTCAACAGGGAACGACGGGTGACGAAAAAGCTGCAGGGGGTAGCTGGAATGCGCTGCGGATGGTGAGCGATCCGCTGCCAGTGGTGCGCCGCCAGGGGAGAGCCCGCAAAAGCGGGACGGTGGGTGTCCCAGAGGTTTGGACCACCGAGCCACCAGCCAGCGGCTGCAATTTGCTGATTGTCGCTGTCGGTGAGAAGGGGAGCGACGATGGCAACAGAGGGGTGGGCAAGAAGGGAGATGAGCGGCGCTAACTCGGCAGGCGTCGTCAATTCGCAGGAGGCCACCGCGCAGAGGATCGTTTCGTGCGCCGCCTGCTTCGCCGCTTGGCGAAAACGGTGAAAACGGGGCTGGTCTGCAGAGGCGGGAAAAGGGAAGAGAGAAATGGGAGCGCCCCGCTCGGTAACTGTTTGAATCAGAGCGGGATTTTCGGCAAGGAGAATCACTTCGTAGGGGGCATCCCACTCTTCCAGCGCTTCGAGGAGTGCCTCAAGAGAAGAGGTCGAGAGGATGGGGTCTGGGTCTGCGAGAAAGAGCACGGTTAAGGGAAGGGGTGCCGATGGGATAGGCCGGAGATAGAGGTCGTTCTCGGAAACGAGGAGGCGAAACGGCAACCGGTGGTCGTTGATCAGCCGTTCGAGGAGAGGAAATCGCTGCGCGGACGGAGAAAGAAAAGGGGTCAGCTTGTGGGTAAGCAGGGGAAGATCGAGGTGAACTACCGCCTTCGATACCGCTGAGAGGGCGCTGACTTCGGGAGAGGAGGAGAGGAGGCGGTGAAGGAGAGCGAGCAGTGTTGCTTCAGGAGGGGAGTAGAGGTCTTCTAGGGCGTGAAATCGCCCCAGTTGGCGTACCGTAGCCGTGCGGAGCCAGAGGGCAGAGGTATAAAGATCTTGGGTGAAGTAGCGAAGAAGATCGAAACATTGCGGCAGAAGACGCGCTCGAAGGCCGTCGGGGCGATCCCAGAGGGTATCGCAGGTGAAGGCGACTGCCTGCGGATGGCGATGGGCGAGGTCGGCAAGATATAAAAGGGCAGTAGGTTCCAGCGTCGTTCCCGGAAGAAGAAACGCAACCCAATCGCCGAGGAATCCCTCTTGCTCGAGAGCGGTGAGAAGGTTTGCGACTTCTTCACCGTTTTGGGGAGGGGTAGCGAGGTGCATCCAACCGAGCTGAGGATGGGTAAGCGTTTCAGGTTGCGGGATGTCGGCGATGACGAGCCAGGTCCAGTAGGAGTAGATCTGGGTATCCAGCGACGCGAGCGAGGAGGGAAGCAGTTCGGGGAGAGATTGTTGAGAGAGGAGGATGGTGATGAAGGTGAAGCGGGGCGGTTGAGCGGCGGTAAAAAGCGCCTGACACCGCGCCAAAGGGAAACGGATGAGTTCGGCGAGCTGCTTTCGCCAAAGGTCGGTGTACGAGAGGGGAAGAGGGAAGATGGGGTTGGTAACTTCCTCGTCGGCGAGGTAGAGGGTGTCGGCAGTCGGTGCCGCTGAGAGGGTCTTCAGATGATTTGCCCCAACGAGTTGGGAGGAAGGCTCGCTTGCCACTTCCTCGGCGGTGATACGCCATCGGCCGAAGAGATCAGGCGGCCAAACCGCTTCCCAGGGAGCGCGGGCGGCGTACTCCTGAGTGAGCGTAATGAAGCGGGCGATCTGGTCGGAACGAGAATAGACGAACCGCTCTAAGATCGCTTCGCGGGCGCGCGCTACGGTAGCCGTTGCTGCCGCCACCGCTTCGAGGGTATCGCCGTAAGCGATCCCGTAAGGGGTAGGGTTGTCGAGATGGGGATGGTCGATTTGATTGTTGGAATGGGGAAGCAGAACCACCGGGCAGCCGCAGAGGCGCGCTTCGGTAAGAAGCGCCGAAGTCTCGTACGAGAAGAGAACTCGCCCTCTCTGAAGAAGGGCGACGAGGTCCCGCAGTTTTTCAGGAAAAGTGGGAGTAATCTCTACGTCGGGAGTCAGGGGAGCATGAACCGGTCCGCGGTGGCGGTTGCGGTAAAAGAGGACGAGGTCGCGGGAGGTGGAGGGAGGAGGAGGAGAGAAATGGTGAAAGTCGATCGGACTTAGGTGAAATTCGATCGCGCTCGGATCGTAAAAGGGTTCATGGGTAAAGCGAAGCTCATGGGGAGGGAAGGTCCGCGGTCCGCCGCGAATACCCGGAAAGTAGAGAAGCCAGCGGACCGGAAGCCCCAGACCGACGGGGTGACCCTCGATGATTTCGGGATAGACGACAATCGGTTTTCGCCCTGCTTCAAAATGAGCTAAAACGCGGCTTTGGGTGATCTCGGGAGTGTAATGGGCGCCGGAGGTTTTCGGCGGTAACATATAGGCTTCGTAACCGAGGTGGTTGAGGAGACTACAAAGAAAGTGCAATGCCCGAACTCCAGCGCTGCTTCGGAGGTAGGGGAGGGAAAAGATATAGTAAGGGTGGTGCCCGATCCGATAGTTGGCAAGGGTGAGCGCTACGAAACGGTCTTGAAGGGTAGACATAGAAGGCCTCGGTGATCGCTTCGATGAGGGGAATCATCGCATAGAGTTGTAGGTAGGTCAATGGAGGAACGACGATGTTGGCGATCCATATCCCGACTTATAGCAGAAGGGAGCGATTAGAGCATGCTTTGAAATGGAATTTGAAAATAATTGAGGAGGAGTGGCCCGAGGTGAAGATTTTCATCAGCGATAACGGTTCAGCGGATGGAACAGAGCAGTTCGTTTCAGAGTTGAGCGCCTACCATCGCAACTTAAGGTACCTTCGGTTGCCGGAGAATTTCGGTTCCTATTACAACATGCATCATGTGATCCAACATGTCGATTCCGATTATGTATGGTTGATGGGCGACGACGATCTGATTGTGCCGGGCACCTTGAGAAAGATCAGAGAGGTGGTGGCTGAAAAGAGGGTGAAGGTGATCGCGGTGGGGAACTGCCGCTATCCCCCTCATACGGGAAATGTCTTCTACGGAACTTTTTTTGACCTGTGCAGTGAGTTCGGAATGCCGAGGTTAGTAGGAGTGATCGCGCAGGGGATCGCGGCAAGGGAGGTTTTGGAGCAGATCGCAGCGCACTCCTATATCCTTCTCTTTGGATATAGCGCCGATTCGCAGTCGTTGGCAATGTTGGCGACAAGCAGCCGGGCATTGACTGCCTATCTCGATATCCCCGGCGTCATCGATATGCTTCATGTGATGGAGAAGGGAAATGTCGATTTCGACCGATGGTTTTTGGGGTCACAATTTATCCCTTCTTATGTCCGGTGGGTACGAGAGATCTATAAAATGAGCCAAGATGGGGTGATCCCAAGAAAAATAAAGAGGAATTTTTTTCTGCTGGATGTCGGCTTTATCTGGGAGGCGCTTCTGGAGTTTTTATGTCGTTGGCAATTGAGTAAAGATGCGACGCGAGCAGATATCGCCCAGGCATTGGAGTTGCTCGCCGAACTGCTGGAGGATGAGGCTCTTGCCCATTTGATTCGTTCCGCTACTCGGGGGATCGTGCTCTTACATAAGCTTATCGACCGGTGCCCAGAGGTAGAGGAGCGAAATCGGTTTCTCAATGCGTTAGGGGTTTTTATACGATTTAGAGGGGGTGAGCGAATGGTTCATTACGATCAGATGGCCGTTGTCAACGGGATTGCAATCACCGGCTATTCGGGAGGGACGTTTGGAGGGTCGGCGGAAGAGCGATGGTGACCGATCAGAGGGGAGAGGGAGAGGAGAGTAGGGTATTGTTCCAGCTGAGGAGCTGCTCTTCGAGGGAAGGGGAGCGCGCGCGCGCGGCGTGGAGGGAGGCACCATATTCTCGCAGGAGATCGGATTGCGCTACGAGCTGACCGATCTCTTCAGCCGTGTGAAGAGGGGAGAGTTTTGGGAGATTTTCGGGAAGGTCACTGCGATAAAGATCAGAGAGTTGCGGATCGATGAGGAGAGGGATCTGATGGTCAACGAACCACTCTACCACTTCGAGGGGTGGGGCAAACCCGGCAGCATCTACGAAAGCGATCCCGAGGTCTAGTTGAGCGGAGGCAAGTGCCAGGTAAGAGAAGATCGTGGATGGGTATTTAAAGCCACCAAGGCGGAGCATATCGAGAGCGTGGAGTTGTAGCCGTAAACGAGTAGGATCATGCCGCCGGAAAAAGCGACGTAGGTTTTCCGAGATGGGAGGGTAAAGAAAGCGAGAAAAGTGTTCAGAGAAGTTGATAACGACCCATTCGATAATATCGCCCGTTTCGAGGATCGTCGCCTCAAGCCATTGGGGGAGGGGACCGGGGGTAAAGGTGAGAAATCCAGCCCGTTTCTTTTCCCCTTTTCTTGAAATAGAGATAGAGAAATTGTTCATTAAAGCTTCCGGAATCTTTGGGGGGGGAAGGAGAACGGCAGGAAGCGTAGGGAAGTGCTTTCGGATTCTCTGCAGGGTCGATGCGGAGAAAAAGATGAATCGGTCGATCGCGTTTTGAACTCTGTCGAGGAATTGAAAAGCGTTGAAGAGAAAGGGGAGAGAAGATGGGTCGGCAGCATCGAAAAAAGGCTCATGACAACAGAAGAAAAAGACCGTTTGAGGGAGGTACTTTTTCCAAAGCGCGATGCTTTCCACCAGTTCAAAGAAAGGAAAGGCTGAGACGACGAGAATATCCGGCGCAAACCGCAAGAGTTCCGTGGGGGTAGGAAGGTGCGCAGGGAGGTGGAGGAAGTAGCTTTCCGCCAAGAACCACCCTTTTTGGCGCAGTAGAAAGGGGAAAAGGGTAAGACGCGCTTCAGAGAAGGGGTCGCTGTCGAGGAGAAAGAGAATCCGTTTTCGGCGAGAGGGAAGAAGGGTAAAGAGGAGGGGAGCTTGCGAGTTGATGACGGGAAGTGATTGATGGTGCGCGAAGAGCGGGTTGGTGGTGGCAAGAAGCGCCGCAGGGATCGGTTCTACCGGGTCAGGGGGATGGTAGGAGAGATGGCGCGTAAAGCCGAAGTCTTCCCGAGGTACGATAGATTCGTAGCGATCGTGGAGCAGGCGCAGCAGCGTGTACTCAACCGCATAGAAACGGGTAACGGGGTGCCCCAGGACAAGGTAGCCACCGTTGTGAAGTCTTTCTAGCCACGAGAGGAACGATTCTCCTTCTGTGAATAGGTGCTCTTTGGTGGTGGCGAAAGCCCGCGGGGAGGGAAGTGGAACACAGTGAGGGACTTTCCCGTAGTGGTGAAGGAGGATTTTATCCTTGTGGGCATATCGGAATCGAGGCCGGAAGGGGAGCGCGGCTGCTCCTCCTAAAAAGCACCCTAGTTCGACGACAGTTTCCCGATTTTGGGCGAGGAGCAGCGGCGTGGCGACGGCGACCGGGGGATGAAGGTAAGCGAGGAGTTCCGAGATAGTGGTTGAGGTTTCTGGAAGGAGACCTGCTTCTAAGAAAAGGATGTGGTCGGTTTCGATCTCGGCAGAAGCCGGCTGGTAGTAAGCGAGAGGGTCGCTGTCGGGTTCGACGTTGAGGGGTAGCAAGGTGAGGCGAGGGGTGAAGGGGGTAGGGGATTCTTCGAGAAGCGCTTTGAGAAGCGCGGGGGATTGATTGGTTAACACAATGATCTTTTTTAGATTTTTATTTCGAGAAAGGGTGATATAGGTTTCTACAACGGCGTAGGCCTCTTTGTCGAGCGCAAGAAGGACGACGGTGAAGGAGTGCTCCATTTTAGGAGGAAAAATCCGCCAAATCTTGGCGGTGGGATCGTAGAGGATGGCGCTGGAAGCGGGGATAGGAAAACGGGCTAAGAGCGAGCGATGGCGGGTTTCGTTTTGGAGAGCGATGGCGTGCGGGGTTTCGCTGGGGAAGGAGAGGGCTGGGTAGTGAAGATGCTCAATTTTGTGAAGAGGGGTGGTGGCGATGAGGGCATCGTAAAGGTCAGTGAGGGTCTGGAGAGGTTCCACGATTGCTCCGAGGTTTTTGAGCCGCTCGGAGGAGATGGCGAGAGCGTATTCTAAGTAGTTATAGGCATAGTAGAGGAAAGGGTCAAAACGGTCGAAGAGAACGGGAAGCGTTCTTTGTCCGTCGAGGAGATGGTCGAAGTCGAAGGTGATGAGTTCAAAGCCTTTCCGCCAACGGTCAGCGAGGAGAAAGGGGGTAAGCGGATGGATGATAGTTCCAGGGGGAATAAAGAGGAGCAGACCCTCGGTAATTCCATTCTGCGAGAGAAGGATGGCGATTTCGATCAGGTTGGGTTCAGTGGGTTGGTCGGTGGGAAAGATGAGGATCTTTTCGCTTTGAAACGGTTGAATTATTTCCTCTCTGCCGATGAGAATCAGAAAGACTTCTTGATAAAGGAGTTCGCCTAGAACGGCTATGGTCGCTTTGAGAAGCGCGCTGTCGCGATCGGTGCGAACCAGAGTGAGAAAAAATACCCGCGGCTTTTCTTCCCAGGCGATCAGTTCTTCGGCGAGGATTTCGGCGACGGTTTCATTTGCTGCGAACCGGGGGAACGCAAGACGATAGTGTTGATATTGAGTGGAATCAAAGTGGGGGAAAGAGAGGGGAAGAAGCGGTTCTTTCCAGGCGATTGGGAGCGACTTTTGAAGGTAGAGGGGGACAGGAGGAATGCGAACGGCAGCTTTAAATCCTATCTTCTGAGTTGCGGCTGTAACCTCAGCGGTGAAACGCTTCAGAGAGCGCTCCCTTTTTTTGATGGCTGCGATGATCGTGTCGATTTGAGCGTGGAGGCGAGCGGTCGCCGCAGTGAGATTGCTAAGGGAAAAAGTGGTGAGGATACCGATCTCGGGGGCTTCTACGAGGGCCAGTTGGGTAGGGTCACCTGTAAATAAGACCGGACAGCCGTGTAGACGGGCGATCGTGATCAGCGGAGTAATTGTGCTGCAGCAGAAGAGCTTGGCGATGGGGAGAAAAGCCGTGAGGATGGTGGATGAGGCGTCTAGCCGATGGTCGACGGTTACCGGATAGCGAGAGTTTTCGTTCGGAGCTCCGATGATGAGGGTACGGGGGGAAAGACGGTCAAATGCTTTGTAGTATTTGGAAAATATGTTGATATAGAGGAGCTTCTTCGGGTCGGCGGTATAGTGGTACCAGTAGGGTTCGTTTTTCTGGGAATCCCCATCCCCCGCTGATGATTCTACCATTGCCCAGCGAATTCGATAGCCGAAGTCGAGGTCAGTACCCGTGGCGGGGGGGGGATTGATGAGACAGGGAAGCCGTCGGGCGTCGATATGGGCGGCGACCCGTTCATAGGTAAGGGTGGGGGTGAGAAGGTCGCCCTGGGTGCGCCCGCCGACGATATAGGCTTCGTGGCCAAGGCGGTTAAGGGTATCGGCGAGATGGTGAAGGAGATAGACCTCGAACTTCTGAGGGTCATAATCGCCGACAAAAATGTAGAAGAGGGGCCTCATGGGAGATTAAGAGGATGTAGAGGAAGAGGAGCGCAAAGAGGACGCCGCCCCTTCAGGGAGGGGAGACCAGAGAATGAGCCCTGCATTCCAGTATTCAGAGAGGGTTTGAAAGTGCTTACGGCGGTTGAAGGTGAGATTGTAGCCGTAATTTTCGAAATAGTAGCCTTCGTCGGGATCGTCGGTTTCCCAGGCTGCAAGCCAGAGGAGCGGGGCATAGCCGTGAGAGCGCATAAGAAGGTCGGGTGCAGCGATGAGTGCAGCTGCTGTTTCAAAGCCGCCGGCGAGCGCAAAGGAGGAGGGGAGGGTAGCGACGCGTTCCCGCATCGCGGCGAGGGAGTAGTCGAGGAGTACCGGAAAGAACCAGCCGACGATAGGGGTGCGCGCGAGAGTTGCGGCGACTGCTTCTGCACGGGTCTCGGGTGCCAAATGGATGCGCCCCGCTAAGGGAGAACGGTGGTGGTCGTAAAATTCGTATTCCGGAAAGGCAGTGTGAAAGGTGGCTTCTACTCGCGGGAGAAAATAGTTTTCTAAGAGCGCTCCCGGGTCGTCGGTGGAGATGGCGGGGAGAAAGAAGGGAACCCGCGGGGCAAGGAGAAGAGGAGAGAGGTTAGGGTCAGTGGCGAGAGGGACGAGGAGCGCTTCGCCGATCTCTTGAAAACGCTGCCGGTCGGGAAGGGGAGATGCGTTGACCGCAGGGTGAGGAGCGGCGGAGAAGGCGACGGTAAGACGTTGGTGCATCTCTCCCCAGTCGAGACGCGGTTGCTCGACGCGAAAGTAGCCGCGTGGGTGACGCCGTACCGGCGCAGTGACACCGTGGGGCACACAGCGGCCCGTGGCGTCAAAGTGTTGAGGGGGTAACGGGTCGTTTTCGCGGTCGTTGAGAAGTTGGCCATCGCGAAAACCTTCGCCCCAGGGAACCGGTAGAAGAACGCGTTTGCGGGTTTCAGCGACGTGCCGCCGCATGAATTCCTCGTCTTCACCGATGAGGCAGTCGGGCCGATAGGGGCCGAGCCAAGGGTTGCGCATACCACGGGCTAGAATTTCAGCGAGCGAGGTTTCGCGAAGGTTCCCGAGCGAGAAGTCGATATAGGGGCATGGGGTCACTTCGAGGGTAGAGGTCACGGTGATAATACCCTTGACCGTGATGCAGCCTTTGAAGGAGCCGTAGGAGGGGGTCATATGGGTGAAAACTTTGTAACGCTTTTCGAGCTCACGGATGCGGTCGGCGTCGGCTTTGGTGATGGTAAAGTCTTCGAGATGGTCCGCTCCTTTCCCCGAGGGCTTCGCGTAGGAGACATAGAGGCCGATTCCGCGTTCGGTGCAGAAACGACAGAGTTCTTCAAATTCACGGGTGAAAGGACGCCCTCGCACCAGGACGGTGGAGAGAATAAGATTGAGACCCGCCTCGAGCGAGGCGTCGATCGCCCGCATCACCCGTTGATAGGAACCCGGCTTGTTGCGAAAGGCGTCGTGCTCGGCAGCGTTGAAGCTGTCCAAGGAGAGCTGGACCTTTTCTACACCGATCGCTTTGAGGTGTTTGGCTTTCGCCGCGTCGAGAAACCAGCCGTTGGTGTCAGTGACGACATAGTGGCGCTCAGGGTCGATCGCTTCGACGACTTGGTCAAAGTCCTTCATGACTAGAGGCTCACCACCAGTGATGACGAAGCGGGCGATGCCGAGCGCGTCGGCTTCGCGCGAGAGGCGTCGAATGTCGTCCAGGGTCATCTGCGGCCGCGGATCGCGTTTGAGGCCGAGGACTTTTTGAAGGTGACGGTCCATGTAGGGTTCGGCACAGCAGTGGGAACATTGAAAGTTGCAGAGGTAGCTTTTTTCGAGACGAATGATCGGACTGATCCCGCCTTGCTCTTCAAGTTCGGCGATGCGGGCAAACTTGGCAGCGAGATAGGGCTTCCGGCTGGCGAGATCGCTGCGTTTTTTGGCTTCGTCGGGCTTGAGGAGTTCGCGGGGGCTGGTGGCATGGAGAAGAGCTGCGTCGCTCATGAGCGGCTCCTTAGAGAAAGGATGACTTTGTTTACGGTAGATGGGAGGAAAAATTTAATCACTCGGGGAAAAATCAGCGGCGAACGTAAATTGTTCTCGAAAAGAGCGCATAGATATTCTAGTAAAAAAAAAACGCAGCGGTATGATCGACGATGAACTGTTGAGGGAGGAGAGTAAATGAATGTGACTTTTTTCTTGAGCCGACCGGAAGTGTCAAGAGCGGTGAAGAGAGGTGAGAAAAGGACGATAACACTCTTGCTCCGGAAGAAGGTTTTCAGGGACTTGGGGGTGCCACGCCCAGGCGCCGGGGGTTGGATTTCCTCTTTCGGCGGCCGGTGCGCAAGGGGGCGTTAGGAGACGAACAGGCCAGAGAAAAGAGAGAAAGTGGCCGCGTTCGTCGCGGTGGCGGGCAAAGAGTTCGAAGGGACCGATAGGGGGGGAGAGGGGTTCGATCGTTGCTCCGAGTTCGAGGTGGGCTACTGCATGGAGACGGTCGATGAGGCGCTCTTTGTAGCGGACGATTCCGCCCGGAAGGTGCCAGCCCGGGCCATAGAAGCGGTCCGCCCGCCAGGTGAGGAGAAGGTTGCCGGCTTCGTCGCGGATGAGAAGGTCGACGTTCACCAGAGGGGTGTAACGGCTAATAAAAAGAAAGAGAGGTTCGGGGAGCCCCCCTTCTCCGTTGGGGCGGCGTTCCGCAAGGGGAGCGAGGTGCGATTCCCAGAAGGAGTCGGTCATGGCTCGGCAGGGGCGGGTGAGGATCGAAGGAGGGCGCGCGCGGCGCGTTGGATCGAGCGTTCTAGAGGAATAGCGGGCGAGAAACCAAGCGCGGTGGCGCGGCGAGTGTCGGGGAGGTAGCAGAGGCGGGTCGGGGGAGTCGAGGAGTTAAGATGGATGATGGGCTTTTGCGGGGCGAGAATGCGCTGCACGTGCTCAGCAAGTTGCTGGGCCGTATAAGGGTCAGGGGCACCGATGTTGTAAACGCTGCCGTCCTTTCCCCGTTCCAGAAGAAGAAGAAGGGCACGGGCGAGATCTTCTTGGTCGAGGTAGCTGCGGGTGAGGTTGGGGTCGCTGCGCAGCGCGAGGGCAGGTTCGAAGAGGGCTTGGTGGATGAGATCCGAGAGGAGGTAGTCGCGGCGTTCGACAAAGTCGGGTCCAGAGAAGGAGAAGAGACGAGCGACGATGAGACGGTATCCGCCTTGAGAGCGATAGAGAGCGGCAAGGTGTTCGCCAGCGAGTTTCGCGAGCCCATAGTGGTGAGTGGGGTCAAGGGGGTCGAGATTGAGAGGGTCTTCTTCAGCGATCGGGCGAGGGTAGGGACCGTAAACCGCTCCAGAGCTGAGGTAGAGAAGATGACGAATCCCGGAACGGGAGGCATGGGCGAGGGCGTTGGTGGTGATGGTGAGGATCGTTTGATAGCGTTCGAGCGGTGGAGTAGAGGGAGGAACGGTGAGGGCGATGATCGCGGTGTCTGCGGTGAGAGTAGGAAGGGTGAGGGGATCGGTGAGGTCGGCGCGGCAGAGACGAACAGAGGTAGGGTCGAGGAGATGAGAAAAGCGGTTTTGGAATCCAGCAGGGTCGCGGGTGAGGATAGTAATGGAGGAGAAGCGGGCGACGAAAGAGGGGGTGCGCAGGAGCGCTCGACCGACGAGGCTGGTGCCTCCGTAGAGGAGGAGCGCGGGGGAAGGTGGCACAGGAGGCTCACGAGGAGGGTCGGGCGTCATCGGTGAAGGGTGCAAGGCGGTCACCGTCGAGAAGGAAGATGGGGAGCTCGGGGCATAGCGCGCGGGCTTGGCGAGCGATTTCCCAATTATAGCCGCCTGCGGCGACAAGGAGCGCAGCGGGGGGGTGGTCGCGAAGGTGATGGGGAGGGACAATCGGTCGGTGGGTGACCGGCGTGTAACGGCCCTGCTTGAAGGGGGCAGAGTCGACGACATAGGCGATGTGCAGGCCGATTCCGGCAAGGGCGATCGCGGCAATGGCCTGGTGGCCAGCACCCCAGAGGGCGATGGGGCGTGGGGCGTAGCGGTCGACCAGCTCGCGGAGGGTGCGCGTCAGGGTAGTGAGGGTGGTGCGAAAGGGGGCGGGAGTAGGGAGGGAAAGGCGACGCGCTTCAATGCTGAGGATGTAGTCGTCGAAAAGGGTTCGGATCGCGAGGGGTTCGAAGCCGGCGAGTTGAAGGGTGAGGGAGAGGGTGGCACGGGTGAAATAGGAGAGGTGGTCGGCAATGAATTCGGCTAGGAGCCCTTTGGCGAGAATCATCTCGAAGTTAGGGGCCTCGATGAGGGCGACCGCATCGGGGGCGAGCTGACGAGCGGCGGCGGTGAGAACGGCGACGGGGTCGGGCCAGTGTTCGATAAAGTTGAAGGAGCAGAGCGCAGCAAAGGGGGCGCCGGGCCAGAGGCGAGAACGGGGGTGGGGGAAGGCGGTGACGACGCGGTGACCAGCCGCACGGGCGTGCCGGACGTTGTCGCGGTGGTGTTCGCAGCCGGTGGGACGAAGGCCGGCTTCGGCGAGGAGTTGGAGATATTCTCCTCGACCGCTGCCGATTTCAAGAGCGGTTTTGCCGTTGAGGTGGTAGCGACGGACAAAGTCGGCAAATTGCTGGCGGCGAAGGTGACGCATCGCGTCGGAGTAAGCGACGGCGCGAATCACGTCCCGCCAGTAGGGTGGGGGAGGATCACGGCTCTGAACCAGAGTACAGCGAGGACAACAGGAGAGGGTAAGGGTAGCGGGGCGATCCGCAGCAAGCTGGTCGAACGTGGGGAGATTCTGCGCCGCCGCCGGCATCGGCGCAAGCTGAAAGAAGGGCTCATGGGGTAAAGGGTGGCGACAGAGACGACAACGGGAGGGTCGGGGGGTAGGGTTCATGCTTTTGCTGTCGATTCACAAACCGTAGAGACCGGTTTGATCAGAGTAGGCGACGATGTAGATTTCTGCAGCGATATCGGGGTAACGTTCGCCTAACTGCATGAAAGCTTCTATCATCTGAGGGGTCCAATGGGTTTCAAGTTGAGCATTGGAGAGGGGCTTAAGCCAATATCCTCCGAAGAGTTCAATGCGGTAACCCGCTTCGAGAAAGGTTTGACGGAAGCTTTCGGGGTTGAAAACGCGCCGATGGCCGTGTTGAAGGTCAGATTGGTTAAGGGCATCCTCCGCCGGCAGTAGTCCCATGAGGACTGCAGCTTGGCGATGGATCGAACGGGCATTAGGGACAGCTGCCAGCACCCGCCCCTCGGGAGTAAGCCAGGAACGAGCGCGCCGCAGAATCTCAACAGGGTTTGCTACATGCTCAAGCACATGGCCGAAAATAATGTTGTCGTAGCGTTGCGTTGGGCTAAATTCTTCAAAGAGGGAATGAATTACTGTAATGTTTGGAAAACGTTGAGCTAGGGCTTGACAAAACGGGAGAGCCCCTTCAACGACAGTGAGCTCAAGGCCCGTTTTGACGAGCAACTCAGTCATGACTCCTTCAGCCGGTCCAAGTTCGAGAATGGTACGGCCGCGGAGATGGCGACGAAAGACGCGAAAACTGTACTGAGTCATCGCCATATTGAGACCAGCTGCATAGGTGGATCGTTCGGCGATCGCCGCTAAACGGGCCTGTTCGCTTGCCTCCTTTTTTGTTTGCATGGCTTAACTTTCAATAAGCTCAATGAGTTGTAGATTGCGCATCATAAGGAATACTACTGGACGACCGTTAAAGGCAACCGCGGGAGCTGGTCCAAAGGTGATGCGGCTCCGTTGGCTAAGGAACCAAGGAATCGCTTGCGCAAAGTCGGCCACTTCGTAAGCGAAATGGTAGCATTTAACCCTTTGAGCGAGCCACGGATCGAGGCGCGAGGAGCCGGGAAGGTTTTCTAAGAGTTCGAGGCGGGGGCCACCACCTACCAGGAATAGACCCGAGACACCAAAGGTAGGATCAAAAAAACGACTGCCTTCGCAGCGGTAACCCAATGGTTGAAAAAAGGGAAGTTCCCGATCGATCTTTGCACAGGCATAGCCCACATGGTGAAAACGGAGGAGGGGGGCATCGGGAGGAAAAGAGAGGTCCATTTTGTTTTACCCCAATTTGTGTGCCAGCCGTGCCACCTGTTTTTTCAGAGAGGGAGCAAGGGTGCGCCAGTGGGTGGCGTCTAAGGTGTGCTCGACCGCGTCTTTACGTTCGCCGTGGAGTTCAAACCAATTCGGTAAGATCCGCCGATGGAGGCCTAAAGCGTCATGGAACGCCACTACCTGTCTATTTTCGGCGACGGTACGGCTGTATACGAAGGAAAGAGCCAAGCAGTCAAAAGCGAAGCTAAACATGAGGTAAACACTTTCTACAGCGGCAAGGGAGGTCGGCTTTAAAATCCAGCGTCCCCACTCGGCAGAATTGCGGTCTTCATCTATCCCGTAAAGGGAGATGAATCCCTCTGTTTCTCCAGTGCGGCGGCGGTCTATGGCAAAACAGTAGTCCCCCGGCCGGTTATAATAGGCGGCGAGCCAAGCTAGCTGTTCTTCAAGAGTGGAGGCGCCGCGGTGGAGATAGCGTCCCCGTTCGGGGTCATTGCGAAGTTGGAGAATCAGCGCGGCGTCGGCATCTTCGACGGGCCGCAAGCGAAAACCGAATCCTTCAAGAATATAGCTATGCCGCATTTTTCTTCTTTGTCAAGATGCGAAGGATCGCGTCGACGCTCGTAAATGTTTCCAACTCTTCTGCAGTGAACTCGATGCCGAAAGCATCTTCTAGAGCAAAGATGAGCTCGATGTTTCGGAGGGAATCCCATTGCGCTACTGCTTGACGTTCGGCGTGCGGAGAGAGGTCGGGAACTTTGAGCACAGTGCGCATAATTTCTAGAAGGTTTTGGCGTAGGATCTCCTCCGTCATGAAGAGGCTCCAGGGTTATGAGATTCTAAACGGAGTTGTATACCCTCGGGGGGACGGTAGTGGGCTGCGATCGCGAAGGGGAGACGAATGGAATGGTTCGCCGTTGGTAGTTCGGTGGCGCCTGTGAGGCGCGCGAGCCAAGAGCGCGCAGGGCCGTTGCGCGGCCCTTCTGCGACCGGGAATTGAAGCCATTCGCAACCACGGCTGCTGGGTAACGCGGCGATGGCAGGGAGGATGAGCGCGTCTTCCAAGTTTCGACCAAGTGCCCGACAGCTGAGACAGAGCTCTTCGATAATGAAAGTGGTTTCCGAGCGCTTGCCAATGATCAGCCCAACTGTACCGCTGTCGCTTAACCGGTCAGAGAGCGATACTGCCGCTACATCGGCTTCTTCGGCGCGCATGTAACTTTCGATTTCGACAGCATTTAGACGCCGTAGGGTGAGGTTAAATTGGTTAGTGCGAGTGCTTAAACTGGCAAGTCGTTCTAGGATGGAAATGGGATTAAGAGCGATGACGATGACTACTTCGAGTTCTCGAAAATAGGCAGTGGGATCTGTTTGTTCCTGAAGGAGAAGCCGTTGGTGTTGAACCGCAAGATCGCGGGCGCGGAGGCTATCTTCACGGCTGCGCTGCCAGCGCCAAAGACCAGGATAGTTAGCTAACGCGCGGGAGGTGGCGGAGGCATCTTCTTGAGCCTGTAGAAGATGAATTCCTGGGCAGTGAGTAGCAGCTTCGTAAAGTTCGCCAGCGTTGTCGTCGATAAATAGAAGCGCGTCAAAGCCGATCTTTAAGTGCGCGGCAATGCGCGCAAGCGCCGCACTTTTAGGTCCCCACGAGACTTCGAGAGCGCTAAAGTGCGTTCGCCGTAATGGGTAGTCGGATCGCTTTTCAAAGAGTTGCTCTACGTCGAATGCTTCATTGCGGGAGACTAAAGCCAATAAAATCCCTTGCTCTTGAAGTTCCATTAGGAGGCGCTGCAGATGTTCATGGGCCGAAGTAAGTCGAACCCTCTCCACCCCGACTTCGGCGAGAATCCCATCGTGAAGAGTGTGGTCAAGGTCGACGGCAATCGCTTTGATGGGCGGTAGGAGCGCGCCTGCCCACCAGCGACAGGCAAGGGCCCGGGCGGTAAGGGTGATGAGGCTCCGCGAGAGCGGTGTTCCTGCAACAGCAGTATTGCGTGCGTCGAGAAGAGGAAGGTGCACTTCTCGTGCAAGCGCCGCAAGATCAGCAACATAGAAAGCGGGACACTGTCCCGCAAGGCGGTGAAGGGAGTCGATGCGTTCGGGTTCCCCCCAGGTAGCTAAAACGATGGGGGCAGATGAGCGGCGGCGGAGATCGGCGATACGGTCGGCGATCCAGGCGGTGAAGGAGGATGGGTCAAGGGCATAGCGCGTGGGGTCTAACCAGAGGCATTCTAGATCAGCTGACGTATAGTCTGTAAAGCTGAACGTATCGTCGTAAGGACTTAGCCATAAATCATATCGTATACCCGCATAGAGAGAGTAGGCCGGAAGGAGAGAGAGGATGGGTTCAAAAGCGTGGTTGCGCCAGATGTTGATACGCTTGCGCGGTAAGGGAATCGCTTCTATAAGCTCTCCATACTGAATAAGTTGCGCTCGTTGGGGAAGTGTGTCAAAGAGAATCGGCTGCGCTTGAAGACGCCAGGAGAGGGAAAGAGTTTGAGAGAGAGAAGAGGCCTCGCCGTCGGCCATAGTTTATTTCCTTGAAGAAGTTCGGGCGAATCGCTTCAAGAACCGCCCTATTATATAAGAGTTCTTTAAGGGGAAGGAAGGGGGTGCATCGATGATAGAGCGTAGAAGGGATAAGGAGAAAGAGAGGAAAAGAGGGGAGGAGCATGCCGATTTCATGCGTCGAGCCAGTAGGTGATGCGGGTCTTACGGTTGGGGTTGGCGTGAATCGCCGGATCGGTGTAGTAGGAGTCGCTCGGGTAGTGAGTGGTGGAGAGCTCTTCGATGATGCAGCCCTCTTGCGTGGTGAGGGCGTGGCGAACCCCCGGAGGGATGGTGACAAGCTGGCCGGCAGCGAGGTGATGGGGTTGCCCGTCGAGGGTGAGGGTGAGAGTACCGGCAAGGAGAATGAAGGTTTCTTCTTTTTGTTTGTGGTATTGCTCGGGGTGGGTTTGACCGGGGAGAAGGACAAGCAGCTTTTTGCAGTAGGCGCGATTGACGATGGTGAGGAGCGCCATCCCATACTGAGGAAAACGCTCAAGACCGTAATGGTGCGAGAGTTCGAGGTCGGCAGCAGGGGGAAGGGGAATGGGGTGGCGTTGGAGAAACTCTTTGATGGTTCGACAGTGGTGACGCAGAAGGGCTTGTTGATCTTCCCGACGGGTATTGGTGGGCGTGAGGGGTTCGTCGGCAGCAATCGGGGTGAGCGCAGTGAGTTGGATGTATTTACCCGCGTCGTCGGCGGTCCATTGACCCGGTACCGGTGGGTAGGCGAGATAGTAGTCGTCAGGGGTGAGAGAAGTACCAGGGGCGATCGCACGCCGGGCGAAGAGACCGCGTTTGAGATCAAAGAGGCTGGCTCGTTCGGCTTCACCAGCAGTGGTACGACAAAGGCGTTCACCGATGAGGCGATGGGCGCGGGTGAGGGCCTCAAGCCAGCGGGTGAGTTGCGAGGGAGAGAGCGAGTAGGCGTTGGGGGAGTAGCGATCGGTGGGAAGAGCGATGTGCTTTTCAAAGAGGGTGGCCCCTAAGGCGAGGGCGATGGGAGCCGTTTCATACTCGTCGGGGGGTTCGTGGGTGGAGTAGCCGATGGGGAGATCGGGGTAACGGCGTTTGAGGAGTTCGATTTGCCCCAGATTGAGTTGCTCGGGGGGAGTAGGGTAGAGCGCGACACAGTGCATGAGGGCGAGAGGTCGTTGACGGTGGCGAAAGAAGCTGACTACTCGGTCGAGGTCTTCTAGCGCAGCACCCGCTGTGGAGGCGATGATGGGTTGAGCGACCGTAGCAATCCGCTCGAGAAGCGGCCAGTCGGTGAGGGCGGCGCTGGCAATTTTGAGGTAGTCGAGACGGAGTTGTTCGATCTGGTCTACGGCTGCTTCGTCAAAGGGGGTGGCCGCTAGCAGGTAGCCGAGAGAGCGAGCATAGTCGGTAAGCCGAGCAAAAGCGTCGGGGGAGAGCGCCGTTTCGGTGAAGCGCCGAACATAGCGATGGGTGCTCCCAGAACGATGCGCGGGGTGAAGGAGGGTAGAGAGGGTGCGAAATTGAAATTTGAGGGCAAAACGCCAGATGGCACGGTAGGGGGAGATGGCTTCGGCAAAAGTGGCGATGAGTTCCCGGGCGTGCGCTTCGTCGCCCATGTGGTTGTTGGCGAGTTCAAGGATGATGAGGGGCTGCGCGAGGGGATTCATGGTACCTCCTTCTTAAAAGTGACCGAAGTATTCGAGAAGGACGGTGGCGAGGTAGTCCAGCATGGGAGGGGTGAGCCCCGGCCAGAGACCTACCCAGAAGGTGTGGTGAAGAATACGGTCGGTGTTCACAAGGGGGGCGACGAGACGGAAGGGGCGATCGAGTGCGTAGGGTTGCTTGAGGAGGTTCCCCGCAAAGAGGAGTCGCGTGCCAATCCCGCGGCTTTCAAGCCAGCGAAGGAGGTCGGCGCGCGAGGTTTCCGCGTTGGGGGTGAGGGTGAGAAGGAAACCAAACCAGCTCGGGTCGCTGCCCGGGGTGGGTTCGGGGAGGAGCAGCCGATCGGCGAGGGGTTGAAGTCGTTGATAAAGGTAGGTGTAGTTGCGCCGCCGCGCTGCGACGAAGTGGTCGAGACGGTCAAGTTGGGCAAGACCACAGGCGGCTTGGAGGTCGGTGATTTTGAGGTTGTAGCCGAGGTGGGAGTAGGTGTATTTGTGGTCATAGCCGGGAGGGAGGTGACCGAGTTGCCAGGAGAAGCGCCGCCCACAGGTGTTGTCGCGCCCAGGAGGACACCAGCAGTCGCGTCCCCAGTCGCGAATGCTTTGAAGGATCTGCGCGAGTTGGTCGTCGTCGGTGGCGACCGCACCGCCTTCGCCCATCGTGATGTGGTGGGCAGGGTAAAAGCTGAAGGTGGCGAGGTGGCCGAAGGTGCCCACTTTGCGGCCGCGATAGGTGCTGCCGAGGGCGTCACAACAGTCTTCGATGAGGTAGAGGTCGTGACGCCGACAGAAGGAGAGAACGGCGTCGAGGTCAAAAGGGTTGCCGAGGGTGTGGGCGATCATCACCGCCCGGGTGCGGGAGGAGTAGGCGGCTTCCAGTTGCTGGGTGTCAATGTTATAGGTGGGGAGGGTGACATCTAGGAAAACAGGGATGAGGCCGTTTTGCCAGATGGGATTGACGGTGGTGGGAAAAGAGGCAGCTGCGGTGATGACTTCGTCTCCCGGTTTGAGGGCGCGGTCACCGAGCTTGGGAGAGGTGAGGGCGGTAAGGGCGAGGAGATTAGCGGAAGAGCCGGAGACAGTGGTGCGAACGTGCCGAACACCGAGGTAGGAGGCGAGTTTGCGTTCGAAGGCGTCGTTGAAACGACCGGCGGTGAGCCAGCCGTCTAGGGCGGCTTCAACCATCGCTTGTCGTTCTGAAACGCCAATGATTTTGCCAGATGGAGGAATAGGAGTACGGCCAGGGATAAAGGGAGGTTGCGCAGCAGTGTTGGCACGGTCGAAAGCGTCTACAACGTCGGCAATCGCACTGCGCAAAAGATGAGCGACTGCCGCGGGGGGAAGGGGAGGATCGGGGAGGGGAGAGAGGTTATGGGAAAAAGGAAGGAGCGCAAGGGGAGGAGGAAAAGAGGTGGGGTCTAGAGGGTCGGGAGAGGTAGAGAGGAGAGCAACTGTGGGGGGGTCGGTGCGAACGAGGAGCGCGAGGCGAGCGCCGGGGTGAAGGGCGGCAACTTCAGGGGAGAGCGCAAAGAGGGTGCCGAGGGGATAAGAGGGAATAGCGGTCATCGGGACTTCTCTCCAGAAAGAGGAGGATCGATGGCCCGAACGCGATAGCTCTCGGGGGAGAGCGGCGTAGCCATTTCGCGTTGAAGGGTTTCGAGCGGAAGGAGAGGGGTCATGTCTTCAAGGGGCATGGAGATCGGCTGCCCGTCGGGGGTGAAATGGGTGGCGACGCGCGGTTGCAAGGTCTCTTCAGGGGGAAGGGGAAGGAGCAGCGCATGGGGAAGGGTTTCGGGGTGGGTGAGGTGGTGGGTGAGCGCGACGGTGAGATGGCTCTTTCCAGCGATGGGGGTAGAGGGGAGGTCAAAGGCAGCAAGGAGGCGAGACCAGTCGGGGAAGTAGAGGCCTGTTTCAGGACCCACGCCGAGGAGTCGGCCAAAGTAGCGGCGTTGCGAGGCGCGAATTGAGCCGTAGCCGCGATTGTCGAGGATGATCAGAAGAATGGGGAGGTTTAGGGCGCGCAGGGTGGCGAGTTCTTGGAGGTTGAGCATGAGGCTGCCATCGCTTTCGAAACAGAGAACAGGGGCAGAGCGGTTGGCGAGGGCCGCACCAATAGCCGCCGGTAGCCCATAGCCCATCGCGCCAAGGCCGGAGGTGTGGATGAGACGCTGGCCTTCTTTGAGGGTGAGGGCGGCTTGGAGGACTTCGATCGCTTGCCCGGAGCTGCCGGTGACAATGGTGATGCCGGGGGGAAGGTGTTCGCTGATGAGGGGAGTGAGGGAGAGAAGGGAAGAGATGGCGTCGGCTTCTTCCGCTTCGGAGGAGAGGGGGAGTTCAGGGAGGGGATAGCGAACCTTCCAGTCGGCACAGCGGGCGCGCCATTCCCCCCAACGGTCGGGGTTGGGGAGAGAAGAGGGGGGGGCAGTGGAGAGGGTTTGGTCGAGGGCGATGAGAAAGGCAGCGGCGTCGGCGACGATGGTGAGGGCGCCGGGAGGGTGTTCGGCGAGTTGGTGAGGGTCGATGTCGATGTGAACGCGACGGGCCGCGCGAGCGAAGTCGCGCGGCCGATAGGCAGTGACAGTGGGGTCGAGACGGGCACCGAGGGTGATGAGAAGATCGCAGTTTTGCACAGCGAAGTTGGCAGCACGGGCGGCGAATTGACCGACGCGGCCAAGGTAGCAGGGGTGGTCGTGGGGGAGAAGGTCAGCGGCGAGCCAGGTGGCAACAAGCGGGAGAGGAAGACGAGTGAGAAGGCGGCGGAGGGGTTGCTGGCCGCGGGCGATACGAACTCCGTGACCGACGAGGAGGAGGGGCCGCTCGCTTTCGGCGAGGGCAGCGAGGAGCTCGGCGAGAAGGGGGGGAGGGGGAACGGGAGGAGCGGAGGGTTGAAGAGGAGGGATCGGGGTTCGCGGCAGGGGGTAGGGGGCTCCTTGAATGTTGAGAGGGACTTCGAGCCAGATAGGCCCAGGGCGCCCAGAGGTGAGTTCACGAAGGGCGAGGGTGAGGAGGGGGTCGACCGCCACCGGGTCGTCGAGGGTGAGGACCCGCTTGGCGAGAGGGGCGGCAAGGGCGAGCGAGGGGACCTCCTGAACGCCGCGTTGCCGTAAGGGGGTGAAGGGGGGAAGTCGATCGCTTTGTTTGACTTGACCAGCAATGATCAGGAGGGGAATAGAGTCGATCGCAGCGCCGGCCAGCGGGGTGATGGCGTTGGTGGCCCCGGGACCGGTGGTGACGAGAAGAAGACCTATCCCGGAGGGGTGGAGCCGGGCGTAGGTTTCGGCAGCGATTCCGGCAGCTTGTTCGTGGTGACAGTGAATGGGGGTGATGCGGGTTTGCCGCGCGAGGGCGTCGTTGAGGTGCATGGCACCGCCGCCAGGGAGGTAAAAGCAGTGTTCGATGCCCGCAGCGGCAAGGTGTTCGAAAATACGGTCGGCGATGCGATAGGGGAGAGCATCCGTCATAGAGGGTCCGAGGGGGAGGTGGCGTTACTCCAGGCGATAAGGTCGCGTTGACAGAGTTGCCGCGGGTCTTCACCCGCATAGTAGGCGCGATACCAGGAGATGGTGCGACGAAGAGCGGTGGGGAGCGACCAGCGGGGGGCGATTCCGAGTCGGTAACGGGCAAGGGCGGTTTCTAGGGCGAGGTGGGGATTTTCTGAGAAGGCGATTGGGTGGGGATAGGGTTCGAAGGGGGCGGGGTCACCCCAAAATTGGGCCGCCGCCGCGATGAGGTCGAGAACGCGGGCAGCGTCGTGGGGAGGAGGACCGAAATTGTACGCGCCAGCACAATGGGGGTCGCAGAGAAGGTGTTCGATAAGGTGGAGATAAGCGGCGAGAGGTTCGAGGACGTGTTGAAAGGGACGGGTGGCTTCAGGGTGGCGAAGGTAAAGCGTCTCGCCGCGACTCCAGGCGCGGACAGCGTCGGGAATGAGCCGCGCTTCGGCCCAGTCGCCGCCGCCGATGACGTTGCCGGCGCGCGCGCTGGCGACGGCAATGCCGGCGGGCTGAAGGTAGGCGCGCCGATAGGAGTGAAGCGCTAATTCGACCGCCGCTTTGCTGGCGCTGTAAGGATCGTCGCCACCGAGGGGGTCATTTTCACGGTAAGGGTAGGGATCAGAAGAGGAGGCGTAAACTTTGTCGGTGGTGATGATGAGGACAACCTCCGGAGCGATTCGGTCGCTCGCGGCTTGCCGCACGGCTTCGAGGAGGTGAAGCGTGGCGAGGAGGTTGGCGCGCCAGGTAGCGAGAGGGTCGCGGTAGCTGCGAGGAACAAGGGCTTGCGCGGCGAGGTGGATGAGAATCTGCGGGCGGTGACGGCGAAAGAGAGCGAGGAGCCAGCCAGGGGTATCGGGGTGGGTGAGGTCGTAGAGATAGTGCGCGGCGAGAAGCGATTGAAGGCGAGCGGCGGTGAAGAGGTTGGGGTCAGTTTCGGGGGGAAGAGCGACGCCGATCGTTTCAACGCCGAGTTGAGAGAGCCAGAGGGTGAACCAGGCGCCTTTGAAGCCGGTGTGCCCAGTGAGCAAAAGGCGACGATTGCGCCACCACTCCGGGTCCGGGGAAGGGGTAACGAGGGGGGATGAGACGCATGGGTTCATGCGTCACTCCAGATTTTCCAGGGGGCTCGACCGGTGGTCCAGAGGGCCTCGAGGTGGTTTTTGTCGCGCAGTGTGTCCATGGGGTGCCAGAAACCGTCGTGGAGAAAGGCGACCAGTTCGCCTGCTTCGGCGAGGGGGGGGAGGACATCGCCTTCTAGAGTGGCGCCGTCGGAGGGAATCCAGCGAAAGATTTCCGGGGTAAAGAGGAAAAACCCGCCATTGATGCGACCGCCGTCGCCTGCGGGTTTTTCGATAAAGGAGCGAACCCGACGGGGCGGGGGAAGGGGGGCGTCCTGCGTGAGGGGGTAGCGGGCAGCGTCGAGGTGGGAAGAGGGGGTAGGAGAAGAGACAGCGGCAGAGAGAGAGGGGGCGGCGGTGAGAGGCTCGCCCAGCACAATGGCCCCGAAACGAGCAGGGGGAAAAACAGCAGCGACGGTGGCGATTTTACCGTGGGCGCGGTGAAAGGCGATTTCAGCGGCGATGTCGAGGTTGCTGAGCCCATCGCCATAGGTGACCGCGAAGAAGGGTTCGTTTTCGAGGTAGCGAATCGCCCGCCGCAGCCGACCGGCGGTTTGCGTGGCTTCGCCGGTGTCTACGAGGGTGACCCGCCAAGGTTCCGCCCGGCGGGTGTGGATCTCCATTCGGTTTTCAGCCATGTGAAAGGTGACGTCGGAGTGGTGCAGGAGATAATGGGCAAAGTACTCTTTGATGAGAAAGCCTTTATAGCCGAGAAGGATGATGAAGTCGTGGATGCCGAAGGCGGCGTAGTATTTAAGGATGTGCCAGAGGATCGGGCGCCCCCCGATTTCGACCATCGGTTTGGGTTTGATGATGGTCTCTTCTGAGAGACGGGTGCCAAAACCTCCCGCGAGGATGACAGCTTTCATGGGTTGAACTCCCGATTGCGGCTGCGGACGATGGCGATGAATTCATTGTAGTCGCGGATGTAGTCTTCGGGGTCAAAGTAGTGGGAGGCGAGGCTGAGACAGACCGCTCCCGAGGAGAAGTTGTCGAGTCTTCTCCAAGTGAGGGGGCAGATGTAGATTCCATAGTAAGAGCGGTTGAGATGGTAGCGCTGGGTGGCGAAGCCATCGTCGAGGATGACGTCAAAACTTCCTGATATTGCAATAATGAACGTATGAGCAGTCTTGTGGGCGTGAGAACCTCGTTCAGCGCCGCCGGGAACATCGTAAAGGTAATAAACCCGTTTGATATTGAAGGGAATATGCCTTTCTCCTTCGATAAAGGAGAGATTTCCCCGCGGGTCATGGATCTTGGGGAGTTCGATAATGCGGCAATCACTGAGGGCCATCAAGGGACTCCTTGGAGGAAGGGGGGTGGGCGTGATAGAGGTGAATCGTTTCAATGATGCGCGCTTGCTCTGCAGCGGTCAAATGGGGACCGATGGGAAGGGAGAGTACCTCACGGGCCAGCAGTTCGGCGATAGGAAAGGATCGATCCGCGCCTATCGTGTCCCGGTAGGCAGGCTGGCGATGGGGAGGCGTGGGGTAGTGAATCAGCGTTTCGATGCCGTGGCGCGCCAGATAAGATTGAAACCGGTCGCGCTGGGAGATGCGGATGACAAAAAGGTGCCAGGCATGGGTGGCGTAGGGGGCAACGGAGGGGAGTTGAATCGGCAGCGAGGAGAGGGCTTCGCAGTAACGACGGGCATTTTGCGCTCGCCGTTGGTTCCAAATGTCGAGGTATTTGAGTTTGACCCGGAGGATAGCGGCTTGGATCGGGTCGAGACGAGCGTTTCGGCCGATAATCTCGTGGTGGTATTTTCGAGAAGATCCATAGTTTCGCAAAAGGCGAAGGCGATGAGCTAGGTCGGAGTTATTGGTCGTGATCGCACCCGCGTCTCCTAAAGCACCGAGGTTTTTTGTAGGGTAGAAGCTCCAGCAGACCGCGTCGCCGTGGGCACCGATCGGTGTTCCAAAGTAGCAGGCGCCATGGGCTTGAGCGGCATCTTCGATGAGAAAGAGGTTGTGTTTTTGAGCCAGTTGCCGAAGGGGATCGAGGGACGCCGGGTGGCCGTAGAGGTGCACGGCGACGATCGCTTTGGCGGCGGGGGTGAGCGCTTCCTCTATGCGGCTAGGGTCTATGGTGTGGGTAATGGGGTCGGGTTCGATGGGAATAACCCGCGCGCCGACCGCAGTGACCGCGAGCCAGGTAGCGATGTAGGTATTGGTGGGAACGAGGATTTCGTCTCCCTCCCCGATCCCGAGCGCCATCAACGATAGAGTGAGCGCGTCTAGCCCATTGCTGACTCCTACCGCGTAGGAGGCATGGCAGTAGGAAGCCCATTCCGCCTCGAACGCTTCTACTTCTTCCCCAAGGATATAACAGCCAGAGGAGAGAACACGCTGGATGGCGGCGTCGATTTCACACTGCAGTTCTCGATAGGCGGCGCCGACGTCGAGGAAGGGGATGATAGAGGACATCGATGGGTTTGGGGACGATGATTGCTTGAACCGCTATTTTAGTGTTTACGGCCTCGCGGCGTCATTCTTGAAGGGAACGGTGGCGCGCTGCCAACGGTTGAGGCGTTCGGGTGTACCGATGTCCCACCAGCGATGGGAGGTGAGTTCGCCAAGGAGTTGTCCACGGCTGGCCGCGGCTTTTAGGAGCGGGCCAAGGGGGGCGCGTCGACGGGAGGGGAGGTGGAGGACGAGAGAGGGACGGTAGCAGCCGATGCCGCTGTAGGTGGCATGGCGGGGGAAGAGAGGGGGAGGGGCGAGCCGGTAAAGGGGAATAGGAGGGACGGCAGGGAGCGGGGCGGGTAGGGAGAAGTCAAGCGCAGGAGCAGGAGGGGATGGGAGAAGGAGAAGGTAGCCAAGCGCGTCGGGGTGAACGGCGAGAGCGCGATGGGCACGGGCAACGAAAGCAGCGAGATCAAAGGCGGGGTCGAGGTCGATGTCGCCGTTGATGAGGAGGATCTGAGGGGCAGCGGTGGCGCGGAAAGCGGCAGCAAGGGTGCCAGCGGTTTCGAGACAGGGGTAGGTTTCGGGAAGAAGGGTGAGGGTGAGGGTGGGAGGGGTGAGGGAGGGAAGAGCGGCGATGAGACGGTCAGCGAGCCAGCAGGGGTTGAGGAGAAGGCGATGAGGGGAGAGAGGAGCAAGGCGAGCAAGCCATTTCCCGAGGAGCGGTCGCCCGGCGCCGTCAGCAAGAAGGGGCTTCGGAGTGGTGTCGGTGATGGGACGGAGCCGCTCGCCTCGACCCCCAACGAGGAGGAGAACGACGAGGGAAGGAGCGACTTCTTTTTCTTTAGGGGGGAGCATGGGTTAGAGGAGGAGAAAATGGTGTTCGTCGGGGTGGAGGCTTAGGAGGAGGCGCAAGAGGGATTTGAATTCGGGGTAACGGGGAAGGGTTCTCCAGAGATAGCGACGAACGCGGGGGAGGTGATCGAGGTAGGCGGGTTTTTGGTCGCGATAGGCAAGACGGGCAAAGATTCCAAGGATTTTGAGGTGGCGTTGGATGCCAATCCATTCATAGTCGCGGTAGAGACAGTCGAAGTGATGAGGAACGGGGAGGGAAAGACGCCGTGCTTGTTGCCAGTAGCGGATGAGAAGGTCCAGGGTGAAGGGCTCCGGCCATTCGAGGTAGGCGTCTTTGAGAAGCGAGACGAGGTCGTAGGCGATAGGGCCGACGAGGGCATCTTGAAAGTCTAAGATCCCTAGCGTAGCGGCGGGACGCTTGGGGTGATCGGGGGGAAGCCACATGAGGTTGCGGCTGTGGTAGTCGCGGTGGACGAGGAGGTGGGGTTGAGCGAGGGCATTGTCGATGAGGAGGGTAAAGGTCCGCTCGAGGGCGTCCGCTTCGGTAGCGGTGAGGGTGTGGCCGAGGTGGCGCTGGAGATACCAGGTGGGGAAAAGGTCGAGTTCGGCGCGTAGAGTCGCGGCGTCGTAGCGAGGGAGATCGGAAGGGGGAGGAGTAGATTGAAGAAGGATGAGGTTGGCAAGAGCTTCGGCGTAGCGGTCGTGAACTTCAGTAAGGGGTAAAGGGGGGGCAGAGGAGGACGGAGAAGGGGGAGAGGGAGAATAGGGTTCGGGAGAGGGGGGGGAGGTGGAGCCAAAGGGAGGGGCAGATGAAGGGGAGCAGGCAACGGCGTGGGCGGTAGGGGCGAGAAGGGTTTCGAGCGTAGTGTCGCCGAAGTCTTCGATGAGGGCAAAACCTTGCTGAGGGTCTACGACATAACAGTCGGGGACCGGAAGGGCGTGCGCGGCTAGGTGGTGGCGGAGGTTGAGCCAGGGGGTGAGCGGCTCCCGGTCGGGAGGAGCGTCGAGGGCGATCGCGGTGCTGCCGTCGGGGTAGTGCACCCGATAGTAGCGGCGAAAGCTGGCGTCGGCAGAGGCGAGGGTGAGATGGACGATCGGTCGGCCTTGAGCAGTTAGCCAGCGAAAGAGAGCAGCGTGGCGGGCAGCGTCGGGGGCGGCGTTAGAGGGGTTCATCAGAAGAGCAAAGAGGGAGAGTCAGAGGGATAAGTTAGGAAAAGGGAGGGGTTAGAGAACATAACGGGCGAGATTTTCGCTGGCGGCGAGTTCGCTGAGACGCTCGTCGACGTCGGCGACGTCGATGGTGACTTGCGTGGGGCTGCCCGGGGTGCCGGCGTCAAAGGCGACCTCTTCGAGGAGCCGTTCCATCACGGTGTAGAGACGGCGAGCGCCGATGTTTTCGATCCGTTCGTTGACGTGCCAGGCGATTTCGGCGATGCGCCGAACAGCAGCGTCGGTAAAGGTGAGGGTGAGACCGTCGGCAGCAAGGAGCGCTTGGTATTGACTGATGAGGTTGGCTTCCGTGCTGCTGAGGATGCGGACGAAGTCGTCGACAGTGAGGGGTTGAAGTTCAACCCGCACCGGAAAGCGACCTTGAAATTCGGGGATAAGGTCGCTCGGCTTGCTGAGGTGGAAAGCACCGGAGGCGATGAAGAGAATGTGGTCAGTGCGCACCGGACCGTGTTTGGTGGTTACGGTGGTGCCTTCGACAAGGGGTAAGAGATCGCGTTGGACGCCTTGGCGGGAGACGTCAGGACCATGGGTGTTGTCGCGACCGACTACTTTGTCGATTTCGTCGATGAAGACGATGCCGTTCTGTTCGGTGTTGAGAATCGCGCGCCGCCGAATCTCTTCTTCGTCGATGAGTTTCGCGGCTTCTTCTTCGAGGAGCACTTTGCGAGCCATCGCTACCTTCATCCGCCGGCGCTTCCGACGCTTGCCAAGCGTTTGAAAGAGACTTTGAATTTGCTCGGCAACTTCTTCAAGACCGGGAGGACTCATGACGTGCGCTGAGATGGCGCCTTCTTGGATTTCGAGCTCGACGTCGCGATCGTCAAAGAGACCAGCGCGTAGTTTTTGCCGAAGCTTTTCGCGCGTGGCTCGCTCTTCCGGACTGAGCTCCCGCTCTAGACCAATCCGCCTTTCGAGTTGGGTAACCTTTTGCTCAAGGTCAAAGAGAAAGTTTTCGACATTTTGCTCTTTGCCGATGGGAGGCGCCGAGGGAGAAGGGGGAAGAAGAAGGTCGAGGAGGCGCTCCTCTGCAGCTTCTTGCGCTTTTCCACGCGCTGAAGCCATCGCCCGTTCGCGCTCTTCCTTAATGGCGATGTCGACAAGATCGCGAATGATGGTGTCGACATCTTTGCCGACATAGCCGACTTCAGTGAATTTGGTGGCTTCGACTTTGATGAAGGGGGCGTCAATAAGACGGGCAAGACGACGGGCGATTTCGGTTTTCCCTACTCCGGTGGGACCGATCATGAGGATGTTCTTGGGGGTAATTTCGTGCCGGAGCGGCTCCGGAACTTGTTGCCGCCGCCAGCGATTGCGCAACGCCAGCGCGACGGCTCGTTTGGCAGCAGTTTGCCCGACGATATGTTTGTCCAGTTCCGCAACAATAGCGCGACAGGTGAGCGGGATCATTCAAGTACCTCGATCGTGTGGTGGTGATTGGTGTAGATGCAGTGTTCACCCGCGAGTTTAAGGGATTCAGCGACGATGGTTTTGGCCGAGAGGTCGGTGTGGCGCAGGAGGGCTTTAGCAGCGGCAAGCGCATAGGCGCTGCCCGAGCCGATCGCCGCAACCCCCTCTTCCGGTTCGAGAACATCGCCCGCACCGGTGAGAAGCAGGAGGTGATCTCGGTCGGCGACGAGAAGCATCGCTTCCAAGCGCCGAAGGATTCGATCCGTGCGCCAGTCCTTGGCGAGCTCGACAGCCGCGCGCAAAAGGTGGCCTTGGTGTTTGTCGAGCTTGGCTTCGAAGCGTTCGAAAAGGGTAAAGGCGTCAGAGGTGGCGCCAGCAAAGCCGGCCAGGATCTGGTCGCGAAAGAGGCGCCGAATTTTGTTGGCGGTGGCTTTGACGATGAGGGCACCTAGAGTGACCTGACCATCTCCACCTAGGGCGACTTGCCCGCCGCGGCGAACCCCGACAATGGTGGTGGCATGCGGATGGTTCATCACGTCGCTCAGAGGATGTGCAGAGGGACTATATTCTCGACAAAACGACGGGATTGAGCAAGATGGCAGCGTCTTCCCCAAAGCGGGAGTGGCCCATTTACCATTAGGGTTGCCGGGGTGGGACACAGGTTTGTGCGCGAAGGTCTTGGAGGAGTTTGAGCGTGGGCCAACCGTCGGCGGAGGGATCGCCCTGACATTCGAGCTGAAAACGACGAACGGCTTCCCGCGTGGTTGGACCAAAGAGGCCGTCGATAGGACCGGGGTCATAGCCGCGGGCGGCGAGATGGTGTTGAAGTTCGAGAATTTCGCTGCGGGTAAGGGGGAAAGCGTCTAGAGGCCATGGGGTGAAAAAAGGTTGGGCGGGGTCAAAGTCTTCGATCTTTTGCGGGTTTTTGAGGAGGTCGTAGAGGAGCGCGACCGCAAGGGCATAGCTTTCGGCGTTGTTGTAGCGATAGATGACGTCGAAGTTGGGAAAGAGGAGAAGCGCCGGACCGCTTTTGCCGGCGGGGAGAAGAAGCGCCGCACGCTCGGGGAGAGGAGTGGGCCAGGAGGGTGTTCCCAGCGGTGTGAGTCCGAGAGCGAGCCAGTCGCGCGTGGGGCGCTTGAGGGTTCGACCAGTCGGGGTGCTCTTCCAGTGAGGGGGAAGACGAACTTCAATTCCCCAGGGTTCGCCGGAACGCCAGCCGAGCTTTTTGAGGAAGTTGGCGGTAGAGGCAAAGACATCGGCAAGGGAGTGGTAAAGGTCGCGGATGCCGTCGCCGTCGCCGTCGACCGCATAGGCGAGAAAGGTGGTGGGGAGGAATTGAGTGTGACCAAAGGCTCCCGCCCAGGAGCCGTGCGGCGAGAGGGTGGTGATTTCGCCGCGCGCGATGATTTCGGTAAGGGTGAGAAATTCGTTGCGGAAGAACTCTTGTCGCCGCCCAAAGCAGGAGAGGGTGGCGAGGGAGCGAATAAGGTCAAACCGGCCGAGGTTGCGACCAAAGTTGCTTTCGATGGCCCAGAAGGCGACGATAAGTTCGGCTTCAACGCCATATTCGGCTTCGATCTGCCGGAGGAGCGCGGCGTGCTGGAGAAGAGAGTGGCGGGCTTCGAGGAGGCGGTTGCGGTCGAGGAGTTGGGCGAGGTAGTGCCAGAGGGGAGCGACGAATTCGGGTTGCCGATCGAGGAGTTCGAGCGTCTTGGGGTCAGGGGTGAGACGGCGCGTGAGGGCAGCGAAGAGTTCAGGAGAGACCCCCCGCTCCACAGCAGCAGGCGCGAGGTCCGCAAGGCAGCGCTGCAAAGCGGCAGAGGTGAGCGGAGGAGAATGCGCAAAGAGTGGCAGAGGAAGAGCGGTGAGAAGGAGAAAAAGGAGAGGCATCGGTCTGGCAGCTGTTGAGGAGAGCCTCTATATTCTGCGTCAACCAGGGGATCGGGGTTAGACCGCGCCGGGGAGGAGGGGAAGAGAGGGAGGAGAGGGGTGTAGCATAGGTGCGACAGATGCCAAGAGGGAGACCAGCGGGGAGGAGAAAAAAGAGGGGAAGAAGAAGGGGGAAAATGGCTGAGAAAAAACCGCTATAATAACCGATTTCGGTTATCGGTGGTGAGAGGGATGGGTGTGACGAGTAACTTGTCGGTATGGCATCTGGTGGTCCAGGCCAGCGTGCCGGTCCAGGTGGTGATGGCCCTGCTGTTGGGGGTGTCTTTGATCTCATGGTTTTGGATTTTCCGTAAAGCATTTCAGATTCGAGCGGCGCGTACGAGTACGCTCGATTTTGAACAGCGCTTTTGGCGAGCAAGCAGCTTGGAGCAGTTGGCGCAGGGAATAGAAGCGCACTTGGCGGCAGCAGGGCCGATGGAGCTGGTGTTTTTGGCGGCTTATCGCGAGCTGATCCGCCAGCAACGAAGCGGGTTGCGCGAGATCGAGAGCGTGCGGCGGGCGATGCAGGCGGCATATCAGCGAGAGATGGATGAGTTGGAGGCGCACCTGGCCTTTTTGGCGTCGGTGGGGTCGGTAGCGCCCTATATCGGTCTTTTCGGGACGGTGTGGGGGATTATGAATTCGTTTCGCGGTTTGGCGAGTATGAGTTCGGCGACGTTGGCGACAGTGGCGCCGGGGATCGCAGAGGCGTTGATCGCGACGGCGATCGGATTGTTCGCGGCGATCCCGGCGGTGGTGGCTTATAACCGCTTTACGCACGATATTGAGCGGTTGGCGGTGCGCTTGGAGAGCTTTATCGAAGAGCTGACCAATTTGTTGCAGCGCCAGCTGCTGCATTAGTGGAGGCCATGCCTTAACAGCGTGGTGAAGGGAAAAGAGGCGATGGCTTTGGGCATCGACGGGTGGCGAACGAGTGCAGCGAGGGTTAGCGAATGGGGCGGAAACGACCGTTGATGAGCGAGATCAATGTGGTCCCTTATGTCGATGTGATGTTGGTGCTGTTGGTGATCTTTATGGTGACAGCGCCGATGATCGAGATGGGGGAGGTGGAGTTGCCCGCGGTGAGCCAGGTGCCGTTGTCGCCGACGGAGGCGATAGTGGTGGTGGTACATGCCGATGGGGGATTAGGGTGGAAACGCAGCGCCACCGCACGAGAGGAGCGAGGGGATATGGAGGCCCTGCTGCGGACGTTAGGGGAGGTGCGGCGGGAGCGTCCCCAAGCAGCAGTGCTGATTGCCGCCGATCGTCGGGTGGCGTATGAGGTGGTGATGGGGGTTTTGAGTCGCTTACGGCGAGAGGGGGTGACGCGCGTGGGATTGCTGACCGAGGGGGGGGCATGAGCCGACGGCGGGGGGCGCCGATAGCGTGGGCGTGGGGGCTTTCGTTATTGGTGCATGGAGTGTTTTTGGCGGTGTTGTTGGTTTCTTTGGAGTGGCGAAAGGTTTCGCCGGTGAGCGAGGCGGTTTTGGTGGAGATGGTGGGTGCATCGCCGATGGTAGGGGGTGAGGAGCCGCCCAAGCCGGAGCCACCTAAGCCAGAACCGCCACAGCCGGAGCCACCTAAGCCGGAGCCGCCTAAGCCACAGCCACCTAAGCCGGAGCCGCCTAAGCCACAGCCACCTAAGCCGGAGCCACCTAAGCCGGAGCCGCCTAAGCCGCGGGAGACGACGGAGGCGATGCGAAACGAGGAGGATTTTCAGCGGTTGGCGAGCGAGCGGTTACAGGAGCGGTTGCGGGGGGGGCAATCTCCGAGGTCGGCGGGGGGAGGCAGCGGACCGAGCGCGGAGGCGCGGGCACGGTATATCGAGGCGATCCGCAGTAGGGTGCGTCGCTTTATGGTGGTGCCGCCCGGTGTGAGCGGTAACCTCGAGGCGCGCTTCGTGGTGACCCAGCTTGCGGATGGAACAGTGGCGGAGGTGCGTTTGATCGTTTCTTCCGGAAACCCCGCTTTGGATGCGGCGTTTGCTCGGGCAATCGAGCGGGCAAGCCCGTTGCCGTTACCCGATGATCCCCGCCTTTTCGAACGGGTGCTTGAGTTGCGGTTGCGACCGGGAGAGTGAGGGGGAAAAGTTTGGGGTAAAATAGGGGCCTATTGGATAGAGTGCGCGCGATGAATGGAACGAGCGATGCGGCAGAGGTGGTTTCAGTGGTTGGTGGCTTTGGTAGGGTTGGGATGGACAGCGGTAGCGGCAGCCCAGTTGGTGGTGGAGGTGACGGGGGCCACTTCCCGGGCGTTGCCGGTGGCGGTCCCGCTGTTGGTTGGGGAGGAGCAGCTGCCCCAGCCGTTGACCGAGGTGGTACGGCAGGATCTGGAGAAGAGCGGCCTGTTCCGGTTGGTCGAGGTGGGGGGGATGCGTTTGCCTGAGGATTTAGTCCCCGATTACGGGGCGCTGGCCGGGCGCGGAGCCGACGCCGTGGTGGCGGGGTCAGTTCAGGGAGCGCCAGGGGGAGAGTGGGAGGTTCGGGTGCGACTGTTCGATGTGGTGCGCCGCTTGGATTTGGGGGGGAAGGTATTTCGCTTTTCAGGGGGACAAACGCGCGCCACCGCCCACCGAATCGCCGATCTCGTCTACGAGACATTGACAGGGATGCCAGGGTTTTTTACATCGCGATTGGCGTATGTGGTCAAGAACGGCAACCGGTATGAGCTCCGGGTGAGCGATTGGGATGGGAGCGCAGCGCAGAGCGCACTAATCTCTAGCGAGCCGATTATTTCACCGGCGTGGTCACCCGATGGCCGACGGTTGGCGTATGTGTCGTTTGAGAAGAAAAAGCCCGTGGTGTATGTGCATGAGCTGGCTACCGGCACACGACGAGTGGTGGCTGATTTCCGCGGCTCTAATTCGGCACCAGCATGGTCGCCCGATGGGGGACGATTGGCGGTAACCTTGACGCAGGATGGAATTTCCCAGATCTACGTGATCGAGTTGGGGTTGAACCGGGCGTTCCGCGTTTCCCGCTCGGGAAGCATCGATACCGAACCCGTCTTTTCCCCCGATGGGAATTGGCTGTATTTTACGTCGGACCGCGGGGGGTCGCCGCAGATCTACCGAATGGCAGCGACCGGCGGGGAGGCGCAGCGGGTGACCTTCGAGGGAGGGTACAACGCGAGCGCCGATGTGGCCCGCGATGGGCGGGGATTGACCTACTTAACACGGGTAGATGGACGGTTCCGCGTGGTGTACCACGATTTGACGACAGGAGCACGACAGATTTTGACCGATTCCGAGCGCGACGAGTCACCGTCGTTTGCGCCGAATGGGCGGATGATCGTTTACGCAACTGAAATCGGGGGACGAGGAGTTCTGGCTGCGGTGTCGGTGGATGGCCGGGTGCGTCTGCGTTTGTCGACGACCGGGGGTGATGTGCGGGAGCCCGCGTGGGGACCGATTCCGCAGTGATGGTTTGACGATAGAAAGGAGTAAGTTCGATGACCGTGAGGATGCGTGGCTGGTTAGCAGCAGTGGGTATGGCGATGCTGGCAGCGGGGTGCTCGTCGACAGCAGTGGAGGAGGGAACCGCAAGCGTCGAGGAGCGGGGGGTGGCTACAGGAGCGATCCCAACTCCGGTGGGCGGGGGAGCACCGCGCGAGGCATTGCTGCGCGAGATCGCCGATCCAAAACATCCGGCACACGCACGAAGCATCTATTTTGATTACGATCGGTACGAGATTAAGCCAGAGTACCAAAATTTGGTGGTGGCCCATGCACGGTTGATGAGTAAGTACCCAACGGTGCGCGTGTTGATCCAGGGAAACGCCGATGAGCGGGGGAGCCGCGAGTATAACTTGGCGTTGGGCCAGAAACGAGCGGAGACGGTGAAGCAGGCGTTGGTAGCGTTAGGGGTGGCTGCAGAGCGAATCGAGGCGGTGAGCTTGGGGGAGGAGAAACCGGTTTGCTTTGAGCGGAGCGAGCATTGTTATGCGCAGAACCGACGGGCCGATATTTTGTACGAGGGGGAGTTTTGAAGGTAGAGCAAAGTCTTAACGCGGGGGAGTCGAGAGATGGCATGGCGCGGGTGGTTGTTGGTAGCGGTAGTGGCCGCGATGGGAGGAATGGCCAGGCCGGCATGGCCATTTTTGAGCGATGAACAGGCGCGCCGGGCGGTGGCGGAGTTGCGCAACGAGTTGCGCGCGCTCGAGGAGCGACTGAATCAGCAGGCGATCGCATTGGCTAACCGCGAGACCAGCGACCGCCAGGCGTTGGCCCAGGTGCAGGGACAGGTCGATGAGATCCGCTATAAGATCGAGCAGTTAGAGAAGCGAATGCGCGACCTTTATCTCGATTTGGATCGACGGTTGGGAGCATTGCAGGCAGGGGCCGCAATAGGAGGGGGGGCGACTGGGGAAATGGGAGGAATGGGGGGAATGGGAGGAATGGGGGGAATGGGGGGAGGCGGCCCGGCGACGGGGAGCGCTTCCACCACGGCAGGCGGGGGTGCGATGCCGCCAGCGGGGAGCGCCGCACCCGCCAGCGGGGGTACGGGGGGAGGAGCAGCATCGACGGCGGGAGGAGATGGGGTGGCCCTTTTCGAGAACGCCGTGCGGGCGTTGCAGGCCCAGCGGCCCGAGGAGGCATTACGCGGATTCGAGGGGTTTTTGGCCCAGCATGGGGGAGATCCCCGGGCGGTGGAGGCGCGGTTTTGGGCAGGGACCGCAGCACTGCAGTTAAAGCGCTACGAGGTGGCGCGCCAGCATTTTGCCCGCGTCGTGTTCGACTATCCGAAGCATGAGTTTGCGCCCGATGCGATGTTGGGGTTGGCGAACGCGTTGTTCGGGTTGGGGGATAAACAGGGTGGAAACGATGTGTTGAAGCGCTTAGCGGAACGCCATCCCAATACGCCAGCGGGACGAATTGCCCGCGAGCGGTTGGCTCGTTGATGGTGCGGGTAAGCGAGATCTTCGCGTCAATCCAGGGAGAGTCGTCGCGGATGGGGTTGCCGACGACTTTTGTGCGCTTGAGCGGTTGCCCTTTGCGGTGCCGTTGGTGCGATACGCCTTACGCCTTTACAGGGGGGGAGCAGTGGGAGATCGAGGAGGTGGTGCAACGGGTTTCTGAGCTTGGGTTGCCCCGAGTGTGCGTGACCGGGGGAGAACCATTGGCGCAGCGGGAGTGCTTGAGGTTGCTGGAGGCACTGTGCGAGAGAGGGTTCGAGGTGTCGTTGGAGACGAGCGGGGCTTTGCCGCTCATAGGGGTGGATGAGCGGGTGGCCGTGGTGATGGATTTAAAGGCTCCCGGGTCGGGGGAGGAGAAACGAAACAATTGGGAGAATTTGCAGCGACTCCGAGAGCGGGATGAGGTAAAGTTCGTGTTGGCCGACCGACACGATTATGAGTGGGCGCGAGCGGTGGTAGCGCGGGAGAGGTTGGCAGAGCGGTGCGGGGTGCTTTTTTCGCCAGTGACCGGGGTACTGCCCGCTGCGACGTTGGCAGAGTGGATTGTGAACGACCGCTTGCCCGTTCGGTTCCAGGTGCAGTTGCACCGAGTGTTATGGGGGGAGATGCGCGGCCGCTGAGGGGAACTGAGGAGAAACGATGGAGCGCGGGGAGAGCACGGTGCAAGGAGAAGGAGCAGGCCGGGGAGGGGTGGTTTTGTTGTCGGGGGGGATCGATTCGACGACTGTCTTGGCCCAAGCACGCGCGAAAGGGTATAGGGTCTTTGCGTTAACAGTGATTTATGGACAACGCCATCGAGCTGAGGTGGAGGCGGCAAAACGGGTGGCCGCCGCGTTGGGAGTGGCCGAGCATCGGGTGGTGGAGGTGGCTTTGGGGTCGTTCGGGGGATCAGCTTTGACCGACCGACGGTTGACAGTACCGGAGGGGGAGGGACCAGTGAGGAGTGACCGCATCCCGCCGACCTATGTGCCTGCCCGCAATACGGTGCTGTTGGCGTTGGCGTTGGCGTGGGCAGAGGTGTTGGGGGTTTTCGATCTTTTTATCGGGGCAAATGCGGTCGATTTTTCAGGGTACCCCGATTGCCGCCCAGAGTTTCTGCAGGCGTTCGAGGCGTTGGCCAATGTGGCGACAAAAGCAGGGGTGGAGGGGGGACGATTCCGAGTCCATGCGCCGTTGCTTTTTTGGTCGAAAGGGGAGATTATCCGCCATGGGGTGGCGTTGGGGGTCGATTATGGGTTGACGGTTTCGTGCTACCAGGCCGACGAGGAGGGATTGGCTTGCGGTCGGTGCGATGCGTGCCGATTGCGGGCGGCGGGTTTCGCCGCCGCTGGAGTGCCCGACCCTACCCGTTACCGGGGCATTAGCCCATCGCTTAAGGAGTCGTGAGATGGTGAGAGAGGAGTATGCTGTCCGGGCGGAGGGAGAGAGACCGTTCCGAGTTCTGGGCGTCCAGCAGATTGCGGTGGGGGGGCGTGAGAAGAGACGTTTGTTGCGGTTATGGCATGAGTTATTGGGGTTGCCGGTGGTGGGGGAGTTCCGGTCGGAGCGAGAGAATGTGGATGAGACGATTTTGGCGTTGGGGGAGGGGATATCCCAGGTGGAGGTGGATGTGATGGAGCCGATCGATCCAGAGCGAAGCCCACGGGTGCATGAGCCACCGTTAAACCATATAGGGTTGTGGGTGGATGATTTGCAGGCGGCGGTGGAGTGGTTGTCGGCTCAGGGGGTTCGATTTGCCCCAGGAGGTATCCGAAAAGGGGCGGCGGGTTTCGATGTTTGTTTCATCCATCCTAAGGGGAACGAGTCGTTCCCCGTAGGGGGAGAGGGGGTTTTGATCGAGTTGGTGCAGGCGCCTCCTGAGGTGGTAGAAGGGTTGAGGGGAAACGGCGGAAGAGGACGAGGAGAAGATCCCCGCCTCTCCTAGGCCGCGGCGAAGAGGAGTTCCTTATAAGGCGGCAAAGATGGGGAAACCGTCTTCACGCTCGATGACGAGGGTGGCACTGCGGGGACGACCGCCGGCGATGTGGGGAAATTGGCTGTGGGGCCAGTTGCTGAAGGCGGTAGGGTTCTGAGCGAGCCAGGCGTTGCGTTCTTCTTCTTTGAGCTCGGGCCGCGGTTGCCGAGGGTGCTTGAGGGCTTCGCCGGGGTGCTGAACATTTACAAACATCGTGCGCCCGTCGGGGGTCCAGGTGACGCCGGTGATTTCACATCCAGAGGGACCGACTAAAAAGCGACGAATCTCCCCCGTGTAGGGACAGGCGACAAGCATCTGGTTGTTGCCCTGACCGCGGTAGTCGCCTTCGTTGCTGTAGCCGCCGTCCGTTTGAATCCAGAGACGCCCAACCGCATCAAAGGCGAGACCGTCAGGAGAGTTGAACATGTTGGCAGGGGTGATATTGGGAGAGCCAGCGCGAAGGTCCCCCGCGGCGTATTGAAGCGGGTTGCCGGCGAGGAGGTAGAGGTCCCAGGTGAATTCGAGAGAGGCGGGGTCGTCGCCCGCTTCACGCCAACGAAGAATCTGCCCCCAGCGGTTTTGCGGCCGCGGGTTGGCAGGGTCGATTTGCTCGGGGGTGCGGCGGGGGTTATTGGTGAGGGTGGCATAGACTTCACCGGTGAGGGGGTGAATGGCAATCCATTCCGGACGGTCGAGTTTAGTGGCCCCCGCGAGGTCAGCAGCAGCCCGCGTGTAGATGAGGACTTCAGCTTGAGTGGGAAAGCGTGGGTCTGCAGCGATCTTGGGGTTGCGGTGCGAGACGAGATTCCAGCGACCGCGTAGCCGCCCGTCGCCTGCTTCTTCGGGGAGGAATTGGGCGACGTAGAGGTCGCCGTCGTCGAGGAGGTCGCGATTGGCTTTGGGGTCTTTGGGATCGTAGGGGCGGCGGGAGATGAATTTGTAGAGGTATTCGTGGGCTTCGTCGTCACCCATGTAGACAACAACCCGCCCATCTTTGGCAAGGGTGACCGCGGCGTTTTCGTGTTTGAAACGACCAAGCGCTGTGCGCTTTTTGGGAGTGCTGGTCGGGTCAAAGGGGTCGATTTCGACGACCCAGCCGAAGCGGTTGGCTTCGTTGGGCTCCTTTTTGAGGTCGAAACGGTCGATTACCTCGTGCCAGCGGTAGCGCTCCCCTTTGCCAAGGCCATAGCGCTTGTGCATGGGGTGATCGGGGTCGCCATTGCCAAAGTAGAGGTTGAAGTTCTCTTCACAGGTAAGGTAGGTGCCCCAGGGGGTGACGCCGTGGGCGCAGTTGTTGAGAGTGCCGAGGACCCGCCGCCCCGTGGGGTCGGCAGCGGTCCGAAGGAGAGGATGACCGGCTGCTGGACCAGTGAGGAGCATGGGGGTGGCACCGGTGATGCGCCGATGGTAGCGACTGCGCGGGAGTTTGTCCCAGCCGTGCGCGGTGCGTTTGAGGTGCACGATACTGACTCCATGGGCAGCAAGGGCTTTGTGGGCCTTCTCCGGAGTCCAGGGGGTGAGATATTCCGCTGTGTAGAGGTATTCGGGGTTGGTGTATTCGTGGTTGAGGGCAAGAAGCCCTTCGTCCGGACGCCCCGAGAGGGGGAAGAAGTGCATGCCGTCGTGGTTGTCACCGATTTGGGTGGCCTGCTCAGCGGCCGTGTTGCTGCCGTCGGGGCGAAAGAGGTGAGCAGGATCGGTGAGGGGATCTCCCCAGGGAAGGATGACGCGAAGGGTGAAACCGGCCATGAGGGTGACGCGGTCGTCGCTGTGGGTAGGGATGCTTTCCGGAAAATGGCGAAGGAGCGGGGAACCCGAGAGTGGAGGTGTGGTAGGGAAAGCGCGGAGAGGAGCAGCAGAGAGGGCGTTGGGGGCAAAGAAGGGGAGTAGCGCCGCTCCGAGACCACAGCGGAGAAAGTGACGACGCGTGAGGAGGGAGGCCAGGGTGGGATTGGAAGAGAGGTTGCAGAGAGGTTCGGGGATAGGACGCATCGGGATTTCTCCAACGGGAAGGGTTTGATAGGTGATAGCTTAGTTAAATTTTGTGACGGTTTGATGGCACAAAGGTGAGAGCGCAGCAAGCGCACGATAGAGGGGGTTCTTTAGGTGTGGGCGAGAAGCGCTGCGGACGCAAACCGAGCACCGAGGAGTTCGCGCCGGTGGGAGGGATTGCTTCAATGGGCTAAGAGGAGGAAGAGCATTGAGCAAGGGCTTCGGCGATGGCTGCTTTTTGCGCTTCGCGGACGATGTTCCAGTAGCGCTCAGCGATCTGCCGCCAGCGGTCGAAGTCATTGGCTGCAAGAAGACGGTCGATGGTGGCCGCGGTGGTTTCACCCGGTTGGGCTTCAGGAGCAAAAAAGGCGGCAACTGGGGTGAGGTCGACACCATTTTCTCGTTGCCAGCGCCAGTAGTGGGCAAAGAGTTCGATCATCCGCGGAGTTTCCCAGAAACGACTGGCGGCTTCTTCGGCGGCAAAGATTTCGGCAGCAAGACGGGTGACCCGGGCGCGGTAGTTCGGGGGAAGTTCCCGATGGCGAGCGAGAAGCTCGCCGATGATCGCTTCGCCCCACTGACGGTGAAAACGACACATCCCCGCGTTGTCGGAGAGGAGTTCGCCGATCATGCGGGCGACGTTCCAGCGACCGAGCTCTTCAGGAGAGAGAAGGTCGGGGCCGTAGAAAACGTAGTATTTGCCCATGATCGGCATGGGGCTGAACATGCCCATTACGAAGTATTGGTTGGGAACCATCGAGCCGCGCTCACCATGGGCGAGATAGACCGCACGGTCGCCGGGGCGAGTGGTGGGGTGGCGTTGGTTGAGGGTGTGCGCGGCTACCCGAATGCCGTCGCGAAGAGGGGCTGCTCGTTGATCCCAGAGGATGGCGTCGATCGCAGCGATCGCGTAGTCGGCATTGGCGGCGCTGTCAAGGGTGAGATCAAAGCACGTGGGGTCAGCAGTGAAACCGGGAAAACGGAGGTGGGTGCGGGGAGGGAGACCGAGTTCTTGGGGGTCAAGGTCGCCCACCGCGATCGCTTCGAAGAGCCAGGCGAGAAGCCCCCCGAGTTGAATGGCGTCAAAGCCCATCGCGTCAGCGTGAGCGTTAAGACGCTCCGCCGCGCGTTGGTCGAAGATGCCAATTTGCGGGCCGAGGGTGTGGTAGGGTTCGTAGTCCTTTTTGTAGGGGCCACGCATCTTTTTGCAGGCGACGGAGCAGGGCTCACCGCAGTGTTCGAAGTTTTTGGGGAGGATCGTCTCTTCTTGAAATTGTTTCCAGAAGTGACCGAGAATGAAGGAGTGCTGTTGTTGGAGACGTTGGGCTTTGGGGGCAAAGACGCTTTGATAGTTGAAGGAGAGGAGCTTGTCGCCCATCGCGGCGTAGTTAGAGCCAAAGGTACCGCCCGTTCCGGTTTTGGGGTCAAGGGAGTATTTGAGGGTGGCGCGCTGTTCGACTTTGACGAAACGGTCGCCGAAACGCTCTTGAAAGTCGGGGTCGTACGTTTTGGTGGTCTCTTTAAGAGCGGGTTGCCAGTGGCCGCCGAAGAGGATCGCGACGATGTTGAAGTCGCGGTAGAGGGTGGAGCCCATCCCGCCCCGACCGCAGAGGTCGGTGACGGGGGTGATGGCGCGCTTTTCGACAGGGTTGGAGAGGATGGCTCCTTCCCAGGTGTAGGCGGCCGCCGGACCGACGGCGAGAATGCGGATGTGCTTTTCGGGGTAGAGGTTGCCGTAACGGTCGAGGAGGGCTTGTTGAATGGCGAAGGCACCGGCGAGGGGTTCGCCAGTGGAGGGGTGGGGGTAGCCGCGACGCCAGAGGTCGAGGTGGTCGGGGAAGGGGTGAAGATGGGCGGTGGGTTGGGTTCCGTTGTGGAGGAGGAGGAGCAGAGCGGGTTGGGGAGCGCGCCCGAGGAGAGTGACCCAGGGAATGCCGAGGTGCTTGAAGATGTACCCCGCCCCCCCAAGGGAGGAGATGTAGAAGCTTTCCCAGGCGTGGCTGTAGCCACAGACGAAGAGACGGCGGGTGCCGGCGAGGGGGGAGTCGGCAAGGCGGCCTACCCCCAGGGTGAAGGCGGCGGGACCGTGTTGTTGATAGGTACGCCAGCCGTGTTCGATGGGGCCAGTGATGGTGCCAGGGGGATGGGCAGTGAGGGTGGTTTGGGCGGTGGTGAGGTCGATAGTGAGGGTGAGAGGGGGGAGCCAGGGAACGGTAGTAGAGGTCGATTGGGCAGCAGCGGTCATCGTTGGGGGAGAGGTTAAGGTGATAGAGGTTGTAATGAAAAATTGGAGGGGGAAGAGGGGAGAGGAGTTCCAGAGGACGCCGTTTCGATGCGGTTGCGACCGGCGGCTTTGGCTCGGTAGAGAGCGTCGTCGGCCGCCCTGAGGACAACGTCAAAGGAGTTTCCCACTTCCCAGAGGGCAATCCCGGCCGAGAAGGTAAAACCGGTGAGCGGCGGGGGGGGGAAGGACCAGCTCTCTTTGGACCAGGAGTCGAGACAACGGGCGATGGCTTGAACAGCGGCGTCGAGGGGCGTTTCCGGCATGAGGACGAGGATCTCTTCCCCTCCCCAGCGGACGATGAAGTCGGTGGTGCGAAGAGATTGACGGAGAATTTCAGCGAACCGTTCGAGGACAGCGTCGCCGGCAGCGTGGCCGTAGGTGTCGTTGAGGCGTTTGAAGCGATCAAGGTCGAGAAGAGCAAGGGCGGCGGCTTTGCCGCTGCGGTGAAGACGGGCCGCTTCTTGAGCGCAGATGATTTCGAAGCCGCGCCGATTGAGGAGTTTAGTGAGGGGGTCGTGGGTGGCGGCAAAGTGGAGTTCGGCTTCAAGGCGTTTGCGTTCGCGAAGGTCGGTGATGACGCTGACGACGCCCGCTTCGCCGGAGGCGAGGGTGACGGGAGCGACGCCGAGGAAGATGGGAACGAGGGTGCCTTTTTTGGTGTAGAACCACGATTCGGTGTGGCGGATCTGGAGGTCGTGACAGCTTTGGTGGATGGGACAGGCAGATGGAGGGTAAGGGGTACCGTCTGGGTAGGTGGGGTGAAGGAGGTTGTGGGTACCCATCTGCGCAGTGAGGCTTCGAAGTTCGGAGAGGGTGTAGCCGAGGAGCGAGAGGGCAGCGGGGTTGGCGTATTCGATGACATCGTCGCGGCAGCGCTGGACGAGGATACCGTCGGCTAGAGTGTCGAGGAGGGTTTTGGTCTCGGCGGCTTGCCGGGCGATGTAGCGGTGGGCATTGCGGAGGCGGAAGTGGAGATAGAGGAGAACCAGAAGGGCGGCCGCAAGGAGAAGGGCAAGGAGAAGGGTGGCGATGATCCACTCATGGTGTTTGTGCCAGATGTCGAGCCAGTCAAACTCGGCGACGACAAAGGGGGGTTCGCGCATCGCGCGGGCGATAAGGCGGACGGGCTCGTAGTCGCGGGCGCGGACGAAGCCGGCGATTCCAGCGCGGAGAAAATCCTCAGGGCGATAGGCTTTGACGCGGAGGTGGAGGGCGAGAAGGTGGGTGAGGATGCGATAGGCGTCGTCGTCCGAGACATGAGGGAGGATCACGAGGGGCCATTCGGGGTAGAGACGGGTGCTGGCGCGAAAGGGGAAGTCCGGGTGCTTCTTTTCGAAGATGATTTCGAGGCGTTCGGCGAGCTCCGGGTAGAGTTGTTGGTAGCGCTCCCAGAGACCGGAGCGGATAAAGCCGTAGTCGCCTTCGCCAGCGGCGAGACGGCGAAAGACTTCGAGGTGCGAGCCGACTTCGCGCCAGGTGATCGCGTTGATGTCGACGCCGGCTTGGTAAAGTTCGTAGGCTTGCGCTTGGTAGCCGCCGAGAAAACGCTTTTCGGGGATGAGGATGGTCTTGCCTTCGAGGTCGGTGAGGTGTTGCGGGGCTTGACCGCGGCGGGCGAGGATGACGCCGGCGAGCTGGTCGACGAGGCGACCGTTGTCGATGCGAACGAGGGTGGCGTGGGGCGATGGGAGCGCGTAGGTGGCTCTCAGGGTGAAGAAGTGGGTAGGGTTGGTGAGGAGGAGGTCTACGCGGCGGGCGGCGAGCGCGGCTTCGATTTCGTCCATGGAGAGGATGGCGAGTTCGACGGGGGCGCTGAGGGCGAGAGAGAGCTCCTGGAGGATGGGGCGAAATTCACGCTCGACCCGTTCGGGGGCGTCGTAGGCGAAGACTACAAAACGAAACGGATCCTCGCTTGCCTTGGCGATAGGGAATAGAGAGAGGAGACCCAGGATAAAAAGGAGCACTGGCATAATTTGTAATTGTACCGTAAATAATGGTTTTAAGGCCGGGAGAGGGGGAAGCCGTGCGACTTAACGGCCGCGGCGGAAGTGGCGGTCGAGGTCGCGGCGGGGGATTTGGAGATAGGTGGGACGGCCGTGGTTGCATTGACCGCCGCGTTCGGTGGCTTCGAGGTCACGGAGGAGCTGCGCCATTTCGGGGAGAGTGAGCGGGTGGCCTGCGCGCACCGCCGCGTGGCAGGCGAGACGAGCAAGAAGGGCGTCCCGGTATGCTTGAATGGCATGGGCGGCCGGGGCGTGGGCGAGTTCGTCGAGAAGGGCGGCGAGGAGGTCGGCGAGGTGAGCGACCGCGACGAAGGGGGGATGGGTGCGGAGGGCGATGGTGTGCGGGCCAAGGGGAGTGGTTTCGAGACCGAGGGCGGCGAGGGTTTGTTGGTGTTGGTGAAAGGTGGCCATTTGCTCGGCCGAGAGGGTAAGGGTGAGGGGTTGGAGAAGAGGTTGCCGAGGAAGGGAGAGACCGTCCCACGCTTTTTTGAGACGTTCGTAGAGGATGCGTTCATGGGCGGCGTGGATGTCGACGATGACTAGGCCGTCGGCGTTGCGGGCGATGCAGTAGATGCCGTCGAGCTCGGCGATAGGGGTGCCGAGGGAGGGAGGGTCAGAGAGAAGAGAGGTAAAAGAGGGGGGGACGCCCGTAGAAGAGGGTGAAGGGGAAGAAGGGGCGAGAGGATGAAGGGAGGGACCGGGGGACGAGGAGGGGAGGGGTGCAGAGAGGGGGGGGGCAGAGAGGGTATAGGGGGAGGGGGATTCGGCGATCGATCGGCCGCTAAGGGGGGCAGGGGAGGGAAGAGTAGGGGCAAGGGCGCGGGTAAGGGCTGTTTTGACAAGGTGAAAGATGGCGTCGGGTTCGCGGAAACGAACTTCGCTTTTGCTGGGGTGGACATTGACGTCAACATGCGTTGGGTCGATGGTGAGAAAGAGACAGTAGGCGGGTTGCGCTCCGGTAGGGAGAAGGTCAGCCGTGGCGTGTTTGATGGCTTGGGTGAGAAGACGGTCGCGGATGGGACGCCGGTTGACGTAGAGGTGCTGAAGGAGCGGACGGGAGGTGGCGGCAGAGGGAAGTAGGATCCAGCCGGTGAGGGCGGCTAGGGGAGTTTCGTGGGCAATGGAGCGCCATCGGTTGGGGTCGATGGGGTAGAGGGCGCAGAGGCGATCGTCGGCGGTTTGAGGGGGGAGACGCCAGAGAGTGCGGCCGTTGTGGGTGAGGTGCCAGGCGACCTCCGGGTAGGCGAGGGCGAGACGGCGGACGGTTTCTACCGCGTGTTGCGCTTCGGTGGCCGGGGTGCGAAGGAATTTGCGCCGAGCGGGGAGGGCCGCAAAGAGGCTCTCGACGGTGATTTCGGTGCCGGGGGGGATGGCGATAGGAGACCGTTGGCCAGTGGCGGCGTCGAATTGAACACCGTGCGGAGCAGTGGAAAGCCGAGAGGAGAGGATAAGGTGGGCGACCGCAGCGATCGCCGCAAGGGCTTCACCACGAAAGCCGAGGGTGGTGATGCGGGTGAGGTCTTCGGGGGTGGCGATTTTGCTGGTGGCGTGCCGGGCTACGGCGAGGGGAAGTTCGTCAGGGGGAATCCCACAGCCGTCGTCGCGAACGATGATTCGCTCGATCCCGCCCGCGGTGAGGTGAACGACGATCTGGTGCGCCCCGGCGTCTAGGCTGTTGTCGATGAGCTCTTTGACGATCGAGGCAGGTCGCTCGACGACTTCACCGGCGGCAATTTGGTTGATCAGGTGGTCGGGAAGGAGTCGAATGGGCATGGGAGCAAAGGGGCGCGGGGAAGGGAGCACAGTTGTCGTACAATGATGAGATTGTAACGGGGAAAGAGAGGTGATGAAACGAGTGGTGACCCTGATTTCAGGGCGAGGAAGTAATTTACAGGCGTTGGTGGAGGCGAGAATCCCAGGGGCGGCGTTTGTAGGGGTGGTGAGCAACCGCCCGGAGGCAAAGGGATTGGCATTTGCCCGTTCGGTGGGAATCGAGACGGCGGTGGTGGATCATCGGACATTCGAGACGCGAGAGGCATTTGAGGAGGCGCTCCATGCAACGGTGGAGAGATTTAACCCCGATTTAGTGGTGTTAGCGGGGTTTATGCGGGTGTTGGGAGAGGAGTTTGTCCGATATTATGAGGGACGGATGTTAAATATCCATCCGTCGTTGTTGCCGGCATTCCCGGGGCTCAATACCCATGCCCGAGCGTTGGCGGCAGGGTGCCGAGTGCATGGGGCAACGGTCCATTTCGTGACCCCAGAGGTGGATGGCGGACCGATCGTGATCCAGGGAGTGGTGCCGGTGTTGCCAAAGGATACAGCCGAGACGTTGGCGGCTCGAGTGCTGCGGGTAGAGCATCGAATTTACCCGCAGGCGGTGCGGTGGTTTGTGGAGGGGCGATTGCGCTGGAGGGGCGGGGGAGGCGTGGAGGTGGTCGGGGGGAGGGTCGAGGATCGGGTTTGGTTTGTGCCGGCATTGGAGGAGTGAGGAGGGTGGAGCAGAGCCGACGAGATTTTCTGCGGGTTGCCGCAGGGATCGCCACCGCTTCCTTTGCGGGAGAATTTCGAGGAGCGGAGGAGTGGCGACCGCCCCAACGGGGAAACCTGGCCTTTGGAGTAGAGCGAGGGGTAAGGGTGGCAGAGGCGGTGTTGCGTTGGGAGGTGGGATCCGAGGGAGGATTTCAAGTGGTGTTGGAGACGAGAACGAGCGGGGTGGTGGGGTGGGTCAGCGATTTTTCAGAGGTGCGGAGGAGCGAGGGAAGACGAATAGGGGGGGTGTGGCGAACAGAACGGTCGGTGCGGGAGCGCCCCGGGCGAGCACCAGAGACGTTGGTCCGCGAGGGAGAGTGGGTGGTGGTTTCGCGTAAGGGGAGAGATTACCGCTACCCGGCACCGACCGAGGCGGTCGATTTTGTGTGTTTGTTGTGGAGCCTGGCGGAGCAGCAAGGGTTGGGCAGAAGGAGGGGGGGGCTGACGTTGCTGGGGACTAAGGGCATCAAGGAGGTGACGTTTGCGCTGTTGCCGGCGACAGCGGTGCAGTTGGAGAGCGGAGCAGAGGTGAAGGCAGAACGTATCGAGGCACAAACAGCCGATGGGGAGTGGCGGCTGTGGACGGGGTGGCGCGTGGGTGGAACAGGGGCAATTCCATTGGTGGTGACAGTGACCGCAAAAGAGGAGGGAACAGCGACCTACCGGTTGCGGGGGTTGCCAGAGGAGAGAGAGGTAAGGGGATAGGATAGAGATCGGGAAATCGGGAGTGGAAGCGTTCGAGGGCGCGACGGTGTTGCGGGCGACTGCTTTAGAGGCTGCGCTGCAGGAGTGGCAGCGAGGGGGAGAGGCCGCCGATCGGGTGTTGACAGCGACGTTGCGGGGGTTTTCTCGGTTGGGACAGCGCGATCGAGGATGGGTGCGGGAAGGGTACTACCAGATTTTGCGCCATTGGCGACGGTTGTCGGTGTGGGCCGAGTCGTCAGAGCCGCGAGCGTTGGTGCTGGCGTGGTGGGTGGGGATGCAGGGGGGGTCGGTGAGGGCCCTGGAACGGTGGTTGCGCCCGGGGGAGGAGGAGTGGTTGGCAGCGCAAAAGCTGGCAGGAGCGAAGCGCTCGTTGAGTGAGGCGGAGCGGTGGAGCCTTCCCGATTGGTTGTGGAGGAGGTGGAGGGAGGCGTATGGGGAGAAGGAGGCCCAGGCGATCGCCGAGGCGATGTTGAGGGAGGCGCCGTTCGATTTGCGAGTCAATACGTTGAAGATGGAGCGGAGCGGGGTTTTGGCGAGGTTCACAGCAGAGGGGATGGCGGCACGCCCTACCCGCTGGTCGCCCGTCGGCGTTCGGTTGGGGATGCGAATGCCGTTGTTTCACCATCCGCTTTATGTGTCTGGAGCGGTGGAGGTGCAGGATGAGGGGAGCCAGTTGTCTGCACTGTTGGTGGCACCGCGACGGAGAGAGTGGGTGGTCGATTTTTGTGCTGGGGCAGGAGGAAAGACGTTGTTGCTGGCGGCAGCGATGGCTAACAGCGGGCAGATCTTTGCGGCCGATCGTTCGGCAAAGCGCTTGGCCGCATTGCGACCGCGCTTGGCACGGGCAGGGGTGAGCAATGTGCAGCCGGTAGTGGTCGGGAATTCTAAGGGGGTGCTTTCCCGTTTGGAGGGAAAGGTTGACCGTGTGTTGGTCGATGTCCCCTGCTCGGGGACAGGGACGTTACGACGGAACCCCGATTTTAAGTGGCGGTGGCGGGAGGAGGATTTAGCACTATTGGTGAGGGAGCAGGAGGAGATCCTCTCGGCAGCAGCCGTGTTGGTACGACCGGGCGGACGGTTGGTTTATGTGACTTGTTCGGTGTTGCCAGAGGAGAACGATGGGGTGGTGGCGCGTTTTTTGGCACGGCGGGGCGATTTTCGATGGGTGCCACATGAGGTGGTGACAGGGGAGTGGCGCGAGGAGGAGAGCGGGGCACCATTTGTAAACGGACCCGTTCCAGTAGGCGGACGGTCAGAGGCCCTTCGGCTCTTTCCTCATGTGCATGGAACCGACGGCTTCTTTGCGGCAATTTTGGAGCGGCAGTGAGGAGAGGTTGGAAGAATCGATAGAGCAAACGGAGAGGAGAGATGACAGGATTGCCAGAGAGATTTTTGGGGTGGATGATCCGAGAGGGAACTGAGGGGAGGGTAGAGGCGAGGTTCGAGGAGGTGCCTTTCGCAGCGCTCGATCCAGGAGAGGTGGTGATTCGAGTTGCTTATTCGAGCGTGAACTATAAGGATGCGTTGGCGGCAACGGGGAAAGGGAAGATCATCCGCCGTTTTCCGTGCGTCGGAGGAATCGATTTGGCGGGTTGGGTGCTCACTTCAGAAGATCCCCGCTTTCGAGAGGGGGATGCGGTGGTGGCGACGGGATTCGATTTGGGAGTGTCACACCATGGAGGGTTTGCAGAGGTGGCCCGAGTGCCGAGCGCATGGGTGGTGCCATTGCCGAAAGGGTTGACGTTGTGGGAGGCAATGGCGTTAGGGACCGCGGGGTTTACAGCAGCATTGGCGGTCGAGCGGTTGGAGCGCGAGGGGGTATCTCCCGAGGCAGGAACGGTGGTGGTGACAGGGGCAAGCGGGGGAGTGGGAACATTGGCTATCCAGATGCTCGCTCGGCGGGGATACCGGGTGGCGGCATTGACCGGAAAGCCGGAAGAGACGGGGTCGTTGCGCCGATGGGGAGCGGCGGAGGTGCTCGATCGCCGAACGATCGATTTCGCAGCGGTCCGACCTCTCGAGAAGGGGCGATGGGCGGGGGCGATCGATAACGTGGGGGGGGCGGTGCTTCATTGGTTGCTGGCGTCGATGCAGCGGGGGGGAGCGGTGGCTTCAGTGGGAAATGCGGGGTCGGCAGAGGTGAAGACGACGATTTTCCCTTTTATCTTGCGAGGGGTAAGCATGCTGGGAGTCGATTCGGCTTATACCGGTTTTCCCTTGCGGAGCCGGGTGTGGGAGCGGCTGGGGGATGATTTAAAACCGCCCTTTTTGTCTGAAGTGACGCGCGAGGTGGCGCTGAAGGAACTGCCATCGGTCTTCGAGGCGTTGATCGCAGGGAAGGGAAGGGGACGGACCGTAGTACGAATCGACACAGCGTGAGGCATAATTTTAGGATTCTTTGCGGCAGGAGAAAAAAATGAATTACGAGTCATTCTACCACCGGTCGTTGATGGAACGGGAGGCATTTTGGGAGGAGGAGGCAAAACGGATCTATTGGCACCGACCGCCAAAGGAGATTTGCGATTTTTCGCGCCCTCCTTTCGTGCGGTGGTTCAAAGGGGGGGAGACCAATTTGTGCTTCAACGCTGTCGACCGCCACGCGGCAGAGCGACCTGAGGCACCAGCGTTGATTTGGGTGTCGACGGAGGTCGAGAAAGAACGGGTCTTTTCCTACGCCGAGCTGCAGCGGGGGGTAGAGCAGATGGCAGCTGTGCTCCAGTCGTTGGGAGTGGGGCAGGGCGATCGCGTGTTGATCTATATGCCGATGATTCCCGAGGCGGCATTTGCAATGTTGGCCACAGTGCGGTTGGGGGCGATCCATTCGGTGGTATTCGGCGGTTTTGCCGCCTCGTCGTTGGCGGTTCGAATCGATGATGCACGTCCGATCGTGATGGTGACCGCCGACGCGGGAATGCGCGCCGGAAGGGTGATTCCGTATAAGCCGATCGTGGATGAGGCTTGCGCGTTGGCGAAGAGCCCGCCAGCGCATGTGGTGGTGGTCAACCGGGGGTTGGCCCCAGCAACACGGGTGGAGGGACGAGATCACGATTACGCGGCGTTGGTCGAGCGAGTGGGGGAGCGAAGGGTGGAGGTGGTGTGGGTCGAGTCAACCCAGCCGAGCTATATCTTGTATACGTCAGGGACGACCGGCCGACCGAAAGGGGTGCAGCGCGATACTGGCGGATACGCGGTGGCGTTGGCTGCTTCGATGGAGTATATCTTCTGCGGCCGACAAGGGGAGACGATGTTCACCACTTCCGATATCGGTTGGGTGGTGGGCCATAGTTACATTATTTACGGACCGCTGATCGCGGGAATGACGACGGTGATGTACGAGGGAACGCCTTTGCGGCCCGATCCAGGGATTTGGTGGCGATTGGTCGAGAAGTATCGAGTGCAGGTGATGTTTTCAGCGCCGACTGCAGTCCGAGTATTAAAGAAACAGGATCCCGCTTATCTGCGCGCCGCCGATGTTTCGTCGTTGAAACATCTTTTCTTGGCCGGCGAGCCGCTGGATGAACCAACCCATCGCTGGATCCATGAGGCGTTGGGGGTGCCGGTGGTGGATAACTATTGGCAAACCGAGACGGGGTGGCCAATGTTGGCGATTTGCCGAGGAATCGATGACCGACCGGTGAAGTACGGTTCCCCAGGGTTCCCCGTCTATGGGTTCGATGTGCGAATTTGGCGCGAGGATGGGCGCGAGTGCGGCCCCAACGAGAAGGGGGTGGTGGGGGTGGTCCCGCCGTTGCCGCCAGGATGTTTGACATCGGTGTGGGGGGATGAGTCGCGCTTCATCAGTTCCTATTTCAGTTTGTTCCGCGAGCCGTTGGTCTATTCGTCGGCCGATTGGGGCGTGAGAGATGAGGAGGGATATCATTTCATCTTGGGACGTACCGATGATGTGATCAATGTGGCCGGCCATCGGTTGGGAACCCGCGAGATCGAGGAGGCAGTGCAGGCTCATCCGGCAATCGCCGAGGTGGCGGTGGTTGGGGTGCACGATGAGGTGAAAGGACAGGTGCCGGTGGCGTTCGCGGTGCTTAAACAGGCAGAGACAGCGACGACAGCGTCCGAGCGGGTGGCGCTCGAGGAGGCAGTGAAAAAAACCGTAGATGGATTGCTGGGGGCGATCGCACGCCCAGCACGCGTCTATTTTGTTCCCGCATTGCCTAAGACTCGCTCCGGGAAGATGTTGCGCCGGTCGATCCAGGCGATCGCGGAGGGGCGCGATCCGGGGGATTTGACTACCCTCGAGGATCGAACGGCGCTCGAGGCAATCGCCGAGGCAGTGCGAGCGACGGGGTAGGGGAGCGGTGAGGAGATGAGCCCGTGGTTGATGAATACCTACGCTCGCTTGCCGGTGGCGTTTACCCGGGGGGAGGGGGTGTGGCTTTACGATGAGGAGGGACGACGCTATTTGGATGGAGTGGCCGGAATCGCCGTGTCGACGTTGGGCCATGCCCATCCACGGTTGGTGGCGGCGATTTGCGCGCAGGCAGGTCGGCTAATCCATACGTCTAATTTGTACCGCGTGCGCGAGCAGGAGGCGTTGGCAGAGCGGTTGTGCCGCTTGAGCGGGATGGAGGAGGTCTTTTTCGCCAATTCCGGAGCAGAGGCTAATGAGGGAGCGATTAAATTGGCCCGCTTGTACGGCTACCGCCGGGGGATAAAACGGGCGAAGATCGTGGTGATGGAGGGGGCTTTCCATGGCCGGACATTGGCTGCTTTGTCGGCGACGGGAAATCGACGGGCACAGGAGGGGTTTGAGCCTTTGGTGGAGGGGTTCGTGCGGGTGCCGTTCGGAGATGTCGCCGCAGTGGAGAGAGCACTCGCCGACGAAGAGGTAGTGGCCGTGTTGTTCGAGGTGATCCAGGGGGAGGGAGGAGTGCGGGTGGCTAACCCAGAGGCAGTGCGCACAATACGGGAGTTGACGCGCGCCCGCGAGGTGCTGATGGTGGTGGATGAGGTCCAGTGCGGAGTGGGACGGACAGGGTGTTGGTTCGGTTGGCAGTGGGCAGCCGCGGCGCTGGGGGTTGCAGAAGAGAGATTGCGCCCCGATGTGATGACGTTGGCAAAAGGGTTGGGAGGAGGCGTGCCCATCGGGGCTTTGCTGGCCAGCGGCCCAGCAGCCGGAGTCTTCGGACCAGGAAACCACGGGTCGACATTCGGCGGTAACCCGTTGGCGTGCACCGCGGCGTTGACGACGTTGGCGGTAATCGAGGAAGAGGGGTTGTTGACGAATGCGGCAGAACAAGGGCGATGGTTGCGGGAGGAGCTGAGACAGACGTTGAGCGAAGTCAGGGGAGTGGAGGAGGTGCGAGGGGAAGGGTTGATGGTGGGGGTGGCCTTGGATCGACCCGCTGCAGAGGTGGTCTTTCGAGCATTGGAGAGCGGTTTGTTGGTTAATGTGACCGCCGAGCGGGTGGTTCGTTTGCTGCCTCCATTGATTTTACGCCGCCCAGAGGCCGAGATTCTGGCTACCCAGCTGGCGGCGTGCGTGCGAGCGTTTTTGGCGAGCAGTTGAGAGGGCGTTGCAGTGAGCGCTAAGGTCCGCCACTTTTTGCAGTTCGCCGATTTCGACGCCGAGGAGTACGCCTACCTCTTTAGGCGAGCGACTTGGATCAAACGAAAGTTCAAGGCGTATGAGCCGTGGCACCCTTTGTTTGATCGAACATTGGTGATGATTTTTGAGAAGGCGAGCACCCGAACGCGATTGTCTTTTGAGGCAGGAATTCAACAGCTGGGAGGGTTCGCAGTCTATTTGAATACCCGCGATTCGCAGTTGGGACGAGGAGAGCCGGTGGAGGATGCGGCTGAGGTAATTTCACGAATGTCCGATTTGGTGATGATTCGAACCTATAAACAGGAGATCGTAGAACGCTTCGCAGCCCGTTCCCGCGTGCCAGTGATCAATGGGCTGACCAACGAGTTCCATCCGTGCCAGGTGCTCGCCGATATCTTTACTTTTTTGGAACACCGCGGCTCAATCCGCGGACGAGTGGTGGCATGGATCGGCGATGCTAACAATATGTGCAATACGTGGTTGCAGGCGGCCGAGGTGCTCGATTTTAAGGTGCATGTCTCTACCCCCCCAGGCTACGAGGTGAATCCAGAGGTGGCTCGGGTGCGCCCCAACGGCCATTATGAGGTCTTCGCCGATCCGATCGAGGCAGCGCGCGGGGCCGATTTGGTGACGACCGATGTGTGGACGTCGATGGGGTTTGAGGAGGAGACAGAGGAACGACGACGGGCGTTTCATGCGTGGCAGGTAAACGCGGAGATCATGCAGGTGGCTTCCCCAGAGGCGCTCTTTATGCATTGTCTGCCCGCACACCGCGGCGAGGAGGTTACCGCAGAGGTGATCGATGGTCCTCAGTCGGTGGTGTGGGATGAGGCCGAGAATCGGTTGCATGTGCAAAAGGCATTGATGGAGTATCTGGTGTTGGGACAGATGGGGGAGTGAGGGGAATCGAGAGAAGGGAAGGTTTTTAAACAAAACGAACTTTTGACGAAAGGAGCAACATGGGCCAGATCCGAAGGGTAGTGCTTGCTTATTCAGGAGGTCTGGATACGTCGGTGATTTTAAAGTGGTTGCAGGAGCAGTATGGGTGTGAGGTGGTGACCTTCACCGCCGATTTGGGGCAAGGGGAGGAGTTGGAGGCGGCGCGGAGGAAGGCACTGCAGTTGGGGGTAAAAGAGGAACATGTCTTCATCGAGGATTTGCGCGAGACCTTTGTGCGCGATTTTGTTTTTCCAATGTTTCGGGCTAACGCGGTGTACGAGGGGGAGTATTTGCTGGGGACGTCAATCGCTAGACCGTTGATTGCTAAACGCCAGATCGAGATCGCTCAGATAGTGGGGGCCGATGCGGTGGCACACGGGGCTACGGGGAAGGGTAACGATCAGGTGCGGTTTGAGTTGGCTTACTACGCGTTGATGCCAGAGATTCGAGTGATCGCGCCGTGGCGGGAGTGGGATTTGACGTCGCGCGAGCGATTGCTGGCGTATGCCGAACGGCATGGAATTCCAGTGGAGGCTAAACCCGAAAGCGGTAGAGCGCCTTATTCGATGGATGCCAATTTGCTCCATATCTCTTACGAGGGGGGAATATTAGAGGATCCAGCGGTGGAGCCAGAGGAGGAGATGTGGCGCTGGACCGTGGCGCCGGAGCGAGCGCCCGATCAGCCGGAGTATGTGTCGCTCTTTTTCGAGCGGGGTGACTTGGTGGCTATCGACGGAGAGCGATTGCCGCCGCATGCACTTTTGGCGCGGTTGAACGCGCTGGGGGGAAAACACGGGGTGGGACGCCTCGATTTGGTGGAGAACCGCTTCGTGGGGATGAAGAGCCGCGGTTGTTACGAGACGCCAGGGGGGACGATTTTGTTAAAAGCCCATCGGGCAATCGAGTCTTTGACGTTGGATCGAGAGGTAGCCCATCTAAAGGATGAGTTGATGCCCCGCTATGCGTCGCTGATCTACAACGGCTTTTGGTTCAGCCCAGAACGAGAGGCATTGCAGGCGTTGATCGATCATACCCAACAGAACGTAAACGGGACTGTCCGGGTGAAGCTTTATAAGGGAAGCGTGCAGGTGGTGGGGCGCTCTTCCCCGCGCAGTTCGTTGTTTGATGCGACGCTGGCGACCTTTGAGGAGGATTACGGGGCATACCGCCAAAAGGATGCAGAGGGATTTATCCGCTTGCAGGCATTGCGAATGCGCGTGGCCGCCCGCCGCCAGCAACAACGAGAGGAGCGCACGTAGGAGGAGTAAGAAAGGGGGAAAGGGTGAGGAAGTCGGTCTAGAGGGGATGAGGGCAGGGGAAAAACCGGAGAGGGAAGAGAAGAGCGCGCTGGAATGGTAGAGAGGAGCAGGGCGTGAGCGAGGAGTTGCTGTTGGGGCTGACGTTCGAGGAGTGGGAGGAGTGGGGAATGCGCATTTTAATCCCCGCCTTTATCCTTTATATGGTTTTTATTATCGGCCATTTGGCATGGAAGTCGAAGGCGGGGAAGTACGGAACTTTGTGGCTGTTTATCGCGTTGGGGGTTGGGTTTGTGGGGTTTATCGCGAAGGGGATCATCGAGTGGTTCATGACGCATTAGCTGAGAATGAGAAAGCGCAGAGGGGAGGTAGGGCTAAATGGGCGAGCGAGGACCGTTAGAGGCGCTGTTGGTCGATCCGGGAGAGGCGTCAGGGAAGTTCTTGACGCGAACGCTGGAGCGATTCGGGCTGGCAATTTACCGAGCGCACGATATGACAAGCGCGGTAACGGCAGCTCAGGAGCGGGGTTTCGATGTGGTGCTGACGACTTATATTTTGCCCGATGGCGATGGGGTGGAGTTGGCCGAACGGTTGCGGCCATGGTTGAGAGAGGCGGCGCCGGTGATCTTGGTGACGGCCGACGCGACACCCCAGTTGATCGAGCGGGCCTTTCGCACCGGCGTCACCGATGTGTTTAGCCGCGACGATTTGGGACATTTGGAGAATTTTTTGCATTATTTTTTGGCCCAAGGGAGCGATGCAGTGGTGGGGGCGCGGGTGTTGTTGGTGGAGGATTCAAACACTCAACAGCGAAATGTGCGCGCGATGTTGGAGCGACGGGGGTTTGTGGTGGATGTGGCTAATAGCGTGGCAGCTGCCCGCCATCTGCTTACCGAGCAGGAGTATGAGCTGTTTGTGATCGATTTAGTGTTGAGCGATGGATTGAGCGGGATTTCGTTGATCCGCCAGTTGCGCCGCCGACCCGAGGATTTTGTGCTGCAGCCAGTAATCGTGATGACGGGGTTTCACGACGCGGCGCGGAAGAGCGAGTTGTACCGGTTAGGGGTAAATGACTATGTGTTGAAGCCGCCCCAAGATGTGGAGCTTTTGGCGCGCGCCCATAATCTGGTGCTGATACGCCGCTTGTACCAACAGGTGGAGGAGCGAGAACAGTTGCTGCGGGTGATGGCGGTGACCGACCGATTGACAGGGGTGGCGAACCGACACGCTTACGAGGAGGTGGCAAACCGCTATTACGAACGGGCAAAACACGATGGGCGACCGTTGGGTTTGCTGGTGGTGGATATCGACTATTTTAAGAGAATAAACGACCGGTATGGCCATGCGCGAGGCGATGAGGTGTTGGTGAAAGTGGCGCGCGCGATGAGTCAACAGGTGCGCGCCAGCGATTTCGTCGCCCGTTTTGGGGGGGAAGAGTTTGTGGTGCTGCTTCCCAATTGCCCGATCGAGTGCGTGGCCCGCAAAGCCGAGACGATTCGGGCTACGGTGTCGCAGCGAGTCTTTGTCGAGGGGGGGGCGGTGACGGTGAGCGTGGGAGGAACAGTGGTCGAGGCCCGTTCCGAACCCTTGGCTGCGGCATTCGAACGAGCCGATCGGGCTCTGTTGCAAGCAAAGGAGAGGGGCCGCAACCGAGTGGAGGTGGTTCCTTTTTCGCCGGTTGAGGAGGGGAGGGGTTGAAAAGAGGAACGCCCCACCCTATGAATGAGGGGGTTCCGGAGAAAAAGGGCTTTAGCGATGCGATTTGATAAGTTAACGACAAAGTTTCAGCAGGCGTTGCAGGAAGCACAGAGCTTGGCGGTGGGTCATGATCACCAATTTATCGAGCCGCAGCATCTGTTGTTGGCGTTGATCGATCAGGAGGATGGGAGTACCCAGTCGTTGTTAGCACGGGCCGGGGTGAATGTAAGCGGATTGCGAGCAGCGCTGCAGCGGGCGTTGGCTGCTTTGCCACAGGTGACCGGGACCGGCGGCGAGGTGCAGGTGGGGCGCGATTTAGTCAATTTGTTAAATTTGACCGACCGCGAGGCACAGCGGTGGGGGGATCCCTATATCGCGAGCGAGATGTTTTTGTTGGCATTGACAGAGGATAAGGGGGAGACCGGCCGAATCGCAAAGGAGTATGGGTTGGCGCGTAAGCCGCTGGAGGAGGCGATTCGCCAGGTGCGCGGCGGCGCACGGGTAGAGGATCCCGAGGCTGAGACGAAGCGCGAGGCGTTGAACCGCTATACGATCGATTTAACCGAACGGGCCCGTCAAGGGAAACTCGACCCCGTGATCGGCCGCGATGATGAGATCCGCCGAACGATTCAGATCTTGCAACGACGTACAAAAAACAATCCCGTACTGATCGGCGAGCCCGGCGTGGGTAAGACGGCAATTGTAGAGGGATTGGCGCAGCGGATCGTCAACGGGGAGGTTCCCGAGACACTGCGCGAGAAGCGGTTGTTGGCACTCGATATGGCCGCATTGATCGCGGGGGCAAAATACCGCGGTGAGTTTGAGGAACGATTAAAGGCAGTGCTGAAAGAGGTGGCGGCCGATGGACGGGTGATTTTGTTTATCGATGAGATCCATACAGTGGTGGGGGCAGGAAAGGCAGAGGGGGCGATGGACGCCGGGAATATGTTGAAGCCGGCATTGGCGCGCGGAGAGCTTCATTGCATCGGGGCTACGACGCTGGATGAGTACCGCAAATATATCGAGAAAGATGCAGCGTTGGAGCGGCGCTTCCAGAAGGTGCTGGTCGATGAGCCGACGGTGGAGGAGACGATCGCGATTTTGCGCGGGTTACAGGAGAAGTACGAGATCCACCACGGAGTGGAGATCACCGATCCCGCGATCGTGGCGGCTGCTGAGTTGTCGCACCGGTATATCACCGATCGCTTTTTGCCCGATAAGGCGATCGATTTGATCGATGAGGCGGCCGCACGGATCAAGATGGAGATCGATTCAAAACCAGAGGCAATGGATCGCTTGGAGCGGCGAATCATCCAGTTGAAGATCGAGCGGGAGGCAGTGCGGAAGGAGAAGGATGAAGCAAGCCAGAAGCGCTTGCGGTTGATCGAGGAGGAGTTAGAGCGACTGCAGCGGGAGTTTTCGGAGCTGGAGGAGGTGTGGAAAGCTGAGAAGGCGCGCGTGCAAGGGACGAAGCATTTGAAGGCAGAGATCGAGCGGTTGCGCGCTCAGATCGCAGATCTGCAGCGCAAAGGACAGTGGGATCGAGTGGCGGAGCTGCAGTATGGAGAATTACCTCGATTGGAGACGGAGTTGCGCCGCGCTGAGGAGGCAGAGGCGAGTGGAACACCCTTCCGGTTGCTGCGCACCCAGGTGGGGGCAGAGGAGATCGCCGAGGTGGTGTCGCGAATGACCGGAATCCCGGTGGCTAAGATGATGGAGAGCGAACGGGAGAAATTGCTGCGGATGGAGGCGCATCTCCATCAACGGGTGGTAGGGCAGGATGAGGCGGTGCGCTTGGTGGCCGATGCAATCCGCCGGTCGCGCGCCGGGTTGGCCGATGAGAATCGGCCTTACGGTTCTTTCTTGTTTTTAGGTCCGACAGGGGTAGGAAAGACAGAGCTGTGCAAGGCGCTGGCGGAGTTTTTGTTCGATAGCGAGGAGCATCTGATCCGCGTCGATATGAGCGAATATATGGAAAAACACGCAGTGGCACGATTGATCGGCGCACCCCCGGGCTATGTGGGGTATGAGGAGGGGGGATATTTGACGGAGCAGGTGCGGCGTAAGCCTTACAGCGTGATTTTGTTCGATGAGGTGGAGAAGGCTCATCCCGATGTGTTTAATGTTTTGCTGCAGGTGCTCGATGATGGACGGTTGACCGATAGCCATGGACGAACCGTCGATTTTAAGAATACAGTGATCGTGATGACCTCCAATTTGGGAGGACAGCGCATCCAACAGTTGGCGGCGAGCGGCGAGACGGAAGGGTTGAGAGCAGCCGTGATGGCGGAGGTGAAGGGGTTTTTCCGCCCGGAGTTCATCAACCGTATCGACGAGGTGGTGGTGTTCCATCCATTGTCCGATAGCCAGATCGCCGAGGTGGCCCGAATCCAGCTGCGACGATTGGAGCAGCGATTGGCACGCCAGGAGATCGGGTTGGTGGTGAGCGAGGAGGCGCTGCGAGAATTGGCGGAGGTAGGGTACGATCCGGTTTTCGGGGCACGGCCCTTGAAGCGCGCGATCCAGGAGCATATCGAGAATCCGCTGGCGCGGTTGATCTTGGAGGGACGATTTGGACCAAAGGATGTGGTACGGGTCGAGGTTCAGAACGGAGGATTTACGTTCGAGCGCGGGTAGAGAGAGGAGAGGAGAGAAAGAGAAGGGAGCGAGCCGAGCTGCGAAGGGTCGGAGCAGAGTGAAGTTCTGGAGGGTGGGGGTGGTGGCGGGGGGGTTGGGAGGGATGGCGGCTCCGGGGGGGAGTGGGGGATCGATAGAGGTGCACGATGATACCGGCCGGGCGGTGCGGTTGGAGCGACCGGCGACGCGGATTGTAAGCTTGGCACCGCACACGACGGAGAATTTGTTCGCAGCGGGGGCAGGAAATCGGGTAGTGGCAGCGGTGGAGTTTAGCGATTATCCCCCAGAGGCAAACCACTTGCCGCGAGTGGGGGGATATTCCCGCATCGATTTAGAACGGGTGTTGGCAGTAAAGCCCGATTTGGTGGTGGCGTGGGCGAGCGGCAACCCCGAGTGGACGTTGGCTCGCTTGGAGGCATTGGGGGTAACGGTTTTCCGGTCCGAGCCACGCCGCTTAGAGGATGTGGCGAGTAATTTGGAGCGATTGGGACGATTGGCGGGAAGCGAGGAAGTGGGGGCGGCAGCAGCAGCCCGTTTCCGCGCAGGGGTGGCCGCACTGCGCGCCCAATACGGAGGAGAACGGCCAGTGCGAGTTTTTTACCAGATTTGGGATCGACCGTTGCGGACATTGGGGGGAACCCATATTTTCCAGGAGGTGGTGACGATATGCGGGGGGGTAAATATTTTTGGGTCGTTGAGTGCCCCCGCACCGGTGGTGAGCATGGAGGCGGTGATCGCCGCGAATCCCGAGGTGATCGTGGCAGGCGGGATGGAGGAGGAGCGCCCCGATTGGTTGGAGAATTGGCGTGGATGGCAGGGGATAGAGGCGGTGGCGAAGGGGCGGTTGGTACATATCTCGCCTTCGTTGCTGCAGCGACCAACGCCGCGATTGTTAGAGGGGGCAGAGCAATTGTGCCGGGTACTGGAGGAGGCGCGTGGCAGTTCAGAAGAGAGGGAAAGGGGAAGGGAGAAAACGCAAGGTTAGAGGGGAACGAAGAGGGGGTTTTCGCGGTCCCCGATGGGGTGGAGGATCACCCCGTAGAGCTCCGAGAGGTGAGTGGCGGTGAGACGAGCGATGGGAAGGAACTGGGGAGGTCGATTGGGGCCGATGAGGAGAAGGTGGGTGGCAAAACGGAGTGCCCAGTGGGGGTCATGGAGGATAGTGAGGATCGCAGCGCCCTCAGCTTGCCGGCGTTGGAGAAGCTGAAGAGTAAGGTGCTGATGACGAAGGTCAAGGTGGGTGAGGGGTTCGTCGAGGAGGTAGAGAGAGGGGTTTTGAAGGAGGAGACGCGCAAGGGCTACCCGTTGCCGTTCGCCTCCTGAGAGCGTGGCGGTATCGCGGTGGGCTAAATGGGCGAGGTTGAGGGCGGCAAGCGCCGCATGCGCTTGTTCGAGCTCGATGTCTCCTTCCCAGCGCCAGCGATGAAGGTGAGGGTGGAGCCCGGCAAGGACTGCGGTGAGGACGGAGGTGGCCGGAGGAACAGCATTTTCTTGGCCAAGCCAGCCGACCCAGCGGGCACGTTCGCGACGGGACCAGGCGGTGAGAGGACGACCCGCGAGATAGATCGCGCCGCGTTGGGGCGGGCGGAGCCCAGCGAGGGTGGCGAGGAGGAGCGATTTGCCCACGCCATTGGGGCCGAGAATCGCCCACCATTGCCCTCCTTCGATCCGCCAGGAGAGGTCGGCGATCAGGGAGCGTCCGGCAACGCCAATCGTTAGGGTGTCGGTGACGAGGAGTTCCACGGCGGAAGGCGACGGTGGAGGAGCCAGAGAAAGAAGGGAACGCCGAGGAGCGCGGTAAGGACGCCGACGGGGAGTTGTTGCGGAGCAGGAAGCGTGCGGGCCAGTGTGTCGGCAAGGGTGAGGAGCGCGCCGCCAAGGAGGGCGGAGGCGGGAAGAAGGAGGCGTTGGTCGTTGCCGAGGAGGAGACGAGCAGTGTGGGGGACGATAAGGCCAATAAAGCCGAGAGAGCCGACAAGGGTGACAGCCACAGCGGTGAGAAGGGAGGCGAGGATGGTGAGAAACCAACGTAGAGGAAGGACCGCTACGCCTAAGGCGGCAGCGACGTCATCCCCCCAGAGGAGAACGTTGAGGTCCCGTCCCCAGGGAAAGAGAACGACAAGGGCGACGATGAGGAGGAGAAGGGGAGGAATAAAGGAGCGCGCGTGGGTGACGTCGCCTATCAACCAAAAGAGCATGGCGGGGAGTTTTCCGTCCGGAGCGAGGGTGAGGAGAAGGGTGATCAGCGCGCCTGCACCGGCGCTGATAATGACACCGGTGAGGATAAGGGGGGTTGGGCTGAAACGGTAGCGGCGGGAGAGGAGCAAGACGAGGAGAAGGGCGACGATCGCTCCGAGAAAAGAGGCGGCGGGGATAAGCGAGGCGTGGAGCCCAAGGAGAATGGCGGTGAGGGCCCCGACGGCAGCACCGCCTGAGGTTCCGAGAAGGTAGGGGTCAGCAAGGGGATTGCGCAAGAGGAGTTGGAGAATCGCTCCAGAGAGGGCAAGAAGCGCTCCGGCAGTGAAAGCGGCAAGGGCCCGTTCGCCGCGCAGGTGCCGTACGATGGGAGCGGCGGGATGGGTGCTGTCGAAAAGGGCCGCAAAGAGCTCGGTGGGGGGAAGGGAAATGGGGCCGAGGGCGAGGGCGAGAAGGAGCGCGACGAACGCAGAGAGTAAGAGAAGAAGTAGCGCGGCAACCCCCCGCCGCGCGGGGGTCTTCGCAGCGGCAGGGTTTCGCCAAAGGAGAGAATGCTTAACGGGGGAGATAGCGGAGCGCGAGGAAGAGTTCACGTCCGGGCTGCAAATACCCAGCGGCGGTTTGGTAGGTTCGGTCAAAGAGATTGTTGGCGCGGAGCTCTAGCCGCCAGTCGGGGGTGAGAGAGCGGTGCACCCACAGATCGAGCCGACTGTAGCCACTAAGGCGAACGCTGTTTCGGCTGTTATCAAAGCGCCGGTCTACGGCGCTCAGGTCAAAGCCGAGGTGCCAGGGGGTGGCTAAGAGCGATAACATGCCGCTGAAGGCTAGAGGCGCCCTCCGGGGCAGCTCAAGGCCGGTGGTTTCGTCGATGGCGTCGAGCCAGTCGGCGCCGATTTGCCAGCTAAAGGGGTCATTGCGGCCACCAACGATAGTTTCAATTCCTTGAAGACGAGCACGGTTGATGTTGCGGGGAGGCCAGCCAGCGATGAGGTCTTTGACGCGGTTGTCATAGTAGGCGACGGTGAAGTGAGCATCCCCTTGACGCCAACGAAGGCCGATCTCCCGGTTGCGAGCAAACTCAGGGCGAAGTTCTGGGTTACCACCGCCAAAGCCGGTGTCTGGCCAGTAGAGTTGGTTAAAGGTTGGAGCGTTGTAAGCGGTTGCAGCGGAGAGACGAAGCTGCCAGGTGGGAGTGAGGTGGTAGCCATAGGCGATCAGACCGGTGGTGCGGGTACCGAATTGATTGTTGTGGTCGCGGCGGGCGTTGATCTGCCAGCGGTGGGAACCTCTTTCCGCAAGCCAACCGAGGGTGAGGGCCCGAAGAGTTCGTTGGGTGACAGTGTAAGGGATGGTAGAGTCGATGTCGGTGTCGCGTTGATCGTAGGCGGCAAAGAGGTTGCCGAGCGGAAGAGCGATTTCATGTTCCCAGATAAATTGCGTTTCATGAGTGTAGAAGTGCGTGCGCGCTGTGGCAGAGCTGCGGTCGGTGAGCTGGTCGCGGGCGTGGCCGAGGCGAAGGGTGGTATGCCATTGGGTGTCGAAGCGTTGACGAAGGGCAAGGCTCGCGGCGGTGAGCTCTTTGAGGAGGTAGGAGTCGTAATCTAAAATCCAGGTACGGCCGGCACCCGAGTCATAGTCGTTCCGCCCCCGGCTGAGATAGGCGGTGAGGTCGAGGTCGGTGTGTTCGGTGAGCGCCCAAGTGAGCGCAGTGGTGGCAAAGCGGTTGCGAAAACCATCGGCGTCAGGTGGATGGTCGAGGGTGGCAGGATCACGAGCATCGATCCCTTGAGTGCCTTCGCTGCCAGCGGTGAGGGTGTAGCGCAGCGCTCCATCGCGCCCAACCGCCGAGGTGACTAAACGATGCGTGGCGTTGCTGCCTACCCCGAGGAGGAGGTGAGGGGTAAAACGATCGGCAGTGCGACGGGTGACGATGTGGATAACCCCGCCGATGGCTTCGGAGCCATAGAGGGCACTGGCCGGGCCGCGAACGATCTCAATCCGTTCGATAGCCTCAAGCGGAATCGCCTCGAGGGTGGGTTGGCCTGTGGTGGCTGAACCGAGGCGCACGCCGTCCACGAGAAGCAGCGTGTGGCGCGCTTCGGCGCCGCGTAGAAAGAGCGCGGCAGAGGCCCCCATGCCGCCGTTTTGGGCAAAACGGGCACCCGGCGTGCGGCTCAGGAGGTCAATCAATGTGGTGGCACCAGCGCGTTCGATCGCTTCACGATCGATGACGGTGATTTCGGTGAGGGTCTCTTCCACTCGCTCGGCGGTTCGGCTGCCTGTGACTACGATTTCCGGGAAAGTAGTGGCCGCCGCCGTTGAGGAGAGAGCAGTAAGGGCAAACGCGATTCGCCGCAGAAGCGATGCGCCAGGAGAAAAAAGGTAAAGAGAGGTACACGAGCGCTCTTGAACACGCGAAGCAGCATTCATCGTCGACTCCTTTCCGGCCATTCCCCCGTGGCCGAACAAAGTGGCTTTTGTCGACGGCCGGTCTCCGGGCTTGGAAGCGATCGCCGCGCCGCCTTCCCAGCCGGGCACCCGCAGCGCGAGCACGACGACCAGTGGCTTCTATGGCGGGCGTTCTTCCTTACCGTTGCGGGGGCAGCCGCGGATTTTCACCGCGTTCCCGTTTCACCGCGCGGTCGCGCGGCACCGCCGACACCTATACACGATTATATAACAACGAGGGGAGAGCGTACACCTTATAGAAAAATCGCTGGCTTATTTGGGGTAAGAGAGGGCGGTCGGCAGGCCCTATCGCTGCGTCGTTTTGGAGAGGAGGGCGAGGAAGGATGGGCCGCTTTCCCATCGGAAAGGCGGCCCCCTGAGTTTAGGAGTAGCAGGATTTAGGAGTAGCGGGAGAAGGAGCTAGAAGCGATAAGCGCTTTCGCCGTGGGCGACAACATCAAGGCCTTCGCGCTCTTCTTCTTCGCTGACCCGCAGACCACCGCTGAGAGCGGCGGCAATTTTGTAAGCGATGAAGGAGACGACGCCCGACCAGATGATGGTAACGACGACGCTTTTGAATTGGATGAGAATCTGAGAGGGAATCGAGAAGGTCTCAGCGCCCGTGCCGCCGAGGGCAGGGGAGGTGAAAACACCTGTGAGGAGAGCTCCAACAATGCCGCAGACGCCATGGACTCCGAAAACGTCAAGGGCGTCGTCAGCACCGAGGAGCCGCTTGAGTTGGTTGACTCCCCAAAGGCCAGCAAGACCGCCCGCTAAACCGATGAGGATGGCCCCAATCGGTCCTACCGTGCCCGCCGCCGGGGTGATGGCGACGAGGCCTGCCACCGCACCGGAGGCGCCCCCGAGCATCGATGGTTTGCCTTTGAGGAAGGCTTCACCCGCTAGCCAGGCGAGAATCGCTGCAGCGGTCGCGAAGAGGGTATTGGCAAAGGCGAGCGCCGCCGTGGCGTTGGCTTCTAATGCTGACCCAGCGTTAAAGCCAAACCAGCCAACCCAGAGGAGCGAGGCACCGGTCATCGTGAGGGGAAGCGAATGGGGGGTAAGGGCTTCTCGCCCATAGCCAATGCGCTTGCCGACGAGGTAGGCACCGACCAACCCCGCGACACCAGCGTTGATATGGACGACTGTGCCGCCGGCAAAGTCGAGTGCTCCATCGGTGAGGAGCCAGCCACCCGGACCCCAGACCATGTGGGCGATGGGGAGATAGGCGAAGGTACCCCACAGGAGGATAAAAATGAGCACCGCGGAGAAACGAATCCGCTCAGCGAAGGAGCCTACGATGAGGGCAGCGGTGATCCCCATAAAGGTGCCTTGGAAGGCGACAAAGACCAGTTCGGGAAGTTTGACATTCTGCGTGAAGGTGTCGGCAAGACTTTCGGTGGTGATGCCAGAAAGAAAGAGCTTGTCAAACGAGCCGATGAAGGGAGTACCGCTGGTAAAGGCAAGGGTATAGCCGTAGAGGGCCCAGACGATGAGGATAAGAGCCAAGCCCGTGAGGACTTGCATCAAGACCGAGAGGGCATTTTTGGCTCGGACCATGCCGCCGTAAAAGAGGGCAACCCCCGGTACGACCATCATGAGAACGAGCAGCGTCGCTGTCATCATCCAGGCGACGTCACCTTTATGGACCATTTCCATGAGTTCCTCCTTTCAGAATTCCGCACTTTAGAGCGCGGCGGCGTCCGTTTCGCCGGTGCGGATGCGGACGACTTTCTCGATGGGAGTGACGAAAATCTTTCCGTCTCCTACTTTCCCAGTACGAGCGGCTTGAACGATCGCATCGATGACCCGTTCGACCAGTTCGTCACGAACGGCGACGTCAATGCGCACTTTCGGGAGAAAATCGACCACATATTCGGCACCACGGTAGAGTTCAGTGTGGCCTTTCTGCCGCCCAAAACCTTTGACTTCGGTGACAGTAAGACCGGTGACACCGGCTTCGTTGAGGGCTTCCCGAACTTCATCGAGTTTGAAAGGCTTGATGATGGCGCTGACCATTTTCATAGCGGTTCTCCTTTAAAAGCTTTTGCCCAGAGTGAGTAGAAGTCTAGGATCTGCAATTTTAGAGCCTTTTATATCGGTATCTACATAGTAGAGGCCCATGTCAAAAGCGCCGACTTTGGTGGTAAAACCTAGCTTCCAATCGGTGTAGTCGGCGTTGCCCGAGCCGGCGACAATTTGCCGACCGACATGGGCGACCGCCGTGATACCTGCCGTGAGTTCAGGGGCAAGAGTGAGGTCCCAATAGGTGCTGCCGCGCGACTCCGGAGTGCCAAAGAGCGGGGTAAGGGCATAGGAAAGTTTAAAGGTGGCCGGACCATAAGTGAGCGCTGCATAAACTTCAGTAGTGTGCGGGGTTTTAAGGCCGGAGAGGGCTTTCCAGTCGGCAGAGTAACTGCCAGGGTAGTAGTATTGCAAGAGCCCGAGATCGAGGGTGGTAGAGCCTATCGTCCATTTTTTGCCGCCGTAGAGGTCGATTTCAACACTGGAAGAGCTTCCGGGAGCGAGGTCGGCAAGCCAGGAGATGTTCGAACCCCAGAGACCTACATACCAGCCATCGCTGCCCGCCCAGTCGAGCCCGGCTTGAAGGGCAGGTTTCTCGTTGGTTTGGGAGATGCCTCGGTAGATGTATTCACTGGCAAGAGTAACGTTGGCGGTGAGGGGGGAGTTCGCAAACGCCAGCGCCGGCGTAACGAGAAGCGCCGTAAGGGAGAGAGAGGAGAGGGTAGTCTTCATCGTGGATTCTCCGTGCAGTGAGAGATCAGAAGTAAAAGAGCAGATTTTGTGCCAGAAAGGAGAGGCGGAAAACGGCGCTCCTCTTTCTAGCTTTTGTCACTCAAAAGCGGCAGGGGTGGCTTCAGAGTGGTGCAGCGCGGCAGAGTTCGGCTCCGGATTGAACGCACAGAGGTCGCGCCAGATAAGGTCAGCACAGAGAACACGCTTGGCGTCTGCAGAAGCAAAGGCAAGGGTGACTTCCCAGCGGCGATCGGGGAGAGCAAGGTAGGGTTCAGAGATGATCAGGTGAGTAGGGCGCGCAATGGCGTCGCGAAAGTAGGGGCGGTGCGACCAGGAGGAGCCGGCAGCAGCAGCCAGGGGGGCGTAGCGTTGGGCGTCATTGTGTTCCAGCCAACGACAGTAGTGGGTAGGACCGATTTGAACACCCCGATGGTCGAGTTCGTAGAGACGGAGAACCTCCTCCGGAGCCCCTACGCAGGCCCACGGACCGAGCTGGGGTTCGCTGAGCCAGCGATGCGAGAGGAGGTGAAACCATTGGTAGAGCGAGGGAGGAATAGGGGGACAGATCGGACGGTTGCGGTCGGCGAGGAGGGTTTGTTGGGCATCTCCTCCCGCCGGCGAGTATAGCCAGGTGCTCCAGGGGGCAGGACGACCATAACGATAGCCTTGAATGAGGTCAACACCGGCGTCGATGGCGATCGCCGCTTGTTCGCTGGTTTCAACACCTTCAGCGAGGGCAATAGCGCCCGCCGCGTGGACAAAGCCGACAAGGTGACGAAAGGCGCGACGGAGAATAGGATTCGAGACGGCAGCGATGAGGAGGGAGCGGTCGAGCTTGACAAAGTCGGGGAGAAGGTGAAAGAGACGGTCGAGGTTAGAGTGACCTACCCCAAAATCGTCGAGGGCGACGAGACAACCAAGCTCCCGATAGTGCTGAACAATCGCAGCCATCGCGCTAGGATCGGGAACGGTCGATTCGAGGAGCTCGACGACGATTTGGTGAGAGGGAATGGCCAAACGGGCCGTGGTGAGAGCGAGGTCCGAGGGATGGTCTAGGGCGTGCCGGGCAGCGGTGGGAGAAATATTGAGAAAGAGCCAGACAAGAGGGGGACGCCAACGGGACCATTCGCCAAGGTGTAAAAGACGCGCGCTGCGTTCGCGCTCAAGGGCAATGGATTCGTTGTTGTCGGCAGCAAGATAGACCGGGGGGGGAAGCGGTTGATCACCTTGCCAAATGCGGAGAAGCGCTTCCCAGCCTACAATTCGACCGTGCGGGAGACTCCAGATCGGTTGAATGTAACTGGCAACGCGAAGGTCACCGCTCATGAAGAACCCCTCGCCACCAGGCAGTATAAAGGCGATCCGCAACCGCCCGCAGTTGAGGAAGAAAATCCGGTGTTTGGGCGAGAATGCGATCGGGAGGGGCTACCGCTTCGCTGACAGGAGCGTTTTCAGCAGCCCATTCCCGACACCAGTCGGCGATCATCGCTTCGGTCATCTCTACATGACATTGTAACCCAAGGTGAGGACCGATAGAAAAGGCTTGATGAGCACAAAAGCGACTGGTGAGCCAGCATTTGGCAGAGGGGGGGATGGAGAAGGTCTCGCCATGCCAGTGAAAAGCAGTGAAACGCTCAAGGTCTCCAAGCCAAGGGCGGGCAGCGTCGGGATCCGTGACCCAGACTTCTCCCCAGCCAATCTCTTTGGTGGGGTTCGGTGCTACCGAGGCACCAAGGGCTTTGGCAAGGAGCTGCCCCCCTAGGCAGTGGCCGATTACCGGAATACCGCTTTCTACAGCACGACGAATGAGGGTGAGGAGAGGGGGAATCCAAGGGAGAGGGTCGTTGACGCTCATCGGCCCACCCATGAGACACCACCCATCATAGGCAGTAGGATCAGTGGGGAGAGGATCGCCGGCGTAGAGGGCAATGAGGTGGGTGGTCCCTCCTCGGGCAGCGATGAAAGAGCTGAAGTACCCGGGACCTTCGAGCGGGGCAAATTGAAGGACAGCGATTCGCTTCATGAGCCTTCCTCGAAAAAGGAGTTTTTATTTCTTCAGCAATTATCATACCAATATCGGCGACTTTAGGGAGAAAACGAGAGAGGAGGAGTGGGGGGAGGAGAGGAGGAGTTTTCACTTTGTTTGGCCCAGAGTTCCGCGTAACGACCACCCCGGGCCAGAAGCGTTTCGTGAGTGCCCCGTTCGATGATTTGGCCATGGTCGAGGACGACGATTTCATCGGCGTCGCGAACAGTGGAGAGACGATGCGCAATCATAAGAGTAGTGCGGCCCGCCCGAGCGGCGGCGAGCTCGCTTTGAATGTCGCGTTCGGTGGCGGTGTCCAACGCCGAGGTGGCTTCGTCAAGGATGAGAATGGGAGGATTTTTGAGAAAAACTCGGGCAATCGCCACTCGCTGCTTTTCGCCTCCAGAGAGTTTGAGGCCGCGTTCGCCGACAAGCGTGTTGAGACCATCGGGGAGACGGGCAATGAGTTGGTCAAGACGAGCAGCGCGAATCGCCGCCCAGAGTTCGGCATCAGTGACTTCCGGCCGCCCATAGCGGATGTTGTATTCAAGGGTGTCATTGAAGAGGACCGTGTCTTGCGGAACAATGCCGATCGCCCGCCGTAATTGCAGTTGCGAGAGTTCCCGAATGTCGATTCCGCCGATCCGAATGGCACCACCGGTGACGTCATAGAAACGGAAAAGAAGCCGAACGAGCGTCGACTTGCCCGCGCCCGAAGGACCAACTACCGCGACCGTTTTGCCGGCGGGGATAGTGAGTGTAAAGTCGTCGAGTATCGGCCGACGCGGGTCATAGGCGAATCGGACGCGGTCGAATTCGATCGCTAAAGGGGGAGAGGGGAGGGGTTTGGGGGTAATGGGATCACGGATTTCCGGCTTGATGGCGAGAAGGGCAAAGAGGCGCTCGAGGTCGACGAGGCTTTGACGGATTTCGCGGTAAACAACCCCTAAGAAATTGAGGGGCATATAGAGCTGCAGCATAACACCGTTCATGAGCACGAGGTCTCCCACGGTGAGGCGACCTTGCTCGATTTCGTGGACCGCTAAAAAAAGCATGAGGGTAACACCCGCCGCAATGATGAAGGCTTGCCCGACGTTGAGGAGGGAAAGGGAGTATTGGTTTTTAATGGCTATTTGTTGCCAGCGCGCTAGGTCTTGATCATAACGCTGCTGTTCGTAGGTTTCATTGTTAAAGTATTTGACGGTTTCATAGTTGAGTAGGGCGTCAATGGCGCGGGTGTGGGTTTGGGCATCTAGCCGATTGAGGTGACGGCGAAGGTGCGTGCGCCAGTTGGTGATGAGAACGGTGTAGAGGATGTAGAAAAAGAGGGTAACGGCGACGATGAGACCGTAGAGGGGACGGTAGAGGGTGAAAAGGAGCGCAAGGACCATGAGAAGTTCGATGAGGGTGGGAAGTATGGAAAAGATGGTGAGGTTGATAAAGGTTCCTACCGCTCGTGTGCCACGTTCGATGTCGCGGGAGAGCCCCCCTGTTTGCCGTTCGAGGTGAAAGCGAAGGGAGAGGTGCAGAAGATGGTGAAAAACGTCGAGCGAGAGCTGCCGGGAGAGAGATTGAACTACCCGGGCAAAGAGAATTTCCCGCAGTTCTGTGAAGAGAGAGACCATGGCGCGCGCCGATCCATAGGCAACGACCAGCGCAAGCGCCCCAAGAGGAAGGGGGTGAAGAGAGGGGGCGGGAGAGGGAGTGCGATAGGCGAGCGTGTCGATTAGAGTTTTGAGGAGCAGGGGAGTGGCGACAAGGGCTGCTTTGGCAGCGATGAGCGCCGCAAAACCGAGAAGAATTCGAAGGCGATAAGGGGCGAGATGGGTAAAAAGCCGCAAGAGGGTATTGCGCCAGTCGCGGGGCGTGAGGGGAAGGTCAGTGAGGTCGACAGGAGAAGATCGGGCCGCTGGGATCATAGGAGATCTATCGGAGAGAGCGGGGTGAATTATAATCGGAGTATGGTTATGAAGCCGACGATACCATTTTGGTATTTGATTACACCCGATGATCGAGATTTCGGCCGTTGGCGAGAACGAGTGAGCGCCGCTTTGACAGCAGGCCCTGATTGGGTGCAGTTGCGCAATAAGGCGATAGAGCGTCGCCAGCGGTGGAGGTGGGGGGAGTGGCTGGCTGAGGTAGCCGCTGAGAGGGGGGCTTTGTTGGTAATCAACGATGATGTCGATTTGGCAGTGGCATTGGGGGGAGGAGTCCATGTGGGACAGGAGGATGAGCCAGTGACCGTAGCCCGACAGCGACTGGGACCAGAGCGGGTGGTGGGGGCGAGTTGCTACGATTCGTGGAACCGAGCGAGGGAGGCAGTGGAGGAAGGGGCGGATTACGTTGCGTTCGGGGCTTTCTTCGCCTCTGGGACGAAACCAGAGGCACGACACGCTCCATTGTCGCTTTTGACGTCAGCCGAAACGTTGAGAGCGCTGCGGGTGGCCATCGGGGGGGTGACCGCAGAACGAGCGGCAGAGGTGGTGGCTGCCGGGGCCGACGGAGTGGCGGTGATCGGCGATGTGTTTACAGGGGAGAGCGAAGAGGTGGCGGAACGAGCGCGGCGATGGCGAACGACAATCGATCGATTGCGCGGGAGAGAGGAGAGATCGGGGAGAGAAGAGCGATGAGCGAGGATCGCAACGAGGTTTGGTGGCGCCGCGCTACAGCGGTGATCCCGGGTGGGGTAAATTCGCCAGTGCGCGCTTTCCGGGCGGTGGGAGGCGTGCCGCGTTTCATCCGCCGAGCAGAGGGGCCTTTTGTGTGGGATGAGAGTGAGAGGCGCTATGTCGATTTCGTGGGGTCGTGGGGCCCCGCTATCGCCGGCCATGCCCATCCGCGGATCGTGGCCGCCGTGCAGGAGGCAGCGCGCGACGGATTGTCGTTTGGGGCGCCTACGGTACGAGAGGTACTGTTTGCGGAACGGTTGCAGTCGTTGCTGCCGTCGTTGGAGAGGGTGCGGTTGGTGAGCTCGGGAACCGAGGCGACGATGAGCGCCGTGCGCTTGGCGCGGGGGGTGACCGGCCGAAGCTTGGTGGTGAAGTTCGAAGGATGCTACCACGGCCATGTGGATGGATTGTTGGTGAAGGCAGGGTCAGGGGCCCTGACGTTCGGCCATCCAAGTTCGGCAGGGGTACCCGCAGCAGTGGCCCAGGAGACGTTGGTGTTGGAGTACAACGATTCGGCAGGGGTGGAGAGGGTATTTGCCGAACATGGAGAACGAATCGCCGCGGTGATCGTGGAGCCGATCGCGGGCAATATGAATTTGATAAAGCCGCAGGAGGGGTTCTTGGAAGGATTGCGGCGGTTGTGTACTCGCTACGGGAGCGTGTTGATCTTCGATGAGGTGATGACAGGATTCCGAGTGGGACTGCAGGGAGCACAGGGGTTGTACGGGGTGGTGCCCGATTTGACTACATTGGGTAAGGTGATCGGGGGGGGAATGCCGCTGGCCGCATTTGGCGGCCGACGAGAGTTGATGGAGGAATTGGCTCCACTGGGCGCTGTGTATCAGGCAGGAACCCTTTCGGGTTCGCCGGTGGCCGTGGCAGCCGGTTTAGCAGCGCTGGAGCTGGTCTCCGAGCCGGGGTTTTTCGAACGGTTGGCGGAGCGAACCAGGCGGTTGGCAGAGGGCCTCAAGGAAGCGGCCAGAAGGGGCGGTGTGGCGTTTACGAGCGATTGGGTGGGGGGAATGTTCGGGATTTACTTTTCACCGACCGTCCCTCGATCATTCCAGGAGGTGGTCGGGAGCAACGTCGCTCAGTTTCGCCGCTTTTTCCACGCGATGTTGGCGAGAGGATTCTATTTCGCTCCGTCGGCGTTTGAGGCTGGATTTGTCTCTGCGGCGCACGGAGAGGAGGTGATCGAAGAGACAGTGACCGCAGCAGAGGAGGTTTTCGCCGAGTTGGCTTCTGAGGAGGAGTGAGAGGGAGAGGAGGCGAGGGCGAAGGGATATGAAAAAGCAGCGGGGAGGGGAGGAAAGGCTTTGATGTAGAGGTCTTGTTGAGGGCGAGGGATCTCAATTCCCGCCCGCGTGAGCGCATCGAGGATTAGGCGGGCGAGTTCAGTGCGCGTTTGGGTGCGACGGTTGAGTTCGTTTACCGTGCAGCGGAGTTCTAGGTCGATGCTGTTCGGACCAAACTGGAGGAAAGCGACGGTGGGGGGAGGATCGGGAAGAATGTTGGGGTGGTTGCGGACGACAGCGAGAAGAAGCTCCGCCGCTTGTTCGATGTCGGTACCATAGGGAAGACCGATAGGGATCGTAATTCGGGCTTGCTGGTCGGAAAGGGTCCAGTTGGTGACGTTGCCCGTGAGAATGGCTTTGTTGGGAATAAGGACCTCTTGTTTGTCGCTGGTTTCGATGATGGTAGCGCGAATGGTGATCCGTTTGATGACCCCGGTGTTGCCTTGAATGGTGACGACGTCACCGACCCGGACAGGGCGTTCAAAGAGGAGGATAAGACCGGAGATAAAGTTGGCGACGATCTCTTGGAGACCAAAGCCCAGGCCGACGGTGAGGGCGGCGACGAGCCATTGAAGTTGCGACCAGGGCATGCCGAGCCGATTGAGAATCCAAATAACACCAATGGCGGCGAGGGTATAACGGGTGAGAGCGAGAACGGCGTAGCGGCCACCAGCGTCGAGAGGAGCACGGTTGAGAAGGGGTTCTAGAAGGGGGGGAAGGTGACGGATGAGCGCCGTCAAGAAGAGCGCAACGCCCGCCACCGCGAGGAGATCAGCGAGGGTAACCCGAATGGTGGTGGGGCCGAGCGCGGTTTCCCAGAGAATCCAGTGGTCGAGTTGGGCGAGAGCAGGGAGAATCGGGTGCCAGAGCGTATAGAGGAGAAGGAACCAGAGGAGAGAGAGGGTAAGGGAGAGAAGAGGGGATGGGTTGAAGCGTTTGGGAGAAGAGGATTCCGAGGGAGAATCGGTCGTTTCAGGAGGGGATGAAAGAGAGGGAGAGGGGTGAGGCCCTGGGGAGATAGAAGGGGGAGAGGGAGCGGGAGAGAGGGGACGAGTGGAGATGGCTAAAAGGAGATCGTAAAGAAAGAGAAGGGCAAGGGTGAGCCAGAGGGTTTGCCAGTAGGCGGTGAGAATGGCTTGCGCCGCATAAAGAAAACCGAAGAGAAAGAGAAGGAGGGTTCCTAAAGGAACGAGGAGGAGAGTGAGGAGAAGAAGGAAACGCTGGGGAGGTGAAGGGAAAAAGTGGCGGATAAAGGGGGAGAAGAGTACAGCGAGATTGAGGGTGAGCCAAAGAGCAGCGAGTAGAAGCGCGCTGCGCTCAGGGGTAACCCCACTGGGGATCGCAGCAGTGGTGGCGATCCCGATGATGAGGCTCCAGAGAATCGCACCGATTTGCAGCCAGCGAAAAGGGCGGGCAATGGCGCCGATTTCGTCCAAGGTGAAGGCAAGACGGTGTTGGAGGATGCCACCGTGGTCGGTAAAGAGGGTCCGCCAAAAGGAGATGTTCCAGAGACTCACAGTGGCCCCGATGAGACCGTGGCTGAGGCCAATGGTGGCGTCGTGGGGAGTGGCGGTGAGGAGGCGCGAGAGGGTAAAGAGAATGAGGGGAAAGTGGAGAGTACGCCAAGCGGCGAGGAGGATAAGCTGAAGGTAGAGAAGAGGGTGGCGGGCGATGGCGAGAAGGGAGATGGCTTCTCGATACCGACGGTCGACAGCGGTTTTGGTACGCCACCAGATAAAAAGGGTGAGTAGAAGAAAGAGGATGAGAAGAAGGTCAGGGAGAGGAGGAGAGACGAGGGGGACGGTGAGTGCGTCTATCAGACGAAGGAGAAGCCAGCGAAGTTCGTCGAGAGCGGTTTGCCAAAAGGGAAGCGCCGTGGGCGCCCAGAGGAGTTTGGCTTCGATCCGGTCTAAAGCAGAACGCGCGAATTGCCGACTGATGGCGGCGGCAGCGTCGAGATTGGCAGCTGCCTGAGTGAAGAGCGGGCGGAGGGCGTTGAAATGGGTCTCCAGAGCAGAGGAAGCAGGAAGATCGTTTTGAGGGTCCAGGGAGTGCTCAGGAGAAGAGGGAAGGGTTTTGAAGAGGGGCGGGGATGGTGAACGGGGTTGAGTTTGCAGGAGCTGGAGTTCAAGACGTTGCCAGTCGCGGAGGGCTTGCTGGGCGTCAGCGGTGGCGCGACGGGCAAGTTGGTCGTGTTCAAGGAGATGGGTTTTGAGTTGACGGAGTTGATGGGCGAGAAGGGGAGAAGCACCTTCATGTTGTTGCGCGCGCGTTTCGAGTTGCTGAAGGGTCTCTTCGAGGGCTTGCCGCGCGTGTATCAAATCCTGGGCGCTCTTTTGTAGGGTTTCGATTTGGGCGCTTTTTTGCGCGAGTTGCTGCCGAAAGGGGGAGGTAGGATCGCTTTCTGCGGAGAGGGAAAGGGGGGCGCGCGCACGAAGTTGCTCGATTTCAGCGAGAAGGGCGTCGATGCGAGTGAGGTGGGCATCGGCGAGCGCTCGTTGGGCAGCATGGGCGCGAGAGATAGCGGTTTGGAGCTGGTCCCAGAGCCGTTGGGCTTCGTCGCGTTCCAACGCAAGGATGCGAAGTTGAGGGTCACGGGCGTTGAGGGCGGAGAGGGAGGCGGAGAGGAGCGCGGTGAGCTCAGAGGGGAAGGTGGGGTCAGGGGGGTGAAGGAGCGCTGTGCGTTCCCCTTGCCAACGGGCGCGTTCGGCGAGGAGCTGCGCTTCTTGGTTTTCTAGGTAGTTTCGGGCTTCTGATGGGTCGATCTGAAGGAGGCGTTCGTAGGTGCGGGCAAGGGGAGGTTTGGGTTCTTTTTCAAGCGATTTGCGCATGCGCTCTGCTGTTTCCATGAGAGTTTCGTAGAGTTGCCGTTGCTTTTGCCACTCCGCTTTGAACGATTCGAGCTTGGCTCGCAAGGGCTCCAGGGAGGAAGGAGTTTGAGCCTCGGCAGAGGGGGAGGGGGAAAAGGAGGTCGATGGAGAGCTCTCCGTCCCAAGGGGGCTAGAAGGGAGGGAGGAGGCGAAGAGCGGCTCTAAACCGAAAGGCGCAGAAAACGCAAAAAGGATGAGCAATAGGAAAGAAAGCTGCGGCATCGGGTATAGAGCGGGTGATTGCATGGAGAGGAGGGAGGGAAAAAGACTTCAACGCGGCCGGCGGGGACAGTCGGGTTTGGTGCAGCGACCGTAGAGAGAGAGCGCGTGCCCTTGAAGGGAAAAACCGAGGGTCTCCGCAATAGCCCGCTGGCGCGCTTCGATGGCATCGTCGCTGAATTCAATGATTTGCCCACAATCCAGACAGAGGAGATGGTCGTGGTGACGGGAGGGAGTAAGCTCGTAGACCGCTTTGTGGCCGTCAAAATAGTGCTTGAGTAGAACCCCCGCTTGTTCAAATTGGGTGAGGACTCGATAGACCGTTGCAAGTCCTAAGTCGACACCTTGATCGCGGAGCTGACGGTAGATTTCGTCGGCAGAGAGATGCCGACCCCCCTGCGCGGAAAAGAGCTCGAGAATCTTAAGACGAGGATAAGTGGTTTTCAGACCAGCGTCGCGCAGGGTGTGATTGGGTTCCATCGCATGGTTCCAGATGAGATAATGAAATTCTAACAAAAAACGATTCTCTTTTCCATCAGGAGCCGTTAGGAGAGGTCGGTGAGATCAGGGTGGATGACAGTACGCAGTTGTACCGGGTAAGCGTGATGGGAACGAATTCGAAACCACCAGAGACTTGCTCGTGGAAACGACCACGGAAGGGGCGATTGGGTGAGGAGATAAGCAGCTGTTTGACCGATCCAGGGTTGATGACCAACAATTAGAAAAGATTCCTTGGGTTCGGGCCAACCGAGGAGGGTAAGCACCCGCCCGACGGTGGTATCGGGAGCGATCGCGTCGTTGATTTCGTAGCGGGAATTATACGCTGCGAGCGTTTGCTGACTGCGAAGCGCTGGAGAGGCGATGAGACGAAGCTTTTTGGGGGCATACCGCGTGAGCCATGCGGCGACGCGCTTTGCTTGAGCTTTTCCTTCTTCAGTGAGGGGACGGGCTAGGTCGTCAGTGCCCGACTCGGCTTCGGCGTGACGCCAGAGAAGCAAGTCAATCGGGGTCATGGTGGACTCCTTTGATGGGGATGGCTTCATCAAACCAGTCGGCAAGAGTTTCTCGCATTTGATCTGCATCCGGAACAGCACGAGGGTGGTTCCAGGCGAGAACGACAGCGGCAGCAAGGGCGATTCCGGCAGAAGAGAGACCAAACCGACGCGAGATAGAGGCAGAACGGGCCGTGTCAAGGAGAGGGGTAAGGGTTTCAACCGCAGCTACCCAGTCCTGTGCAGTTCCCAGAAGGTCGAGGGCTCGCTTGGCACGAGTAAGTTGTTTGAGGTGAGTTTTGGCGGGAACCACTTCCGAGCTCCACTCGAGAGTATAACGAATGGCTTTTAGGGCAATGCGGACCCGGTGACGGCGGTGGGGGTCCCCAGGGGCTTGGTCCCACTCGGCGAGGCGTCGCCGCAGACGGCGACGGAGGGCTTCCATTCTTTTGGCAAGAAAGGGGGCGAAGGGTTTGCGTGCTTTAGGGAGGTCGGTCAGCTGAGTCCAGGCTAATGAGGCATCGAGAAAGAGGGTACCAATAGCTGCATAGGGGGGGGCAGCATCTTTGGGAGTGGTGACGGTGAGATAGTTTTCGAGCGCTGCCAGTTCATCGCTGAGAAGGGGAAAGGAGGCGCGACAGGGGGCAACCAGCTCAGTAATAAGGACATGCCGGTCGCGGCTGGAGGAGAGATGGGAGGCTGCTTCGGAGAGGGCAAGACGCCATGTTTCGGCTTGTTCTTTGCCAAGGAGCGGAGCAAAGAGACGAAGAAGGGAGCGGGCTCGCCGCAGTCCGACCCGAATTTGATGAATGGCCTCCGGGTCTTGGGTATCGCGATAGATGGTGAGATTGGCGCCGACTTGGGCGACACATTCGTGCCAGGCGATGAGAAAGGCTTCGAGTATGGTGTGCCGAGGGGTCCAGGGAGGAGGAGCGGATTTAATCGGAGCATTGGCTTTGCCGTTGAGAAGCGAGAAGCCCCGTTCGGCTTTCGAGCGCGGTTCGGGCCAAAGGGCGACTGCTTCCGCTAAGGTTCGCGCCAGGCGGTATAAGACGATGGGGGGAGCTCCGTGGCTTTCGAGTTCGAGTTCCGCAATGGGGAGGGTATTCTCACCGGCGAGGATTTGACCCAGGTCGAGCGCGATTTCACAGTTCCCTTCAGGGAGGGTAAGGGACCATTGGGTACGGGTAAAGCGGGTGGTAAAACGCCGAAGAAGTTGAGCGCTGTGCTGTTGGAGGAGGGCGCGTACCTCCTCAGCGGTGACAAAGTGCCAAGAGCAAGCCGTAGGATCAAATTCCGACGTTTCAGAGTCGAGTGTGAACTCATTTTCCCATTCAGGCCGGATGCTAAGTCCTGAGGTTTCTGGAGCAGAACACTTCACGGTGAGGTAGAGACGGCGCCGTACCTGCCGTAGGCGCACAGCGATCCCCGCGCGAGCGAGCACCCCTTCAGCGGTGTCATAGTAGTGGGTAAGGTAGTGAACGACGCGCTTTTCCGCCGATTCGAGAAGAGGGTGGCGCTTGAGACGGGGAGCCTCCTTCGGCAAGATCGAGAGCTTGAGTTCAGTTTCGAAGGGGGTCATGGGAAAGACTCCTGATAGGTGTTGGCGGCTGGACCAAGGTGTTCCGCAGGGGAAACCGTTGCGAAAAGGTGGTTCCAGAGGGCAATAACCGGTTCGACAATGGCGGAAACTTCGTGGGGCGCAAGGAAAAGCGGGCGCTCGTCGAGACGAAGTTTGTGTTGTTCAGCGCGTAGAGCGCGATAGGCAGCGGCCGATCCTTCCGCTAGGTCAGAGGGGATCAGCTGGGCAGCAGCAGCACGATGGAGGAGCGCGATATTGCCGACGTTGTCCAAAAGGAGGGGGTTCTGGGGAGCGTACGCAAGGACGAGGTACTGGACGATGAACTCGACGTCGAGAAGGCCGCCGCGGCTATGTTTGATGTGGAAGTGGGCTTGCGGAATAGGATGTTCGGCGGAGATCTTAGCGCGCATCGCTACTACTTCCCGCGCAAGCGGTTCAGGATTTCGGGGAATGGTCAAGATGCGACGGCGAAGTGCTTCGAAGGCGTCGCCGAGCTCAGGAGCGCCCGCAACGAAACGAGCGCGGGTCAGCGCTTGGTGCTCCCATGTCCAGGCTTCTTTCAAAAGGTAACGCTCGAGCCGCGGAAAAGGGGTGGCCGGAAGACCGGCTTCACCATCGGGGCGGAGCCGGAGGTCGATTTCAAAGAGCTCGCCCGCCGCAGTGCGAGCACTCCACCAGGTGGTCAGCCGTTGGGCGAAACGGCAGTAAATATCTAGTGCTTCAGGATGCGGATCGGCAAAGAGAAAGACGAGGTCGAGGTCGCCAGCATAACCCAGCTCTTTTCCTCCTAATTTACCATAGGCAACGATGCCAAAGGTAGGGGCGTCGGTGTGGCGGCGCTTGAGGGTGCGCCATGTCTCGGGAAGGGTGGCGGCTAATGTAGCGTCCGCGAGCGCAGAGAGGTGGTCTGAGAGACGTTCTACTGTGAAGTGCCCTGCGAGGTCGCGCATCAGCAACCGAAAGAGTTGGGCATGATGCGCTTCTCGGAGCCAGTTCATTTGCGCTTCTGTATCTGGACGACGAAGAGCGAGCTGCTCCTGGAGCTCGTGGGCATAGGAGAGCCAATCGGGTTCGTCAGCAAGGGTACGCGGGTCGAGCAGTTCGTCAAGAAGGATCGGATGGCGACAGAGATAGCCGGCTGCCCAGCGGGATGCAGAAAGAATGTCGGCTATCCGAGCAAGCGCTTGTGGGTTTTCATTTAAGAGGGCATAGTAGCTGCTTCGCCGACCGATGGCTTCGACGAGGTCGAGAAAACGAGCAAGGGTAGAATCGGGGTCACGGAAAGTGCGCGCAACGTCTAGGAACCGAACAATGAGGTTGTCGCGCCAGCGCCGACCCTCGCTCGAGAGAGGGGCAACGCGGGTGGACTTCAGCGTTTCCAGTCGCTCCGCGAGCGAAGAGGGGTTGGTATAACCGAGTTCAGTGAGAAATGACGCGAGAATATTACGGTCCGATGCTGCATACCAAGCGGCATTTCGCGTCGGAGAGGGTTCTTCTTTGCCAAATAGCGCCTGAAAGTGCTCTGAAACAACTTGCCGGTGGTATTCGAGGGTATCGAGAAAACAAGCGTAGCCGGTGAAGCCAAGCGACTCAGCAAGCCGTTGCTGTTGCAGAGGAGTGCGCGGAAGGTCGTGGGTCTGTTGGTCGCGCCAGTATTGAAGACGGTGTTCGACACGCCGTAAGAAGCAATAGGCGTCATCAAGAAGCCGCCACTTTTCCGGGTGGAGTTGCCCAGTTTCGGCAAGACGGGCAAGGGTTGCTCGGGTGGATCGCCGTTGGAGAGTGGGATCACGCCCGCCGCGAATAAGTTGGTGTGCTTGAGCGATGAATTCGATTTCGCGAATACCCCCCGGCCCGAGTTTGATGTGGTTTTGCCGATCGCGACGGGCATTTTCGAGGCGAATTTGGGCGTGAAGGTCGCGAACGGCTTCTAAGGCGCTGTAATCAAGGTATTTTCGAAAGACGAAAGGGCGAACGATCGCGTCAAGCTGGCCAGTGCGTTCCCCTGTGAGGGGCCTCGCCTTGATCCAAGCATAGCGCTCCCAGGCGCGACCTTGAGTGACAAGGTACTCTTCGAGCATCGCGAAAGAGACGACGAGTGGGCCCGAGTCGCCATGCGGCCGAAGACGAAGGTCGACCCGAAAGACGTGCCCTTCCGCAGTGGGGTGTGCTAAGGTATAAACGAGACGCTTGCCAAGTTGGGTAAAAAACTCAGCGTTGCTGAGATGGCGTTCTCCAGCAGTTTCGCCGTCTTCAGGGTAGACGAAGATCAAGTCTATATCGGAAGAGACATTCAGTTCGCCTCCTCCCAGTTTTCCCATACCGATGACGATCAGCTCTTGTTCCCACCCATCCTCAGATTGAGGACGGCCATAGCGGTCAGCTAGTTGAAGGTAGTGGTGCTCGTAGACCAGAGGGATAGCAAAATCGGCAAGGAGCGTCATCGCGTGCATGATTTCGTCAAGAGAGGCAGCAAGGGCGAGATCGCGCAGAGCCGTGTGGGCGAAGTGGGCAGCCCGAAGGTGACGAAGAGCAATCATGAGCCGCTCGTCGGGGTGAGCGGAGGTGCAAGGCGGGAAAGGAGGATCGACGAAAAAGGCGTCGAGGTCGCTGTGGGTGATCGGGCGCTCGAGTCTGGGGGTAAGCCACTCGCCGATCCAAGGGCGGGCTGCGAGTAGATCCGCGAGATGGGGGGAGTAGCGAAAAGCGACCGTTAATGCCTCGGAGAGGAGGGACATAGCCCGCGATGAAAGAAAACCAGGTGGATTATAGTTCGGGATGGCTGAAGGAGAAAGAGGTTACCGCCAGCGATGAAGCCATTGTGAGAGCTTTTGCTCGACGCCAGGGTCTAGAGGGTCAAGAACGATGACGTCATTCCATTCGCGGATGAATCGGCGTAACCAAGTGAGCTGACGTTTGGCCAATTGCCGTGTGGCCGCGATCGCGGCGTTTACCATCTCTTGGTAGCCGATTTTACCGTCGAGAAAGGCCCACGCCTGCCGGTAACCGACTGCACGCATAGAAGAGGCTTGGGCGGTGAGCGTTGGCCGAGTGCGCAGTTGAGCGACTTCCTCAAGGAAGCCGGCGCGTAACATGGCGTGGAACCGCTCCTCAATGCGGCGCGCTAACCATGTTCGGTCGCTGGGGAGAAGGGCAGCGAGGGCGAAACGCTCCCTTTTCCGCTGGGTGGCAAAAAGGTCGCCGATGGGCCGGCCAGTGGTGAGAACGATTTCAAGGGCTCGTTGAATCCGTTGCCGGTCGTTGGGGGCAAGGCGGGCAGCGGTGGCGGGGTCGAGTTCGGCTAACCAACGGTGAAGGGCTGGCCAACCGGACTCGGCCGCGCGGGCATCGATCGTATGCCGCACCGCCGGGTTGGCCGGAGGAAGGGGGGCGAGCCCCTCGTGGAAGGCTTTGGCGTAAAGCATAGTTCCGCCGACAAAGAGAGGAATGCGATTGCGGAGAGCGATCTCAGGGAGGATACTTTCGGCGTCGGTTACAAAACGGCCAACAGTGTAGGTTTGCTCGGGAGGTAAAAAATCGATGAGGTGATGAAGGCATCGTTGTCGCTCGATAGCGCTCGGTTTGGCTGTCCCGATATCCATTCCCTGGTAGACGAGCGCTGAGTCGATGCTGATCACTTCGATAGGAAAACGGTCGGCGATGGCGAGCGTGAGTGCCGTTTTGCCGCTCGCTGTTGGGCCAAGGAGAGCGGGAAAAGGGGGAGAAACGGATGGGTCAGACACAGGGTGGGAAGAAAGGGGGAATTGAGATAGAGGAGAAAGTTTACCGCGGAACTGCGCCGAGAGCGACGAGAAAGGCTTCGGCTGTTTCTAAGGCATCGGTGAAAACGTTTCGTATCACCTCCCCGATCGCTGGAAAGGTGATGAGGAGGGTAAGAAAACCGATAGAGATAGTGATGGGAAAACCCACCGCAAAGAGGTTGAGCTGAGGGGCCGTTCGGGTGAGGATGCCCAGCGCAATGTTGGTAAGAAAGAGCGCCGCCGTGACCGGCAACGAGATCATGAAAGCGACGACAAAGAGCGTGAGCGGAACCGAGAGGAGCATTTCCCATCCCGTTTGCCAAGAGAGAGAAGAGGCAGGAGGAGGCAACCAGTGTAGGCTTTTGGCGATGGCGAGAATCAGCATCAGATGGCCGTCGAGAGAGAGAAAAAGAAGTGTGGCAAATAGACCAATGAATTCATTGAGGACAGGCGTTTGAGCCCCTGTGGTAGGGCTAAAGAAGACAGCAAACGAGAGCCCCATTTGGAAACCTGCAAGAGAGGCCGCAAGATCAATCGCGGCAAAGGCAAGGCGGATCAGGAAGCCGATCACCACCCCGATTAGCAATTCCGCGATAATAGCTGGAAGGATCGCCCAGGAACCTACAGCGACCGGCTGAACGATCGGAGGTAATGAGGGGACAATGGCGAGGGTAATCGCGATCGCGAGGGCAAGCCGTACTCGGGTAGGGATCGCCCGATTAGAGAGTAGAGGAGCAGCGGCAAGGAGTCCGAGAATGCGAAAAAAAGGTAACACGTAAAGAGAAAGCCACTCGCTCCATTGATCGTCGGTGAGGGTCAACATCGAGAAGACGCAGCCTTAGGTGATGAGCTGCGGCAGTTCATGCATCAGCCGCAGAGTGAAGTCGGTGATTGTTTGCCCCATCCATGGACCCATCACAATCAAAGTGAGGACCACTGCAATGAATTTTGGGACAAAGGTTAGGGTCATTTCATTGATTTGAGTAGCAGCTTGAAAGATGCTGATGATAAGACCGGTGATCAACGCCGCCAAAAATGGCGGGGCAGAGAGGAGAAGAGCAGTGATGATTGCGTCGCGGGCGAGATCGAAGAGCGCGGCGTACATGGTAAACTCCTAAAGGCTAAAACTGCGGACAAGGGAGCCGACGAGGAGAGTCCAACCGTCGACCAAAACGAAGACGAGAAGTTTGAACGGCAGCGCGACAAGAACCGGCGACATCATCATCATTCCCATTGCCATGAGGACCGAGGCGACGATCATGTCGATGATCAGAAAAGGGAGAAAAATCATAAAGCCGATTTGGAAGGCCGTTTTCAGCTCCGAGGTGATAAACGCCGGAACGACTACGCGAAGGGGCAGCTCTTCGGGTTTTTGAACCGCGGGAAGGTCGGCAAGGTCAGCAAAAAGACGCAGCTCTCCTTCGCGCACCTGTGCGAGCATAAACTCTTTGATCGGTAGAGCAGCGCGCTGCACCGCATGTTCAAATGCCATTTCACTGCGTTCATATGGCAACCAAGCTTCCTGGTAGATCCGGTCGAAGACCGGCGCCATGATGAAAAAGGTAAGAAAGAGCGCGATGCCAATCAAGACCTGATTGGGAGGGGAGGTCTGGGTTCCGAGCGCCATACGCAAGAGAGAGAGAACGATGATAATACGGGTAAAACTGGTCATCATCAGCAGCGCTGCGGGCAAAAAGGTCAGGGCGGTTAGGAGAAGCAGCGTCTGGACATTGAGCGAGTAGGCAGAAGCTCCCCCTGGTTGAGGGCGGACAGTGGCCAGGGGAATTCCTTGCGCGGCGGCAATTTCAGGGGCAGTAAGGCTCAATCCGAAAAACAGGAGTAAAATGAAAAGCGCACGGGGGAGATTTCTCTTCATGATTGCACCTCCGAAGAGGCTGCGGTACCCAGGCGCCGTTGCGCCAATATTTCGGGGAAGGTGGGGGAGGAGGAATCTGCAGCTGCCGCAGAGGGTTCGGAGCGGGAGGAAAGGTCGACTGCAGGAGAGGGTAGCGACCAAAGGGGAGTAACCGTTGAGGGAGTGACTCCCACCAGAAAGCGGTGGTTTTGGCTTTCTAGAAGAATAATTCGCTCCCGCGGCCCAACAGCCAAAACCTGAACGATCTTCAGATCGTCGCCTCCCGCGATGCCGGGTCGGATGCGTTTGATCCAGTGTAACACGGCCCCCAACACTATTGCCCCGCCGCCGAGGGCTAGTGTCAGCTGCAAAAGGGGTGCGTAGTGAGGTTCCCAACCCATTCAAAGCTCCTCCTTTCTTTTTCCATTATCGTTTCGAGGCGATCGAAGTACGCTCGGAAAAGAAGGGAAAAGGCGTGATTATTCGGCTGTTTTCGGCGTGGCGTGCAAAAGCGGAAGTTGTCTAACCGATTAAATGAAAACGAAAACGATGAAGAGGGTATGAACGTGGCAGGAGGGTATTGTCAATCGGCGATTAGCGAAGTTTTCGAATTTGCTCTAGATAGGCGTCGTTGTCGGGAGGAAGACCGCTTCGTTGCGCTTCATATAAGGTGATTCCGAGCGCCTCTACAAGATCGTGAAGGGCTTCATGGGGGTCTCCACGGCGGACACAGCGCTCGGCATAGAGCGCACAGATTCCAGGAGGATGGTCGATCGCCAGTTGTTCGGCTACAGCGAAGTGCAGCGTTAAATGCAGAAAGGGGTTTACTCCCCCGTCGGCGGGGGTGTAGTCGCGAAAAAGGGCTGCTTCGTCGGTCAGCAGAGGAAAATACTCCGGGTGGAGCGCGATGACTTCAGCAGCTCGGGCTTGAATGGGGTCAAGGGGTAGCGCGTCCCGCCACCGGCGGAAACTTTCCGCTAGGAAACGGCGCACTTCATCGCGAGAGGGTTGAAAGAGCATGAGTCTTTTCCTTGTCGGGGTAAGTGCAAAGGTCGATCACCAAACAGTGACGACAACGGGGGTGACGCGCGGTGCAGGTAAAGCGACCATGGAGGATCAGCCAGTGATGGGCATGGCGGCGGTAGGGGGGTGGGATGCGGCGAAGGAGGTGCTCTTCGACGGCCCGCTCGGTAGGACCGGGGGCGAGGCCCATCCGATTGGCAATGCGAAAAATATGGGTATCTACCGCGATGGTCTCAGCGTCGAAAAGGGTATTCAGAATAACGTTGGCAGTTTTGCGTCCCACGCCGGGGAGGCGCTCTAACAAGAGGCGGCTGTTGGGAACGGTGCCATGATAATCTCGACAGATCTGTGTGGCTAAGGCTTTGAGGTGACGGGCTTTGGTGCGATAGAGGCCGAGCCGGCGAATGTGGGAGATAATCTCGCTTTCGTCAAGAGCCGCCATCGCACAGGCGTCGGGGGCCACAGTAAAGAGGGTACGGGTAGCGTGATTGACGCTTTGATCGGTGGTTTGGGCGGAAAGGACTACTGCGACCAGAAGCTGAAAAGGAGTGCAGTAGTGGAGTTCTGTGGTGGGGGTAGGGCAAGCTTCAGCCCAGCGGCGGAACGCTTCAGCAACCGCCGATTCGTTCATCAAGGGGGAGGGTGGATGAGAGCGGCGCGGGGCCATGAAAAGGACCTATGAGGAGGGAAACGCTTCGAGGGGGGAGTGCTCCGTAGGCGTGGGGGCTAGAGCGGTCGCCAGAATGGCGGCTTTATATTCTTCTAAAAGCTCAGGAGAGGGAGGGGAAAGGGTGTTGAGATAGTCGCTGACAAAGCGGGGTGAAGGGTGGGGGGGCTCTGGAAAAGAGGCGAGAGAAGAATGGAAACGCTCCTTGGGAGGGGGTTCGAAAGAAACGGAGCAAACAATTAAGCGAATGCAAGAAACCGGGCAGAGCGGACGGCACCGATCACAGCCCGTACAAAGGTCGTCGAGAATTGTATGAATCTGTTTGACGGCTCCAACAATCGCATTCTCCGGGCAAGCTTCTCGGCAGAGGGTACAGCCGATGCAGCGCGTCTCCTCGATTTCAGCAATCAAATGGGGTTGGGGAAGGGTCGAACTCATCGGACTCTTCGAGCTGCTGAGGTGGAATCAGATACGCTATTCTACAAAAGAAGAGCATCTGAGGCAAAGGATGGGTTGACATCCTTACTTTTTTGGTATAGAGTGAACAATCCGCTGAGCGTTGATCTTTAACCGTGCAGTGATGGCTGATGGGTGTGGGCACCTGTGAGCGGCGCCTGAAGGAATAGGTGCCGATTTTGGTTTGAACCTGAGAGTTTGATCCTGGCTCAGATTGAACGCTGGCGGCATGCTTTACACATGCAAGTCGGACGGCAGCACGAGGTAGGCGACTACCTTGGTGGCGAGTGGCGAACGGGTGAGTAATAGATCGGAACGTACCAAGTAGTGGGGGATAACCTGCCGAAAGGCGGGCTAATACCGCATAAGCTCTGAGGAGGAAAGCAGGGGACCGCGAGGCCTTGCGCTACTTGAGCGGCCGATCTCCGATTAGCTTGTTGGTGGGGTAAAGGC
>JAOAEZ010000060.1:404-875 GCA_026416515.1 Hydrogenophilus sp. | reverse complement strand
CACACCGCCCGTCACGCCACGGAAGTCAGTCTTCCCGGAAGCCCTCGGGCTAACCCGCAAGGGGGGCAGAGGACGATGGGAAGGCTGGCAACTGGGGCGAAGTCGTAACAAGGTAGCCGTAGGGGAACCTGCGGCTGGATCACCTCCTTTATAACGGAGTAAGTTCAGGCTGTATAGCCAATCAAACTCTAAGGGTCCTTCCTCCTTATTGAGCTGCTGTGCCTTTGGGCCTCTAGCTCAGTCGGTTAGAGCGTGCCCCTGATAAGGGCAAGGTCGGTGGTTCAAGTCCACCGAGGCCCATTATCTGGGGCAGGTCCAAGGGGATGTAGCTCAGCGGGAGAGCGCCTGCTTTGCAAGCAGGGGGTCGCGGGTTCAAATCCCGCCATCTCCAGTTAAGCTGAGCAGATTTATCAATTGGGGTTAAGAATAGATTTTGAAATTAAAGTGCAAAAGTAAAAACTTTGCACTTTT
>JAOAEZ010000060.1:0-394 GCA_026416515.1 Hydrogenophilus sp. | reverse complement strand
GGAGAGCGCCTGCTTTGCAAGCAGGAGGTCGTGGGTTCAAGTCCCACCATCTCCATGCTTGTGTCATCTTGGCAACTGAATAGGTTTTTCCTTCCTTGTGGGTGTGCAAGTTAGTAAGGGTCCGGGGTGGATGCCTCGGCTGTCCGAGGGGATGAAGGGCGTGCTAAGCTGCGATAAGCCGGGTGGAGGCGCAAAGAGCCTTTGAGGCCCGGATGCCCGAATGGGGAAACCCGGCAGGGTGTTGAGCCCTGTCATCCACCGCAAGGTGGAGCCAACACGGGACGAAGTAAAACCTTCTAGTAGTCCCAGGAAAGGAAATCAAAAGAGACTCCCCAAGTAGCGGCGAGCGAACGGGGACCAGCCCAAACCGTACGGGTGCCATGGTGGCAGCCTT
>JAOAEZ010000059.1:362-903 GCA_026416515.1 Hydrogenophilus sp. | reverse complement strand
CCTCAGCGAAGGTCCCTCGCCATTGTACGACATTCTGGGCGCTAATCGTTGGAGTAATGATGAAGATTTGCGTGGTTTTGTGCTCGATCTCATCGAATTGGTGATTGCCCTCTATTTGCTCCCCCCTGTTTTCTTGAGCCGTTTGCAAGAAATTTGGAATACTCATGTGGAATGGTTGCCGGCGGTAGCTATCGCGTCTCACCTAGATGCCGATCAAGTGTTGGACTGGTGGGATCAGGTGGAAATCCTAGCGGCAGAAGCACAACAGTTGTTGGTGCGCGCCAATTTGCGCCTTGTGGTGAACTTGGCTAAGCGTTTTTTGGGGCGCGGAGTGTCATTCCTGGATTTGATTCAAGAAGGCAACATCGGTTTGCTGCGCGCAGTTGAAAAATTCGATTTCACGCGCGGCTACAAATTCTCTACCTATGCCACCTGGTGGATTCGGCAGGCCGTTAGCCGCGCCATTGCCGATCAGGCGCGCACCATTCGTATTCCCGTTCACATGGTGGAAACTATCAACCGGTTAGTCAAGATTCAACGC
>JAOAEZ010000059.1:0-352 GCA_026416515.1 Hydrogenophilus sp. | reverse complement strand
CTTTGGAAATGGATTTGTTGGAGCCGGAAGAGGTGAATATCATCTTGCAGTCGCGCGTCACGGAGACCCCCCCCCCGCCGATGTTGGAGCGAAAGTTGCAGCGGGCTGTAGCGAAAATTGAACGAATCATCAACATCTCACAAGAACCGATGTCTTTAGAGACGCCAATCGGCAACGATGAGAACAGCGAGCTATCGGACTTCGTTGAGGATGAGAATTTACCGGGGCCGATGGACGCCACCTCTGGCCAAATGTTGCGCGAGCAACTGCACCGGATTCTTAATGAGCTAGGCGAACGTGAACGTGAAGTCTTAGAAATGCGCTTCGGCCTTAAGGACGGTCCTCCTCATAC
>JAOAEZ010000058.1 GCA_026416515.1 Hydrogenophilus sp. | reverse complement strand
CAGATGTGTATAAGAGACAGGGTCTGCTCTGACCTGAAGCTTAGAGGCTTTTCCTGGGAGCCTGGGATCAACCACTTCGCGCCCGTGGGCGCTCGTCATCACGCCTTGGCTTAGCCTCCCGGATTTGCCTAGGAGGCATGCCTACACGCTTGAACCGGGACGTCCAACACCCGGCCGGCCTACCCTTCTCCGTCCCCCCATCGCAGTCAGAACAGGTACAGGAATGTTGACCTGTTTCCCATCAGCTACGCCTCTCGGCCTCGCCTTAGGGGCCGACTCACCCTGCGCCGATGAACGTTGCGCAGGAAACCTCGGGCTTACGGCGAACGGGCTTTTCACCCGTTTTGTCGCTACTCATGTCAGCATTCGCACTTCCGATACCTCCAGGGTGCCTCTCGACACCCCTTCGCAGGCCTACGGAACGCTCCTCTACCGTCCAGGTATCAGAGGTCAGGAATCAGGGATCAGATCGGGCCTCGCTCTTGGCCAGACCTTGCAGCATCTTGGCAATCTCTGCGTACGCATCGCGCCATCTGCGCCACGCGATCTGATCGATGTATCCCAAGTCCAGACAGTATCGCAGCTACACCCGCATCTCGTCGGCTGAGCCGATACCCATCTTTACGAACCTTTTGAATTCGGTGCTCGACAGGCTTTGTCTGCCAAAGCCCTCCGCCAAAGTGGCACAGATCGATTTGCTGGCCCGCCGCATCTGCTCGGCCAGCCCATACTACTCAATCTGTGGCAGCGTCAGACTCAGCCGGTGAATCTCAAGCGATACCTGGTAGGCTCGCTTGAACACCTCTATGGCTTCGAATCGTTGCACCGCCATTGTGATTCCTGATGCCTGAACTCTGATACCTGAACCCGCAGCTTCGGTTCGTGGCTTCAGCCCCGTTACATCTTCCGCGCAGGAAG
>JAOAEZ010000057.1 GCA_026416515.1 Hydrogenophilus sp. | reverse complement strand
ACGCACAGGCCTACGTCACCCGGCTCGATCAACGCGAGCCGATCGCGCGGCGCATCCGCGCCATCTTCAACGCGCCGGAACGCGCCGAGGCGCAGCGGCTGCTTGCCGAGGCGGTGGCGCAGTGGCGCAGCGATGCGCCGAAGCTGGCCGACTGGGCCGAGGCCGCCCTCCTGGTGGAGAGTGTCCTGGCCCTCCCCGTGGACCTCTACGGGCTCCTCGAAGTGCGGCTTCTGGAGGTGGAGGATGCCCGGAGACAGCGCTTCCTCCTGGAGCGGTGGAAAGAGGACGACACGGGGCTTTCCAACTGGCTCCAGGCCCGGGAGCGTCTGAACCAGGAGGGGGTCTTCCCCTGGCCTTTCCGGGGGCCATACCGGGTCCTCGGGGAAGCCCACCTCCCCCAGGAAAAACTCCCCCAGCTCTGGGCCAAGGAGGGCTTTTACGGACAAGGGTGAAGAAAAAGCCCCCTGGAAAGCTCCCACCCCCCTCTTAGAAAAAAGGGGTACACAACCACCGCAACCACCGCAACCACCGCAGACCTCGTCAGGAACGGTGTTTCTCCTTGCGGTGGATGTCTCCCCTCATCCACCGCATCCACCGCAACCACCGCAGGGAGGAAACACGGGGCGGCCATAGGCCGCCCCAGACCAAGAAGTAAGGAGGTGAGGATGCATCAGCTTTATGAGAAAGTTTGGCAGCTCTTCGATCTCTCGTTCGGTTTGCTAAGCGCCGCCGAGGATCTCGCGGAGTATATCCGCGAGCATCCCGAGATTGAGGAGCCGGTGAGGGCGGCCCAGAGGGCCGCCCTGGATAGCTTCAATACCATGCAGGCGAAGCTTTACTGGGTCCTCCTTATGAAGAAGTAGGGCCTGCAAGGGGCCAAGGGGCGATGAGGGGGAGGAGATGGCTCCTCCCTTCCGCCCCGGGTAGACC
>JAOAEZ010000056.1 GCA_026416515.1 Hydrogenophilus sp. | reverse complement strand
TCCGCAGCCTACCTCCACATAATAAACCATGCCTTCGTAAAGGCTTCACTCTTCATGATCGCCGGCGTCTTCATCCATGCCGCCGGGTCGAGGGAGATCGGGGCGCTCCGCGGAATATCGAAGGCACTGCCGGGCACGTCCCTCCTCTACACGCTGGGGACGCTGGCTGCGATCGGCTTCCCGCCCCTGAGCATGTTCTGGAGCAAGCTCCTCCTACTGCTCTCGGTCCTGAGCGCCGGCGGTGTCTATCCCTACCTAGTCCTGCCCATGGTCGTCTCGATCGTCTTAGAGTCCATAGCGCAGATCCGACTGCTGGCGATAATCTATTCAGGGGAAAAGAAGGAGGTCCACTGCCGCCCATCCCTCCCTGTAATCCTCTCGATCGGTATAATGATCAGCATAATCGTCGTCACTGGGCTGTTGCCGAACCTGCTCTTCGAATTCGGTCGCCTTGCTGCCGAAGACCTGCTGAACGTGAGCGGGTATGTGGATCTAGTCCTGAAATCCCTTAACTACGCCGCTCCCTGACCCCCTTTCTGCAGGTGCATCCTGCGGCTGAGAACCATCGTCCTCGGGTGGTTAGCCCAGACCTCATCGAGCCTTCCGACTGAGGTGTTCTCCGGCGCTCTCTTCAGGGCTTCTGGGCCGGAGTATGCAAGAGCCGAGATTTCCCTGAGCGCCTCGACGTACCTGTCTATGTTCTCCCGCGTTTCGGTCTCGGTGAATTCGAACATCATCGCCTCCCTCACGACCTGCGGGAAGTACACCGTCGGCGGGTGCAGCCCCCTGTCCAGAAGCGCCTTCGATACATCCATGGCTGTGACCCCCGTATCTTCAAGCAGCGGCTCTGCACTAATTACGACCTGTCTCTTATACACATCT
>JAOAEZ010000055.1 GCA_026416515.1 Hydrogenophilus sp. | reverse complement strand
TCGCCTGTGATCGCCAAGGCATCCACCACATGCACTTAGTCGCTTGACCCTATCACCTCAAACAGCCTGACGCCGTCCAAAAGCAATAGGTCCTCAGCGCTTGTGCGTGCCAGAGAACAAAGAACATTCCATCCTTCGCCCTCCCAGCACAAATGCAATCAAACCCAGTTCGTCAGTCGCAATCCTTCACGACCAACTTCGAACTGTTGTCGACTTCTTCCAAATTGTTAAAGAACCAGCCTTGCCTGTCAGAGGACAGAAGACAGAGGACTGAGCACAGACCCCCGAGGACTGTCATCCTTCGCCCGCAGACTTCTCTCCGATGTCTGCCGCGCTTCGGTCTTTCACATTCTCCGGCCAAACACTCCTCTGTCTTCCGTCTTCTGCACCCCGTCTTCTGTCTTCAGTCTTCTGTCCTCAGTCTGGGGGAGGTGAACGGGATCGAACCGATGACCTCCTGCGTGCAAAGCAGGCGCTCTCCCAGCTGAGCTACACCCCCGTGTCAGGGTTCAGGCTACAGGTTTCAGGTTACAGTGTAGTTTGCCGCGGCGCGCTGCACCGCGGCAATATCGCTGAAACCTGTACCCTGAAACCTGTACCCTGAAACCTGCATTGGTGGGCCTGGTTGGACTTGAACCAACGACCCCACGCTTATCAAGCGTGTGCTCTGACCAGCTGAGCTACAAGCCCGCTTCAGGCGTCAGATGTCAGGCATCAGGAATCAGATTGAATTCCCGCGCCGCGCAGCGGCGCGCGAACTCTTCTGATGCCTGATCCCTGATGCCTGTCCTCTGAAGTGTGAACACGGATCTAAGGTCGTGTGCGTCTCGAGAAAGGAGGTGATCCAGCCGCACCTTCCGGTACGGCTACCTTGTTACGACTTCACCCCAGTCATGGACCACACCGTGGTGAGCGCCCCCCTTGCGGTTCGGCTACCCACTTCTGGTGCAACCCACTCCCATGG
>JAOAEZ010000054.1 GCA_026416515.1 Hydrogenophilus sp. | reverse complement strand
GGTAAACATCGAGCTACTACATATGAAATCTTTAAAGATTATGTAAATGATATTATTATTAAGTTTAAACCATCTGATAATTTAAACATAGTTATTTCAAGTTTATCTGGTGGTTCGGGTAGCATTATAGCTCCTTTTATAGTAAGAGAATTACTTAAACAAAATAAGAATGTTATAGTTATAGGCATAGAAACAAGAAATAGTATTATTGAGATGGAAAATTCTGTAAAGACTTTAAAAACTTATAAGTCTATTTCATCTCAGTTAAATAAATCTATTGCTATTTATCATATAGATGAAGAATCAAGAACTGAAGCAGATAAACAAGCTTTAATGTTTATTAATCTTTTATCCATTTTAGTAGATAAAAATATCACAGAAGAATTTGATATTTCAGATTTAAGTAACTTTATTAACTTTGATAAAGTTACACCGAATGAACCCAATGTTGGTATAATCTACGTTGGTGCAAATGAAAATATTGTTCCAAGAAAAAATACACATTTAGTTTCTACTATCTTTTTAACAAATTCAAAAGAAGAGAAACTAGAACCAGTTATACCTGAATATTTAGCCACTTGCATAGTTAATCAAGAAGGATTCAAAGATAGTCTAAGAATGGATAATTTTCTTGGACTACTTAGTGAACAAATTGAAGATATAGAAAATGCTATTAAGAATTTCCAGGAGAATAAATCATTAAATAGAATTAAAGACATTCAAGTAACTGGAAACAATGATGGTATAGTACTTTAATAAAAAGAAGAGGGTATATCCCTCTTCTTCTTTAAATATTATTTATGCAATTTGTTTTTATTTTAATTACATATATAAAAATCGTGCCTAAGGTTCCTGGGCATAAAAACAGGAACAGTTTGGTAACAGGGTGGCCAAAACCCGAATATAAAGGACGTCCTATTACGTCCGGAAGTTTCGGTCATAAGGTTATCCCTGAAGAGGAGAATGT
>JAOAEZ010000053.1:677-983 GCA_026416515.1 Hydrogenophilus sp. | reverse complement strand
CTTTCATACCCTGGTACGTGCTGGCCAGGGTCAACGTACGCAAGCTGTCATCCAAAGCTGCCAGATGGGACTTGATTTGTCCCACCACCGACAGCCTGGTTTGCGCAGCCGTCGTCCGCAGCTGAACGGAAGTCAGCGGGCGCTTTTCGATCTCGACCAGCTGCGAAACGATGTTTTTGATATCGAGGCCGCTGCCGATGCCAGGTGAGGAGAGGGTGGGCATGGTGGCATCCTTTTCCGTTGCGATTGAAGGCAGACCTTGATCATCATCGAAAGCGGGCGATCATACAAGCGGACGGGGCGGGG
>JAOAEZ010000053.1:0-668 GCA_026416515.1 Hydrogenophilus sp. | reverse complement strand
CTCCAGCGCATCGATCACGACATCCCGCTGCTGGTAAGTCAACACCACGACGGAAACCCGGATTGGCTGCATCGGACTTTCCCGGATCGCGCGCTTTCGCGCCAGTGATTCGGCCAGGGCAGGCAGGCCACCTCCCTCACGGAATAAGGCCGCACTGGCCCTGGCACGATGCGATTTTAACGCCGCCCCTTAGCCCTGCAGCAGCCGCAGGACGTTCTGGGGCAGCTGGTTGGCCTGCGCCACCATCGCCACACCGGCCTGCTGCAGGATCTGCGCCCGCGACAGCGCCGCCGTCTCCTCCGCAAAGTCCGCATCCTGGATGCGGCTGCGGCTGGCCGAGAGGTTTTCCGCATTGATCTGCAAGGCCGAAACCGTGTTTTCAAACCGGCTTTGCAGCGCCCCCAGCTTGGCGCGCTCACCGGCTATGAAGGCCAGCGCCGTGTCCACGATCCGGATGGACACATTGGCCTTGCCCACCGTGCTGACATCCAGATCACTGACCTTCAGCAAGGTCGATCCCGTCAACGTTGTACTGAAAGCATTGGTCGTTACCCCCAGCACACTGAAGTTCTTGTCCGAGTTCAGCTGCACATAACCCGACACCAGCGCGTTGTCTGCAGTGGTATCGGCAGCCAGCGTCACGCTCGCCCCAGACGCCACAAACTGCC
>JAOAEZ010000052.1 GCA_026416515.1 Hydrogenophilus sp. | reverse complement strand
CAGCCAGGGCGTCACCTCTGCCTGCTGGCGGCATGCCACCCGCACATCGACTTCGTCGGCATCGACTTCAACCCGCAGCACATCGGCCACGCGCCGCCGCCGCTCGTCGCCGAAGGCAAGCCGCGCTACCTGGAACTGGGCTGCAGCCAGGGCGTCACCTCTGCCTGCTGGCGGCATGCCACCCGCACATCGACTTCGTCGGCATCGACTTCAACCCGCAGCACATACGGCCAGCCGCTCTCCACCCCCGAAGCGCTCGAGGCGCGCGCAACGGAACTCGCCGAAGTCTTCCTTGCCAAGACCTGGCCCACCTGGCAGCGGCTCGGCGTCTTCTAAACCTGGGACCCACCGGGTACCGGCTCGGCGTCCTTTAGCGGATCTCCACCCCCTGCCCCCTGACCATCCTCGCCCCCGGCACCGCCTGCCCGGCCTTGAGCGCCGCCAGAATCGCACGCTTGTCGGGCCTGGGAGCGGGCGGGGGAGGGCAGCCCAGGTGACCAAATAAAGGACACCCACTTATTTCTTGACACCCTTTCTTCTTCCGCCTAGACTTGTTTTTTTAGTTTGGATTCGATGACTGGAAGATTTATATGGACCGTGGAATTAAAGACGAAGCTTTCGTTAGTCGAGCCTTACAGGAAGCCGATTTCGGTATGGGTCGCTGGATTGCCAACCAGGCGTTCTTCAACAATGCCGCTACAAGCCCGATCAATGAGATAGCTAGAGCGGCAGTCATTACTGCAGTTGCGATCTTTAACCAGAAGTATGGCGAAGTGATAACAGAACAGGATTTAATGGTTGCAAAAAACATCAAGACCGTTGGAGATGCTATGCGACTTATTGATTCAGTTTCTGCGCGTTTGCCGGATCGGCACGTAAATAAGTGACACCAAATAAAGGACACCCACTTATTTCTTGATGACATTATGCGCCGACTTCTTGTAGCTGAGCAAGCAATCGAAGCGGACTAATCGTCAAAACCACGCCCTCAATCCCTACGCAGTGCTATCC
>JAOAEZ010000051.1 GCA_026416515.1 Hydrogenophilus sp. | reverse complement strand
CTCCCGTTCCATCTGGTCCCGCCAGAGGAGGCAGGTGGGGGAGGAGCCGGGCGAAGTCCTCGAGGATTGCCCCAAGCCTCTTCTCCACCGCTTCCCTGCCGCTGGTCCTAAGGTACCAGTAGTGCGTATGTCCCATAGGTGCCTCCTAAGACAGGGGTTTCTCAAACCCCCACACCTCTGCCTTCCGGTAGGCCCGCACCCACTCCGCGAAGTTCACGGCGTTTCCTCCGCGTATACCCGGACTTCCGCGCGGTGGTTTCAGCGGTTCCCTACCTTAGGGCTTTGTGAAGAAAATCTCCGCTAGAGAAGTTTGTGAAGACCTTTCGTATCTCCCCCGGGTCTTAGATCCGGAGGGAGAAACAACCACCGCAACCACCGCAACCACCGCAAGCGTGGTCGTGGACGTAGTTTTCTCTTGCGGTGGTTGTCTTGGCGAACCACCGCAACCACCGCAAGGATGTTTGCGAAGAAAGTCTCCGCTGGCTTGCGAAGAGTTCTCGTATTTCTCCCCCGTGGCTTTAGAAGGAAGGGGGTAGACAACCACCGCAACCACCGCAACCACCGCAGGCGCTGTCGTGGACGCGGTTTTTGCCTGCGGTGGTTGTTTCGGCCAACCACCGCAACCACCGCAGGAACCATGTGAAGTTTTTCTCCTCTAGAGTCCGAGTTCTTTACGGAGGTTAGGGCCGGAGTTGTCCTCGTCCCTGGTGGAGAGGACGGAGAGGTGGTAGAGGCGGGAGGCGATGGTGCGGAGGGTGTCGAGGGCGTTTTGGAGGTCTTGGTGGAAGGGTTTGACTTCTTGTGGGGGGAGTTTAGTGAGGTTGTCCCGGAGGTGTTTGACTTCGGTGGCGATGTAGCGGGCGGTGGTTTCCAGGTCGTTGAGGAGGTCTAGGGTCTTCATACTCTTCTCCTTTCGCTTCTTGGTCTGGGGCGGCCCTTAGGGCCGCCCCGTGTTTCAGTTCCCTCTTGACGGGGCGAGCAGGAAGGTTTGACGGGCTCTTAGGATGGCCTCTTGACCTTTGGCGAGGACTTTGAGGTGGACCGGGGTGTTTTCCCTGTAG
>JAOAEZ010000005.1 GCA_026416515.1 Hydrogenophilus sp. | reverse complement strand
GAAGTTGGAAACATCTTCGACGGTCGGCAGTGGAAACGTGGCTGGCTGCACGCGCTCTTCCGGCATGCTGTAGGCAATGCGGTCTGCCAGGTGCTTGTGCACGACGGTAACGGCATCGCTTAATCCCGTGAGCGGGCGAAGGGTGTACACATCCTCGCGCGCGCTGGGCAGCACGACCCATTCCCGATTGCGGAAGCGAACGATGGTGCCTGGTGTGTTGGGAGTTATAGCCATTCGGCGCACGAGGATAGCGTCTCAATTAGCACGAGTATAGCGTCTCCATATACTATCCCAAGCATTACTCGCCCGCTTAGCCAGTGCCTGCTGCCTGCCCCACGATCGGGAGGTTCCTCGCGGTTATATCCTTCGTTTATTAGACTTTGGGGTGGACGGACGCAGCCCCCTCTTTTCGCCGCTGTTTCCCCCCTGGAGAGCGCGCGCCAAAGATATAATCGAAGAGAAAATCGACGCTCACGTCACCGCTGCCCCTCGCGACCCGCGGAAAAAACAAAGAGGTTTCGCGTGCCACCCCACTCCTCCCCACCGTGCCCACGGGACCCGCTGTGCCCACGGGAATTTGCTCCCTCCCCTCTCCCCGAAAGGAGGGAAAACCTTGCCTCGCAGCCAACTGCCGCCCCGAAGCAATCTTCGACTGTGCCCTCCCCACCGCTTCCCCCCCTTGCCCTCTTCACCGCTGTAGTTGACCACTGGGGCGACATCGGGGTGGCCTGGCGTCTCATCCGTCGCCTCCTCTCCCTCGGCTACCCCATTCTCTGGTGGTCCGATAACCTCTCGCAAACCCGCGCTTTTCTCGCTGCTTCGCCGCTCCCCACTCTTTTCCCCGGTGCCCTCACCCTTCGCCCCTGGCGACACGACTCCCCCACCGCCACCGACCGCCCCCTTTTAGCCCGAGCCGCCGCTCTCATCGATCTCTTTGCGACGGGGCTCACCGACCCTTGGCTGAGTGCGGCCCTCGACAATCGCTCTACCCCTCTCTCTTGGATTCTCCTCGCCCCCCTTACCCCTGGCCCCTGGGCAGCCGACCTCCACGGCCGTCCTAGTCCCCATCCTCGCCTGCCGATCGATGGCCGCTGGTGCGTCCCCGGTTTCGTCCCAGGCAGCGCTGGGCTCATCCGCGAGCCCGATCGACTCCCTTCTCCCCTCGACTTCGCCTCTCCCCTCTCCTCTCCCCTTCCCGAGGCGCTCCTCTCGCATGTTTGCTCCTACCCTCGTCGCATTCTTCTCTTCACCTACGCCGACGCCCCTCTCCTTCCGCTCTTTACCGCGCTCCTCGACAATCCTACTCCGACGCTGCTCCTCGTCAGCGGTCGGGAAACTCGTCTCGCCCTCGTTCAAACCTTCGCTGCCCTTCGCTCCTTTCCCCCTCTTCCTTCGCTTTTCTCCCCCTCTCCCGACCCGGCTCCCTCTCCCTCCTCCCTCCTCCCTCTCCCCTTACCGGGCACTCCGCACGCCCTCCTCCTCCTCCCCTGGCTCTCTGCCGACGCTTTTGATGCCCTTCTTGCCCTCTCCGACTTCAACTGGGTTCGCGGCGAGGACTCTTTCGTCCGCGCTCAATGGGCTGCCCGCCCCTTCTGTTGGAGCCCTTACCGCCGCCCCGACGGCGAGCATCGCCACTTTGCCGACGCCTTTGCGCGCCTCAGTCAACTCCCCTGGGCGGTTGCCGACACCGACTCGCGCGTCGCCGACCCCCGCTACTGGCAAGCCATTCTCCAAAAACTCCCTCAGCTCCGTCCCGCTGCTGCTGCCTGGCGCGACTCCCTTCTTTGCCTCCCCGAGCTCACCCAAATCCTCCTCGCCCTGATTGCCGCCGATCGCCAGCGCTTAGCCCCCTCTCCGCCCCCCTCTTCTGCTAAACGCTAACCCCCTCTGCCCCCCTCTCCCCGCTGGCAATCCTTCGCCTCACCGCGGCGTCCCCTTTTCTCTGTCCCCTCCCAGCGGCCCCGCTCGTTTTCGGCACTTCCGTTCGGTGAGCGGAGGGGCCACCGCTCCTCTCTCTCCGCTCTCGACTCTTTTTACTTACCGATACAGAAACGGGAAAAGATCTCCGCCAACAAGGTCTCGGGGTCGGTGCGGCCGACAATCGTCCCCAGCGCTGCATCGGCCGCCCGCAACTCCTCAGCCATCAGCTCCCACGCCCCCGCTTTCCCCCAAGTCGACGCCTGCCGTGCGGCCTCCTCTGCCTCGGCCAATGCCAAGAGGTGGCGTTTCCGCGCCAGCCACACCGCTTCCCCTGGCGTGCGTCCCGCCGCCTCGGCGATCGCCGCTTTGAGCTGCGCTATCCCCTGCCCCGTTTGCGCTGCGATCCACAAGCGCTCCTCTCCTGGCGGCGGCGGAAAGCGGTCGGCCTTGTTCCACACCTCGATGAGGCGCTGTCCCTCCTGCAGCGACGATAAAATCTCAGCAGCCACCGCCTCGTCGGCCACATCGGGAGCCCGCACCCAAAGAACAATCTCCGCGTCGGCGCGCGCCGCTCGTGCTCGCTCGACGCCGATCTGCTCGACGCGGTCGGTGGAGGGGCGCAATCCGGCGGTATCGAGCAGCCACACCGGCATCCCTTCCACTTCGACGCGTTCGCGCACCAAATCGCGAGTAGTTCCGGGCCACTCGCTAACGATCGCCCGCTCCTCCCCCACCAACGCGTTCAACAGCGACGACTTTCCGACGTTGGGCGCGCCGACGATCGCCACCCGTACCCCCTCGCGCAGAAGCAACCCCTGTCGTCCGGCGATCTGCCACCGCTGGAGCTCTTCCGCCAAAGCCGCCAACCGCTCCGCCACGTCGCCCGCCTCGACGAAATCGATCCCCTCCTCTGGAAAATCGATCGCCGCCTCCACCCAAACGCGCAGCTCGGTCAATGAGGCGCTCATCGCCGCCACCGCTCGTGAAAACTCACCAGACAAACCTCGTGCCGCGGCGCGCGCTGCTGCTGTCGTTTCAGCTTCGATTAAATCGGCGATCGCCTCCGCTTGGGCCAAATCGAGCTTGCCGTTGAGAAAAGCCCGTTCGGTAAACTCACCGGGGCGCGCCAACCTCGCGCCCAACTCGAGAACCCGCTCCAATACCCCTCTCATCGCTGCTGGGCCGCCGTGGCCATGGAATTCGACCACCTCCTCCCCCGTAAACGAATGGGGTGCAGGAAAATAGAGCAAAAGCCCATCATCGAGCAACGCGCCATCGGCAGCTCGGGCCCACGCGCGCACTGCTCGCCGAGCCGGTAATAGGTCGCGACGGCCGATCAATGCAGCGCCGATCGCTGCGGCGCTGTTTCCCGAAATCCGAACGATTGCGATCGCCCCTCGCCCCGGAGGCGTGGCCACCGCTGCGATCGTCTCCCCCCTTGCTCCAGTTGCTGCCCCTGTCGCTTCTGGGGTTCCTGTTTCACGTGAAACCACCTCTTTCCTCCACCCCTATCGTTCCCGTTTCACGTGAAACCCGCTCCTCTCCTCCACCCTTTGCCGGCTGCTTCTCTCCGCCTGATCCCTACTACTCGTTAGCCGCCTTCATCGCCTTCGGGCCAAGTCCGATCCGTTCCAACTGGCGGTTGATCCACCACTGCTGAAGAATGGAAAGAAGGTTATTGGTCAACCAATAGAGGACCAACCCTGCGGGAAACCAAAGGAACATCACTGTAAACACAAAGGGCATTGCCATCATCAACTTTGCCTGTAATGGATCGGTCGGCTGTGGGTTGAGGCGCATCTGCACCACCATTGTCGCTCCCATTAAGAGAGGGAGAACGAAATAGGGATCCTTCGCTGAAAGGTCGGCAATCCAACCGATCCATGGGGCGTGGCGCATCTCCACGCTGGCCAACAACACCCAATAGAGCGCGATGAAGACTGGAATCTGGACCAAGATCGGTAGGCAACCGCCGAATGGGTTGATCCGCTCCTCTTGGTATAACTTCATCACCTCCTGCTGCAATCGCAGCTTATCGTGTTCATAAGCCTCTTGCAACGCCTTTAAGCGCGGCATGATCAACCGCATCCGCGCCATCGATCGGTAGCTTGCCGCCGAGAGGGGGTAGAAAACCGCTTTGATCGCCACGGTGACCAACACGATCGCCCATCCCCAATTACCCGTCAGCGCATAGAACCACGAAAGGATCCAAAAGAGCGGGGCGGCGAGGAAGGTAAGCCAACCGTAATCGACCACCAATTCAAAGCCGGGAGCGATCGCCCCCAATGTCCTCTGATCCTGGGGGCCCGCGTAGAGGGGGACTTCGACCGCGCCTTCGCCCGCGACGATGACTCCCGTTTGAAAAAGATTCCCGCGCACGGGGCGCAGGTAAAACTCGCGCGCCACTCCCTTCGGGGGCAACCAAGCGGCCACAAAATAGTGCTGCACCATCGCCAACCACCCGTCGTTTGCCTGCTGAGGGTAGTTTGCCGCTCCCTTGGCGATCTCCTCGAAGGGAACTTTTTTATACTTCGTCGCTTCCGTGAAGATTGCTGGCCCGGTATAGGTGTAGACCCCGAAGAGAGAGTGATCCTCTGCCGGTGAACCGTCGCGCAAAAAATGGTGGTAAACGGTCAGGGGTGTCCCGCCCTCCACCTCGTGGCGCACGCCGATTACATAGCTTCCCCGCACAAAACTCAGCACCTTACGCACCGTACGGCCGTCAGCGGTCGGGGCGGTCAACACCACCTCGAGGCGATCGGCGTGGGGAGCAAGCGTCAAACTCTCGGCGGGCAACTGCCAACGGGTTTTATGGTTTGGCATTCCCTCTCCCACCACCCCTGTCTGCACCCGGTAGATCCGCTTCACTCGCCCATCCTCAAAGAGCAAAAAAGGGCGGCTGCGATCGTCTCGCTCGAAATGATTCTGCAATGTCAAAAAGACGATATCGCCGCCTATCTCGCTCACCTCAACGGCAAAAAGGTCGGTAGTCACCTTCAGCACAGCTGCCGACGCTGGAGTCGTCTCGTTCGGTCGCTCGCTGCTGCCCGACAACGAGCGCGCTTCAGGGACCTCCCTCGACTCTGAAGAAGGGGAAACAGAAGAAGGTGAGGAAGGTTCGGAGGGCGGCGTTGTTCCCCGTTGGCTGCGCAGCCATCCATCCCACAGCATAAACAGCGAAAACAAGAAAACCAACAGAAGTATTAATCGGCGTTGTTCCATTGTCGGCTCAATCCCTCGCTCAAGGAACAGGGTCGAAACCGCCCGGGTGCCATGGATGGCACCGCAGCAGACGTCGGAGGCCCATCCACCCTCCCCGCCACACCCCGTAGCGCTGCAGCGACTCGATCATATATTCGGAACAGGTAGGAATAAAACGGCAATTTCGCCCCAACCACGGACTAAAGAACCACTGATAAAGGCGGAGACAACCGATCAGCAGTCGCACCACCTTTACCGCTCCTCCTCGGTCACGCCCACCGTTGCCCCCTGCCCCGCGGCAACTGCAAGGCGTGCCAAAAGGGCGTTGAGGTCAGCCCACAGCGCTCGCCGGGAAGCGTCGACTACCGGCTGAGCCAGCCGCACGACTACATCGATCGCCAACGCCCGGCCTTCCCACTGGCGAAACGCCTCGCGTGCCAAGCGCTTGATCCAATTGCGTGTCACTGCCTTTCGGGCAAAGCGGCGCGGAACCACCAACCCTACCCGCGCCCACCCCGCTTCCTTCTTTCGCCAATGAAGGCAGAAGAAGCGACCGCACACCCGCTTTCGCGCTTCAAAGACTGCTGAAAAATGGCCCGCTCGGGTAAGGCGCGCGGCCCGCGGAAAGCGCGCGCCCCGTCCATTCATCCGATGGTCTATCTCACACAGCCAGTCGCTGGCGACCTTTAGCGCGCCGGGCGCGGATCACCGCTCGTCCGCCGCGGGTGCGCATTCGAACCAAAAAGCCGTGGGTGCGCTTGCGGCGAACTTTAGAAGGCTGATAAGTGCGTTTCATCGTCTCGGCCCCGTAACATCTTGGAAAGTAGCCATTATACCCCAAAGCAACCGATCCCCCTAGTACCCTTTGAGTCCGCCCCCTGTGGATAACTACCCCCTTTTCGGGCTAAAATTCGCCCCGCACGATCGGACTCAAAAAAGCGCTGTGGACCCCATTTGGCAAAACTGTGTCCTCTGGCTTGAAGCGCGCCTCCCGGCGCAACAGGTAAAAACATGGATCCGTCCGCTGATGGGCGTACGCGGAGCGGCGGGCGAGCCTTATACCGTCTACGCCCCCAACCGTTTTATTCTCCAGTGGGTGCGCGAGCGCTATTGGGCGATCATCTGCGAAGCGCTAGCCGAAAACGGGATCCCCCAGGCGGAGCTCCTGTTGGGGGAGGTGCCGCGCGGTCAACCCCCATCTGAGTCCAAGGAAGCGCTCTCCTCCTCCTCCTCGGCGGAGCATGCGATAGACCGCTCTCCTCTCTCGGAGATCGAATTTTCCCCGCCGCCGGATGAGGAAAGAACCTCGCTCCCCCTTTCACCGGTGCGCACTGTTCTGCGTCGGCGACCGCCGCTGCCCGCCGACGCCGACGAGAACCATCTTCCCACCCTTGAAGCCCTCTATGAGCGCACTCGCCTCAACCCCAACGCCACCTTTGAAACCTTTGTCACCGGGCGCGCCAACGACCTTGCGCGAGCGGCAGCGCTCCAAGTAGCCCACCACCCGGGCCACTCCTACAACCCTCTCTTCATCTATGGCGGCGTTGGGCTTGGCAAAACCCACCTCATTCATGCGGTTGGCAACGCCATCTTTCAGAGGAATCCCCGCGCCGCGATCCGGTATGTTCACGCCGAGGACTACTATGCCGACGTCGTCCGCGCCTATCAACAGAAAAGCTTTGACGCTTTTAAGCGTTTTTACCGCTCGCTCGACGTTCTGCTGATCGACGATATTCAATTCTTTCAGAACAAGACGCGAACCCAAGAAGAATTTTTTCACGCTTTCAACGCCCTTACCGAAATGCGCAAACAAATCGTAATCACCTGTGACACTTACCCCAAAGACATTCAAGGGTTAGAGGACCGGCTCATCTCGCGTTTTGACTGGGGGCTCACCGTGCAGATCGAACCCCCAGAACTCGAAATGCGGGTAGCGATTCTCAAAAAGAAAGCGGAACTGATCGAAGTCAAGCTTCCCGAGGACGTAGCCTTCCTCATCGCCAAGCACCTCAAATCGAACGTACGCGAGCTCGAAGGAGCGCTCAACAAGGTCGTCGCCTACGCCAACTTTATTGCTTCGCCCATCACCCTTGAGCTAGCCAAAGAAGCGCTGAAAGACCTTCTCAACGCCTACAACCGTCAACTCACCATCGAGCAGATCCAAAAGACAGTCGCCGACTATTACAAAATCAAGGTTGCTGAAATGCACTCCAAAAAGCGGACGCGGGCGGTTGCACGACCGCGGCAAGTAGCGATGTACCTAGCCAAAGAGCTCACGCCGCACTCGCTTCCGGCGATCGGTGAAGCCTTTGGCGGTCGTGACCACACCACCGTTTTACACGCCTGCCGCACCATTGCCGAATTACGCACTCAAGACCCTCAATTGAACCACGACGTCCATGTTCTGCTGCAAGTTTTGCGCGGATAAAAAGAGAAAAGGAGAAACGCGATGCTCTCGCTCAAAGCCCCTCGCGACGTGTTGTTGGCGCCTCTGGCCGCGGCAGGTGGTGTGGTGGAAAGACGCCAAACCAAGCCAATCCTCGGCTGTGTGCTCCTGGAACGCGCCTATAATGCGCTCACGGTCACTGCCACCGACCTGGACGCGCAGATTGTCGTCACCCAACCGCTCGGTGAATTTACCGGCAGCGACGGCTCGCTGGCGGTACCGGCCAAAAAGCTGATCGACATCGTCAAAGCCCTCCCCGAAGGGGTAGACGTTCACCTCACCCAAGAGCGCGACCACCTCAAAATTCACGCCGGGCGCAGTCGTTTCTCCCTGCAAACACTCCCCGCCGAAGAATTCCCGCTCCTTGAGATTCCCACTGAAGGGCAGACGATCTCTCTCAGCAAGCGGCTCTTGCGTCGTCTTCTCTCGCTCACCGCCTTTGCGATGGCCCAGCAAGACGTTCGTTATTACCTCAACGGCGTCTTCCTCCAAATTGTCGACGGCACCCTGCACGCCGTTGCCACCGATGGTCACCGCCTTGCGCACGTCGAAGAGCCGCTCGCCGAGCCGCCTGCTGCCCCACTCGAAGCAATTTTGCCGCGCAAAGCGGTCTTAGAGCTCGAACGGCTCCTCACCGACAGCGACGAAGCAATAACGCTCCTTTTTGCGGAACGACAAGTCACTGCTGCACTGGGTTCGGTCCGTTTTACCACCAAAACGATCGAAGGGCGCTTCCCCGACTATCAACGCGTTCTTCCCAAAAACAACCCCATCCGCATCGTCTTCGACCGAATCGAGCTGCTCAAAGCCCTGCAACGCGTCTCGCTGCTCACGGAAGAAAAGATGCGCGCTGTCAAGCTCGCCCTCAACGCGGGCCTCATTCGCATCAGCAGCCACAATATCGACCGAGAAGAGGCGATCGAAGAGATCGAAATCCACTATGAAGGAGCCCCTCTGGAAATCGGTTTTAACGTCTCTTATCTCACCGACGTCCTCACCACCCTCAGCAACGAAGTGGTCCATCTCTCGCTCAAGGACAGCATGGCCGCCGCGCTTATCACCACCCCTGAGGATGAGCGTTTTCAATATGTGGTCATGCCCATGCGGCTGTAAGAAGCAAGCGATCTCTGAACTCAACAATGACCCGTGGGTATTCTTATTGCAAGATTAAATTTATTGAAGATTAGATGGATTGAAGATTAAATGTATTGAATGGATTTAGCCGATGAGTGACCCGATCTACGACGAAAGTGCTATCCAACAACTCGAAGGGCTTGAAGCGGTACGCAAGCGGCCGGGTATGTATATCGGCGACACCTCCGACGGCACCGGGCTGCACCATATGGTCTTTGAAGTCGTCGACAACGCCATCGACGAAGCACTTGCCGGCTACTGCGATGAAATAGTAGTCACCCTCCACGCCGACCACTCTGTCTCCGTACGCGACAACGGTCGTGGAATTCCCACCGGAATTAAATGGGACGACAAAAACGAACCCAAGCGCAGTGCCGCCGAAATCGTGATGTGTGTCCTTCATGCCGGTGGCAAATTCAATCACAACAGTTACAAAGTCTCCGGTGGCCTCCATGGCGTTGGAGTCTCCTGTGTCAATGCCCTCTCTCGCTGGCTCAAACTCACCGTCTGGCGCGACGGCGGCAAATATCAAATCGCCTTTAGCCGCGGTACGCCGACTCTCTTTGAAGAGTCTATCGAACCCCCCCCTACGGGAGGAGCGCCGGTACGGGTCCGCAAAATGAAGTATCTCGGCCCCACTCAAAAGCGCGGTACGGAAGTTCACTGGCTCGCCGACGAAGAGATTTTCGGTACGATCGAATACCATCACGACTTAATCGCCAAGCGGCTACGCGAACTTTCCTTTCTCAACCACGGCGTCAAAATTCGCCTCATCGACGAACGCATCGGCAAAAGCGAGGAGTTCGCGTTCACCGGCGGAGTTCGCGGTTTTGTCCAGCACCTCAACCGCACCAAGACGGTGCTGCACCCCTCCATCTTTCACGCCAGCGGCACTTTTTCGGTAAACGACTCCTCATCCTCAGAAATCTCCGTCGAAGTGGCGATGCAATGGAATGACAGCTTCGCCGAACAGATCCTCTGTTATACCAACAATATCCCTCAACCCGACGGCGGCACTCACCTCACCGGTCTTCGCAGTGCCCTCACGCGCGCGATCCACAAATATCTCGAAACCACCGAACTCGGCAAAAAAGCCAAAGTCGACATCACCGGTGATGACATGCGCGAAGGGCTGACGGCGGTGCTATCGGTCAAGATGGCCGATCCCAAATTCGCCAGTCAAACCAAAACCAAACTCGTTAGTTCGGAAGCTCGTCCGGCGGTCGAAGAGATCCTAGGGAAGCGGCTGGAAGCTTTTCTACTTGAGCACCCCAACGAAGCGCGGGCGATTGTCGGTAAGATCATCGAAGCCGCCCGGGCGCGGGAAGCGGCGCGCAAAGCGCGCGAACTGACTCGTCGCAAAACGTTTCTCGACAGTGCTGGACTTCCCGGCAAACTCGCCGACTGCCAAGAGCGCGACCCTGCAAAAGCCGAACTCTTCATTGTCGAAGGGGACTCCGCCGGGGGTTCGGCCAAGCAAGGCCGCGACCGCCGCTTTCAAGCGATTCTTCCCCTCAAAGGGAAGATCCTCAACGTCGAAAAAGCGCGCGCTGACAAACTTCTCTCCAACTCGGAGATCGCGGCGCTCGTCACCGCCCTCGGGGTCGGCTTTGGTAAAGGAGACTATCAACCCGATAAGCTGCGCTACCATCGCATCGTCTTGATGACCGACGCCGACGTCGACGGCGCCCACATTCGGACGCTACTCCTTACCTTTTTCTATCGCCAGATGCCGGAACTCATCGAACGGGGCCACATTTATGTCGCTCAACCTCCCCTCTACAAAGTCAAGCTGGGCAAAGAGGAGCGCTACCTTAAAGACGACGCCGCCCTCTCTGACTTCCTGATCGAAGCAGCAGCGCAAGGCGCAGAGCTCCACCCCGGCGGAGGTCGAGCACCGCTGCGCGGAGAGGCGCTTCTTGCTCTTTTGCGCCAATGGCAAAGCAGCGAGCGGATCATTGCCCGTCACGCCGCGCACCTCGACCCAACCATTTTAGCTACGGTTCGCCGCCACGCTCTCGCTTTGAGCCTCGACGACGAAGCCACCGCTCGAGCCAGTGCGGCACAGCTCGCCGCTCACCTTTCCCGCTCCTCAGTGCAGCCGCTATTCGACCCCGAAAGCGAAACATGGGTCCTTGAAATACGCCGCTCTATCCACGGCTTACAATACACCAGCCGCCTCACCACTGAGCTGATTGCCTCCGACGACTGGGAGCAGATCCTAACGGTTGCTCGTGCCACGGCCCATCTCGTTGGCGCCGACGGCGAAGTACGGCGTGGCGAAAAGCAACAAAGCGTCACCTCTTTTGCCGACGCCGTCGCCTGGCTCATCGCCGAGGTGGAACGGCAAATCGTCAAACAACGCTACAAAGGGCTTGGAGAGATGAACCCCGAGCAGCTCTGGGAAACCACGATGGACCCCGCCAGTCGGCGTCTTATCAAAGTCACCATCGAAGATGCTGTGGCAGCCGACGAAATCTTCACCACCCTCATGGGCGACGCTGTCGAACCGCGACGGGCCTTCATCGAGGAGAACGCCCTCTTTGTCCGCAACCTTGACATCTGAGCTATTTCTCTCTGTCAAAAATAGATTTTTGCGAAGAAGCCATCCACAAAATCCTCCCTTTTTGCTAAAGGGGATGTTGGCTCGATTCACTTTTATCGACAAAATTATCCACAGCTTCCTCTTCGCAATGCTCTGAGATTCCCCATTCGCGAGTTTTGCTCCTTACCATGTGAATAGGGATGGGAATAGAAAACTAACATATTGAGGAAAAAATGGAAAAATAGGGAGCTCTCTCTTTCTGTCCCCACTTATCCCCTCCCTTTTCATAAGGTTATCACCGCGATCATCCACTCCTTCTCCGCCTTCTCCTTTGCGTTGCGGCTGAAGTTATCCACAGATTCCCTCTTACTACCATTTATATTTTGTCTTTTTGCCTATAGGGTTAATGAGAATGAATATTCCCGAAGTCCATATTTCGAAATTCCCGACGCTGAAAATAAAAATTGTCATCAAATTGTCATATAGGTCGGGTAGACTCGCTCCACCTTCTCAGACACTGCAGGAGCTTTAACCATGAGTGTGCAAAAGACCGCGTTGGCAGCTTCTTTGGTTGCAGCGACGCTGCAAGCTTCCGTAGCCTTTGGGGCGGAGAAGATTATCCGCATCGATGGTTCCAGTACCGTCTTTCCTGTGACGGAGGCGGTAGCTGAAGAATTCCAGAAGGCAAAGAGAGGGGAAATAAAAGTAACGGTTGGAATCTCGGGAACAGGCGGCGGTTTTAAGAAGTTCTGCCGCGGCGAGACCGATATTTCGAATGCATCGCGACCAATCCTCGAAGCGGAGATGAAAGCCTGCGCCGAGGGAGGAATTAAGTATATCGAGCTCCCTGTGGCCTTTGACGCACTGACGGTAGTGGTAAACCCCAAAAACGATTGGGCAAACGAAATGACGGTCGCAGAGCTCAAGAAGATGTGGGAGCCCGACGCCCAAGGCAAGATCACCAACTGGAACCAAGTTTCTCCGCGTTTCCCCGACCGGCCGCTAAAGCTCGCCGGCCCGGGCGCCGACTCTGGGACCTTCGACTACTTTACAGAGGCGGTGGTGGGTAAAGCGAAATCGAGCCGAGGCGACTACTTAGCTTCTGAAGACGACAATGTGTTGGTTCAATTCGTCAGCGCCGATGTAGGGGCGCTGGGCTACTTCGGGATGGCCTATTACCTCGAAAATAAAAACCGGCTTAAGGCGGTGAAGATCAAGAAAGATGAAGCTTCTCCCGCCATTGAGCCGAGTGTTGAGACCGTCAATAAGGGGGTCTATGTACCGCTGTCGCGGCCGATCTTTATCTATGTGAACGCTGACGCTGCTGAGAAGCGACCCGAGGTACGCGAGTTTGTGGAGTTCTACTTGAAGAATGGTGGTAAACTCGCGAAAGAGGTTGGTTACGTCGATCTACCGGCAACCGCTTATGAGCTGGCGATGAAGAACTTCAAAGCGCGCAAGCTCGGGACAGCTTTCGGTGGTAAACCAGAAGTAGGGGTCACAGTAGAAGAGCTGCTCAAGCGCGAGGGCAAACTCTAAGTGCGCAGGGATAGGGGCGAGAGGGGCGAGATCCCCTCCCCCCTCCGAAAGCGGGATCGACCGAAATGGACCTAAACACAGCAACGCTCTCGACTCCGATCTCTTCCTCTATGCCCTATCCTCGCTCTAGACGACGAACCACCCACCCTCTCACCGAACGCATCGTTGAAGCGCTCCTCTTTTTAGCCGCCTTTTCAGCGGTAGCGACAACGGTGGCAATCGTCGTTATTCTGCTGTATGAGGCGCTCTCCTTTTTTGAGCACGTTTCGCTTCTCGAATTCCTTACCCACACTCAATGGACGCCTCTCTTCGAGCGAGCGGAGTTCGGAGTGCTCCCGCTGTTGGCGGGGACCTTTGTCATCGCTGGGATCGCTATTCTGGTTTCAGTACCGCTAGGGCTTCTAGTCGCTATCTACCTTTCAGAATTTGCCCCCCACGCGGTTCGAGAATCGGTTAAACCCTTCCTAGAGTTGCTCGAGGGGGTGCCGACGATCGTGTATGGTTATTTCGCGTTGCTTTTTGTAACCCCGTTGTTGCAGAAGATTATCCCCGATTTGCCCGGTTTCAATATGCTAAGTCCGGGGATCGTGATCGGGGTTATGATCACGCCTTACGTCGCTTCGGTCTCGGAAGACGCAATGCGCGCTGTACCGATGGCGTTGCGTGAGGCCTCCTATGCGATGGGGGCAACCCGGTTCCAGACGGCGACCCGAGTGGTGTTGCCGGCAGCGACCTCCGGCGTCGTTGCCTCGTTTATCCTCGGGATGTCGCGCGCTGTTGGAGAGACGATGGTGGTGGCGATCGCCGCTGGCCAGCAACCCAACTTTACCTTCGACCCCCGTGAGCCGGCGGCGACAATTACCGCTTATATTGTCCAGGTAGCGATGGGTGACCTGCCGCATGGTTCGATTGGCTACCAATCGATTTTCGCGGTAGGGTTGGTACTGGTGCTGATTACCCTCTTTTTTAACGTGATAGGTCAATGGGTACGCCGCCGCTGGCGGGAGACCTATTAGTTACCTCTAAGACTCGGGACTTCGAAAGATGGCTCAGACTGCTTTGGACGAGCAGAGAAAGACCGCCTCCTCCGAAGGGGGAAAAAGCGCGTTGCTGCAACTTCGGCAAGGGATCGTTCGCCGGCGCCGCTGGGATCTCTTTTTCGCAGCGGTGGGGTTTGTGGCAACGATGGTGGGGGTGGTAACGCTGGTGGTCCTTTTCATCGATCTGATTCTCGACGGCTACGAACATGTGCTGCGGAAGGAGTTCTACTTTAACTTCCCGTCGCGCCGGCCGTCTGAGGCGGGGATCTACTCCTCCTGGGTGGGAACAGCTCTAGTGATGCTGGTAACGTTCGTCGCCGCAGCTCCGCTGGGGGTAGCAGCGGCGGTCTATCTGGAGGAGTATGCGCCTAAGAATTGGCTAACGGAGCTCATCGAGATCAACGTTACCAATTTGGCCGCTGTTCCGTCGATCGTTTATGGTCTTTTGGCGTTGGGGCTCTTTGTCTATATTCTCAATTTCGGCCAGAGCATCTTAACGGCAGGGCTAACCTTGGCGCTGATGATTTTACCGGTGATCATCGTCGCTACCCGCGAGTCGCTGCGATCGATCCCTGTTCATATTCGCGAGGCTGCTTTTGCCTGCGGTGCAACCCGCTGGCAGGTGGTCAAGGATCACCTTCTACCGTACGCTTCTGGCGGAATTCTCACCGGGGTAATCATCGGAATGGCGCGGGCGATCGGAGAGACGGCGCCGGTGATTACCATCGGGGCGCTTACCTTCATCGCTTTTTTACCGCCCATACCGTTTCAGAATGGGGCAGGGGCGTTTGAATGGCTCTTTTCACCGTTTACCGTGTTGCCGATTCAGATGTTTAACTGGCTCTCCCGGCCGCAACCGGCTTTTCACGACCTGGCGGCAGGGGTGGGGATTGTGATCATCGTCGCAACGCTTTTAATGAACGGCTTTGCAATTTGGTTGCGTTACCGAATTCGACAGAAACTTACCTGGTGATCGAGAAGGTGGGATCAGACCGATGACAAATGAGGCCGACAAGCAAGAGACACCCAGTGGAGAAATGGAAGCGCCGCTAAAGGCAGAGGTGCGCCGCTTCAACTTCTATTACGGTAATGCGCAGGCATTGAAAGAGATCTCTATGCCAGTAGCCGAACGACGGGTAACCGCATTGATTGGCCCGTCGGGGTGCGGAAAATCGACGCTGCTGCGTAGCTTTAACCGAATGCACGATCTCTATCCGGGAAACCGCTACGAGGGGGAGATCCTCCTCTATCCTGAGGGGATCAACCTGGTAGCCCCTGACGTTGACCCGATCGAGATCCGAATGCGGGTGGCGATGGTCTTCCAAAAGCCTAACCCCTTTCCCAAGTCGGTCTTCGATAATGTCGCTTACGGGTTGGTGGTGCGCGGAATCACCAACAAAACAGAGGTCGCCGATCGCGTCGAAGCGGCCCTAAAAGGCGCAGCGCTGTGGGAGGAGGTGAAGGATCGATTAGAGGAGCTCGGCACCTCTCTGTCGGGAGGACAGCAGCAGCGGCTGTGCATCGCGCGGGCGTTAGCGGCTGACCCGGAGATTCTCCTCCTTGATGAGCCGACTTCAGCGCTTGATCCTATCGCGACCGCGGCGATTGAGGATCTGATCACCGAGCTGCGCGAGCGGGTAACCATCTTGATCGTGACCCACAATATGCAGCAGGCGGCGCGTATCTCCGACTATACGGCGTTTATGTATCTGGGGGAGCTGATCGAGTTCGGCGCTACCGATGAGCTCTTCGTACGGCCAAAGAAAAAACAAACCGAAGATTATTTGACTGGCCGCTTCGGTTAAAGATAAAGAGATTTTGGGGGGAAGGTGGCAGGAGGGGGTCGTAAAAGTAAGAGAGGGTGGGCGTTGGAGAGGGCGGGTGAGGGGGACGCCGATGGAGCGGGGGAGAGCTCAACGGGCGACTACTACCCGGTTCCTGCCGGTGCGTTTGGCTTTGTAGAGGGCGTCGTCGGCCCGCGCGATCAGCACTTCGAGCGATTCGCCCGCCCCCTGCCATTGGGCTACTCCCGCGGAGAAGGTGATCAGATGGTGCTGATTGTTGTGGAAGAAGAGGGCCCGGGTGAGCTCTCGTTGGAGCCGTTGAACAGTTCGTTCGGCGGCGTGGGCGTTGGCATCGGGAAGCAGAATGACGAACTCCTCCCCTCCCCAGCGGGCGATCGCATCCTGAGGCCGAAGAGAGCGCTTGGCGATTCCGGCAAGGTGCTGCAGAGCCCGATCGCCGGCGAGGTGGCCGTGGGTGTCGTTGAACTGTTTGAAATTGTCGAGGTCCACGACCGCGATGGAGAGCGGTGTGTTGTGACGCACCGCCCGCGCTGCCTCTCGAGCCCAGACGTTTTCTAGCCCCCGCCGGTTCATCAACCCCGTTAGGGGGTCGGTGATGGTTTGCTGCGATAGTTCCTTGAGTTCGGCCTCGAGCCGTTCCATGCGCGCGCGCGTCGCCAGAAGCTCCGCCTGTACCCGCTCCGCGGCTTGCTGGGCCGTTTGCGTCGACTGCTGCATCCAGCGGGTGCGTTGGACGATATGGGCAAGGACGTTGCGCAATTCGGTGAGGCTGTTGGCGGTTTGAATCCGCCGCACCGTTTCGTCGAGCTCGTCGGCAAAGTTGTGGCTATCGCCCGCAAAACCGGCGAGGCGTTCGATTACCACTTCGAGCAGTTGACGAATTTCCTGCTCTGCTTGCCGTCGCTCTTCGATGACCTTGCGTTGGGCGTCGATCAGCTGCTCCAGCCGCTCGGCCGCTTCCTCCAAAACCCCTGCTTCATGAAGGCGATTGAGGGCTTGACGGACAAAAGCAACTTGTTCGCGCGCCAGTTCCGCTTCGAGGACAAAGTTGTCCAGGTGGCGCAGGATCAGCTCGAGAAGGCGGGTGAGGTCGCGCGCGTGGTCATTGACCGCTACCGCAATCGGTGCAGCGGTTTCGAGGATCAGACGAGCGTCGCGCGCCAGTTCCGCGGTGAGGGGTTCTTCTTCAAGCCGTTTGATGAGCTCGCTGGTGAGGTGATAAAGATCGGCATCGGGATTGAGAAAGGGAAGTATCAGATCGGCGAGGAGACGGGCGAGGAGATGGCTAAACTCAACAACCTCCTCATCGGTGGCCGCCGAGGGGACCGCGGCGGGAAGAGAGGAGGAGGCATCGCTGCTGTGATGGAGAAACCAGAGCGCGGCGCGTTCGATCGCCGGCTGCGCAGCGGAGGGGTTCCCTTTGGCAAGGGCGGCTTCAGCAGTTTGCAGTTGCCGGTCGATCTCGGGTTCGCTGCGCGGCAACAGACGCAGGCAGGCCTGCAACAGCGGTAACGGAGCGGGTAGCGAGGGAACGGGAAGCCCGCGGACATGGTAATAAGCCTCCCGGAGCGCATCACCGGTGAGGGAGGGACCAAAGCGGTGAAGCAGCGACGCGACGGCTTGATAAAGCGCGTCCGAATGGGAGGAGTTTTTGTTATGCTTCATGGCATTCAAAGAAGGGCAGGGCGGGTGCTGGTTGGAATTATACGTTGGAATACTGAAGAATGGAGACATTACCTGAGACAGCAGTGGAGTTGCTTCGTCCCGGCGTCTTTATCGAGCTGGAGCTGCCGTGGCTCGACCATCCCTTCTGGTTTAGCCGCTTTACCATCCGCGACGAGGGACAGATCGAGACGCTAAAAGCGTTGGGAATTGCCCGAGTTCGTTGGAATCCAGCGAAGAGCCGAACCACCCCTTTGCCAGAGGGAGTGCTGCCTTCCAAGGCTTCTCCTCCGCCCAGCGAGCGTGAGCGAGCGGAGCTTGCGGCGGCGATCGAGGCAAAGCGACAGGAAAAACGCCGCCAGCATGAGGCGGTGTTGACGATGCGCCGCATTTTGGCGCGCTGTGAGCGGGAGTATGAGCAGAGCGCTGCGGCGACCCGTAAAGCGCTGGCGGCGATTGAGCGCGGCCACCCCGACGGAGCCCGTCAGGCGCGGCAGGTGGCTGCCGATGCGGCGGCGAAATTTACACCGCAGGCGCAGGTGGTGTTGCAATTAATCGCGGAGCATGCGCACGACGAAGGAGCAACAGGACATGCGCTCAACGTGATGGTGGTGGCGCAGATGTTGGCGCACCGTGTAGGGTTGCCGCAGCAGGCGATCGAGGCAGTCGGTACCGCAGCGCTACTCCACGATATCGGTAAGTCGCGCATCCCGACGAGCGTGCTGTACAACACGCAGCGCAACCGCGCCGAGGAGCAGCTCTACCGACTCCATCCTGTCTACGGCGAGGAGATGCTGACGGCAGTGGCCGAGCTTTCACCCTCGATCCGCCAGGTAGTCCGTTGGCACCATGAGTCGGTGGCCGGAAACGGTTTCCCCGATAGCTTAAAGGGAACAGCAGTGCCGCTCGCTGCGCAGATCGTCGGGATCGCCAACCGCTTCGATAACTTATGCAATCCCCCGCCGGGCCGGAAACGCTTTGCGCCCGCGAAGGCGGTCGCTTACTTGTTTAAGCACGAGCGAGCGGCATGGCGTGAGGAGCTTTTCGCTGCTTTCGTTAAATTGATCGGGGTCTATCCTCCCGGTTCCTTTGTGCGCCTGTCCAACGACGCCGTGGGATTGGTGCTGCGCAACAACGACCGCGAGCCGCTGAAGCCGTGGGTGCTTCTGTATGAACCCGATACGCCGCGCAGCGAGCTGGTGGCGGTCGATTTGACCACTACCGCCGAGTTGGCGATCGTAGAGGCGGTTCCCGCCGAGAAATTGCCGGCTGAAGTGGTCGAGACGCTCGATCCTCGGTGTAAGGTGCGCTACTTCCATGATGTGGTTCCGCCCCCCCGGTGAGGTGATCCGCATCGTTGATGCCTGTCAGAACAACCTGAAAGGCATCACAGTCGAGATCCCGAAGGGACGAGTGACGGTGATCGCCGGTGTTTCCGGCGCGGGCAAGTCGTCGTTGGCAGTGGAGGTGCTCTTCGCTGAGGGGCAGCGGCGCTACGTGGAGACCTTCTCGCCTTACGCACGGCAGTTTTTCGCCCGCGTCGATCCACCAGCGGTGAGGGCAGTGGAGGGGGTGGAACCCGCTGTGCGCATCGAAACCGGGGGGGCAGTGCGGACGTCGCGGGCGACGGTGGGGACGCTGACCGAGATCGACGATCTATTGAAAGGGATGTGGGCGGCATTGGCGAGGTGGTTTTGCCCAGCGTGCGGAGAGGCCGCGCGCTCCTTTTTGTCGGCAGAGACTGCGGCTGCAGCGGCAACGACGCGGTGGCGGGCGGAGGAGCAGCCTGCACGTTGGTTTGTAGCATGGCCCTTGTGGGTCCCAAACCATTGGCCGACGACAGAGGTGTGGGCGGCGTTGTTAGCCCAGGGGTTTACCCGCGTGGTGGGAGCTCAGCGAGCAGTGGGGGGGGCGCGGTGGTGGGTTTTGGCGGACCGTTTCGGCAGCAACGAGAGGGAGCTCCACCAACGGTTGACGGAGGCGATCGCCGCGGCGTGGCGACGAGGAAACGGCGTGGCTGCGATAGGCGCGTGGGAGCACGTGGCGACGATGGTGACGACGGAGGGGGAACCAGCGGCGTGGGAGGAGTTGCCGGCGGGGGTTTTCTTTGCCAGCGAGGTAAAGCCCCTTTGCCCGAATTGCGGCCGCGAAGCAGGGCGCGCGACCCCAGGGCTTTTTTCCTATAACTCGCCGCTGGGGGCGTGCCCGACATGCCGTGGCTTCGGCGAGGTGTTGGAGATCGATTGGGGGAGAGTGATCCCCGATCCAAGCCGAACATTGAGGGAGGGGGCTATTCGACCATGGCAGGGGGGAGAGGCCACCGCGTGTCAGCGGGATCTGGAGCAGATGGCGGAGGCACGAGGGGTGCGCCTCGATGTGGCGTGGGCTGAGTTGAGCGAGGAGGAGCGGCGATGGGTGATCGAGGGGGATGAGGATTGGGAGGAGGACGGGGGAGCGCCCGGGCGGTGGTACGGGGTACGCCGCTACTTTGAGTGGGTGGAGAGGCGACGATATCGGTTGGCGATGCGCGCCCTTTTGGCGCGCTACCGTACGGCGCGCCCTTGCCCGAGCTGCAGAGGGGACCGGTTGGTGGCCGCGGCGCGAGAGTGGCGAGTCGTGCCGCCGTCGGAGGAGGGTTTAACGATCGCGGAATTTCGGGCGCTGCCGCTGACCCGAGCGCGGATTTGGTGGGAGCGGATCGGGAAATTGCCGATGGCAAAGGGGGTGCGCTTGGCGTGGCAGGAGGTGGCCGAGCGGCTCGATTATCTGCACGCGGTGGGGGTGGGCTATTTGTCGCTGGCACGACCGGCGCGAACATTGTCCGGGGGAGAGTTGCAGCGAATTCGCTTGGCGACGGCGTTGGGGGTGAGGTTGACCGAGACGACCTTTGTGCTGGAGGAGCCGACGGCGGGGTTGCATGCCCGCGATGTGGATCGCGTGGTGGAGGCGATCCACCGATTGGCGGCGTTGGGAAATAGCGTGGTGGTGCTGGAACATGACCCCCAGGTGATCGCAGCGGCCGATTGGGTGATCGAGTTGGGGCCAGGAAGCGCTGAGGAGGGGGGAAGGGTAGTGTTCTGCGGTCCACCCGCCGCGTTGGTGGGGAGAGCGACGCCGACAGGAGAGGCTTTGGCCCGCTTTGCCGCTCGCTGGGGCGAGGGGGGGAGTGGCCAAGAGGGAAGCGAGAGGGAGAAAAGAAGGGGGAAGGAGATCGCCACAGGCGAGAGGAGGGTAAGGGAGAGAGAGAAAGGAGCGTGGCTGACGCTTAGGGTGACCCATTGCCATAATTTGCACGGCTTGCAGGTGGAATTGCCGCTGACGGGCTTGACAGTGATCGCCGGGGTTTCGGGGTCGGGGAAGTCGACGTTGGTGGAGATGGCACTGCTGCCGGTGCTGAGAGCGGCAATGGGAGAGGGCGGGTGGCCGAGCGAAGTAGAGGCGATGGTGCGGCAAGAGGGGTGGGGGAGCAGGGGGGCGCAAGAGAAGGGGTCAGGGGGGGGATGGCAGCGCGGCAAGGCGGCGAGGGAGTGGGCAGAGGTGGTTGGGGAGGTGGTATGGGTCGATCAGCGACCGTTGACGCGGAGTAGCCGCTCGGTGCCGGCGACAGTGATGGGAGCGTGGGATCTTGTGCGAAGCTTTTTGGCGCGCACCCCTGAGGCTCGCCGGCGCGGTCTGAACGCGGCCGCTTTCTCGTTCAATAGCGGGCCAGGCCGTTGCCCAGCGTGCCAGGGAGGAGGTTACGAGCGAGTCGAGATGCAGTTTTTGGCCGACCTCTATTTGCGTTGTCCGGTGTGCGATGGACAGCGCTTTCGCCACGAGGTGTTGGCGGTGAGGTGGTTGGGGGCCAACGCCGCCGAATGGTTGGCGATGAGCGTTTCGGCAGCTTGTGAGCGATTACAGGAGGATCCCGAGGGCCGAAAGGTGGCGGAACGATTGGCGCCGTTGAGAGCGCTGGGGTTGGGTCATTTGCGGTTGGGGCAGCCGACGCCGACTTTGTCGTCAGGGGAAGCTCAGCGGTTGAAGTTGGCAGCGGCACTGGCGGGAGGGGTGCCCTGGGAGGAGGAGGATGGAGCAGAGGGAGAGAGGAGAAAAGGGGGGCAGGAGGGACGCACGCGAAGGGGACGACGAGTGATCGTGTTGGATGAGCCGACAGCGGGGTTGCATGAGCGAGAGGTGGCGGAGTTGATCGCCTTTTTGCGACAGCGGAGCGAGGAGGGGGATGGGGTGCTGGTGGTGGAACACCACCGCGCGGTGATCGCCGCTGCCGATTGGGTGGTGGAGTTGGGACCCGAGGGGGGCGAGGGGGGAGGGAGGGTGGTTTTCGCCGGTCCCCCCGCCGCGTTGGCACAGGCAAGTACGCCGACCGGTGAGGCGCTGCGAGGGGGTTGGAGGAGGTGGGGGAGGAGGGTATTCGAGACAGTAGAGGGAGAGGGGAGCAAAGAGGAGAAGGGCGGAGAGGTGAGACAGCTTTCGAGAGGGGAGAGGGCACGATGGGTCGCCGAGCGCAGGGGGATTTACCGGAGAGAGGGGATGGGGGAGAAAGGAGTGATCGAGGTGATCGGGGCCCGCGCCCATAACCTAAAGGGAATCGATGTGACCCTGCCGCGCCATGCGCTGACGGTGATTACAGGACGATCGGGGTCGGGTAAGTCGACGTTGGCGTTCGATCTTCTTTTCGCCGAGGGGCAGCGGCGCTATTTGGTGGTGCTCGATGCCTTCGCCCGTCAGTTTGTTCAGCCTCCCCCTCCCGCCGAGGTCGAGGGGATCTGGGGCCTTCCGCCTACCGCAGCGATCGAGCAGAGAACGAGCCGCGGGGGATGGAAGAGCACAGTGGCTACTGTGGCCGAGCTTTCCCCTTATCTGCGTTTGTTGTGGGCGAAGCTGGGTACCCCCCATTGCCCCCGCTGCGGGGTGGCTGCGGTGGCGCGTAGCGCCGCCGAGTGGGCGGAGGCGTTGGCCCCCCTTTCGCCAGCCGATGGTTTGGTGGCGGCGTCGTTAGTGCGCCGACGAAAGGGGGTGTACCAGGAGTTGGCCGATTGGGCGGCGGCGCATGGCTATCCGACCCTCTTTGTCGATGGCGTAGAGGTTCCGACCCAGCCATGGCGGCGTTTGGATCGGTTCCGCGAGCATGATCTCGATTTGCCGGTGGCGCGCGGGGCGCTAACGGTGGAGGCGCTCACACAGGCAGTTGAGACGGCATGGCGGTTGAGCGATGGATGGGCTAAGGTGCGCAGCGGCGGAGTGTGGCAGGTGGTAAGTAGAGAGGCGGTGTGCCCACGGTGCGGAGCGGTATTGCCACCGCTCGATCCACGCCTCTTTTCCCACCATTCGCCGTTGGGGTGGTGCCCAGAGTGCGAGGGGACCGGCCGACAGGTGGTGGGGAGAGAGAGGGGGGAGATGGGGATAGAGGGGATGCAGTCGTTCGAGGCAGCAGCCGCATGGGAGGAGCGCCATCTGCTGGAGGCAGAATGCCCGGCGTGCCGGGGGAGACGGTTGCGGCCAGAGGCGTTGGCAGTGCGGGTGGCAGGCCTCGATTGGGAGGGGTTGGAGGGGTTGTCGGTTGCGGAGGTGCAGGAGTGGTTGAAGAAGGTAAAAGAGTCGTGGGGGAAAGATCGGCGAGCGAGGGAGATTGCGGCTGAAGTGTTGCCCGGTTTGCAGGCACGGTTGTCGTTTCTGCGGGAAGTGGGGGTCGATTATTTGGTCTTGGGGCGGGCTGCCCCTACGTTGTCGGGGGGGGAGGCGCAGCGGTTGCGGTTGGCGGCGCAATTGGGGGCGAGGTTGACGGGGGTGGTCTATGTGCTCGATGAACCGACGATCGGCTTGCATCCGGCCGACGATGAGCGACTGTTGGGGGTGCTCCAGCGATTGCGCGATGAGGGAGCTACCGTGGTGGTGGTGGAGCATGAGCGGCGGTTGATCGAGGCGGCCGATTGGGTGATCGATTTGGGGCCAGGGGCGGGAAGAGAGGGGGGGAAGGTAGTGGCGGTGGGACCACCGGCAGCGATCGCGGCCAGTGAGAAGTCGGTGACCGGCCGCTTTTTGCGCGCTGCTTTCCCTCCCCTTTCGCCGCGCCCCGTGGAGGAGTCGACGCCGAGAATCGTGGTGCGCGGTGCAGAGGTCCATAACTTGAAGGGGTTCGATGTGCCCTTTCCGCTCGGCCGGCTGACAGTGGTGGCCGGGGTATCGGGGTCGGGAAAATCAACCCTCGTCCATGAGGTGTTGGTGGCGTCGGTGGTCGCCCGCCGGCCAGTGGGGTGCCGGGCGGTGGAGGGAGGGGAAAAGGTGGAACGGGTGGTGGTGATCGACCAGAGCCCGATCGGCAAAACTAGCCGCTCAACCCCTGCGACCTACTTGGGCATTTTCGATCCGATCCGCCGCCTCTTCGCGGCGACGCCAGAAGCGCGGGCCAATGGGTTCGGACCGAGTTGGTTTTCGTTTAACGGCGAGGGAGCTTGCCCGGTGTGCCGAGGGAACGGTTGGGTGAGCGTCGAGATGGCTTTTCTACCGGCAGTGCGCGAGCCGTGCGATGGTTGCGGGGGAAGCCGTTTCCGGCCAGAGGTGGGACGGGTGCGATACCGAGGAGAGCGCATCGCCGAGGTATTGGCGATGGATGCTTCGACGGCGGCATCTTTCTTTTCCGCTCATCCCACGATCGCCCGCCCCTTGGCGGCAATGGCGGAGGTGGGGTTGGGGTACCTGCCGTTGGGCCAGCCTTGCGCAACGTTGTCGGGCGGAGAGGCGCAGCGGTTAAAGTTGGTGGCGGAGTTGACGAGCCGCTCTTGCCGCCCCACGCTCTATGTGCTCGATGAACCGACGGTGGGGTTGCATATGGCCGACGTGGCGTTGTTGCTGCCGGTGCTGCAGCGACTGGTGGATCAGGGACATACCGTCGTGGTGATCGAGCACGATGTGGCGGTGTGGTGGGCAGCCGATTGGTTTGTAGAGCTGGGGCCGGGGGGGGGCGTTTCCGGGGGACACTTGCTTTACGCCGGACCGGTGGCGGGTGCGGTAGGGCTGGGGACGCCGAGCGGGCGGGTTCTGGCTCAGGCGATGGAGCGACAGAGGGGACCGGGAGAGGGGCGGTGAGAGGGAGAAAGGGGAGAGGGAAGCGCGATAGGGGCGCGACCCGCAGGGATCGCAAGGCCTCAGAGAAGCTCACGATGTTCACGGGTGGCGCAGAATTGAACGGTGGGGTATTTTTCCAGGACTATTTCAAGACTATAGCGATTGAAGGCGAGAAAGACCCAGTTGCCGTCTACATCGCGGCCGAGGCGTCCGCTTTGTTCGCGTACGAAACGAGCGCGCGTGGTTTCGTCGGGAAAGCGCAACCAGCGAACGGTGTGAATCGCGACGGGTTCAAAATCGGCGTCGACTTGATATTCGCTGCGAAGCCGTTCGGCGACGATTTCAAATTGCAAGGGGCCGACCGCACCGAGGATTAGTTCCCCCGCTTCGTTTTCAAAGAGCTGGATCGCTCCTTCTTCGCTGAGCTCGGTGAGCCCCCGCCGCAGTTGTTTGCTGCGGAGGGGGTCGCGTAACCGGGCACGCCGGAAGAGCTCAGGGGCAAAATAGGGGATGCCTGTGAATTGCAGAGCTTCACCTTCGGTGAGGGTATCGCCGATTTGAAATTGACCGTGGTTGGGGATGCCGATGATGTCGCCAGGGTAGGCTTCTGCTTCAATGGTGCGGCGATCGGCAAGAAAGGTGACCGCGTTGGTGAGCCGTAGTTCGCGCCCGAGACGGGTGTGCCAGACCTTCATGCCGTTGGTATAGCGTCCCGAGCAGATGCGGAGAAAAGCCATGCGATCGCGGTGCTTGGGATCGAGGTTGGCTTGGATTTTAAAGATAAAACCGGTAAAAGCCGGCTCATGAGGGGCAACAAGCCGCTCGCGCGCCGGCCGGGGTTGCGGCGGAGGAGCCCAGGCGATGAGGGCATCGAGGAGCTCTTGAACACCAAAGTTGTGGATCGCCGAGCCAAAAAAAAGCGGCGTTTGGGTTCCAGCCCAGAAGGATTCGAGGTCGAAAGGGGGAAGCGCTTCGCGGGCAAGGAGGAGATCGTCGCGTAGTTTGGCGATTTCGTTGGGAAAGCGCCGAGCGAGTTCAGGGTTGTCGAGGCCGACGATCGCTTCAAAAGCGACGCGCCGGTTGTGGCCGGGAGCAAAACAGTAGACACGCTCCTGCAAGAGGTGAAAGACGCCGCGAAAGGTATTGCCCATGCCGATGGGTAACGTAATCGGAGCGACCGAGATGGCGAGGATATCTTCGATCTCGGTGATGAGGTCAAAGGGATCACGGGCGTCACGGTCGAGTTTGTTGATAAAAGTGAGAATGGGGGTGGCGCGGAGTCGGCAAACTTCGAGGAGCTTAATGGTTTGCGCTTCGACCCCTTTCGCTGCGTCGATGACCATGATCGCCGCGTCGACGGCGGTGAGCGTGCGGTAGGTGTCCTCGGAGAAATCTTGGTGACCGGGGGTGTCGAGAAGGTTGAGGAGACAACCGCCGTATTCAAATTGCATTACCGAGGTGGTGACGGAGATACCGCGCGCTTGCTCGACCGCAAGCCAATCAGAGGTGACGTGGCGCGCCGCTTTGCGGGCTTTGATCGCACCGGCGATCTGGATCGCGCCGCCAAAGAGGAGCAGCTTTTCGGTAAGGGTGGTTTTGCCTGCGTCGGGGTGGGCGATGATCGCAAAGGTGCGGCGGCGGGCAATGGCGTCGAAACGATCCATTCCACGGAGATCCGAGAGGAGAGAGCTGTTCCAGCTTGCCGAGAGAAAAAGGGGAAATTATACGCGCGTTATCGCTTGGCAGAGAACGAGGTTCTATACTTTCGTTTTTTTAAGCCCAGTGAGGTAATGATGGTCAAGATTGGATTAGACCGCCTGCTGACCGAGGAGCAGTGGCAGAGGCCGTTGGCCGGCCGCCGGGTGATGGTGTTGACTCACCCGGCGGCGGTGACAGGGCCGGCCGCGCCCTGCGGGCCGCTCGTCCATGCGGCTGATGCGTTGGCTGCTTTTCTGCCTACGGTGGGGGGAAAGTTGACGGCACTCTTCGGCCCTCAACATGGAGCGCGTGGCGATAAACAGGATAATATGGTCTTTTCAACCGATGAGTGGGACGAGCGCTTAAGGGTGCCCGTTTTCAGTCTTTACGGCCCCCGGCTTCGCCCTGAGGCTGCGCAGTTGGCGTTGGGGGATCTGCTGCTGGTGGATTTGCAGGATGTCGGGTGCCGAGTGTATACCTATTTGACAACGTTGCGAGAAGTGTTGATCGCGGCCGCCTCGGCGTCGCTACCGGTGTGGGTGCTGGACCGCCCTAACCCCGTTGGCCGATGGGTGGAGGGGTTAAGGGTGGAAAGAGGGTGGGAGAGCTTCGTCGCCGCGGTTCCGTGGCCGATGCGCCATGGGATGACGCTCGGAGAGGCGGCGCGTTGGATGGCAGCCCAGTTGGGGGGAGAGGTGGACTTGACGGTGATCCCGGTGAGCGGTTGGAGGCCGTCCGAAGGGCCAGGGTTTGGCTGGCCGACTACCCACGTGTGGGTCCCACCTAGCCCCAACGCTCCAACACTGTGGATGGCCCGTTGCTACCCCGGGACAGTGCTGCTGGAGGGAACGACTTTGTCGGAGGGACGGGGGACTTCGCGGCCATTGGAGTGTTTCGGAGCTCCTTGGCTCGATCCCTACCGTTTGCTGATGGAGATGAGGCGAGCGGCGCCCGAGTGGCTCGAAGGGTGCGCGTTGCGCCCGGTGGCGTTCGAGCCAACTTTTCATAAATACACGGGGGTCCGGTGCTATGGATTGATGGTCCATACCGAACCGCCGGTTTTCGATCCCCGGCGTTTCCGGCCGTGGCGGTTGATGGCATTGGCGTTGAAGGTGATCCACTCCCTCTACCCGGACCAACCGTTGTGGCGAGCGTTCGTGTATGAGTTCGAGAAGGAGCGACTGGCGTTCGATTGCATCGCTGGCGGACCACGGCTGCGGGAGTGGGTGGAAGATCCTGCCGCCAGTTGGTCCGATTTGGAGGCGTTGGCTACCGAGGAGGAGAGAAGGTGGCAGGAGGAGCAGCTCCCTTTTCGGCTAGGGGAGGAGTAGGGAGGGGGTGAACCGAAGGGGGAAAGAGACTACAGCGCGCAATTCCTGAGGTATGATTGCAGCACCATGAGCTTGCTGCGCTTTTCGTGCCGGAGAAGCACCGCCTTTGTCAGGAGCCGTCGCCGTCTCTTGGCAGCAGGGGGAGGGGCGGTGTTGCTGGGCGTCGGGTGCAGTCGGAGAGAGTCACCACTGGCAGTAGGGGCCCACCCCTTTCCGGTTTATCACTTGGTGGCTGAGGAGGTTCAGCGCGTCAGAGCGGTGCGGTGGGTGCCCGTCAGCAACGCGACCATAACCCGTTTCTTGTTGCGTTTTCGCCGAATCGGCGCCGGCTTGCTGACGCTGGATGAGGCGTTGCGTGAGCGGGCGTTGGGAACACCGCTGACGGTGGTGGCCCTCCTCGATACCTCGGTGGGGGCCGATCAAGTGGTGGTCCGCCCCGGTTGGGAGCTTCCCGAGCGGTTCGTCCAGGCGCGGGTGGCGGTGGAGAGCACAGGCGTAGGGGTGATAACCTATGCCTTGGCGTGCCGCTATTTGGGAGTTCCAGTCGATTGGCGACGGACGGTGGCCATAGCGCCTTCTGAACAACTCGAGGCGTGGCGAAGCCGACAGATTGAGGCGGCGGTGACCTTCGAGCCCTTCGCCAGCTATCTTCGGCGGGAAGGGGGGGTGGTGATTTTTGACTCGGGAAAGATGCCACCGTTGATCCTCGATGTGCTGGTTGTCCACGAGGAGTTCATCGAATCGTACGCCCGCGAGATAGAGGCGGTGGTGGCGGGGTTCTTTATGGGGTTGAGGCGTTGGCAAGAGACGCCGACAGCAGTGGCTCAGACGCTGGCACCCCGCTTTGGAGTGGCGGCAGAGGATGTGGCGGCCTTTTTTGCCGGGCTGCATCTTCATGATTGCGTTGAAAATCGGGAGCGATTGAGGGTGGGTTTTGCAGCAGAGTGCCAGCGCCTTGTTGAATTGCTCGACGCGGTGGAGCTTGGACCGTTGCCGCGGGGGCTGGTGGTCCCTGCCTCTCCTCGGTTTTTGCCATCATGCCGATGATCAAGCCCCTCTCCCTTTCTTCGGGCGACAAGCGCTCTTTTCGGCGACATCGGTCGCTGTACGGGGAGGCGGCAATCATCGCGGGGATAACGGTGTTGGTGGCGCTTTTGTTTTGGTGGGGATGGATCGAGGAGCAGAGCGAAGCGCGCGCCCGCACCGAGGTCGAGGAGCGTGTGCTCGAAGAGATCGCGCAGGTGGTGCGCTTGGCAGAGATCCTTTGGCCGTGGGCGAAGGCGACGTTGCGCGATGAGGTGCAACGACATATGGTTGAACCGGGGCTCGTGCTCACCGCCGTTTTGGATGGGGCCCATACGGTGCTGGCGGCACACGATCCGAGCTGGGTGGGACAGCCGCTGGCAGCGGTTGCCCCTCTTTACGTTGCCCGGGTGGAGGCGTTCGCGGCGAGCGGAAAGGCCTTTGTGTTGACGAGCGACGGCGCGATGGTGGTCGGCCTGGCGCGATGGAGCGTGCCCCCCGACGGGGCAGTGGGGCCCTTTGGGACAGTGGTGTGGAGCTATACGCTCACCCCTTACCGCGAAGAGGCGCGCGCCAAGACAGTGCGCGATGCGCTGCCAGCGTTGGCAGGGCTTTTCGGATTGGTAACCGCCGTTTGGATTTGGTCTCGCTATCGCTTGTTGATTCCCTTAGGACGGATGGTAGAAGCACTGCGGGTGGAAAACCCCACAGCAGAGCGGCTTGAGGCGCTGACGTATCAGCCGCAACCTCGCGAGTTGGCAGAGCTGGCGGCAAATGCCGCGGAGAACTATCGGCAGTTGGAGGTTCAGGCACAGCAGTTGCGGTTGTTATCGCGGGCGGTCGAGGCAAGCCCTGCTTCCATCATGATTACCGATACGACCCCGCGGATCGTTTGGGCAAACCCGGCGTTTGAGCGGGTGACTGGCTACACGTTAGCGGAGGTGAAGGGGAGAAACCCGTCGTTTTTGAGGTCTGGCTTAACGCCTGCGGCGGTTTACCGCGAACTGTGGGACCATTTGAGCCGAGGGGAGATTTGGAAAGGGGAGTTTATCAACCGCCGCAAGAGCGGCGAGATTTATAGCGAGATGACGGTGATCGCGCCAGTTGCCGATAGCGAGGGGCGAGTCACCCACTACGTGGCGGTCAAGTTCGATACCAGCCGCGAGAAGGCGTTGACTCAGGCAGTACAGTTTGCTACGAGCCACGATTTGCTTACTGAGTTACCAAACCGCACCGCTTTTCTTGAGACGTTGACTCAGACGCTGGCAGCGGTTCGGAGTCGCGCCCTTTCGGCGATGGTAGTGTTGATGAATATGCGGGGGTTCCGAGCGTTTAACGACCGCTACGGGAACAGCGCCGGCGATCTGCTGCTGCGGGCAGCGGCAGCGCGGTTGCAAGAATTGGTCGAGCCGCACGAATTGGTCGCCCGTTTGAGCGGCGATGAGTTCGCGTTGTTGCTCTATCCGCTGTTGCCCACAGAGAGGGAAGAGGTGGAGGGAGAAAGGTTGGAGTCGGCCGCGCGGCTGCGGTTTGAGCGGTTACAAGAGGGGTTGAGCTTGCCGCTTTCCTTGCCGGCGCCTCAGGAGCGAGGGTGGCCCACCAGAGTGGCGCTGGAGTGGTGGTTTGGGGTGGTGGTGGTGCACGGTGAGTTTGTCTCAGGGAGCGATCTGTTGGCAGCGGCTTCTTTGGCGTTGGCGCGCGCTAAACGGAGCGGCCAGGGAGTGGCGTGGTATGACCCGAACGATGCAGCGGCGCTGGCGCGGCAGGTGGCTATCGCCGAGGGATTGCGGCAAGTGCTCTCTGAGCCGGATTGTCCAGGGTTAGCGTTGGCGTGGCAGGCGCAGCTCTTGAGGGGAGAAGAGCTGATCGGCGCGGAAGCCTTGCTGCGCTTCGCCCATCCGACGTTAGGGCCGATCTCGCCGGCGGAGTTTATTCCCATCGCGGAGAACAACGAGTGGATTGTGCCGCTGGGGGCATGGGTATTGCAGCAAGCGACCGCTCAGGGCGCAGCGTGGCAGAGGGAGTGGGGATTCCAGGGGACGATTTCGGTCAATGTCTCCCCCAAGCAGTTGATGCACCCCGATTTCCCGACTACGGTTCGCCGGGCGTTGGCGAGGAGCGGGTGGCGCGGTGAGCTGTTGATCTTGGAGATCACCGAAAATATCCTGTTGGCTGAGGCCGAACGAGCGGTGGCGTTGATGAAGGGGCTCAGCGAGGAGCTGGGGGTACAGTGGTCGATCGACGATTTCGGGACGGGCTACTCCTCATTGGCTTACCTCAACGAGCTGCCGGTGCATGAGTTGAAGATCGACCAGCGCTTCATCCGCCGCTTGGTCGAACGGCCGGGGGAGATCCGATTGGTACGGGCGATCGTGCAGATCGCCACCACCTACGGGTTGCGGGTGGTGGCCGAAGGGGTAGAGGACGAGAGATGCGCGGCGGCACTGCGGGAGTTCCCCACTTTGCTTCATCAGGGTTGGCATTACGGCCGACCAGAGCCGGCGACGGCGTTTGCCGAACGCTTTCTCGCCAGGGGGAACAGAGAAGGGAGGGGGCCGCTCTGATGGTGGGGAGGTCTGGAGAAAGGGAGCGCGCAGATGAACAGCAGAGAGGTAGCGGTGTGGGATCCGATGGTTCGCCTTTTTCACTGGTTGTTGGTGGGGACAGTGGTGGGGGCTGTGGTGGGGGTAAAGATAGGGGGAGAGGCGATGACGTGGCATGGCCGGTTCGGGGTGGCGGTGGTGGGATTGCTGGCATTCCGCCTGGTGTGGGGCATGATCGGCCCTCCCACCGCCCGCTTTTCTCAGTTTGTTCGCGGCCCCGCAGCGGTTGCCGCTTATCTGCGCGGCGAGTGGCGAGGGGTAGGCCACAACCCATTGGGAGGGTGGTCGGTGGTGGCGATGATATCGCTTCTGGCGCTGTTGGCAGGGTTAGGGCTGTTTGCTACCGATGAGATCGCCTACCGCGGTCCACTGGCGCATTGGGTGGCGGAGAGGACCCAGGTGTGGGCGGCCTCTTGGCACCGCCGCTTGGAACCGCTTTTGTGGTTGTTGGTCGGCTTGCATGTGGGGGCGATCCTCTTTTACCGCTTCGCACGGGGGATCGATCTGGTGACGCCCATGATCACCGGCTTCGGCGTTGCTCCCGAGACGTCGGGAGGGGGGGGAATAGAGTGGGGCAACCGCTCCTACTGGCAGCGCGCGGGTGCCGCTGTCGCCGCGGGGGCGGCTGCCGCTTTCGCGGCGAGCGGACTTTGGGGATCCCCGCCGTCGTTGACGCCACCCGCCACGATGGAGTGGTAAAGAGCGTTAGCGTTCTTCCGCGCGATATTTATCGTGGCACGCTTTGCACGCTTTGCTGACTTCGCTCAATTGCTTGGCGATCTCCTCTTTTCGCCCCATCGCAGCGATCTCCGCAAGGCGGTTCGCCTGCTCGATGAAATGGGCGGCGATTTTGCGTACCTCTTCCGGTTCTTTAAAAAATTCCTCCTTGAGGCGGGTAGGGGTGTAACCGGTTTTTCCAAGCGTTTCCGGTGCATAGAGAGAACCCATCCCGGCATTGGCCAGCGCGGCGATCGCGTTGGCGGCAGCAGAGATCTGGGTTTGGTTAAACGGGGCTGCTCCTTCAACCATCGCTTTGATTTTTCCCATATTCCAGGCCATGGTGGTGTAGGCCGCTTGACGGAACTTAACCATCTCCTCCGGTTTGAGCGGCTGCGCGGCAGCAGAAGCGGTGAGAAAAGCAAGCGCGGCGGTTGCGATCGTTCGATTCATCGAAAAACTCCTTTCGCTGGGGAATAATAATAGATAGCTTCCTTTAACGGTTGCCCTTCTGAGCGCCAGAAGACGCCGCCGGGGAAGTAGACGCGCTGGCGTACTTTTGGTTCATCATTTCGCCGATAAGGCGGATCACATTTTGGCTGCCTGCTTCGGCGCGTCGCATGCTGGCAATAATCGCCTCCAGGATCTTCTCGTCGTGCAACCAATCGCGACGCGCTTCGGCGATCGCAGCGTGAACACCGGCGTGCACTTCGCGGTGGGGCGGCTCGAGTTCGCGGTAAGCGGGAAGGTGAGAAAAAGCAGCTTTCCCATGCCCTTCATAGTACCATTTGCCGAGACGGCAATTGTGGTGGTCGACGCTCACCGCTTTGGCCTCTTCCCCTTCCCCCTCTTTTTCGACAGCTACATACCCTCGCTGCATGAAGATGATATGGTCGAGCTTGACCAGACTGGCAAAGGAGAGATCTTTGGCTTTGCTCAAGGCGCGAATGGTCGCTTTGGCGCTTTCCGCGACTTCGTCGAATTGGCGGTCAAATCCGGCTACCTCCCCCGCGGTCTGCTGGGCGGCATCGGAGAGCGCAAGCGTCTGAGTGACCATCGCGTCGACCTCGGTGCGCAAGGTGGTCATGACCTGACCGATCTCCTCAGTAGCCTTGCGAGTCCGTTCAGCGAGTTTGCGGACTTCATCGGCGACCACCGCAAAGCCGCGCCCCAGTTCGCCGGCACGCGCGGCTTCGATCGCGGCATTGAGCGCCAAAAGATTGGTCTGTTCGGTGATATCGGAGATGAGTTGAACCGTCTTGTCGATTTGACCGCTGGAGCGCTCGAGTTGGTGCGCTGTTTCAGCAGTGGCTGCCATCTTTTCCGTAATCTCGTTGAGCGCTGCAGCGATCTTTTTCACCCTTTGTTGGCTTTGGGCAGCGGTCGTTTCGTTGTGTTCGGCGAGCTTTAAGACACTATCCATCTCTTCGCTAACTGCGACGAGGTCGCGTTGATTCCCGGCAAGGTTTTTAAGGAGGTTGTTGGTGTTGAGTTGATGCAGTTCGCTCATGAGACGATTTCTCCGCGAGAATTCAGCAGCTGCTTTCATAGCGTCGAGCGCTTCGTTGATCGAATTCATCGAGCGAGCGAACTCGCCGGGCATGCCATTGGTCAGCGCGTGACGGCTAAAGTCCCCTTGGTGGGCGCGCTGAAAGCAGGTGGTGACGTCTTTAAAGTAAGATTCAACGATGTCGATAAACTCGTTGAGTTCCCACACGACCTTGCCGATTTCCCCTAACCCCTTGGTGTGAGTGATCCGCTCGTGAAAATGCCCCTCTTTGACCCGTTGCAATAACGCCGCAATCTGCCCGAGGGCCTCCAGCGGTGGGAGCATCGAGCGATAGGCGATGATCACTCCTATCGCGACGACGATGGGAACGGTGACGTTGGGAATAAATGGACCAACCTTGTAAATAGAGTAGCCTGCCATTCCCCAAACAAAAAGAGTTAGCCCGATGAGGGTCCAGCGCAATTTTTGGAGGAAGAAAGGGATGTGGTGGCTGACAGCACTGGTAGGCTTTTGGAGAAGTTCAAGCTGGTCCATAGACTACTCCTCGCTTGGGTTAGGCTTCTTGATAAAGCGAGAGGATCAACGCTTCGTAAGTGGTTCCAAGGGCGCGCAGCCGTTCGGTAAGCCAAGCGAGAGAGGCCTCACAGGCGCGCGCTGCTCCTGCCTCACGCTCGATGCGCAACATTTCGGCGTAGAGAGGGGTGACTGCTTCGATCGCTTTTCGTGGGGCTTGTCGTCGTACCGAGAAATAGCCGACGATACGCCCCGCTTCGATGTCAGGGGTGACATTGGCGAAAACCCAGTAGTAGTGGCCAGATTTCCCCATGTTTTTGACAAATCCAAACCACTCTTTTCCTTGTTGGATGGTGTCCCAGAGGTGCTTGAAGGCGCCGCGCGGCATGTCGGGGTGGCGAACAATATTGTGTGGGGATCCTATTAATTCATCTTCTTGATAGCCGGAGACGCGCATAAAGACGCGATTCCCATAGGTGATTCGTCCTTTGAGGTCGGTTTTACTGACGATAAATTCGTGTTCCGAAAAAGTGACCTCGGTATTGGTGGGGGTAGGACGCCGTTTCATAGCTCTGGGCTCTCTATTATAGACCCTGCTATATTATACGGCTATAGAGAAAAGTTCTTGAGAAAAAAAGATCAAAATAGCATTTCTATTTCATCTACAAAGCAAGCATACCCTTAAGCTAAAAGGGGCTCTGCAGAAGATCAGCGGCGTACGGCGATGAAAAGACGCGCTCCGTCGCGATCAATGAGAAGCGCGAAACGCTTGCCCGCTTTTTGAAGCGCGGCGGAGAGCTCTTGCGGCGTGGCGATCGGCGTTTGGTTTACCGCTAGGATCACATCGCCGACGCGTACCCCCGCTTGCGCAGCGGCTCCAGAGACTGCGGTGACGAGTACCCCCCCTTGCTCGAGGTTGCGCGCACGCTTTTCTTGCGAGGTGAGAGGGCGAACGGTGAGCCCGATTTCGTCGCTGGTGTCGCCGTTACGCCGGGAGGCCGGTTTAGCGGTTTCCGTAGGAGTGTCGAGTTCGCCCAGCGTGACAGTCAAAAGTTCGCGTTTGCCGTGGCGAAGGATTTCGAGGCGAACGCGTTCACCCGGCTTGCGCTCGCCGATGATACGCGGGAGATCGGCGGATTCCTTGATCCGCACGCCGTCGACTGCGACGATGATGTCGCCCGGTTGAACGCCGGCCTGCGCTGCCGGGCCGCCCGCTTCGACGCTGGCGACGAGCGCTCCTTCCGGTTTCTCAAGCGCAAAACTTTTGGCGAGCTCTTCATCCATGTTCTGGATAAGAACACCCAGTTTACCGCGTTGGACACGACCGTGGAGGATGAGTTGGTCTTTGACTTTGAGGGCCACGTCGATGGGGATCGCAAAGGCGATCCCCATGTAGCCGCCCGAGCGAGAGTAGATCATGCTGTTGATGCCGATGACTTCCCCCGCCATGTTAAAGAGCGGTCCCCCTGAGTTGCCGGGGTTGATCGCTACATCGGTTTGAATAAAGGGAACGTAGGTTTCGTCGGGAAGCCGCCGCGATTTGGCGGAGATGATCCCCGCAGTGACCGTTTGCTCTAGACCAAAAGGGGCTCCAACCGCTATGACCCATTGGCCGACACGAGCGGCGTTGGGGTCGCCAAATTTGACGGTGGGGAGATTGTTGGCCTCTATCTTCACGACAGCGACGTCGGTGCGCTTGTCCGCCCCAAGAACCCGCGCCGGAAATTCCCGCCCGTCGGCAAGGCGGACGGTGAGCTCAACATGGTTCCCTTGGTCGTCGGTGACGACGTGCGCATTGGTCAAGATGTGCCCGTCGGGGCTGATGATGAAGCCCGAGCCTACCCCCCGCCGTATTTCCGGAGGACCCTGATTGCGCGGGATCGAGAAGTGGGGAAAGGGAAGCCCGAAGCGACGAAAGAATTCAAAAAAGGGGTCGCCTTCGTCAAAGGGGAAAGCAGAGGCACGCTCGATGGTGGTTTTTACCGAGATGTTGACCACCGTGGGTTTAACGCGCTCGGCGAGGTCGGCGAAGTCGGGAAGCGCGCTGAGGCGGTCGCCAGGAAAAAGGGGGGGAAGAAGATTCGAGGCATGCCCCGGGGTGACAGCAACGGCGATCGCCGAGAGCAGAGCGAGGGCAAGAGGGATAATTTTTGCGTTCATCCGTTCGTTTCCTTAAAAAGGGAAGGCGATGCGGTTCGCTTTGGGAAAGCAAATGACTTTCTGATAAACTGCAGGGGCGGCGAGTTCCAGAGAGAAGTGCGGCGGCCGATGACTCTTACCGAACTGAGGTACTTGTTGGCGTTGGCAGAGGTGCGCCATTTCGGTAAAGCAGCCGAGCGATGTGGGGTGAGCCAGCCGACTTTGTCTTTGGCAATCAAAAAACTGGAACGCCATCTGGGGGTGATCCTTTTCGAACGAACCTCAGGCGAGGCGCGATTGACGGAGGCAGGCCGCGCGCTCGCCGAACAGGCCGCACGGGTGGTGGTGGAGGTCCAGCGCTTGGAGGAGCTGGCACAGAGCTTCCGCGACCCGCTGCAGGGGCCGTTGCGAGTGGGGGCGATCTATACGATCGGCCCTTACCTTTTCCCTCGCTTGGTGCCATTGATGCGGAGGCGAGCTCCTTCTATGCCGCTTATATTGGAGGAGGATTTTACGACAAATTTGGCCGAACGGCTCAAGCGAGGAGAGGTGGATGTCGCAATTTTGTCGTTGCCTTTTGAGGAAGCGGGAGTTGTGACGCAGCCGATCTACGATGAGCCGTTCCGGGTGCTGTTGCCGGCGGGGCATCGTTGGTTGCATCAAGAGCGTGTGGTTGCAGAACAGCTCGCCGAGGAGGCGGTGCTGCTGTTGGGGCCAGGCAACTGCTTCCGCGACCAGGTGCTGGAGATCTGCCCCCAGTGCGCCCGCTCTTCGCCGTTACAAACGGCGTTTGCAGGGAGCTCATTGGAGACGATCCGTTTGATGGTGGCGAGCGGGGTGGGAATCACCGTTTTGCCTGCTTCGGCCGCCGATGATACCAGCCGCTTGTCGCCGTTGCTGGCAGTACGGCCCTTCGCACCGCCAGAGCCCTACCGCCGAGTGGTGCTGGCGTGGCGGGTGACCTATCCTCGCCATCAGGCAGTCGATTTGCTGCGCCAGACAATCTACGAGGCAGGATTACCCGGAATAGTGCCGGTGGGCGGAGTGGCCGAGGGATACCGGACTACCCAGGGGGAGTGCTGGGAGCGTTCACAGGGCGGGCGAGCGGTAGGGTAAACCCAAAGGGATTTTGCCAATCGTGGCGATTGGGTCCGGCCGATTGCCAGGAAGCGCGTACGATGCTATAGTGCAGGAATGAGGGGCACGCAAGGGGCGCTGCCCATGGGATGGAGAAATGACGATGGAGATCGAAATCGGTATCAGCGCTAAAGATCGGAAAAAGATCGCCGAGGGGTTGGCGCATCTGCTGGCAGATAGCTTTACCCTCTATTTGATGACCCATAACTTTCATTGGAATGTGACCGGGCCGATGTTCCAGACCCTCCATACGATGTTTATGGAGCAGTACACAGAGCTGTGGAACGCGCTCGATGAGATCGCCGAGCGAATCCGCGCGTTGGGCCACACCGCCCCCGGGAGCATGGCAGAATATTTAAAATTGACCCGCTTGAAGGAGGTGGAGGGAGTTCCGAAGGCAGAGGAGATGATCCGCATGCTGGTGGTCGGCCATGAGACGGTGTGTCAGACGGCGCGAGAGTTGGTGCCAGTGGTGGAGAAGGCGCACGATGAGCCAACCCTCGATTTGCTGACGCAGCGGTTGCAGGTGCACGAGAAGACGGCATGGATGTTGCGCAGTCTCCTTGAGTGAAGAGCCGCAGCGCGCGGCGGCCTTAACGGGAGAGGGGAGCGGTGAACCGCCGAAAGGAAGCACAGCGGGAGGGATGGTGGGCGGAGCTCGCCCGTGAGTGGCGCGAGGCGTGGGCGAGTTGGCGCGCGGAGTGGCGAAGTTGGCGTGAGGCGTTGGCGACCGCCGAAGGGCAGATGGTGGCGCTGGCGGTGGGGGGATTTTTTCTGTTCCTTTTTGGGTTGTTCGTCTTCGGCCTCGATTGGGATCGGTTGATGGCGACGGCACGCCACGGCGGGCGGTGCGTGCAGTTTTTGTCGGGGGAAAAAGCGGCCTTTTTCGTGGTCGGTACATTAACCGCGCTGATAACCTCGGTTTTTTTTATCGCGGAGGCGGTGCATATCTATATTCATCGGCGCTTCTTGCGCCGGTGGTGGACACGCTGGTTGGTGGGGTTGGGAGGGGTAAGTGCGCTGCTGTGGGTGGCGATTTTATTGGCGCTGGAAGCGTGGTGCTTTTGAGAACTATGCTATGAAGAGGAGGTGGCACTGCGTTCGGGAAAGCGAAAGATAACGTTGCCCGCTTCGTCGAGGAGGAGGTGGGCCTTGAATTTGCGCCGTGTGCGCGTCGAGATAAAACCGGTCAAAAGCGGCGTCTCCCGGCGAACGAGGAGCTGGGTGGCGATTTCAGGGGTGATGGGTTGATGAAGGATGACGGTGGGAAGGCGAAAGTCGCAGCGCGGGGGATCCGCTAGAGAGAGACAACAGCGGTAGTGGTTTCCCCAGAGAATGACAGCGTTACCGCAGCGGGGACAGGGGCCCACCGGAGAGGCGGCGGCAATCGCTTCCGGGTCGGGAGGAGGGTCGGGTTCGTCGAATTGAAATTGGAGGGTGAGATTTTCGTCAAGGATAAGGGCAGCGGTAAAAGGGCGACCCCGCCGGTTGCGAAAGCCAGTCAGCGGCCCGAGACGGCGGTCGCGGATGAGGGTTTCGGCTTCCGCGGGCGAGAGGATCCGCCCGGCGATCTCTTTGAAAATTCCCCATTCGCAATGGGAGCATTGATACTTTTTGTAGGTTTCGTGAAGCGTGGCATGACATTTAGGGCAGGGAACGGTGAGGGTGACATAGTCCCCCGGAACGGTGTCCGCGTCGTAGCGTTTGACGCGGTCGACGATTTCGACGGCCATCTGACGAATCCCCGCCATGAATTCAGCGCGGTCGATTTCCCCCCGTTCCATCCGCGCTAGACGATGTTCCCATTCGCCCGTGAGCTCTGGGGAGGCAAGGATTTGAATGCCGAGCGCCCGCAGCAGCGTCATGAGCGAGAAGGCTTTAGGGGTGGGGATGAGCTCGCGACCGTCGCGCACCAGGTAACCGTCTTCGATGAGCCCTTCGATGATCTGCGCGCGGGTGGCCGGAGTACCGAGCCCGCGACCGGCCATCGCCGCTTTGAGCGTTTCGTCATCGAGGAGTTTGCCGGCACCTTCCATCGCCGAGAGAAGGGTCGCTTCGGTGTAGCGGGCAGGAGGTTTGGTGGCGAGGGTTTTGAGCTCAAGGTGGTGAATGCGACCGCACCTTTCGCCGTCGGCTAGGGGAGGGAGGGGGTCGTCGTCGCCGACTGCACTTTTCCCGTAGACCTCAAGCCAACCTGCGGTGATGAGAACTTTCCCTTCGCTTTTGAAGGTGTCGATGCCGAGGCGGTGGAGCCGACTGGTGAGGCGATATTCGGCGGGGGGATAGAATGCGGCAAGAAAGCGGCGAACGATGAGGTCATAAACCCGCTCTTCGGTTTCCGAGAGGGTTTTGCAGCGCTCCCCTGTGGGGATGATGGCAAAGTGGTCGGTGACTTTGGCGTTGTCGAAGATCCGCTTGTTGAGGCGAATCCAGCCGCGCTCGAGGATGGTTTGGGCATAAGGACGATAGGAGGGGGAGAGCGCCTCGAGGATCGCGGGAACCGCTCCAAGCATGTCTTCGGGGAGGAAGCGAGCGTCGGTGCGGGGATAGGTGATCAGTTTGTGCCGCTCATAGAGAGCTTGCGCAAGCGCCAGCGTTTGACGTGCCGAGAAACCAAAGCGCTGGTTGGCGTCGCGTTGCAGACTGGTGAGGTCGTAGAGAAGGGGGGGGGATTGAAGAGAGGGTTTGCTGGTCTCTTCAATGTGAACCTCCCCTTCCCGACAGCGGTCGAGAACAGCTTGTGCATCGGCTTCCGACCAGAGACGGTAGGGGGAGGCATCAGGATCATCGCTTTTGCTTGCCTTTTCGTCAAACCAGCGGGCTCGGTAACTTCCAGCAGCGATTTGGATGGTCGCTTCGATTTCCCAGTAGGGACGGGGTTGAAAGGTTTGAATCTGCCGCTCACGCGCCACAACCATCGCAAGAGTTGGGGTTTGAACGCGGCCCGCCGGGGTGAGTTGAAAGCCGCCGGTTTGCGAGTTGAAGGCGGTGAGGGCTCGGGTGGCGTTGATGCCGATGAGCCAGTCGCTTTCGGCACGCGAGATGGCCGCTGCGCGGAGCCCCGAGAGCGCTTCGTGCGGCCGCAGTTCGGCAAAGGCAGCGCGAATCGCTGCAGGAGTCATCGATTGAAGCCAGAGGCGACGGATCGGTTTCTCGAGGGCTCCATAGGTGACGATATAGTGAAAGATGAGTTCGCCTTCCCGCCCTGCATCGCAGGCGTTGATGAGACCGACTACATCGGGGCGGTGGGCGAGGTCGATGAGGAGTTTGAGCCGTTCTTGCGTTTTGCCGATCGGTTTGAGTTCAAAGCGGTTGGGAAGGACCGGGAGATTGGCAAGACTCCATTTTCCCCGCTTGGGTTCACTGCTTTCGGGGGCTTTGAGCTCAAGAAGGTGACCGAGCGCGGAGGAGAGAAGGTAGGTGGGGGATTCAAAGTACTCTTTGTGACGGGTAAAGCCGCCGAGCGCCCGGGCAATGTCTTGAGCTACCGATGGCTTTTCAGCGATGATCAGCCATTTGCCCGTACCAGCAGGGGCAGAGAAGGGGGCGTGCTGGAAGGCAGAGGAAGAAGGAGGGGAATGAACCATGCTGCAGACCGCTACCGGGGATCGGGTAGTATATGCGAGGGGATAGAGCAAGGTCAACGGAGCCGTTGGTAGCGATCCCCGGGAAGGCGAGCCACAAACCCGGCGAGTTCCCAGGTGAGAAGAAACGCAGCGACAGCGGTGGGAGTGAGACCGCTGGCAGCGACGAGAGCATCAAAGGGGATGGGGTCGAACCCGAGGAGAGGCCAGAGCCGAGCAGCAGCAGGGTCGTCGAGGGGCGGGGTAGAGGCGGCCTTTTCGCCGTGGCTAGGGGTGGAGGAGGAGGCAGGGGGGAGATGGGGGTTAGAGCACCCATCTCCAGAAGGGGAGGGGGAGGGAGAGGGGCAGGAGGAAGGGGGAGGGGAGAGCGGTGAGGAGCGCCGACGACCGAAGGGGAGGGCTTGGGGAAGACGCGCGGCGTCGGCCATGGCCCATTCGTCGAGGATATCGGCGATGGTTTCGACGAGTTTGGCTCCTTCGCGGATGAGACGATGACAGCCGCGGGCAAGGGGGTTGTGAATTGAGCCGGGAATCGCAAAGAGGTCGCGACCCAGCGTTCCGGCAAGGCGAGCAGTGATGAGCGAGCCGCTGTCGAGCGCGGCTTCTACGACGAGGGTACCGCGGGAAAGAGCAGCGATGAGGCGATTGCGACGGGGGAAGTGGTGAGGGAGCGCAGGCGTACCGAGGGGGTATTCGCTGAGGATGGCGCCGTGCAGAGCAATGCGTTGGGCAAGCGGGCGATGGGCAGCAGGATAGACCCGGTCGACGCCGGTGGCGACTACCGCAACGGTGCTGGCAGGGGGAATGGAGGAGAGCGCCGGGGTAGGGGAGCGTTCAAAGGCTTCCAGCGCCCCTTCGTGCGCTGCCCCGTCGATGCCGTAGGCGAGGCCGCTGACGACGGTGACCCCCGCTTCGACGAGCGAGGCGGCAAAAGTGCGAGCGGTTTCCCTGCCGGCCGGCGTGGGGCGACGAGTGCCGACGATAGCGAGGGAGGGTTGCGTGAGAAGGAGGGGATTGCCGCGCAAGTAGAGGAGAAAGGGGGGATCGGCGAGGTCGAGGAGAGCGGAAGGGTAGTGGGGGTGGTTGAGGGGGATGAGGTGGTGGTTGGGGTCGGCTTGCCAGGCGATCGCCGCCTCAATAAGAAGGGGGTCAGGAGGAGCAGCGAGGGCTTCAGCGACCACAGGACCGAAGTCAGCGGCAACGCGCGCTGTGGGCTGGGCGAGAACTTCTTCCGGAAGCCCATAGGCGGAGAGGAGATGACGAAGGTCGCTCGGATGGAGCCGGGGGTTGAGGGTGAGGGTGAGCCAGGCGCGCGCTTCAGAAACGGGAAGGGTCATGGGAGGGGAATGGCTTCGTCACCCGCTTGAACAGGGTGGAGGGCGAAGGTGACTACCGCAATCGCTAGGTGCTCGCCGATATCGGTGAGGCGGGCTGTGGCGTGCGGTTGGTCTTGGTTGGAGCGGCGGAGGGAGAGGAGCATTCCGGGGGAGAGTGAAGAGCCGTCGAGAAGGTGAAGGAGAACGAACTCGCCTGTTGTCGCCGCAGGGTAGGGGCCGATAGGGCCGAGCACGCGGAGGGGGTCCGGGGGAGGGTGATGCGGCGGGGTCCAGAAGAGGGCGTCGTCGTCGCGAGCGATCAGCCGGTCTTCAGGGGTCACTTCAGCGCGCAGATGGGTGATGCGAAAGAGGGTGGGATCGAGGTCGTCGGTAGCCGGGATGACCCGGGCGACGATTTCGGCGATCCGCCCGAGAGGGGTTCCGTCCGCGGCAGTGACCGCACGCGGCGGTCGAACGAGGTAGTAAAAGGCGGCACTCCCCGGCGAGGAGGGAGTGCGGATCGAATCGCCCAACGCCGCGAGCGCGCGCCCCGGAGGAAGAGAGAGGGAGAGAATAGGAGTGGAGGGTTCCACGAGGATCGCGGCCGGGAGCGGTTCAAAGAGGGGGCCAGGGGAGGGGGAAGGAGGCGGCAGTACGCGCAGTTGGGGGACAAGACGGAGCAGATCGACTCCCTCGCTTTCGAAAGCAAGGGCGAATCGTTGGAAAAAGAGCAGGATGGCAAGAGCACGCGCGAGGTGGCGTATAATCATGGGCGTTTGGGCGAACCTGTTCGATTTTTTGGATTCTAACGCATCATCACCGGTGGTGGAGAGGAAAACTCAAATGGCTTTGTTGCCGATTTTGCATTATCCCGATCCCCGCTTGTTTCGCCGGGCAGCCCGGGTGACGGCGGTGACCGACGAGATCCGCCGGCTTGCCGCCGATATGGCCGAGACGATGTACGCCGCGCCGGGAATCGGCTTGGCGGCAACGCAGGTGAATGTTCCGCTGCGGGTGATCGTGGTGGATGTGAGCGAGGAGCGGAACGAGCTGTTAACGCTGATCAATCCCGAGATCGTCGATCGACAAGGGGAGGTGATGAGCGAGGAGGGGTGTTTGTCGGTTCCCGGGATCTACGGACAGGTGCCGCGCGCCGCGCAGATCCGGGTGCGGGCGTGGAACGAGGAGGGGGAGACCGTAGAGTTCGAGGCCGATGGGTTGTTGTCGGTCTGCATCCAGCATGAGGTGGATCATCTGGAGGGAAGGGTTTTCGTGCAGTATCTGTCGCCGTTGAAGCAGGAGCGGATTCGGGCTAAGCTGGCGAAACGCGCCCGAATGACGGCTTAAAGTTTGGGGCGGAGGCTGGGGAGGCAGTAGCGCCCCGGCGCCGCCGAGGGAGGCGGGGGTGATAAGGCGGGTGGCGTTTGCCGGAACACCAACGTTTGCGGCGAGGACGTTGAAGGCGCTGTTGCAGTCGGGGGTGGAGGTGGTGGGGGTGCTAACCCAGCCCGACCGCCCGGCGGGGCGAGGGTTGCGGATCGCGGTAAGCCCCGTGAAAGCGTTGGCGATAGAGGCAGGGGTGGCGGTGGCTCAGCCCGCGTCGTTGCGCGATCCGGCAGCGATCGCTGCATTGGAGGATTGGCCCCGCCCCGATGCGCTGGTGGTGGCAGCGTACGGGTTGATTTTGCCGCAGGCGGTGTTGTCGTGGCCGCGGTTGGGGTGCGTCAACGTCCATGCTTCGTTGTTGCCGCGGTGGCGGGGGGCGGCTCCTATCGTGCGGGCGATTGAGGCGGGCGACCGCGAGTCGGGGGTGACGTTGATGGCGATGGACGAGGGACTCGATACCGGACCGATCTTGGCCCAGCGACGCGTGATGATCGCCGCCGAGGAGACGGGCGGGAGTTTGCACGACCGCTTGGCCGAGGTGGGAGCGGAGATGATGGTTTGGGCATTGCCGCAGCTCGAGGCGTTGCTGGAGAGAGCACAGCCGCAGCAGGAGACGGAGGCGTGTTACGCGCCACGAGTGCAGCGTGCAGAACGGGTGATCGATTGGAGAGACCCAGCGGTAGCGATCGAACGGCGATTGCGGGCGTTCGATCCAGTCCCAGGGTGCGAGACGCGTTGGCAGGGAATGCCGCTGAAGGTGTGGCGGGGGGTAGTGGCGGAGGAGAGAGAGGTCAGGGGGGAAGGAGTGGCCGGAGAGGTGATGGCTGTGCAGGCGGAGCGAGGGGTGTTGGTGCGGTGCGGGGAGGGGGGGTTGTGGTTGACCGAGGTGCAGCGCCCAGGGGGGCGACGGATGCCAATAGGGGATTTTTTGCGCGGCTGTAGCGTCAAAATAGGGGAGCGATTGGGCGATTAAGTGGAGGTTGCCTATGGTAGGAAATTGGTTGAAGACAACGCTGTTGATGGCGGCAATCGTGGCTCTTTTTGGGGTGGTGGGTTCCGCAATCGGCGGGCAAGAGGGGATGTTGTTGGCATTAGGGTTTGGGGCATTGACCAATGTGTGGGCTTATTGGTTTTCAGATCGATTGGTTTTGTCGATGTACCGGGCCGAGGAGGTGGATGCGTTGTCGGCTCCTCACTTGGTACAGATGGTGCGCGAGTTGGCGGCGCGGGCTGGATTGCCGATGCCGCGCGTCTATGTGATCCCGGAGGCCCAACCAAATGCGTTTGCGACCGGCCGTGACCCCGAGCACGCCGCGGTGGCGGTGACGTCGGGAATTTTGGAGTTGCTCAACGAGCGAGAGCTGCGGGGGGTTTTGGCTCATGAGCTCGCCCATATCAAGAACCGCGATATCTTGATTTCGACGTTGAGCGCAACGGTGGCAGGAGCTATCTCAGCGCTAGCAAACTTTGGAATGTTGTTCGGGGGACGCGACGAGGAGGGACAGCCGACTAACCCGATTTTATGGCTGTTGGTGGTGCTGCTAGCGCCGATCGCAGCTTTGATCATCCAAATGGCGATTTCACGAACACGCGAGTTCGGGGCCGATGAGACAGGCGCCGAGATCGCAGGGGACCCCCTGGGGTTGGCGTCGGCATTGGCAAAAATCGAGGCTTACGCTCGGGGGATCCCTTTGGTGACGGCAGAGGCCCATCCCGAGACCGCGCAGATGATGATCGCAAATCCATTGCGCGGAGGGGGAGTGATGCGTCTCTTTTCGACCCACCCGGCGACCGAGGAGCGAATCGCGCGTTTGAAGGCGATCGCTCAGCGAATGGGCCAGTGGTGAGAGAGTTTTAATTTAGCGAGCTGAGAGAGGAAACGCGCACAGAGGGGGAGATGGACTGAAGGTAGAGAGGGCCGGGAGGAGGGAGAGACTTTGCTACAATGGAGAGGGGGCGCAGGGACCGGGGAACCGATTCGGTGAAGCAGAGAAGGGACAGCGCGGCGTGAGCCAGACTCTTTTGAAGCGGTGGCACGATACGCCTGATCGCGATGCCCACGCGCCGTTGCTGGGGGCATGGCTGGTGCGGCTGACACTGGCATTCGGTTGGCATCGGCAGGCGGAGAAAGAGACCTTTTTTTCCGAGCCCGTGCTGGTCGATGGCGATTATGTCCGCTTCGTGGGCGAGATATTGCCGACGACGATGGATGAGGACGGCGATGTGGTGATCGACCGCCCCGCACTGCGCCGGTTGGGGTTGGCGGGGATCGAGCAACGGTTGCTGGAGCGGCTGGAACGCCTCGAGGAGGCGATCGATCCCAAGTTGCCATTGCTGCGAAATTCAGCGCGGTTGGCGCGATTGCTGGGGCTAAGCCGCGCAGAGGTGGCCGTGCTGCGATTGGGAGTGGCACTGGTGGGGTTCCGCCGCTTCCACGCAGCAGTGGCTGCGGCTAACCAACCAGGGACATTGGATCATGTTGCATTGGCGGCGGCAGCGATCGGCGATGTGCCAAAGAGCCAGGTACTGAAGGCGTTGAGACCGGACGGAATGCTGTACCGTTCAGGATTGGTGCGGGTCGATCCGGCACAACGGGGTAGCCAAGATTTGGAGGGACGCTTCGATGTGATGGGGCGATTGCCCCATCTGCTGTTGGCTCCTCACCTTTCTGCCGATGAGTTGATGGCAGCGTTCGTGCGGCCGGTGACGCGCGCAGCCCGCTGCGCTTTGGAGGATTTCCCCCATTTGGCTGAGGACGCGAAGACGGTGACCGCCCTCCTGAGCGGCGCTTTGACGATGCGCGCCCGCGGCGTAAATGTTTTGTTGTATGGACCTCCAGGAACGGGGAAGACCGAGTTCGCACAGGCGGTGGCAAAGGCGCTGGGGGTTCGGTTGGTCGAGACGCCAGCGTACGATGAGGGGGGAGAGCCGGTGCAGGGACAGGAGCGGTTGCGCGCTTACGCGTTGGCACAAAGCATTACGGCTCGGGCAGAGCGGACGTTGATGCTGCTGGATGAGGCAGAGGATGTGCTGCCGACAGCGACAGGATGGATCTTTTTCGGAGGAGAGGAGTCACCGCCCGCACGAGGGAACAAGGCGTGGATCAATTGGTTGCTGGAGAATAATCCAGTGCCGACGATTTGGATTACTAACGATGCGTCGTTCGACCCAGCCTATCTGCGCCGCTTCGCTTTCGCGGTGCGCTTCCCGTTGCCGCCAGAGGGAGTGCGATTGGCAATCGCCCGCCAGCTGTTTGCAGGGGTGAGCGAGGATGAGGAGTGGCTGCGCCGCTTGGTGGCCCATGAGGAGGTGTCGCCCGCATTGCTGGCACAGGCGGCTGCAGTGGCGCGCTGGGTGGCAGCCGATCCCGAAGTGCGCGCAAGCCCGGAGATAGCTGCAGAACGAGCTTTGCGCGCCGGCCTTTCCTTGACGGGGGCGTCAGCAACGGCCCGCTTGCCCGCAGAGTGCGAGCCGCGATTGGCCTATTTCAATACCGACGTAGCACCAGAGCGGTTGGTAGAGGGGTTGCGGCGCCGACCGGCGGCGTCGCTGTGCTTTTTCGGCCCACCGGGGACAGGAAAAAGCGAGTTAGCGCGCTGGTTGGCCCGAGCATTGGAGCGACCCGTGATCGCAAAGCGGGGCTCCGATCTCCTTTCCAAGTGGGTGGGCGAGAGCGAGAAGGCGATCGCAGCGATGTTTTGGGAGGCGCGAGAGCAAGGGGCGTTGTTGCTTTTGGATGAGGCAGATAGCTTCTTGGCCGATCGCCGCACCGCTCACGCCCATTGGGAGGTCTCTTTGACCAACGAGCTGCTGACCCAGATGGAGGCGTTCGATGGTTTGTTTGTGTGCACGACCAACTTGGTGGAGCAGCTCGATGGGGCTAGTTTACGCCGCTTCGCATTTAAGGTGCGCTTTGATTTTTTAACCGCCGAGCAGCGGGTGGCTCTTTTTGTCGAGGAGGCGATCCGGTGGGGCGTGGCCCAGAGCGAGGTGGAGGCTTATAAAGAGGAGCTCCGCCAGTTGGAGCGATTAACGCCGGGGGATTTCGCGACAGCGTTGCGCCGACTGCGAATCTTGGGCGAACCCCCTTCGGCAGCCGCTTTGGTGCGGGCGTTGAGGGAGGAGGTGGCAGCAAAGGGTGGACCCCGACGACCGGTAGGGTTCGTGTGAGGGGGAGAGTGAACGGGCGAGCGGGGAATCCCGAAGGGGGAATAGGCGGGTTGATTTTGGCGGGCGGCCGCGCGCGACGAATGGGGGGAGTGGATAAGGGGTGGGTGGAGTGGCGGGGCCGACCTTTGGTGGCTTGGGTGGCGGAACGGTTGCGGCCGCAGGTGGATTCGCTGGTGGTAAGCGCCAACCGAACGTTGGAGCGCTACCGCACCTTGGGGGCGACGGTGGTGGCAGATGAGGGGGATTTCCGTTACCAGGGACCGTTGGCGGGGATCGCCGCAGGGTTGGCGGCAACGCCATGCAGGTGGTTGGCGGTGGTTCCGTGCGACGCACCGTGCCTTGCCGAGGATTTGGTGGCGCGGTTTTGGGATGCGGCAAGGAGGGAGGAGGAAAGAGTACCCCCGCCTGTTTTCGTGGCCCACGACGGTAAACGCCCCCAGTGGACTTTTTTGCTGTTGCATCAAGACCACCGACCGCGAGTAGAGGAATTCCTTGCAGCGGGCGGACGACGGGTGGAAGCATGGGTAGTAAGACAGCCGCACCGCTTTGTCTCTTTTGCCGATCGTCTTTCCGCGTTTGCCAATGCGAATAGTTTGGAGGAGTTGCACCGCCTTGTCGGGTGCGTTTAGACTTTTCAGCGGGTGGGTGGCAATGGCGCTGGCGGTGGTAGGGTGTGGGTCGTTGGCCGTGCCGCCGAGGGAGCGGGAGACAGTACAGCCCGCGCTTGAAACGATGCAGGGGATGGGGGAGTTGGGCGAGCCGGTGCCCAGACGAGTGGTCGCGTTGGGGAAGGTGGTGGCGGCTGTGCGAACGGCTAACCCCCAGAGGGAGGCAGCAGCGGCACGCTTGGCCCAGGCGCAGGCATTAGCCAAGGCGGCACGTGCCGAAGGGTTGCCGACAGTGGGAGGAAACGCGACGGTGGGGCGGGGAACGGGAGGGGGAAAAGGGCGGGATGGGGGGGGAATAGGAGGAGAGCAGGCGCGCTTGGGGGCCGAGTGGCGGTGGAGCCTCGATCTTTTCGGAGCGAGAGAGGCAGCTGCGCGCGCCGCCGCTTTGCGGGCTGAGGCGGCGGCCTTCGAGGTGCTTCAGGTAGAGCGGGAATTGTTTCTCGAAGCGGCGCGCGCTTATTTCGAGGCGGCAACAGCGACAGAGCGGTTGAACTTCAACCGCCGCCAGCAGCGGCTTGCCGACGAGATGGTTCGTCTCGTTGCAGCGAAGGTGAAGGCGGGATTGGCGAGTGAGCGGGAATTGGCACAGGTGCAGACGCTCGCGGCACAGTTGCGCTCTCAGGAGGCTCAACTGAGGGGGAGAGTGGAGGGGGCCCAGGAGCGATTGGTGGTAGTTACCGGCGGCGATCGACGCTGGACAGAGGGAGTAGACGAAAACGCTTTGCCTCCCCCTCCTCCTCCGCCCGATGCCGCTGTTACGCCGGCCGATCTATTGCGCCGCCGCCCCGATGTGCAGGCGGCGGAGCGCCGGTTGCAGGCGTCGTTGGCCAGCGCCGATGAACGCGTTGCGGCGCGTTTCCCCTCTTTTCCTTTGATGGGGTCGCTGGCATTGGCAGCAGCTAGTCCAGCCGGTTGGTGGCAGGCGTCGGTGTTGAGTTGGTCTTGGGCCTTAGGGTTGAACGCGACCCTGTTCGATGGGGGACGCTTGAGGGGGGAGGTGCAGGCGGCACAGGCGGCGGTGGAGGAGGCAGTGGCAAATTACCGCCAAGCGGTGCTGACAGCGGTGCGAGCGTGCGAGGAGGCGTTGGCACGTACCCATACCTACTATGCCCAAATGGAGGCATTGCAGGTGGCAGCTCAGTCGGCTGAGCAGGCGTGGCGGTTGCTGGTGGCCCAGTACCGGGCGGGATTGGTCGATTTTTCAGCGGTGATGGAGGCAGAACGGCAATGGTTGTCGGCTGAGGATGGTTGGGTGGAGGCAAAAGGGGAGAGTTGGGCAGCACGCGCCGAACTGGAGTTGGCGTTGGGGGTGCTGTGGTGAGAGAGCGCGATCGATCCGTTACCGAGGGAACAAGAAGTTCGCGATGGGGGTGGGGGACGGTGCTGCTGACGGCAGCGCTGTTGGCGGGCGGGGGGGCTTTTTGGGGGTGGTTGCAGGGAACCCAGCGATTTGCAGTTGAGTATGAAACCGACGCCGCCCGCATCCAGGAGATGGTGGCGACGGTGAGCGCGACGGGGTCGCTGCAGCCGACCAACCAGGTGGAGGTAGGAGCAGAGATCTCGGGAACCGTGCGGGAGGTGCTGGTGGACTACAACGATCCCGTGCGCCAGGGGCAGGTGCTGGCTCGCCTCGATACCCGCCGTCTCGAGGCGCAGTACCGTCAATTGCGCGCCCAATTGGCAGCGACACGCGCCCGGTTGCCTGAGGTTGAAGCGACCAAACGAGAGATGGTCGCCCGATTACAGCGACTCGAACGGGCCGCAGCGACCAGCGGCGGCCAGGCAGTTTCGGCACAGGAGCTCGACACTGCCCGCGCCGCAGTGCAACGCGCGGCGGCGGGGGAGGTACAGGTGGCCGCACAGGTCAAGGCGATCGAGGCGCAGATCGAGGAGGTGCGAACCAACCTCGATAAGTCGGTGATCCGTTCGCCGATCCAGGGCGTGGTGCTGCAGCGAAAGGTGAATCCCGGCCAAACGATCGCTGCATCGTTGCAGGCACCGGTATTGTTTGTGTTGGCCGAGGATTTGACACAAATGGAGTTGATCGCCGATGTCGATGAGGCCGATGTGGGACGGGTAGCCGCGGGACAGCGGGTGCGCTTTCGCGTCGATGCATACCCGGAGGAGCGATTCGAGGGACGGGTGCGATTGGTGCGATTGGGGGGAGAGGTGGTGAACGGAGTAGTGACCTATAAGGCAGTGATCGCCGCTGAGAACCGGGCGTTGAAATTGCGGCCGGGAATGACCGCTAGCGCGGAGATCGAGGTCGATCGCCGCGAGCGGGTGTTGACGGTGGCTAACGCCGCGCTGCGCTACCGCCCCCGTGCGACTGAGGAGAGCAGAGGGGAGAGAGGAGAGAGGGGAGGCCGCGGAGAGGGGATCTTGAGTATTTTGCGCCCGACTATTCCCCCAGCACCTCGAACGCCTCCCCCAGAGACGAGACGAGAGGGGGTGGCGGTCGTCTACGTGTTGCGTGAGGGTCAACCCCACCCCGTACGGGTCCGCTTGGGATTGACCGATGGCCGCCGCACCGAGGTGGTAGAGGTGCTCGAGGGGGATTTGAAAGAGGGAACCCCTGTGGTGGTGCGGGAACGGCGCCGCGAGCGGTAACCGCGAGTGAGGGGCGAGGGTGAGTCAAGCGCATTTGGCGATTTTTGAGGGAAAGGGGGCGCAGGGAGAGAGGGAGAAAAGCATTCCATTGGTGGCGTTGAGGGGTGTAACGCGCGTTTTCGGAAAAGGAGAGGCCGCGGTGTGGGCGCTGCGAGGGGTCGATTTGTCGATCGAGGAGGGGGAGTTCGTGGCGTTGATGGGGCCGAGCGGTTCGGGAAAGTCGACGTGTCTGAGCATCATCGGTTGCCTCGATACGCCTTCAAGCGGGGATTACCGCTTGGCGGGGGTTGAGGTGGGACGTTTGGGAGATGATGGACGAGCGCTGGTACGCCGTTACTTTTTAGGGTTCGTCTTTCAGGGTTTCTATCTGTTGCCTCGCTTGACGGCGCTGGAAAATGTGGAGCTGCCGTTGGTGTACCATGGCGTCGGCCGCCGAGAGCGTCGAGAGCGCGCCCGCGCGGCGTTGGCCGCAGTCGGATTGAGCGGGCGCGAGCAACACCGCCCCAGCGAGCTTTCAGGGGGACAACAGCAGCGCGTGGCGATCGCCCGCGCCATCGTCACCCAGCCGCGGTTGCTGTTGGCCGATGAGCCGACCGGTAACCTCGATTCGGCGATGAGCCACGAGATTATGACTCTTTTTTCGTCGTTGCATCAGCAAGGACTCACCGTGGTGATGGTGACGCACGAGGCTGATGTCGCCGCATATGCAGCGCGAGTGGTGCGGTTCCGCGATGGAAGAATTGAGGAGGATTCAGGTGTGGGGTAACGCATTGCAGGAGGCGTGGCGCTCTTTGTTCCGCAATCCACTCCGGTCTTTTTTGACGGTGCTGGGCGTGGTGATCGGCGTGGCAGCAGTGATCGTGTTGGTGACCTTGGGGCGGGGGGCAACGTTGGCGGTGCAGCAGCAGATCGCCGCGATGGGAGCAAATGTTCTTTTTATCAGCCCGTCGCGCGGTTTTGGACCGGGGAGCGCCACAGTGCCTTTTCGCGTGGAGGATGCATTGTTCCTCGAGCGGGAGGCAGCCGCTATCGCGATCGCAGCGCCGGCAGCGGTGACTAGCCGGACTGTGGTGGCCGGTAACCAGAGCACCACTACGCAGGTGGTGGGGATCGGGGCGGGTTACCTCGCAGCGCGCCAGTGGCCAGTGGCCGAGGGGCGTGAACCGACCGAGGGAGAGCTGCGGGCAGGCGCAGCAGTTTGCCTTTTGGGACAGACAGTGGCGCGCACCCTCTTTGCCGAGAGCTCGCCAGTGGGAGAGCGAGTGCGAATCGAGAAGTTGTCGTGTGAGGTGATCGGCGTGCTGGAGGGAAAAGGACAATCCGCTTTCGGCCAAGATCAGGACGATTTGGTGATGGTTCCGCTGCGGTTGTACCACCGGCGGATCGCCGGTAACACCCAGGTACGCATGATCATCGCTTCGGTTGCGCCGGGGTATACCAGCAGCGAGGCGATCGCCGAGGTGCGCGCGCTGCTGCGCGAGCGGCGCCATTTGGGACCAAAAGAGGAGGACGATTTTCGCATCGTCGATTCGCGGGAGATTGAGCGAACGTTTACCACAACAACCCAGATGTTGACGACATTGTTGTCGGCAGTGGCAGCGATCAGCTTGCTGGTGGGGGGAATCGGAATTATGAATATCATGTTGGTGTCGGTGACGGAGCGAACACGCGAAATCGGAATCCGACGGGCGATCGGGGCGCGAGGGCGAGATGTGCGTGTCCAGTTTCTGGTGGAGGCAGTGGTGCTGTCGGGGTCAGGAGGGATCATCGGGGCGGTGTTGGCAGTGATGGTGTCACGCTTGGCAGCGCAGGCGCTGACTTTCCCCTTTGTCCTCGACTACGGGATAATCGCTTTGGCGGTTCTCTTTTCGGCGGCAATCGGTGTGGTGTTTGGTTTTTTGCCTGCGCATCGGGCAGCACGGCTCGATCCGATCGCCGCGCTGCGCCAGGAGTGAGTCGATGGGGCAGAGGGATGGTGAGAAACGCATCGAATGGAGGGATGAGCAGGAATGAAGTATGTCGGGGCCCATGTGAGCGCCGCCGGCGGAGTGGCCCAGGCGCCACTCAACGCCGCTGCGATCGGCGCAAAAGCGTTCGCGCTTTTTACCAAAAACCAACGACAGTGGCACGCTAAACCGCTTACCGAGGAGGAGGTGGAGGCGTTCCGGGCAAATTTGGCAGCGGTGGGTATTTCCCCACACCATGTTTTGCCACACGATAGCTATTTGATCAATTTGGGCCATCCAGGGGCAGCAGGGTTGGCAAAGTCGCGGGCAGCGTTTGTGGAAGAGATGCAGCGATGCTATACGCTGGGGTTGCCGTTGCTGAATTTCCACCCCGGGGCCCATCTGGGGGCGATCGACGAGGAGGAGTGCTTGCGACGGGTGGCAGAGTCGGTGAACGAGGCATTGGCGCGTGTCCCAGAGGTGACCGCTGTGATTGAGATCACCGCAGGACAGGGGAGTTGGGTAGGGTATTCGTTTGATCATTTGGCTCGGTTGATCGAGCAGATCGAGCCAAAAGAACGAGTGGGAGTTTGCCTCGATACGTGCCATATGTTCGCCGCAGGATACGACCTGCGAACGGAGAACAGGTGCGAGAAGGTGTTTGCCGAGTTCGATCGCGTGGTGGGGTTCCGCTATCTGCGCGGGATGCATTTAAACGGTTCGAAGGCAAAGTTGGGGAGCCGCGTCGATCGCCACGATGTGCTGACCGAGGGGGAGTTGGGGTTGGCGGTCTTTCGCTATGTGATGAACGATCCCCGCTTTGATGGTATTCCATTGATTTTAGAGACGATCGATGAGGCGCGCTGGCCAGAGGAGATCCGCCTGCTCTACGGGTTGGTCCAGGAGAGAGGGCTTGGCGAAGAGGATAACGAGCGGTCGAGACAGGGGTAGAGGAGGACGATGAGGACCTTCTAAGGGTGTGATATAGTGCGCCCTTCGGTTTTTTTGAGGGGGCAGCGATGGAGTTTCCCGACCGCTTCGATGTGATCGTGGTGGGAGGAGGACATGCGGGGAGTGAGGCGGCGCTCGCCGCTGCTCGACGCGGAGCGAAAACGCTGCTGATTACCCACAACTTGGAGACGATCGGCCAGATGAGCTGCAATCCGTCGATCGGCGGAATCGGGAAAGGACATTTGGTCAAGGAGGTGGATGCGCTAGGGGGGGCGATGGCGCTGGCGACCGACGAGGCAGGGATCCAATTTCGAAGGTTGAACGCGAGCAAGGGACCAGCAGTGCGCGCGACCCGCGCGCAGGCCGACCGAGTGCTTTACAAACGGGCGATCCGCCGCCGTTTGGAGCAGCAGAGGGGGTTGCAGCTTTTTCAGCAGGCAGTCGAGGATCTGATCGTCGAAGAGGGAGAGGTGAGGGGGGTGGTGACCCAGCTGGGGCTCCGAGTGTATGGCCGCGCGGTGGTTCTGACGGCGGGGACCTTTTTGAACGGGGTAATCCACGTCGGTTTGCAAAACTATCCCGCCGGCCGGGCGGGTGATCCTCCGGCAGTAGCGTTGGCACGCCGGTTGCGAGAGCTCGGTTTGCCGCGCGGGCGTTTGAAGACAGGAACACCGGCCCGACTCGATGGGCGAACCATCGACTTTAGCCGTTGCACGATGCAGCCGGGCGATAACCCCGAGCCGGTGATGAGCTTTTGGGCCGACCGCTCTTGGCATCCCCGCCAGCTTCCTTGTTGGATTACCCGCACGACCGAGGCGACCCACGAGATCATCCGCAAGAATCTTGATAAAAGCCCGATCTACGCCGGGGTAATCGAAGGGGTGGGACCGCGCTATTGCCCGTCGATCGAGGATAAGGTGGTCCGCTTTGCCGATCGGGCGAGCCATCATGTGTTTTTAGAGCCAGAGGGGTTGGAGACGACCGAGATTTACCCCAACGGCGTGTCGACGTCGTTGCCTTTCGAGGTGCAGTACGCTTTTTTGCGGACGATCCCAGGGTTGGAGCAGGTCCATATTCTCCGGCCCGGATACGCGATCGAATACGATTTTTACGATCCTACTTACTTGAAGGTTACGCTCGAGAGTAAGGTATTGCCAGGGCTTTTCTGCGCAGGACAGATCAACGGAACTACGGGTTACGAGGAGGCAGCTGCCCAGGGACTGTGGGCGGGAGCCAACGCAGCGGCTTATGCGCTCGGCTCGGAGCCACTTCTTTTGACGCGCGATCAGGCTTATATGGCGGTGTTGGTCGATGATTTGGTGACACGGGGGGTGACCGAACCGTACCGGATGTTTACGTCGCGAGCGGAGTTTCGCCTCCATTTGCGGGAAGATAACGCCGATCTGCGCTTGACCGAGATCGGTCGACGATTGGGGTTGGTAAACGATCGCCAGTGGGCGCTCTTTTGCCGTAAACGCGAGGCGATCGAGCGCGCGGTGGCGTTGCTGAAGGCCAATTGGTTTGTCCCAAGCCGCGATGCGGAGGCGGTGGAGAGCGCGCTGCAACAGCCTTTGACGAAGGAGACCTCTGCGTTCGATCTGCTGCGACGCCCGCAGGTGGAGTTGGCGAGGGTGGCTCAGCTGCTGCATCAGCGGGGGGTAGCCTGGCCGGAGTTGCCGGAGGAGGTGGCCGAGCAGGTAGAGATTGCAGCAAAGTACGCCGGCTATTTGGAGCGCCAGGCCGTCGAGGTGGAACGGTTGCGAGCAGCCGAGGCAGTGGCAATCCCTCCCGATTTCGATTACAACTCGGTGCCCGGTTTGTCGACGGAGGTGCGACAGAGGTTGAACCAGCACCGTCCACAAACACTCGGTCAGGCGAGCCGAATTCCAGGAGTGACTCCCGCCGCTGTGGCATTGCTGTGGGTGTGGCTGCGCCGCGGAGGGGCGCACTTCCAACCGGAGAGGGGAGAGGAGGGGGGTGACAAGCGGGCGAAGTAGAACGCCGATTGCAGAGGATTCCGCTTCTGCTTCGGAGTGGGCGGAGGCGGAGCGGCGGTTGCGGCTGGGATTGCCGCAGTTGGTGCCCGCACTGAACGGCGAGCAGTTGAGGACGGCAGTGGCTCGGCTGTTGGCTTATACGCGCTTGTTGCTTAAATGGAATAGGGTCTATAGCTTGACGGCAGTGAGTATCCCAAGCGCGGTCGCGGTGCGTCACCTGCTCGATTCGGTGGCCCTGTGGCCGTGGGTGGCGGAGCGGGATTCGTTGTTGGATGTGGGGAGCGGGGCGGGACTGCCGGCCGTACCTGTGGCGGTGGTGGCGGAGGTGCTCGATGCGCCAGCGCTGAAGAGGGTGGTGGCGCTCGAGGCAGTGGGAAAAAAGGGGGCATTCCTCGAGCAGTGCCGGATTGAGTTGGGGTTGAGCCGCTTGAGAGTGGTCGTCGCCCGTGCCGAGGAGTGGCAGAGTACCGAGAGGTTTGCGGCGATCACCGCCCGGGCAGTGGGGCCAATCGCGACTTGGGTGGGGTGGACCCGCCATTTGCTGGCGGCGGAGGGGTGTTGGTTCGCGTTTAAGGGAAACGAGCAGGAGGCGGCAGCCGAAATAGCCGCTTTGCCTCAGACGGTACGGGTTGTGGCGCTTCAGCGGATCGAGATTCCTTTTTTGCCTGAGGCGCGAACGATGGTGGTGCTGGCTCCTACAGAGAGAGAATCGGCGGTACAATCCCAACATTCAGCGACTTTTCTCTTTGCGGGCGGTGATTGAAATGGCGCGCGATGAGATAGCCGTACTTCGCTTGCTGGTGGAGGCGAACCGCCGCTTGCGCCAGGGGGTCGAGGAGACGGTGCGGCCGGTGTTGGCTTTGATCACTGAGCTGCTTGGGGTCGATACAGCGTATTTTACCCACTTCGATTGGTTGCGAGGAACGCAGCGGGTGGTCTATGTGACGCCCGGCGCTTCGTTGCCACTTACCGAGGGGGCAGAGTTTCCTTTGCCGGCGACATTGTGCGAGCGGGCGGTGGCGAGCGGTGGCGATCTCTGTTGTGTGCCCGATTTGAGCGCCACTTGGCCCGATAAGGAGGCGGCGATCGCGTTGGGGATTAGGAGCTATATGAGTGCACCGATCGCCGACCATGAAGAGCGGATTTTCGGGACCCTTTGTGTGGCGAGCGAAAGGTCGCGGGTTTTCACCGACCAGGAGCAGCTTTGGTTGCGGCTTTTGGCCCAGGTGGTGAGTGCTGCGGTCGAACGAGAGCGGCTGCTGACGGCGTTAGAGAGCGAGCGCGAGGCGTTGGCGGCGCGCGCCTACTACGATCGATTGACAGGGGCAATGAGCCGCACTTCGCTGGAGGAGGCTTTTCCGTCGGTATTGGCGAGCGCACAGGCGCGAGGACAAGCGCTTTTCGTCGCCTTCGTCGATTTGGATGGGTTTAAGGCGGTGAACGATCGCTATGGGCATGAGGTGGGGGATCAGTTGCTCGTCGCTGTAACAGAGCGGTTGCGCCGTGTGTTGCGCGACGAGGATCGCTTGGGCCGGTGGGGCGGGGATGAGTTCGTGGCGTTCGGCGAGGTGGAGAGAACATTCAGACCAGAAGAGGTGGCGCAGCGATTGGCGAAAGCGACGGTGGGGCATTATCAGTTGAGAGAGAGGTCCCTCGATTATGAGGGGGCGAGCGTCGGCGTGGCGTTGTCGAGCGAATTGGCCCAGCCCGAGTTGGCGGAGTTGGTGCGATTGGCCGATGAGCGAATGTATAGGGCTAAAACGGCGCGCAAAAGGAGAGGGAGCGCAACGTGACGGCGATGGAGGGTACCGCAAAGGGGGAGGAGATGTGAGACTTTTCTGTGTGGCAAATCAAAAGGGGGGAGTGGGAAAGACGACCACCGCTGTCAATTTGGCGGCGGCGTTGGCCCAGCTCGAGAAACGGGTCTTGTTGGTGGATCTCGATCCCCAGGGAAACGCGACGACCGCCAGCGGCTTCGATAAACGGGGGCTTTACCCTACGGTTTACCATATGTTGTTGGGGGGAGCGACCTTGCCGGAGGTTCGACGCCCCAGCAGGGGAGGCGGGTACGATTTGGTGGGGGCAAACCGGGAGTTGGCAGGCGCCGAAGTGGAGTTGGTCGAGTTGCCGCGCCGCGAGTTCCGCTTGGCCGACGCGCTAGCGCCTTGGCAGAGGGAGTACGATTGGGTATTGGTCGATTGCCCGCCGTCGTTGTCGTTGTTGACAGTCAATGGGTTGTGTGCCGCCCAGGGGGTGATCGTGCCGATGCAGTGCGAGTACTACGCTTTAGAAGGCGTTTCCGATTTGGTGACGACGATCGAGCGGATCGCGGCGCAGCTCAACCCACGGTTGCGGCTGATCGGCTTGCTGCGCGTGATGTTCGATCCGCGAGTGACCCTTCAGCAGCAGGTGGCAGAAGAGTTGGCGCGTTTTTTCGGGGAGAGAGTTTTCACAACGGTTATCCCGCGCAACGTTCGTTTGGCTGAGGCCCCAAGCCACGGTTTGCCAGGCGTTCGTTATGACCCCCGTTCGCGCGGCGCCGAGGCTTATATGGCTTTCGCCGATGAGCTGCTGCGACGCTTGGAGGGAGAGGCGAGAGCGGAGGGATGCCGATGAGCCGTGCTAGAGGGAAAGGGTTGGGGAGGGGATTGGCGGCGCTGTTGGGGGACGATCCAACCGCGCCAGCGGCTGACGAACCGCTGCGCTGGTTGGCAGTGGAGGCGCTTGTCCCCGGGCGTTTTCAGCCGCGGACGCACTTCGATGCGGAGTCGCTGACGCAGTTGGCCGATTCGATGCGCACGCATGGGATATTACAGCCGCTGGTGGTGCGCCCTATCGATGAGGAGCGTTTCGAGATCGTCGCGGGGGAGCGACGATGGCGGGCCGCTCAGTTGGCAGGGTTGGCGCAGGTACCGTGTGTGGTGCGAAGGCTTACCGATAACGCGGCCTTGGCATTGGCGTTGGTGGAAAATGTGCAGCGGGAGGAGCTCAATCCGATCGAATTGGCCGAGGCGCTAGCGCGCTTGACCGAGGAGTTCGGAATGTCCCATCAGCAGGTGGCGGAGGCATTGGGAGTCAGCCGAGCTCAGGTGAGCAACGTGCTGCGCCTGCGCCATTTGGAGGCTAGCGTGCGCGAGTGGGTGGCGAAGGGGGCGTTGGAAATGGGCCACGCGCGCGCTTTGCTCGCCTTGCCAGCAGAGGAGCAGCGCCGAGTGGCGGCGCAGGCAGTGGCCGGTGGGTGGTCGGTGCGCCGAATTGAGGCAGAGGTGCAACGACACGTCGCTCCGCCGCCCCCACGCACTCGGCGGGGAGAGCGACTAATCGAGTGGCAGAGATTGGAGGAGCAGTTGAGTAAACGATTGACCGTCCCCGTGCGAGTAGAACGGGGAAGAGGTTATCACCGGTTGGTTGTTCCATTCCGCGACTTGGAAGAACTCGATGCGATTTTAGCACGATTGGGAGTGGCTTTTGACGAAGCTTGAAAAATCTGCTACCATTACTCCGAACGTCAGGTGGGGTATGGTGTGAGAAAGTCGCTAACCGTGCAGGGAGCGGTGGTGCTCTATTGGATGGTGACGGGGGTAGGAGCGCTGATGGCGTTCGCGATGGCAGGGGGGGAGGGCGCTTGGTCGGCAGCGATAGGGGGAGGAGCAGTGGCCTCGGCGTCGACCCTTTTCGCAGTGTGGTTGGCAGCACACCGCGAAGCGATCGGAAAAGGGTTCGGAGGGGGAGGGACGTTGTTATTGGGGGCATGGATCAAGTTGATAAGCGCGGGGGGGCTGATGTATGCAGCAGTCGAGCTCCTTCAGAGGGAGGGAGTTTTGGTGTGGCCTGCTTTTCTGGGCGGGGTTTTTTTGACCGCTAATGCGCCCCTCATCGGTTTTATCCTTTTTTCCGTAGGGAGGAATTATGGCGGCTTCGGCTTCCGGGCCAACGGCGTCTGAGTATGTTATCCACCATTTGACCCATCTTAATACGTTGGGTGAGCCTCAGCGAGCGCTGGCTGACTTTACCGTTTTCAACATCGATACCCTTTTTTTTTCAATCACGCTGGGGGTATTGACGGTCTATTTGCTCTACCGCGCCGCTCAGCAGGCTACCAGCGGTGTCCCCGGCCGCTTCCAGGGATTTGTCGAGATGCTGGTGGAGTTGGTAAACGAGCAGGCAAAAGGCATCGTTCATAATCCGGAGTCGCGGAAATTTGTCGCTCCCTTGGCGTTGACGGTGTTTGTGTGGATTTTTTGGATGAATTTCATGGATCTAATCCCTGTCGATTTGTTGCCGCGCATTTGGGCAGGGATCTACGCGGCTGCAGGAGGCGATCCTCACCACGCTTATTTGCGGGTGGTGCCAACCGCCGATCTCAACGCTACGCTGGGAATGTCGATCGGGGTTTTGCTGATCACTCTTTACTACAATGTAAAAATTAAAGGGGTAGGCGGGTGGGTCCATGAGCTCTTTACCGCTCCTTTCGGCAGTCATCCGTTGTTGTATCCCGTAAATTTCGCGATGCAGCTCATTGAGTTTGTCGCCAAAACGGTATCGCACGGGATGCGCCTTTTCGGTAATTTGTATGCGGGGGAGCTGATCTTTATTCTGATCGCTATGCTGGGGGGAACGGCGACTGTTTTGGGATTCATCGGTCATGTAATCGCAGGGTCGATATGGGCGATTTTTCATATTCTGATCATTATCTTGCAGGCATTCATCTTTATGATGCTGACGCTGGTCTATATCGGTCAGGCACATGAGGCACATTGACCTAATTGTGATATGATTGTATTGTTTTGTTCGGCAACCTTTGAGGAGTAATTATGGAGAGCATTGTCGGCTTTGTCGCGCTGGCTGCAGGTCTCATCATCGGTTTAGGCGCCGCGGGGGCATGTATCGGGATCGGGATCATGGGAAGTCGCTTTCTCGAGGCCTCAGCACGCCAGCCGGAGTTGATGAATACGCTCCAGACGAAGATGTTTCTCCTGGTCGGCTTGATCGACGCAGCGTTCATTATCGGTACGGGAATCGCACTTTGGTACACCACCGCTAACCCGTTCGTCGGGTGATCTGCGAAGAGAGGCCGAGGAGAGAGGAGTAGGGCCGTGAATCTGAACGCAACCTTGATCGCGCAGCTTGTCGTTTTTTTTGTACTCGGGTGGTTTACGATGCGCTTCGTGTGGCCGCCGTTGATGAGGGCGATCGATGAGCGGTCTGCGAAGATCGCCGAGGGGCTCGCCGCGGCCGATAAGGCGAAGGCCGATCTGGCTCTTGCCGAACGACGGGCGATCGAGGAGTTGAAAAAGGCGCGCGAGGAGGCTGCTCAGATCCGCGCGGCAGCAGAGCAACAGGCGAGCAAAATCTTGGAGGAGGCGCGTAGCGAGGCGACTCAGATCATCGCGCGAGCCGTGAAGGCTGCGGAGGATGAGGCTCGCGCAGCCGTGAAACGGGTGCAAGAGGATCTGCGCGCTGAGGTGGCACGGCTGGCGCTGCTCGGCGCCGAACAGATTTTGCGCCGAGAGGTGGACGCTAACGTTCACGCCGAATTGCTGGCTCGCCTCAAAGAGGAGCTTCGTTGATGGCTGAACGTGCTACGCTGGCGCGGCCTTACGCAGAGGCGGCCTTTGTTTTGGCAAGAGAAGAGAAGGCACTGGCGTCATGGTCCGATGCGCTTGCAGCGTTAGCGGTCATCGCTTCCCACGAGGCGGTGCGCACGATCGTGAGCGATCCGCGGACGCAGAGTAGCGAAAAGGTGGCGCTTCTCTGTGACTTGGTGGCTCAAAAAGTTTCTGTGCCGACTTCGTTTGCCAATTTCGTTCGCCTGCTGGTGGAAAATAACCGCTTGCCAGTGGCGCAGGCCATCGCCGATCTTTTCGAGGAGCGTCGCCGAGCGTTGGAGGGCCGATTGCGCGCCGAGGTGGTGAGCGCGTTTCCGCTCGATGAGGCGCAGCGTCAAAAGGTGGCTGCCGATTTGCAAGAGTACTTCGGTAAGCCGGTCGACGTTGAGGTGCGCGTCGATCCCGCCCTTATCGGTGGAGTGAAGATCGTTGTCGGTGACGATGTGATCGATGCGTCGGTGGCAGGAAAGCTCGCACGAATGGCCGCGGCGCTCAATGTGTAGGAGTCTCCCATGCAGCTGAGTCCATCTGAAATTAGCGATCTGATCAAAAGTCGCATTAAGAATTTGGAGCTTACCGCATCGCTCCATAACGAGGGGGTGATCGTTTCGTTGGCCGATGGAATCGCCCGTATCCACGGGTTGACCGAGGTGATGCAAGGAGAGATGCTGGAGTTCCCAGGAAACACAATGGGATTGGCGCTTAACCTCGAGCGCGACTCGGTGGGGGCAGTGATCCTCGGGGATTACGAGCATATCTCCGAGGGGGATACCGTGAAGTCGACCGGCCGAATTTTGGAGGTTCCGGTTGGCCCAGAGCTCTTAGGGCGAGTGGTGAATGCGTTGGGACAACCGATCGATGGGAAGGGGCCGATCAACGCCAAATTGACCGATAAGGTAGAGAAGGTAGCGCCGGGCGTGATTTGGCGCAAGTCGGTGTCGCAGCCCGTGCAGACTGGTTTGAAAGCGGTCGATACGATGATTCCGATCGGTCGGGGACAGCGGGAGTTGATTATCGGCGACCGCCAGACGGGAAAGACCGCATTGGCGGTGGATACGATCATCAACCAGCGGGGGAAGGATCTTTACTGCATCTACGTCGCAGTGGGACAGAAGGCGTCGACGATCGCCAACGTGGTGCGGAAATTAGAGGAACATGGGGCGATGGAGTACACCATCGTGGTGGCGGCGTCGGCATCTGAGTCGGCGGCGATGCAGTACATTGCTCCGTACGCCGGGTGTACGATGGGAGAGTACTTCCGCGATCGCGGAATGGATGCGCTCATCATCTACGACGATCTGACGAAGCAGGCGTGGGCTTATCGGCAAATTTCCTTGTTGCTGCGCCGGCCACCCGGGCGGGAGGCTTATCCAGGGGATATCTTCTATCTCCATTCACGCCTTCTGGAACGGGCAGCGCGGGTAAACGAGGCATATGTGGAGAAATTTACCAACGGCGAGGTAAAAGGGAGAACCGGCTCCTTGACCGCGTTGCCAATTATCGAAACGCAGGCAGGGGACGTTTCAGCGTTTGTTCCGACTAACGTGATTTCGATTACCGACGGGCAGATTTTCTTGGAGACCGATCTCTTTAACGCAGGGATCCGGCCGGCAGTAAACCCGGGAATTTCAGTGTCGCGGGTGGGCGGTGCGGCGCAGACAAAAGTAATCAAGAAGTTATCGGGAGGGATTCGTACCGATCTGGCTCAGTACCGCGAGTTGGCTGCTTTTGCTCAATTTGCGTCCGATCTCGACGAGGCAACCCGTAAACAACTGGAGCGCGGGCGGCGGGTAACGGAGCTTCTGAAGCAGCCTCAATATTCACCGATGTCGATCGCGCAGATGACGATCACGCTGCTGGCGGTGAATAACGGCTATTTCGACGCAGTTCCCGTGGAGCGTTGCTTGGCGTTGGAGCAGGCGTTGCACCACCACTTTGAGGCAAAGATGCCCGAATTGATGCGGTCGATCGTGGAGACAGGGCAGCTTTCCGATGCCGACCAGACAAAGATCCTCGAGGAGATCGCTGCATTTGTGAAAAGCTGGGCGTAACGGCGGCAAAAAGGAGCCACAGATGCCGGGAAGCAAAGAGATCCGCGGCAAAATTAGAAGCGTACAAAATACGCGTAAGATCACTAAGGCGATGGAGATGGTGGCGGCTTCGAAGATGCGCCGCGCCCAGGAGCGAATGCGAAAAGCGCGGCCCTACGCTGAACGGATACGCCGCTTGGCTGCCCATTTGTCGCATGCGACCGCATCGGAGTTTCGTCATCCCTTCATGGAGGTTCGCCAGGAGGTGAAGGGAGTAGGATTGATCTTGGTGACAACCGATAAAGGGCTGTGCGGCGCGCTTAACACCAATGTGCTGCGGACAGTGCTTCAAGCGATGCGGGAGTGGGAAAATAAAGGGGTAAAAGAGATTTTGACGGTGGCGATCGGCAATAAAGGGCTCGGTTTTTTGCAGCGGATCGGTGCCGCCGTGGTCGCGGAGCGGACCCACCTCGGCGATACCCCTCACCTCGATATGTTGATTGGACCGACAAAGGTTCTGCTCGATGCATATGAGGAGGAGCGAGTCGACCGCGTCTTTATCGCTTATTCACGGTTTATCAATACGATGCGGCAAGAGCCGGTGATCGAGCAGCTCCTTCCGTTGACAGGGGAGCGATTGGGCGTGCCAGAGCACCATTGGGATTATATCTATGAGCCCGACGCAGAGGCGGTGATCGGCGAGCTGTTACGCCGCTATGTGGAGGCACTGGTGTACCAGGCGGTAGCCGAAAATATGGCTTCGGAGCAGAGCGCCCGGATGGTGGCGATGAAAGCGGCTTCCGATAACGCCAGCAACGTGATTAGAGAGTTGCAGCTTGTGTATAACAAGTCGCGGCAGGCGGCGATCACTAAGGAGTTGGCGGAGATCGTCGGCGGCGCTGCGGCGGTGAGTTGAGCGAAGAGAGGAAAGGACGATGGCAACGGGTACGATCGTTCAGTGCATCGGGGCAGTGGTGGATGTTCAGTTCCCCCGCGACGCAATGCCGAAAATCTATGAGGCGTTGCGCTTGGTCGATAAGTCGCCCTTTGTGGAAGAGGGTTTGGCCTTTGAGGTTCAGCAACAGATGGGGGATGGAGTGGTGCGCACAATCGCACTGGGTTCTTCCGATGGATTGAAGCGCGGAATGCGGGTGGAGGCGACGGGGGCGCCTATTACCGTTCCCGTCGGCCATGCGACCTTGGGCCGAATCATGGATGTGCAGGGACGTCCAATCGATGAGGCAGGACCGATCGCGAGCGATGAGTTTCGTTCAATCCATCAGAAAGCGCCGAAATTCGAGGAGTTGTCTCCGTCGATCGAGCTGCTGGAGACGGGGATTAAAGTGATCGATCTGATCTGTCCGTTCGCGAAGGGTGGAAAAGTGGGACTTTTCGGGGGCGCAGGGGTGGGTAAGACTGTGAATATGATGGAATTGATCAACAACATCGCAAAACAGCACTCGGGACTGTCGGTTTTTGCCGGGGTGGGCGAGCGAACCCGCGAGGGTAATGACTTCTACCATGAGATGAAGGAGTCCAACGTTCTCGATAAGGTGGCGATGGTGTTCGGCCAGATGAACGAACCGCCGGGGAACCGTTTGCGGGTGGCGCTGACCGGGTTGACGATGGCGGAGCGCTTCCGCGATGAGGGGCGCGATGTGCTTCTTTTTATTGACAATATCTACCGCTTTACCTTGGCGGGGACAGAGGTGTCGGCGCTGCTGGGTCGAATGCCCTCCGCGGTAGGGTACCAGCCGACATTGGCCGAGGAGATGGGTAAGCTGCAGGAGCGGATTACCTCGACGAAAGTTGGATCGATTACTTCTATCCAGGCGGTTTATGTGCCCGCCGACGACTTAACCGACCCCTCGCCAGCGACAACTTTCTTGCACCTCGATTCGACGGTGGTGTTGTCGCGCGATATTGCGGCGTTGGGAATCTACCCAGCGGTCGATCCCCTCGATTCGACGAGCCGACAGCTCGATCCGTTGATCGTGGGGGAAGAGCACTATACGGTGGCGCGCCGGGTGCAGGCGACCCTTCAGCGCTATAAGGAGCTGCGCGATATTATCGCAATCTTGGGAATGGATGAGTTGTCGCCGGAGGATAAATTGACTGTGGCGCGGGCGCGTAAGATCCAGCGCTTTTTGTCGCAGCCGTTCCATGTGGCAGAGGTGTTCACTGGGCAGCCCGGGAAATATGTGCCGCTCAAGGAGACGGTGCGCGGCTTTAAGATGATCGTAGAGGGGGAGTGTGACCATTTGCCAGAGCAGGCATTCTATATGGTGGGCACGATCGACGAGGCGTTTGAAAAGGCAAAACGGCTTCAGTAGAGGGGTAAAAAACATGCGCGTGGAGAGGGCCGCGCAGGTCACCCCGATAAAAGAGGAGTGGTGTCGATGGCGATGACCGTGCATGTGGATGTGGTGAGCGCCGAGGAGGAGCTTTTCTCAGGGCTTGCCGAAATGGTAGTGCTGCCCGGCGAGGCGGGGGAACTGGGAGTGCTTCCGGGGCATGCGCCGCTGTTGACGCGAATCCGTCCGGGGTCGGTGCGGATCAAAAAGCCGCACGGAGAGGAGGAGTTGATATTCGTTTCGGGGGGAATTTTAGAGGTACAGCCCAATTTGGTGACCGTGTTAGCCGATACCGCAATCCGCGGGGCCGATTTGGATGAGGCGCGCGCCATCGAGGCTAAACGGAGGGCGGAGGAGGCACTTCGTAACCGCCAAGCGGAGATCGATTATGCGCGAGCCCAGGCGGAGCTGGCCGAGGCGGTGGCGCAGATCCATGCGATTGAGCGAATGAAACAGATGAGGCACCGCGCGGGGACGACGTGACCCTCTCTTTCATATAAAAAAATGGGCTGCGGTTAGTTGGCAGACATTGTATATACGTGCGCGAAGGGGGTGTCTTCTTAACTTTTGACCTCCAGGGGCGGACTAGGATTGCTCAATGCCGGCAAGACGCCAGCCGGCATCGGGGGCGGATTTAAGAAGGTGCCACTGTTCCCGGAAAGGGGTTGGAGGGGCGTCGGGTTCTTCGCGGATTAGGCCTGTGAAAAGGATGGTGGCCAGAATCTGACCCTCTTCAGCGGTGAGGTCGAGAAGATCGGCACTGAGCTGAAGGATCTCTGTGCGCGAGGGAAGGGAGGGTTGCCTTCGGAGCGCCTCAGCGAGTTCGGGGGTGACCAACCGCTCGATCGTGTTCCAGTCTCGCGCGTCGTGGGCCGCTTGAAGGGCGATAAAGTTCCGCTTGGCTTCTGCGAGAAAGGCGGATCGGTCGAGGTCAACTGGGGGCAACGAGGGAGGGGCACCAGCGGGTGTGCGGGCGTGGGAAGCAGGGGAGGTGGCCGAAGAATTCGGGTTAAAAGAGGAAAGGGATGATGAGTCACTCAGAGAGATCTCGCGGGTGAGAGGGGATGGAGCGGCGGGAGCAGGGCGGCCGACCGAAAGGCGCTGAGCGAATAACCGAAAAAGGAAGAAAAGAAATAGACCGCTGAGGAGAAGGAGAAGAAGGATCCCTATTTCCGCACCGATCCCAAGCGTGGAGAAGAGGGCGGCTAGACCTAGACCCGCCGCGATTCCCGCAAGAGGAGCAAGCCACCCGCCGCTGCTTGCGGGAGGAGGAGCAGTGGGGGCGGGGGAAGGCGCAGAGGGAGAGGAGGAGGGTGGGGCGGTTGAGGGGGTGGGGGAGGCAGGGCGACCCGCAGCTGAGGGAGGCGCTGTTGCCGAGGAAGGAGAAGCCGCGGAAAAAGGAGCAGGGGAGGGAGCAGCTTGAGGGGAATGAGGAGAGGGGGAGCTTTTAGAGACAGTAGGAGCGCTGCGTTGCAGACCGACGTTGCCTCCTCCGCCCAGGCGCTTCGCGTCTATCGGCGATGCGTTGAGGAACACCGCGCCGCTAAGGGCAAAAAAGAGGAGACGACGGAACCACATATAGGCCTCCCTGTGCAGAATTACGGTTTAAATCCTCGATGCAGGGCGACGATTCCCGCTGTAAAGTTGTAGTATTGGACGGCGGAGAGCCCCGATTGTTCCATGATCGCTTTGAGCGTTTCTTGGTCAGGGTGAACACGGATCGATTCGGCGAGATAGCGGTAACTCTCCGCGTCGCCGACGACCAGTTCGCCAAGCCGGGGGAGAATGGTAAAAGAATACCAGTCGTAAAAAGGAGCAAGGGGAGGAAGGATGCGAGAGAATTCAAGGATAACGAGCCGACCACCAGGTCGAAGGACGCGTGTCATTTCGGCTAGGGCTTTTTTAGGGTGGGTCATATTGCGCAGACCAAATGCGACCGTGACGCAGTCGAAGGTATCGGTGGGAAAGGGGAGGGCCTCCGCGTCACAGCGAATGGTGGGAAGAATGACCCCCTTTTCTTGAAGCCGTTTGCGACCGCGGGTAAGCATCGATTCGTTTAGGTCGGTCATCCAGACCATGCCGGTGGGGGCAACGCGCGCGGCGAGGAGGCGAGCGAGGTCGCCGGTTCCGGAGGCGATGTCAAGAACGTGATCGCCAGGACGCACACCCGCCGCGACGACCGCTGCCCGCTTCCAGAGGCGATGTAGCCCGATCGACATAAGGTCGTTCATGAGATCGTATCGATCGGCGACCGAGGTAAAGACTCGGTCGACAAGGCGTTTTTTTTCCGCTTCGAGGACTTGCCGATAGCCGAAGTGAGTGTGCGCCTCTTTCATCGCCGATCTCCGCCGATCCTGCAGGAGGAGGGAGCAGGGTGAACATGTTGCTCTCGGAGGAGGGGGTCGTCGCGGGAGCCACCCGCCGCAGCCAGACGGGTAAGGTATTCCGCCCAGCGTCGGTCGTGCTCCTCACCGAGAAGACGGAGGTACGACCAGGTAAAAAACCCGGTGTCATGACCGTCAGAGAAACGGAGCTTGAGGGCATAGTGCCCAACTGCTTCGATAGCGTCAATCCCTATATGGCGTTTGCCAGTCTGCAGCGTGGCTTGACTCGGCGCGTGTCCCATCACTTCGGACGAGGGACTCCAGACACGAAGGTATTCGGCAGGATGGAGAAAAGGGGCTTCATCTGCAAAAGCGATTTCGAGCTTTTTTTCGCGCCGGCGGAGAGTGATTTCGAGCGGGGTCGTTCTCGGATCGCGGTCCATAGGTCGGGTTCCAGAGGCGAGAGGAATAGCTTAGCATGGATAGAAAAGATCGAGTAGAGGAGAGTGTGTCATCAAATCGTCACGGAATCGGGGTAAGATAACCGTATGGCTGGAAAACCTCTTTTGCTGATCGTCGAAGATGATGCCGCGATTCGCGAGCTGCTGACGCTTCATTTCGAACAGGCGGGTTTTCGGACCGCCGCAGCTGCCGACGGCCGTTCCGCATTGCAATGGTTGGCAGAGCTTTTGCCCGACGCCGTGGTGGTGGATTGGATGTTGCCCGACCAATCGGGGTTAGCATTGGTAGGGCGGTTGCGCCGCGATGCGCGAACACGGGCGTTGCCCATTGTGATGCTAACAGCTCGGGCTAGCGAGGAGGATAAGGTGCGAGGGCTGGAAGAGGGCGCCGATGATTATGTGACAAAGCCCTTTTCCCCACGAGAGCTGGTGGCCCGCGTGCGAGCAGTGATTCGCCGCCGCCGCCCTGAGGCCGATCCGCGACCGGTGGAGTTCGGAGGTCTCCATTTGATCCCCGAGGTGCGCCAGGCGAGCTACGGAGGACGGTCGACGACGTTGGGACCGACTGAGTTTCGGTTGCTCCATTTTCTGGTGACCCATCCGGAGCGGGTGTGGGAGCGCTCGACATTGCTGGATCGGGTTTGGGGGGATCATGTTTTTATCGAGGAGCGAACAGTTGATGTCCATATCCGCCGCCTGCGGTTGGCGCTGACAGCGATTGGGGCAGAGGGGTTTGTGCAGACGGTGCGAGGGGTTGGGTATCGGTTGGCTGCACCGCAGGGCGACGATCGCTCATTGCCGCAAGAGGCCGCTGCGATCGGATGAGCAGTTGGGCATGGCTGGCGACAGCGGCAGCGCTGGCGTGGGGGTGGTGGCAGCGCCGTCGCGTGGGGCGGTTGAACGCTTCATTGCAGGAGTGTACCGGAGCGCGGGGGCGGGCCGAGCGGACAGCCGCAGAGACCGCAGCGCGGTTACAGCACGCGTTGACGATTTTGCGCCATCTGCCAATGGGAGTAGTGCAGGTGGACGAGGAGGGGATCATTTTATGGCTCAACCCGGCCGCCGAAGAGTGGCTGGCTATCGACGCGTTGAAACATGTGGGACAACCGTTGGCACTCTTTTTGCCCCAGCCGGGGGATTGGTCCGCAATTCGCAACAGCAGCGAGGGGCGGGTATTGCAGGTGCGACAGGCAAACGGCGAGGAGCGATCGTTGTGTGCCCGTTGGTGGCCGTTAGGAGAGGGAGGGATCGTTTGGTTGGAGGATCTGACCGAGCGGGAGCGCGTGGCCGCGATGCGACGCGATTTTGTCGCTAATGTTTCCCATGAGCTGCGGACACCACTGACGCTGCTGATCGGCGCGCTGGAAACGCTGACCGACCCAGAGTTTGTTTTGAATGCAGAGAAACGCCACGAGCTGCTGCTGCGTTCAGAGGCAGAGGCGCGACGGATGCTGCGGTTGGTGAGCGATTTGTTGCAGTTGGCCGAGTTGGAGGGGGGAGGAAAGCCCGAGCGGGTGTGGGTGCCGGTGATCGATCTGGTCGATGAGGCAATAGAGATAGCCGTCTCTTTGGCCCCCGAGGGGTTAGAGGTCGAGCGATCGTTGCAGCCGGAGGTGGCGCGGGCGCGGCTGTTGGGTGATGCCGACGAGTTGGCGTCAGCGCTGCGCAATTTGGTGAGCAACGCAGTGCGCTATACCCCCCCGCCGGGAAGAGTAACGGTGGGGGCTCGGGTGCACGAGGGCGGATGGTTGGCATTGGTGGTGCAGGATACGGGAATCGGTATCGCGCCGGAACATTTGCCGCGGCTGACGGAGCGTTTTTACCGCGTCGACCGCGCGCGGTCGCGAGCGAGCGGTGGAACAGGGCTGGGATTGGCGATTGTGCGCCATATCGCCGATCGCCATGAAGCACGGTTGGCAATCGAGAGCCGCCTGGGGGAAGGGAGTTCCTTCGCTTTAGTTTTTCCGCCGGGGCGGTGGCGAGCGAGTTAGAAGAAGCGGCGGGAAAGAGGTTTTGGTAAGAGCTAGATCCTTCGAAAGAGAGAAAATAATAGAAAGCACCTGCCCGCTGAAGAAAAAAGCGAAGGATGGACGAAGAGGGGTTAGGAGAGAGCGGCAGCACCTCGTTCAATCCAGGCGATCCACGCGTCAAAGCCTTCGCCGCTTTTGGCGGAGAGGGGGATGATCTCGATAAAGGGATTGACGCGGCGCGCGGCGGTGGTGGCGGCGGCGAGGTCGAAATCGAGGTAGGGAAGAAGGTCTATTTTGTTGAGGAGGAGCAGCCGCGCATTCCGAAAGATCGTAGGATACTTGTAAGGTTTGTCGTCACCTTCGGTGACGGAGAAGATGACAACTTTGGCCGCTTCTCCAAGGTCGAAGAGGGCAGGGCAGACCAGATTGCCGACATTTTCGATAAACAGGATGGTGCCGGCGGGAGGAGAGAGTTGGTCGAGGGCATGGCCGACCAGATGAGCGTCGAGGTGACACCCTTTCCCCGTGTTGATCTGCACCGCTGGAGCACCGGTCTCCCGAATGCGCTCAGCGTCGAGACGAGTCTCTTGGTCGCCTTCGATGACGGCGACCGGCCGTTTGCCGCGCAACTGCTCGATGGTTTTTACCAGCAGCGTGGTCTTGCCCGCACCAGGACTGGAGATCAGGTTTAAGGCAAGGATTTTTTGAGCGGCGAAACGGGCGCGATTAGCCGCAGCGAAACGGTCATTTTTGGCAAGAATCGCTTGTTCCAGTTGGATGAGACGGGTGGAATCGTTTGGAGAGGGTAAAAAAGATGGGGATGGCGAATGGGAATGGTTGTGGGAGTGGTGGTGAGGGTGGTTCAAGGTCACCCCGTCGAGGGGTTCGGCATTCGGGGGGTGATGGGAAAAAGTTTCCCCCGTGTGCGGGTGAGGTGCAACAGGGGCGCCATCGATGGTTGCGGTGGGTTGGTTGCAGCCACAGGTGGTGCACATTTTTATTCAACCTCCAGTTCGAGAAGACGCATTTGGTCCCCCCCGGTAACCGTGACAGGAAGCGCGCCGCAGTGCGCGCAGGGGTCATAGAGGAGAGTGAGGGGAGTGTTTTGACCGCACGCCGGACAATGGCCCCTTCCGGGGGTAGCGACGATCTCGAGCCGCGCTCCCTCGGCGATGCTTCCTTGAATAGCGAGGTCAAAGCAAAACGCAAACGCTTCCGTCTCAACACCGGAAAGAGCGCCGATTTCCACGCGAACGGTTTTGACCCGTGAAAAGCGCTCCCGTTGCGCGGCTTCTTCGATCATTTCCCGAACAGCGAGAGCAAGGGACATTTCGTGCACAGAGAGGGATTCCTAACAGCCAAGCAGAAAAAAACGCCGCCGCGAGCGGGAAGGCGGTTCTTGTGGCGGCGGCGGGTTATTGAGCGGTTGGTCGAGGAGCAGGAGACATTGATGGGCGGTCGCGATCGCAGTCGAATGGTCAGGGAAAAGACGAAGATCCGAGATCAAGGGACAAGAGAGATAGGTGCCTATCTCTTCTTCTTCGTTGGCTAAAAAAGCGAATGTCCCCGCGGGATAGGTGCGAAAGGCGCGCTGACGGGGAGGCGGCGGAGTCCATTCATCGGTTGCGGGGAGCAGCATGAGAGCAATTACCCAAGGGGCGACAAGGATCCCCCGCCATTCGGGACCATGACGAGTAAAACCGACCGCCGCCACCTCGATGCGTGGATTGAGGAAAGGTAAATCAGCCATCCGTTCGTCGCGAATGCGACCAAAGAGCGACTCGATGAGGGGGGCGGGGTTGTCTCGATGGATGACGATCATGATCCCCTCGCGTTTGCCCGATTCGGTTCTAGCCTCCATCCTCGTTTTTCGAGTTCTTCCGCAATGGAGGAGACTAACAGAGGAAGCTGCGCCTGGATAGTGGGCGAGAGTTCCATCGAGAGCGCGATCGATTGCGGTTGCAACCCCAGGACGATGACCTCATGCGGGAGTCGTCCGAGCAGTTCCAACGCCGCCAGAGCATCGGGGAAGCTAATTCCGTGGGGGGAGAGGTGACGGCGGAAAAAGATGGGAACCTCGTCGTCGATCAGCCGAATGAGCGATCCGGGTTTTTGTTGCGCGTCTATGGCATCGACTACCAGAAGAAAATCGCTCCCTTCGATCGCCTCAAGAAGCTCCATCCCTGCTGTCCCTCCGTCTAAAACCTCGACCGCCGCTGGTAAGCGGTAGTCCCGTTGTAGCGATTCGACTGCCGCGATCCCCAGTCCATCGTCGCCCATTAAAATATTGCCAATTCCCAGGACTACCGCCTTTTTCATCGGTTTTATCGGCTAGCCGATATCAGACGACTCGTACCCGCACCGCCGTCGCGCTTTGCCGGTCGGTCAGATGGATGGCGCACGCGATGCAAGGGTCGAATGAGTGAACGGTACGCAGCACCTCCAGCGGACGCGCCGGGTCGGCGACCGGATTGCCGAGCAGAGAGGCTTCGTAAGGGCCGGGTTCGTCGTTTTCATTGCGCGGGCAAGCGTTCCATGTCGACGGAACGACACATTGATAGTTTTTGATTTTTCCATTTTCGATCACGACCCAGTGCGAGAGAACACCGCGCGGGGCTTCATGGAAGCCCACTCCAGCCACTTCCCCTTTCGGGAAAGAGGGTGGATTAAAGGTCTTGAGGTCGCCTTTGCCGATATTTTCAATGAGACGGTGCCACTGATCGGCGAGTTGATCGACCAATACAGCACAGCGGATAGCACGAGCGGCGTGACGACCGATCGTCGAATGGAGCGCATCGAGCCCTATGGCGGTTCCAGCTAGTTTTGAGGCAAGATTGAGCACCTTATGGGCATAGTCGCGGGTCGGCGGATGCCCCGCCGCGTACATCGCTAAGACGTTGGAGAGGGGCCCTACTTGGGCCGGCTTTCCATAGAAAGTCGGGGATTTCAGCCAGGAGTATTTGCCATCAGCCTGAAAATCGGTGTATTTCGGTTTCGTCTCGCCGCGGTGCGGGTGAAGCGGTTTGGCAACGCTATATTCGTACCATGAGTGCTTCACACTCTCTTCGACTCCTTTGCTCCAGAAGGTATCGTCAAACGACGTAATCGCTTTGAAGGCCGAGAGATCCCCCCCCTCGATGTACCCTCCGGGCAGCGCAAAATTTTTACCTTTCGTGTCGAGAGGGATCTCGGGAACGCAGAGGTAGTTAGTGATCCCCTTCCCATAGCGGGTCCAATCAGCGTAGAAAGCCCCCACGACCGCAACGTCTATCAGATAGACATTTTTGATAAAATCGTCCAATTCGTCGATGAAAGATTTGACGGCCATCAGCCGCTCGAGAGTGAGCACCGATTGAGCGTTGGTGGCGATCGGATTGGCGACTCCCCCCACCGCCAGATTTTGAATATGGGGAGTCTTGGAGCCTAAAATAGAGACGATCTTGTTGGCTTTTCGCTGAACTTCAAGGGCTTGAAGGTAATGCGCTACCGCTAAGAGATTTACCTCCGGCGGTAGCTTCATCGCCGGATGGCCCCAGTAGCCGTTGGTGAAGATGCCGAGCTGGCCGCCGTTGACAAAGCGGGCGAGTTTTTCTTGAACGGCGCGCAATTCATGGCGGTTGTTTAGCCGCCAGGAGGAGAGACTCTCCCCGAGTTGCGCTGCTTTTTCGGGGTCGGCTTGAAGCGCCTGCGTGACGTCTACCCAGTCGAGCGCGGAGAGGTGGTAGAAGTGCACGATGTGGTCGTGCACGGCATGGGCCAATATGATCAAGTTACGAATATACTGCGCGTTGAGCGGAACCTCAAGTTGAAGCGCGTTTTCCACCGCCCGCACCGAGGCGATAGCATGCACCGTGGTGCATACGCCGCAGATCCGTTGAGCGATCGTCCAGGCATCGCGGGGATCCCGCCCGAGGAGAATCAGCTCGACACCCCGCCACATTTGGCCAGAGGACCACGCTTTTGTGACGCGGCCGTTTTCGACGTCGACATCGATGCGCAGATGACCTTCGATGCGGGTGATCGGATCAATGGTGATGTGGGTTGCCATTTTGCCTCTCCCTCAAGCGTCAAGCATGGACTTCGCCACGCGGCAGAACCGGAAAACGACGAGTGATGATGATATAACCCAGCACCTCGATGGCAAACATCCCGACCGTTACCATGATCTCAGCGAGGCTGGGGAAGTAGCGGTAGTTCACCCCTACCGTGTCGACCCCAATGACTGTCTGATAAGCGATCAAGAAACTATTTAAACGGAGCAATGACGCGGCGAGCAATAGGGCGATCCCTCCGAGAAATAGCCGCGCGGGATGACGTCGTTGCTCCTCTGTGCCGATCAGAAAGAAGGGCAGGAGAAAGAGCGCCATTTCAAGCCAAAAGAAGAAGGCTTCGAGGGAGAGAGAAAAAGCCAACGGCAGAGCACCTCGTACCAACACATCTCCCACCCGTACGATGAGGTAGGCGAGAAGCACTCCCAGCATCACCTTGGCAAGCGGCGTGAGGAGGTGGAGCTCGATCGACCGCCGGTACCCGGCAGAGGCTAAACACGATTCGAAAAGCACGACCGCATACCCCATCGCAATCGCAGTGAGGAGGTAGAGCGCCGGCAACAGAGGGGTCTGCCAAAGCGGGTGAATCTGCTCCCCTGCGACTACTAGGAGGGTACCCAGTGAGGATTGATGCATCATCGGCAAGAGGATTCCGAGAGCCACGAGTAGGAACATCACTTTCGAGAGTCGCCTTTTCGCTTCCGTTAGGCCAAACTTCTCGAAAAAGGTGGGGGCAAATTCAAGCCACATGACGATGATATAGGCGGTGATGCAGATCGCAACTTCAAACATCACCGAATGCACATTGACCGTCCAGGGGTTGAAGATGTTCCATACGTTCCACCATCGACCCAGGTCGATGATCACCGCTACCCCAGCCAGGGTGTATCCGAAAAGGCTGGCAAGCAGCGCCGGCCGTACGAGAGGATGGTATTCGCCGCGGTTAAAGATATAGACGAGGAGCGCTACCGAAAAACCGCCGCACGCAAACGCTGAGCCGATTACGACGTCCACGGCGATCCAAATCCCCCACGGATAGCCGTCATTGAGGTGGGTGACCGCACCAAGGCCATAAATGAAACGGATCGCGACAATCGCTAACATTACCGCGACGAGAACGCCCGCGGTCAGCGTGACCGCATTCAGCAGCGGCCCCCCCACCGGGGCCGGTTTGAGATGTGCGTTCATGCGCTTTCTCCCTCATTTTTTTCCGCTTCTTCTTCGGTCGGTACGGTGCGTTTGGCACGCCAGGTCAGCAGACCGAGCACTGCAATGGGCATGATCAATCCGCCATAGAGCGTGTGCTGAATGGTTTCAGAGGTCGCTGCCGAGGAGTAGGGGGGTAATTTCGGCATCCCAACTTTCTCAAAGGGGACCCCTGAGAGTTTCAGCACTTGCGTACCGCCATATTCGCGCTCGCCGTAAATATGGGGCACATAGCGACCTACCTCTGCCTCATAGCGCTGGTCGGGTTCTTCGCGCCACTTCACCCCTGGAACCGCCGCTTCGCCGAGACGCCCTCGCGGGAAAGTAGTGACACTCCCGGGTTGCAGAGAGAGGCGCCGCTTTGCTTCCGCCAGAAGGTCGACTGTTCTTCCGAAAAGAGTGGCTCCTGTAGGGCACACTTCAGCACAGGCTGAGTAGCGCCCCTCTTTGTAACGATGGCGACAGAGCTCGCATTTCCCGATTTTGCCTGTCGGGCTATCGTACTGAAACTTCGGAATTCCGAAGGGGCATGCAAAAACGCAGTAGCGACAGCCGATGCACTTGTCAGGGTCGTAGGAGACGATGCCAGTGACGGGATGCTTGGTCATCGCAGAGACCGGACAGGCCGAGACGCAGGAGGGATCGGCGCAGTGCATACAAGAGGTCTTCATAAAAGCGTAGCCGTCCTTCTCCGCATCTTTAGTTTGCATCGTCCCGTTTTGGTAAACTTTAATGAGGTTAAAGGTGTAAGCCGACGTGTCGAGCGGAGTATCCCACAGCTGTTCTTTGGTGGAAAATTCAGGAGGATTGCCGTTTGCCTCTTTACAGGCGGCGACACAGGCTTTACACCCTACGCAGAGGGTGGCGTCATAAAGAAGCCCAACCGCTGTTTCAGGGACTTTGCGTGTTTCCCGCGCCGCCGCACCGGTGGCCGTTGAACCAACCCCCGCCGCTACGGCCCCTTTGAGAAAATCACGCCGCGTGACCATCTTAGACCTCCGCTCGAGTTTCGGCCGTTTGCTGTTTCGCTTTCTGCGCTTCCGCAGCCTGGTGGGAGAGACCGAGATTTCTGGCTAACATCGCTGCCCCCCCCGCCGCTGCTCCTGCAATCGCCGCGAGGGCTGCGGCGCTCGCAAAACTCATCCCTTGGCCGACCTCCTCGGAGATGCGCGGATAGTGGAGAGGAGGCGCTACGTTGAGCATTTTGGCAACGGTGTGAATGGGTTTGGTGAAGCCGACCCCTTTTTCGGTGCACCCAATGCAGGGGTGACCGCAGCCAACCGGCCAGTTGCTTTCCCCTACATCGCCGAAACCGAGGGTGGGGCAATTGGCATAGGTTTCCGGCCCTTTGCAGCCGAGCTTGTAAAGGCAGTAGCCTTGGCGGTGGCCTTCGTCGCCAAAGGCCATCGCAAAGCGGCCTGCGTCGAAGTGCGCTCGCCGCTCACAGTTTTCATGGATGAGCCGCCCATACGCAAAGAGAGGACGGCCTAACTGATCGGTCGCCGGAAGGGTGCCAAAGGTGAGGAAATGGACAGCCGTCGCCAGGAAATTGTAGGGATTGGGAGGACACCCCGGAATGGTCACCACCGGTCTGCCCAGTATCTCCGCTACGCCTGCCGAACCCGTCGGGCTCGAGCTCCAACCGGGGAGCGAAGGAACCGTTGAGGGCATCCCTCCCCATGAGGCACAGGAACCCACCGCAATGATCGCTGCTGCATCAGCGGCGCATTCGGCGAGAAGTTCCTGCGCCGTATGCCCGCCAATTTTGCAGTAGATCCCTCCATCCTTTGTGGGGATGGCCCCTTCCACGACTAAAAGATATTGCCCTTTATGGGCGGCCATCGCTTCCTTGCGCGCTTTTTCGGCAAGGTCACCCGCTGCAGCCATCAGCGTTTCGTGATAGTCCAGAGAGATAACCTCTAAGATCAGCTTTTCGAGCGTGGGGTGTTCGGCGCGCAACAGCGATTCCGAGCACCCTGTGCACTCTTGAAAGTGAAGCCAGATCACCGAGGGTCGCTTTGCCGTTTCAATAGCGCGCGCGATCGCTATCTCACTTCCCGCCGCGAGCCCTAGGGTTCCCGCAAGTCCAGCACAGAATTTGAGAAATTCCCGCCGCGAAAGCCCAAACCGACGCTGACTCTCTTCTTCTCCCGCTTCTAAAAGCGAGGTCGCTGTTTTCTCGTCCAGCATCACCGCCTCACCTCCATTTTTTCTGAAGTCGATTTCAGATTATTGTAAAGAGATTAGAGGGCAAATATATTGATTTAGATCAATGATTCAGCGGGTAGGGCGCGTGGACAAAAAGGCGGGGTGTCGGTGGGGCGCAAGGGTGAGCGGTGTCCACGAGTGAGGCGTTTTATGGACAAAGTGCCAACGGGCGACATGATAACTGGGGTCAAATCCATAAAAATTTTTGTACATTTCGGCGAGTTCTTCTTCCCGATAGCGGGCAAGGGGCTTCTGCGCTTCATCGCGCGCCCGTTGCTCGAACTTGTGGCGCAGACGTTCGGGGAATTGTTCGCTGAGCCGATGCGCCCGCACGCGTACCTGTTCGAAAAAGTCGGCGGCCGGTAGGAGAGCGTCGTAAAACCCAGAGGTTACCGCTTCCTGCGCCCGCATCGGAAGCCGCCGCTTGAGGAGCGCCAGCGCCCCCTCCCAGCCGAGCCGTTTCGGGAGAAGGTAGGTCCAGAACTCGGAGCCGAAAAGATTCCCCATGTTTTGATAGTGCGGGTTAAGAATGACGCCTTCCCGTACCCACACCTCGTCACAGGCGCGAGCGAGAAAACAGCCGCCCGCTCCGGCATTGCCAGCGAGCGCGGCAACAGTGAGGTGAGTGGAACAGCGCAAAATGGCTTCCGCAAGGTCGTCGATGGCGTTGATGTTGCGCCACGATTCGTCGGCGGGGCTCTCCGCCGCTTCGATGAGGTGGAGATGAATACCATTACTCCAGAAGTCCTTTCCTCCTAAAAGGACGAGGACACGAGTGGGCCGAGTCGTCGCCCAGAGAAACGCGGCACGCAGCCGTTCGCATTGACGAGTGCTCATCGCCCCGTTATAGAATTCAAACCAGAGGTAGCCGATCGGCCCCTCTTCCTCATAGCGAATATCCTGCCAGGTGGGCCAGGGAGCGGTATACCAGGAGGAGAGGGAGTCTTCCGGGAGACGGGCGGCAGCCTCCGGAAAAGCAACCGTGGCCGGGAGCTTAAAGCCGTCAGGGCGTTTGACGTGACCAATCCAGATCGCGCCGTCTACGGTGGCACGACAGAGCGCGGTTTCACGCCAGGCGAGAAGTTCTCCCGCTGCTCCGCGCAATCTTCCCTCCGGCCAGGCGTCGAAGAGATAGCAGGGTTCCCCAAAGAGCGTATCCAGTACCCCCGGCGCGCCATCCGCTGTAGCGATCTTTCGAAGGACTATTTCGGTGGAATCGCGTTGCCAGTCGATTCGCCGATCGCGCTGCGTCATGGTTGGTCGCCAGCGGCCGCGGACGTCGGGATGGTGCGCCAGAGGGACCGGTTTTTCCCCGCAAGAAAATTTGGCAATCGCTTCGCGCACTGCGACAACCGCTGCTTCAGTGACTTCGTGCCGGTAGATCGTCGCTTTGCGGGCCTTCGGAAGCGGGAAGGTTCGGTAGGCCCAAATCGGGCCCGCGTCGAGTTCGGCTTCCGCTTGTAAGACGGTGACCCCCCAAGTGGTTTCGCCTTCTAGAATTGCCCAATCCAGCGCGCTTGGACCTCGGTCGCCGACGACGCCGGGGTGAACAATAAAGCAGGGGACTCGTTGCCAGACTGCAGGGGGAATACGTCGTTTGAGGTAGGGAGCAAGGATAAGGTCCGGCTGAAAGAGCGAGACCGCCTCCTCGGTGACCGAGTCCGCAATGTCCAGTTCAACCGAGCATTCGTGGCCGTCGGCGACCAGTTCGGCATAGAGGCGCTGCGAGAGGCTGTTGAAGGTGTGGCAGAGAAAGAGGATGCGCATCGTTAGGGTAGCCGACGTCGGTACCGATAATAAGCAGCACAGGCCCCTTCTGAGCTGACCATGCAGGCGCCAATGGGGTGTTCTGGAGTGCAGGCGCGGCCAAAGAGTTTGCAGTCGCTCGGCTCTTTAAGGCCGCGCAGGATGGCCCCACAATCGCACCCTTTCGGCTCGGGAACAGGGTGGTAGGGAATAGAGAAACGACGCTCAGCGTCGAAAGAGGCATAGGGGAGGCGAATCTTCAGAGCGGAGTAGGGAATGACCCCCATTCCCCGCCATTCGAATGCTTTGCGCAGTTCAAAAAGCTCGGCGACCAGCGCTTTCGCTTTTTCATTTCCGAAGCGGGTGACGGCTCGGGTGAATTGGTTTTCGACCTCCGCGCGACCTTCGTTGATTTGCCGGACAAGCATCAGGATCGCTTGGAGAATGTCCAGAGGTTCAAAGCCGGCGATGACGACCGGTTTGCCATATTCGCGGGCAAAGAATTCATAAGGGGCAGAGCCGATCACCGTCGAGACGTGGGCAGGGCCGATGAACCCGTCGATTTTAGCGCCCGGGTTTTCTCTCGCCGCCGCCGATTCCAGAATGCTGAGAATCGCCGGCGGTGTCAAGACATGGCTGCAAAGAACGCTGAAGTTAGAAAGCCCTAGCGCCCGGGCGCGCAGGATCGCCGCGGCGGTGGTAGGGGCAGTGGTTTCGAAACCGATGGCGAAGAAGACGACTTCGCGCTGTGGGTTGTTTTGGGCAATGTGTACCGCTTCGAGGGGAGTGTAGACCATTTGCACTTGGGCTTGTCGGGCTTTTGCTTGGAGCAGGGAGAGGCCGTCGGAGGCGGGAACCCGCAGACAGTCTCCAAAGCAGGTGAGAAGCACGCGCGGCTGAGCAGCAAGCCGAATCGCTTGGTCGATTCGCCCGATCGGTAAAACGCAGACAGGGCAGCCAGGCCCATGCACCATACGGATGTTCGAGGGGAGAAGGTCGAGAAGCCCATAGCGGGCGATGGTGTGGGTGTGGCCCCCGCAGAACTCCATGAGGTGGTAGCGACGATGGGGGGAGGTATGCCGCGCGATGAGCTGGGCAAGAGCCTGCGCGCGGTCGCGGTCCCGAAATTCAGCGACGTATTTCATCGGCCGGCGGGTGCTCACCCCCTTCGAGGGCAGCGACTGCTTGGCTCATTTCCGCAAAGAGAGAGAGCGTCTTTTCGGCTTCCGCTGCATCGAGTTTCTGGAGGGCAAAGCCAACGTGTACAATGACATAGTCGCCTACCGCGACGCCGTCGACGAGGGCGAGAGAGATCTCTTGCCGCGTGCCGTTGAGGTCAACTACGGCCCGATCGTCTGGACCTACGGCGATGACGCGAGCGGGGATGGCAAGGCACATGGGGACTCCTGAAGAAATATTATAAACGCAGTGAACGGAGGAGGCGATAGCGGCACTTCGAAAAAAGATATCAACGCGCAGGGACGTCGAGGAGACGGTGGGCGACCACTCCGCCAACCCCCATGGAAAATAGAGTGACCCAGGCAGTGAGCGAGAAGAGGGCAGAGCCAGAAACGCCTGCTCCGACGGCACACCCGCCGGCGAGGATTCCACCAAACCCCATGAGCGCCGCGCCGAGAAAGTAGCGCTTCATCGCATGACTGCTTTGAAAACCCTGGATTTCCAGTTCGCCGTGGCGCCAGGCAGCGAGGAAGGAACCGAGAATTACCGCGGGGATGAGAAGGAGATCGAAGTCCAAGGGCACCGTGGGGGTGGCGAGGAGGGTCATGAGAAGGTTGGCCGAGGGGGTGGTAAAGGAGAGGCTGTGAACGGGGATGGGGTCAAAGGAGAGCGTCGAGAGTTGGTAGGTGATTACCCAGGCAGCAGGGATCGTCAGACCTACCCCCGCGGCAAAAAGGATTTGGCGACGAGGTATCTGGGAGCGAACAGCCCAGAGAATGGCGAGGAGGAGGCAGAGGGTTGCGAGGCCAATCGCAAAGGGACGTCCGAGGCCGAGAAGGACGAGAAGGTCCCGCTCGGCAGGAGGAATAGTCCAGAGGTTGCCGAGCCATTCGCGCAGGGGAGCAAGAGCGCCGGAGGTGGCGGCTTGCGCGGTAACGGCAAAGATGAGTCCCGAGAAGAGCGAGCGTAAATTGCCGCTTCCGGCAAGGATCAGCAGACGGGAGGCGCAGCCGCGGGTCAGGATCATACCGATACCGAAGAGAATTCCTCCGAAGATGGCTCCGGAGAGACTGCCGACGCTGGAGAGTTGCCGAATGGTGCTTGTGCCGAGCCACCCTGCTTCGATCGCCAATTGAGTGGCGGTAACCGCAATGGAGAAGGTAAGAAACCAAATAACGGTGCGTTGCCCCCATTGCCCTTCGGCGAGTTCGATCATGGCGGCTCGAAAACAGAACCGCGATTGCTGTCCGAAGTAACCAAAAGCAAGGCCTAGGAGAGCACCCAGAAGAGGGAGAAGGAGAGAAGTGGGTAGAAGCTCAATGATAAACGTACCCATAGGGCTTCTCATTTTCGCTGTAGATAGGGAAGAAAGGGGGTTCCAACTGAGTTCATCGCACAGGGGAATTCATGACAAGGGAGGTGACGAGTCCTCGGCGATGAGGGCGGCGAGAAGCCGGTCGCGGACCTCTTGGGGGTTGGCTTTGCCTTGCGAGGCTTTCATCACGGCGCCAACAAGGGTGTTGAGGGCTTTTTCTTTACCAGCGCGGTATTCAGCGACCGCTTTGGGGTGGGCGGCAATGGCCTCAGCCACCAGCCGGTCGATCAGAGCAGTGTCGCGCATTTGGGCGAGGTCGAGGTCGGCGATCAAGCTGTCGACGCTGCGGGGGTCTCCACTCCACCAGGCGGCGAGAAGCCGCTTACCCGCCGCCGAGGAGATGGTGCCGTCGGCGATTCGAAGGACGAGGTCGGCGAGCTGCTGCGGCGTCAGCGGAGCTTCGGTGATCGATCGGTTCTCTTTGTGAAGCCGACCGAGGATCTCTACGAGTAGCCAGTTGGCACAGGACTTGGCGTGACTGACACCAGTGCAGGCAACGGCCGCTAGGTAGAAGTCGGCCAACCCTTTGTCGCTGGTGAGAAGATGGGCGTCGGCTTCGGGGAGCGCATGGTCGGCGATAAGGCGCGCCCGCAGGGCGTCGGGGAGCTCGGGAAGTTGGCAACGCTCTACTTCGATCCACTCTTCATCGATGATGAGCGGCAGTAGGTCGGGGTCGGGAAAGTAACGGTAGTCGTGCGCTTCTTCTTTGCTGCGCATGACCCGAGTTTCCCCGCGATGGGGGTCAAAGAGAACGGTGGCTTGCTCGATGGTCTGCCCCGCAGTGAGCGCTTCGATTTGCCAGTCGATTTCGTAGGCAATCGCTTGCTCGAGGAAGCGAAAGGAGTTGAGGTTTTTGATCTCGCGCCGCGTGCCGAGACGGGTTTCCCCGCGGGGACGAACGGAGACATTGGCGTCGATACGAAAGGAGCCTTCTTGAAGATTGCCGTCGCAGATGCCGATCCAGCGGACAAGGGTGTGGAGCGCGCGGGCAAAGAGGGCTGCTTCCGTAGGTGTGGAGAGGTCAGGAGCAGTGACGATTTCTAGGAGGGGGGTGCCGGCGCGGTTGAGGTCGATTCCGCTCATGCCGTGAAAATCTTCATGAAGGCTTTTGCCGGCATCCTCTTCGAGATGAGCGCGGATAAGCCGGATCCGCTTTTCACCCCTGTCGGTGCGGATCGTGAGCCCTCCGCCGCTGATGATCGGTTGATCGTATTGGCTGATTTGGTAGCCTTTGGGAAGGTCGGGGTAGAAATAGTGTTTGCGGGCAAAGCGGGAGGAGCGGGCAATTTTGCCGCCGACGGCGAGACCAAAACGGATCGCTGCCGTTACCGCTTCGCGGTTGAGGACGGGAAGCGTTCCAGGAAGGGCCGCGTCAACGAAACTGACTTGCCGGTTGGGTTCGGCACCGTAACGGGTAGCCGCCGCCGAGAAAATTTTGCTGGCGGTGAGGAGCTGGACGTGGATTTCGAGGCCGATCACCGCTTCGTAGCGTGGGTCCATCGTCGCATTTCCTTTGACTAGAGGTGAGCGAGAGGGGGAAGAGCACGGTGCCAGTCGGTCGCTTGTTGGTAGATATGGGCAGCAGCGAGGAGACGGGCTTCGTCAAAAGGACGACCAATGATTTGAGCACCGATCGGTAGCCCGGCAGCGTCGAAGCCGATGGGGTGCGCGAGCGCCGGTAGCCCGGCTAAACTCGGGCCGATGGTGAAGAGGTCGGCGAGATACTCTTCGACAGGATTGGCCTTGGCACCGATCGGCCAGGCAGTGGTGGCAGTGACAGGGGTGAGCAAAAGGTCGCACTGCTCAAGGGCCGAACGGTAGCCGTCCGTGACTAGCCGCCGAACTTGCTGCGCTTTGCGGTAGTAGGCGTCGTAGTAACCGTGCGACAGGACAAAGGTGCCGATGAGAATGCGACGCTTGACTTCCCAGCCGAACCCTTCGGCGCGGCTTTGACAGTACATGGCAAAGAGGTCGTCGTAACGTTCGGTGCGATGCCCATAGCGAACCCCATCATAACGAGCGAGGTTGCTCGAGGCTTCGGCCGGGGCGATAATGTAGTAGGCGGGAATCGCCAGTTCGGCTGCCGGAAGGGTGCATTCGACAATGGCGGCGCCCAATTGTTCGTAGGTACGGCGGGCAGCTTCCAGGGCCGCAAGAATGTCCGACTGCACCCCGTCGGCGGCGAGGAAGGAGGGGACGATACCGATCCGCCAACCCACAAGCGGCCGGTCGCGAGGGGGAGGAAGCGTAGCGAGAATCGCGGGATAGTCGGGGACCGGGCAGTCGACAGAGGTGCTGTCGCGGGGGTCATGACCGGCGATTTGACGCAGCAGGAGAGCGATGTCCCAGGCGCTGCGGGCAAAGAGACCAGCTTGGTCAAGCGAGGAGGCGTAGGCGATGATCCCATAGCGACTGACCCGTCCGTAGGTCGGTTTGAGGCCGGTGATGCCGCAGTGGGCCGCGGGTTGCCGAACGCTGCCGCCGGTGTCGGTGCCCGTGGCAGCGGGGACGATCGCCGCTGCGACCGCCGCCGCCGAGCCACCCGAGGAACCTCCTGGTACCCGCGTCGGATCCCATGGGTTGCGCGCTGGACCGAAGAAGGAGTGTTCGTTCCCAGAGCCCATCGCGAACTCGTCGAGGTTGGTTTTGCCAATGGCAATCGCTCCTGCAGCGGCGAGCCGCTCGACGACGGTGGCATCAAAAGGGGAGCGATAGCCGAGAAGCATGCGCGAGGCGGCAGTGGTGGGGAGATCAGTGGTGACGAAGAGGTCTTTGTGGGCGATCGGGATGCCTAGGAGCGGCGCTTCGACGCCATGCGCACGCCGCTGGTCAGCACGACGCGCTGCCGCAGCGCTCTGTTCGGGTTCCGCCAGCGAGATGAAGGCGTTGAGAGTGGGTTGCAGCGCTTTTGCCCGCGCGTGCGCGCACGCTACTAAAGATTGGGCCGTCGCTTTCCCTTGCGCCAGCGCCGCAAGGAGCTCCGAGAGCGAGGAGAGAGGGGTCATTCGATCACCTTCGGGACGAGGTAAAGCCCAGCTTCCGCGGCCGGAGCGAGGGCGAGAAGCGCATCGCGACAGTCCGACTCCGCGACAATGTCGGCCCGCAGCGGTTGCATGGTGGCTAGAGGATGGGCCATCGGTTCTACACCGTCGGTCGAAACGGCCGCTAGGCGATCCAGAAGGGTAAAAACGGCGACGAGCTCTTCCGCCATCCGTTCCCGTTCCTGGGGAGTGAGGGCCAGGCGCGCCAGATGTGCCAGATGGTCAAGGGCGTCCGCATCTAACGTCATCGCTATTTCCGCGTTGGGGAGAACAGTTGTAGGGTATCATATCGATATACGCGATTGTACCGCGTTTTCGCCTTCGATCTGGCAAAGGAATCATCCATGGTGGGTTGGTTTCGCTCTTGGTTTTCAAATGATTTAGCGATCGACTTGGGGACCGCCAATACATTGATCTACGTGCGCGGCCGTGGCATTGTGTTGGATGAGCCCTCGGTAGTGGCGATCCGCGTCGATCCGGAAACGGGTAAAAAGACGATCCAGGCGGTGGGACGGGCCGCGAAGGAGATGCTCGGGAAAACGCCGGGTAATTTGCTGGCGATTCGACCAATGAAGGATGGGGTGATCGCCGATTTTGTGGTGACCGAGCAGATGATCAAGCAGTTCATCAAAAAGGTCCACGGTTCTAAATTGCTGGCTCCAAGCCCACGGATCATCATCTGTGTGCCGTGCGGGTCGACACAGGTGGAGCGACGGGCTATCCGCGATGCAGCACTCGCTGCGGGGGCGAGCAAGGTCTTTCTGATCGAAGAGCCAATGGCCGCGGCAATCGGCGCCGGCTTGCCGGTGGCAGAACCGACAGGGTCGATGGTGGTCGATATCGGCGGGGGAACGACCGAGGTAGGGGTAATCTCGCTAGGCGGGATGGTCTACTCCGGTTCGATCCGCGTGGGCGGGGATAAATTCGACGAGGCGATCGTGAACTATATCCGCCGTAACTACGGGATGTTGATCGGTGAGGCTACCGCCGAGACGATCAAGAAGGAGATCGCGACGGCTTTCCCAACGACAGAGGTGATGGAGATCGAGGTAAAAGGACGTAACTTGGCAGAGGGAATTCCCCGTTCCTTCACGGTCTCTTCCAACGAGGTGCGTGAGGCGATCCAGGAGCCGCTCAATCAGATCGTCTCAGCGGTGAAAATCGCGTTGGAGCAGACCCCACCCGAGTTGGGCGCCGATATCGCAGAACGAGGGATCGTGCTGACGGGCGGAGGAGCACTTTTGAAAGAGATCGATCGCCTAATCCAGGAGGAGACCGGTCTGCCGGTCTTTGTCGCCGACGATCCTTTGACGTGCGTCGCCCGCGGGTGCGGCTTGGCATTGGAAAAGCTCGAAGCAGTCGATACAATTTTCGTCCATGAGTAGGTAGGGTTGCGGGGGTTGGGTTTCGGTGTCCACACCGCCGCTGACATTTCGTCGGTCGCTCTCGTTGACGACGCGTGCGCTTTTTGCAAGCGCGATCGCGATCGCCGCAATGGTGGCCGATTGGCGGTTGGGTTGGCTTGAACCACTGCGCGACGGTTTGTCGATCGTGGCGCGCCCCCTCTTGGCCATCGGCCAGTTTCCAGCAATGGTGCGAGAACAGTTCGAGCGAGCTACGCTCGACGTGCTGGTGCTGCAGCGCGAGAATGCCGAGCTGCGTACGCGTTTGACCCACCTCGTCGTGCAACAGCAGTTGGCGCAGCGGTGCGCGGAGGAGAACGACCGCTTGCGGGCACTGCTGGGATTGTCGCCGCTGCCGAAGGTCCGATTGATCGCAGCAGAGGTGCTGTTTGATACGCCCGACCCCTTTTCCCGCCGCGTGGTGGTGGATCGAGGGAGCAACCACGGCGTGCGCTTGGGGTTCGCCGTGGTGGATCTCTCCGGCTTGGTGGGCCAGGTGACCCGCGTGCAGCCGTTGGTGAGCGAGGTGACCCTGCTGGTCCAAGAGGGGGCGCGCGTCCCCGTGGAGGTGGTGCGTACCGGTACCCGCGGGATCGCATGGGGGGTGGGCGATGGCCGCTTGCAACTGCGCGATGTCCTCGGCGAGTGGCGGGTGCGTGAGGGCGATGAGTTGATCACCTCGGGGCTCGATGGACTCTTTCCCCGCGGTTTGCCAGTGGGACGGGTGGTACGAGTCGAGGGGGCAAGCGGCGCTCCTATCGTATTGGTGGAACCATTCGCCGCGGGCGAACGGTTGCGCCAGATTTTGATCGCTGAGCGGTTGGATCAGCCAGGAGGGTGAGGAGTGTCTGCGTCGGCGAACCAGTCGGCCGAGCTGTTAGCGCCTCCCAACCGGGGGTGGATGGGAGTAAGTTTAATCGTAGCGCTGATCTTCGATCTCGTACCGCGGGTGTGGGGAGCAGTCGCCCCCGAGATCACGATGATGACGTTGACCTTTTGGGCGTTGCGCGCGCCACAGTGGTGCGGGATGAGCGTGGCGTTGGGAGCCGGCTTTCTGCTCGATGTGGGGCGAGGGATGGTTCTGGGTCAGTCCGCGCTCGCCTTTGTGTGGGTGGTGTGGGGAGCACAGCGGTGGCGTACCCGAGTGCTTTGGTTTAGCGGGTGGGGACAGGCAGCCCATTTGGTTTGGTTGTGGGGGGCAGCATTGGCATTGGAGACCGCAGCGCGCGCCGTTTTTGCCGGAGGCTCTTGGCCTCCATTGCACTTTTGGGTTACCCCCCTGGTGATGATGGGGGTGTGGCCCTTTTGGCAGTGGGTGTTGCTGTGGCCCCAGCGCTACAGCCGCGCGGAGAGAGGGTGAGCGGCGATGGGAGAGGAAGAACGGTTAGTTATCTACTCCCGCCGCCGAGCATGGATGTGGATCGCCGGAATGGCAGCAGGGTTCGCCCTTTTGTTGATGCGACTCCATCATCTCCAGGTGGAACAGCATGAGCGATTCGCAGAGTTGGCGGAAGCAAACCGCTTGGCCTTAGCGCCAATCCCCCCCCGCCGCGGCGAGATCTACGATCGAAAAGGAAGGACAGTGGCCCGCAACGAGGGAGTCTACGTCCTGGAGGTGACCCCCGTATTGGCCGGCGATCTCGAGGCGCTTCTGGCGCGATTGCAACAGCTGATACCCCTCGACGAGATCGATTTGCGCGTTTTTCGCCGACGAGTGCGCGAACAGCGAGGATTGGGGTCAATTCCGTTGAAGTGGCGGTTGACCGACGAGGAGGTGGCACGAATCGCGGCGTGGGGATTCCAGTTGCCCGGAGTGACTGTGGCAGTGCGATCGATGCGCCACTATCCCTACGGCGAGGTTTTGGCACCTGTGGTGGGGTACGTGGGCCGCATCAGCGCAGCCGATATGAAACGGATCGAGACCAACGATGAAACAGGCCGCTACCGCGGGACCGAAACCATCGGCAAAGAGGGAGTGGAGGCAAGCCATGAACGGGCACTGATGGGGTGGCCAGGGTGGGAACAGATCGAGGTAAACGCCGCGGGACGAGCTATGCGCCGATTGGCCTCTGTACCTCCGCGCCCGGGGATGGATGCTGTGCTGACGATCGACGTGGAGTTTCAGGCTTTCGTGTACGACCTACTGCGGCCACACCGGGCAGCGTTCGTCGCTCTCGATCCACGCGATGGAGCAGTGCTGGCTTTGGTGAGTACCCCATCGTTCGACCCTAACGTTTTTGTGGAGGGAATTTCGAGCAGTGATTGGCGCTCTTTAAACGAGGACCCCGCTCGCCCTTTGCTAAACCGAGTGCTGCGCGGCCTTTACCCTCCAGGGTCGACCTTTAAGCCGTTTATGGCCCTTCTGGGATTGGAGAGCGGCCGCCGCCGCGTTGGCCAGCGCTTCGACCGCCAGGGGGTCTTTCAGCTCGGGTCGATCACTTTGTACGACCGTAAGGCGTCGTGTCAGGGAGGGGTCGATTTGATACGGGCGTTGGCCTATTCGTGTAACGTCTACTTTTACCAGTTGGGAACCGAATTGGGAATCGAGGCGATCCACGCTTTTATGAGCCGATTGGGGTTCGGACAACCCACCGGCATCGATCTGCCCAACGAGGCGAGCGGAGTGCTCCCGTCGCGAGAGTGGAAACGACGGCGCTTCAAACGCCCTCGAGAGCAGCAGTGGTTCGCAGGGGAGACCGTTTCCGTAGCGATCGGTCAGGGATACACCAGCTTTACCCCCATGCAGATGGCTTACGCGCTGATGGCGGTGGTAAACGGCGGCGTCGTACCAACCCCCCATGTGGTTTCTCATTATCGCGACGGGGTAACAGGAGAGGTCATCCCCGTCCCTCCTCGCCCTTCGCGCTTTATCCCGCTTAACCCAAACCATGTAGAGGCGGTGATTTCAGGAATGGTGGAAGGGGCGCGAGTGGGTACCTCGGCGCGCGCTTTTGTCGGCGCCCCTTATAAGGCAGGGGGAAAAACCGGGACAGCCCAGGTGGTTTCTACCCATGGGCGTCCTAGAGGACGGATCGCCGATGAGGAGGAGCAGGATCATGCGTGGTACATCGCGTTTGCACCGGCGTCAAACCCAAAAATCGTTGCCGCATTAGTAGTGGAGCACGGGGGATTCGGGGGGGCAACCGCCGCACCTTTGATGCGTTTGATTTTTGATCGCTTTTTCGGGGTTAACCCGACACTCGGTCTTGGGGAGGGGCCGTGAGAGGACGAGGGGGCAACGTGTTTCTGGCTGCCGCCCAGAAGATTCTTCACCGGTGGGACCCGGTGCTGCTGGGATTGCTTCTGCTGCTTTTCGGGTGGGCGCGCGTGGTGATGACAAGCGCTGCACCCGATCGGCTAGATGATCAGTTGTTCCACCAGGGGGTGGCCTTCGCCACGTTGTTGTTGGCCGCTTGGGTTCCTTTCCGCGCGTGGTTGGCGGTTGCCCCTTTGCTGTATGGGGGAGGAATTTTGTTGCTTTTGCTGGTGATGTGGGTGGGGGTTTCGGCAAAGGGGGCGACCCGTTGGCTCGATTTCGGGGTAGTGCGGGTGCAGCCGTCCGAGTTGATGAAACTGGCTGTACCGTTAATGGTGGCAGCCTATTTCCATTGGCGACGGCGAACGTTGAGCGGTTGGGACTATTGGATAGCGTTGGGTTGGGTTTTGCTTCCCGTGGGATTGATCATCCATCAGCCCGATCTGGGAACCGGATTGATGGTGGCAATGGCCGGAGCGGCGACGCTTTTCTTTGCCGGGTTGAGGTGGCGATGGATCATCCCTTGGATCGCCGCCGCAGCAGTGGGAGTGACGTTGTTGATGATCCACGGCGATTCGTGGTGCCAGCCAGAGGTGGAGTGGCCAGGGTTTCGAGAGTACCAAAAGGCGCGGGTGTGTACGTTGCTCGATCCTTACCGCGATCCGCTGGGGAAAGGATTTCATACCATCCAGGCCGAGATCGCGATCGGCTCTGGGGGATTGTGGGGAAAGGGGATCGGTCAGGGAACTCAGTCGCGCCTCAATTTCGTCCCTGAACGCCATACCGATTTTATCTTGGCGGTGATCGCGGAGGAGATGGGCTTGGTGGGGGTAGCAGCGCTCTTCGGCGCTTACTTTTTGATGTTAACCCGCGCCCTCTTTTTGGCAATGCGCTCAGGGGTGTGGGCAGGACAGCTTTACGGGGCAGCAGCGGTGGCGGGAATTTTTTTGTATGTTTGGGTAAACGCAGCGATGGTGACCGGAATGACCCCCGTGGTAGGGGTACCCTTGCCGTTCGTGAGCTACGGAGGAACCGCTTTGATGAGCGCTTGCTTGATGTTGGGGGTGGTGCTGAGCGCCGCCGCAGCCGCTCCCTCCGCAGCTCAGAGATGGGGTAAAGGCCAAATCGAGAGCGGCAGTTCAGCATATCGCTCTTGGCCGAGAGGGGCAACCATCTGGGCACTGCTGATCGCAGCGGTGTTGGCGGGATGTTCTTCTACACCACCTCAGACGAGGGGACGAGCAAACATCGCAACCCCGCCAGCAGAGCGATGGGTGGATGGAGTGGTGCCGCGAGTGGAACCGCTGCGGGCAGCTAACGCCCGCCCTTATACTGTGTTGGGACGAACTTATGTGCCGATGACCGATTTCGAGCCCTACGTGGAGGAGGGGATCGCGTCGTGGTACGGGCGAGAGTTTCATGGTAAACCGACCGCGACAGGGGAACGGTACGATATGTTCGCTTTGTCAGCAGCCCATAAGACATTGCCTTTGCCGAGTTACGCGCGGGTGACCAATTTGGAGAACGGCCGACAGGTGGTGGTGCGAGTAAACGACCGCGGTCCCTTTGTAGAGGGGCGGTTGATCGATTTGTCGTTCGCCGCAGCCGATCGGTTGGGGTTCGCGAACCGCGGAACGGCGTTGGTTCGGGTGGAGTTGATTTTGCCTGAGGAGATTCGTTTGATGGCTGCTCGCCGCGGCGAGGAGGGAATGGGGAAAGGAGAGAGTGGGGAGGAGAAGGGTCGAATAACGAGCGAGCGCGAATCCGCAGAGCGCGAGGCAGCGTTGGTGGCACTTTTAACGGCATTGGCGGGGGAGGGAAGGGGCGCTTTCTTAGAGGCGCAAAGAGCAGAAGGAGAGAACGCGACAGAGAGGGCGCGCACTTCATCTCCGAGCACCGTCCGCTACTTTGTGCAGCTGGGCGCTTTCGCGTTGCGCGAGAACGCAGAGAACTTCGTGGCCCATCTGCGGGTGCAGTTGCCCGAGGTAACGTTGACAGTAATGCCAGCAGGAGGATTGACGCGGGTGGTGGCCGGACCCTTCGGGAGCGAGGGAGCAGCGCGCCGTACCGCTGAGTTGGTAACCGCCCGCTTGGGGGCAGCCCCTTTTGTCTTTGCAGAGGGGGCGACAGGCAGACGGTGAGTGGGGTACACTTCAGAGAAGAGAGATGAGGTGGGCGATGAATCGAGTGCGAGGGTTGAACATGCGTCGATGGGTGATCGGGTTGGGAATATGGTTGGGATTGGCAGGGTGGGTGTGGGGAGAGACGCCGAGCGAGTTGCAGTTGCCAGCACGCCAGTGGCTGTTGGTCGATTTTACAACGGGGGAGGTGCTTGCAGAGCATGGCGCCGATGAGCGGGCCGAGCCGGCGTCGATCACTAAGGTGATGAGTGCGTACCTGGTCTTCAGCGCTTTGCGCGATGGGCGGTTGAAGTGGAATCAGACGGTGCCGATCTCCCAGAAGGCATGGAAGATGACCGGTTCGCGGATGTTCGTCGAACCGCGCCATTCGCCAACGGTGGAGGAGTTGGTGAAGGGAATGGTGATTCCGTCCGGTAACGATGCGACCGTGGCATTGGCCGAGGCAGTGGCGGGAAGCGAGGAGGCGTTTGTGGCCCAGATGAACGCCAAAGCAAAGGAGTTCGGATTGACGGCGACCCGTTTCGTCGATTCGTCGGGAATGCCCCACCCCGACCATGTGACGACAGCGCGCGATTTGGCACGCTTGGCTATCCGCTTGATCCGCGACTTTCCTGAGGAGTACCGCCTCTTTCGAGAAAAGGAGTTTGTCTATAACAAGATTCGTCAAGCAAACCGCAACCGTTTGCTGTGGCTTGACCCGAGTGTCGATGGGATCAAGACAGGCCATACCCAAAGCGCAGGGTATTGTTTACTGGCGTCAGCAGAGCGCAACGGCCGCCGATTGGTCGGGGTAACGTTGGGAAGTAGCTCCGAGGCCGACCGGGTGGATGCGATGTTGAAACTGCTCAATTACGGATTCCAGAATTTCGACCATTTTAAAGTGGCCCGGGCAGAACAAGCAGTGGCGGAGTTGCGGGTGTGGAAGGGCGCAAGCGAGCGGGTGGCGGTGGGGGTGCTAAGCGATGCGGTGGTGACATTGCCGCGCACGGCGCTGGCAAACGCGGCAGTCCGCTTTGTGGGAGTGGAACCACTGGTCGCCCCAGTGCGGCGCGGCCAAGAGGTGGGCCGCTTGGAGGTGGTGGCGGGGGAGACAGTGTTGCGGTCGGTGCCAGCGGTGGCATTGGCCGATGTGAGAGAGGCAGGGTGGTGGGGGCGATTGGTGGATGGGTTGCGATTGCGGTGGCGACAGCTTTGGGGACGGTGAGCGAACCGGAGAATAGGGCAGTTTGGTTGGGACGCCAACGCTATGAGCGCGTGTGGCGGGCAATGCAGAGATACACGGAAGAGCGCACCGCCAGCGCGAGCGATTGGATTTGGGCATTGGAGCATGAGGCGGTCTATACGTTGGGATGGGCAGGAGAGGTGCGCTATCTCCATGCCGAGGCGCGAGAGGGGGAGACACCCATCGTGCGCTCCGATCGGGGCGGCCAGGTGACGTGGCATGGGCCAGGGCAGTTGGTGGTTTATCTGTTGTGGGATTTGCGCCGCCGGGGTTGGACGGTGCGCCAGTTGGTGACAGCGGTGGAGGAGGCAGTGGTGGCATTGTTGGCCACCCATGGGATTAGGGGAGAGCGACGGCCAGGAGCCCCAGGGGTTTATGTGCAGGGAGCAAAGGTGGCGTCGTTGGGGTTCCGCGTGCGCCGCGGATGCTGCTACCATGGGGTGAGCGTGAATATCTCCAACCCGCTGTCGCCATTCACCGCGATCGATCCGTGCGGTTACCGCGGGCTGAGAGTGACGCGAACCGCAGACCACGGTTGGGCGCCGCCTTTGGAGGAGGCGGCAAGGGAGTTGGCAGAGCTGCTGCCGGGGCAGTGGGTGTGGGAACAGAAGGGAGAGGTGTTCATGGAGGAAGAAGAGGGATGGCCGAACGAGCAGTCGAGAGATCAGAGCGATGAACGAGGAGTTAGAGGTGAACAAGAGAGCAGATGAGAAGGAGCGAGGGGCGGCAAAGACGGGGCCGGTTTGGCGACGCGTGGTTCGAGGGGGAATGGGCGTGCCTCTTTTCGCGGAGGGAGGACGAAAACCGGCATGGATCCGCACGCGGCTGCCGAGCGGCGCAGCATTACAGCGCTTTGAACAGGTGGCGGCAGTGGTGCGGCGCGAGGGACTGCATACGGTGTGCGAGGAGGCCAGTTGCCCTAACGTGCATGAGTGTTTTGGAAAGGGAACAGCGACTTTTATGATTTTGGGGGATCGATGTACCCGCCGTTGCCTCTTTTGCGATGTGGCCCATGGCCGCCCTTCGCCGCCCGATCCGAACGAGCCAGAGCGGTTGGCGCGCGCCGCTGCCGCAATGGGACTGCGCTATGTGGTGGTGACCAGCGTCGATCGCGATGATTTGCCCGACGGAGGGGCAGGCCATTTCGCGGCATGTGTCCGCGCTCTTCGGAGAGAGATGCCTGAGGTAGAGGTGGAGATCTTGGTGCCCGATTTCCGCGGGCGCATGGTGGAGGCCCTGAAGGCGTTGGCGGAGGCTTTGCCCGATGTCTTTAACCATAACGTGGAGACAGTTCCGCGCCTTTACCCCGCTGTGCGCCCGGGGGCCAATTACCGCCATTCGTTGATGTTGTTGGCGGAGTTTAAAGAGCGCTTTCCCGAGGTGGTGACGAAGTCGGGGGTGATGGTAGGGTTGGGAGAGCACGATGAGGAGTTGTACCAGGTGTTGGCGGATCTGCGCGCGCATGGGGTGGAGATGGTGACAGTGGGGCAGTATTTGGCTCCTTCACCCGACCATTGGCCAGTGGCGCGCTTCGTCTCTCCTCAGGAGTTTGAGGTCTACACGCAGTGGGCAAAGGAGCTGGGGTTTCGCTTTGCAGCGTGCGGACCATTGGTCCGTTCTTCTTATTTTGCAGAGGAGCAGGCGACCGCTGCAGGAGTGAGAGAGAGGAGGGAAGAAACGGTACGCCCATGAGGAGGAGAAGCGATGGGCGAAGAGGAGGGAGCTTGGGGGGCGCCGAGTCGGTGAGGATTGCTCCGCCGTGAGGGAGGGGGAGAGGGTCCGGAGAGGAGTGAGTGGATGTTGAATGCGTCGCAGCGAGAGGCGGTCCGTTATTTGAATGGACCGTGCTTGGTGTTGGCAGGGGCAGGGAGCGGCAAGACGCGGGTGATCGCCCATAAGATCGCTTTTTTGATCCGCGAGGCTGACTTTGCGCCAGCAGCGATCGCGGCGATCACATTTACGAATAAGGCGGCGCGGGAGATGGCGGAGCGCGTGGCCGGTTTGTTAGGACGAAATCCGAGCGGTTTGGTGGTGGCGACGTTTCATGCGTTGGGGTTGCAGATTTTGCGGACGGAGCATGAGCGCGCAGGGTTGAAGGCGGGCTTTTCCGTTTTGGATGATGGCGATCGGGAGAGGTTGTTGGCGGAGGTGGTGCGCGATGGGGAACGGGAGCGCGTGCGACAGTTGCGGGCGCAGATTTCGGCGTGGAAAAACCGCGGAGTTGGGGTCGAGGCGGCAGAGGTAGAGGCCGAGGGTGAGGCAATGGTGTTCGCAGCGGCAGTGTATCGAGAGTATGAACGTCTGCGACGCGCTTACCACGCGGTCGATTTTGACGATTTGCTTTGGTTACCCGTGCAGTTGCTGAGAAGAGATGAGGAGGTGTGCCAGCGTTGGCAGAGGCGATGGCGCTATCTTCTGGTGGACGAGTACCAGGATACCAACCGAGTTCAGTATGAGTTGCTTCGGTTGCTGACAGGGGTGCGGGGAATGTTTACCGCTGTGGGTGATGATGACCAGGCAATCTACGCGTGGCGAGGGGCTGATAGCGATAATTTGCGAGCTTTGATGGCCGATTTCCCGACGTTACGGGTCATTAAGTTGGAGGAGAATTACCGGTCTCCCGAGACGATCTTGGCAGCAGCTAATGCGTTGATTGCCCATAACGAGAAGTTATTTACAAAGGTGCTGCGCGCCCAACGCCCGGGCGGGGAGCGAGTGCGGGTGGTACCGTGCCGCGATCCGGAGGCGGAGGCAGAGTGGGTGGCCGCAACCATCGATGCCCGCCGCTTTGCCAGTGGGGGGCGATGGCGCGATTTTGCGGTGTTATACCGCAGTAACCATCAGGCACGAGTGTTGGAGCAGGCCCTCCGCAGCCGCCAAATCCCTTACGTGGTTTCCGGGGGGACTTCTTATTTTGAGCGCGCTGAGATCCGCGATGCGATGGCCTATTTGCGCTTGCTGGTCAATGAGGACGACGATCCGGCATTTATGCGGGCAGTGGCGACCCCGCGAAGAGGGGTGGGGTCGGCGTCGTTGGCGGCATTGTCGCGCTACGCGGGAGAGCGACGGTTGAGTATGTTCGCGGCGTTGTTCGAAACGGGGGCGGAGGTGCACGTGGCGCCGGGACCATTGGCGGCATTGCGCGAGTTCGCAGCGTTTATAAACCATTTCCGCTACCGGGCAGAGCGAGAACCGGCGGGGAGAGTGGCTCACGAGTTGATAGCGGCGAGCGGTTTGGAGGCGTTTTACTACGAGACATTGCCCCAGCGAGAAGCAGAACGGCGGAGCCGATCGTTGCGGGATCTCATCGAGTGGATCGGCCGTCGCGGGGAGCGTGAGGGAGAGCGCTTGTTGGAGGTGGTGCAGGTATTGTCGGTGGTGGCTCGATTGGAGCGAGAAGAGGATGGAAGAGCCGACGCCGTGCAGTTGGCAACATTACACGCCGCTAAGGGTTTGGAGTTTCGCCATGTGTTTTTGGTCGGAGTGGAGGAGGGATTGTTGCCCCATGAGACGAGCGTGGCGGAGGGACGAATAGAGGAGGAGCGACGGTTGATGTATGTGGGGGTGACGCGGGCGATCGAGTCGCTGACGATTTGCTATTGCGAGCAGCGGCGGGGGGAGAAAGGGATACAGCAGCGGGAGCCTTCCCGATTCATCGCCGAGATGGGGGCGGAGGTGGAGGTGTACGGCCGGGAGCGCACGCCCACAGCGACAGAACGAGCTGCCTATTTGGCGACGATGCGGGCGCTGTTGGAACGGGCGCCGATCGCGACGATTTAGGCGTTCCAACGATGCCAGGGATCGAGTTGGGAATGAGGTCTTGCCCTGCTATGCAGGTCGGCGCGCCAGTACTATGAACGAATATCGTTATTCAGAGGCTGAGATCGCTGCGCTCGAACGCGCTATGCGCGAACGGCGCGATATGCGCCATTTCCGTCCGGATCCTTTGCCAGAAGAGTTGGTGACTCGCCTTCTCACGGCGGCGCATCTGGCGCCCTCGGTGGGCTTCATGCAGCCGTGGCGCTTCATTCGCATCACCGACGCCGAGTTGCGCACACGCATCCAAGCACTCGTCGAGGAAGATTCGAGGAAGCCGGCTGGGGCCGGCGCCTTGCGCTTGAGGAGGTGGTGTTCGAAAACAGATGGCGGGAGGGGGCTGGTGGAACAGCGCCTGCGTATTGATGGAAGGGTGAGGGAAAATGGAGCGAGAGGGATTGGTGAGCAGACTCGATGAACTTCTGGAGGCTGCCCGCTTTAAAGATTATTGCCCTAACGGGTTGCAAGTGGAGGGACGGGCGCAGATCCATCGCATCGTCTGCGGCGTTTCCGCGACTCTCGCGCTCGTGGAGGAGGCTATTGCCCGGGAGGCGGATGCTTTGCTCGTCCATCATGGTTGGTTTTGGAGAGGTAACGATGGGCGCATCGTGGGCCTCCATAGACGACGGTTGGCGCGTTTGCTGGCGCATGAGATCAATTTGATCGCTTACCATTTGCCGTTGGATGCGCATCCGATATTGGGCAACAATGCCCAACTCGCACGCCGCTTCGGTTGGCGGGTGACAGGCCGGTTTGGGGAGCAGGAGATCGGCTTCTTGGGCGAGGTGGAGAGCCCAGCAAGCGCGAGAGAGATCGCCGACCGGGTGGCTAAGGTGTTGGGGAGAGAACCGCTCCTTGTAGGGGAAATGGAACGACCCGTACGCAAAGTGGCCTGGGCGAGCGGCGCGGCGCAGGGATGGTTCGAGGAGGCAATCGGCCGGGGGGTCGATCTTTACTTGTCTGGAGAGATCTCAGAGCCTACAGTCCATTTGGCGCGCGAGTCCGGTGTTGTCTATCTCGCCGCTGGACACCATGCGACCGAACGTTATGGAGTGATGGCGGTGGGGGAGTGGCTTACCTGCGAAACAGGGGTTGTGTGCGAGTTTGTCGATCTTCCCAATCCAGTGTGAGGCTAACCTTTTCCTTACCCAGCGGTTTTGATCTCGCCTCCTACCGCTAAGGCGGGGAGGGGTTCGGGGGCACCATTCAAGCCACAAAACACAAAATAGGGCGTTGAATTCGGCGGTGGCGGTTGATGGGGGCGAGATCGGCCGCGCGCAGGGGTATGAGATCCATATTTTTAAGGGGGTGGAGGAGCGTCGGGGGGGGAGAGCGTTAGGGGTAGAGAGGCTTTGGTTGGCAGGGAGCGCTCTTATCTTTTGGACCAGCGGGTTCTTCTTTGAGCGTGATCGGTAGGCCTGCGACCATCCAGGTGACACGCTGGGCGTGTAGGGCAATCTGCTGATTGAGCCGACCTTGCTCGTCGCGAAAACGGCGCGCGAGGGGATGGTCGGGGACGGTGCCAAGACCGACTTCGTTGCTGACGAAAATAAGGTGACCGGTGAGGGTGGGTAAGAGGTTTAGGAGCCGTTCGATTTCGGTTTCTTGGCGCGCTAGAAGGAGGTTCGAGAGCCAGAGGGTGAGACAGTCGATGAGGAGACAGACGGTCGGGGCAGCAGTGCGGTGAAGGAGATCAGCGAGGAAGAGGGGTTCTTCGATGGTGCGCCAGAAGGTGGGGCGTTCGGCACGGTGCCGGGTAATACGGGCAGCCATTTCTGGATCGAGCGCTTGCGCAGTGGCGATGTAGATGACTTCCAGACTACTTTCTTGCGCGCGCCGCACCGCAAAGGCCGATTTTCCCGAACGAGCGCCCCCGAGAATGAGTTCAATCATGGACGGTGTCGCTGAGTTCTACCCTAGGGGTAGGGGCGGTGAGGGGTGACCGAGGAGCGCAGGGAGCATAGGGGAGGTTCATTTCATAGGATTTTGCCGCGAAAGATGCCTTGGGGGCGAAGGAGAAGAATAAGGATTAGGATGAGGAAAGCGGTGGCCATTTTGTATTGACTGGGGAGGATGAGAACGGAGAGTTCTTCGATGATACCGAGGATGAGGCCGCCGACGATGGCCCCTTCGACGCGCCCTACTCCACCAAGAATCGCAGCGGCAAACATGGCTAGGAGGGCCGACCAGCCCATGAGGGGGTGAAGTTCGGTGTTGATGGCGAGGAAAAAACCTGCAGCGGCGGCGAGTGCCCCCGCAATGGCCCAGGTGAGACGGGTGATGGCACGAATGTCGATACCGCAGATGCGGGCGAGTTCAGCGTTGTCGGCCATCGCCCGCATCGCTTTGCCCCAGCGGGTGTGGTGAAGGAAGAGAAGGAGGAGAACAACGAGGGAGAGAGCGGTGAGGAGCGTGGCGATTTCGCGCGGCCGAAGGAGTAGCCCACCATAGGTGGAGGGGGGAATAACCCCAGTTTGATAGAGTTGAGGATCTACACCCCAGATGATGTGCACGATGGCGCGAATCATCAGGGCTACGCCGAGAGAGGCCATCACCGTGAGGATTTTGGGACGGCTTTCGAGATGACGGTAAAAGAGGTGATCGAGAAGGATGGCCGTGAGGGCAGTGGCAAAGAGCGCAAAGGGAAGAAGAGCCCAGGGGGAGAGCGCCGTAGCGGTAACACCGGCGAGGACAAGATAGGCGCCAAGGGTGGCGAGGTCGCCATGGGCGAAGTGGGCAAAGCGGAGAATGGCAAAGATAAGGGTGATGCCGATCGCCCCAAGGGCGTAGATCGCCCCCGAGATGAGCCCCGGAATAAGGTAGTGGTTGATAAAGTCAAGGATCAACGCGCACCTCCTCCGAGAAAAGTTTGGGCGATTTCGGGATCGGCGAGGAGTTGCTGCGCAGGTCCGTCACGGTAGTTGCGGCCTGCGACGAGGATGTAACCGCGATCGCCGATTTTGAGGGCTTGCTTGGCGTGTTGTTCGACGAGGAGAACCCCAATGCCACTTTGGGCGAGCTGCCGACAGATGGCGAGAATTTGGGTTTGATATTTGGGAGAGAGACCAGCAGTAGGTTCATCAAGGAGGATGAGACGGGGAGAGAGCATGAGGGCACGGGCGATGGCAACCATCTGCCGCTGCCCGCCCGAGAGATTTCCCGCAAGGGTGTGCCGCTTGGAGCGTAGCTCGGGAAAGAGCGTATAACAGCGTTCGAGCCCAGCAGCAGTGCGAGAGGGGTCGAGAAAAGCACCCATTTCGAGATTTTCTTCAATGCTCATCTCGGGAAAGATGTTTTTGATTTGAGGGACATAGGCGATGCCGGTACGGGCGATCGCGTCGGGGGAAGAACGAGTGAGGTCGCGACCGGCAAAACGAATGGTTCCGGCACGGATGGTGATAAGTCCAAAGATGGCTTTGAGAAGGGTCGATTTGCCAGCACCGTTGGGGCCTACGACGACAACGACTTCGTTGGGGGAAATGGTGAGATCGACGCCGTGGAGGGTGTCGGCGTCGCCATAGCCGCCGCGGAGGTGGTGGATGGTGAGGAGGGGTTCGCTCATGGGGGTGGTGCAGGAGTGAGCTTCTCTTCCGCCCATTCGCTTTGCTCGAGGAGGGCGATTTGGGCTTCCGTTTCAGGGTGAGGGGTTTCGCCGAGATAGGCTTCCAGAACCCGCGGGTCACGACGAACAGCAGCAAAGGGACCGACGGTGAGAATCTGCCCTTCTACCATGCAGATGACGGGGTCGCAGAGGCGGGCAACCGTTTCCATGTCGTGTTCGATGAGGATGAAGGTGTAGCCCCATTCGCGGTTAAGGATTTCGATCTTTTCTTCGATCTTGCGAAGGAGCGTGCGGTTTACTCCTGCCGCCGGTTCGTCGAGAAGCACGAGCTTGGCCTCGGTCATCATGGTGCGCCCAAGTTCGAGTAGCTTCTTTTGCCCACCGGAGAGGTGGCCCGCCGGGTGATCCGCAAGGTGCTCGAGTTCGAGAAAGGCGAGAACGTCGCGCGCACGCTGCCGCAGCTGCGATTCGTAGTGCGCGACGTGAGCAGGGGTAAACCAGTTGCGCCAGAGTTGCTCCCCCGGTTGCGCGGGGGGAACGACGAGGAGATTTTCGAGAAGGGTGAGGTGTTGAAATTCATGCGGAATTTGAAAAGTGCGGACAAGCCCCCGCCGAAAGCGTTGGTGGGGGGGAAGGTGGGTGATAATTTCCCCCGCAAAGCGAACAGTTCCGGCAGTGGGTCGATAGAGACCGGCGATGACGTTGAAGAGGGTGGTCTTTCCCGCACCGTTCGGGCCGATGAGACCGGTAATTGTGCCCGCTTCTACCGCAAGGGTGACGCCGTCGACGGCGCGGAAGCCGCCAAAGGCCATCGTGATGTCGGTGAGTTCGAGGAGAGCCATAGGAAAATATAATACTTCGGGTTGCCTGTTTCAGCAATTGGAGGGGATCGAGGTTAGAGGGGCGTTCAGATGAGAGAAGTGGTTCTAGTCCGGTCTTGGCCGGAGCGGGCACTGCAGGTGGGACTGTTCGAGTTGGGGGGGATGGCGGTGATCACACCGTTGTTCCAGTGGGCGAGCGGGGAGGAGTGGGGAAGTTCAGTAGGGTTGCTGGTGGCGCTGTCGGCGATCGCAGTGGGGTGGCAGTGGGGATTTAATACAGCGTTCGATTGGGCAGAGGCGAGATGGATGAGACGGAGGGCCGATGCTCGCCCTTTTTGGGGACGCGTGGCCCATGCGGTGGGTTTTGAGGGGTCGCTTTTTTTGGTGACGTGGCCGGTGGTGGTGGCGTGGACGGGATGGGATTGGTGGACGGCAGCCGTGGCTGATGTCGGATTGGCTATGGCATACGCGATTTATGCGTTTTTGTTCCATTGGTGGTTCGATCGGTGGCGACCGGTAGGGAAAGGAGAAAAGTAATGAGTAGGAGGGGTTTAGGGCGCGAGGAGTAGGGAACAGAGCGCAGTGAGGAGGATGAGCAAGGTCAGAGATGGGGAGAGGGGAATCTCGTTGCAGGGGTGGCATACGTTTGGGTTACCTGCCCGCGCGCTCGAGGGAGTGGTGGTGCGGGAGGCCGCCGATTTCGCCCGCTGGGGGGAGCTGCGCGCTTCCCGGCCATTGCCCGAGGTGGTGGTGGGGGAGGGAAGCAATACGGTTTTTTTGCGCGATTTCCCCGGACGAGTGGTGCGAATCGCAACCCGCGGCTGGGCAGTGGTGGAGGATAATGGGAGAGAGCGAGTGGTGGAGGTGGCCGCGGGGGAGCCATGGGCGGCGTTGGTGGAGAGATGGGTGGCGCAGGGGTGGGGAGGAGTGGAGAATTTGGCAGGCATCCCAGGAACAGCAGGGGCTGCACCGGTGCAGAATGTGGGAGCGTATGGGTTGGAGATCGGCGAACGATTGGATGGGGTGATGGTGTGGAGCCGAGAGAGCGGAAGAAGGGAGTGGTGGCCGCGGGAGCGATTGGGGTTGGGATACCGCCAGAGTTGTTTGAAGGGGGAGAGCGAGTGGGTGGTGGAGCGAGTGCGATTGCGATTGCCGCGCCAAGGGAGACTTCGGTTGGAGTACCCAGGGATCAGCGAGTGGCTGCAAATGCAGGGGGTGAGGGTGGACCAGTTGCCTTACGCCGAGGGAGTGCGGTGGGTGGCAAGAGCGGTGCAGGCATTGCGCCAGCGGCGGTTGCCCGATCCCCGCGTTTGGGGGAACGCGGGGAGCTTCTTCTTGAATCCGATCGTCCGGGTAGAACAGGCCGAGGAGTTACGCGCCCGGGGAAGCATAGTGAAGTTTTGGCCAGTGACGGTTGAAAGAGTGAAGGTGTCAGCAGCAGCATTGATCGAGGCAGCGGGGTTGCGCGGTGCCCGCGTCGGACGCGCAGCGGTGAGCGAGCAGCATGCGTTGGTTTTGGTGAATTTGGGGGGAGCTACCGGCGCTGAGTTGGCCGCTTTGATCCGGTGGGTGGTAGAGGCGGTGGCCGAACAGTTCGGGGTGGTGTTGGAGGTGGAGCCGCGATTGGTGGGCGGAGAGGCGTTCGGGTTGAGGGAGTGGGAGAGTAGAATCGAGGGAAAAGGAGACGTTGCGTTAGGATCGAGGGGGTGACTTTGGATCGAGCGACAGCAGCGGCGCGAGTGGCCGCACTGCGAGCTGAGATTGAGCGATACGATGAGGCTTATTTCGTGCGAGATGCGCCGCTAATTTCGGACGCGGAGTACGATGCCCTTTTTCGCGAGTTGTTGGCGCTGGAGGAGGCTTTCCCCGAGTTGGTAACCCCCGATTCTCCAACTCAACGGGTAGGGGGGAAACCATTGCCAGAGTTTGCCGAGGTGACCCACGCGATCCCGATGTTGTCGTTGATGAACGCCTTTTCCGAGGAGGAGGTGAGGGCATTCGACCGCCGTTGCCGCGAGGGGCTGGGGGTAACGTCAGTGCGGTACGCGTGCGAGCCGAAATTCGATGGAGTGGCGGTAACTTTGATCTATGAGGAGGGGGTGTTGGTGCGCGGGGCGACGCGTGGAGATGGGTACCGCGGAGAGGATGTGACTCAGAATGTGCGCACCGTGCGCAATATCCCGCTGCGGTTGCGAGGAGGCGGCTTTCCGCGCTCGTTAGAGGTGCGGGGAGAGGTGGTGATGTTGAAACGCGATTTCGAGCGTTGGAACGCGGAGCAGGCAGAACGGGGAGAGCGGGTTTTCGCAAATCCCCGAAACGCCGCAGCAGGAAGCTTGCGTCAGCTCGATCCACGAGTGACGGCAAAGCGACCGTTGCGCTTTTTCGCTTACGGCGTGGCCGCAAAACCCCATGAGTGGGTGGCCCCTACCCATGGGGAGACGATGGCGCGATTGCAGGAGTGGGGCTTCCCAGTGGCGGCAGAGCGCAGCATCGCGGAGGGAGTGGAGGAGGCATTGGCGTATTACGCGCGTATGGAGGAGGCGCGCGAACGCTTGCCCTACGGGGTGGACGGGGTGGTGTATAAGGTGGATGATCTGGCCGCCCAGGAAAGACTCGGTTTTGTGGCCCGAGCGCCCCGCTTCGCAGTCGCCCATAAGTTTACGCCCCAGGAGGCGATAACGGTGGTGGAGGCAATCGAGGTGCAGGTGGGACGAACGGGGGCGCTTACACCAGTGGCTCGCTTGCGGCCGGTGATGGTGGGCGGGGTGCGGGTGAGCAGCGCGACGCTTCATAATGAGGAGGAGGTGCGACGCAAAGATGTGCGAGTGGGGGATAGCGTGGTGGTGCGCCGGGCAGGGGATGTGATCCCCGAGGTGGTGCAGGTGGTATTGGATAAACGCCCCGCAGGAGCACCGCTTTTCGCAATGCCCGAGAGGTGCCCCGCGTGCGGTTCGGCTGTTGAGCGCGTGAGCGGAGAGGCGATCGCGCGGTGTACGGGGGGGTTGTTCTGCCCAGCGCAACGAAAGGAGGCGATTTTGCATTTCGCGTCCCGCCGGGCGATGAATATCGAGGGATTGGGGGAGCGGTTGGTGGATCAGTTGGTGCACCGCGGTTTGGTGGAGAGCGTGGCTGATTTGTACCGGTTAAGGGTGGCCGATTTGGTCACTTTGGAGCGAATGGGGGAGAAATCGGCACAGAATTTGGTGGCGGCAATCTCCCGCAGCCGAGCGACGACGTTGGCGCGATTTGTCTATGCGCTGGGAATCCGCAATGTGGGTGAACGGACCGCGCGCGATTTGGCTCGCCATTTCGGGGATCTGCCACCGTTGATGACCGCAAGCCGCGAGGCATTGATGGCAGTGCCCGAAGTGGGGCCAGTGGTGGCAGAGGCAATCGTTCACTTTTTCGCAGAGCCCCATAACCGCGCCGTGATCGCGGCTTTGCTGGAGGCCGGCGTGCATTGGCCGCGCGAGGAGCCTTCTACCAACACTTCGATGGGGAGGCTCTTCGGAAAGCGCGTAGCGCTGACCGGAACGCTCTCTTCGATGACACGGGCCGAGGCACAGGCAGCAATCGAGCGGTTAGGAGGAAGAGTGGTGGAGAACGTGTCGCGCAAGACCGATTTTGTGGTGGCGGGCGCCGATCCCGGCAGTAAGTTGGAGCACGCCCAGAAGTTGGGCATAACGATTTTAAACGAAGAAGAGTTCTTGGAGTTGATCCGATGAGCCGAGTGAAAAAGGCCGTTTTCCCTGTGGCAGGATTAGGAACGCGTTTTTTGCCAGCGACTAAGGCTTCGCCGAAAGAGATGTTGCCGATTGTGGATAAGCCGTTGATTCAGTACGCGGTTGAGGAGGCGGCAGCGGCAGGGATCCGCGATATGATCTTTGTGACCGGCCGAACCAAACGGGCGATCGAGGATCATTTCGATAAGGCGTATGAGTTGGAGAGCGAACTAGAGCGTCGGGGAAAGAGCAAGTTGCTGGAGGGGGTGCGAAATTTGTTGCCTAAGGGGATCAATTGCATTTATATACGCCAGGCAGAGGCACTCGGTTTGGGCCACGCAGTGTTGTGCGCTCGCCCCGTGATCGGCGAGGAGCCGTTTGCCGTGCTGCTGGCCGATGATCTGCTCGATGGAGCGGGAAGGCCGGTGATCCGCCAGTTGATCGATATTTATGAGTATTACCATTGCTCGGTGGTGGGCGTACAGGAGGTGCCGCGCGAGGAGACGGCGAGCTACGGAATCGTGAAAGGGGTACCTATCGATGGGATGGTGGAGCGGGTGACCGGTGTGGTGGAGAAACCGAGGCCCGAAGAGGCGCCGTCGACATTGGCCGTGGTGGGCCGCTATGTGCTGACCCCGCGAATTTTTACCCATCTGGAGCGGGCGCGGGCAGGGGCGGGCGGAGAGATCCAGTTGACCGATGCGATCGCCGCATTGATCGAGGATGAACAGGTGTTGGCGTGCCGCTTCCGAGGGCAACGTTACGATTGCGGGGCGAAGTTGGGGTACCTGACGGCAACGGTCGATTACGCATTGCGCCACGAGGAGGTGGGAAGGGAATTCGCCGAGTGGTTGCGGCGCCGCGCGGAGATGCTTTAGCTTTAGAGACCCCAGAGAATAGGTTTTTGCTCCGCAAGGGCGCGCTTCATCATCTGCAGAAGGGGCCAGACGCGCTGGTGAAAGCCGATGGGAATTGAGGCTTCAGTTTCGGCATCAGGCGACGCAGAGGAGGGATGAGAGGCGCGAAGGGCTTGTTGCGCGCGCGCGCGCTCTTCCGCAGCGGCCGCTTCGAGGATGGCGATCGCGGCAGGAAGCTCTTCAGGGGTGAGGATCCCTCGCTCGAGGTCTTTGCCGAGCAGCTTGAGGATCGGTTCGGCATGCTTTCGGTAGATGAGGATGTCGGCGTCTGCGTCTGAGCGAAAGGTGAGGAGAAGACGGTCTGGGTCAGAAGAAATGGCCATGAGGGCTCCCGAAAGCGTTAGCAACCACGTACCGCATAGATGCCAGGCGCATTGCGCCAGTGGCCGCGGTAGTCAAGACCATAGCCAAAGAGGTAACGGTCAGGAAGCGTGAGGCCGGTGTAGTCGGCTTTGAGACCGGGAATGGCTTTGCGGGTGTGGTCTTTGTCGCAGAGTACAGCAAGGGCAACAGTGGCCGCCCCTTCGGCGAGAAGCCGCTCGCGAACGGCGACGAGGGTGTGGCCTTCGTCGAGGATGTCGTCGAGGACAAGAACGTGCCGCCCTTGAGGCGAAGGGGTCGGTTCTACTTGCCAGTAAATCTGCCCGCCGGTGGTGGTGCCGCGGTAGCGCGTGGCGTGCAGGTAGGCGATTTCGAGGGGAAAGTAGAGGCGAGGGAGGAGTTGCCCTGCAAAGACTACCCCACCGGTAAGAACGATGTAGATGAGGGGATAGCGGTCGACGTAGTCGGCGGTGATCCGGTGGGCAATGCGGTCGATCGCCGCTTGTACCATGGCATGGTCGGCAAGGCAGTCGGCGTCGCGCAGGATTTGCCAGAGCTCGGTAAGAGAGGGACTACCCATATTACAACGGCTCCGATGGATTTGGCTGAGCGTAGTGTAGCAGAGAGTGAGGAGTCGGTGGTAGGATCGCCCTGTGGAGATGGAATGGGAAAGGTGAAGATGGAGAGAACGACCGCAGAGGCTTTTTTGCGGTTGGCGGTGACGCGCGGAGCATTGGCCTTCGGGGAGTTTAGGACGAAGGCGGGACGGATTTCGCCCTATTTTTTCGATTCAGGGCGCTTTAGCGATGGGGCTTCGTTTGCGGCATTGTGCGGGTTTTACGCTGAGACGGTGTTGAGGCAGGGGATGGCTTTTGACGCGCTTTTTGGCCCAGCCTATAAGGGGATTCCTTTGGTGGCCGGGGTGGCGATGGAGTTGGCGCGCCGGGGGGTAAACCGCCCCTTCGCGTTTAACCGTAAAGAGGCGAAGGGGTACGGGGAGGGGGGGGTGGTGGTGGGGGGGCCTTTGACGGGGAAGGTGTTGATCGTCGACGATGTGATTTCCGCAGGTACGTCAGTGCGCCAGTCGGTGGCGTTGATCCGTGACGCAGGGGGGGAACCAGCAGGGGTGGTAATCGCGCTCGATCGGGAGGAGCGCGGAAAGGGAGAAGCGTCGGCGGTGGCAGAGGTGGAGGCGGAGTTCGGGATCCCCGTGGTGGCGGTGGCACGGTTGCGCGACCTTTTGGCATGGTTGGCGAGAGAACCACGCTTCGCAGCCGAGTGGCCAAGGGTGGAGGCGTACCGCCAACGCTACGGCACAGGCGGTTGAACGAGGGAAGGGGGAGAGTCCCCGCTGCAGCGAGCAGGCGGAGAGAGGGGAAGAGCCTGGACTTAGAGGGAGGGAGGAGGACCGATCCAGGAGCGAAGCTGCTCGGTGGAGGGGTCGTGGGAGTGTTCGTCGCGACTGCCAAGCCGACGGGCCATGATTTTGCCCAGCTCCACCCCGTACTGGTCAAAGGGGTTGATCCCCCAGAGCCAGCCGCGGACAAAGGTGGCGTGCTCATAAAGAGCAAGGAGGGCACCAAGGGTTTCGATGGTCGGGGTGGCGGTGAAGAGGAAAGCAGAGGGTTGGTTCCCCGGGATAGCCAAGTGGGGAGCAAGGGCCGCCGCTTCCGCAGGGGGGTGGTTCTCCGCAATGAGGGCGCGTTCGGCTTCTTCTTGAGTGCGACCGAGGAGGAGCGCTTCGGCTTGGGCGACGGCATTGGCAGCGGTGGCCCAGCGGGCGGTTGCGAGGGTCGCAGCGAGTTGGGGCGGGAGCGGCCGATCGCCGAGGATGGGACAGGAGGGAAGGGAGGAACCGCCCGCTACGGCGATGAATTCGAGAGGAACGCGTTGGGTCCCTTGGTAAAACCATTGGTGAAAAGCGTGTTGCCCTAACGTGCCAGCCATTCCCCATACGGCAGCAGCGGTGGAGTGGTTGACCGGAGTACCGTCGCGCCGGACGCGCTTGCCGTTGCTTTCCATTTCGAGTTGTTGCAACCACGCTGGAAGGAGCCGCAGCCCGTGCTGATAGGGAAGGAGAATAGTGTGGGAGAAGCCGAGGTAGGTGCTGTTCCAGAGGCCAAGGAGGCCGAGGAGAACGGGGAGGTTGCGGTGGAGGGGTTCGGTGCGAAAGTGTTCGTCGAGCTGTTGCGCGCCACGACGCAGGCTTTCGAGCGCCGAGCCACCAAAGGAAAGAGCAACCGGTAGACCGACCGCCGACCAGACGGAGTAACGCCCGCCGATCCATTCGGGGAGCCAGAGGATCTGCTCAGGGGGAAATCCGAGCGCTTGGGCTTTGGCGGGATTGCTGGTGATGGCGATAAAGTGGGGGCGAAGAGAGGGATGGGTAAGGGGGGTGTCGAGGGGAAGGCCGAGGGCGGCGGCGAGAAGTTGGCGCGCGAGGGTGAGATTGGAGAGGGTTTCGGCGGTAGAAAAGCTCTTGGAGGTGACGAGATAGAGGGTGGCGGTGGGGGGAAAAGAGCTACAGGTGGCGAGGAGTTCCGCAGGGTCTAGGTTGGCGACAAAAGCTACGGGGAGTTCGATGGGGGTTCCCCAGGAGGCGAGCGCTTCGACGACGAGACGGGGACCGACGTCGGAGCCGCCGATGCCGATATTGACGACGGCGCGGATTGGTTCGCCGCGAGCGTTGAGCCACCTTCCTCCGCGGACGCGGTCGACGAGTTGACGCATCCGGGCTTCATTGTCGTGCCACCGCTCGCGGTCCGCTGGAGGAAGCCAGGTGGGGTCGCGAGCGGCGACATGCAGCGCGGCGCGCTTTTCGGTAAAGTTGAGGAGCGCGCCGTCGAAGAGGGCGAGGATCGCTTGCGGGAGGTTGGCGTGGCGCGCTAAAGCGATTAATTCCGCGACCACCGTTTCATCCCAGGCCGATTTGCTGAGATCTGCTGCCCAGCCGGCGGCGCGCCAGGTCAGGGCAGCGACCCGCTGGGGACGTTGGGCGAGATCGGCGGCGATCGAGGCGGAACGCCAGTGGCCGGCGAGGCGGCAAAGGGTGGCGTGCATGGGGGCGCTTTCCAGCGGGGCCCAGGCGGGAAGCTGTGTCAGAGAGAGGAGAGATGGCGCGGTCATGGGGAGACCTCCAGGAGAGTCGATCGGGTGAGAAGCTGCCAGCGCTCACGCGCCCTTCCCAGGCCGCGTTCGACGCTGAGGAGCACCGTTTCTTTTCCGTGCGGTGCGGAGCCAACCACGCGACGCACCGCGATGGGACAGTCGGCGCGCTCTTCCCAGGCTGTATGATAACGAAAGGCAGCTTTTTGGTCGAGGGAGAGGGAGAGGTCAAAGGAGAGACAGCGAGCATTCTGGGCGATGGGGTGAGCGGTGAGGGCGGTAACCACCGGCTGCAAGGTCCGCGTGGCTTCGTACCAGGGGTAGAGGAAGGCGAGGGCAAGGAGCCAGAGAAAGGCCATGGAGGTAAGCCAATGAAACGCGGTGCGCAAGGGGTCGCGCGGTAGGTATCGAACCGCCCAGAGCCAGAGGAGAAGGGCCGTCCCCGCGAAGAGGAGGCGCCAAGGGACAGCGGGGAGGGAATAGCCCGGAAGTTGCCTGGCGATGTGCCGGGCGAGCCCCGGGGGCCAGCCGAGCGTCTGCGCAGCGGCGGTGGCGGCAATTAGGAGAAGAAGGACTCCCGTGAGGACAAGCGAGAACCAGGCAAAGGCAGCAAGGGTGCCTTCGCCGACGCGCAGAAGCCGAAGGGCGGCGAGGAGGGCGAGAGGGGGGGTGAGGAGCAGTAGCGTACTGTCGCTGATGGGAGTGGTGGCGAGGAGGGTAGCGGTGGCCCAGAGAAGCCAGAGGGAGAGACGGCGCAGGAGGGGGTTTCGCCAGAGGTCGTAGAGCCGTATGGGCCAGAAGGCTACCAGCCAGAGGGGCCAGAGGTTCCAGCTTCCGTGACGCAAAAGGGCATCGACGATTTGGTCGTGAGAGGGGAGCGTTTCCGGGAGGGTGAGTTTGAACCAAGCCCAGACGGCGGGGATCCGGAGAGTGAGGGCAGCGGATAGAAGGAGGGTGAGAAGCGCTCCCCCGAGGAGCACCCAGGAGGGGATAGGGCGAGGAGGGGAAGAGGGGGAAAGGGAGGGGAGCGCGCTGAGGAGGTGGGCGCCGAGGGAGAGAAGGAGGCCGACCGCTCCGAGCGCCCAGTAGGCGATGGCGGTGGCGAGAAGGAGCAGCGCAAGGCGCGAGAGAGGGTGATGAGGGGGGGAGAGGGGAAGAAGCGTTAAAAGCGCGAGGGCAGCAGCGGCAGCGGCGACAGCGCTGTGGAGGTGGGCAAAGATAAGCCAGCCAAGCGGCGCGGCAGCAGCGAGAGCGGCGACGGGGGCGAGGGAGGGGAGACCAAGCCGCTGACCGCTCAGAGCGGTGAGCGTTACCGCCACGAGCAGGAAGATGGGAGTAGCGAGGCGACTGCCGGCGTGAAAGGGAAAGCCGACCATTTCGGCCGCCCGGCCAAGAGGGGCAGCGAGCCAAGCATAGAGAGGGCCAAAGGGAATCAGCGCTGGATCGGAGAGCGCCGCCGGCCACTGCTGACCACGCGCGATCTCCCAGGCGGGAAGAAGGTGACGGAGATCTTCCCCCCGCCAAGGCTGGTGGGTAATCCCTAGAAAAAGGTAGAGGAGCAAAACCCCCCCCGCGAAGATCGGGCCGCCCCAGTGGAGGTTCGTTCGCCGCCGCGAGGGGGAGGAGTCGACAAACAAGGAGGGTTAGCGGCTCTTTTGGGCGTACTTTTGGCGGAACCGTTCCACCCGCCCGGCTGTGTCGACGATCTTTTGCTTCCCCGTATAGAAGGGGTGACAAAAGGAGCAGACCTCGATGTGGAGGTGAGGTTTGCTATAGGTGGAGCGGGTGACAAAGGTGTTGCCGCAGGAGCAGGTAACGGTGATTTCGTGATAGTCGGGATGGATTCCTTCTTTCATGGTTTGTCCCTCTTTTGGCGCTCGATGCTGCTTTCGTAGGCAGCGAAAGGGCAGAGCGCGGATTATCGCACAATTGAGAGAAAAGGCAATAAAATGGCAGGTGATGAGCTATGGTTTGTCGCGTGTGCCCGTCAGCGCTCAGTCTGCTCCCCATGAAGGATTGAGGGAACGGGTGCGACGTCATCTCGTCTATCCTTTCCGCAAACCATACGCGCCTTATAACTGCGAGGCGTTCGCGATCTTTTGGGAACGGTGGTCGCAGACAAAACCAGCGGTGATTTTGGATGCGGGGTGCGGAGTGGGATGGTCTACGTTGGTGTTGGCGCAACGAAACCCCGATTCCTTGGTGGTGGGCGTCGATCGTTCGGCAGAGCGGTTGAGACGCCGTAAGCCCCTTCCGGAGGCACTGTGGCCCGAAAATCTTCTTTTTCTGCGGGCCGATCTGGTCGATTTTTGGCGGTTGCTGTTGGCTGCCGGGGTGTCGTTGCGGGCCCACTGGTGGTTGTACCCCAATCCGTGGCCGAAGATCGGCCATCTGCAGCGACGTTGGTACGCTCACCCGGTGTGGCCGACGGTAGTGAGGCTGGGTGGCGCTTTTGAGTGCCGAACCAATTGGCGGGTTTTCGCCGAAGAGTTGGTGGTGGCGCTGCAAGTGGTGGGGGTAACGACGACGGTGGAGGTATGGCGCCCAGTAGAGTGTTTGACCCCTTTTGAGCGGAAGTATCGCGATTCCGGCCAGGCGCTTTATCGCGTGCGATGCGTTCTGCCGGGAGAAGCGGGCGGAGTGCGGTCGGCAGCGCTGCTTCCATGGCCGAGAGGGATAGAACAAACCGAATGGGAAGAGGAGGAAAAAGGAGAGGGCGGCGAGCCTAGGGAGGGAGGAAGGTTAGGTTAGATGGAGAGGGATTTTGGGGAAGCGCAGAGCACGCGCTTCTGCAGAGGGACAAAATGAGGAAGCAGTGATTGACTTTTCGGGGGAGCATGACAATCTGTCTCTGTAGGGTGGAGTTTGCTGCACTATGGGGGAAAAACCAAACCCTGCGTGCAAGAGTGGCAAGCGCAGGCTGGGTTGCCGCCACAGCCGCTGCGGCTAATCGAGGAGGACAGCAGAGACGCTGCGCATGCCAGACGAAGCGCTTTTCCCCCTTCCCGAAGGGTCTTGCGGCGAGGGAGAAGTTGTCGTACAATCGCCAAACGTCTTATAGTCATTTATAAGACATAAGATATAATTCTGGTTTGTGTGCCGAGAAGGGGATCGCTATGCTCGCTGCTTACCGTGCCCACGTTGCCGAACGCGCCGCGCTCGGGATTCCGCCACTGCCGCTGTCGCGGGAACAGACGATCGAGTTGATCGAGCTGCTGCGCCAGCCACCTCCCGGAGAGGAGGCATTTTTACTCGAGCTGTTGACCTACCGCGTGCCGCCGGGGGTGGACGAGGCTGCTCAGGTTAAGGCGGCGTTTTTGTGGGAGATCGCTGCCGGAAAAGCGCAGAACCCCCTGATTTCCCGTGTTCGGGCGACCGAGCTGCTGGGGACGATGGTGGGGGGATACAACGTGACTCCGTTGATCGAGTTGTTGAAGGATCCTGAGGTGGGGGGGATCGCTGCCGAGGGATTGAAGAGAATATTGCTGGTCTTTGACTACTTTTACGATGTGAAGGCGCTTGCCGATGCAGGGAACGAGAACGCGCGCGCAGTACTTCGTTCGTGGGCGGAGGGAGAGTGGTTTACCTGCCGTCCAGCCGTACCCGAGCGGATGCGGTTGACGGTGTTTAAAGTGCCAGGGGAGACAACAACCGACGATCTATCGCCCGCCCCCGACGCGTGGTCGCGCCCCGATATCCCGCTGCACGCATTGGCGATGTTGAAAAACCCACGCCCCGGGATCGAGCCCGATGAGCCAGGCGTACGAGGGCCAATCCGTTTGCTCGAGTCGCTGAAGGCCAAAGGAAACCCGGTGGCCTACGTGGGGGATGTGGTGGGAACCGGATCGTCACGCAAGTCGGCAACCAACTCATTGATTTGGTGGACAGGGCAGGATATTCCATACGTTCCCAATAAGCGCTACGGGGGGGTGTGCTTGGGTGGAAAAATTGCGCCGATCTTTTTCAATACTCAGGAGGACGCCGGAGCTCTGCCGATTGAGATCGATGTGACTCAGATGGAGATGGGCGACGAGATAGAGTTGGCGATCGATCATAACGATGGAACAGTGCAGGCTTATAAAGAGGGACGCTTGATCGCTGAGGGAAGATTGAAGAGCCTTGTGCTGCTGGATGAGGTGCGAGCGGGCGGTCGAATCAACTTGATCATCGGGAGAAATTTAACAGCGCGAGCGCGCGAGGCGCTGGGATTGCCGCCGGCAACATTTTTCCGGTTGCCTCCTCAGCCGGCAGAGAGCACCAGAGGCTATACGTTGGCCCAGAAGATCGTGGGACGGGCGTGCGGATTGCCAGAGGGCAGAGGGGTACGCCCGGGAAGCTATTGCGAGCCGCGAATGACCACAGTAGGGTCACAGGATACGACAGGGCCGATGACCCGCGATGAGTTGAAAGATATAGCATGCTTGGGGTTTTCCGCCGATTTGGTACTGCAGTCCTTTTGCCATACCGCAGCTTACCCCAAACCGGTCGATGTGAAGATGCATCGGGAGTTGCCGAGCTTTATCGTCTCCCGGGGGGGGGTGAGCTTGAGACCAGGCGATGGGGTGATCCATTCATGGCTCAATCGGATGATTTTGCCCGATACGGTGGGAACAGGTGGCGATTCCCATACCCGCTTTCCGCTAGGGATCTCTTTCCCAGCAGGGTCGGGCTTAGTGGCCTTTGCCGCAGCGACCGGCTCGATGCCGTTGGATATGCCAGAGTCGGTGTTGGTGCGATTTACAGGGGTAATGCAACCGGGAATTACGTTGCGCGATCTGGTCCATGCGATCCCTTACTTTGCGATTCAGCAGGGGCTGCTGACCGTCGAGAAAAAGGGAAAGAAAAATGTGTTCAATGGCCGCATCTTGGAGATCGAGGGGTTGCCCCATTTGAAGGTCGAACAGGCGTTTGAGTTTGCCGATGCCTCGGCCGAGCGGTCGGCGGCAGCGTGTACGGTAAAACTCGATCGCGAGCCCGTGATCGAGTTTCTGCGCAGCAACGTGGCATTGCTGCGGTGGTTGATCGCCAACGGCTACGAGGATCGCCGCGCGTTGGAGCGACGAATCGCCAAGATGGAGGCATGGCTGGAGAACCCGGTGCTGCTGGAGCGCGATGAGGATGCAGAGTTTGCCGCGGTGTTGGAGATCGATATGACGCAAATCACCGAGCCGCTGGTGGCGTGCCCCAACGATCCCGATGATGTGCGGCCGTTGTCGGCGGTAGCGGGTGATCGAATCGACGAGGTGTTTATCGGTTCATGTATGACCAACATCGGCCACTACCGCGCTGCAGCAAAGGTGCTCGAAGGGCGAGGGGAGATCCCCACGCGCTTGTGGGTGGCTCCGCCGACGCGAATGGATGAGTGGATGTTGCGCGAAGAGGGATACTACGCGATCTTCGGCCGCGCGGGAGCCCGAATGGAGATGCCAGGGTGTTCGTTGTGCATGGGGAACCAGGCGCAAATCCGCCGCGGGAGCACCGCGATGAGTACCTCAACGCGTAACTTTCCCAACCGCTTGGGGATTGACACGCGGGTCTATTTGGGGTCGGCGGAGTTGGCAGCGGCCTGCGCGCTCCTCGGGCGGATCCCTACCGTCGAGGAGTACCGCGAGCTGATGAAACCGGTGTTGGCGGAGGCAGATCGAATTTACCGCTACCTTAACTTCGACCAAATCCCAGCCTTTGCAACGGCTACCCAGAGGATCGCCGCTTAAGGGACAAAAGCGATAGCCCCTCCGGCGCCCACCCGCCGGAGGGGGTGTCTATTTCATTGATTTGCGGGTTGACGAACGACGAGAGGCGGTGGCGTTGGCGGCGGGAGAGGGGGTGGCGGAGGAAGAAGGCAGAGAATCGGAAGGGGGAGAGGGAGAAGGAGAAGGAGAAGGAGAGGAGGAGAGAGGGGAGAGGGCTTGTTGGGCTTGGTTTTGCAACGCCTGTAGCCAGCTTTGCCAAAGGGAAAAGGAGGCAGCGGCGAGTTGGGGGATCTGCTCTTTGGCCGTCGTTTCGGCTGCCGCAGCGGCAGCTTCTGTGTTTTTTCCAATCTGTTCCCAGGCGACTAGCGTAGCCCGCTGGAGTTCGAGCGCTTGCCGTATGGCTTGAATGCCGGCAAGGTTGCTTTGCAGCCAGCTTTCAACCGTGCGCAGTTCGGCAATTCGGCGGTCGATTTCGCTTAAGTCGAGCGTGGGAAAGGTGATGCCCGCCAGCGGGGGAACGCCGCTTTGCCCTAAGTAGGTTTTAAAAAGGGAAAAAGGGTCGACAGAAGAGGTCATCAGGACTCCACGATAATAAAAAGCAACGTATGAGTTATGAAGGGAAAGGTGCTTTATTATTATATCAGCGTCTGGAAGCAGCGCCCGGAGGGGGGTAAAACAAAGGGATAGAGGTGGAGCGTCGCGATGAATGCAAGGGATTTGCGGGTACGTTTGCGATACGGTTTTTTTTTGCTGCTTTTCGCGTTGGTGGTTTTCGAAGGAATCCAGTGGCGCCATTTCGAGATGTTGGTGCAGAGCGATCTGGAGCGGCGGGCCGAAGAGATGGCGAGCGCAATTTCCGGACGATTGATGCGCCATTTCGAGCGGGTGGAGTTTATCGCCAATGGGTTGTTGGCATTGGTGTTCGATTGGGATCGCCCGCCCGATCTGATGTTGGCGATGGCACTGCGCGAGTTCGCTGGGTTGCATCGCCTGGTTACCATCAACGTCCTTTCGTCCGATGGGAAACGGGTATGGTGGTCGATGAGCGGGGAGCACGAGGAAGGACCCGTGACGATTTTCAGACCTGGCGATTTTTCGTCTGTAGAAGGGAGGGAGCGTTGGCAACTTTCTCCGCTTCGCTTGAGTAGCCGGTTGGGAGAGGAGGTGGTCGGCGCACGGGTCCCTGTGGTCGATCCCATCAACGATGAGGTTTGGTGGGTAGGCGTGCCGTTGCGGGGAAGCGAACTGTTCGCCCCCTTCGAGGGGTGGCGATGGGAGGGAAAGGATTACCCCCCTTACGCGTTCGAGGTGTTCGATAGCCGCCGCTCGTCGATGGTGGCGCGTTGGGATCCGGCAACGGGGTTGATTTTGTTCAGCGACCATGCGCCGGCGGAGTCCCCTCGGCGGACGTGGAAGGCGAGCCGCTCGGCGTCGGCGTTGGCCGATCCCTTCGTGGTGGTCTTTTCGCGGGTGCGGCCGCTGTGGGGAGACTTCGCCGCGTATAGCGCATTGCGCTGGGGGGTCGAGGGAGTGGTGGTGGGGTTGTTAGGGGTGCTGTTTTGGCAGACATGGCGCTTTGCAGCGACCCGCGATCGCTTGAGCGCTCAGTTGAGCGAGGCGTTGTCGCAGCAAGAACGATTGGCACGAACCGATCCGTTGACCGGTTTGGCGAACCGGCGTGGGTTTGTGGAGCGCTCTTTACAAATTTTTAGCGAGGCGCACGCGCGCGGGTGTTACGTGGCGGTTGGATTGATCGACTTGGATGACTTTAAGCCGATCAACGATCGGTTTGGCCATCCGGTAGGGGATCGTTACTTGAAGGTATTCGCAGCGCGCTTGGTGGCGGCGATCCGTCAGAGCGATCTGGCTGCGCGATTGGGAGGGGATGAGTTTGCAGTAGTGTTGGGCTGCGTCGATCAGAGGGGATTCCGCGATGAGATCGAGCAGGTGATGAACCGCTTCGCCCAGGTGCTGACGATGCCGATTCCAGTGACAGAAGAGGGGGCGTCGCCAGAGGAGGTTATGCCGCTCTTTTCGGTGGGGTGGGCGATCTTCCCAGAACATGGGGAGGATCCCGATCAGCTGCTGCGCGCCGCTGACGAGGCGCTGTTGCGTTGCAAATCCCAGAAAAGCCTTGCTGGCCGAAGCCGCGGGCCCCTGTGGGCGATCTGCGGCGATGTCTGCGATGCCATCGAGTATCTGTCGACCCGGACGCGCGATCCCTTTTCCGAGCGGGCTAGGGAGTTATTACAGCATTACCGCGATTATCTTCTGTTGTTCCCCACAGTGTACGGGGAGGAGTTCTTCCGCTGGTTGGAGCAGAGCGAGGCAGGCGTCCCTATCTATGGGTTGTCGGCCGAGGAGCAGTCGACCTTGCGGCAGCGGGGAGAGGTGTTCTTAGGGCTGCTGCTTTGCCCCTTGTTGGAACCGGCGGTGTTGTCGGAGCAGGCCCAGGCGTTGGGAAGGGAGGTGGCGTTGCGTGGTTTTTCGTCGCTCCCGTTGACAGTGTTTTTGGCGTCGTTCGCCGACCGCGTCCAGGAGCGATTGACAGCGGCTGCCCTGCGCGGAACCGAGGTACAACAGGTGGGACAAGTGGTGCGAGGACGGGCGATGGCGGCTCTGTCCGCTGCGTTGGAGGGTTTGGAGCGCACGCGCCACCGTTACCAGGAGGCGCTGACTGCCCCATTGCCCAGCCAAGAGGAGCCTTTCGCGGTTTGGAGCGAGGTGGAGGCAAAACGGTTGGCGACATTGCCGGGTATTGGCTTTGTGGCGTTTTTTCGCCCCGATGCGGTGGGACGCTTTGTGCCTCTGGTGTTGGTGGGGGAGGGCGATTTAACCCCACTGCGCCAGATGTTGTCGGGTCCGGAGGCGCCGCGTTTGGGGAGCGAGGAGCAGAACGACCCCCTCCACCAGGACTACTTGACACGGGCGTGGTTGTCAGGCCGTACCCAGATCTGCGATGACTTTGAACATGACCCCGCCGGGCAGCATTGGGCGGCGATAGGGTCACAGATGGGAATTCGCAGCTTGGCGGTAGTTCCTGTGGTAGGGGGAGATGCGATCGCAGCATTGGTGGTGTTGGGCGGAGCGTATCCTAAGCAGTTTTCGTTCGAGGCGATGCGCCAGTTCATCGGGGCATTGCGCTTGCGATTAGAGGAGGTGTGGCGCTTGCGAAGCAACCGTACCCGCTTGTTGGCGGTAGAGGTCGATGAGGTGACCGCGATTCGAACCGCGGTGCTCCAAGGAAAGGTGACCATCGCGGTGCAGCCGATCGTGCGCTTGGAGGATGGACAGATCTCCCATGTGGAGGCTTTAGCGCGCTTGGTCGTGGGTGAGCGGGTATTGAGCCCGGGACAGTTTTTGCCGCTTTTGCGCCGCGAGGAGAACGATGCGCTGTTCCGGGTGGTCTTGCGCGAGGCTTTGAGTTGGCGCGCGCGGTGGGAGAGTTCGGGTTACCCTTTGACGGTGTCGGTAAACATCGATCCAGCTACGTTTGCTCACCCGCTTTTTGAGAAGTGGGTGGCAGAGACATTGAGCGAGACCGATACCCCCGCCGAGGGGTTGATGTTGGAGCTTCTGGAGCATGAGATGGGGGAGGCGCAGAGCCACGAAGAGTTGGTGGCCCGCCTCCGCGCGCAGGGCGTACAGTTTGCGATCGACGATTTGGGAAGCGGTTATAGCAGCTTATTGCGGTTGGTGCGGATGCCGCTGCAGGTGGTGAAGATCGACCAGGGAATTACCCGCGCATTGGTGGCCGAACCGCTGACGAGCATCGTGGTAATGCGAATGGTGGCGCGGTTGTGCGAGGGATTGGAGCGGATTTCAGTGGCCGAGGGGCTTGAGACCAAATCGATGGTCGATGTGGCTTCAATTTTGGGAGCAGGGTATGGCCAGGGATACGCGCTAGCGCGACCGATGCCCGCTGAGGATCTTCCTGTGTGGCTGAGGGAATTTAAGGGACCCTATTGGTACCCCCATGTGCCGATCAGCAGCGCGTTGGCAGCGTTGGCTTACCAGTGGCAGGCGATGCATGAGCGGCGTCGCAACGAAGGAATCCCGTTAGAGGAGTGCCCGGTGACGGTGTGGTTGCAGCAGTACTACCCGACAGCGCAGCAGGCTCAGGAGTGGCACCGGGCAATCCATCTTTTGCCCCCCGGCCCTGAACGACGAAACGCCGCTGCTGCCTTTAAGGCGTGGTTGTTGGAGCGAGCGGCGGAGGAAAACCGCCCCTCTTCCTAACTAAGGAGAGGAGAGGGAGGAGTCGGGAGAAGGAGAGGATAGAGGGGAGGAGGGGGGGCGGGAGATGATCGCGGCCCGACCGTTGGCGATGTGGTGACGCATCAGCTGCTCGGCGCGCTCCGGGTCCCGCGTGAGGAGGGCAGCTAAAATGGCGCGGTGCTCTTCTAGACTGGCGAGGAGCCGCCCTTGGCTGAAGAGCGATTGATGACGAGAGAGGAGAATCTTTCGCCGTAGGTGCTCGATGGTTTCAATAAGCCAGGGGTTTCGAGCCGCGCAGTAGATTTCACGATGAAACGCTTGGTTGGTAAGGAAAAAGGCGTTGATGTCGTTGGCGCGAAAGGCAACTTCCAGTGCCTCATGGTGAGCCGTAAGGCGAGCGAGGGTGTCGTCGTCGAGGTGCTCTACGGCGAGACGGGCAGCGTGTCCCTCTAAGAGAATGAGTACCGCGAAAATATCGTCGAGGTCTTTCGCGGAGATTTCGGCAACAACACAGCCGCGCCGCGGTAGAAGGGTGACCAGCCCCTCCGCCGCAAGAACTTTGAGGGCTTCGCGAACCGGTGTGCGAGAGATGCCGAGCTCGCGGGCGATTTCGAGTTCATCGATCGTTTGCCCGGGCGCAATGGCGTGCGCGAAGATGCGCTGCCGTAGCTGTTGGGCTACCTCTTCATAAAGGGGTTTGCGCTGAAGGGGGGTGAGGCCTTGGGAGAGCGTCATTGCGGTGAAGAAGCGACTCAGTAATTATGAATTATAATTAAGCCAGCGAAGATCACTGAAAAGGAGCGGGCGGGATGAAGCGCTTGAGCCTCGATTTTAACAGTGAGCCGAGCTACCCCGCGCGGTCGTTGTCCGAGTGGGAGCAGGCAGCAGGCCGACAGGCCCCAGGCGGCGATGTGGCGCAATTGGTGTGGAAAACCCCCGAGGGAATTGCTGTAAAGCCGCTCTATACGAAGGCCGACTTGGAACGTTTGCCCCACGCCGATACGCTTCCAGGATTTGAGCCGTTCATCCGCGGACCTCAGCCGACGATGTATACGGTTAAGCCGTGGACGATCCGCCAATACGCCGGCTTTTCCACAGCTGAAGAGTCTAACGCTTTTTATAAGAAGGCGTTGGCCGCCGGCGGGCAGGGGATCTCTGTGGCGTTCGATTTGCCAACCCATCGCGGATACGATTCCGATAACCCTAGAGTCGTGGGGGATGTGGGAAAGGCAGGGGTGGCGATCGATACCGTCGAGGATATGAAAATCCTTTTCGATGGGATTCCATTGGACCGTATTTCAGTCTCCATGACGATGAATGGGGCTGTATTGCCCGTTTTAGCGGCCTTCATCGTCGCCGCGGAAGAACAGGGGGTGCGACAGGAGCAACTGACAGGGACTATCCAGAACGATATCCTTAAGGAGTTTATGGTCCGCAATACCTATATCTATCCGCCTGAGCCGTCGATGCGGATTGTAGCCGACGTGATCGCTTATACCGCCGAACATATGCCGCGGTTTAACTCTATTTCGATCTCGGGATACCACATCCAGGAGGCAGGGGCCGATCAGGCGACCGAGCTGGCGTTTACACTTGCCGATGGAGTCGAGTATGTGCGCGCTGCCGTCGACCGAGGGTTGAATATCGATGATTTCGCCGGCCGTTTGTCTTTTTTCTTCGCGATCGGCATGAACTTCTACTTGGAGATCGCAAAATTGCGCGCAGCGCGCTTTCTGTGGTGGAAGATTATGAAGCAGCTCGGGGCAAAGAACCCGCGTTCGATGATGCTGCGAACCCATTGCCAAACGTCAGGGTGGTCGTTGACCGCCCAAGATCCCTATAACAATATCGTCCGAACGACCATCGAGGCGATGGCAGCGGTGTTCGGGGGGACCCAGTCGCTGCATACCAATGCTTTGGATGAGGCGATCGCGTTGCCGAGCGAGTTTTCGGCCCGAATCGCCCGCAATACCCAGATTATCTTGCAAGAGGAGACTCAGATCACTCGGGTGATCGATCCATGGGGGGGATCGTACTTTATGGAGTCGTTAACCCAGGCGATGGTTGACCGCGCTTGGGCGCTGATCGCCGAGATCGAGGCGATGGGGGGAATGGTCCAGGCGGTGGCATCGGGATGGGCAAAGAGCCGAATCGAGGAGTGCGCGGCGATTAAACAGGCCCGGATCGATTCCGGTTTGGATGTGGTGGTGGGGGTAAACCGCTACCGCGTCGAGCAGGAGGATCACCCCGTGGAGGTGTTGCAGATCGATAACCAGGCGGTGCGGGAGCGGCAGATCGCCCGCTTGCGAGAGGTGCGGGCGCGACGAGACGAAGAGGCGGTGCGTTCGCGTTTGTTGGCTTTGACCGACTGCGCGCGCAGCGGTAAAGGGAATTTGTTGGCATTGGCAATCGAGGCGATGCGAGTGCGGGCTACAGTAGAGGAGGTTTCAGAGGCGTTGGCAGCTGTGTGGGGACGTTACCGGGGCGAGCCAACGGCTGTGGCGGGAGTATACGGAGGGGTGATGGAGTCCCATGAGGAGTGGCAAAAATTGCGCCGCGAGGTGCAGGAGTTTTTGGCTGAGGAGGGACGCCGGCCGAGAATGATGGTGGCAAAGCTCGGTCAGGATGGACACGACCGCGGCGCAAAGGTGGTGGCGTCAGCATTGGCCGATTTGGGGTTCGATGTCGATATAGGACCTTTGTTCCAAACGCCGGAAGAGGTGGCACGCCACGCAGTGGAGAGCGATGTCCATGCGATCGGGGTAAGTACGTTAGCGGCAGGACATCGAACATTAGTCCCGGCGTTGATCGAGGCATTGCACCGGGAGGGCGCCGACGATGTGGTGGTGTTCGTGGGCGGAGTGGTCCCCGAGCAGGATTATGAGTTTTTGCGCACGGTAGGGGTGCGTGAGATTTTCGGCCCAGGGACTCCTATCCCCGAGGCAGCCCGGAAGGTGTTGGCCGCTATCCGAGAGGAGCGAATGCGAAGGGAGAGAAGGGAAAGAGAGTCATAAAGCGGGAAAAAGAGAGGGACAGAAGAGAGACACAGAGGGGCAGTGAGCCCAGAGGCGGCGAAGCGCGATGAGGGAAGCGGCTCAGCAAGAAATAGCGGCGGAGGTGGAGCGATTGGCCGCCGGCGTATTGGCAGGAAATCGGCGGGCGTTGGCAAAAGCCATTACGTTGATCGAGTCAGAGCGCCAGGACCATCGCCGCGCCGCCGAACAGTTGGTGGAGCGGTTGTTGCCGAAGGCGGGTCGGGCGATCCGTGTGGGAATTTCGGGAGTTCCAGGGGTTGGGAAGTCAACCTTTATAGAGACGTTAGGTCTTTTTTTGGTAAAGCGGGGCTACCAGGTGGCGGTGTTGGCAGTGGATCCCTCTTCCCAACGGTCAGGGGGGTCCATTTTGGGAGATCGAACGCGAATGGAACGGCTGAGCCAGTGCGAGGGGGTTTTTATCCGCCCTTCGCCGACAGGCGAGCATCTGGGGGGAGTGGCTGTCGGGACGCGCGAGACGATCGTGGCGGTGGAGGCAGCAGGGTACGATGTGGTGATGGTGGAGACAGTGGGGGTAGGACAGAGCGAGGTGGCAGTGGCGGGAATGACCGACCTGTTGGTGTTGCTGCAGTTGCCCCATGCCGGCGATGAGTTACAGGGGATAAAGCGAGGGGTGATGGAGTGGGTGGATGTGGTAGCAGTCAATAAGGCCGATTGCGATCCAGTTGCCGCTCAGCGAACCAAAAGTCAATTGGTTTCAGCTCTGGCGTTGATGCGGGGAGGAGATACGGTGCCCGTTTTGTTGGTGTCCGCATTGAAAGGGGAGGGAATCGCCGAGTTGTGGGAGGTGGTCGAGTCGCGCTGGCAGATGTGGGAAAAGGAGGGGATGCTGGCGACTAAACGGGCGGCTCAGGCAAGCGCGTGGTTGTGGGAAACGATCGAGGAGGGGTTGCGCCGCTGGTTCCGCACTCATCCCGAGGTGCGGGTGCACTGGAGCGGAGTGGAGGAAGCGGTGCGCTCGGGCCAGATGTCGCCCGCGCGCGCCGCAAGGCGGCTGTTGAGAGCGGTGGGGGTGGAGGAAAAGACCGATGAGAGCAAAGAAGAAAGATAGAGAGGACTAACGGTTTTTGATGGATTCGTTTTAGGAGCAGCGCAAATGGATCGGGTGCTAAGGGTGTTGAGCGAGAAACGGGAACAGGCCCTGCAGGGAGGAGGAGCGAAACGGATCGCCCAGCAACATGCAAAGGGGAAATTGACCGCCCGCGAGCGATTGACGGTGTTGCTCGATGCGGGAAGCTTCGAGGAGTGGGATCTTTTCAAAGAGCATCGGTGCTACGACTTCGGCATGGAACAGGAGCGAATTCCCGGCGATGGGGTGGTGACCGGACATGGAACGATCCATGGGAGAAGGGTGTTTGTGTTTAGCCAGGATTTCACCGTTTTCGGGGGATCGTTGTCAGAGGCCCACGCAGAGAAGATCTGCAAGGTGATGGATCATGCAATGCGAGTCGGAGCTCCCGTAATCGGATTGAACGATTCCGGAGGAGCGCGAATCCAGGAGGGAGTGGCCTCTTTGGGAGGGTACGCAGAAGTATTTCAGCGCAATGTGCTGGCCTCCGGAGTGATTCCTCAGATCAGCGTGATCATGGGGCCGTGCGCCGGAGGCGCGGTGTATAGCCCGGCGATGACCGATTTCATTTTTATGGTACGCGATACTTCCTATATGTTTGTAACCGGCCCCGATGTGGTGAAGACCGTCACACACGAGGAGGTTACCGCCGAAGAATTAGGGGGCGCCGTGACCCATACGACCAAGTCAGGGGTGGCCGATGCCGCCTTCGATAACGATGTGGAGGCATTGTTGGCGGTGCGGCGGTTGTTCGATTTTTTGCCACTGAATAACCGAGAGCGACCGCCGGTCCGAACATGCCGCGACGATCCCGAGCGGTTGGATTTCTCTTTGGATACGTTGATCCCAACTAACCCGAACCAGCCCTACGATATGAAAGAACTGATCACGAAAGTGGTCGATGAGGGAGATTTTTTCGAGCTGCAGCCCGATTTCGCTCAAAATGTGGTGATCGGTTTCGGCCGCTTTAACGGACGAACCGCCGGAATCGTCGCTAACCAGCCAATGGTGCTGGCGGGGTGCTTGGATATCAAGAGTTCGATCAAGGCGGCGCGCTTCGTGCGCTTTTGCGATGCTTTCCATATCCCTTTGGTGACTTTCGTGGATGTTCCCGGATTCCTGCCCGGAACAGCACAGGAGTACGGGGGAATCATCAAACATGGGGCTAAATTGCTCTTCGCTTACGCCGAGGCCACAGTGCCCAAGGTGACTGTCATTACCCGAAAAGCATACGGGGGAGCCTACGACGTGATGAGCAGCAAGCATTTGCGAGGAGATGTAAATTTGGCATGGCCTACCGCAGAGATCGCGGTGATGGGACCTAAAGGAGCAGTGGAGATTATTTTCCGAGCTGAGAAGGGAGACGCCGAGCGGATCGCAGCGCGTGAGGCCGAATACCGGGAGAAGTTCGCTAATCCCTTCGTGGCCGCCCAGCGAGGGTTTGTCGATGATGTGATTATGCCCCATTCAACCCGCCGCCGCATCATCCGGGCGTTGTCTTTGCTCGAGACTAAGGAGCTTTCCAATCCATGGCGTAAACATTGCAATTTGCCGCTGTGAAAGGGGCACGAGAGATGTTTGGAAAGATTTTGGTGGCCAATCGGGGTGAGATTGCGTGCCGAGTGATCGCGACCGCCCGCAGAATGGGAATTCGTACCGTGGCCGTCTTTTCCGAGGCCGATTCCCGCGCACGACATGTCCAGTTGGCCGATGAGGCGGTGCCGATCGGCCCTGCCCCGGCGCGCGACTCCTACTTGGTGGCGGAGCGAATCGTCGAGGCGTGCCGGACGACAGGAGCTGAGGCGGTCCACCCAGGGTATGGATTTTTGTCGGAAAACGAGCTGTTCGCGAAATTGCTGGAGGAGAACGGGATTGTCTTCATCGGTCCAAAGGCGTCCGCTATCGCGGCGATGGGCGATAAGATCGCCGCTAAACGATTGGCCGAGGCCGCAGGGGTGAATACAATCCCCGGCCATTTGGAGCCGATCCCTTCAGCTGAGGAGGCAGTGGCGGTGGCCCGCGCGATCGGCTATCCGGTGATGATCAAGGCTTCAGCGGGCGGTGGAGGAAAGGGGTTGCGAATCGCGCGCAACGATGCCGAGTGCCGCGAGGGGTTCGTGTCGTGCCAGAACGAGGCGCGCAACGCGTTTGGCGATGAGCGGGTGTTTATAGAGAAGTTTATCGAAAAACCCCGCCATATCGAGGTTCAGGTGCTGGCAGATGCCTACGGCAATTGCCTCTATCTGTTTGAACGAGAGTGTTCGATTCAGCGCCGCCATCAGAAGTTGGTGGAGGAGGCTCCAAGCCCGTTTGTGACTCCAGAGATGCGCCGAGCGATGGGGGAACAGGCTGTCCGCTTGGCAAAGGCGGTAAATTACCAGTCCGCGGGGACCGTGGAGTTTGTGGTGGGGGGAGATCGCTCGTTTTACTTTTTGGAGATGAATACGCGGCTGCAGGTGGAGCATCCGGTGACGGAGATGATCACCGGAATCGATCTGGTGGAGTGGATGATTCGAATCGCGGCCGGAGAGCGCTTGACGTTGCGCCAAGAGGATTTGACCATCCATGGATGGGCAATCGAGTGCCGTATCAACGCGGAGGATCCGACGCGCGGGTTTTTGCCGTCCGTGGGACGGTTGGTGCGGTTCGATCCCCCAGAGCCCATTCCTGGGGCTGTGCGCGTCGATTGCGGTGTGGAGGAGGGGGGGGAAATTTCAGTTTTTTACGATTCGATGATCGCTAAGGTGATCACCCATGGACAAACGCGCGCCGAGGCGATCGAACGAATGCGTACGGCTTTGGATGGATTTGTGGTGCGCGGAGTGGCGACCAACGTGGCATTCCAGGCCGCGGTCATGGCCCATCCCCGCTTCCAGAGAGGGGATTTGTCGACAGAGTTTGTGGCCGAGGAGTTTCCAGGGGGATTTTCGCCAAGCGGGGTGGCAGTAGAGGATCCAGTGGCTTTGCGGGCCGTGGCGGCGGTTTTGTGGTGGCGAGAGGAGCAGACAGCAGGGTCGATGCGCGCGGGCGGGGCCGTGGGGTGGGAGGGAAGAAATAGGGGAGCGTATAGCGAGGGGAACCCAGGGTTCGCTCCTCCTAGGAAAATCGTGATTTTCGATGAGGAGGATGTGCATCGGCGAAGAAAAGTCCAAGAGGGGACGTTGAAAGGAGAGGCGTTGGGGGTGAGCGCCGAGGTAGAGGCGCTTTCCGCTAGCCGCTTTACGGTACACGTCGGTGGCCATGGGGTAGAGGTGGAGATACCGGCGAGTTGGCATTGGGGACGAATCCGCTTGCCAGCGGTGGTGGCCGACCATTCGCTGGTGCTGCAGGTGGAGCGGGCGGGGGAGTGGATGGTGTTGCGCCACCGCGGAGGAGTGGTTCGTCTCCAGGTGTTGCCGATCGAGGCAGCACCGCTGTGGCGATGGATGCCAGTTCGGGAGGCAGAGGATCGGAGCCGCTTGCTGTTGTCGCCGATGCCGGGGTTGCTGCGGGAGATTTCCGTGCGGGTGGGACAGGCAGTGAAGGCGGGGGAACGATTGGCGGTGATCGAGGCGATGAAGATGGAGAACGTGCTGCGGGCTGAGCGCGATGGAGTGGTGAAGGCGATCGTGGCAGTGCCGGGGTCGAGCGTGGCAGTGGATCAGGTGATTCTGGAGTTTGAGTAGGTCAGACGGCGAAGAGCGGAGAGCAGGGAGGGGAGAGGCAATCGGCCACGGTATGGGGAGGAGAGGGTGAGGCGAACGACACCCTCGGATGGGTGAAGAGAAAAGAGATCACGGAGCGGAGGGAGCAGCGGTTGCCCGTTCAAGACGACGGGCTTCTGCCTGAAGGGCTTTGAGGCGGGTTTCGATGAGGCGAAGTTCCGCACGGTAGCGACGCTCGCGTTCGCGAAGCTGCTCGTGCCGTTGACGTTCGATGGTTTGCTGGGCGCGAACGAGGGAAGCGGAGGAGGGGATTACGGAAGAAGAGTGGGGGGATGAAGAGGTAGGGGTAGACGTTCGAGCGGATGAGTGGGAGGAGGGGTGGGAGGAGGAGGAAGAGGGGGGTGAGAGGGAGGAGCGGGGAGCGGCGGAGAGGGCCTCGAGGTCGGCGAGAAGTTGGGCGCGAAGCTGGTGACGCTCCTGCTCGAGCGCGGCGATTTCTTGACGGATCGCAGCGAGCCGCTCGGCAACAGCAGGGGAGGGAGAGGGCGGCGATTTCTTACGGGTCGAGGGCGGCGGGGAGGCGGGGGGAGAGAGGGGCGGTTGCGGGGAGATCGAGAGAGGTTGAGCGTTGGGACAGGGGCGCTCTTGCCAGATGGTTCCAGCGGGGGTAGAACAGCGGTAGAGAGTGGTAGCGTTGCCGATGAGAGGAGGGGTGAGAAGGAGGAAGAGGAGCAGACGGAGCATGAGAGGGAGGTGAAAATTTAGAAGAAAAAATTGTACGAAGGGTTCGAGAGGATGGCAAGAAGGTTGAGAGAGGAGAGAACCACACGGGGGGCGCGCACCACTTTACAGCGGAGGAGGAAGAGCAGGTGCCGCTAAAAAGAGAGGAGAGGAGGAGGGAAGGCGAGGTCGTTCCCTAAGGCAAGCTCGGCAGCGCGGAGGATCGCTCGAGCCTTATTGCAGGTTTCACCCCATTCGTTGTCGGGCACGCTGTCAGCGACGATTCCGGCACCCGCTTGTACGTAGAGGATTTGATCCTTGATGAGGGCGGTGCGAATGGCGATGGCCAAATCCATGTTGCCGTTGAAGCCGAGATACCCTACCGCACCGGCATAAACACCGCGCTTGACCGGTTCCAATTCGTCGATGATTTCCATCGCGCGGATTTTGGGGGCACCGCTTACCGTACCAGCGGGAAAGGTGGCGCGCAGTACGTCCATCGCCGTAAGACCTTTCCGCAGCTTTCCTTCAATATTGGAGACAAGGTGCATGACGTGCGAGTAGCGTTCCACTACCATCTGTTCAGTGACCCGTACGCTGCCTGCTTCGGCGATCCGCCCGACGTCGTTGCGCCCGAGGTCTAACAGTTGCAGATGCTCGGCCCGTTCTTTAGGGTCGGCGATGAGGTCAGCTTCCAAACGCAGATCTTCCTCGCGCGTGGTTCCCCGCGGCCGCGTACCGGCGATGGGGCGCACGGTGACCGTCCCCTCTTCTAAACGTACCAGGATTTCGGGGGAGGCTCCGACGAGGTGGAGATCGCCGAGGTCGAAGTAAAACATATAGGGAGATGGGTTGAGCGTGCGCAGTGCCCGGTAGAGGGCGAGCGGGTGGGCGCAAAAGGGGCGGTGGAGGCGCTGCGAGAGCACAACTTGCATGATCTCGCCGTCGTGAATGTAGCGTTGAGCGCGCGCCACAGCTGCTTTGAAGGAGACTTCCCCGAATTCACTGACCGCTTCCGTGGCTTCAGTGTGCATCGAAGGGGGAGGGCGTACGGGACGGTCAAGGGCAACAGCCAGTTCTTGAAGCCGCTCTTGTGCGCGAGTATAGGCTTCAGGCGTTCGCGGGTCGACATAGACGATAAGGGTGAGACGGCCGGTGAGATTGTCTACGACCGCAAGCTCGTCGGTGAGCATGAGGAGGATATCCGGCGCGGCGATGGGGTCGGGTTTGACCGCGTGCGCAAGCCGCTTTTCGATATAGCGTACCGTGTCGTAACCAAAATAGCCGCATAATCCGCCAGGAAAACGCGGTAGCCCTACCAGCGGCACAGTGCGATAACGGCCGAGGAAGTCTTGAATGAAGGCGAGGGGGTCGGCACAATCGTGTTGCTCTGAGAGGGCGCCGTTGACCTCGACGCGAACGAGCTGGCCACAAACGCGCAGGAGGGTGCGCGCGGGTAAGCCGATGAAGGAGTAACGGCCGAAGCGTTCGCCGCCGATTACCGATTCGAGGAGGTAGGTGTAGGGGCCGTTGGCGAGCTTGAGGTAGAGCGCGAGCGGGGTGTCAAGGTCTGCTGGAAAGACTTGGAAGACGGGGATGCGGTTGTAACCGCTGCGGGCCAACGCGTCAAATTGCTCTTGAGTCATCACGCCTTAACCACCCACTCAGCGGCTTCGGCGAGCGAAGCGACGACAGCGTCGGGTTCAAGCGCCTCGACCGGTTGACCGCGGTTGTAGCCATAGGGAACACAGAAGACGGGACAGCCAGCGGCGCGCGCTGCTTGGGTATCGTTGGCCGAGTCGCCGATCATGAGTAGCTCGCGGGGAGCGATTTTAAAGACGGCACAGGTGTGTTGAAGCGGCAACGGGGAGGGTTTCTTTTCCGGGAGCGTGTCGCCGGCGATAATGAGGTCGAAGAGGTCGTATAGGCCGGTCTCTTTGAGGAGCGGTTCGGTAAAGCGCATCGCTTTATTGGTAACACAGGCGAGGCGTAAACCTTTCGCTTGAAAGGCCCGCAGCCCTTCGATCGCTCCAGGGTAGGGGCGACTTTTGCGCGATATCCATTGACGGTAGTAGCGTTCGAAGATGGGTAGAGCCCGTGCAAAGAGGTCCGCCGGGGGTTCGGCGTCGATTTTACCGGTGAGCACCCGTTTGACAAGAGATACGATGCCATTACCGATGTAGCTCTTCAGCCGCTCTGGGTCGGGGATAGGTAGACCCAGCTCTTGCGTCATAGCTGCCGCGGCGTCGATCAGGTCGGGCGCCGTGTCGAGGATGGTGCCATCCAAGTCGATCACGACCGCTTTGACAGGGAGAGGTGAACGGAGAACGCGGTGCGCCTTTGATTCGGGCTCGGGCGATGTGTTCATACTATTTTGGCCAACTCCGCACGCATCGCGGCAATGACGCTGTCGTAGCGATGAGGGTCGCTTTCCTTGCCGGCACCGAAGATCGCCGAACCGGCGACGAAGGTGTCTACACCCGCACGCGCGACTTCGGCGATGTTGGCTGGCCCTACACCGCCGTCGATCTCCAAGCTTACGTGCGGCGCCCGCGCATCGATCATGCGGCGCACCCGACGGGCTTTTTCCAGGACGTAGGGGATGAACTTTTGCCCCCCAAAGCCCGGGTTTACGCTCATCAGGAGGACCATGTCAAGCTTTTCCAATACCCATTCCAAGACTTCGATGGGGGTGGCTGGGTTGAGCACCAGACCCGGTTTGCAGCCATGGTCGCGGATCAGCCCTATCGTGCGGTCGATGTGCTCGCTCGCTTCTGGATGAAAGGTGATGTAGGTGGCCCCCGCTTTGGCAAAATCGGGGATGATGCGATCGACTGGCTTAACCATCAGATGCACGTCGATGGGCGCAGTAACCCCATGCTTGCGCAGTGCTTCGCACACCAGCGGCCCTACCGTGAGGTTGGGGACATAGTGGTTGTCCATCACATCGAAATGGACCATGTCGGCACCAGCGGCGAGCACGTTGTCTACCTCTTCACCCAGTTTGGCGAAGTTGGCCGAGAGGATAGAGGGAGCGATGCGATAGGGCAGCATGATCGAGTCCGGAAACTCCAACGCCCTTTATTTTACCCGTAGCCACTACTTTCGGACAAGGCGCTGCTGGGTTCTGCTCCACGCGCTTTTATCCAGCGCAAGAGACTATGGCTCAAGGCCGCCGATGACGGCCTTGGTGGACAAGAGTTGGGGGCTTTAGGACAACTTTAAGCATCTCCTGGGTGGTTCGGTGGTGATAGTGGTGGCGGAACGGAGACTTAAGGTGCGCATTAAGGAAATTAACGCGGTCACCGACATCGAGGTTGAGCTGCTGGAGTTCAAGAGGGGGCGCAGGATTTATAATTTCGACGTCATCATCTCGGTCGGCTACCGGGTCAAGTCGCAGCAGGGCACGCGCTTTCGCCAGTGGGCCACGCGCGTGGGGCGCGAGCATTTGACGCGCGGTTTTAGCCTGGACCGCCAGCGCTTTGAATACAACGCCGCCGGGCTGCAGGCGAAACTGTAACCGGAAATGGAAAGACCATGTCTCAAACTACGGGGTTTTCGGTGCGTATCTTTCTTCCCACAGGCAACCCGGAAGGGCTGCGCATTCTGGAAAAATCGAACTGGACGGGACAGGGATGGGTTTTCCCGCGCACGCTGTTTGCCGATGTGCGCAAACGCGACGCACTCAGGCGCACCGGGGTTTATATCCTTTGGGGGCTCAGTCCGGACAAGCCCCTGCCACGAGTCTATGTCGGCGAAGGCGATGGGGTGTTGACGCGATTGGAACAGCATGCCAAGCAGAAAGACTTCTGGACCCATGCGGTGGTGTTCATTAGCAAGGATCAAAACCTCAACAAGGCCCACGTCCAGTATCTAGAAGCCCGCTTGGTCGAGCTGGCTGCTGCCGCCAAGCGGTGTGATCTGGACAAGGCCAACCAGCCTCAGCTGCCTAAGCTGTCCGAGGCGGACGCTGCCGACGCGGAAGGCTTTTTGGCCGATATGCTGTTGTGCTTGCCTTTGGTTGGTCTGACAGTCTTCGAAGCGGCCGTGGCCGATGCCAACCCAGCCTGTGATTTGTGGCTCAAAACCAAAGGGCTGGAGGCGCGAGGCAATGTAAGCGCGGAGGGGTTCATCGTACGGGCAGGATCGTCCGTCTCCAAACAAGAAGTCCCATCGACTCCGGCGTATTTGAAAGAGCTGCGCGCCACTTTACTGAACAAGGGAGTGTTGGTGGATGAAGGCACGTGCTTGCGATTCACGCAGGACTTTGTGTTCAATTCACCCTCCACCGCGGCGGGTGTTGTGCTCGGGCGTTCGGCCAATGGTCGCATCGAGTGGAAAGACGGGCAAGGCCACACCCTCAAACAGATTCAGGATGCGGAGTTGACATGAGCTCCTTTCTGTCCGAGGCCGAAGTCGAACTGGCGCTGCTGGATCAGCTGCGCACTCTGGGCTACCGCATCGAGCGCGAGGAAGTCATCGGCCTGGACGGAACCCACTCCGAGCGACTAGCCACGACGAGGTGTGGCGCACACGTCTGGTTTCCACCCATATCCCAGCGCGCTGGGCTTGAAACTGTGTGGCGGCAGGCTGCCCGTGCCGCTTAAGTTTCCACCCATATCCCAGCGCGCTGGGCTTGAATCTTTTGCCGCCGAATTTTCGGCGGCTTTTTTTTGGCTTGCCACGTCTGCCAAGTGGAAAATGCGCACTAAAAACCTTTCTGTGACCGCATCGGGCGCCCTAATCCGCGCTACTTTGCGAAAGGGCTCATTCGAGCATGCGCACTGAACCAAATGCGCGGAATCAGCTGCAGGGCGATGTCGGCATTCGTATCAAGGCCTTGTCTGCGGGTGTGCTTTAGGCGTTTTCCGCCATCGACCGTTTTATCCTTTCGACGCTTGTTGCGCCGTCTGAATCAGCAACGCTTTGCGCTCTTGAAGCTGCTTGCAGAATCTCCCGGACGATGTTCGGCTGCTCTGAAACGCTTGTCGTCAGGCTGCCGCCCCTGCACGGGGATAGGCCAGCTTGACCTAGGCTGCAACTTGCTGTGAGAGACCGTGTTTTTTGCTGTCCGCCTTGGCCTTGGGGCTGAGCCTGTTGTCAATGGCGCACAAAACGTTTTAGCCTCCATGTTCAGTAAGCGCTACAATCGTGTTTGCGTCTCAATAGCTAGGTTTCATGTCACCCTTCGAGACCTGTAGTCTCAGGCCAGCGGTAGGCCTCATGAGTTGCCAATCCGCGTCCTGTTAGCGCGATGCAGAAAAATTGGTTCGGAGTAACGATATGGCCATCTATGCC
>JAOAEZ010000050.1 GCA_026416515.1 Hydrogenophilus sp. | reverse complement strand
CCGCCTACTGAGATGTTTCAGTTCAGAGGGTTCGCCTCCTGCCCCTATGCATTCAGAGCAGGATGACCCTTGCGGGCCGGGTTGCCCCATTCGGAGACCGCGGGATCAATGCTCGCTTGCCAGCTCCCCCGCGCTTTTCGCAGGCTGCCACGTCCTTCTTCGCCTGTCATCGCCAAGGCATCCACCACATGCTCTTGTTCACTTGACCCTATAGCTTTGCCGCCACAGGGCTTGCTTTTGAACGCTTGCGGCGCAGGCTGCTTTTGTCGCACCCACACCGCACGGGCCTCGCGCCCACGCCCTCTTCGCAGCCGCAGCCGCACCACCTCACGGCAGCACCACCGCAGCAGCAAGAGCGCATCTGCGCGCGAGTCTGCGCTCGCCGTCTTCGTCAGCCATGTCGCGCTTGCTTGGTTGCAAACGTGTGTGCTTGACGTCAACTCTCTTCGCTTCTCTCTTTCAACAGGGCTGCCCCCTGGCACCCAGCAGCACGATGGCAGATTGCCCCAAGCCACCTCACCGCCGCGCCACGCACAACCCTGCTGACTCGACTCCATGCATTGTTAAAGAACAGCCTTTTCGTTGCCGGCCTCATTGCAGGCCAGCAAAGCGCAGCTTCCGCATCCACTCTTGGATGCAGCCGCTGGGCTTTGCTCGGCGCTCAGGCGCGCCGCACCACAGCCTTGACCCACCGCTTGGTGGAGGATGACGGGTTCGAACCGACGACCCCCTGCTTGCAAAGCAGGTGCTCTCCCAGCTGAGCTAATCCCCCCCTTGCACGCCACAGGCCTTGCGGCCGCTGCGCATGCATGGTGGGTCTGGTTGGCCTCGAACCAACGACCCCCGCCTTATCAAGACGGTGCTCTGACCAACTGAGCTACAGACCCCGCCTCGGTGGTCGCACGCCCCGCGCACAACCGATAAGTGTGGACAGACACCGAAACAGCCCAGCAGCCCAGCCAGGGCTCGCCGCTTGGTGTTTCCAGAAAGGAGGTGATCCAGCCGCACCTTCCGGTACGGCTACCTTGTTACGACTTCACCCCAGTCATGAACCCTGCCGTGGTAAGCGCCCTCCGCTTGCGCGGTTAGGCTACCCACTTCTGGCAGAACCCACTCCCATGGTGTGACGGGCGGTGTGTACAAGCTGTCTCTTATACACATCTGAC
>JAOAEZ010000049.1 GCA_026416515.1 Hydrogenophilus sp. | reverse complement strand
GGGTATCATTTAGGGAGGTGCAAGATGATGAAAGAGAGGTTTGCCCGGTCAGTCTACGCCCTTGCATGGGCTCTTGGACACTTGTGGGCAACGAGGGGAGCAATGCTCTACCGCGCCGTACACAATGGAAAGTGGGAGGACATTCTAGAGGACGCGGTGAGCGTTGCGAAAATCCTGGAGAGCTTTCCCTCCCTGGAAGAGGCCATTCTCAACCCACAGGGGAGGGCCGCCCTTTACCAGGGCGGGCTGTTGACTATTCCCCCAAACTTGCCGCCCGGGACATCTCTCCAGATTGAGAAGAGGGGAGATGGACTTGTGTGGGAGCACACCACGGGAAATGGGCGCGGGTATTTCCGTGTTCACCTAACGCCCACAGGCATAGTGGGCATCGTAAAAGTGCGGCGTCCACAGGGAGTTGCCATACGGCTGGACTGGGCCTGGGGCGACAAATACTTTGCCCAAGTGGACGGGAAAGATGGGGCACGGCCCAGGCACTGGGCCTTCCTGTGGTGGGTTTTGGAGAAAGCCTCGGAGAAATCGGAGGTCATTAGCTATGTCTACAACCTCGTGGCTCCCGTACTGGAAAGCCACGCCAACCCCCAAGCGGTAAGGGAAGAGCTGGAGAAGGCGGCGGCGGCCTTCCGGAAGGCGGCAGGGAAAGTAGAGGGAGTATCGCACATAGTCAAAGACGACATCGCATGGGCGATAAGGTGTCTTGACGCCCTTCACTTGGGAAAGGGGGCGAGTCCCAGCGAGGTCAGTTTTCCCGAGGCCGCCCACCGCCTTCACGAAGCAGTGAGGGATGCACGGGAGATTTTGGGATGGAACCTGGACGACTTGGAGTGGCTAACGAAAAGGCTAAGGAGGCAAGATGAAGACGCTACCAGCTAGGGTTTCAGAGGCCATTGCCCTTCTGGCAAAGAGGGGCTTTGAAGTGAAGAAGGTCAAGCGGACGAGGGAGGGTGAGCTGGTCTACTACGACCTCTCGGTGGGAAATGAGAGTGGGGTCCGGCTAACCTTCACCTGGGTGCAGGAGGAAGCTGAAGGAAGGTTGCATCCGCTGACTTGTGAGGCGGAAATAGGGCCCGTGCCCCAAGAGAAGTTCTTTTGGGCGCGCATCACCCTTTCGCTTGCGATAGGGGAACCCACTCTTTTCAAAGCGATGGGCTTCTTCCCGCCGGAAACG
>JAOAEZ010000048.1 GCA_026416515.1 Hydrogenophilus sp. | reverse complement strand
GGCCGTAACTATAACGGTCCTAAGGTAGCGAAATTCCTTGTCGGGTAAGTTCCGACCTGCACGAATGGCGTAACGACAGCCCCGCTGTCTCCATCCGGGACTCAGTGAAGTTGAACTCGCTGTGAAGATGCAGTGTACCCGCGGCAAGACGGAAAGACCCCGTGAACCTTTACTACAGCTTTACGCTGGATGCTGGGCTTACCTGCGTAGGATAGGTGGGAGGCGAAGAACCCGAGGTTCTGGCCTTGGGGGAGCCGACCTTGAAATACCACCCTGGTGGGTCTGGTGTTCTAACCTAGGAAAGTCATCCTTTTCGGGGACAGCGTATGGTGGGTAGTTTGACTGGGGCGGTCTCCTCCTAAAGGGTAACGGAGGAGCACGAAGGTACCCTCAGCCTGGTCGGAAATCAGGCAGTGCGTGCAAGGGCATAAGGGTGCTTGACTGCGAGAGCGACGGCTCGAGCAGGTGCGAAAGCAGGTCCTAGTGATCCGGTGGTTCTTTGTGGAAGGGCCATCGCTCAACGGATAAAAGGTACTCCGGGGATAACAGGCTGATACCCCCCAAGAGTTCACATCGACGGGGGTGTTTGGCACCTCGATGTCGGCTCATCACATCCTGGGGCTGAAGCCGGTCCCAAGGGTATGGCTGTTCGCCATTTAAAGTGGTACGCGAGCTGGGTTCAGAACGTCGTGAGACAGTTCGGTCCCTATCTGCCGTGGGCGTTGGAGACTTGAGGGGAGCTGCTCCTAGTACGAGAGGACCGGAGTGGACGGACCTCTGGTGTGCCGGTTGTATCGCCCGATGCACCGCCGGGTAGCTAAGTCCGGATGGGATAACCGCTGAAAGCATCTAAGCGGGAAGCCCTCCCCAAGATGAGGTCTCCCAGGATCTTTTAAGATCCCTCAAGGGCCCTGGAAGACGACCAGGTCGATAGGCCGGACGTGGAAGCGCCGTAAGGCGTGAAGCCAACCGGTACTAATGGCCCGTGAGGCTTGACCCTATAACCCAAAAGGGTCTGTACTCCCTTACCCCATCCGGCCTGGTGGCCATAGAGCGCCGGAACCACCCGATCCCATCCCGAACTCGGCCGTGAAACACGCCAGCGCCCATGGTACTGCCGCTCAAGCGGCGGGAGAGTCGGTCAGCGCCAGGCCACCCAACCGATCACCACATCTCACCCACACACCGCGGGGTGGAGCAGCCCGGTAGCTCGTCAGGCTCATAACC
>JAOAEZ010000047.1 GCA_026416515.1 Hydrogenophilus sp. | reverse complement strand
AATCAGCCCCAGCCCCTATCGCCTCGCTCGGTGTGCATACCCGCTTCTGATCACCACACCCTGCACCCCTTGGCCGGATCCCCGGCGTTACCACCAAAAAATCCCACCCACACTCCCCCCGGATCACATCAATCTCCTGCGCCGAAGCCACTACCCCGTCGCACCCACTCTCCCGCGCTAACCGTGCCAACTTCCCCACCTGCTCCCTCATCCCTCGCCCCACACCCACCTCCTCTCGCAATGCCCGCTCATCTAAACTCGTCAGTACCGTCACCGCTAATAATTTCGGCCCGCTCCGACCAGCTTCATCCTCATATTCCTTCACCGCCCTCCTCCCCGCTTCCATCATCGCCCTCCCCCCACTCGCATGTAACGTCAAAAACTCAACTCCCAATAACGCCGCATTCCGTACCGCTCGTCCTACCGTGTTCGGTATGTCATGCAACTTCAAGTCTAACATCACTCGCCCACCCCGTACCTGCACCTCCTCAACCACCCCCGGTCCGTACCTCACAAAAAGCTCCAAGCCAATCTTTATCATCCCGACCTCGCCAGCTAAACGCTCCGCCCACTCCCGCACCACCTCCCGCTCGCTCACATCTAACGCCACGATCAATCGATTCTTAGCCATACTTCTACTCCAACTCCGTCCCCTCCCCACCTCCCCCTACTGTCCCTGTATCACCACAAACTCACCCCGCATCGGATCGTCATCCGTCAGCCCCGTTCGATCCACTACAATCTCTCGCCGTACCTCCCCCCTCACTACATCTCTCTCACTATCAAATCGCCCGTCCCCATCCCGGTCCCCTAACGCCTGCCCTATTACTACAACCCGATATTGATCACTCCGTGTCGTAATTAAATTGCAAATTCGTGAGAATACCTCCGCATCCATCCCCCGCACTTCCAACACCTCGCTGATGTTCTTGTATGGCCGCAACCCTTGCGCCCCATTTGACATCGTCCCAGTCCGTATGTCCCGCGCCATTTCCTTCGTCACCCCCGGCAGCGCTCGCAACACTCGCTCACTCGCAGTATTAATGTTCAACTTCCCATTCATGCTCGCCGGCGCTAAATACGCATAGTCAAACCACGCAAACCCAGAGCACTTTTGATCGTTCAACCCCGATGCCTTAAGCCTCAATCGGATCCCCCCCTGCGCAGAAATGTGTTCCGGCCCAATCATCCCACAATATACCCCATCCGATTTCTCATACCGCATCTTGCTCGTCCCAGGAACAAAACCGTACGGATCGTCCATGTCTGCCCTCCCCATCCCACGTCCCACCGGCATCGTCTCATAC
>JAOAEZ010000046.1 GCA_026416515.1 Hydrogenophilus sp. | reverse complement strand
GGCTGTATGTGCTCGTGCAGGCAGNCGACGACGTCGTGTTGCGCAATCGTCCCGACTTCGTGCCGAGGAGCTGGTAGTAACCTTGGCAGCAAGCGCAAGATCGATGTGGATGCAAAGCCAGGCGCTCCTTCAAGAGGAGCGGGTGTGGGCGTATTGCGGCGAGCAGTCATTCAGAACCTCGCGGAAAATAGTGGTAGAATGCGCTTGCAAGCCTGGTTTCCACCCATATCCCAGCGCGCTGGGCTTGAAACACCTACAGACAAAGAAAGGCGGGCGGATCGAGTTTCCACCCATATCCCAGCGCGCTGGGCTTGAAACCCCTGTAAAACCCAAAACACAAGAGCCTCCAAGTTTCCACCCATATCCCAGCGCGCTGGGCTTGAAACAGTATGCCGGTGCGGATACGACTGGGCGCTGGGTTTCCACCCATATCCCAGCGCGCTGGGCTTGAAACACGCGCGCGGGGTCGAACACCGGCGGCCCCATGTTTCCACCCATATCCCAGCGCGCTGGGCTTGAAACTCATTACAGTTATCATTAACAGTAATTACCAAGTTTCCACCCATATCCCAGCGCGCTGGGCTTGAAACCTTAAGGGAGAAACGTCCAACACAGTTTTATGTTTCCACCCATATCCCAGCGCGCTGGGCTTGAAACTACTGCTCCTCGCGACTCTTGATTTTTTCAAGTTTCCACCCATATCCCAGCGCGCTGGGCTTGAAACAATAAGATCAATGCAGAGCATGTCAGACTTGCAGTTTCCACCCATATCCCAGCGCGCTGGGCTTGAAACTTTGTTGCCGTCACTCAGAACAATAATCTCAGTTTCCACCCATATCCCAGCGCGCTGGGCTTGAAACTTCAAAAATGGAGGAAAGTGTAAATGACTAAGTTTCCACCCATATCCCAGCGCGCTGGGTCATGGAACAGATTCATTCCTGTTCCATATTTGGAAATTATTTATTTGTGCAATTCGAAAGCCAGCAGTTATAAAATGAAATCTCTTTGCCAAACCCGTAGCCCGTGTCGGGCTTTAGCGTTATTGGAAGATCATCAAGGCTTTTTTCCGGGAAATTTTCCGGAACTAGCCAAACGGGATTGGTCATAAAAAAATGCTCCCGCGGCTTTATTGGGTGGCCTACGATATCAGCGATGACCGGGAGCGGGCGCGTATCGAGCGCTGCATTGCGCGCTATGGTCAGAGATTCCAGAAGAGCCTGTTTGCCTGCGTTTTGGATGGCCGAAGGTTGCAACGCTTACGGGCGGATCTTGCCAATTTGCCTTGTTCGAGCGGCTTCGTGGCGCTCGCTGCATTGGCAGCGCACGATGAGATTTTTACCTTGGGCGCTAGCTACAGCGGGATGCCGGCCGAATCTTGGGTGTTCGGCTGCCAGAATCCGCCTCGGCTATCCTGAATCACCGCCGCCTTAGCCGGCCTAGATGAGCCGCTGAGATGCCGAGCATCCGCGCCGCGCGGGCTTGATTGCCATTGGCCTTTTGCAGGGCCAGCTCGACCAGGCTGCGCTTATAGTC
>JAOAEZ010000044.1 GCA_026416515.1 Hydrogenophilus sp. | reverse complement strand
ATTACCTCCTGCTCGTTCATGCCCCGGATCATCACCGCGTTGATTTTGACCGGGTGCATACCCAGCTCCCAGGCGGTTTCGATGGCCTCCCAGACCTTCTCGACCTGCCCGCCCCGGGTCATGGTTCGGAAGACCTCGGGGGTCACCGCGTCCATCGAGAGGTTGATGCGTTTGAGCCCCGCGCTCAAAAGCTCCTTGGCCTTCCGCTTAAACAAAAGGCCGTTGGTGGTGATGGCGATATCGGGGATGCCCAGCTCGCTGGCCACCGCGATCATCTGGGGAAGTTCTTTGCGCACCAGGGGTTCGCCGCCGGTAAAACGCACCGACTCCAGACCTAGTAGCTGCATGGCCCTCAGGAAGTGGCGGGTGTCTTCAACCGAGATGGTGCCAGGGGGCTCCGACTGTTCCCAGCCCAGTGGATGGCAGTACAGGCAGTGCAGGTTGCAGCGCGGCGTGACCGAAAGCCGTAGATCCTTGATGATGCGCCCGTATTGGTCGATGAGTTTCACTTTGGCTACCCCGTGTTGCACATTCTAACAACACGCCTAGCCTATGGCGCAAGGCGGGTTACAAATATCCCTGCCACATTCCCTCGAGCCCTATCGCACTAAACTGAAACCATGAAGACGGTGGTGTTGTTCGATGGCGTCTGCAACCTCTGCCACCGTACTGTGCAGTTTATCCTTCGCCACGACAGGGCCCGGCGCTTTGTGTTTGCCTCGCAGCAGTCCGAGGTTGGACAGCAATTGCTCCGCCAGCACGGCATTCCTACCGCTGCGGCCCTGACTGATAGCGTGGTGGTTGTTGAGGAGGGGAGGGTTTGGTTGGAGTCGGATGCCGCTTTGCACATCCTCTACCGGCTGGGGGGGGTGTGGCGCATCCCTGCGCTGCTGCGGTGGGTGCCCAAGGGGCTGCGGGACTGGGTTTACCGATTGGTTGCCAAAAACCGCTACCGCCTTTTTGGGCGGCTCGAGCGCTGTATGGTGCCGACCCCGGAACTAAAGGAGCGCTTTCTGGATGCTTCCTGACACTGGTTTGCTGGTTTTGGGGATGAACGTGCGAAGAAGTCCCCAGGCGGCACGGTCTATTCCCTAAACGCATTGCTCCCACCAACCTGGGGCCCCATGGGGAAGCATCCCGTCTAAATGCAACACGGGCCATTTTGGGTTTAGGCTAAGGTATGCCGGATTTCAAGCGCTTTGGAATGGCCCTGGGCGGTGGAGGAGCCCGGGGGTATGCCCATATTGGCGTGATGCGGGTGCTGGAGCGCGAAGGGTTCCGCCCCAGTACGATCGCCGGAACCAGCATGGGCAGCATTATGGCGGCGATTTTCGCTGCCGGTCACCCTGCCGACGAGGTAGAGCGGATTTTGTCCCAGGTGTCCTTCTGGCGCTTTCTGGATCTGAACCCCCTGAGCGATATGCTCAACTTCAGCGAGCTGGTGCGCTTTTTGGAACCTCATGTGCCCCGGAAGATGGAAGATTTTCCCATTCCCCTGGGTATCACCGCCACCGACCTGATTACCGGAACCGAGGTGTATTTTCGCCAGGGCGATGTGTTTCAGGC
>JAOAEZ010000043.1 GCA_026416515.1 Hydrogenophilus sp. | reverse complement strand
CGACGCAGCAGAATGCGTCGGCGTCTGAGGAGTTGGCGGCAACGGCCGAGGAGATGAACGCTTCCGCAAACGAGTTGAACGGATTGCTCTCCTTCTTCCGCGTCGATTCGGGTGGAGAGGGGGGGGCTTTGGTGGCAAAAGCCAAGAAGATGTTGCGTGAGGGAGCAGGTCGGAGCGGAGGAGCAGCATCACCGATGGGAAGATCGGGAAGTACCGGTGAGATAGGGGGGGCAGTTGGCCATCGGGAACGCGGCGGAGGGACTGGCGGCGGTCGCTCGAAAGGAGGGGAGGAGGAGGGTGAGTATGTCCGCTTTTAGAGAGGAGAGAGAGGATGACCAGGGAAGAAGGAGTAGGGTGGCGGTCGCTGCGCTGGCGTTTGGGGGGGGTAGTGGGGCTGCTGTTGCTGGGGCTTTTCGGGTATATTACCGTGCAGCTTGCCGAGTCGCTCCGAGCAATCGGCGAGGCAAAGCAAGTGGCTGCACAGGTTACCGCTGTTTCGGTAGCGGGGAGGTTGATCCACGAGTTGCAAAAAGAGCGAGGGCTCTCCTCCGGCTTTTTGGCAAGCGGGGGAGGTCGCTTTCAAAGCGAACTGACAGAGCAGCGGCGATCGACCGACAACGCAGCGGCGCAGTTGCGGGAGGTGGCCGCAACGGAGCGAGAAGGAGCCGCAATTCGCGCAAAGGTCGAGGAGGCATTGAAAAAGCAGTTTGCGTTCCGGGCGGAGGTAGACGCGCTGCGCACCAGCGCGGCAGCCTCTTTCGCGCAACATACGGCGACGATCGCAGTGTTGTTTGAGTGGATCGATGCGGTGCGCGGGGGGATAACGCTGCCATCGCTGGCCGCCCGTTTTGCCGCATACCGTTGGTTTGTGTGGGGAAAAGAATATACAGGGCAAGAGCGGGCGACATTGAACGCGCTTTTTACCAACAACCAGCCATTGGAGGGAGAGGTAGCGATGCGCTGGGGGGCGATCGCCCGCGGACAGGAGCTGGCGTGGCGAGAGGTGTTGATGCTGAGCGATGAGGAGACGAGGGCGGGGGTTCAGCAGTTGCTCTCTGGCGCTAACGCTCAAAGGGTAGAGGAGATGCGGCAGAGGGCGCGCGCCCAGGCGGCAAAGGGGGAGTATGGGGTCGATCCAGCGGTTTGGTTTCAGGGAATTACCGCTTGGATCGATGAGATGGCAGCGTATGAGAAGGTGCTGTTGGAGCGACTGGAGCGGGAGAGCCGCGCTGTGCACAAGCGGGCATGGTGGATCTTTGCCTTTGCCGGCGGGTCTGCGTTGTTCGCGTTGGCGATTTCTATATGGGCGGTGGTTTTGGTGCGCAGTCTGTTGCGCCGCTTAGCGGTAGCGCGAGCGGTGGCGGTGCGTTTGGCTGACGGCGATCTGCGGGTGATGCCCCAGGCGGAGGGGGACGATGAGATCGCTGCGCTGCTGGCGGCCAACCAGGAGATGGTAAGGGCCCTGCGCGAGACGATCGCAAAGGTGGTGCAGCAGAGCGAGAGCTTGGCGCACGCGGCGGAGCAGGTTTCGGCGACGGCGCAGAGTTTGGCGCAGTCGTCGAGCGAGCAGGCGGCGGCGGT
>JAOAEZ010000042.1 GCA_026416515.1 Hydrogenophilus sp. | reverse complement strand
GCCCTCCAGTGGGTGTTACCCCACCTTCAGCCTGGCCATGGCTAGATCACTCGGTTTCGGGTCTCATGCCGGCAACTCTGCGCCCTGTTCAGACTCGCTTTCGCTGCGCCTCCACCTAACGGCTTAAGCTCGCTGCCGACACGAACTCGCGGACCCATTATACAAAAGGTACGCCGTCACAGGACAAGCCTGCTCCGACTGCTTGTAAGCGTCCGGTTTCAGGTCTCTTTCACTCCCCTCGTCGGGGTGCTTTTCACCTTTCCCTCACGGTACTTGTGCACTATCGGTCGCCAAGGAGTATTTAGGCTTGGAGGGTGGTCCCCCCATGTTCAGACAGGGTTTCACGTGCCCCGCCCTACTCGATCAACCCGCATCCCAACACGCCTACGGGGCTGTCACCCGCTCCGGCCCGCCTTTCCAGACAGTTCGGCTTAGGAATGCAGATCGAATGGCCTCCTCCGCTTTCGCTCGCCACTACTCGCGGAATCTCTGTTGATGTCTTTTCCTCCAGGTACTGAGATGTTTCAGTTCCCCGGGTTCGCCTCCTGCCCCTATGAATTCAGAACAGGATACCCTCGCGGGTGGGTTTCCCCATTCGGACATCCGCGGATCAACGATCGCTCGCATCTCCCCGCGGCTTATCGCAGCGTGCCACGTCCTTCATCGCCTCTTGGCGCCAAGGCATCCACCGAACGCTCTTCTCGCGCTCACTCCACCACCCGCACACGCACGCAGGACCAAGCCCCGCGCCCATCTGCGGGCAGCACAACAATGCCCAGCACTTCTCACGTCACCATCCAACCAACCAATCCGATTCACCTGTCAAACAACACGCCGCCAGCACGCCCGCAGGCCCGCCAGCAGCCATCCGTCGTGCAGCGTGCGCCGCGCGCCCCAGGCCAGCACCACAGCACCAGCCAGGAAAACCATCACCACCTGGAGACGGTCGGATTCGAACCGACGACCCCCTGCTTGCAAAGCAGGTGCTCTCCCGCTGAGCTACGCCCCCGGAAACCCCAAGACAACGACCACCCAGCCCCGCGCTCGCCGCGCGGCAGCACCACAGGCCGCCCTCTCTCCCTCCGGGACCACTCGCGCACCCCAGCCGCGCACCCATGGGCCAGGGAGGACTTGAACCTCCGACCCCACGCTTATCAAGCGTGTGCTCTAACCAACTGAGCTACTGGCCCACATCCCAAGGGCTCACCCACCAACCAGGGTCCGGGAAGCCCTCATGCCAGGCCAACCCAGCCAGCCCCACCTCTCCAGATCATCAGGTGCAGATCTCATCAGGCCCCCATCAGGCCACACATATCTCAGGCCAGGATGCGCGGTCGGCGCCCAGGCAGGATCACTCCCGCCAGGGGCATCGCCGCGCGCCAGCCCACCAGGCCCATCAGCACCGTCGCAGGCGCCGCCATGAGGTCAGAATGCCCAGCCGCCCACCCCATCCAGGGCAGACAACCAAGCCCAGGCAAGTCATTTCGCACACGTCCACAAGCAGGCCAGCGCCCACTCATGAACAGTCCTTGAAAGGAGGTGATCCAGCCGCAGGTTCCCCTACGGCTACCTTGTTACGACTTCACCCCAGTCGCTGACCCTA
>JAOAEZ010000041.1 GCA_026416515.1 Hydrogenophilus sp. | reverse complement strand
TAGGGTCAGCGACTGGGGTGAAGTCGTAACAAGGTAGCCGTAGGGGAACCTGCGGCTGGATCACCTCCTTTCAAGGAATGTCCGTGGGGTGTCCGGGCTTCGGTCCGGCGGCTGCGGATGGTCCGAGATCTCGTGCCGGATCCGGGGTGGATCCTGGCCTGTCCTGCGTTGCATCCGGCTGTCTGGTCCTGGTGTCGTGTCCTGGTCTGGTGCGTGGCGATGCTGCCGGTGGTGGGGTGACCTGCCCTGGCCGGCGCCGGCCGCGCATCCGTCCCTGGTGTTTCGTGGGCTGCGTTTCGCGGGCTAGTAGCTCAGTTGGTTAGAGCACACGCTTGATAAGCGTGGGGTCGGAGGTTCAAGTCCTCCCTGGCCCATGGCTTCGTCCCTGGGGTGCTGAGGTGTTCCCCGGAGCGGAGCGGTCTGCGGTGTGGTGCATCGCGGCTCGCCCGGATGGCTGTGCGGGCCGGTGGCCCGCGGGGGCGTAGCTCAGTGGGAGAGCACCTGCTTTGCAAGCAGGGGGTCGTCGGTTCGAATCCGACCGTCTCCAGGCATTTGTCCGAAACGGCGCCGGCGAAGGTTTCCCGGTCCTGTCCGGTCGAGGCGAGGGTGCCTCCTGGGTGGGGTCGGGTGGAAGGCTTCCGGAAAGACCCGCCCGTGCGGTTCCCGAGAGGGTCCGTGCGGGGTTTGTCCGGTGATGTTTGTCATGGTGAATCGGGATCTGGTGTTGAGTGGCCGGGACGGCCGTCTGCTCCGCGCGAGCGGGGTGGCGGAGGTTCCGGCGAGTGAGTGTCTCGGTGAATGAGTGTTGCGGCCAGCCCGATTGGTCGCGCGGGGTGGATATGTCCTGCGTGCGGGCGTTGGTCGGGGGTTCCTGGAAACGGGGATCCTGAGTGTTGAGCAAAGCAAGGGCGTCCGGTGGATGCCTTGGCGCCAGAAGGCGATGAAGGACGTGGCACGCTGCGATAAGCCGCGGGGAGATGCGAGCGATCGTTGATCCGCGGATGTCCGAATGGGGAAACCCACCCCTTTGGGGTATCCCGGCCTGAATCCATAGGGTCGGGAGGCGAACCCGGGGAACTGAAACATCTCAGTACCCGGAGGAAAAGACATCAACAGAGATTCCCCTAGTAGTGGCGAGCGAACGGGGAAGAGGCCAGTGGCCTTTGCGAGAGAAGCCGAACCATCTGGAAAGGTGGGCCATAGCGGGTGACAGCCCCGTAGGCGTAGTGCTCGCAGGGGTCCTCGAGTAGGGCGGGGCACGTGAAACCCTGTCTGAACGTGGGGGGACCACCCTCCAAGCCTAAATACTCTCTGGCGACCGATAGTGCACAAGTACCGTGAGGGAAAGGTGAAAAGCACCCCGACAAGGGGAGTGAAAGAGACCTGAAACCGGATGCCTACAAGCAGTCGGAGCCCGCGAGGGTGACGGCGTACCTTTTGTATAATGGGTCCGCGAGTTCGTGTCGGCAGCAAGCTTAAGCCGTGAGGTGTAGGCGAAGCGAAAGCGAGTCTGACAAGGGCGCATAGTTGCCGGCATGAGACCCGAAACCGAGTGATCTAGCCATGGCCAGGCTGAAGGTGGGGTAACACCCACTGGAGGGCCGAACCCACGCCTGTTGAAAAAGTCGG
>JAOAEZ010000004.1:165572-165861 GCA_026416515.1 Hydrogenophilus sp. | reverse complement strand
CCGCCTGCCCGACCACGTGCAAAAGTCCATTGCTGAACCGCGGTGCGTTGTAGACTTCTTCTACGCGCCGAATGTATGCGTGTTTTGTGACGGCTCTGCCCACGACCATCCTGATCAGCAGCGTGAGGATACGAGCATTCGCCAGCAGCTCCGTGCGCGGGGCTACCGCGTGATAGTGATCCGCTATGACCGCGATCTCCGGGAGCAAGTGGCAGCGTATCCGGAAGTGTTCGGCGTTGGGCGGCGGTAAAAAATGCTGCCCTCGTCGCCCGCTTTAGAACACATCGCC
>JAOAEZ010000004.1:0-165562 GCA_026416515.1 Hydrogenophilus sp. | reverse complement strand
TCGGTACGCTATCGAGCCGACGATGAACAAGCCAACGCCGTTAGCGGCAATGATAACACCATTGCCAATGGCGATGCCGTAGATAAGCCACAGCACCGCACCGATGGTTGCCATGCCGAATGCACGGAGCGAAAGCTGCTCGACCTGCCCCGTGCGCCACACGTGCACTGCCTGGGGTAGCATGGCAAAGGTGGAGAAGGTCGCAGCGATGTAACCAAGAAGGTCAATGTCCATGGAAGGGAGCAGTCGGTTCTACTACGCAGATTGAGAGCGCGGGGGTAGAGGAGCCGGCCTTTAAGGGGGTTGCAGTTTTGATTTTTTGTGGTATAATCCTAAGTTCATTGCGCGTGCCGGAAGCCTTGAGCTGCTGGCGCTGCGCGCGGGCGCCCGTGCGTCGCGCTGGGGTACCGACTCCGGTACGGAGCGGCGCACGGCATTGGTCTAACTGGTTGGATGGGGGACTGCGATGAACGGACTTCATCTGATTGGGGACTGGTACGGCTGCCGCTGCGGGCAGGAGTGGCTCAAGGAAGAAGGTCGGTTGCGCGATCTTTGCGTCCGAGCCTGTAAAGAGGCGGGTTTGACCGTCCTCGGCGATTATTTCTTTCAGTTCCTTTATGATGATGGGACGCCGGCAGGCGTCACCGGCGCGGTAGTGCTTGCGGAGTCGCATCTGGCGATCCATACGTGGCCCGAGGATGGGAATGTGACTCTTGATGTCTATGTCTGCAACTACTCCCGCGATAACTCGGCGCGGGCGGAGGCGGTCTACGAGAGCTTGCTGCACCATTTTAACCCGATGAAGACGCAGTGCGAGCGGGTGCAGCGGGGGGATCTTACCCCGGCCGTCGTGGCAGAGCGGGTAGCATAGGCGATGGCGCTCGAGCGCTTTTTTGAACCGCTGTCCGAGGTAACCGGCTATACCTATGATCTCGAGGTGCTCGAACGGGGCGAGAGCGCCTATCAGCGCTATGAGGTAGGCGTATCGCCTTTGTTCGGGCGAATGTTTCGCCTCGACGGCGCGGCGATGACCAGCGAGGGGGATGAGTTCATCTACCATGAGAACCTCGTCCATGTCCCGGCGTTGGCCCATCGGGAGCCGCGGGTGGCGCTGGTGATCGGCGGCGGCGACGGTGGCTCTGCTGAGGAGCTTCTCAAACACCCTTCGATCGTTCGGGTCGACTTGGTCGAGCTCGATGGCGAGGTGTTGGCGCTGGCGCGCCGCTATTTTGCGTCGATCCATCGCGGTTCGCTCGAGGACCTGCGCGTTTCAGTGCGGGTGGAGGATGGGTTAAAGTTTGTCGGCGATCGGGTCGCGAGGGGGGAGAGGGGTATCTATGACCTGATTCTGCTCGACTTAACCGACCCCGTCGGTCCGGCAGCGCAACTCTACGAGGAGCCCTTTTTCCGCGCCTGTGCGCAGCTCTTGAATGAGGAGGGGCTTTTGTCATTGCATCTCGGCGCCCCGGACCATCGCCCCGAGCGGGTGCGCGCGCTGGTAGCGCGTTTGCGGGCCGTTTTTCGCTTTGTCTTTCCCCATTTTCACTATATCCCCTTGTACGGGGCGCAGTGGGGGATGGCCGCAGCGTCGAACGCTACCAATTGCAGCGCGCTGACAGCCGAAGAGATCGACGCACGCCTCGCCGCCCGCGGGATCGGCGATCTGCGCTATCTCGATGGCACGGTCTACCAGGCGCGCGCCGTTTTGCCGCGTTACTTGAGAGCGGTGGTTGGGTAGAGGTTTCACGTGAAACAGAGTTCCCGAGGCGCGGGCGAAGGCTCTCCCCTCGGGGAGGCGCTTGCGCGGGCGGCACGCGTGGTGGCAGCGGTGCAGAGGGGGGAGAGCGCAGATGCTGTTTGGAGCCGAGAGCCGCCGCCTCCACCGATGGCAGGACGGGTGCGCGATTTGGCGTGGCAGGCGTTGCGCGATTATGGGTGGGGTGATTGGTTGTTGCGGGTCTTCGCCCCCGCAGGAGTGAGCGATCGGCTGCGGCCCCTTCTGCTGGTGGCGTTGAGCGCGCTGCGCGGCGGTCGATTGCCCCCCTTCGCTGTGGTGGCCGAGGCGGTGGAGGTGGCAAAAAGGATGCAGCCAGCATGGGGAGGATTTGTCAACGCCCTCCTTCGCCGGTACCTGCGCGCGCCGGAGCAGTGGCAGCCCGAGAGATGCCCGAGGGAGGAGGAGGCTGCTCGTTGGCGCCACCCTGCGTGGTGGATTGCTCAAATCCGCGCAGATTACCCTATAAATTGGATGGTAATTATGGCGGCGGGGAATAGCCACCCGCCGATGACATTGCGAGTACGGCGTTCTTCGGTGCGGGCAGAGGTGGCCGCTGCACTGCGGAGGGCGGGGATCTCCTTCACACCTTCGCCCTATCCGTTGAGCTCCTTTCGATTGCAAAAGCCGCACCCCTTCTCTTCGCTTCCCGAGGCTGTCCAGAGGCATACGGTGATTCAGGATGGGGGCGCTCAGCAGGCGGCGCTGCTCCTTTCACCTCGCCCGGGCGAGCGGCTGCTCGATGCGTGCGCTGCGCCGGGAGGGAAAGCACTCCATCTTCTCGATTTGGGGGCAAGCGACCTGACGTTGATAGATAGCGATGCGAAACGAACGGCAGCGATGGTGGCTCGCTTTCCAGAGTTGGCAGTTCGCGCACGGGTGGTGGTGGGGGATGCGAGAGAGCCTGAGCGCTGGTGGGATGGGGTTCCCTACGACGCGATTTTGCTCGATGTTCCTTGTTCTGGGTCGGGTGTGGTTCGTCGCCACCCCGATGGAAAATGGTTGCGGCGCGCTGGCGATATTTCCGAGTTGGCAGCAAACCAACGCGCTTTGCTGTCCGCCGTGTGGCCATTGCTGCGCGCGGGGGGACGCCTTTTGTATGCTACCTGCTCTCTATTCCGGGCCGAAAACGACGATAATATCGTTTGGTTTCTAAGCCAGCAGCGGGATGCTCGATTGATGGGGCGCACTCTGCTTTTACCGAACCACGAGCGCGATGGGTTCTTCTATGCGCTGCTCGGCAAAGGTTGGTGAACAACGGCGGCGCGGGCTGCGGGCGCTGTTGTGGGTGATAGGGCCGTTGGGCTGGACGAGCTTGGCGCGCGTCGCCGTCAGCGATATTCCCGAGGAGATGGCGACGATCCGAGCAGCGCGCTTGCGGCGGGAGGGAGAGTTTTGGGTTTTGGATGCAGAGGTGGAGTGGGGCCTACCCCCTGCCGCATGGCAGGCATTGTTGGAGTACGGGGTGGCTTTGCCGCTGCGTTTCGATTTGCGCTTATGGCAGACACGCAGCTGGTGGCCCGATACGCTGGTATGGGCGATGGTGTGGCGCTTCGAGCTTTCCTTCCGGCCTACCACCGGAAATTGGCGGTTGCGGCACAACGAGGGGACTATCGCAAGCGGGAATTATTGGGAGTGCATGGCGCTACTTGCCACTATTCGGGGGTGGAAAACCTTTACCAGCGACCGCGTCCAACCCGATCCGGCAGTGGTCGCAGAACTGGAAGTGGGCGTTGACGAGGGACAGCTGGCTCCAGCTCTTCGTTTGCAGGCGCGCGAACGCCCTCAGTTGATATGGCAGGCTGCGCCCTACCGCTGGCGACCATGGCGATGAATACACTTTCGCTGACATTGCTGATTACCGCATCGATCTTTGTAATTTTTTTCGCCGCCGCTTCGAGTTTGGATGTTGTTCTCTTCGGCCAGGCATTCCCCTTCCTTTTGGCGATGGCTGCGGTGGCAATCGCAGCGTTGCTCACCCTCGCCCTCAAGCAGGTAATCCACTTGTGGCGCCAGGTGCGTCGTCAAAAGTTCGGGGCCCGCCTGCGGCTGCGCTTGTTGGGGCAGCTGATGGCGATGGCTGTCGTTCCAGCAGCTGTGCTTTATGGCGTTTCTCTCTTTTTCGTGGCCCGCGCGATCGATTCGTGGTTCGATGTCCGCGTCGAACGGGCGCTCGACGCTGCAGAGCAACTCGCCCGCCATGCGGTCGATGCACAGGTCGCCCGCTTGTGGGCGGAGGGGGAGTGGTTGCTGCAGGAGTGGCCGATCTCAGGGACAAACGGGGATGCAGGAACGTTGGAGCGATTTCGTCGCCAGTTGCGGTTGGATGGAATGGCGATCGTCGCCAGCAACGGATCGCTGGTGGCGTTTGCGAGCGATGATGTTTCGTGGATGCAGCGGGAGTTGGGAACAAACACCGAGTGGCAGTTGGCGCGCAAGGAGCGGATTAGCCACCGGATCGTGGAGGAGGGAGACGAGGCTTGGGTGCGCGCCGTCCTTTGGTTGCCTAAGAGCGTCGATGAGGAGGGACGCTTCTTGATCTTGCTTCGCCGAATTCCTAAGAGCGTAACCCAGGCAACCGATGAGGTGGTAAAGGCGCGCGGCGATTACGCTTTGATCGCCAGCGGCCGCGAGGCACTGCAGCGGCTCTACTTGGTGATGCTAACAGTGGCAGTACTGACGGCGTTGGTGGGAGCGACGATGGTGGCTTTGCATTTGACCCGCCGCTTTATCGCTCCGCTGATGGTGTTGGCAGAGGGGACACGTCAAATCGCCGGCGGGGAACTGCGTCCGTTGGCCAGCACCGAAACCTTTCCTTCCGACGAGTTGGGCGTGTTGGTCCGCTCTTTCGACCAGATGGTGGCAGAGCTCCAGCGGGCGCGGACAGAGCAGGAGCAGTCGCACGCTGAAGTGGCGGCAGCGAAACAGTTTTTGGAGAGCGTGTTGGCCCATTTGAGTACCGGCGTGCTCGTTTTCGATGGAACGATGCGCTTGAAACGGGCTAACGAGGCAGCAGTGCGCTTGCTGGGGGAAGAGGTTTCGCAGGCGCTCGATTTGCCTTTTGCCGATTGGCCGCCGCCGCTTCAACGATTCGCCCAGCGGGTCGCTGAACTCATGCAGGTGGCGAGCGGGACAAGCACTTTCGAGTGGACGGTGGAGGGAACAGGACAGACGTTGGTGGTGCACGTGGCACCGATGAGCGGCGTAGCAGGATGGGTGGTGGTAGTCGACGATATCAGCGATGTGGTTTTGGCGCAACGCCTTACCGCGTGGGGGGAGATCGCCCGCCGCCTGGCCCATGAGATCAAAAACCCGCTGACGCCAATCCAGTTGGCGGCAGAACGACTGCACCAGAAGTTGGCCGGAATGCTCCCCGAACGCGAGCGTCAGCTTTTGGAGCGCGCTACCGCGACGATCGTGGCCCAGGTGCAGACGATGAGCGAGATGGTAAACGCGTTCCGCGAGTACGCCCGCTTACCGACAGCGCGCCGAGAACGAATCGACTTGGCCGAGCTGGTGGCGTCGGTGTTGGTGCTTTACGAGGGGATGAGCGGGGTACGGGTGCGTAGCGAACGGGTGGGAGAGGGACCGTGGTGGGTGGACGGCGATGCAGCACAGTTGCGTCAGGTGCTGCATAATTTGTTGCAAAATGCGCTCGACGCGCTGGCGGGGATTGCCGATCCCGAGGTAGTGGTGCGCCTCGAGCGACAGGGAGAGGCGATCGTGTTGATCGTTCAGGATAACGGGGTGGGGTTCCCAGAGGGATTTCAACAGCGGGCATTCGAGCCCTATTACACCACTAAAAGCAAGGGGACGGGGTTGGGGTTGGCGGTCGTAAAGAAGATCGTGGATGATCATTACGCCCGCATCGTCTTACAACAGGGACCAGGAGGAGTAGGCGCAGTGGTCTCGGTGACCTTCCGCGCCGCAGGAGAGAACGATGGCGAAGGTGTTGATCGTCGATGATGAGGTGGGAATCCGCGAGTGGCTGACCGAGATCCTCGAGGATGAGGGCTACCAGGTGGCCACCGCTGCCGACGGCGCGGAGGGAAGCGAGAAACTTCGCTCCTTTGCTCCCGATGTGGTTTTGCTCGATATTTGGATGCCCGATATCGACGGCGTGGCGCTGCTGCGCCGTTGGAAGAGCGAGGAGGAGCTGCTGCCACCGGTGGTGATGATCTCAGGGCATGCGACGATCGAGACCGCAGTCGAGGCGACTCACCTCGGTGCGTTCGGTTATCTGGAAAAGCCGCTGGCTATGCAGAAGTTGCTCGAGGTGCTTAAAAAGGCATGCTCGGTGCACCGTCAGCAGCAGAGCAGTGGGGTACGCACCGATTTGACACGCTATCCAAGCTTGCTGCAGCCGGTGGTGGAGGGAGTGTGGCGGGCGTGGCAACAGAACCGCAGCGCATTGATCCGTTTCCCCGATCCCTTCTTTAAGGATTGGTTGGCCCGCCGAATCGACCTCGCGGCTCAGCCTGTTTGGTTCCCTACCGATAGCACACCGCTGACCGTCGAGCAGTTGCAGGGGTGGAAGGGGTTGCCGGTAGTGGCTTTGTTGCCAGAAAATGTGAACAAAATGATGGCTAAAAACTTGGCTTTTTTGGCCCAGCACGCCGGAGAGCTGAAGATCCGATTGGTAGGGTTGTTTGTCGGCGCCGCTTTCCCCTTCCCGAATTGGGGACCTTACCTGGGCGAGCGCTTGCTGTCGGCGTGGCAACAGCCGCTGGTGGCGCCGGGCCAGCGCGATGCCCAGGGACAGCTTCCGGAGTGGCTGGCTGCTGCGTTGGCGATCGAGTTGGGCCATCCCGTCCATTGGGATGGAGAGGCGGTTAAGGTCATCGAACGGTTGGCCGCCGCCAGTAAGGCTACCTTCGAGGAGTGGGTCCACGCCCTTTTGCCAGCAGCTGCAGAGGGGCGACTCGATGGGCGGGCGGTCGAGGAGGCACTGCTGCCCGAGATAGAGGGAAATCTATCAGCGCTTTTTGCATTGCCGCTTAAGGAGGCGCGCGAGGCTTTCGAGCGCCTCTACCTCGAGCGATTGCTGATGCGCGACGATTTGCCAATGCAGCGATTGGCTGAACTGGCAGGGTTGGAGCGGACCCACCTCTACCGTAAATTGCGCCACCTCGGCTTGCCGTTGCGGCGCCGCGAGGAGGAGTAGGAGGGGGAGATGAATGTAATCATCCTCGGCGCAGGACAGGTCGGCGCTTCAGTAGCCGAACATCTGGCCAGCGAGGAAAATGATATCACAATGATCGATGTTGACGCTTCCCGCTTGGCAGAGGTGGCCAATCGGGTGGAGTTGCGGACTTTGGTGGGCAACGCTGCTTCGCCGTCGCTGCTCGAGCAGGCCGGGGCGCGAGACTGCGACCTGCTGGTGGCAGTAACCCAGTCCGATCAGACCAATTTGTGCGCGTCGCTGATCGCTAAACGCCTCTTCAATGTGCCGCGGAGCATCGTCCGAGTGCGGGCGGCTGACTATACGGCTTACCGAGAGCTCTTCGCCGCCGATGCATTTGCGGTCGATTTGGCGATCTGCCCCGAGCAGATCGTCTGCGATGCGGTCAGCCGCTTGGTCGATCATCCGGGAGTGCTCCAGCTCCTCGATTTCACTGGCGGAGCAGTGCAGCTCGCCGCAGTGCGTGCGGAGCAGGGCGGAGCATTGGTCGGCCATCCCATTCGCGCGCTGCGAGACCACCTGCCGTCGGTAGCGATGCGAGTGGCGGCAATTTACCGCCGCGGAGAGCCGATCTTACCAGAGGGCGATACGGTGATCGAGAGCGGCGACGAGGTTTTCTTCTTGGCTCCTGCGGGGAAGATCGAACTGCTGCTGCAGGAGCTCCGCCCAGTGGAGCGGCGCGGCCGACGGGTGATGATCGCCGGCGGCGGAAATATCGGCCAACGCTTGGCGAACATGTTAGAGCAGGGCTACGAAGTGAAGGTGATCGAGCGCGACGGAAAACGGGCAGAACGGTTGGCCGCTGTTTTGGAGTCAGCGTTGGTGTTGGTCGGCGATGCGACCGATGAGCGACTTTTGGAGCGAGAGGGAATCGAGGAGACCGACTATTTTTTGGCGGTAACCAACGACGATGAAAACAATATCATGAGCGCGGCGCTGGCGAAACGATTGGGGGCGCGTAAGACGTTGGCGCTGATCAACCGCTCCGCCTACGTCGATTTGGTCCAGGGGGAAACGGTCGATGTAGCGATCTCCCCAGCGCTGGTGACGATCGGCACTTTGCTCAAGCATGTCCGACAGGGAGATGTGGCGGCTGTGCACCGTTTGCGCCGGGGGGCAGCGGAGGCGATCGAGATCATCGCCCACGGCGATTCGCACCATTCTAAGGTGGTGGGACGACGGATCGATGCCATCGCTTGGCCAAAAGGGGTTTCCGTGGGGGCATTGGTGCGGCCGGCATCAAATCCGGAACATTTACCGCAGGTGTTGATGGCCCACCACGATACGGTGATCGAGGAGGGGGATCATGTAATCCTTTTTTGTACCGAACGCCGCCAGGTACGGGCGGTGGAACGCCTTTTCGCGGTTGGGTTCGGCTTTTTTTGATGGAGCTCGCCGTGGGACGTTGGGCAGCAGCGGTGCACGCTTATTCCTATATCTTGATGCTCTTTTCCCTCTTGCTGTTGATTCCAGCAATTTCTTCGTTGATCGAGGATGACGGTAGCCACCGTTTGTTCGAGGAAGCGTTGCTGATCGGCGTAATCTCCGGCTTCGGGTTGTGGTTGATAACATTGCGAGCCCGACGCGCTTTGCGACCGGCCGATGGCTTTTTGATCGTGGCGCTGACGTGGGTGGTTTCTCCGTTGGTGGCGGCATTGCCCCTCTATTTCTATCGCCCAGAGGTCGGTTTTGTGCGCGCTTATTTCGAGGCGGTTTCGGGGTTGACAACTACCGGCGCAACCGTCTACACCGGCTTGGATGAGTTTCCGTTTGCGCTCAATTTGTGGCGCGCGTTCCTCCATTGGGTGGGAGGGATGGGGGTGGTGGTATTGGCCGTGGCGGTACTGCCGTTGCTGGGAATCGGGGGCCGCCAAGTTTTCCAGGCAGAGTCGCCGACACCGTTGAAAGAGGAGGCGTTGACACCGCGCGTGGCGGAGACCGCAAAGGGATTATGGAAGACCTACGCAGCATTGACATTGCTATGCGCGTTAGCGTTCCGCTTGGGGGGGATGAGTTGGGAGGATGCGTGGATCCACGCTTTTTCAGTGATGGGTTTGGGGGGATTTTCGAGCCACGACGCTTCGTTCGGTTATTTCGATAGCTTACCGTTGGAGCTGATGGCGATCTTTTTCGCAACGTTGGCCGGATTTAACTGGGCAACCCACTATTTGGCGTTGGTGCGCCGCTCATTTCGCCCTTACGCAAACGATCCGGAATTGCCATACTACTTGGGCGTATTGGCGATGAGCAGCGTGGGGTTGGCTCTCTTCCTGGTGGCAGAGGGAAGCTACGCGGAAATGGGCGAGGCGCTGCGCGATTCTACTTTTCACGTGGTTTCGATCGCGACTTCTCTTGGGTTGGCGACAACCGATTACGGACAGTGGCCGATCTTTGCTCAGTTGTGGTTGCTTTTTTTGTGCAGCTTCGTGGCGTGCGCCGGTTCCACAGGGGGGGGGATTAAGATGATGCGAGCGATGATCTTGTATAAGCAGATCTACCGCGAGATCGTGCGAGCCCTTCATCCGAACGCCGTCGTGTTGGTCCGCTTGCGGGAACGAACGATCGAAAATCGAATCATTTTTGCTGTGCTGGGGTTTGCTTTTCTGTATATGGTGTCGATCGTGGCGCTAACATTGGTGATGACCGCGACAGGACTCGATGTGCTGACCGCTTTTTCCGCAGTGGTGGCTTGTTTGAATAATACTGGACCAGGGTTAGGGGCCGTAGGGCCAGCGGGAAACTACGGGGGATTGAATGAGTTGCAGACGGCGATTTTGACCTTTACGATGGTGTTGGGGCGGCTCGAGATTTTCACACTGTTGGTGGTGCTGACGCCCGCTTTTTGGCGGCGATAGGAGGGAGTAGATGTTAAAAAATGACCGGGTGTTGCGGGCGTTATTGCGCGAACCTGTGGATCGAACCCCTATTTGGTTGATGCGCCAGGCGGGCCGCTACTTGCCAGAGTACCGCCAGACACGCGCGCGCGCCGAGAGCTTTCTCGATCTGTGCCGCTCGCCTGATCTGTGCACTGAGGTGGCTTTGCAGCCAATCGTCCGCTACGGCTTCGACGCAGCTATCCTCTTTTCCGATATTTTGACGCTTCCCGACGCAATGGGGTTGGGGTTGAGGTTCGTCGAGGGAGAGGGACCGCGCTTCGAACAGCCATTGCGTGAGGAGTGGGCAATCCGTAACTTGAGCCCGCCCGACCCCGAGTTGGAGTTGGGATATGTGCTGGAAGCGGTGCGGATGATCAAGCGGGCGTTGGCCGATGAGGTGCCGTTGATCGGCTTCGCAGGGAGCCCTTGGACGTTGGCCTGCTATATGGTGGAGGGGGCAGGAAACTCCGATTTCACGGTCGCGAAGCAGATGGCTTTTAGTCGCCCCGATTTGATGCACCGCATTTTGCAGGTGAACGCGACGGCAGTGGCCGATTATTTGAATGCTCAAATCGCTGCCGGGGCCGACGCCGTGATGCTGTTCGATACGTGGGGAGGGGTGTTGAGCGAGGCCAGTTTTATCGAGTTTTCTTTGAAGTATCTGGAGCTTGTTTGCGCGCGGTTGACCCGAACCGCCCGCGGCCGACGGGTGCCGGTGATAGTGTTTGTGAAAGGGGGAGGAGTTTGGTTGAAGCAGATTGCAGAATGCGGCGCCGACGCGATTGGGGTCGATTGGACCATAGATCTCGGCCGCGCGCGGGCCCAGGTGGGAGATCGGGTGGCGCTGCAGGGAAATCTCGATCCGGTAGCACTGTTGGCCCCTCCTGAGCGGGTGGCCCAAGAAGCGGTGCGGGTTTTGGAGTCCTACGGGGAGGGACCCGGACATGTGTTTAACCTCGGCCATGGCGTTTTACCCGAGACTCCCCCAGAGCATGTGGCAGTGCTGGTGGAGACGGTGCAGCACCAGAGCGGGCGGTTTCACCGCTCCCCTGAGTAGCACGGTACCCTACAGGCGGAGAGGCGTAATCCGCTGGTGCTTCGAGGAGGGCGATGAAGGGCGAGGGGGAGGCGGTCCGCGTGTTGTTGCCGATCCCAGGGCGGTCGCTGTTCGATTACCACGCGCCAGAGGGCGTAACGGTGGCACGCGGCCAGTTGGTGGAGGTAATGTTGCAGCACCGCCGTATGGTCGGGGTGGTGTGGGCGACAGCGGTAAAGCCGGAGGTACCCGAGGCACGCCTGCGTCCGCTGCTTGAGGTGTGGGACGATTGGCCCGCGCTCGAGGAGGGATTGCTCGATCAGATCGCCTTCGCGGCAGAGTACTATTTGAACGCACCAGGGGAGTACCTGGCGTTCACGTTGCCGCCGGCATTGCGGCGACGAGGCAGTCGAGGACGAGAGGCCGCGAGAACGGCCGTCGAGGCAGAGCCTTCCGAACCGCAGAGGATGACGGAACGGCCCTTGTCCCCCGCCCAGGATCAGGCGCTTGCCGAACTGCGGCGAAAGAGGAGTGAATTCGATCCTGTGTTGCTGTTCGGGGTAACAGGGAGCGGTAAGACCGAACTCTACCGCCGCTTGGTGGCTGAGACGGTCTCCGCTGGCCAGCAGGCGCTGGTGTTGGTCCCAGAGATTGGTTTGGTGCCGCAAACCTTTGCCCGCTTGGCGTCGGCAGTTCCAGAGGGCCGGGCCGTCGTGCTCCATTCCGGGTTGAGCGCCGGGGAGCGCACGCGGGGATTTGCGGCTTTGGTTGCCGGCGCCGTCGATCTGTTGGTGGGAACCCGATTGGCGATCTTTGCGCCGATGCCGCGCTTGGGATTGATCGTGGTGGATGAGGAGCATGATCCCAGTTACCGCCAGTTCGAGGGGGCGCCTTTTTCGGCACGCGATTTGGCGTTGTGGCGAGGACAACGGGTAAAGGGACAGGTGGTTTTGGGGTCGGCGACGCCTTCCTTGGAGCGGTGGTACGACGCCGAACGAGGGCGAATCCGCCGGGTGTGCATGCGGGTGCGAGCAAGCGGCGTTCCGTTGCCAAGAGTGGTGCAGGTGAGCGTGACGGGAGGGGAGGCGGGTGGGTTGGCCCCCGTCGTGTGGGCAGAGATGGAGAGAACCCTCGCCCGTGAGGAGCAGGTGTTGATCTTTCTCAACCGGCGCGGTTATGCTCCGACCCTTTTTTGCAGCCATTGTGGATGGGTGGCGGGCTGCTCTCATTGCAGCGCCCGCTTGGTCTACCACCGGGTCGATGAGCGGCTCCGATGCCACCATTGCGGGGGGACGACTCAGGTGCCGCGAGCTTGCCCTCAGTGCGGCGATCCGGCATTGGCGATCAGCGGCCGCGGAACACAACAGTTGCAGGAGGCATTGACGTTACGTTTCCCAACAGTGCCAGTGGTGCGCCTGGATCGCGATGCGCGACCTAGCCCAGCTGCTTTCGCCGCATTGCGGGCGCAGGCGGAGGGAGGGGGAGCCCTTTTGTTAGTCGGTACCCAGATGGTGGCGAAGGGCCACGATTTTCCCGCGTTGTCGTTGGTGGTGGTGGTGGACGCCGATGCAGGGTTGCTGGCCGCCGATTGGCGGGCGAGCGAGCAGTTGATGCAGGTGTTGATGCAGGTGGCTGGACGCGCCGGTCGTACCGGCCAGGCGGGGCAGGTGTTGGTCCAGACCCGTTTCCCTAACCACCCTTTTTTCAGTTGGTTGCTTCAGCACGATTATGAGGGGTTTGCCGCCGCCACCCTCGCAGAGCGCGCCCGCCTCCGTTTGCCACCTTTCGCTTATCAGGCGCTATTGCGGGCCAGCGCGCCTTCGTTGATGAGCGTGATGGCCTTTTTGACGAGCGCACGCGAAGGGGCATTGCAGTTGCGCCAGCAGAGGCCAGAGTGGCAAACGGTGCGCGTCGCCGATGTGGTGCCGATGCGGGTGGCGCGATTGGCCGATCGCGAGCGAGCCCAGCTTTTGCTCGAGGCCGAGGAGCGCCGCTCGTTGCGCTCGTTTCTGGCGGAGTGGTATAGAGGGCTGGCGCTATTGCCGCGCAGCGGCGATCTGCGTTGGCGACTCGAGGTCGATCCGCTCGAGACTTGAATGAATTAGAGGTGGAAGCAAGTAAGCGCTTCGCGGAGCTTTTCGGTCCAGGCGCGCAGTTCCCGGTTGCCGTCGGCAATCGCCTGCGCTGCCTTCGTCGTGTTGTGGGCCGAATCGACCGCCATGCGAGCCGAATGTTCGATGGTGGCGCTGACTCGGTCGACATCGCCAGCGATCGCACTGATCGCTTCGGCCCGTTGCAGGGTGGTGTAACTGGCTTTCTCTACATTGCTCATAAAGGTGGCCAGGGCATCGATGGCATCGCGGCTGGCCATAGTCTGCTGCATGGTGGCGTCAAGACGTTGGTCGATCGCTTTTCCTTCTGCAGCGAGTTGGGCGGTGATGCGGTCGATCTCGCCGGCAGCAGCGGCAGAGTGCTCGGAGAGTTTGCGAACTTCGTCAGCAACCACCGCAAAACCGCGTCCCGCTTCCCCCGCCCGCGCCGCTTCGATCGCGGCGTTAAGAGCAAGGAGGTTGGTCTGCTCGGCGATGGTGCGAACTTGGTCGGTGATGGTGCGGATCGCTGCCGATCGGTGAATGAAACGGCGGCTGTCGTTGTTGACCGCTTCAAGGGTGGCAACGAGTTGGGTAAGGCGATCGAGAGCGCCGGAGAGGGCTTGCCCCATCGCTTGGGTTTGTTGAAGGCTCTTCTGCGCCTCTTGCAATACTGCGTCGGCTTCAGCGCGGGCGGTATGGGCGGTGGCGGTGAGTTGCGCGCTGGCCGCTACGATCGTTTCGGCTTCGCGGACATTGGCTTCAGCGCGCCCTTCGATCGCTTGAACTTCCCGATCGCTGATCTCAGCGGCGCGAAGGAGGTCAGCGAGCGCCGCTTGCAGCGTTCTGAGGATTTGCTGCCAGTTGTCGATCATGAGGTTGAGGGCATCGGCGATGCGCCGAGTTTCGTCAGCGGCGCGGACGTGAATTTTGCAGCGAAGATCCCCCTGAGCGAGGGTTTGCACCCCTTCCGCGATGCGGGCGATGGTGATCAGCAGACTTTTCCGAATCCCAAAGGCGAGTCCAGCGGCGATCGCGCTGGCCAGCACGAGGGCGACCGCGATCAGGATCAGCTGCCGCCATTGTTGATGACGATAGGTTTCCAGATGTTCGGCGAGAAGGGCGTGGATTGAAACGCCATATCCCCAGATGAGGTCGATGGTTTGACTGCTTTGTTCATAGATCGCTCGCGGATCGCGGTCAAAGAGTCCGAGCTTGGCCGCTTCCATCAGGGGAAGAAACTCGTCGTAGGCGGCTCGCATTACCGCGAGTTGGGCGTCAAAGAGGTCCGCTAGATCTGCAACGCCAAAGGCGCGGAGACGGGCGTGGAGAAACGAGAGGCGATTGAGATGGCGCTGCAGTTGATGGGTGAGACGGGCGAACTCGATAAGGGTATTTTCGCCAAGGTGTTCTTGAGCAAAGATGAGCGTGGATAGACCCCGAAGACGGTTCGCACTGTCCAAGAGGGGAAAGATCTCCTGCAGCCAGGCCTGAGTAAGGGTATTGACGACGGGGTCGGGGATGAAGACGAGGTGCGATTCGACGGCGATGATCTGGAAGGTCGCCAACAGCCGTTCGACAAGCGAGCCGAGGAGGTTGAAACGCTCTCTAAGCGGTGCCCCTTCGATCTCTTTCCAGAGCTGGACGATGGCGTGGATTTCACTCACCGTTGCGATCGACGGATCGTTCGCTGCGACCGCGGCGAAGGAGGCGATGAGGGGGGCAATCGTCGGGTGTAGATGGGCGCTTTGGGTTTCCGCTTGGCGCTGCAACTCCGGATTGTCTAACACAGCGAGCTGAAGGCCATACCAGGTGCGCAAAACCGGGAGTTGCCGATAGAGGTCCGCTGCTGCCGCTATCAGCGAATGCCCCGCGTTTTGCCGCTCCACAGTTCGAACCGCCTGCGCATGTTCCCAAAGGAGCGTTCCGCTGCTGGCGAGGATAAAGGTTCCCGCGACCAGCAACAAAAACCATAGCCGCGCAGAGATCGATAGCCGCTTCATGGTCTCCTCCTTCGGGGGGTTGTCATATTGAAGTACGGTTCGGCCGAAGCAGTAACAGAAGAGATAACGGCAGCAAACCAGACTATTATAGCTTTGTAACCATTTGAGTCGGCGGGTATGGAAAGTGCCGGCAGCGATCTTTGTGCTAAGATGTAGGAACTCACCGATAGCGTTGCGATTATGAAGGCTCGTTTGACCCTTACCTATACCTTGCCGATTGAGTTGCCAGAGACGCTCGCGCAGCGGCCGCGGGGGGAGTTGGAGCGAGCGCTCGACAACGCGTTGGGGGAGGTGGTCCACCAGGGGTTGAAGACGGTCGCAGCAAAACGGCTGGCGGGTTCAGGGGTGAGTGTGACCGGGCTGCACCATCGATTGGTGGTCGAACTGCCTAAGCGGGAACCAGGAAAGGTAATCGATAAGAGCTTGCTGATCACTGCCGCACCCCATTTGACCGACGAGGAGTTGGCAGAGCTCGAGGCACGGGTGGGAAACGTGCCCTTTCTGGCGAGCGACGAATTGGTGAAGCGGCTGCGGGTGCAGGCGTTAAAGATCGCCAACGAGGTTCGGCTGACGCCGGTACATGTGCTAGCAGAGAGGAGCAACGGTGAACCGTTCGAGGCCGATGCGCACTTGAATATCACCCACGGGGGGTTGTTCTTCGACGAGAAATACCGCAGTGTCCGTCTTAAGGCCAACGCCCCCGTGAAGGTGTGGGTGCCGGGGGTCGAGGAGCCGCTGATCGGCCGTTACCAGGGGGCGACATTGGGAGGACCGGTGGTGGAGGTGCCGATCGAGGCGCTGGCCCCTTACCGCGACCGGTTGCTCGCTGGGTGGCTCGCCCAACGGGGACAATGAACGAGGGAGAGGCGTTTACTCGCCTCGCCCCTTTGGCGGTAGCCCCAGAGTGGGGGTTGAGCGAAGGGGAGGTCGAGCGCCGCCGCCGCCGCTACGGGCGAAACGAGGCGATCGCCCCCGGTTGGGAGTGGCCGCGATTCCCTTTGTGGTATGAGTGGGCGGCGTTGGGCGGAACCCTCGCGGTGGCCGGAGCGACTGCGCTCCTTTGGACCGTTGCGGCAGGGGAGGCTGCGATCGGGTGGTGGCTGGTCGCTATCGCGATCACAGGCGCAACGTGGTTTGGCAGCCGCCAGGCGCGCCGCCGGTGGGAGGATCTGGTAACCCACTTTCCGTGGGGGGTGACGGTGCGCCGAAACGGCAGATGGGGACGGGTCCACGCCACCGAGTTGGTGCCAGGGGATATCGTTTTTTTGCAGGCGCACGCTTTGGTCCCCGCTGAGGTGGCCTTTTTTGCCCGGAGTGGCGATTTCGGCTTGGCTATAGAGGGAGAGAGATCCAAAAAGATAACGGGAGGGAGAGCGCTGGGGGTAGTCACCCGCATTTTTGCGGCTTCGCCGACAGCAGCGCGCCGAACGGCGTTCGCGATGGAAGAGAGCGCGGCGATTAGCTGGGGTTTGGGCATTTCGATCGCCGTTTTTTGGGGAGTGTTGCGGGGAGGAGAGAGACCCTTGCTTGCAGCAGCGGAGGCAGGAACGCTTCTGTTGTTGCTTTCCCCTTATTGGCGCCGAGTTCTGGCGGAGGTACATTGGGGACGCCTGCTGGCTAAGGCCGCAGCAGCGGGTTTCTTTTGGCGCTCGCCGCAAGGATTGTCGCTTTTTACGACAAGCCAGCGGTGGAAGGTTTCACCAGCAGTATGGAATAGCAACGGTTGGCGCGTCGAGGCGTTGCTCCTGCCTTTCGATACACCGAGTTGCGAGGAGGAGGAGAGGCGATGGGTTCTCCGCCGTAACGGCCGGGTGGTTAACCCGCTGGCGCTTTCCGGCTGCATTCGCTTAATTCAGGCGCTGCGGCTGTGGGCGGCTACAGCACCGCCGGAGAGTCTGTTGCCGACCCCCATGGGTCAGGCAGCGATGGCGATCGCTGAGTGTACGGCAGGGTTGACGGCGCCGCCATTGTCCGATCCGCTAGAGCAGTGGCGCCTCTGCGACCGCCGGCGACGAGAGGAGTGGGGGGCATTGGGGTGGGAGACTACCGCCGAAGATCGAGGCCGACGTTGGCAGGTGGCAGTAGGGGAGGTAGCGGCGATCGCAGCGCTCACCGGGGGAATCCCAACGCAGGGGAGATGGCCAGAGCGGTTGGCTAATTGGGGCGACCGATGGGTGGTGGGAGTGGCCGAGCGGCGCAGTGGCCAGGAAAAAAAGGGAGATGCGGAGGGAGAATGGAAGTGGCTGGGAGGAGTGGTGCTGACCGTCCGGCCCGCCGAGGAACGAGAGCAGGGGGTTGAATTGTTGGCCCAGGCAGGGGTGACAGTCGAGGAGCTCGCCGAACCAGACGACGGGAAAGAGCGGGTTAAGTGGTGGACACCAAAGGGAGAAGGAGAGGCGATTCTGGATGGGTGGAATTCAGAGGAGAGCCCTTGCGCCGATCTGGTGGTGGTCCCTAAGGGAATAGCAGCGGTGGCCGCCGCCCGCGTGGTGCTGCCACAGGCCATTCGTCGGCTGCAGCAGGGGGCGGTGGGAGTGAAGTGGGCTTCACGCTTTACCGCGGCCGCAGTGGCGGGGTGGTGGTTGTTCGCTAAGGAGACAGCGAACGCGCCGCTGTGGACAGTCGGGCTTGCCGCAGCAGTTGTGGCGGGAGAGATACTGGCATTTCGAGCTTGTGGTATGATCAGTTTATTAGCGTTCAATAATAAAGGAGCAGGAGATGGAGACGAGCAGGTGGATCATGGATGGAAATGAGTCCAATTTCGAAGAGGTAGCGTTGCGGCCCTCCTACGAGCAGTTGGTGGTGGTCGATTTTTGGGCGCCATGGTGCGGGCCGTGCCGGGTGTTGAAGCCGATTTTGGAGCGGCTGGCGGCGGAGTATGGAGGAAAGTTTCGGTTGGTGAAGGTCAATTCCGATGAGAACCCCACCCTTGCGGCTCGTTACGGTGTGCGAGGGATCCCCAACGTGAAGGCGCTCCGCGAGGGAGCAGTAGTGGATGAGTTTACCGGCGCATTGCCCGAGCGAGAGGTGCGCCGTTGGTTGGAACGGTTGATCCCGTCGCCCGCCGAGCCGTTGTGGCGTGAGGCGGAGGCAGCATTGACGGCGGGCGACCGAGCGACAGCGATGGCGAAGTTGCAAGAGGCGCTTTCGCGAGATCCTGCTTTCGACCGCGCGCGCTTGCGGCGGATCGAGTTGCTGCTCGAGGCACGGCAGGTGGCAGAGGCACGCGCCGATTTCGCCGCCCTTGGAGATAAAACGAGCGAGGCGGCGCGGCGGCTCGAGTCGCGATTGGCGCTTTTGGATGAGGAGGCAACGGGGTCGTTGACAGCGCTTGCTGAACAGGTGGCGGCTAACCCAAAGAATTGGGAGGCGCGTTACCGCTTGGCAAGAGGGTATGCAGCAGAGGGGCGTTTTGCCGAGGCATTGGAGATGGCATTGGCGATTGTGGAGGGAAACCGCCAGTGGAACGAAGATGCCGCGCGGAAGTTGATGTTGCAGATTTTCGAGGCAATGCAGCCCGATGACCCGGTGGTGCGGGAGTATCGGGTACGATTGGCCAACGCGCTCAACCGCTGAGCGCTGCGGGTTGCTCTAAAGCGTCGAGGAGCCAATCGGCGGCGTTGAGACCGGTTTGGGCTTCGAGTTCGACGAGGCAAGTGGGACTGGTGACATTGATTTCAGTGAGCCAGCCGCCGATGAGGTCGAGACCGACAAGAAGAAGCCCCCTTTTCCACAGGAGGGGCGCAAGCTCTTCAGCGATCGCTCGTTCGCGAGGGGTGAGCGGTTCGGCGACACCGCGTCCGCCAGCGGCGAGGTTGGCGCGCGTTTCGCCTGCCTGCGGGTAGCGGGCAAGCGCCCAGGGAAAGACCTTGCCGGCAAGGAGCAGAACCCGTTTGTCGCCAGAGACGACTTCGGGGAGAAAACGCTGAACCATCACTAAACGGCGCCCGCCCTCGGTAAGCATTTCTACAATGGCATTACGGTTTGGGTCACCGCGTTGGACGCGGAAGATTCCAGAGCCGCCCATGCGGTCGAGCGGCTTGACGATCGCGTCGCCACCGACTTCGTCGATCGCCCTTTGCACGTCAGCGATCGAGGCGGCGACCCGCGTGGGGGGGGTAAGATGGGGAAACTCAAGAAGGGCGAGCTTTTCGGAGTGGTCGCGTACCGCCCGTGGGTCGTTGTAGATGCGTGCGCCGGCAGCGGTGGCCCGTTCCAGCAACCAGGTGCGCGCAAGGTATTCAAAGTCGAAAGGAGGGTCGTAGCGAAGCAGTACCGCCGCAAAGGCGGTGAGGGGAAGGTCAGCAGCGTCGACGGTCGCCCATCCCACCGGTTCCGCAGGAGGGTGAGGAGAGAGACGCTGCGCGCGCGCGACGACGCGCGTTCCGTCCCAGCGAAGTGCGTCGGGACCAATCGCCCAGATGGTGTGACCTCGTCGGGCAGCACTCCGCATCATCAGCAACGACGAGTCCTTTTGGGGGTTGAGAGTAGGGAGAGGGTCGATGAGAAAGGCGAGTTCCATAGACGCGTTAGGAGGAGACGGTGAGTTCGCTCAGTTCGCGGCTGGCGGCAAGAAGTGCGAGACGGGCAACGACACCATAGGCGTAGAAGCGGTTCGGTTCGGCGTCTGGAGCAGCGGTGAAATCGGGCGTGGTGAGCGGGCGAGCGAATTGGAGGGGGGTGAAGTGCATTCCCGGGGCGTTGAGGTTGTCGTCCGGACCCCGCTGCGTGTGAACCCGATAGAAACCGCCGACGACATAGTGGTCGATCATATAGACGACCGGTTCCGCAGCAGCACCAGCAACCCGCTCAAAGGTGGGGACGCCTTCTTGCAAAAGGACCTGGGTAACCGAAATTCCTTCTTTCCCGCGCGCCATTTTGTTGCGGTCGCGGCGCGATAGAGAGAGAATTTCGCCGGGGTCTTTGAGAACCATCACCGCCATCCCATAGGTTCCGGCGTCGGCTTTGACGACGAGGTAAGGAGGATGATCGATCGCGCGCTGCGCATATTCCCGCCGAATCTCGGCGAAGAGCTCGGCAGCCGCGTCGGCGATCGCTTCAAGCCCCTGCTTGGCAGCGAAGTCGATGTCGGTGACCTTCCGGTGGGCAGGGATGAGATACCAGGGGTCGATCGAGATCGCTTCGGCAAAACTATGCGCGACCTCAGCATAACAACGGGCGTGGTGCGATTTACGCCGCCGATGCCAGCCGGCGACCAGCGGAGGTAGGACTCGCTGCGCTAACGGAGGGGTTAGAAGCGGCGGAATTCCGGCAGCTAGGTCATTGTTGAGGAGAATCGCGCAGGGTTCGTAGTCCGGGAGGACGATCCGGTCGCCTCGCCGAAGGAGCGGTTCGAGGAGAATAGGACCAGCGGGGGTGGCGCATTCGGTCTTCTGAGTGATCTCGGGGAGTAAACTCCCCACGCGCACTTCGACGCCCGCTAGACGCAACAGCCGCTGCAGATGCCATACGTTGGCGAGGTAGTAAGGGTTGCGGGTGTGATTTTCGGGAATCAAAAGAAAGCGGCGGGCGTTAGGACAGACACGCTCGATCGCGATCTGCAGCGCTTGAACGGCAAGCGGGGTAAAGGGTTCGGCGAGATTGTTGAACCCTCCCGGGAAGAGATTGAGGTCGACAGGGGCGAGCTTGAATCCGGCGTTTCTAAGGTCGGCAGAAGCATAAAAGGGGGGAAGCACTCCCGAGAAAGCGGAGCGAAACCACTGTTCAATCGCCGGTTGATGGGCGAGAAAGTGGCGCTCGATCGCTAGAAGCGGCCCCGTGAGGGCCGTTGTGAGGTGCGGAATCATGGGGAAGATGCGCGCTCGGCGATGACTCCGCGCCGAGCGCTTGAGAAGAGCTAGCCAAGAACAGCCTTTTTAAGGGCAGCACCGGCAGTGAATTTCGGAAGCTTGGTAGCAGGAATGGTGATCGTTTGCCCCGTTTGCGGATTTCGACCGGTTCGTTCGCTGCGGGTAACTACTTCAAATGAGCCAAAACCGGTGAAAGAGATCTTTTCGCCTTTGGCGAGTTGTTGGGTGATGGTGGTGAGCACCGCATCTAGCGCTCGCTGCGCTTCCGCTTTGCTCGAGCCCATTTGGTCGGCCAGCGCTTCAATAAATTCGCTTTTGTTCATTGGTGGCTCCTTACGAGAGTGGTTCAGAGAGTTCCGCGGTGGCCTTGGCCACCCTCCTCCTGGTTAGGTGGCGCTATTGTGCCGGAAATCGGGTGATTTGCAACCCCCCTCTCAGCGGAAGACGATGGTGCGGTGACCATGAACGAGGACGCGATCCTCAATATGATAGCGTAAGCCCCGCGCGAGGACAGCCTTTTCAATATCCTTTCCGGAGCGGATCATCTCTTCCGGCGTGTCGGTATGATCGATGCGAATAACGTCCTGTTCGATAATCGGCCCTTGGTCCAGTTCGGCGGTGACGTAGTGGCAGGTGGCGCCGATCAGCTTTACGCCGCGCGCCCACGCCTGGTGGTAGGGGCGAGCCCCTACAAAACTGGGGAGAAAGGAGTGGTGGATGTTGATGATTTGCCCAGCATACGCGTCACACAGGTCGGGGGGGAGAATCTGCATGTAGCGGGCAAGGACCATCACGTCGCCTTTGACCTCTTCAAAGAGACGAGCAATTTCAGCAAAAGCGATCGCTTTACGTTCGGGCGAAACGGGGACATGCACGAAAGGAATCCCATGCCATTCGACGATCCCGCGCAGCGTTTCGTGATTGGAGATGACGCAGGGGATCTCAACGTCGAGCTCGCCGGCGTGCCAACGAGCAAGGAGGTCGTAGAGACAGTGCTCTTGCTTGGAGACGAGAATGACCACCCGCTTTTTGACCGCAGAGTCGGTGATCCGCCATTGCATCGCCAGAGCTGGAGCGACCTCCTCCGCAAAACGGCGGCGGAGTTCCACAAGCGGTAAAGGGAGAGAGTCGGCGCGTACCTCGATGCGCATGAAAAAACGACCGCTGGGGTTTTGCTCGTCGGGAGGTTCAGCGTGAAAGTTGGTTTCGAGGATCCAACCACCAAGCCCCGCGATGAATTGCGCGACGCGCGCAACAATCCCAACTTGGTCGGGACAAGAGGCGGTAAGGGTGTAACGTCGCTCGCCTTTCATGGTTGCTCCGCAGCGGCGAGACGAGAAAAGGCTGCGTCGATCTCTGCGCGCAGCGCTCCATAGTCGGTGACGTGGGGAAAGTCGGGGAATTGCGCTACCACCGAAGGGGGAGCCCGAAAGAAAATGCCCGCGTCGGCGGCGGTGAGCATCGTGAGGTCGTTGTAGGAGTCGCCTGCGGCGACGATGCGAAAGTTGAGGGATTTGAAAGCGAGGACCGCGGCCCTCTTTTGGTCCGGTAACCGCAGTCGATAGCCGGTGATCGTGCCGTCGGGAGCGACCGTGAGGTTGTGGCAAAAGAGAGTCGGCCAACCGAGTTGCCGCATCAGGGGACGGGCAAACTCTTGAAATGTGTCGGAGAGAAGGATGACCTGATAGCGGGCACGAAGGTCATCGAGGAAGTCGCGCGCTCCAGGCAGCGGGGCGAGCTGCCCAATGACCGCTTCGATATGGGGCAGCCGCAGGTGATGGCGGTCGAGGAGCTCCAGCCGGTGGCGCATGAGTCGATCATAGTCGGGTTCGTCACGAGTGGTGCGTTTGAGTTCGTTTACCCCGCTCTGTTCAGCGAGGGCAACCCAGATTTCGGGAATAAGAACGCCCTCGAGGTCGAGGGTGACAAGTTCCATCAACCATCCTTGTGCAGTATAATTAAGTGAGATTTTACCAGGAAATGGGTCAAACAATGCGGTTGGGGCGTGTGGTGATAACAGCGCTGGGAGGCCTTCTTTTGGTGGTTGGGGGTGTGGTGGCCCGCCCCGATACGCCCTCCGTGACGTTGCGGGAGGAGGCGAGAAAGCGACGAGAGGAGGCCGCGACGGTGGTGGTGGAGGCCGAGCGCCATTGCCGCCGCGCGCCGATGGGGGGTCGCTGCATACAGCAGGCCTACGAACGGCAGCTGCAGTTGCTCCAGGAGGCCCGGGCGTTGGAGATAGAGGCCCGGCAGATCGAGCAACAGCGATGGGGCCGGGAATAGAGGGAAAGATGATCGCGGGCGAGGATCGATAGGCGGGAGCGCGCCGCTCGCCCAAAAGAGCAGAGGGAGGGGTACCCTCCCCTAACGAGAGAAGGTCCAGAAGCGATTGGCGGTGTAGTGCCAGAGAAAAAGGAGAATCGTGACACCGACCTGGGCAGGAAGGTAGGGAAAGGCAAAGGGCGAGGCGGTGAGAAGGTAGATGAGGGTGGTGTTGAGAAACCAGCCGCTGGCGGCGACAACGAGGAATTGGGGGAGCGCCCGGCGGTGGGGTTTTTGGCTGCTGCGAAACGCCCAGCGGCGGGCGAAGTGGTAGTTGGTGAGGGCGCCAGCAAGGTAGCCGAGGGCGGTGGCCGGGGTAGGGGTGAGGAGATGGCTTTCGACCAGGAGGATCAGAAGGGAGTAGTGTACAGCGGTGCCCGCGAGACTCGCGGTGGCGAAAGCGAGAAGCGGACGTAGGAAGCGCAAGAGGAAGGGCGGGCGCGGGGCACTCATCGCTGAGGCAGGAGCGCAGAGGAGGAGAGAGGGGGGAGAGAGAGAATTGGGAGGAGAGAGACGGCAGCGAAGAGAGGAGGAGGGGGAGAAGTAGGGGAAGAGAGAGGCGCCGCCGCAGGAAGGGCAGAGGAGGGAGGTAAGGGAGAGAGGGAAGGAGAAGGAGGAGGGGAAGAGGTGGGGGAGGGAAAATGTACCTCTTTGAGAATGGCTAGGGGAACCCCGAGGCGCACGACGGCAGCAATCGGAGTTCCCGGAAGGGCGAGGTGGCAGTCGTCGTGCGTGGTAGATAAAAAAAGGTCCGCGTCGCGCCAGTCCTCTGTGATGAGGACGTTGGGGGGAAGCCAGGGTTCGATTTGGAACTTTTCCGCGCAGTAGGCGAGATAGACGGTGCGGGCGGGGCGCTCGCGATCAGCCCAGCGTCGAATGGCAGGGATGAGGGCGCGGGTGGCATCGCTCCAATAGTCGGTCTCCCAGCTGCCGTCGGCTCCCGCCAGGCCTCCGACAAGGGTGTTGTAGTAGAGGTGTTCGTAGGGATGGAGACGGTGCTGGGCGACCGCAGCGATAAGGGTGGTCCCGAAGCCGATGAGAAGGGCGGTGAGGCGCAAGGAGAGGGAGAGAGGGGAGAGGTAGGAGGAGGGACGGGGGGAGGCGGATGGGAGGGAGGGCGCGAAAAGGGTGCGCCAGAGGGAGAACCAGCCCGCCGCTGCGAGGGCGACGATCCAGGGGATGAGAAAAAGGAAGTGGCGAAGGCCGTTGTAAAGGGGAGGACGAGTGAGGGCGACGTAGAGGAGAATGAAAAAGAGCGCAGCGACGAGGGTGATTGCCGCGCGGCGTTGGAGGAGGGTGAGGGAAAAACGGGAGGAAAAAAGGGGGAACAGAAGGCCCAGAGGTCCGAGAAGGGTAACTTCAGGGAGCCGCACGAGGAGGTAGTGGTGAAGGTACCAGCGGCTGACTGCCGCGTTTTTGAGGCGCTCCCCATCTTCCCAGGTGTAGATGTCGAAGGCGAAGTGAGAGAATTTGGTGAGGGCGAGAAAGAGGTGGTCCCATCCCATCGCGACCCATGGCCAAGAGAAGAGGATAAGGGGGAGGGCGAAGAAAAGGGCGGGGAGGTGGGCCGTGAGGACGGTGGCAAGGAGACGAGGGGAGGGGAATACGGCGCGAGAGGGAAGATGGAGGATGACGCGGAGAGGGGAGGAGAGGGGAAAGGAGGGAGCGGCTGTCGGGGAGGGGCGGAGCGAGAGAGAGGCGGCGAAAAGGGAGACGAAAAGGAAGAAGGGGATGAGGATCCCAGCAACCCGCAGGCCGAGGGCGGCGCCCGTCGCAATTCCCCAGAGGATAAGATGCCGCCGTTGAGGGGCGAGGGGATGTTGGGCAAGGCGAATGGTGTAATAGAGCGCCCAGGCCATCGCGGCGGCAAAAGGGATGTCCTTGGTGTGGGTAAAGATCGCTCCCCAGAAGGGGCCCGTGAGGAGGAGAAGAAAGCCGGCGAGAGGAGCAGCTGTCGGACCGGCGATAAGACGGGCAAGGCGCATGGTGGCGGCTAGCGCAAGAAGCCCGAAAAGAGCGGTGAGGAGGTGGCGCAGCGGCCACCAGGGAAGGGAGAAGAGGCGGGTGAGCCCGGCGGCGATGAGGTCGAAGAAGCCGCCGTATAGGTAGAGGTTGCTGAAGGTGAGGAAGGTGCGGTCGAGGAGACCGCTGAGGTAGAAGTCCCAGAGGAGCTCGCCGTAGGTGTGTTGAACCCATTCGTCGTTGCTGGGGGTATGTTGGTGAAGGCCGTCGAGGATGAAGGCGAGGGCCGCCCCCCAGAGAGTAAGGGTGACTATTCGACGTAGCGGAAGGGTAGTAAGAGATAGGAGGAGACGCATCAGGGGTGAGAGTGAGGCAGAGAGGGGGCAACCCCCGGGTCGGGGAGGTTGATCACGTCGCCGATCAGGTAGAGAGGGCGCCGCTTGACTTCTTCGAAAACGCGCCCGAGGTATTCGCCGAGGACTCCGAGACTGACGAGTTGAACTCCGGCAAAAAAGAGGATCGCGACCATGATCGAGGCGTATCCGGGAACGTCGCGACCAAAGATGAGGGTGCGAGCGATCAAGTAGCCACCGTAGGTGAGGGCGATGAGGGCGATGAGGGCGCCTAGCGATGACCAAATGTGTAAGGGAAGAGTGGTGAAGGAGACAAGGCCGTCGATTGCGTAGCGCCAGAGCTTCCCGAGAGACCAGGCTGAACGGCCCGAGTGGCGCGTCTCGGGTTGGAAGGGAAGGGTGCACTGGGTAAAACCGACCCAGTTGGCGAGGCCCTTGAGAAAGCGCTTGCGTTCGGGAAGCGCGTTGAGAGCGGCGACCACCCGTCGGTCGAGAAGCCGGAAGTCGCCGCCGCCAGGAGTAAGTTCGATCTCAGAGACGGCACGGTAGAGACGGTAGAAGAGGTGCGTGAGGAGACGTCGGGGGAGGGGATCGTTGCGGCGATCGGTGCGAACGGCGGTGACGATTTGAGCGCCATTTTTCCAAGCGTCGATCATCTGCGGGATGAGTTCAGGGGGATGTTGAAGATCAGCGTCGAGGATGATGACCGCGTCGCCGTGCGCTACATGGAGACCGGCCGCCATCGCCGCCTCTTTGCCAAAGTTGCGGGCAAGACGGATTCCTTTGATGCGATGGTCATGGACAGCGAGGGCGGCGATGGTGGTCCAGCTGCCGTCGCAGCTGCCGTCGTCGATGAAGAGGAGTTCCCAGGCGTTGGCGGCTGCGGCAGCGTCGAGATCGGGACGAGCACGCCGAACCGCTTCGTCAAGGGCAGGGATGAGACGGCGGGTGAGGGGAATGAGGTTAGGAGACTCGTTGTAGAGCGGAACAACAGCAGAGAGAAGCGGAAGAGACATCGCACTACTCAGAGGATGAGGGAGAGGGGATTGTACGCGGGGAGGCGTTCGGTTATGCTCACACCTCGAGGGAGGAGAGAGGCAGCCGGGGCGAGGGGGAAAGGAAACGAAGAGGAAGAGAATAGCGGGTCGAGGGCAAGGGCAGAGGGCGAGAGGGGGGGAAAGACAAGCGGTGTGGGAAGTAGGGTTCGACAGTGAACGAGGATCATCTTCCTTTCCAGAAACGACTGGTGGTGTGCGCCGATGATTTCGGGTTGGCACCCGGTGTCAACGACGCAATTGTAAACCTGATCGATAAGGGTGCGGTGACCGCTACAAGCGTGATGAGCGGTCAGCCTTTTTGGAGGGAGTGGGCTGCGGCGCTGCAGGCGGCGAGCAAGGGAAAGGCAGAGGTGGGATGGCACGTGACATTAACGGAGCAGAAGCCGGCTTTCGCGGGGTCGCCGTTGGCGCCGATGGGGCGATTGCCATCGCTGGAGTGGCTGTTGCCCCGGGCGTTGGCGGGGACTCTACCGCTGAAAGCGGTGCGCGATGAGCTAGAGGCGCAGTTAGAGGCGTTTGGGACGGCGTGGGGGAGAGGCCCCGATTTTGTCGATGGCCATCAACATGTCCATTTGCTGCCCGGGATAAGGGAGGTGGTGGCGACGGTGTTGGAGGAGCGAATGGGGGAAGAGGGTTTTTGGGTGCGAGATGGGGTCGATTCGTGGACGGCGATTCTCCGCCGTGGGGTGGGCGTGCCTAAGGCGCTGTTCTTGGCCCAGGTGGGCCGCGGCTGGCGCCGATTGGCCGATGGGCGCGGTTGGCCCCATAACGAGGGATTTGCAGGGGTGCACGATTTTGGGGCGAGCGTGCCTTTCCGAGCGAAGTTCCAGCGCTTTTTGCGAGCAGCAGGAGCGCGCCATTTGATCTTTGTTCATCCGGGGTTTCCCGATCGAACGCTGGCACAGGTGGAGCGAGTGGTGGAGGCGCGGCGATGGGAGTACGATTATTTGGCCAGCCCCGCACTGGCAGAGGATTTGGCGGCAGCAGGGGTAGTGCTGACGTGCGGGTGGAGGGAGAGAGGGTAGCCCAAGAGGGAGAAGGGAAGGGAGGCAGCGGAGAGGGGAAAGGGAGAACCAACGAAAGGAGAAGGAAAGAAGAGAAGGAAAGGACGGGGGGAAGAGGAGAGGAGCAGAGAGGAGCGCGAGACGAGATCAGCGTTGCCAACAGAGGGGAGGAGAGCGCTCTCCAGTGTGCCGGAGGGTGAGCTCCCGACAAGAGGTATTCCCCACTTTGTCTTCGGCTTGGGAGCCAAGGGCGGTGGCTTTGAGCCGAAAAGCGGTGGAGGTGACGTCGCCGTCGTAGGAAAAGGTGTAGTAGGCGGAGAGGTCGGCGACGCAGGGGGCTTGCAGGGGAATTGCTTCGTACTTTAGGATGGCGGAGTAGCGCTGCTCGAGGTTTTGGGCGAGGTCGAGAAGGCAGGCAGTGGCTGCTGCGCGGCGGGTTTTCAGGATATGGTCGCGATAGCTGGGGTAGGCGATCGCGGCGAGAATAGCGACGATCGCGAGGACGACGACGAGCTCGAGGAGGGTAATCCCCAGGAGGGTTCGGGAGAGAGAAGGGGTGCTCATCCAGGGCGCCTCTACTCGATGATCTCAAGCCACCCACGGCGCTGCGTGCGCTCTTGTCGCTCCGAGGTGCCGTGGAGTTTAAGCGCTGAAACCTCCCCTGTGGTGCCGCCGACGACGAGCTGATCGCTGACGACGGTGGGGGCACTCGGCATGCCAAGGGGTAATTGTACCCCACTGATGGGTAAACCGCCAAAGCGGTCGTTGTGCGGGTTATTGTCGCGGTCGAGGTCGAAGATCGGTTCGGGGAGCTGCGCACCGCTACACGCCGCGACGGCCATCAGGTAGCCATCGCCCCCCGGGATGCAGGGATTGGTGCGCGGGCGAATGGTACTGAAGAAGAGAATTTGCGTTCCAGAACGGGCGTCGCGGGCCGCGGCGGAGACAATCCGCTCGCCGGGTTGGGAGGAGAAGTCGAGAAACCAGCCTTCTTTCCCGCTGAGGTCGCCGGCTGCAGCGGCTGAGAGGGTGCGCACGGGGCGGTTATCGAGGAGGCCTTCGCTGAGAATTGTCCGGGCAGTGAGGGAGTTGCGGTGAGTGATCTCGCTGTTGCGGTCAAAGAGGCCATAAAGGGTTTGCGTTTGGGTGTCCGCCGGGTCGAGGGCACGAAAATAGCTGCCGGTTCCGACGATGATGGTGCGGTCCCGGTCGCAAACGGTGACCGTGGGAGGGGCGGTGATGGGTTGAGGGTTGCCCGCTGCATCGCGGGCGGTGAAGAGGGGCTTGCGGGTGTTCCCTTGCCGAAAAGCAACGTCCCATTGGTTAGGCTGAGCGGCGGTGAGGTCAAAACGCCAGAGGTTTCCTTTGAGGTCGCCAGCGTAAAGATAGTCGACGATGCCGTCGAAGTCGGCGTCATAGGCTGCAACCCCTCCGAGACCGTTGTCGCCTGCAACGCCGGTGTCGATTTTGGCGAGGAGCGAGCCGTCGAGGAGGTTGTGGATGAAAAGGACGGCTTTGCCGCTGGCGCTGTTGTAGCCGTTGCCGGTGATAACCGCCCAGTGGCCGCTGTTGAGCGGCACGATGAGGGGACGAGTGAGAATGTGACCCATGTCGCTGTCGTTGCGACAGCCGGCGACAGTGCCGATGTCGCTACTGCCTTTGCTGCTCCCACCTTTGCCGCTTCCGCTGCTTCCGTCCGCGACGAAGCATTCCCAAAGGAGGTGGCCGGCGTTGAAGTTGTCGGGATCGGTGAGGTTGAGAGCAAAAAGCCCTTTGCCTCCTCGCCCGAGCGTGGCGACGGCGATGTGGCGTGGGTAAGGAGAGGGAAGATTTTCGCCGATGGCGATTTCACCGTCGACAAAGTAGTCGTGGGTATAGGTGGGAAGCGCGTAAGCGCGGAGGCGATCGAGCACAAGGCTGGGAATATAGGCAAAACGCTCCCGACCGGTGAGGGCGTCAAAGGCGTGCAGCATGCCGTCATTGCTGCCGACGAGAACGGTTTCGTTGGTTTTGAGATAGGCGGGTGTACTGTGGACAATGTCGCCGAGGAGGCTGGTGAGGGCGCGCCGCCGGTAGGGGCCAGCAGGCATTTCGCGAGCGCGGCTGCCGCGGAGGTAGTCGATGATCTCGGCGCTTTGCAGCGCTGTGCGGTCGGCTTCACTGAGGTTGTTCCACAAGAGCTCAACGGTTTGCCCTCCCGAGCGGGTATAAAGACGGCGCACGGCCGGCGAGGGAAGCTGTTGCGAGGCACGCCAGATGGGTATTTCGGCAGGACCGTCAGGGCCTAACGCCAGCGCGTTGAGCTCGCCTGACCAGAGGGCGCTGTTAAAGGTGGCTTGAAAGATACGGGTGTCGCTTTTGAGTTCGGTGCTGGTGACCGCTACGCTGGTAGCGGCGCCGAGCCGCTCGAGGACGGTGAGAAAGGCGCGCTCGAGACCGTTGACGAGTTGCTCGGGTTGAGTGGCGAGGACATAGTGATCGGGGATACCATCGTTGTCGCTGTCCCACTCCGTCGGGAGGTTGGGTTGGTCGTTGCCGTCGATATCGAGAAAGCCGCCATATTTTGCGGCAAGCCAGAGCATGTTGCGGTTGCCCGAGAGGGGGTTGGTACTATATTCCTGCGTATCGATGAAAAAACTGGTGAGCTTTTGTTCGCCCGGGTGGTCGGAGCGAAGGTCGGTGGTGTTGGCATAGTAAGCGAGCCCAGCGATATAGTAGCTGTTCTCTTTGCCCGGGTAGGGGCAGGTGCCCATGACTTGGGCGAGATTGGTGACGGTTTTGCTGCCGCTGCAGGCGCCGACATTGTTGGTGACACCCGCGACATAGCCGACGGTGTCTTCGCCCGTGGTCGGATTCTGCGTCCAGGTGGTGTGCAGCCCTTCGAGGGCACCAACTTGCTGGGTGAGAGCACTAACGTTGATGGTGGCGTCGGGATTGGAGGGTTCACCACAGTCGCTGGCTAGAAAAGTGGTGGGGAGACCGGCACTGTTTGCTTTGTCGCAGGTGAAGTAGGTGCCGGGGAGCTTTTTGTCGAGCCAGGGGTTGGCGTCGTTGATCGCGACCACAAAGTTCTTCTGACACCAAAATTCCTGCGGGTCGTTCCAGGTGGTGTAGATCGGAAAGGATCCGGCCGGAGCACCAGCGGCGTATTCGGGGGTTGGGGGGAGACGCTTGAAGTAGCGGATCACTTCGTAGAAGAGTTCGCCAATCGGGTCGTAGGATTTGTAGCCGTCTTTGTGAAATTGGTTGAGGTAGTTGATGACGCCGCTTTTACCGCCCGCCGCGCCGAGGGGGTTGGCGATAAGCTGACCGGTAGCAGGGTCGAATTCACGTTCGGGGTTATTTTCAAGAACCCCCTGGGCGTTGAGGCGTTGGGCGCCGACGTAATGGAGGGGGGCGCGGAGAACCCCGCCGTCGCGACTTTGGGCGTTGTCGTTGGTATAGGCAAAGAGACCAAAGCGCATTTTGTCGCTGTAGCGTTGGATGAGGCCGACCGGTTTGTAGAGGGTGGTGCCGCTGCTGGTGGTGTGGGCTTGGCAGTTCTTTTCAAGCCCTGTGCTGGGGTCACAGACACGCAGTTGGACGTTGAAGGTGCCGAGGTCGTTGCCTCCAAAGGCAGTGCCTACGCGAAAACGATAACCGCCGTCGAGGTGATTGGCGATATAAATCGAGGTAGAAAAGGGGGCATACCCCGAGGGGTTGGCGAGATACTTGACCGGAAACCAGCTGGAGTTGTCGATCGCCCGGGCCCGTTCGAGAATGGTTTGCGCGGTGGTGTCAACGATCCGATTCCCGCCGGTCATCGCCCAGATGAAGATGTCGGCGGCGGTCATGGTCGCCCAGTTGAGAAAATTGCCGCTCCATTGACCGCTGCCGCAGGTGCGGTTGGCGCCGCTGGCGGCAGCGGCAGGGAGGAAGCGGCCGTTGCCCGTGTCGTAGGTGTAGCATTTGTCGGGGTCAAAGAGACCGAGGTAGCGGTAGGTGGGAATGAAACAGGTACCGACTTCGCGCCCGCCTACGGTGGTGCGGCCACTGCAGCCAGGGGGGTTATCCCTTTGGTCGGCATAAGCCGCACCTCCCATCGGCGTTTCGACCGAGAGGTTGATCATGACGTTGGCAAAGGCGGGTTGACCGACGATGAGGGGGACCTTAGGGATGGTGGCAGCGACGGCCGCAAGAGGAAAGAGGAGAGAGAGGAGAAGAGAGAGCGGGAGCGCGTAGGGGGGGCGCTTTAAGGAGAGGGCGCCAATGCGAAAAGAGGGGGGAGAGAGAAAGGAGGAGAGGGGAGGAGAAGAGAGCGGGAGGAGCAGAGAGAACGACATCGCGCAACCTCCTTAACGAATGGGGACCTGGTAGTGAGCGGCAAGAACGACGGTGGCGCGCTCGCTTCCTAGCGATGCTTGGGCGAGGATGCGGTAGCGGCGGCAGCGAGGGGCGCCGTCGGCGCCGCGACAGCTGTCGCCGAGGTATTCAATGAGGTAGCGAGGGGAAGAAGAGACGAGCGCGCCGAGGTCGAGATCGGCAACGCTTTGCCAGGGAAGAGCGGGGTCGCGCCAGCGGGCGGTGCAGTCGGGAGCGCCACTTTCGTGCCGATAGGGGGGAGAGCAGTAACCCGTGGAAAGGCAGGTGCAGGGGGCGGTGACCGTTTGGGGGTCGGCGAAGAGGCGACTTTCGGCACGGCGAAGGGCGGCTTCGGCCGCTTCAAACGCGAGCTGCCGGTCGGTGTGGGCGCCCGCCATTTTTTGTTCCAGTAGGGTATTGCCGAGGCCGGAGACGCCAAGGAGGGCGATCACCAGGAGGAGAACAAGGGCGATCGGGAGAGCGAGTCCGAGGGAGGAGGTGGCACTTTTCATGGGAGTTGGTTGCGCAGGGCAATGAGGGTGGTCCACTCCCGCTGCAGCGGAGGGGTGAGGGTGGGGTCGGGGGAGACCAAGAGAAGGGAGATTTCGACCGCCGTAATCGGCTCGTCGGGGGCAAGTTGATCGGCAGGGCGAAGCTCGGGGCGAGTGGCGGTGCGGTAGCGGAGCTGAAGGTCGGTTACCCCTTCGGCGACCTCTTCAGCGGTCGTAGCCGCTGTGCCGTTGCGGTTGATGAGCCGCAGGCGGTAAAGACTGCGACCGCGGGGATCGCTTGCGCAGGGGAAGCGCCCGTTGCAGCCGATATACCAGGCAGAGGCGTTGTAACGGCTGAGGTAGGAGAGGGTGTTGGAGGTCGCTTTGAAGTTTTTGGGGTTTCCTGTGGCCGTGCATTGAACGAAACAGCCGGAGATCGGTGCCCGCGCGTCGCAGGGCTCGTTTTTGTTGGCGCCACAGCTGAAGGCGTCGCGGGCGCAGCCCAGCCCTTTGGTGCAATTGCCAGGGGAGACGGAGGCGCCGGTGTTGTGGACGATGGTGACGTTGGCGCTGCTGGCGTTGCTGACTTGAAAGAGGGCGCCGCTTTCACTGTCGCAGGCGAGCAGAATGTCGCCGTCGCGAATTTCGTGGTTGGTGGTGCTGACTTTAAATTGGGCTGCAACGGGGTTGTGCTCGATGATGTAGAGGGGGGGGTCGCTGATGGCAGTGGCTGAGAGTAGGATGAGGGCGTCGGGCGTAGCGCTGCTGGTGGCCGCTTGGTAGCGAGCTGCGGCAGCAGTACCGAAGGGTTGGGGAAACCCCGAGGTGACGCTCCCTTCATAGCCAAGGATAGGGGTAGCGAAGCGAGCCCACCAGGAAACAGCGCCGTCGAGGATATTGGCGATGGGAAGACGCGCACCGCAAGGGGTGGACCCAGCTTCGCGGAGCTCGCGGGCGAGAAGTTCAATCGCAAAGCGGGCGTTCTCCTGAATGCGGGCAATGGCTTCGTTGGTCCGGTAGAGGGCGCGTTGACCGAGGTAGAAAGAGAAGAGAGCGCCGATGAGGAAGATGGCGAGGAAAAGGGCGATGAGGAGTTCGACAAGGGTAAGCCCCGCCTTCGTGTGGGGGGGAGAGAGCGGCAGCGAGGGGGTGCGGGGGCTCATAGTTGGGTGCGCAGTTCGAGGGTCCGCCGTTCGCTGAGGCGGGCGCGCGGTTCACGCCACTCGAGGGTGGCGCGACAACGACCGGCGGCGTCGCAGGAGAGTTCGAGACAGGGTGCAGCGGCTGGCCCAAGGGCAGCGGTAAGGCGCGCGTGAAGGGCCGCTAGCATTTGCGCCTCCGGGGCGGTGGCGGTAGGGGGAGTGCAGAGGCGACCGAGGTTGTAGGCGCCGTTGCGGGCAGCGACAGCGTCGCTGCGGGCAAGGTCGAGGAGGGCTTGAGCAAGCATCTGGATTTCGCTCTGTTGCAGCGCCGAGTGGTTGTGGCGCAGGGCCTGGGTTTGAAGAAGGGCGACGGCGAGAAGGCCGACCGCTACGATCACGACAGCGATGAGGAGCTCGACGAGGGTAAACCCCACTGCCGAGGATGGGGCGGTGAGGCGCGATCGGGGAGAAGAAGGGCAGCGCGCGAGAGGGGTAAACGAAAAGGTCGCGAGGTCAAGAGCAGCGCTCGATGTCGCCGGATTCGCTCTCGGGGATCCCATTGCCGTTGGTGTCGAGGGCGAGGCGGGGACGGAGAGGGCGGATGACGATCGCCCGCGCACCCACCCGCTCGTTGTCGTAACACAAAATGAGGAGACCACCCACCCCGTTGTTGGCGACAACGCCAAGGGGGTTAAAGCGGATGCGGTGAGTGAAGTTGGAGATGTTGGAGCGAAGGGTGTAGCGGGCCGCGAGGGGACCCCAGGCGCGGATGAGGGGCTCGGTGGCTGTTTGGCGTGTGCCGTCAGCGTTGCGGTCTTCATAGAGGATCCAGCCGATCTCCCAACCTCTGTTTTCAGTGTCGCAGGAGTGGTAGTCGGCGGAGCGGCAGAGGGTGGTGGAGGTGCGACGGCGAATCGCTTCGAGGCGCGCGAGGTTGAAGGCGGCGAGGAATTCGTTGGCATAGGCGGTAAGAGACTCGCGAACGAGGAATCGTTGGAGCGGTGGCACCGCGATCGCGGTAAGGATCGCGGCGAGAAGAAGCACCAGCAGCGTTTCCGGAAGGGTAAGGCCACGAGGAGCATTCATCATCCGCTGCCGGCGGGTCCTTTTCAGACCCGCCTCCGGGAGGTTAGATCGCCATCCGTTTAAGCGGTGTTCCGGCACTCCGCGGGAACATACTTCGCATGGTCGGCATTGCCCACACGGCAGACCCAGTTGATTACCCCACCCGGCGAGGAGACTTGCGGAGTGAAGGTGATCTGAACGCTCCTCGTCGCCTCTGTGCCGGTGACCGTGATGACCCCCGTCGAGTCGTTGCAGGATAACGAAGCAAGGTTCTTCAGGTTATCCCCTGCAGCGACGGTAGTGACCCCTTGGCAGACACCGGTGCCGATGGTCCCTCCCCGGCTGGCGATGTTTTCGCTCACCGTGGCCTTGGCAGCGGCAGCCGCTGCGAGCATCTCTGAGACGCGGGCGCGAACGGTGTAGTCTTGATAGGCGGGTAAGGCGATCGCGGCGAGGATGCCGATAATGGCGACGACGATCATCAATTCGATGAGGGTAAAGCCTTGGACTTGTTTCATCGTTTCACTCCTTTCCAACATGTTTGGATAACTGCAGCAATATAACGAGCAAAAACTGTACCATAGGTCGAGGGGCGCTGTGGAGGGCGGAGGGGGGTGAGGGGCAGAGCGGTTTTGTTAATAATGTTAATAACATCCGCTGTTAAAAGGGACTACGGAGCTAGCCGGGTTCGAGCCCAACTGCCGTCGGCCTGACGGGTGAAGAGAATGCGGTCGTGGAGCCGACTGGGGCGACCTTGCCAAAATTCCCACCGCTCGGGAATAAGGCGATAGCCTCCCCAGTGAGGGGGACGGGGAGGGGTAAGGCCGAAGCGGAGGGCATAGCGGGCAACTTCCGCGAGGAGGTAGGTGCGGTTAGGGATCGGTTGACTTTGAGGGCTGGCCCAGGCGCCGAGACGGTGGGCAAGAGGGCGTTGGGAGAAGTAAGCGTCCGATTCGGCGGCGCTGATCGTTTCGACAGGGCCTTCGACGCGGACGACTCGTTCGAGCTCCGGCCAGTAGAATTGGAGGGCAGCGTGAGGATTGGCGGCGAGCTCCTGTCCTTTGCGGCTGTGGTAATTGGTGAACCAGACAAGACCGCGCTCGTCAAAGCTTTTGAGAAGGACCGGGCGAACCGAGGGACGACCGTCAGGGGTGGCGGTGGCTAGGGTCATGGCATTGGGTTCAGGGAGATGTTGACGAAGGACATCGTCAAACCAGCGGCGAAATTGCTCGAGGGGATCAGGGGCGATGGCGTCGTCGTCTAACGAGTCGCGGTCGTAGTCGCGGCGGAGGTGGGCGAGATCGACCATAGGGGTCCGAGAGAGCGGCGGAGCGGAGAGTGTACAGCTTTGCGTGAGCCAGAGCAAGGGACGAGGGCGAGATGAACGTCTTGGCCGGCGCGAGGGAGTTACCAAGGGGTGCGACGGAGTTGAATGGCTTCGGCGATGTGAGAGGGAGCGATGGCGTCGTTGGCCGCGAGGTCGGCGATGGTGCGGGCGACTTTGAGGAGGCGGTGGTGAACACGCGCCGAAAGTTTGAGTTGGGCCGCCGCGCGGTTGAGGAGATCAGCAGCGGACGGGGTGAGGTGGAGGTGCTGGCTGAGTTCGGCAGGGGTGAGGTAGGCGTTGAGCTTGCCTTGCCGCGCCCGTTGCCGAGCTTGCGCTACGGCAACCCGTTGGGCAACGGCGGCTGTGGGCTCACCAGGAGGGGCGCGAAGAAGCTCGGCGGCGGGAAGACGAGGGGTTTCGACCATGAGGTCGAGACGGTCGAGGAGCGGTCCAGAGAGGCGCTGCCGATATCGGTCGAGCACAGCAGGTGTACAGCGGCAGGGGATTTCGAGGTCGCCAAGGTAGCCGCAGGGGCAGGGGTTCATCGCGGCGATGAGTTGAAAACGAGCGGGGAGGGTGACCCGCACAGCAAGGCGAGCGAGGGTGATGGTGTGGGTTTCTAGAGGTTCACGAAGGGCTTCAAGGAGCCGACGGTCAAATTCGGGGAGTTCGTCGAGAAAGAGAACGCCACCGTGGGCGAGAGAGATCTCCCCAGGGAGGATGCGCCCGGCCGTTCCGCCGCCGATGAGGGCTGGGAGGGTGGCCGAGTGGTGCGGGGCACGGTAGGGGCGTTGCCGCCAACAACTGGGATCAAAGGGGCCGAGAAGGGAGTGAAGGGCAGCGGTTTCAAGGGCTTCGTCGTCGGTAAGAGGAGGGAGAAGAGCGGGGAGCCGAGCGGCGAGCATCGATTTGCCCGCGCCGGGGGGACCAAAGAGGAGAAGAGAGTGGCCGCCGGCAGCAGCGATCTCCAGCGCGCGCTTGGCGGCGGTTTGCCCGCGAACGTCGACGAGGTCAGGCGGGGGAGAAGGGGAGGAGATGTTCGAGGAGGGAGCGGGGGAGGGAGGGGGAGGGGGGGAAAGGGGGACCTCCGGCTGCCCGGTGAGCCAGGCAAGGAGATGGGTGAGGTGAGAAAAGGCGCAGTAGGCAAGACCGTCGATAAGGCGGACTTCGGGGGCATTGGCGAGAGGAATGAGGAGCGGACGACCGGCACGCCGGGCGGCAAGAGCCGCGGGGAGAATCCCAGGGATGGGACGAAGGGTTCCGTCAAGGCCGAGTTCTCCGTGAATTTCGTATTGTTGAAGGGGTTTGAGGGGGATTTGATGGCTGGCGGCGAGGATGGCTAAAGCGATCGGGAGGTCGAAACGACTGCCGCTTTTGGGGAGGTCAGCAGGGGCGAGGTTGACGGTGATGCGTTTGAGGGGATATTCGAGACCGCTGCTGAGGATGGCCGCCCGAACGCGGTCGCGGGCTTCTTTGACTTCAGCGTCGGGGAGACCGACGAGGGTGAAAGAGGGAAGGCCGTTGGCGAGGTGGGTTTCGACGAGAACTTCGGGGGCTTCGATGCCGAGAATGGCTCGAGAGGTGAGGGCGACGACAGTCATGGAGGGTTAGCGCGAGGGGTGCCAGAGAATGAGGGCGTGGTGCTTTTTGCCGCGGGTGAGAAGGGTGTAGCGGTGGTGACGACGGTCGGCTTGGTCGAGGAGGTGACGAGAGTCGGTTTGTCGCTGACCGTTTACCGCAATGGCGCCCGCGTCGATTTGCGTGCGGGCGTCGCTTTTGGATCGGGCGAGCCCAGCGGCGACGAGAGCATCGACCAGAGGGGTGGGAAGGAGGGGAAGGTCCGCACGCGGTAGCCCGTCAAGGGCGAGCTGGGCATAGTCTTCTTCGGTGAGGGTGTTGAGGTCGCCGCCGAAAAGAGCCTGAGTGATCCGTTCCGCAGCAGTAAGGGCGTCGGCGCCGTGAACGAGGCGAGTGACTTCGCGGGCAAGGATCCGTTGGGCTTCCGGTTTGGAGCGGTGGCGGTCGGCATCTTCAATTTCGGCGATTTGCGCGGGGGTGAGAAAGGTGAAATAGGCGAGAAAGCGATAGACGTCTGCGTCGGTAGTGTTGATCCAGAATTGATAGAATTGATAGGGACTGGTCTTGCAGGGGTCGAGCCAGAGGGTGCCGCTTTCGGTTTTGCCAAATTTGGTGCCGTCGGCTTTGGTGATGAGCGGGAGCGTGAGACCATAGGCATCGACGCGATGGAGACGACGAATGAGGCCGATCCCGGCGGTGATGTTGCCCCATTGGTCAGAGCCGCCGATCTGCAGAAGGCAGCCGTGACGGCGGTAGAGTTGGAGAAAGTCGTAGGCTTGCAGGAGCATGTAGGAGAATTCGGTGTAGGAGATGCCGATGTCGTCGCGCTCAAGGCGGGCGGCGATCGCTTCTTTTTTGATCATGGCGTTAACAGAAAAGTGCTTGCCGATGTCGCGCAGGAAGGTGAGAAGGTCAATCTCCCTAAACCAGTCGTGGTTGTTGACGATTTGAGCGGCCGCAGGCCCGGTGAAGTCGAGGAAGGGTTCCAGTTGTTGACGAATCTTTTCGCTCCAGGCCGCGACGATGTCGGTGGGGTTGAGCTTGCGCTCGTTGGCCTTGAAGCTGGGATCGCCGATAAGCCCCGTGGCACCGCCGACGAGGGCAATGGGACGGTGCCCCGCTTTTTGAAAACGAAGGAGCGTGAGAATCGGAACGAGATGGCCGAGGTGGAGGCTGTCGGCAGTGGGGTCAAAGCCGCAATAGAGAGTGATGGGGGCGCGGGCGAGATGGTCGGCAAGGGGCTGAGGGTGGGTGATCCGGGCGATGAGACCCCGGTCGAAGAGGTCGGTGAGAAGGGCAACAGTCATGGTCGGTTTACTCTTCAAGGATGAGCTCAATTATCCCAGAATTGAGGGAGCGCGGGGAAGGGCTCCAGCAGGAGTGGAGAAGAGAGATGGCGGTTGAGGAGGAGGTCCGGGAGCGGTTATTGAGGCTTTTTAAGGCAGCAGTGGCGAGCGCCGATCCACGAGCGGTGCTGCCGCCGTGGGTGGAGCGGTTGGCGCGCGATCGAGAGCGGGGGGAGACCGTAGTGGTGGGTGCGGGAAAGGCAGCGGCTGCGATGGCGCAGGTGTTCGAGGAATTTTGGCCAGAGGATCGGCCACTGCGCGGCGTGGTGGTGACGCGGGTGGGCCATTTGCCGCCAGATGATCTACCAAAGGGGAAGAGGAGAATCCGGGTCTTGGAGGGAGGGCATCCGATCCCAACCAAGGCGAGCGCGCGGGCGGGAGAGGCGCTGTTGGCGGCGGTACAGGGGTTGAGGGCGGAGGATCGGGTGGTGGTACTGTTGTCGGGAGGGGCTTCGGCGTTGACGATGACGCCGCCTGCAGGCGTGTCGCTGCGGGTGGCGGCGAGGGTGACCGAGCGATTGTTGGCGGCAGGGGCTTCGGTGGATGAGGTGAATTGCGTGCGCAAACATTTGTCTAGAGTAGGAGGAGGGAGATTGGCTGCAGCGGCTTTTCCCGCCGAGGTGGTGACCTTGGCGATCAGCGATGTGGCTGGGGATGATCCGAGCGTGATCGGAAGCGGGCCGACGGTGGCTGATCCGACAAGCTGCGCCGAGGCGTTGGCGGTGCTGGAACGGTACGGGGTGGTGGTGCCAGAGCAGGTGCGGGGGGGGTTGATGGGGGGGGAGTGGGAGACCCCCAAGCCAGGAGATGGGGTGTTCGCACGTTGCCAATATTGTTTGGTGGCTACCCCGTGGGGGGCGCTGCAGGCGGCGGCAGCAGAGGCAGAACGGTGGGGAGTGAGGGCGTATGTGTTGGGCGATGATTGGGAGGGAGAGGCACGGGAGGTGGGACGGGTGATGGCGGCAATCGCCCGCGGGGTGGCCCGGCGAGGGTCCCCTTTCGCCCCCCCGTGTGTGCTCCTTTCCGGAGGAGAGACTACCGTGAGATTGCAGGAGGGGCGGCGTAGGAGGAGCAGGGAAAAGGGTGAGGGAGTGGGAGCAAAGGCGCGGGGGGGACCAAACGGAGAGTTTTTGCTGGGGTTGGCGTTGGCCCTCCAGGGAGAGGGAGGGGTGTGGGCGTTGGCCGCCGATAGCGATGGAATCGATGGGAGCGAGGGGAACGCGGGAGCAGTGGTGACGCCGACGACTTTGGCCCGGGCAGCTGCGCTGGGGATCGATGCGCGCCGGGCATTGTCCCAGCACGATTCGTGGGGCTTTTTCGCGGCGTTGGGCGATTTGGTGGAGACAGGGCCGACGCTGACCAATGTGAACGATTTCCGAGCAGTGTGGGTAGGAGCGGGGTGCCGCTGGTTGGAGGAAAGAGGGGGGCATAGCGAGGGAGGATGAAGAGAGAGAGGGTGATCCGCGCAGGGAGAGAGGGAAAAGGGAGGAAGAGGAGGAAGGGCGAGCGAAGGGAGCATAACGGTGGAGGTAGAGGGCGAGTTTAGGTTGGAACGGTTTTTGAAAGCACAGGAGGGAGTTTACGAGGAGGCGCTTGCTGAACTGCGGCGAGGGCGAAAGGAGGGCCATTGGATGTGGTTTGTCTTTCCCCAGGCGCGCGGTTTGGGAAGGAGTCTGATGGCACAGCGGTATGCGATTCAGAGCCGCCGAGAGGCAGAGGCCTATTTGGCTCATCCGATTTTGGGAGAGCGTTTGCGGGTATGCGCCCGAACGTTGTTGGCGTTGCCGCTTCGACCGATCGCGGCGATCTTGCCGCCGCCCGATGATTTGAAGTTGAAGTCGTCGATGACGTTGTTTTGGGCTGTGGGTGGAGAGGAGGTGTTTGCCGCCGTCTTGGGGCGCTATTTCGGAGGGGAACGGTGCGCGGCGACGTTGGCGTGGCTTTCAGGAGATAATTCCGCCGAGGGGAAAAGGGAGGGTGAGCGCAGCAAGGGGGTTGGCGAGGGGGTAAGGGTTGAGGGAGGAGAGGAGAGTCATGAGCGCGAACGATGAGAAGGAGGCCGATTGTAGGTAGCAGAGCAGCTTAGAAGGAGTGTGAGGAGCCGAGGAGGATCGATTCGGCTTGGGCTTGGGTGAGAGGGATGCGAGCGTTGGCGCGGATGTAGTCGATAAGCCAGGAGAGGAGACGGGCGCGGTCGGGCGGCAAAATTTGGGTGATTTCGCAGCCGATACGACCGTCGGGGCGACGAGAGCGAATTTGGGCGCGACCGGCGATGGGGGTAGGGTCAGCCGTAGCGGTGAGCGAGAAATCGAAGGAGTCGGGGAGCGGGGGGAGGTTGGTCGCGGTAAACGAGAAGCCGATGAGAGAGAGGTCATGGAGAGGAGTGGGGGATAGGTTGGGGAGGATGAGATGAAAGCGACCGGGGGTGAGGAGGGCGACGTAAAAGCGAGGATAACGGCGCCGCTCCGGAGCGTTTGCGGGGGGAGGGGTGAGGGGAAGAAGGGGAGCGACCATAGGCGGTAGGCTAGGAGGAGGAGCGTTCGCGGCGAACGCGGGCGATGAGTTGATCGGCGACTTTGAGAACGGCGTCGTGGCCGCCGGCGAGGGCGGCTGAGGTGCGGTAGCGACCAGCGATGACGAGGGTGGGAACAGAGTCGATTTTGTGGGCGCGAGCTTCGCGGTCGGCTTGCTTGACTTTGGTTTGCACCGCGAGAGAGTCCCAGGCAGCGACGAAGGCGGCGTCGTCTACTCCTTGCTCTTTGAGCCAGAGACGAGCCGCGTCGCGGTCATAGAGGGGAATCTTTTCGATTTGAAGGGCTGCGAAGATTTTGGAGTGAAGCCGCGTTTTTTCGCCGATGACTTCGAGAGCATAGTAGAGGGTGGCGAGGGCAGTGAGGGAGCGTTGGTTCCAGAGCACAGGAGTCGCCCGAAAGCGGACGTCAGAGGGGAGTTGCGCGGCCCAGAGGGTGACGAGGGGATCAAAGTCGCGACAGTGGGGACAGCCATAGTGAAAGAATTCGATGACTTCAATGAATTCAGAGGGGGTGGGGAGAGGAGGGGTGATTTCGTCGTAGGGAAGAGCAGCCGGAAGAGAGGGGGTAAAGGGAAGAGCGGTGAGAAAAGCCAGTAACGCACGACGGTTCATCGGCCGATCCTTCAAGGAGGTGAGAGGGTAATGATACTCCAGTTCGGTTTATCCTTTAACGAGAACAGGCTGGTAGCCGCCAGCGGTGATCCGCCCTTTGGCAGCGGCGGCTTCTTGTTGGGTGGTGTAGGGGCCGACGCGGACGCGATAGAGGGTCCGACCGTCGGCCATCGCCGCTGCTTCAACGCGCGAGGTGAGGCCAAGAAGAGCCAGTTCGGCACGAACGCGATTGGCTTCTTGTTCGGTGGCGTAGGCGCCGACTTGCCAGTACCAACGCTCGGAGGGGGAGGGGGATGGAGCGGGGCCAGCGGAGGGGGAGGAAGGAGAGGGGAGTGCGAGAGAAGGGGGGGGCGAGGGGGGAGAGGCAGAGGCGGTAGGGGGCGTAGGGGGGGAGGGGGGGGGAGAGGTAGGGACCGAGGAGGAGGTTGCACTGGAGGAGGAAGCAGAAGGAGAAGCGGGTGGGGTGGGCTTGGGGGCTGCTCCTTTGGGGGGGGCGTCGCTTTTTTCAGCTCGATTTTGCGCAAGTAGGGCGGTGAGTTCTTGCGGGAGCGAGGGGGACGGAGAGGGGGTGGCGGATGGAGGGGAAGAGGTGTCGCGAAAGGGGGAGTGGCGGGTGACATACCAGGCGGCAAAGAGTGCGAGGAGCGCGCCGATGGCGATCCCAAGGAGGATACCCAAAAGGGTACTTCCCCGCAGCAGGGGAGGGAAGGAGAGGGGAGAAGACATCGAGAAACCCTCCTTTCGGGGAAGGTTACATGCGGGTGGGGGCTGAGACGCCGAGAATGGTGAGACCATTGGTGAGAACGTGCTGGGTGGCGCGGGCAAGGGCGAGACGGGCGTTTCGCAGGGCGGAGTCGGGAACGAGAATCCGCTCTTCATTGTACCAGGCGTGGAAGCGAGCAGCTACTTCTTTGAGATAGAGGAGAAGGTGGTGGGGGGCACGCTCTTGAGCAGCGGTTTGAATGAGGGAGGGAAAGAGGGAGAGGTGCTGAGCAAGCGTGAGGGCAGAGGGAGAGGTGTGCAGGGGGGTGAGGTCGACAGCAGCGAGGGTTTGGTCGAGGGCGAGGGCTTGAGAAGGGTCGGGGTCGGTGACGAGCGAGAGGGCTTCGCGAAGCAGCGAGGCGATGCGGGCGTGGGCATATTGAAGGTAGTAGACAGGGTTGTCCGCCGATTGCTTTTTGGCAAGGTCAAGGTCGAAGTCGAGGTGCTGATCGCTTTTGCGCATGAGGTAAAAGATCCGCGCGGCGTCATTGCCCACTTCTTGGCGAAGTTCCCGGAGGGTGATGTATTGCCCGGCACGAGTGCTCATGGGAACTTTTTCCCCACCCCGATAGAGAACCGCAAATTGAACGAGGTGGATTTCAAGCCGGTTGGCGTCGAGCCCGAGCGCGGTGAGGGCGGCACGGAGGCGCGGGGCATAGCCGTGGTGGTCCGCACCCCAGATGTTGATGAGGTGGGTGTAGCGGCGTTCGTATTTGTTGAGGTGGTAGGCGATGTCAGCGGCAAAGTAGGTGAAGCTGCCATTGGCGCGCCGGAGAACACGGTCTTTTTCATCACCAAAAGCGGTGGCCCGAAACCAGAGGGCACCGTCTTGTTCGTAGCAGTGACCGGCGGTTTGAAGTTGTTCGATCGCTCGGGCAACAAGACCCGTGTCGTAGAGGCTTTGCTCGGAGAACCAGGTGTCGAAGTGAACGCCAAATTCGGCAAGGTCAGCGCGAAGGTCGGCGAGTTGGCTTTCTAGAACCAAGCGGTGGAGAATCGCCCAGTGGTCTGGCCCAAGGAGCTGCTTGGCAAGGGCGATGAGGGCGTCAAGCCGAGCTTCGCGTTGCTCAACGGCGTCAGGGTCGAGACGATCCGGCAGAGGGGCAGGGGGGAGTTGAGCGAGGTGGGGGGTGGGGTCGCGAACAAAGAGAGCGCCGTGCCGCTCTTTGAGCTCCGCCGCTATGAGGCGAACGTAGTCGCCTTGATAGGCGTTGGGAGGGAAGAGAGAGGATAGGGAGAGAAAGTGCTCAAGGTAGCGAAGCCAGACGGAGAGGGCGAGAATGTCGATCTGACGACCAGCGTCGTTGATGTAGTACTCGCAGGTGACGGTGTGCCCCGCAAAGGAGAGGAGTTGAGCGAGCGCCGCTCCATAGGCAGCCCCCCGCCCGTGGCCGACATGGAGCGGACCAGTGGGGTTGGCTGAGACAAATTCGATGAGGATCTTTTCCGAGGAGGGTTGCCCAGCACCATAGCGGTGGCGACGCTCGAGAATGTGAGGGAGGATGGCGGTTTTGGCAAGGGGGGAGAGATAGAGGTTGATGAAGCCCTGGCCCGCGACTTCAATGGCGTGGAGGTATGGGTGAGGAGTGACCTCCCGAACGATCGATTCGGCTACGGTGCGCGGGTTTTGCTTGAGGGTGCGCGCGCGGTGAAAGGCCCAGGTGGTGGTCCAGTCGCCGTGGGCGGGGTCTTTAGGACGCTCCAGAAATATAGGGTGGTGGGCTTCCTCCGGGTAGGCGGCAGTGATCGCTTGACGAAGGAGGGCGGCGAGGATCTTTTCAGGGGGAGAGGAGATTTCCATCATCGATAATTTTCTTGGTTCTTGTGGTCGATGCGATTATACAGGGAGGGAAAATGGGATGAGAAGAGATGAGGGGAAGAGGCATTGTATACTTCCCCCCCAGGGAAAGAGGGGGAGTGAGGAAGAGGAGATGGCGTGCCGAGGGTAGCGTGGTCAGCAGGGGAAAAAGCCGCCGTGGTGGTGGCGGTGGTGGCGGTGGGAGCCGTGTTGCAGGCGGCTTCCGGATGGGTGGCACCTTTACTGGTGGCCTTTTTTTTGGCATTGGTGTCGACGCCGCCGTTGATGGCGTTGCGACGATTGGGGGTGCCGTGGGGGGTGGGGGTGGTGTTGCTCTTTACAGGGGTAGGATGGGCAGTGTTCCAGCTTTTTTCGGTGCTGGAGTGGACAGCGCGCGCAGTGGCGGCAAACGCGCCGGTGTACCAGGAGCGGTGGAGCGTGTTTGTCACCGCTTTGCAGGAGTGGCTGAGAGGTTTGGGGGTGGAGTGGGAGGGGGTGGTGAGCGATTTCTCTTCGTTGCCATTGGGAATGGTGGCCGAGGGCGCACGATTGATCGCTCGATCGGCAGGAGAGTTGTTGGCGCGCTTCGCGTTGGTTTTGCTGGCTTATGTGTTTTTATTGCTGGAGATCCCAACGTTGCCCGAACGGTTGGCGTGGGCATTCCCAGATCGCCGCACCGCCGTACAGGCCCGCCGATTGGCACGCGCCGTGTTCCGCTATTTGGCGATTAAGACGACGGTGAGCGCGATGACAGGGGCAGCGGTGTGGGGATTGCTGGTGTGGCGGGGGGTCGATTTCGCCCTTTTTTTCGCATTGCTGGCCGCGCTGCTGAACTTTGTCCCAACGGTGGGGTCGGTGGTGGCGGCAGTGCCCGCGGTGTTGATCGCTTTGTTGATGCAGGGGTTGGAGGAGGCGATTATCGTGACGGCAGGCTATTTGGGAATCAATGTGGTGCTGGGCAACGTGCTGGAGCCGCGGTGGATGGGCCAGGTGCTGGGATTGTCGCCAACGGTGGTGTTGGTGTCGCTGTTTCTGTGGGGGTGGTTGTTGGGAGTAGTGGGGGCTTTTTTGTCGATTCCACTGACAATGATCGCTCGGTTGGCATTAGAGCGCCTCCCAGGGGGCCGAGGGTGGGCGGCGCTGTTGAGCGATCGACCTCCACGATCTTTCCGCGGTACCTTAAGGAGCCTAAACAGGGGAAGGAGAGAAGGGGCGAGCGAAGAAAAGAGCGAGGGGGAGAAGCGTACCGGTGCTTGAGGTGCTGAGGGTGCGATGCGGTGGTGGCGTCTGTTGGTGATCGGTTGGGTGGTGTTCCGCTACCGATTGGATGGCATTTTGGCCGAGGCGATCGGGGTGGAGCGTTGGTGGAATCGACTTTTTTTTTGGCGCCGAAGTTCGGTGCCGCGCGGGGTACGGTTGCGCTTGGCGTTGGAGGCGTTGGGGCCGATCTTCGTGAAGTTCGGTCAGATGTTGTCGACACGCCGCGATCTGATCCCAACCGATATCGCCGATGAGTTGGCGCTGCTGCAGGATCGCGTGCCGCCCTTTGCCAGCGAGGTGGCCCAGGCGATTTTGGAACGCCATTTCGGCCGCCCATTGCCTGAGGTGTTCGCGCGTTTCGATGTGGTCCCCGTGGCGAGCGCGTCCGTGGCCCAGGTCCATTTCGGGGTGTTGCCCAACGGCCGCGAGGTGGCAGTAAAGGTGCTGCGACCAGGAATCCGCCGAGTAATCGCCCACGATGTGGCATTGATGGAGACAGCAGCGGGGATGTTGGAGTGGATTTGGGCGGAGAGCCGCCGCTTTAAACCGCGCGCTGTGGTGGCCGAGTTTAGCAAGCATTTGGAGGATGAGCTCGATCTATTGCGCGAGGCGGCAAATTGCTCCCAGTTGCGCCGCAACTTCCGCGATGGACGATTGTTGGTGGTGCCCGAGGTTTTTTGGGATCTGTGCGGACCAGGGGTGATGGTGATGGAGTGGGTGCGGGGAACGCCGATCTCACAGGTGGAGACGTTGGCAGCAGCAGGGATCGATTTGAAACGATTGTCGGCGATGGGGGTGGAGATCTTTTTTACCCAGGTGTTCCGCGATGGCTTTTTCCATGCCGATATGCATCCGGGAAATGTTTTGGTGGCCGACGACGGACGCTACGTGGCGGTCGATTTTGGAATTATGGGAACGTTGTCGGAGGAGGATAAAAATTATCTGGCGGTGAATTTTTTGGCATTTTTCCGCCGCGATTACCGCCGAGTGGCCGAGGCACATATCGAGGCGGGATGGGCACCCCCTTATGTGCGAGTGGAGGAGTTCGAGGGGGCAATCCGCGCCGTGTGCGAGCCGATTTTCGATCGACCATTACGGGAGATTTCGTTCGGGAAGACGTTGTTGCGCTTGTTCCAGACAGCTCGCCGCTTCGAGGTGGAGGTACAGCCACAGTTGGTGCTGCTGCAGAAAACATTGCTGAACGTGGAGGGCTTGGGACGACAACTCGATCCTGATCTCGATTTGTGGGCTACCGCATTGCCGTTCTTAGAGCGATGGATGAGCGAACAGGTGGGGTGGCGAGCCCTGCGCCGCGCGCTGCGTAACGAGGGAACTTATTGGGTGCGATTGCTGCCGCGCTTGCCGCGGTTGGTATACGCCGATTACGCGGCCCGCGAGGCAGCACGCCGTGAGGCGTGGGTACAGGTCCGCCAGGCAAAGGCACGCCGCCGCTGGGGATGGCGACGGTTGGGGTGGGCTGCGGCGTGGGGGGTGTCGTTGTGGGTGGCGTGGTGGTTGGGCCGCAACGGGTGGGGAGGGTGAGGGGAGTGAGCACCCTGCGCGTGTTGTGCCGGTCGTTCGATCCGAGCGCATGGAAGCGGGCAGTTTTGGGATTGGTAGGAGAGGGTGAGGGGGAATGGGTGATGGGGTTGTTGCGCGAACGACCCCATCTGGTGGCACCGGTGGCTTTGTTGGTGCCGGCGGAGGAGTTGGCGACGATGAGGGTCGTGGTGGAGAGGGTGAGCGCATTGGCCCGCGAGCAGGAGTGGCAGAGGGCGGTTTTGCGCGGGGCACCTCCTTTGGCGAGCGCGTTGGCCGCAGAGGGAAGGAGAGCGATGGGGCTGGTGTGGGGGTTCGATTTCCATTTGACCGAGCGAGGCCCTCAGTTGATCGAGATCAATACCAACGCGGGAGGGGCTTTGATAAACGCTTTGCTGCGCCAGGCCCAGGGGGGGTGTTGCCCCGAGTTGGAGAGGGGATTGGCAACAGCAGCCCAAGAGGAGCCAGCGGAGGAGGGGTTGGCAGCGCTTTTCCGGGAGGAGTGGGGAAGCGTTCGGAGGGAGCCGCTAGAGGGCCGTTTTTTGGCGATCGTCGATGATCGACCGCAGACACAGTACCTTTTCCCGGAGTTTGTGCTGTTTGCCGCGTTGTTGCGGCGTTCAGGATGGCGGGCAGAGGTGGTCGATGCAAGGGAACTGGCTTGGGAGGAGGGAGGATTGTGGAGGGTTGGGAAAGGCGGGGCGGAACGCGTCGATTTTGTGTATAACCGATTGACCGATTTCGGGTTAGAGGCACCTGAGCATGCAGCGCTGGCAGAGGCGGTGAGGACCGATGGGGCTGTGGTGTCGCCAGGACCTTTGGCCCATGCATTGTTGGCGGATAAACGCCGCTTAGCACTGTTGTCAGATGGGGAGTTTTTGCGCGGGTTGAGGGTGCCAGGAGCGGTGCGGGCGTTGTTGTTGAGCCATGTGCCGATGACGGTGGTGGTGACGGAGGAGAACGCAGAGGTTTTGTGGAGGGAGCGACGTGGTTTCTTTTTTAAGCCAGCCGGGGGATACGGGAGTAAAGCGGTATACCGCGGCGATAAGGTGACCCGACGGGTGTGGTCGGAGGTGATTTTGCGCGGAAATTATGTGGCACAGGTGTATACCGCACCGAGCGTGCAGTTGGTCCCTCAGGGGGGGACACCACGACCGTTGAAGTTCGATGTGCGGGCGTATGCATATGAGGGAAGGGTGGTCCTTTTCGCAGCACGGTTGTACGAGGGACAGACGACAAATTTCCGAACCGCCGGAGGAGGATTCGCTCCGGTTTTCGCTGTGTGAGGGGGAGTATGCGGCAAGGTTAGGGGATGATGAGGCCACTCCCTCCACGACTTCCAGGAATGGGACCGCTTCCCCCAGAGAGAGAGGGAGCGCCAAGGTTGCCACCGACGAGCGCTTGTTTGGCGAGAAGAGAGGATTGTTCGAGCTCAAGACGACGAAGTTCGTCTTGCATGCGTTCGAGTTGCTTTTCGGCGGCAGCGGAGAAGCCCGCAATCGCTTCCGAAAGCGTGGTCGCCGGGATCTCGAAGGAGAGAGGGAGCGCACCGACCGGGGTCATAATGGTGATCTCGCCAATGTAGCGTTCGTGGCGGGCCGGATCGGGGAGCCCGTCAGGGGTGATGGGAATCATGCGGCGGATGGAGCCAACCCGCGGGTCGGCGATGGTCTCTTCACGGTAAAGCGCGTTTGGATCAGGGTTGGGAATCCGGGTCATCACACTTGCTCCTAAGGGGTTCTGAGACATTATTCTACGCGAACGGGGAGGGGATGGAGCAGAGCGAATGGAGCGGTTGAGGGTAGAATCATGCGCTCGCGGTGGATGGGAGTGGTTCTATGTTCACAGGGATCGTGTTGGGGGTGGGACGAGTCGAGAGAGTAATTCCCCAGAGGGATGGGGTGCGCGTGGCGGTGGTGAGCCAAGCGGTTTCGGGAGAGGGGGTGGAGATCGGCGAGAGTATCGCAGTGCATGGGGTTTGTTTGACAGTGGTGGGGTGCGAGAGGGGCACGGAAGGGTGGCGGTTTTGGTTCGACGTTTCGGGGGAGACATTGCGGTGCACAATAGGCTTGGCAGAGGAGGGAAAAGAGGTGAATTTAGAGCGGGCACTGCGGGTGGGCGATCCAGTGGGGGGGCATTGGGTGAGCGGCCATGTGGATGCCGTGGGTGAGGTGTCCGAGGTGGAGGAGCGAGGGGAGTCGGTGCGCGTGGTGTTCACTGTGCCGTCCACAGTGGCTCCTTTCGTGGCCCGTAAGGGGTCGGTGGCGATCAATGGGGTGAGCTTGACGATCAACGAGGTGGAGGATCTCGCCGATGGGAGATGCCGCATGGCGGTGAATGTGATTCCCCATACGCAAGCAGTGACGACTTTCGCCACGGTGCGGGTGGGGGAGCGGGTCAATGTGGAGGTCGATCTCCTTGCCCGCTATCTGCTGCGGTGGTTGGAGCGGGATCCCCAAGGAGGAGGGGAGAAGGAGAGAGAAACATAGCGCCTGGCGTTGCAGGGAGCGAGAGGATGAGCGAGGCTTTGCCCGAGACGATGCAGGGAGAAGAGGAGAAGAGAGAGGAGGGATTGGCGACGATTCCCGAAATCGTGGCAGAGCTGCGGGCAGGGCGAATGGTGGTGTTGGTGGATGATGAGGATCGAGAGAATGAAGGAGATTTGGTGCTCGCAGCTGAGTGCGTGACGCCAGAGGCGATCAATTTCATGTCTAAGTATGGACGGGGTTTGATCTGTTTGACATTGACACCCGAGCGGTGCGCACAGCTGGGCCTGCGGTTGATGACCGAGGAGAACGGTACCCTTTATGGAACCGCTTTTACCGTTTCGATCGAGGCGGCCAGCGGAGTGAGCACCGGAATTTCGGCGTATGACCGCGCCCATACAATCCGAACCGCCGTGGCACGCCACGCTAAGCCAAGCGATTTGGTGCAGCCCGGACATGTCTTCCCATTGATGGCCCGCAAAGGAGGAGTGCTGATCCGCGCCGGACATACCGAGGCAGGATGCGATTTGGCCGCATTGGCCGGATTCGAGCCAGCCGCAGTGATCTGCGAGATTTTGAGCGAGGATGGAAGTATGGCTCGCTTGCCAGAGCTGAGAGCGTTCGCAGCTCGCCATGGGTTGAGGATCGGCGCAATCCGCGATTTGATCGAGTACCGCTTGCGGACCGAGGTACTGGTGGAGCGAGTGGAGGAGCGAGAGGTAAATACCCCATGGGGGAGGTTTCGGTTGTCGGCTTTCCGCGACCGAACGTCAGGGGATTTGCATTGGGCGATGTGGCAGGGAACGATTGGCCCGGAGGAGATAGCATTGGTTCGGGTCCATGAGCCATTGTCGGTGCTCGATTTTTTGGATCCGGAGGGGAGAACACATTCGGTGTCATTGCCCGACGCGCTGGCGCGAGTGGCGCATTCCAAAGCAGGGGTGGTGGTGATGCTGTACCGCCCTCAGAGAGGAGAGGAGTTGTTGATGGAGTTTTCAGCAGTGAAACGGCCTCGACGGGGGTGGGATCCGCGCTTCATCGGGATCGGAGCACAGATTTTGCGCGTCTTGGGCGTGCGAAAGATGCGGGTTTTGTCGCATCCTATGCGCTTTCCCAATTTGTCCGGATTCGGGTTGGAGGTCGTGGGGTTCGAGGAGTAGTCGATGGCACGTTACGATGATATCTACGAGTTCGAGAGCGATTTCGAGGGGCGCGGCGTGCGGGTGGGGGTGGCAATGGCGCGCTTTAACGCCGATGTGGGCGACGGTTTATTGTCAGCGTGTATCGCAGAGTTGCGCGCATTGGGAGTAAGCCCCAGCGATATCGCGATCGTGACAGTGCCCGGGGCGTTAGAGCTGCCGATCGCGTTGCAGGCGATGGCAAGGAGCGGTCGCTTCGATGCATTGGTGGCACTGGGGGCAGTGATCCGCGGCGAGACCTACCATTTCGAGGTGGTGGCTAACGAGATGGCGGCGGGAATTATGCGGGTGCAACTCGAGTGCGCGGTGCCGATCGCCAACGGCGTCTTGACTACCGATAGCGAGGAGCAGGCGGAGGTGCGTATGAACCCCAAGGGGCGAGAGTGCGCCCGGGTGGCAGTGGAGATGGCTAATTTGCTGCGCTCTTTGCGGCGGGGAGGATAAGGATGCAAGCCGAGAACGGCGGGCGAGCGGAGGAGGGAGGGGAACGAAAGCGAGGACGAGGCCCTTCCCGCCGCCGCTTGGCGCGGGAGTTGGCACTGCGGGGGGTGTATGAGTGGCTGATCAGCGGGCATGATGTGACGGCGATCGAAAGGGGATTGCGGGAGGATGGCCTTTTTGCCCGCGCCGACCATGAGCTTTTTTTGGAGCTGCTGCGGGGGGCGGTGTTGGAGGCGGAACGATGGCGAAAGGCGTTGGCACCATTCGCCCGACGCGGGATCGAGGAGGTGACGCCGATCGAGCAGGCAGTGTTGCTGATCGCAGCTGTGGAGTTTGACCGCCATCCGGAGACGAACCACCGAGTGATCTTGGATGAGGCGATCGAGCTGACAAAACGGTACGGGGCAGAGGAGGGATTCCGCTTCGTGAACGGGGTGCTCGATCGCTTTGCCCGCGCGGTGCGGCCGTTTGAATTTGAACATGCTCAAGGGTAAGGGAGAGAGGGGTTGAGATACCGAGAACATGGGCGGCGATGGCAGAAGGAATGGCGAGGACGCCTCCAGGCGGTGCGGTGGCCTTTTTTGCTATTGAGCGGGGCAGGAGGTGTGTTGGGGGTGAGCGAGGGCTTATTCCGCTCGGGTGTCGCTGTGGAGGAGGTGGTGTGGGGAATGGTGGGATTGGCAGGGGCGGGAGTGCTGTTGGCGCATGCGGCGGCTAATGTGCATAACGATTATTACGATCAGGGAACAGATGAGATAAACGAGAGACGCATTACACCCTTTACGGGGGGAAGCCGGGTGTTGCCAGAGGGGATCATGACCGCGGCGGAGATGAGAGAGTGGACAGTCAGTTTGTTTGCAGCGGCGGCGGGAATAGGGGGAGCGGTGGTGGGGTGGGCAGGGGAAAAGGGAGCAGCATGGGGGGGATGGTTGGCGGCGATCGGGTTGGGAGGGGTGACCGTAGGGTGGGTCTATTCGGCACCGCCAGTGCGTTTGGTGGCGCGGGGATTGGGAGAGGTGGGAGTGGGGATCGCTTGGTTGGGGATAGTGGTGGGAATGGCATTGGTGACAGCGGCAGGAGGAGAGGAGACGAGGACCGAGGAGATTGCCCGATTGGCAACGGCGGCAGGGACTACGGCTTTGCCGTTTGCACTTTTGGTGGCTTTGGTGTTGTATGTGAATGAGTTTCCAGATGCTGCAGCCGACGAAGCTACAGGTAAGAGAACGTTGCCGTTACGGTTGAGGGAGGCGGCGCCTTGGGGATATGGGGCAGGAGTGGCGGCGGTAGGGGGATTGCATGTGTGGTTGGTGGAGAGCGGCCATTTGCCGCAGACGGCACAGTTGGGTTTGGCGGGGTTGCTTCCGGCGGTGGCGGCTTTTTGGAGGTTGAGGCGAGCTTGTCCGCAGGCGTGGTGGGAGAGAGGGGTCGATGCCGCGGAGTTCCGAAGGGCCGCGGGAGGCCAGTTGTGGGCTGCACATCTCTACCCGCTGTTGACGGCAGGAGGGTTGTGGGTAAGATGATCGGCGAGGTGAGGGGAGTGGTGCGCGATCGTAGGGCACCGGTGGTGACGGTGGAGATAGCGGCAGGGTTCGGGGTGGAGGTGTGGGTGCCATTGTCGGCGTGGGAGGAGTTGCCGCTGATAGGGGGAGAGGTACGGTTGTTTACCCATTTGGTGGTGCGCGAGGAGGAGGTACAGCTGTACGGCTTTCTGAGGGCGGAGGAGCGAGAGACGTTCCGCGTGTTGGTGCGGGTGCCAGGGGTAGGACCGCGGACAGCGTTGGCATTGTTGTCCCATATGACGGTAACCGAGTTGGAGGAGGCGGTGAGACAGCGAGATGCCGCACGGTTGCGACGCGTTCCGGGGATCGGACCTAAGACCGCCGAACGGTTGGTGCTGGAGTTGAAAGGGCGGTTGACAGCCCTGCCGCGGAGGAGAGAGCAGGTTTCCCCAGAGGAGGAGTCGAGAGAGGGGAGAAGAGGGTTGGCGACAGAGGTGTTGGCGGCGTTGGTGGCTTTGGGATACCGCGAGGGGGAGGTGGAGGGGGCTTTGCGCGATTTGCCGGGAGATTTGCCATTAGCAGAGGGAGTGCGGTGGGCGCTACAGCGGTTGGCGCGAGGGTGAGGGAGGGAAGGCTGTAGGGAGAGGGATTAAGCATCCCCCCAGGGTTGGGGGGAGGCAGGTTAGGCAGCGGCAAGAGCTTGGTCGAGGTCTTCGAGAAGGTCGTCGATGTGCTCGATTCCGATCGAGAGCCGAATCATCTCTTCGCTGACGCCGGCTTGAGCGAGTTCGTGAGGGGCAAGTTGCCGATGGGTGGTGGAGGCGGGATGGCAGGCGAGCGATTTGCAGTCGCCGATATTTACAAGGCGCGTGAAAAGTTTGAGGGCGTCTTGAAAACGGATCCCCGCTTCGCGTCCACCGCGAACGCCAAAAGAGAGGATGCCAGAGGCACGCCCGCCAAGATAGCGTTGAACGAGGGGGTAGGAGGGGTGGTCGGAAAGACCGGCGTAGTTGACCCAGGCGACTTTGGGGTGGGTGCGCAGGAATTGAGCGACTTGCAGCGCGTTGGTGCAGATGCGGTCCATGCGAACGGCTAGGGTTTCGATGCCTTGAAGGATGAGGAAGGCGTTGAGAGGGCTGATCGCTGCCCCGGTGTTGCGCAAGGGGACAACCCGAGCGCGAGCGATGTAGGCAGCGTTGCCAAAGTGGTCGGTGTAGGTGACGCCGTGGTAGGAGGGGTCGGGTTCATTGAGGCGAGGAAAACGCTCTTTATGCTCTTGCCAGGGGAAACGACCGCTGTCGATGATGATCCCGCCGAGCGTCGTGCCATGACCGCCGAGGTATTTGGTGAGGGAGTGGATGACGATGTCAGCACCGTGTTCGAAAGGACGACAGAGGTAGGGGGTGGGGACAGTGTTGTCGACGATGAGGGGAATGCCGGCGCTGTGGGCGACCGCAGCGAGGGCTTCAAAGTCGGTAACGTTGCCTAGAGGATTGCCGACCGATTCACAGAAAAGGGCTTTGGTGCGATGGTCGATCTGACGAGCAAAGGTGGAGGGGTCGCGGTAGTCGGCAAAACGAACTTCGATGCCAAGTTGCGGGAGCGTGTGGGCAAAGAGGTTGTAAGTGCCGCCGTAGAGGGTGGCAGAGGAGACAATGTTGTCGCCAGATTCGGCGATGGTGAGAATGGCGTAGAAGATCGCGGCCATGCCCGAGGCAAGGGCAAGGGCGCCGACACCACTTTCGAGGGCCGCAAGACGCGCTTCAAGAACCGCTTGGGTCGGGTTCATGATGCGGGTGTAGATGTTTCCCGGAACTTTGAGGTCGAAGAGGTCGGCACCATGTTGAGTGTTGTCAAAGGCGTAGGAGGTGGTTTGATAGATGGGAACCGCGACGGCTTTGGTGAGAGGGTCAGGGGTGTAGCCGGCGTGGATGAGCATGGTTTCGAGGCGCATGAAAGTCTCCTCATTAGTTGGGTTTGGTCGGCAAGTGAGTGTGCGCTGAGTTTACCATAGGTTATATCTGAGTTTAGATCATCTTAAGTTTAGGGGGAGGCGATGGGCGGAAAGGGCGCGCGTGGCGAGACGGGTGAAGAGGGAAAGGAATAGGGGTCGCGGTGGAGGGAGAGGGGGTCAGTGGGGGAGAATGAAGGAGGAGCAGGGGAGGCGTGACGAGCAGGGGTGAGGTGAGAGGAGGGAGCAGGAGAGCGCGGAGAGGGAGCGAGACGCTTTTGCCAGAGTCGTTCGTGGATGAGGTAGGCGATGCTTTGAACAAGAGGTTCGATGAGCGAGAGGGCAAGGGCGGCTTGCCAGTCGCGAGTAATAGCGTAGGCGACAAGGATGGCGACGGTGATGTGCAGGAGAAAATAGGTGAGGGTTTTGATCGCAAGCCAGCGGTGACGGAGCACGGCGGTGAGAAGTAGAGACATCGTGAGCTCCTAAACTGGAAGGTGTGGAGTTAGGATAGCGATTTTTGAATGAAAATGCAATTGAGAATTGCTATTGTTTCGTTTGCAGTGGAAAGGAGGGGGCTTTGCTGCTCGTGGTTGGGGGGCTTCCGCTGAATCAGGACGCTAGGGAGAGCCGCTCGCGAAGGGCGGTGGAGAGAGGGGAGAGTTGCAGGGCGTTCTTGAGGGGGTTCGGATCATGGAGAGGGGAGCGTATTACGCCAGGCCCGTAGGTGGGCTGCAAGAGCGGAGGCGTCGATCGTCCCCGTGATTCGCCATTCGGGGTATTCGCGACCGTCAGGGCCAAAGAGGAGGATCGCCGGGGGACCGAAGATTTGATAGTAACGAAGGAATTCCCGGTCGGCAGCGGTGTTGGCGGTGACGTCAAAGGAGAGGAGAAGGAGGCCGTCGAGGGCAGCGACGACGTCGGGGTGCGGGAGGATATCGCGTTCAATTTCGAGACAGGAGATACACCAGTCGGCGCGAACTTTGAGGAACACTGGACGACCGGCCGCGGCGAGCTGGCTTTGGAGGGCTTCGAGCGTGGAGACCGAGCGAAAGGAGGGGGCAGGGGAGCGAGTAGAGGGAACGGCAGTGGCGAGGGGGGCAAGAGGTTGAAGGGGGTCGCGACCGCCCGCGAGAAGGCCCCAGAGGGCGGCGACTGCGTAGACGAGTAGGAGAATACCAAGGGTTTTGCCGAGACGTTTGCTCCAGCGGGCGGCTGGGGGGAGAGGTTCGAGGGCGCCCAGCGCGACAGCAACCCCAGCGGCGAGAAGAGCCCAGCCAAGGAGCCAGAGCGCTTCAGAAACTACAGGGCGGAGAATCCACCAGGCAAGCGCAAGGAGAAGAACTCCCATCGCGGTTTTGGTGGTATTGAGCCAGGGGCCGCTCTTGGGAAGGAGTTCACGCGCGCCGAGACCGACAGGAAGGAGGGGAGCACCCATGCCGAGGCCGAGCGCGAAGAGGGCTATGCCACCTAAGAGGGCGTCGCCAGTTTGGGAGATATAGAGGAGGGCACCGACGAGGGGAGGAGCAACACAGGGACCGACGATGAGGGCCGAGAGAATGCCCATGAGGGCAACTCCGAGGTATTGCCCCCCGCGTTGACTCCCTGCCAGTTGGTTGAGACGCGTTTGCCAGGAGGTGGGGAGTTGTAGGTCGTAAAAGCCAAAGAGGGAGAGGGCGAGGAGAACAAAGAGGAGAGCAAAGAGGGTGAGGATGAGGGGGTGTTGAAAGAGCGCTTGAATCATGGCGCCGGTGAACCCGGCGATGACGCCAGCAAGGGCATAGATGAGGGCCATCGGGAGGATGTAGGTGAGCGTGAGAAGCAGCGCCCGAGCGCGGGTGAGAGTGTTTCCTTGGCCGATGATGATGCTGGAGAGAATGGGAATGGTGGGAAAGACACAGGGGGTAAAGGCAAGGAGGAGCCCGAGGAGAAAGAAGAGGGCGACGACGGCGGGGAGAGAGGCCTCGGCGAGGTAGCGAGAGAGGGCAGTGGCATTTTCGGCGAGAGCGAGGGAAAATGAAGGGGCGGAGGTGTTGTTGAGGGTGGAGGGAGAGGGGGCATTATTAGGGGTGGGGGAGAAGGAGGATCGATTTTGAGGAGATGAGGTGGGGGCGTTTGCCGAGAAAGAGGCTGCGGGTGAAGGGGTGGAAGAGAGGAGACGGGTAAGGAGGGAGGGGGGATCAGGAGGGTTGGGGAGAACGACGATGTGCTCGTCGAGGGGAGGATAGCAGACTCCCCCTTCCCAACAGCCTTGGCGTTGCACACGAAGTTGCCAGGGATCAGGGGGGGTGGTTAGGAGGGGAAGGGTAAGGGTGAAAGAGGTGGGGTAGATTTCGGTTTCGCCGAAGAATTCGTCGCGCTTGGGTTTGCCAGGGGGAAGTTGGAAGGGGGCAAGCGTGAGCCCGTCGGTGGCCGACTCAATGCGCAGCGAGTGACGATAGAGGTAATAGCGGGGGGGAATGGTGAAGGAGAGGGTGATGGTGTGCGGGTCAGAGCGCCAGGCTGTTACCGGAAAGGCTTCGTCAGGGGGAAGAGGAGCGTCGGCCCGGGCGAGGGGGGAGAGAGAGAAGAGAAGAAGGGAGAGGAGAGGAGGAAGGAAGGAGAAGAGGAAGCAGCAGAGGGAGGAGGAGCGGGTTGGAGGGGAGGGAAAAAGGGTGGGGGGAGAGGGGAGGCGCGCGCTGCTACGATAGAAGGTAGAGGGGGATAAAAAAAGAAGAGCAAGAGGGCGGGAGAGGGAGAGAGGGAGAGCGCGTCGGCCGATCGAGCGAACGAGGAGGATAGAGAAAAGATAGAGAGAACGCAGGAGAGAGCGGAAAATGAGAGGGGCCATGCGGTTAGGATTGAGGCGGAGGAGGGGAGAGAAGCGTTTGTTCTACCCAGGAAAGATACTCCTCAGAACCCCCAAGGACGGGAAGGGCAATAATTTCGGGGAGCGTATAAGGATGAATCGCCCGAGCGCGGTCGGTGAGGGTAGGAAGAAGCGCCGGGGTGGTTTTGATGAGGAGAAGCGTTTCGGGTTCGTCGCAGAGCTCGCCTTGCCAGCGGTAAAGGGAACGGATCTGCGGTACGATGTTGCAACAGGCGGCTAGCCCTTCGGCGACAAGGGTGCGGGCGATCTCCGCGGCGACAAGTTGATCCGGGGCAGTGATGAGAACGACAACAACTCGAGGAGAGGAGAGCATCGAGCCTCCTTGCGAGTGGTGAATAGCGCGATTTTACCGCGAATGAGCTGGATTTGGGGATGAGGAGGGGGTGCAAAGGATCGCTAGGGCAGCGGTTAGGGCAGTGATGGCGATAGTGACGGCGAGGGGAAGGGGAGAGTCGGTGAGGAGTTGCCCGACAAGCGTGCCGGCAAGGGCAGCGATCGCCATTTGACCGAGGCCGAGAAGGGCAGCGGCCGCACCCGCTGCTTGAGGGTATGGGGCTAACGCAAGGGCGGTGGCGTTGGGCATGATGAAGCCTGCCGCCAGGGCGCAGAACCACATGGGGATGAGTAGGGCAGGGGGAGCGGGAGAAAGGAGAGGCCACAGGATTTGCAGGAGGGCACCGAACAGGGCAAAACACGCACCGAGAGTGAGCAGGCGGTGGGAACCGAGACGGCGAACGGTGCGGTGCGCGGCAAGGGTGCCCAGGAGATAACCCGAGACGATGAAGGTAAAAGAGAGACCCATGGCAAAGGGAGTGTATCCATAGATGCCGATGAGGATAAAACTGGAGCCGGAGATAAAGGAGAAGAGCGCCGCATAGCTGCAGCCGTTGGCAAGGAGCAGTAAACGATAAACACGGTCCGCAAGGAGGTGAGGAATGGCGGCGAAGAGAGAGGTGGGGGGAGGAAGGGGAGGGCGGGTTTCAGGAAGCCAGCGCCAGATGGCGAGAAGGGCGATGAGACTGTAGAGAAGGAGGATGGCAAAGGGAGCACGCCAGCTTAGGAATTGAGCGAGAAGACCGCCGAGGAGGGGCGCAAGCATGGGGACGATGGCCATGACCGCACCGACAAGGGCGAGTAGAGGGGCTGAGTCGCGGGGGCCGCAGAGGTCGCGGACGAGGGTGCGACCGAGGACAGGGCCAACGCCCGCGCCGAGGGCTTGAAGAAGACGAGCTGCGATGAGGGTGTCGATGGTGGGGGCGAAGAGACAGAGAATCGTGGCAAGGGTGTAGAGGAAAAGACCGATTAGGATGATGGGCCGACGGCCGTAGCGGTCAGCGAGGGGACCATAGAGGAAGAGACCGAGAGCAAAGCCGATGAGGTAGGCGGTGAGGGTGAGTTGACCGCGCGCAGTGTCGGTGGCAAGGGCCGCGACGAGCGCAGGAAGCGCCGGAAGGTAGAGGTCGGTGGAGAGGGGGCCAAGAGCGACGAGGGCGATGATGAGGGTGAAGGTGAGGGGGGTGATCCGAGGAGAGGGGAGCACGTCGGAGGATGGGAGAGGAAGGGATGAGGGGGAGGGGGTGGGTGTAGAGGGAGTCACGAGCAGAGCAGCGCGTTAGGGAAGAGGGGAGGGACAGGGAACAAAGCAAAGTACTTCGCCATTGAGACAGTAGCGTTGACCGGTCGGAGGGGGTCCGTCGTCGAAACGGTGGCCAAGGTGGATGCCACTGCTGCGGCTGCGGATTTCAGTGCGGATCATCCCGTGACTGGTGTCGAGGTGGTCGGTGAGAGCGTCGGGAAGGGGATTCGTAAAACTAGGCCATCCGGTGCCGCTGGAGTATTTGGCTACGCTGGAAAAGAGGGGAGCTCCACTGAGGGGATCGAGGTAGAAACCGGCACGCTCTTCGGTGAGGAGACAGCTGGTGTAGGGGGGCTCGGTAGCGGCTTCAAAGGCGATCGCGTAAGCGGCCGGTGTGAGCAGAGGGCGAGCAAGCCAGGTCCAGAAGGAGCGCGCTTCGGCGGGGGGATGGGGCCAGGGGGAGGACCAAGAGGAGGAGGAGCAAAGGAGAGGGGCAGGAAAGGAGATCCCTCTTCCTCCAGCGCCGCAGTAGCCGTGGGGGTGGCGGTCGAGGTAGTTTTGATGGTAAGGTTCAGCAGGGGTGTAACAGGTGAGCGGGGCGATTTCGGTGCAGGGAGCAGGGAAAGGGGGGGCTCCCCCCGCGGCTTGCCAGAGGGCCCAACCATAGGCGGCGCGGCTGGCGAGAAGGAGCGGTAGCAGCCAGAAACCGTGTTCGGGAGGATAGTAGAGGGCAGAGCGGTAGTTGCTGCCGATGTCGTCCCCTTGACGGTCGCGTTGGGTGGGGTCATGCCCTTCCCAGAAGGCGGCGAGAATAGGGTGAAGAAGTGCGATGAGGGCGGGAGAGGGGAGGGGAAGAGAGAAGGGGCCGCAGGAGGGGGGAGAGTGGGGGAGAGAGAGGGTGACGAGGACAACTTCGGCGTGGTTGCGGCCGTGAACTTGACCGCGTTGCCGCGCGCTTTCGTAGGCGAGAACCTGTTCGTAGGTGGGGTTTGGATAGTCGCCGCCAGCGTAGCCGACTTCGGTGAGCGAGACGACAGCGGAGAGGCGCTTTTGGGCACCCCAGAAGCAGCCCATGCCAAAGGCAAGGGTGAGGGTAGAGGGAGGAGCGGAGGGGATAGAAGAAGAGTGGGACATAGGAGACCGCCCAGAAGAGGATCAGAAGGGTATTGTAGCGGAGGAAGGGGGGAGAGATTCAGGGGAGAGGGAGAAGGGGGGATTGCGCGAGCGTACGCTGGGCCCAACGGGTGAGCGGGCGGGGAAGACCGGCGGCGAGGGCTTCTGGAAGGGTGAGCCAAGCGGCGCTTGGGGAGGGGACATGCGGCGTGGGAAGATCCGGGAGGTGAAGCGGAGAGAAGGTGGTTAGGGTAAGGTGAAGTTGCCGATGGGTGAGACGGTGAGGGGGAAGGGTTTCGGTGAGGAGGGGATGCCAACGGCCAGGAGGCGGGGGGTCGGCCGTTTGGGGAAAGGAGTAGAGGCCAGGCCAGAGACCTCGCTCGGGACGGCGGGTAAAGTAGTAGCGTTCGCCGAAGCGGTAGGCGGCAAAGGAGAGGTGCAGCGTTTCGAGGGGAGATCGCGGCGCGGGAATAGGGAGTTGGGCGGTGAGGCGAAGCGCGTGGGCGCGGCAGAGGTCGGTGAGAGGACAACGGTCGCACTGGGGGAGCACACGACGGCAGATCAAGGCACCGAGGTCCATTTGCGCTTGGGTGTAGCGAGGCATCACGGTGGAGTCGACGGGGAGAAGCTGTTCGGCAATACGCCAGAGGTGGGCGCGAAGAGAGGGGGTGTTGAGGGGACGGCTTAGAGCAAGAAGGCGGATGAGAAGACGGGCAACGTTGCCATCTAGGATGGGACGGCGTTCGTTGGCGGTAAACGCGGCGATGGCGTTAGCGGTGGAGCGGCCTATACCAGGAAGGCGCTGCCATTGCTGGGCGGTCTGGGGCCAGGTACCGGTCGCGACGATCTGCTGCGCCGCGCGGTGGAGTTGCCGAGCGCGGACGTAATAGCCAAGCCCAGACCAGTGCGCCAGGACTTCGGTGAGCGGGGCCGTGGCAAGGGTTTCGACGGTGGGAAAACGGTCGAGAAAACGCTGGTAGTAGGGAAGAACAGTGGCGACTTGAGTTTGTTGAAGCATGATTTCGGCAAGCCAGACCCGGTAGGGATCACGGGTTTGCCAGGGAAGGTGGTGGCGCCCCCAGCGGGCGTGCCAGGCGAGCAGACGAGGGGCAAATTGGGCGATGAGTTCCGGAGCGGGAAGAGGGAGCGCGGAAAGGTCACTAGAATTCATCAGGGATTGAGAAGGAGGCCACACAAAAACAAAAAACCCAGGAATTTTCCTGGGTGCTGTAGCGCTGGAGCGGGTGATGGGAATCGAACCCACGTTCTCAGCTTGGGAAGCTGATGTTCTACCATTGAACTACACCCGCATCGGGCGAGCAATTTTATCGAGAGAGGAGAGGGAGGTCAAGGGGCTGCGGCCGAAAGAGAAGGCTGCCCGGGGAGATGGAGAGTTAGAGTTAGAGATTCGATCGGGTTGCGAGTTGGAGATTCGGTACGGACTGGAGGGTTTTGCCGGGAGGGGGATGATTTCTGCAGGAGTGTCTCCCGGTTGCAGGGAGGTAACCCCTATGTTTCGACCGAAAGATGATCGGTGCTGCAAGCGCCATAGTGCAGAGGGGCGCTGACGGTGACGGAAACTTCGTCGCCCGCGAGGTGACCGTATTTCAGCAGGTTTTGGATAGGGGGCGAGGAGAGAGGGGGAACCGAGAAAGTTTCCCAGAGGGGCCAGCAGCGCAGGTCCATCGAGCGGCAGAGGATCGGAGAAGGAAGTCGATTGTAGGTTCCGTACGTGGTACAATCGAGGTCTTCGTGAGAAGGGGCGCCCGTAGCTCAGTGGATAGAGCGTTGGCCTCCGAAGCCAAAGGTCGCAGGTTCGATTCCTGCCGGGCGCGCGCTCGAGGGGAGCGCGCAGCGGTTTGCGGGGAGATCGGGGGAGGGACGGCCGAGGTAGTAGCCTTGGACGGCGTCGACGCCGATCGTTGAGAGAAGCTGAAGCGTTTCGCTGTCTTCGACAAATTCCGCAATGATGGTTTTCCCCATGCCTCGCGCTACTTGGGCGATCGCTTGAACGATGAGGTAGTTATTGCGGTCGCGGGGGAGGTCTTTGATGAATTGCCCATCGATTTTGACGGTGTCGGCCGGGATATATTTGAGGTAGCTGAAGGAGCTAAAGCCGGTACCGAAGTCGTCAAGACAGAGGACGGCGCCGAGGCGGTGTACAAGGTCAGCAAACCGCAGCGCTTCTTGAAGGTCGCCGATCGCTGCGGTTTCGGTGATTTCAAAGATCAGGCGACGTGCGGCCGGGGGGGCCGAGGTCCAGGTTTGTTCAAGCCAAAGGGGAAAATCGGGGTCGCTGAGGGTCTTAGCGGAGATATTGACAGCAATCGGCGGTGCGAGGGGGTTTTGTTGGAGTTTAGTAAGGGCCGTTTGGATGACCCAGCGGTCGAGGATTCGGATCTTGCCGCTCTTTTCAGCGACGGGGATGAAGCGGCCAGGAGCTACGAGACGACTGGGATCTTCGGGATCGCGCATGCGGATGAGGGCTTCGACATGCTTGAGGGTGCCATCAAGGCGATAGATCCCTTGGTAGTGGAGTTCGAAAAGGTTTTCCGCTAACGCGCGTTCAATCCGTTGATTCCAGGTAAGCCGGTCGAGCTCTTCGATGTTCCGACTGCCGTCGTAGAAACGCCAGGTGTTGCGGCCAGCGTTTTTAGCTTGATACATCGCTACGTCCGCGGCGATGATGAGGTCTTCCGGATTATCGGCATGGTCAGGGAAGAGGGCAACGCCGACACTGACGGTGATGCCAATTCGCTGGTTGTCAAAGTCAAAGGGGATGCGGGCGAGACTGCGAACGATCCGCTCGGCAAGGGCACCTGCCTCGTCGGGGTTGCCAAGATGGGGGATGAGAAGGGCAAATTCGTCACCGCCGAGGCGAGCGACGATCTCGTTTTTGCGGGTGAGGGCAGTGAGTTCGCCCGCAACTCGGACCAGAAGGGCGTCGCCGGCGCGATGGCCGAAGGTGTCGTTGAGGTGCTTGAATTCGTCGAGGTCAAAGAGGAGAAGCGCTGTAAGCTGTTGATTGCGCTGCGCTTCCGCAAGGGTTGCTTCGAGCAGCTCTTCGAACCGCCGCCGGTTGTAAAGACCGGTGAGTCCGTCGCGTTCGGCAAGGTAGATAAGCTGCTCGGCGTTGCGCCGCTCGAGGGTGATGTCCTCAAAGAGCCAGAGCCGACCGATGAGGCGCTGGTGAAAGTCGCGGACGGGATAACAGAGTTGCAGGAGAATGCGACCGTCGGCGAGGTGCAGTTCGGTGGTATCGGAGATTTCATGGGTGCCCGGTACAGAGAGGAGAAGACGAGAGAAGTGTTCCGGTTCGGCAAACTGGGTTTGGCTGGCTTGCATCGCTTCGCGGGCGAGGGTGCCGACGAGAAGGTGGTCGGGGGGAATTCGCCAGAGGCGGCGCAGCGCGGTGTTGGCGTAGAGAACGCGGTCGTCGGAGCCGACGAGAAGGACGCCGAAACGCATCGCTTCGAGCAGGGCGGTGAGGTGCGCGTGCTCCTCTTCGAGGGCATCGAGGGCTTGCTGTGTTTCGCGTTCGGCAGCGGTGAGGGCGGCCATTTCTCGGGCGAGGGCGTCGGCCATGGCGTTGAAAGCGCTTCCCAGCCGCTCAATTTCGTCATGGTCGCCGGCCGGCGCACGCGTGTCGAGGCGACCCGCAGCAAGCGCCGCGGCGGCTTTTTCGATTGCGGCGAGGCGGTTAGCAATCCGGCGAAAGAAGAGTAGGGCGAAGAGAAAAGTGAGGATAGTAAAGGCGGATAAAAAGAGGGCGCTGGTGCGGATCTGCTCGGTGAGAAGCTTAAAGAGGGGTTCGGGAGAGTAGCCCAGAAAAAGCTGGCCCGCGGGAAGAGAGATGGCGACGTCAATCCGCTTCTTGCTAGGGTCGAGCGTCTCCAGACGCCCCGTGAAAAGGGGGGAGGCCGGCCGCTGGGCTCCCGCGGGCCAGCCGGCGCGGGCGAGCTCTTCGCCGGCGAGATTGAGGATGATCAGATAGTCGATCTCGCCTACCGCAATCAGCTCACGGCTGATTTCGCGGAGGACGGCAAGGTCGCGCTCGAGGATCGGACCTTGAAGCGCAGCAGTGAGTTCGATTTTGAGGGAATTGAGGCGCTCTTCCATGAGCCGGAGGGCAGCGTTGCGCGTTTCGAGATAGATGAGGAGGAGGGTGGCGCCAAAGAGAAGCACTTGAAGAAGGAGGAGGAGAGGAACGAAGCGGGTCAAAAGCGAACGAAAGTGCCGCGGCGGGGAGAAGGGAGGAGAATGTGGCAAAAGGGTCATTCGATCGGCTCTTGGGCGATGAGATCATACTCGGCGACAAAGGAATCGAGCGCTTGCCAGTCGGCGTCGCGGATGGGAATGAGCGTGCCATGGCCGAGGCGGGAGAGTGCAGCGCTCCCCTCCGAGGTGTGGCTCCACTGTTGTAAGGCCATGGCCAACGCTGCAATACGGTCACTTCCCAGCCGCTGATGGGCGAGATAGAGAAGCGGCGGCGAAGGGGGAAGACGGAGAAGGATGCGGTATTGGTCGGCAGGGAGTTCGAGCTGTTTGAGGCTGCTGATCGAAAGAACAGCAGCTTCCGCTTGCCCTTGCTGCAGATAGAGCCACGCGTTGGCGTGGTTGCCGGTGGCGATGAGGAGAAAATCGCGCCCGGCGAGCAGTCCTTGTTCGCGGAGGTAGCGCCGCGCAGCGAGGGTAATATGGGCCCACGCGTCGCTGGCAGCGATCCGCTTGTGTTGGAGGGCGAGCGGGTGAGTGATCGGGCTGCCGGGAAGAACGATGATCACAGGTTCGAGTTCCGTACTGGGACGCGCTAGACCGACGAAACCGTAGCGCAGTTGAGCGATTCGCCCAAAATAGGGACTGGTGGCGATGAGGTCATAGGCCCCCGCCGCGGTGCGGGCAAAGTGCGCGCGGTAGTTGGGAGCCGATTCGAGGAGAACCGGTTGGGCGAAAAAGGCGGCAAACACGGCGCGGATCGGTTCGTAGAGTTCGGCGAGCTTGCGGGCGCTGAGGTAAGGGACAACACCAAAAGTGAGGAAAGAGGAGGGTTGTTGGGGCTGCTGGGCCCCTACCCCTAAGGGAGAGAGCAGCGAGGCTAGGAGGAGTTGACGACGAAGCAAAGAGAAGGACATCGGCACCTCCAGGAAAAGCGAGAATGTTTATTCTATCTTTTTTCGAGAAAAGCGAGGAAGAGGGCGGTGTAGGGGGGAATAGGGAGAAGGCGGCGGGCATGGGTGAGTTGAAGGGCACGGTCGGGGGAGAGGGAGGGAGGACGACGAGGAGAGAGGAGGGGAGGAATGGCGTCGGGAAGAAGGGCCGGGCGGGCGTGCGGAGGGGACCAGGGGGGAGGGATGAGATTGGCTGAGGGGTCGGCGGCGAGGAGTTGGGCAACCACCCATTCGTTCTCTTCGGGGGCATAGGTGCAGGTGACGTAAAGGAGCCGACCGCCAGGGGCGAGCACGCGCCAGGCGGCGCTGAGAAGAGCGCGTTGTTTATAAGCGGCTTGATGGATTTTGTCGAGCGACCAGTGACGCCATGTGCGAGAATCGGAGAGGTGAATGCGGGCTTCGCTGCTGCAGGGGGCGTCGAGGAGGATTTTGGAGAAGGCGACCGAGGTGCGCGCGGCAATCCGCCGGCCGTCAGTAAGGAGCAGGCGAGCGTTGGTGACGCCGAGCCGATCGAGAAGCCCGCGCATTTGATAGAAACGGGACTTGACGGCTTCTACCGCAAGAATCTGACCGCGGTTGCCCATCGCGGCAGCGATGAGAGCGGTTTTGCCGCCAGGGGCTGCAGCAAGGTCGAGGATGGTCTCCCCAGGACGTGGATCTAGGATCCAGACGGCCCATTGACTGGAGAGCGATTGGAGGAGAATCTGCCCCGCTTCCGCCGCGGGGGAGTGAGTGAGCAGCGCCCGATGGAGGGGGTCGGCGAGAAAGGCAAGCGCAGCAAGGGGGTGGGGGTAGGGGGGAGAGAAGGCGGGGGTAAGCGGTAGAGAAAGAAGGAGGGGATCGGTGAGAGCGGTGACTCCGCGAAGAGGGTTTACTCGACCGGCGAGGGGAGCCGGCGAGGTAAAAGCGGCAAAAAGCGCTTCGGTTTCAGAGGAAGAGAGAGCAAGGGCACGCGCAAGGTGGTGAAGCCGTTCGGCGAGGGACCGCAGCGGCTCAGGAAAAGAGGCCGAGCCCGGCATCGATGACGAGGTAGTAGATGAGAAAACGGGGAACGCGAAAGAGGGAGGCAAGGGCAACGATCCAGAGGGGAATGCGCAACATCCCCGAGGTCCAGGTGGTGACCGAGAAGGGTAGGGGGGTGGTGGCTCCTAAGACTACCCACCAGAAACCATATCTGCGCAGCATGGGCGCGTGCTCTTCGCGAAATTTGCCGAAGATGCGGTGCAGAGTGGGGAGGTGCTCGAGCCAACGACCGATGAAGTAGCCTTGGATCCCCGCCCAGGCGGAGACAAGACCGATGCCGATGACGTAAAGCCACCATTGTTCGGCCATGTGGCTGCGGCTGATGACCATGAGGAGGGAGTCCGGGGGAAAGGGGACGATGAAAGTGTCTACAAAAAGAATAATCGCCGCCATTCCGGGAAAACCAACGTGGCGGGCGACCCATTCGGCGGCGGCAACGATCTCGGCTTGGTAGGCCCAGCCGAGCGCAGCCATCAGGAGAAGGAGCCCGACGATGGAGATGGCCGTTTTGCGCAGCGTTTCTTCGATCATAAGGTTAGGGGGGCGTGCAGAGACAGTGAGCCAGGGGGTCGAGCGTGGGGGGATCGGTAAAGAGACGGCGTAGGAGGGGAAGACTGTCCGCCGCTTCCTGAGCGGTGAGAAGCAGGAGGAGCGAGGGGGGGAGCACGGAAGAGGAGACGATACTGCCGGCAGGGAGGGGGGAGTGATGAACGAGCAGGCGACGGAGGAGCTTTGCCGGGTTGGGAGAGGGAGCGGGCCAGGTGACCGCAGCATCGGGAGCATTGGCGCGTTCGCGGGCGAGCGCAATCGCGTCGTTGAGGCCGCCGAGGCGGTCGATGAGACCAAGCTTTTGGGCGGTTTCACCGAGCCAGACGCGACCTTCGGCGACAGCAGCGACCTCTTGCAGGGGGAGTTTGCGGCCATCGGCAACTACGGTGAGAAAACGGCGGTAGGTGTGGTCAACGCTGCGCTGAAGGGCGTCGGCGACGCGCTCCGAGAGAGGAAGACGGGGATCGAGCGCCGCCGCAAAGGGGCCGGTGGCAACGCCGTCAGTAGAGAGGTGGAGTTTTTCCAGGAGCCCGGAGAGGTTGGGGAGAAGCGCAAAGACGCCGATCGAGCCGGTGAGGGTGTAAGGGGTCGCAACGATGAGGTCCGCCGGCGCCGCGAGCCAGTAGCCTCCAGAGGCGGCGACGCCGGCGAGACTGGCGATTACCGGTTTGCCGCTCTGTTGAAGATGTTCGACGGTGCGCCGGATGGTTTCCGCTGCAAACGCCGAGCCACCAGGGGAAGCGATGCGAAGAACAACGGCGCGTACGTGCGGGTCTTCGGCGGCCGCTGTGAGGTGCTCGACGAGCGAGACGGCTGCAGCGACCGCTTCTTCGGAGTCCTCTTCTTCGACGATCGCTCCGTCGATGGGAATGACCCGAATCTCTCCGCTTCGGCGCCGCAGGGAGTCGAGGGCGCGGGTGGTGAGGCGGTAGCGGTGCCAGGGGACGAGCGCTTCGCGGCGACCGGAGAGATGGTGCGCCGCAAGGAGGCGCGCTTCCCAGGCCGATTGACTTTCAAGGCGGTCGACGAGGCGGGCGTTTAGCGCGGTTTGCGCAGGATCGCCGTCGGCAGCCGCTAAGAGCGCGTCGAATTGGGTGTGGTAGCGCTCGATTTCAGCGGGAGGGATCCGCCGCGCCGCGGCGATCGCGTCGCGCAGCCGCTGCCAGATGGCGTGGAGTAGGTCTTCGAGGTTGGCGCGCTCGTCGGCCGACATCTCAGTACGGGTGAAGGGTTCGATGAACGATTTGTGCCGCCCCGCCCGGAAAGCGTGGACTTCGATGCCGAGGGCGTCGAGAGCTGCTTTCAAATAAGTGGGGTAGAAGGCAAGACCAGGAAGGAGGAGGTGACCGTCAGGGTCCAGCACAATTTCGTCCGCAATGCTGGCGAGGAAATAGCTTTTTTGCGTGTAGGCGTCGGCATAGGCATGGACCGACTTGCCGGCAGCGCGCAGTTGGGTAAGCTGCCCGCGGAGTTCGTCGAGTTGAGCGAGCGTAGCTGAGCCCAAACGGCTGAGGTCGAGGGCTACCCCTATAACCCGGGGATCGGTGCGAGCGGTCTCGAGGGTTTCGAGGAGATGGGCGAGCGATTGTTGGTGCGGGTCGCCGAAGAGAAGGTCGAGGGGGTCTTCCGCAGGGCGTTCGGTGATGGGCCCTTCGAGAGCGAGGTGGAGAAGAAAGCGCTCGGGAAGAGGATGAGGCGCCGGGGCACGGTGCCAGTCGGTAAAGAGAAGCGCGAGGGTGAGAAGGGCGATGAGAAGGGCGATAAGCCCTACCACCAGCCGCCCTGCCATTTCAAGGAGCCGCAGAAGAGAGGCGAGAAGACGAAGAGGAAGCAGGAGAAGGCGAGAGAGCGTCATGGCGGTGTAGAGTCAGAAGGAAGGGCATAACGGCGCCGGTATACGAGGTCCCACACGGGATGACCAAGGGCAGTACCACGCGCTTCAAATTTAGTGCGGGGACGCCAGGGTGGACGAGGTTGGGCGAACCCAGTCTCCGGGTAAGCATTTTCAAGGAGAGGTTCGGCGTCGAGCACAGCGCGCATCCATTCGGCGTAGTCGCTCCAGTCGGTGGCACAGTGAAGATAGCCGCCTGGCTTGAGACGAGTGGCCATGAGGTGTACGAGAGGGGGTTGAATGATCCGACGCTTGTGGTGTTGCTTTTTCGGCCAGGGGTCAGGGAAAAAGAGGTGGATCGCCGAGAGGGTTTCGGGGAGAATGACCCGTTCGAGGACTTCAACCGCATCATGGCGCAGGACGCGCAGGTTGGTAAGACGACGCGCTTCGATGAGCTTGAGGAGGTTGCCTACCCCTGGACCGTGAACTTCGATGGCGATGAAGTTGATCTCAGGGTTGGCTTCCGCAATCCGGGCCGTGGCGTCCCCCATCCCGGAGCCGATCTCGATGACCAAAGGGGCTTGGCGACCAAAAATGGCCACCGGGTCGAGCGGATGATCGGGGTGCCAGGAAATTCCCCATTGAGGGTAGAGGGCGGCGAGGGCCTCTTTTTGGCTGGGGGTCATCCGCCCTTGCCGGAGAACAAAGGTGCGAATAGTGCGGTTGCTGAGTCGATCGACAGCTTTGGCTTCGTCCATCGCTTGCGAGGGAAACTAAAGATTTCCAAGAAGACCCACCGCGGGTGAGCTGGGATCGGCGGTGTAGGGGCGCCGCTCCATCCGCCCAGCGAGATAGGCAGCCCTTCCCGCTTCTACCGCTAAACGCATTGCGCGGGCCATGAGGATAGGATTGCGCGCTTGAGCGATCGCCGTATTGGTGAGAACGGCGTCGCAACCGAGCTCCATCGCGATCGCCGCGTCGGAGGCAGTACCGACGCCAGCGTCGACGATCACCGGGACTTGCGCGGTTTCGATGATGAGTTTGAGATTCCAAGGGTTGAGGATGCCCATCCCCGAGCCGATGAGGGAGGCTAACGGCATGATGGCGACACAGCCGATCTGCTCCAGCCGCTGCGCAAAGATGGGGTCGTCGGAGCAGTAGGCCATGACTTCAAAACCTTCCGCTACCAGTTGTTCCGCCGCTTCCAGCGTTTCGAGCATGTCAGGGAAAAGGGTCTTTTCGTCGCCGAGGATTTCGAGTTTGACAAGGGTGGCGCCATCGAGGAGCTCCCGCGCGAGACGCAGGGTGCGAACGGCTTGTTCAGCAGTGGTGCAGCCAGCAGTGTTGGGAAGAATGGTGTAGCGGTCGGGGGGAAGGTGGTCGAGAAGGTTGGGTTGTCCGGGGTCTTGCCCGAGGTTGAGACGGCGAATCGCGACGGTGACGATCTCAGCGCCCGCGGCGTCGACCGCCGCACGGGTCTGTTCAAAGTCGCGATATTTGCCCGTGCCGACGATGAGGCGAGAGCGAAAACGACGTTTGCCGATGATGAGAGGGTCGTTTTCGGGGTCCATAAAGGGCTGCTCCTTTCAGCCACCGCCTACCGCGACGACGATCTCCAGCCGGTCGCCATCGCAGAGGGGGATATTTTCGTAGGCGCTTTTGGGAACGATTTCGCCGTTGCGTTCGACAGCGATGCGTTTACCGAGCCAGCCGCGCTCGGCAAGAAGGTGAGCAAGGGTAACGCCGGCGGGAAGAGCAGTGTGAACGCCGTTAAGGAGAATGGTGATCGTTGCCGCAGCCATTTATCGAGAGGCGGAGAGATCAGCAAAAGGGAAATTATAACGCATTTTAGGGGATCGGAGGAGGATTAGGAGGGTGTGAGGAGGGTTCGCTGGAGAACGAAGAGCGCGCGGATGGGGGAGAACGGTGGGAGGGGCGAGAAGGGGAAGCGGAGAGGGGTGTTTGCCGCAGGCGGAGAGCAAGGTGTTCGAGAAAAAGACGGGCTAGGGGCGTGGTGAATTGCCCCGGGGCTTTGCCGATCAGAAGGAGGAGCAGCCCACGATCGGCGACGAAGAGAGGAACGGCGGCGAGGCTGGCAGAGAGCGCAGGGAGGTCGACGATGTGGGGATGACCGCTGGCGAGGGCGTCGACGAGGTGGGTAGGGATGTGAGGAGTTTGGGTGAGAAGATGGTGAAGGTGGTCGGCCTGATCCGCCGGTGCAATAGAGAGGAGGTGAGTTCCTGTCTGCCATTGGGGGGCGACGAGGGCAGCGCCACCGAGGCCAGGAAGATGAGCCGCCGCGGCGACGAGCGCTGAACCCCATTGGTCCGGGGGAAGAGTCGGAGAGGGAATCTGAGCGAGGAGAAAGTGACAATAGGCTTGATAGACCTGCTGATAGGCGCCGAGTTGCGCGGCGAGCGCATGGTGGTGGCGCGTCAGAAGAGTATGAAAGAGCCGGAGCAGGTCGTGGGGAAGGAGCCCTTGACCTTGAAGGGCGGTGAGGGCACGGAGTAAACGTCGAGTGTGGGGCTCTACAATTTCCCAGGGGGCTCTGCCGTCGAGGGCGGCGTCGGTACCGGCTTGGGCGAGAGCGGTGGTGAGTTGGGCAGAGGTCAGGTCGGGGGTGAGGAGAAGGTGAAAGAGGGGGGCGTCGGTAGACGGGGGGGGAGAGGACGCCGAAGGGGAGAGGTCGGAAGAGGGGGAGAGCATTTCGTCGTGAGCGTCAGAAAAAGCGGAGGATAGAGGAGCAGCATAGGCGGTGAGAAGCTTAGCGGCTTCCCCTCCGTAGGGGTCAAGGGCGATCGGTTGAGGTACTATTTCGTCGCCGACCACCGACCATTTGCGGGAGTTGCGGTTTTTCTTGAGGGCGATGAGTTGCTCCTCGGCGCGGCGCAAAAGGTCGTTGGCGACAGCGCCGTGCAGGGGATAGATCGCCCAGCCGAGGCGGTAGCTTACCGCGGGCAGGGTTTCGCCCGCGAGGGTGAGGGGTTGGTCGAGGCTTTGTTGGAGGCGCCCCATAAAGGCGGAGAGTTCCTCCCGAGGTGCGGCGAGCGGGAGCTCTACGAGAATGAGGGCGAATTCGTCACCGCCAAGCCGAGCGATGAGGTGAGGAGGAGGAACGACGGCAGCGAGCCGTTCGGCAACAAGGGTGAGGTAGTGGTCCCCGGCTTCATAGCCGAAACGGTCGTTGATCGGTTTGAAGTCGTCAAGGTCGAGAATGCCTATCGCCAGCGCCGCACCACTGCGATTGTGGATGGTGATGAGACGTTCAGCCGTCTCTTCGAAAGCGACGCGGTTGGCGAGACCAGTGAGGGGGTCCAGCCGCGCGAGGGAGCGCTCCCGAGCGTAGGCAGCGCGGAGTTGAACGTTGAGGTTGTGAGCCGAGTGCAGCGCGCGTTGGAGTGCGGCGATGAGCCAGGTGGCCAACGCTAAAAGGGCGGCTTCGAGAAGCCAGCGAGGGGCCGAGGCGTATAGGTAGCCCCGCGAGAAGGGGGTGACGAGCCAGGTGGTGACGCAGTAGGGGGCCCGACAGTGGGTGGTGGGGAGATGAGCAGGGTCATCCGCACCAGCCATCCGCTCGTTGAGGGCAGGAAGAATGATGAGGCCTTCGTTGGGGTGCCATAGGCTAACGACGACGTTGTAGCGTTGATCCGTAATGGCGATGGGGTGAGGAGAGGCGTCGGGTTGAGGTGGGGCAAAGAGACGGTGGGCGCTATAAGGGGCACCGACATAAAAAGCAACCGTGCCGTCGGGATGAAGGATGGGGATACGGGCTCCGACTACCGTTTCGCCGAGGCGAGCGGCAAAACGGGGTAGCGAGAGGAGAAGCGGCGGCGCGTCAGGGGCGCTGAGGGCAGGTTGTAAGTCTTGGGTGGTGAAGATCGGTTTTGTGGCGTTGGGGAAGGTCGACCACCAGAGGCGGTTGCCGTCAGCGGCGACAATGATTAACGCGCGCAGCGCTTCGTGGTTGGCGGCCAGCCGCTGCAGCGCTTGCTCTTGTTCGAGAGTGAGGGGTTCTTCCGTGCGAAGTTGCCTGCCGAGGATGCCTTCGCCAATCAGCCGCAGCCGCTCGGCGTGGGTGTGGAGACGGGCAAGAAGGGCATCGGTTTGAGCAAAAGCGGTGCGCTGGAGAGTGGCGCGCGTGGCATTGCGTTCGATTTGCCACCATGCGTATTCGGTGATGAGGGTGGCCGCTGCTAACAGCAGCGCTAAGATGACCGAGAGGTAGGGAAAGGAGTGAGAGAGGGAGGGGAGGGGGAGGGAGGCGGCGGGAGAAGCCATCGGCGGCTTATGTATTAAAGTTAATTTTATTAAGAGTACATCAGGATTTTGGTTCGGTCAAGGGGAAGGATTGAGGCAGGAGAGGCGCTCGAGAACGGTGGTTTTGAGAAGGGGAAGATGGCCGTGGAAAAAGTGATCGGCGCCCGGGAAGATGGTGAGGGGGTGGTTTTGCGGCCGCGCCCAGGCGAAGAGATGGGCAAGGGGAACAATGGTGTCTTCGGCGCCGTGGATGATGAGAGCAGGAAGGTCAGGAGGGAGCGGTGGGGTGTCATAGCGGATACCGCTGCCGAGGGTGAGGCCGTGGGGGAGGGCGACGAGGGTGAGGTGGCGCAGCACCAGCCCCGGAAGGGGAGAGGGGAGGGACTCGGCGGCGAGAAGGCGACGGGCGAGCCGGACCATCACGTGCGCGCCGAAGGAGAAACCGGCAAGGAGAAGGTGGTGGAGAGGGTGTTGGGCAGAGGCCCAGAGGATGAGGGCTAGAAGATCGTCGGTTTCTCCATGGCCGTGGTCGTGCTCCCCCGCGCTGCCCCCTACCCCGCGAAAGTTGGGGCGGAGGGTCCAGTAGCCGGCTTCGAGGTAGGCGCGGGCGAGCGTGTGAACGACTTTGTTTTGGTTGGTGCCACCGTAGAGGGGGTGGGGGTGGGCGATAATGGCGAGACCGCGAGGAGGGGGCGAGGGATAGTCGATGAGGCATTCGATGGGGCCGATGGGTCCGGGAATAAGAAGGGTTTGGGCGGTGTGAGGGGTGCTCATCGGAGTTGCTCCAGATCAAGGAGGGTGAGAAAACGAGTGAGAGAGGGGAGGTCCAAGCGTAAGGAAGAGGCAGGGGTCATGGAAGAAGCCGCTGGTGGAGACGACGGTAGGCGTAGAGCAGACAGAGGGGGAAGAGAACAAGCAGGTAAAGGAGGATGCGAAGGAGGGCGTCTGTGGGGAGGGGGGATTGAGCGGCAAGGGCGTGGGTGAGGGCGACAAAAGGGGCGAGGGGGAGATAGTGGATGGGAAGGGCAAGGGCGGGAGGGAGAAGGTCGGTTGGGTAGAAGATGCCAGAGAGGAGCGAGAGAGGGGTGATGAAGAGGGTGAAATAGTAGAGAAAGAAGTCGTAGTTGCGCGCCCAGGCTACCATCGGGAGGGCAAGGGCAGCGAAAAGGAGGGTGAAGGCCGCGAGGAGGGGAAGAAGGGGAGGGAACGCCGAGAGGGGAAAGAGGCCAGTCGCAGCGGCTACAAGAGCTACCGCTCCGCCGGCGATAACGCCTTTGGTACTGGCCCAGAGGAGTTCGCCAGCGACAATCGCGGCGAGGGAGACAGGGCCATAGAGGAGCCCTTCCCAGGTTTTTTGAACGTGCATGCGGGCAAAGGCGGAGTAGAGGGCTTCAAAGGTGGTGGCGTTGAGGGCAGCATAGAGGATGATGCCCGGGGCAAGGTAGTGAAGGTAGGAGGGGTGAGCGGAGGGTGAGAGGAGGGCGCTGAAGCCGAGGCCGAGCGCAAAGAGGTAGAAAAGAGGGTCGAGAAAGTTGCCGAGAAGAGAGGGAATGGCGAGTTTGCGCCAGACAAGCAGGTTGCGCCGCCAATAGGCGAGGGTGGCGCGAAGGGTGAGAATGGAGAGGGAGTGGGTCATGGTTCGTGGCCTTCCCGTCCCGTGAGGGTGAGATAGAGGTCTTCTAGGGTGGGGCGGCGGACGATGAGAGCCGCAAGGGGGAGGGATTCAAGCAGCGGGAGAAGAGGAGAAGGGTTGGTTGTGAAGAGGTAGTGGGTCTCTCCATGGCAGTCGTGCCGGTAAAGGGCGGGGGGAAGAGAGGCGAGCCGTTGAGAGAGGAGAGAGGGGTCGGTAAGACCGCGCAGTTCGATGACGTGCGATTCCAGATGGCGTTGAAGGAGAAGGGCGGGGGCACCTTCGAGTCGAATGCGACCGCGGTCGAGAAAGACGATGCGGTCGGCGAGCCGCTCAGCTTCGTCGAGGTAGTGGGTGGTGAGGAGGATCGCAATGCCGCGCTTTTTGAGGGCTAAGAGCCGCTCCCAGATGAGATGACGAGCATGGGGGTCGAGGCCGGTGGTGGGTTCGTCGAGAATGAGGAGTTTTGGGTCGGCTATAAGGGCACGCGCCAGCGTAAGCCGCCGTTTCATGCCACCGGAGAGTTCGGCAATGGGGGTGTCGGCTTTGGCGCTGAGTCCGACCGCAGTGAGAAGCTCGTCAGCGCGCTGACGGGCCGTCGCCGGGGGGACGGCATAGTAACGGGCGTAGGTGAGGAGGTTTTCGCGGACGGTGAAGTCAGGGTCGAGGTTGTCGAATTGGGGGACCACACCAACGCGTTGGCGGGCACGCAGCGCGTCGGCGGGGATGGAGTGACCGAGAAGGAAGACCTCTCCCTGTTGGTAGGCGGAGAGACCGAGAAGAACGCGAATGGCAGTGGTTTTCCCCGCTCCGTTAGGGCCGAGAAGGGCGACGAGTTCGCCCGCGCGAACGGTAAGGTCAAGGCCAGCGAGAACGGGAAACGCACCGTAGCGTTTGACCACGCCGCGGAGATGGGCAAGAACAGAGGCGTCAGGTGTCGGCAAAACGCAACCGCTCGACCACCCGCCCGCCGATGAGGTGTTCGCGGACGATTTCATCGATGTCGGCGTGGTCTAGATAGGAGTACCAGATGGCGTCAGGATAGACGACAAGGAGCGGCCCTCGGTCGCAACGCCCGAGACAGCCAGCGCGGTTGATGCGAATCTTGCCGATAAGTTCGGGGGCAAGGGAAGCGAGTTGATCGCGAGCTCGGAGCATCGCTGCTTCGGCCCCGCGCTGGGCACAACAGGTTTCGCCGTCAGGACGCTGGTTGCAGCAGAAAAAGACGTGGCGAAGATAGTAACTCATGGAGCGCTCCCAGAGGAGAGAGGATAGAAACGGTCGAGATAGCGAAGAAGGTCGTCCCAGGGCATCGGCCGAGCGAAATAATACCCTTGGATTTCGACCGGCGCAAAGGGGCGAAAGAAGGCGAGCTGGGAGGAAGTTTCGACCCCTTCGACGATGACCCGCGCACCGATGGCAGAGGCGATTTGGAAGATAGCGGTGACGATGCGGTCGGCAGCTCCCCCAGAGCCGACACGGTCGGTAAGGCTTTTGTCGATTTTGAGGTAGTCGATAGGGAGGTGTTGGAGAGCGCTGAGGTTGGAGTAGCCCGTGCCGAAGTCGTCGATGGCAATCAGGGCTCCCCCCCGCCGCAGCCGTTCGAGAAAGGCGATGGCATTGGGAATGGAGTTGGTCATCACGTTTTCAGTGACTTCAACGATAAGGTGCGGGAGGGCCGCTGCGGAGTCTTCTAGCCAACGGGGGAGTTCGTCGCCACCAAATTGGGCAGGAGAGAGGTTTACAGCAAGGCGCAGCCCAGGGTAACGGTGGGCGAGTTGTTGCGCGAGCCGGGCGGCTTCGCGAAGCACCCAGAGGCCGATGGGGCGAATTTGACCGCTCTCTTCGGCAAGGGGGATAAATTGCGCCGGAGAGATCCAGCCGCGCTCAGGGTCGTGCCAGCGCAGAAGCGCTTCGGCACCGACCGGACGTTGATCGGGTAAGGTGATGACGGGTTGACAGTGAAGGGTGAATTGGCCTTCGAGCAGAGCACGGTCAAGACGCTGCTTAAGGTCGGCTTTCCGTTGGGCAACATCGTCCATCTGCGGGGAGAAAAAGCGCAAGCGATTTTTGCCGCTTTGCTTGGCCGCATACATGGCAGTGTCGGCAAGACGCAGGAGCTCCTCAGGAGCAGTGGCGTCGAGGGGAAAAGCGGCTACCCCTATGCTGACGCTGAGATGAACGCTGCGCTCGCTTAGGGAGAAAGGGGTACGGAGCGCTTCCAGCGCCGCATGACCGATCCGCTCGGCGACAGCGACCGATTCGGCACCGTCGATCAGGATGACAAACTCATCGCCGCCGAGGCGGGCAACCGTGTCGGTGGGACGCACGACAGCGGTGAGGCGTTCGGCAACGCCTTTGAGGAGGGCATCACCGACAGCATGCCCGAAGAGGTCGTTTACCTCTTTGAATCCGTCGAGATCGAGGAAAAGGAGATAGACCTGCTGCGCCGTGCGCTGGGCCCGGTGAAGGGCAAGGTGGAGACGGTCGCGCAGGAGAGAACGGTTGGGTAACCCTGTGAGGAGGTCATAGTTGGCTTGACGATAGATCTGCTGTTCGTGGGCTTTCAGTTCGTCGATATTTTGCCAGATGGCGACGAGGAATTCACCAACGGGCGGGGGGTGAACTTCCCGCGAGAGGTGCTGCATGATCCAGTGCACTGTGCCGTCCGCAGCGAGAACACGCTTTTCAATAGGCGCCGCACCGTCACCCGCGGTGAGGGTCGCTCGTTGCTCGCTTTCGACCATCCGGCTTTCGGGGTGCGTGAAGGCGGTGAGCGATTTTCCGAGAAGCGAGGCGGGAGTGTGGGCGAGAAAGGAGGCAAGGGTGTCGTTGGCAGCAAGCACGGCTCCGTCAGGGTTGAGAAAGGCGATCCCAACGGTGGGGGCACGCCAAAGGGCTTGAAGTTGAGCTCGTGTGGTGGCTTCGCGCGCGGCAAGGCGTTCGACTTCAGTAACGTCGAGGAGAGTGGCAGCAATTTGCGGCGGGGCGCCAGCGAGCGCGGGGATGAAGACGCCACGCTCTTCGATGTGCCGCCACCCTCCTTGGGGGTGGCGGAGACGGTAGCGTTGGTGCCAGCGCGGCGCTTGTTGCTGCCAGCAGCGGTAGACGGCCGGGAAGTCTTCGGGGGAGATGGCGGCGAGAAAGTGAGCCCAGGTGAGGGTTTCGGGGGTGAGGCCGAGCCATTCGGCAAGCCGCGGCGAGGCGTGGAGGAAGGTGTCGAGCGCAGCAGGGGCCAGGTAAACGGCCTCTTGAAGGGCGGCGGTGAGGGTGGAGAGACGGGTTTCGAGTTGGAGACGGTCGCGCTGAAGTTGCGTGAGAGTGGTGGTTTCGGTAAGCGACCAGAGGGAGCCGGTCTCCCCATCGGGGAGAAACCAGAGGACGACGGTGAGGAGCCAGGTGCGATCGTTGTCGGTGAGTTCAACGGTGACGGGGGCGTTTTGCGCGCAGGCAAGAAGGGATTGACGTTGGTCAGCGTTTGGCCAGGGAAAGGGGGGAGCAAAAGAGAAGGGGCGGCCAAGCTGGTGGCTGTCGAGGTGAAAGAGTTCAGCAGCAGCGCGGTTGTAGCGTAGGAGATGATGGCGCCCGTCGAGGACGAGGAGGGGACTGGTGAGGGCGTTGAAGATGGCTTCGAGAAGAGCAGTAAGGGCGTGTTGCTCAGCAAGCGCGCGGTCAAGTTCGGCGTTGAGGATGCGAAGCTCTTCGTTGCTGGCGTGTAGCTCTTCATTGCTGGCTTCAAGCTCTTCATTGGCAGCTTGCAGCGCTTCGCTGGTAGTTTGCAGTTGGTCGTAGAGGGTTTGGAGCTCGGTTTGGGCGTGTTCGAGCGAGTCGATGAGGGCTTCACGCTGCGCCTGTTCGAGGTGAAGTTGGTCGAGCTCTTGGTGGAGAGCGGTGAGGGAGTCGGGGGAGGAAGAGGGAGCATCAGCGGGGGAGGAGGGGGAGGGAAGGGGTTCAAAGGCGAAGAGAAAGTAGGGAACGTCCTCTAGGTCAAAACGTTCGGCGTAGAGGCGAAAGGCGGGAGCGGTGCGATCGCCGTCGCCGCCGCCGGTAAGGGGAAGGATGAGGGAGGTTTCGGGGGGATGAGCGATGAGGTGGCGAAGGGCGAGCTTGAGGTGGCTTTTCCAGGAGGGGGGAAGTAGGGCTGGGAGGGTAAAGTCGGCGCGCCCTTGGGGCCAGACGAGGTGGCGAGCAGCGTCGTTGATGAGGTGCAGCGGGCGCGCCCGAGTGTCGGTCAGGATCGCCGCCGGGGCATAACGGGTTACAAGCCGAAAGAGGAAACGGTCGCGAATTCGGCTTTCGAGCTCCTCTTCCCGCCGCAGGTGCGGAAGGAGAGAGGCGGTGGAGAGAAGACGGTGTGGGGGGAGGGTGGAGGCGATCCAGGCGCGAGGGGTGGGAAGCGTGTCGCGTTGATAGATGCGTTCGTTGGCGTCGATCGTCCGAAAGTGGGGGGCGATGGCGGCAGGGAGGGTTTCAGAGTGGCCGAGAAAGAGGATGCCGTGGGGAACGAGAGCGTAGTGAAAGGAGCGAATGAGCCGTTCGCGCGCGGCCGGTTTGAGGTAGATGAGAAGGTTGCGGCAACTGATGAGGTGTAGGTGAAGAAAGGGAAGGTCGGTGAGAGCGTCGTGTATGCTGAAGACGCATTGGCTGCGGATCGCTTGATGGACTCGCCAGAGCGGCCCCTCCCGGTAAAAGTAACGTTCCAACCAGGAGGGAGGGAGGTCGCCTAACTGCTCATCCCGAAAACGGGCGAGACGGGCTTCGGCAAGCGCAGCGGCGTTGACGTCCGTGCCGAGGATCGTCATGGGGCGGTTTTGCTCGAGTTCGGTGAGGAGGTCGTGGGTGAGCATGGCGAGGGTATAGACTTCTTCTCCAGTGGCGCAGCCACAGACCCAAAGGCGAAGAGGAGCTTGCGGGGGAAGTTCGAGGAGGAATTGCCGCCAGATACTTCGAAGGGCGAGAAAGGCGGAGGGGTCGCGCCAGAAACGGGTGACGCCGATGAGGAGCGAGCGAGCGAGCGCTTCCGCTTCTGGGGGGTTGCGCGCGAGGTGGTCAGCATAGGCGGCAAGAGAGGAAAGCCCCGCTTGATCCATTCCCCGCTCGCATTGGCGAAGGATAGTGGTCAGTTGATATTGAGAGAGGTCGGTTTTGACAAGAGGGGCAAGGCGGTCGAGAATGCGGGTCAGGGCTTCTTGTTCTTCCGGGGTGAGGGGAGGGTCGTCGCCGGTGGCAGAGGGAGCGTCGGGGAGAGAGGGAACGGCCAAGGAGCCTTCGGCAGAGGAGGGGGCCGGAGACGGGGGAGGGGGGCGATTGAGACGATCGAGGAGCGCAGGGAGTCGTTCGGCGATGAGGGATGGAGAGAGGGAGAGGTCATAGGCCCCTGAATTGAAGAGAGCATTCGGCAGTTCGGGGAAGGCGGCTGAGAGAGGGTCTTGTACCCAGATGATTCCACCGGCGTTGCGCAAGGCCAGCGCGCCGAGAACACCGTCGCTGCCCGTTCCGGAGAGGATACAGGCGATCGTTTTCGAACCGTAGTGGGTGGCCGCTGAGAGAAGAAGGGCGTCGATGGAGGGGTGCGGCCCCGGAAGAGCGAGAGTGGAGTGAAGGGTGGTGCGCCCTTCGGGGAGGAGGATGAGGTCGTGGCCAGGGGGAATGACGGCGCAGTGGTCGGGGAGAAGATGATCGTTTTTTTCCAGGAGACGGACGGTGAGGGGGGTAATGGCGTTGAGGAGGGTGGGTAAGAGAGAGGCACGGTTGGGGGCGGTGTGCTGAACAATTACCCAGGCAGTGACCCCAGTGCGGGGAGCAGCGGCGAGGATGGTCCGGATCGGTTCCAGGGCTCCGGCAGAACCGGCCAGGATGACGAGGGAGGAGGGGGGTGAGCTCATGGGGGCGAAGAGGTGAGGCGCAGCGATAGAAGAGCAATATGGTTATAGTACCAGAGTCTTTGGGAGGAGGGAGAATGGGCGGTAAAGGGGTTGGAAGAGGACGGAGCAGCTGAAGAGGATTCGATGACGGGGAGAGGTAAAGGTGAAAGAGCCGATGGAGGTGACGGCGGCAGAGGCCGAACGGAGCGCTGAGTTGGGACGGCGGATCGCAGCGCGCATCGCAGCGGCGGGGGGATGGGTGCCCTTTGCCGATTTTATGGGGTGGGCGTTGTACGAGCCGGGGTTGGGGTACTACGCGACTCACGACCGCCCGTTTGGGGTAGAGGGAGATTTCGTGACAGCACCGGAGATTTCACCGCTTTTTGGAGCGGTATTGGCCGATCGATTGGCAGCGTGCGTGGCAAGAACCAGAACGGCGGTGGAGTTCGGGGCAGGGAGCGGGGCATTGGCAGCAGATCTGCTGCGCCGTTGGGCAGAGTTGGGGTGCTTGCCTCGCCTCTATGCAATCGTCGAGGTTTCCGCAGGATTGGCGGCGAGACAGCAAGCACGATTAGAGCCGCTCGCAAGGGAGTTGGGGGTGATGTTGGAGTGGTGGGAGGAGCTGCCAGGAGAGGGGATCGCAGCGACGGTGGTGACCAACGAGGTGCTCGACGCGTTGCCGGTGCATGTGGTGGCTACGATGGGGGAAGAGACAGTGGAACAGGGGGTGGTGGTGAGGGGACCGGATGGAGGAGTCGGAGATGGACCGCAGTTCGATTGGGAGGACCGGCCTTTGACCGCCGCCGCTGCCGCTGCGGTGGCCGAGATCGCTCTTCCCCGCACCGAGGGAGAGCGCTATGTGACCGAGGTGTCGCCGGCGGTACGCGCTTGGGTGCGCGGGGTGGCTGAGCGGTTGCGCCCGGGGTCGTGTTGGGTGGTGGCCGATTATGGTTACCCACGCCCCGCGCTCTACGCCCCCTTCCGCAGCCGGGGGACGCTGTTGGGGTACCGCCGCCACCGGGTGGTGGAGGAGGTATTGTGGGGACCAGGGTTGGTCGATTTGACGGCGTTTGTCGATTTTACAGGAGTGGTGACGGCGATGGAGGCGGGGGGATTGAGGGTGGTGGAGTGGCGCCGGCAGGGGGAATTTTTGTTGCAACATGGGGTTTTGGAGCGGTTGCGCGAGCGGGCTGAGGTGGGAAGTAGGGCCTATTTGCAGGCAGCGCGCGCCGTGAATCGGTTGATCGCTCCGCATGAGATGGGGGATCTGTGTATGGTGGTGGTGGGAGAGCGATGCTAGCGCGAAGGAGCAGGGGGAAGCGCTTCGAGGATGGTGTCGGCGAGACGCGGCCAGTGAGGTTCAAACATAAAGGCGTGGCCGGCGTCAGGGAGCTTGCGCGGGGAGACGCGGTAGTGGCGAGCGGTGCGTTCGGTCTCTGACCAGGGGATGAGATGGTCGTGTTCGGCTCCGAAGACGAGAACAGGAAAGGCCGGAGGAGGGGGTGGGGTGAAGAGAGGGGTGAGGATGAGGTCGAGGAGCGCACGGGTCGATTCGGGTTGAGCACAGTCGATCGCTTGGGCGAGGAGGTCGGGGGATGGAGGGTGGTGAAAAAGGAGCCGGGCGAGAGGGTCAAGGTCGAGCGCGCCGCGGATTTGGTAGCGTTGAATGGCCCAGAGGGCTTGAATGTGGTTGAGAAAGAGTTGCCAGAGAGAGAAAGCAAGGCCCGTCGGGGGGACGGAGGCGAGGAGGATCGCAGCGGGAAATGGGGTGCGGGCGATGGCCCGTTGCACCAGGAAGCCTCCCATCGAGTGGCCGAGGAGGATGGGAGGAGCAGGGAGGCGGGGAAGGATGGAGAGAAGATGGGCGAGATAGTCGTCGAGCGAGAGGAGGTCAAGGGGTTTGCGGGCAGAGGTGCCACCGTGACCGGGAAGCGAGAGGGCCCAGGCGTCATAGCCGCGTTGGGCAAAGTAACGGAGCCAGTGGTGCCAGCAGCGAGCAGAGCCGAAGGCTCCGTGGAGAAAGAGAAGGGGGGGAAGAGGACGCGGAGAGACGGTGGGGGGTTCGTGAAGGAGTTCGAGGGAGGCCATGGTTTTAGCGAGGGGGCGGCGACGAGGGCGACAAGGCGTCAAGATGGGCGATCGCGTCGAGACGGGCGAGACGGAGGGCTTGCGGAATGCGTTCCGGCGTGGCAGCGAGCGCTCGGGCGATAGGGGCGGCGGGAACCGCGCGGATGGCAGCGAGCGTTTGCTGCCAACGGTGGCGAATGGGTTGATAGTCGGGACGAAGGGGGGGACGAGCAAGGGCGTCGCATTCGCAGGCGTCGAGGAGCTGGTAGAAACGGTCGGGACGACGGAGGGCGTCGGTCCGTTCAAGGAGTTTGAGACGGGTGGCCGGCCGTAACCGCATCCCTTGGTGGATGAGGGTGTGCTCCCGGGCGACGAGCTTGGCGAGTTCTCGACAGTCAGCGGGGGCCTTGAGGCGGCGACTGAGGAGGTCGGCGAGGCGTGCACCGCGTTCTTCATGGCCGTAATGGTGAGGGAGAATGGCTGCAGGGGTGGTGCCTTTGCCGAGGTCGTGAAGGAGAGCGGCCCAGCGAACCGAGAGAGGGTGGTCTCGCTCGGCGGCGAGGGTGAGGGCGTGAAGGGTGTGGGTGTAGACGTCGCCTTCGGGGTGATGGCGAGGGGGTTGAGGGACGCCGATCAGGGCGGCTACTTCGGGAAGGATCACCGCGAGAGCGTCGGTGGCAGCAAGGAGTTGAATCATGCGCGCAGGGGCTTTTTCCATCAGGCCGCGCGCGAGTTCTTGCCAGACTCGCTCCGCGGCGAGGTGGGTAAGTTCGCCGCTGCGGGCGATGGTTTGCATCAGGTGGTGGGTGGTGGGGTCTAGGGTGAAGTCGGGGAAACGGGCGGCAAAACGGGCAACCCGTAAGACCCGGAGGGGGTCTTCGCAAAAGGCAGAGGTAATGTGGCGAAGCCGTTTCCGACGAAGGTCGAGAAGGCCGCCAAATGGGTCGATCAGAGTGCCGTCGCGGGCGACGGCGATCGCATTGATGGTCAGGTCACGCCGCGAGAGGTCTTCTTCGAGGGTGACCGATGGGTGAGCGTGCGGGATAAATCCTTTATAGCCGGGACCGACTTTGCGTTCGGTGCGGGCGAGGGCATATTCTTCTTGGGTGAGAGGGTGAAGGAAGACAGGAAAGTCTTTGCCGACGGTGCGAAAACCGCGGGCGAGGAGCTGTTCGGGGGTGGCGCCGACCACTACCCAGTCGCGGTCATGAACCTCAAGGCCAAGGAGGGCATCGCGGACCGCACCGCCGACGATGTAGCAGTTAAGGTCGGCGGTGAGCGGGTCAGGGGTGAGACGAAGACGATGAACAAAAAAGGAGGGAGCCGCGTCGGGAGGAGCATCCATGAGGAGAGGGTCGGCTAGGTGGGGTAACGCCGCCAACGAGCGTAACGGCAACGATGCGCGGTGTTGCCGAGGTAGAGCGGAACGACCGCTTCGAGGGGGGTGGGGGTGAGGCCAAAGGGAAGCGGAGGTCCGGAGATGGTGTTGGGGTGTTCCAGAGTGCGGAGGTTGTCAGGGGTGAGGGGAGGAGTGGGAAGAAGCGAGAGGAGCCAGGCTTGCCAGCGAGCAAGGGGGTCGGGAAGGGAGAGAATCGGCCGCGGATGGCCAGAGATGCGGGCGGCGTAGGCGACGAGTTCCTTGAGGGTGTATGTGCGCGGCCCGCCGAGGGCGTAGGTTTGACCGTGAGTGAGCGGGTTGGAGAGGAGCTGTTCGATAACGGTGCAGAGGTCGCCGACGTAGATAGGCTGGAGTTGGGCATTGGCTTTGCCAAGGGGGATTAGGGGAAGGAGCGCAGCGAGACGGGCAAAGAGGGTGAAAAAGGAGTCGCCCGGCCCAAAGACGACACTGGGGCGGAGAATGGTCCAGTGGGTGGGACAGGTGTGGTCGACAGCGCAGTGGGTGCGAATCGCGGCTTCGCCGGCGGCTTTACTGCGCAGGTATTCGGAGGATGCAGAGGGGGAGGCACCGTTGGCACTGATGTGAATGAGGCGGGGGACCGCCATCGTACAACAGGCCGTGGCAATCCGCTGCGGCCATTCTACATGGGCACGCGCAAAATCGGGGCCGAACGGGGTTCCAGGGCGAGAGTGAAGAATGCCGATGAGGTTAACGACAGCGTCCGCACCGGCGACGATGGCGGCAAGCCGCTCCGGGTCAGGGAGGGGAGATTCAACGATTTCGAGGGTGGGAAGAATAAGGAGGTGACGAGCCGTGACCGCACGCCGAGTAACCACAACGATACGCCAACCGGCAGCGGCGAGTCGGTTGGCGAGGTGACTGCCGATAAAACCGCTGCCTCCGAAGAGGACGATGGTTCGCAAAGAAGAGGTCATGGGTGTCGCTCCGGAGTAAGGGTGTTCTGGATGGCTGCAAGCCGAGCCGCTTGTTGCGCGTCGGGCAGGAGCCAACGGGTGATGGGTTGCGGATTGCCGAGAAGGTGGCTGTAGATGACGGTGTTGGCAAGGACTTTGCGAATGTAGTCGCGGGTTTCGTCGATCGGAATCAGCTCGATGTAGCGGAGGGCTTCGAGAAGTTCCGCATCGGCAGTGAGATCTTGGGTCCGCCGTAGCCGCTGAATGCGCCCAGGACCAGCGTTGTAAGCGCCGGTGGCCAAAACGGGATGGCCGTCGAGTTGCTCGCTCATGAGGCGCAGGTAGGTAATGCCAAAACGAACGTTGGTTTCGGGTTCGAGGAGTTGATGGGGTCGAAAGGCCGGTTCGCCGAGCTTTTTGGCGAGCCATTGCCCCGTGGCAGGCATCACCTGCATGAGACCCAGCGCCCCTGCGCTGGAGCGGGCGTCAGCACGAAACCGACTTTCTTGTCGCATCACGCCGTAGGCCCAGGCGGGGTCGATCTGTTCGGCAGCAGCGATTTTAAGGAGAGTGGCTTTCCAGGGGGTGGGATAGCGAAGGGTCCAGGCTTTGAGGTCTTCCGCAGCGTCGAGAAGGCGAATGGCGAGGTCGTGTTCGCCGTCGCGGTGCAGGAGTTCGGCCGCTGCCCGCCGCCGTTCGCTGTGCATAGGGTGGGCGTGCGCGCGACCGTAGTGCTCAGCTTCCCGCCGGGCTTCGAGGTGCCAGCCGCGGGCTGCAAGGGCGCGAATGAGCGCAAGGTGGGGGTCGCGCTGGAGCACAGCAACGGCGAGAGGGCTGGGAGCGGGGTCGGGGACGATCGAGAGGGGAGCGCCGATCAGTTCGCCCGCGAGGAGCCCCCAGAAGTCGTCTTGGCGCACAAGGGATTCTAAGAGGCTGCGGGCAGCAGCGGTGTCGCCCGTGGCTTTGAGCGCCCAGGCGCGCCAAAAACGCCAGTCGCGCCGCTCCCGTTCATCGGTGGGGAGATGGGCGAGGTAGGTGAGGAATCGGTGCCATTCGTCGTCGGCGAGCGCCCGCCGCAGCCGCCAACGCTCGGGTTCACGCCAGATGGGAGAGGAGGGAAAGTGTTCAGCCCAGGCACGGGCTTCAGGGAGGTTTTGACGGGCGGCGACGAGGTAGGCAGCTCGAGCTACCGCGTCAGCAAGGGGTGGAGGAAGGAGGGAGCGAAGGTTCCATGCGCGGTGGGGATTTTGCCGGGCGTGTCGAATGAGCGCTGCCGCCAGGGCAACCGCTTCTTCCCGCGAGAGGGGAGAGGGAGGAGGGGAAAGGTCGGGAAGATTTTTTTCAAACAGAGCAAGCCGCCGCGCGATCTGAGCGGTGTCGAGGTCAAGGAGAGCGAGCCAGGGTTGAGCCGCGTCAAATCCGTGTTCAAAGTGCGTGGCGAGGGCACGCGCGAGGAGGGCGTCGGGAGGAATGATTTCGAGCGCGAGCAGCGCGGTGACATATCCGGCACAGTCCTCATTGAGTCGGGAGGTGGCGGCAAGGCGTTCCAGCGCTCGCCCGCGGTGCCCCGGCGCCGTGGGGTTATTCATTAGCTCGGCGTGAGCAAGCCAACAGCGGCTGCTGAGGTCGTGGCTGGTGAGTTGCTGCAGGGTATGGAGCGCCTCTCCCCAGAGACCTTGCCGAATGTATTGTTGGGCTTGAGCGCGCCGCACCCGGTCGGCAGCAGCTGTGGCCGCATGCTGCTGGAGAAAAGTCTCTATTTCCCGAGGGTCAGGGGTAGGGTCGGCACGGAGAATTTGAAGGGTAAGACGCCATGCAGTGACATAGGGGGCTAGGGGGTCGCCGCGCGTGTGGGGTTCTAGGGAGAGGAGTTGAGGGAGATCACCGCGCGCAAAGGCGTCACGGGCTTTACCCACCGGGTCTTGAGAAGAGGGGTAGGTTGCTGCTGAGGGAGCAGAGGAGGGGACGGCCGATTTGGGGGTAGAGGTAGGGGCGACAGCAGCTTTGGAACGGGAGGGGCGCACGGCGCTCGGTTTGGAAGAGGGTTTGCCGGCAGCGGCTGAGGAGGTGCCCGAGGGACGGGGAGAGGAGGGACGAGCAGCGCGGGGAGGGCGGGGGGAGGGTGCGGCGGAGCGAGGAGAGGGTGAGGAGGAGAGAGAGGGGGAAACGGTGGCTTTCGCCGGGGAGGAAGAGGAGGGTGGAGCGGCGGCAGCAAGAGCCGCCGAAATTCCGAGGAGAAGAGGCACCAGGAGGGAAAGGAGGAAACCGGTAGAGGCCATGCGCGACGGGGAGAGGAAAAACCGGTGAGGCGAATTGTACCTGAATAGAGGGCGCGCGGACGAGGAAGATACCCCAAGAGGGAAGGGTTAGACTTCCCCCCCCTCTTGCGGAAGTCTACAGCAGCGTGGGCGCGACCTTTCGCGGCGGGAAACCGAAAGACGCTGCAGCGGATTAATTCATTTTTTGCAGTTCTTTAAAGGTATTCCCCGCTACTCCAAAGAGGGCAAAGCTGCCGGGAACGTCGCCGGCGGCATCAAATTCGAGGTCACCCGAGGCGCCTTTGTAGTCGATCTCTTTGCCCGCCGCTAGGAGCTTTTTGGCTTTGTCCCATTCGCCTGGGAGGATCGGTTCACCCGGAGCAGTGGCAACCGCTCGCAGGGCTTGCGGGAGCTTGCTTTTGTCGCCTTTGGCGGCTTCTAGAGCGAGTGCGACGAGAAAGGCAGCGTCATAGCTGGTGGCCGCAAAGGTGGCGTTGGGATCGATCCCCGCTTTGCGGGCTGCTTCCGCAAAACGGTTGTAGGCCTCCCCCGCTTCTCCAACAGGAGCGGAAACGAGAAAGGTTTTGAGGTTGTCGGCACCAAGGGTCTTGATGAGGTTTTCATCGCGCATGCCGTCAGCGCCGACGTAGTTTTTGAAGAAATTGTTTTCAATGGCTTGCTTGAGGATGGTGAGCCCTGAGCTGTTGGCGTAGTCAAAGAGCACGAGGGTGTCGGCTCCGCCTTTAGCGAGCTCAGCAAGGTCGGCACGATAAGAGGGCTTTTTGTCTTCGTGACCGCGGAATTGGGTGATGGTGCCCCCCTTTGCTTCAAATTCGGCTTTGAAAGCGTCGGCTAGCCCTTTGCCGTAGTCGTTGTTGATATAGGCAACCGCTACTTTTTTGAAACCGCGCGCGAGCAGCGCCCGAGCAAGGACCTTCCCTTGGTAGTCGTCGGAGGGAACGGTGCGGTAGACGAGGTTCTTGTCGTCGAGGGTGGTGATTTTCGGGCTGGTGGCTGAGGAGGAGATGAGGAGGAGTCCCGCAGGAATCGAGACAGAGTTGGCCGCCGCGAGGAGCGCTCCTGAACAGCCAGGGCCGACCGCTGCGGTGGCTTTGAAGACGTTGACGGCTTTGGTCATCGCGTCGGTGGCGATCTGCGGGTTACAACCATCGTCGAATTCTTGGTAGAGGAGCTTGCCATAGGAGAGGCCACCCGCCGCGTTCGCTTGGTCGAGCGCTAGTTTCATGCTGGCGATCATCGCTGGAGCCATCCCGGCGATGGGGCCAGTGATACCGCTGAGGAGCGCGACGCGCGCCTCTTGCGCTCGGGCATACGGCGTAGCGGTGAAGAACCCCGCCACCGCTAGGGCGAGGAGAAGGGAGCGTTTGCGAGGCTTCATGAGTGTTTCTCCTTTCGAGGAACGAAGGTTTTTATCCTTTCTGACCGATGGAATAGAGACGCTCCGGTAAGAGACCGGCGGGCCGCCAGCGAAGAACGATCTGCAGCAGAAGGCCGACCGCGAAGAGCCGTACATACTTGGCTTGCGTCGCATATTCGGCGGGAAGACGGTCGGTGAGGAGCTCTGAGGCAGACCAGATGAGCCAGATGAGGGCTGTACCGAGCAGGGCGCCGCGATTGTTCCCAGAGCCACCTAGGATCAGCATGATCCAAACCAGAAAGGTGACCATCATCGGGTCGATCGCTTCGGGAGTGATCGCACGCATGAAGTGAACGTAGAGGGCTCCCGCCAGCCCCATGATCGCCGCCCCGAGGATGAAGGCTTCGAGGCGTCGAGCTTCAACATCTTTGCCCATCGCGGCGGCGGCCGCTTCGTTGTCGCGAATCGCCCGCATCATCCGTCCCCAAGGAGCGCGAACTTGCCGCTCGAGGGCCCAGTAGATGATCCCGACGAGGCTCCAGGAGAGAAGGAGGTAGGCGAGTTGAGCGGCTTCATAGGGGAGATCCCCGAAAGGGCGCGGTATCTGGGTGATTCCCCGTACCCCTCCCGAGAGGGCCTCTTCGCTGCGAAGGATGAGACGAATGATCTCGGCAATGCCGATTGTGGCGATGGCTAAATAGTCAGCGCGAAAGCGAAGGGTGACTTTGCCGATGGGCCAGGCGATGAGCGCCGCCATCACCGTCGCCGCCAACCAGCCGACCGCCACCGGAAGCTCCAGGCCGAGAATGCGCTCAGGGTCGGGAGGAGCGGTGAGGAGGGCAGAGGTGTAGGCGCCTACCGCAAAGAAACCGGCGACGCCGGCGTTAAAGAGACCGGCAAAACCCCATTGAATATTAAGCCCTAGGGTAAGAAGGGCATAGAGGGCGATCAGTACGCCTAGAAAAATAGGATAGTTGAGGAGGGTAAGGTCCATCCCCGGGGCTTTAGGTACGGACTTTCCTCATTGTAGCGAAGGGGAGCGGTGTTGACAATAGGTTAGAGCGAGATGGTGGGTTAGTGCGGCTAGGAGGTCGCCGCAGGCGAGGGATTGTGAAGGGCGCGTAGCCGACGAGCAATCGCGACAGCGTTGGGAGTGTCGCTGTGAATGCAGAGTGTGTCGATGCGGGTGGGGATGAGCCGACCGTCGGCAGTGAGAAGGCCGCCTGCCTGAAGCATCGCGGCGACGCGCTGGGCAACCGCTTGGGGGTCGGTGATGAGCGCCCCCGGTTTGCCGCGCGGCAATAGACGACCTGTTTCGTCGTAACCGCGATCGGCGAAAATTTCAATGAGATGGGGTTGACCGGCTGCCTCGGCGGCTTGAGAGAGTTGCGAGCAGGCCGGAACGATAAGAGGAAGCGAGGGGTCAAAGGCGCGGATGGCGCCGACGAGGGTCTGCGCAAGAGAGGGGTCGTCGGCAGCCTGGGTATAGAGGGCCCCGTGGGGCTTGACATGGGCGAGGGCTACCCCCGCGAGCCGACAGAAGGCGGTGAGTGCGCCGAGTTGGTAAAGGAGATAGGCGCGAAGTTCGGCAGCGGTAAGGGTGAGCGGTCGCCGCCCAAATCCTTGAAGGTCGGGGTAACCGGGGTGGGCACCGACGGCGACGCCGTGTTGCCGGCAGAGGTCAACAGTGCGTTGCATGACGAGAGGGTCGCCCGCGTGGAGCCCACAGGCGATGTTGGCGCGGTCAATCAGGGGGATGAGGGCTTCGTCATCTCCCATCCGCCAGGGACCAAAGCTTTCTCCAACGTCGGCGTTGAGCGAGGGCAGAGCGTTCATCGCGATTCCTCTTCAAAGGTAAGGGGATTGATTACGCCGCTGATGAGATTATGACTGCAGAGGAGCGCGTCGGCGGGAGGGGTGGAGAGAGGGCGAATCGATTGCCGCCAGCGGTGAAGTTGCTGATGGCGTTCGCGAAGGGCCGCATGCGCGGCGTCGAGAGGGACCGCCATGAAGGTGATCGAGGAGCCCGAGGGAAGGGCAGCTATCCGCCCGAGGTCAGCTGCAATGACGACGGCGATTTTGGGATAGCCGCCGATGGTTTGGGCATCGGCAAGAAGGAGAATCGGTTGTTGGTCGGGGGGGACTTGAATGGCACCGGGGACGACCGGTTCAGAGAGAATTTCAGCGTGGGCTCGAGTGCGATGCGGGAGCGGCGGGCCGCTGAGGCGAATGCCCATGCGGTCGCGGGTGGCGGTGAGGGTCCAGGAGGCGGTGAGGAGCGCGGTGAGAGCTTCCGGAAGAAAGTGGTCTTGCTGCGGGCCGAGGAGAAGACGAATGGGGGAGGGGTCGGAAGGAAAAGGAGGCGGGGCAACTCGTTCCGGGCCGGGTGTGGCGGAGAAGATCGGCAGGTGGTCGCCGGGGGCAAGAGGCCGACCAGATAGTCCACCCGTACCGGTTCGGGTGTGGGTGGAACGACTGCCAAGGACAGGAGGGAGGTCGATCCCACCTTCGACGGCGAGGTAGGAAAGGGCGGAGACGTTGACCCGCAGCCGGTCACCAACGCCAAGCGTGACCGTTCGCCAGGGGGGAAGAGGTTCTTCTTCTCCGTCGGTTCGTTCGATCCAGCCGCGCGCGCCGTCGCTGAGGGCTAGCCGCGCGGGGGCGGTGGTGGCGGCGAGAGTGAGCCCCATGGGGCCGAGTTCGAGGAGGGCGGCTTCGGGAGGGGAGCCGACGAGAAGGTTGAGCGCGGCGGCACGGAAAGGGTCGAGCGCGCCGGAGAGGGCAACACCGAGGTGGCGGTGGTGGGGGCGGCCGAGGTCTTGAACAGTGGTGTCACGACCGCCTGTCAGAAGGAGCAGGGTGGGTTGGGGGGAGAGGGCCATCGCAGTAGGCAAAAGGGTCGAGTCGGCCGTCGAGAAGTTGGGCGCGAAGGGCGCGATATTCGCGCACCGATAGGGGAGCCCAGATGACCCGGTCCCCAGGGGCGAGGAGCGCAGGGGGGCGACGGTGCGGAAACCAGAGGGGGAGGGGGGTGCGGCCGATCAGATGCCAGCCGCCGGGGGTTTGACAGGGGTAAATCGCGCAAAGGGGACCAGCGATCGCTACCGAGCGAGAGGGGACCCGCAGGCGAGGGGTCGAGCGGCGCGGGAGGTGAAGAGAGGGGGGAAGTGGCCCCATATAGGGAAAGCCGGGGAGAAAGCCGAGAAAATAGACCTCAAGGGGGGTGGCGAGGAGGGTGTCGCAGAGTTGAGGAGGCGTGCAGTGGAGGGCAGTGGCAGCGGCAGCGAGGTCGGGGGCGTGGTTGGGGTGAAAAGAGATGGGAAGCCGCCAGGTGCGCGCGGGAGCGGAGGAAGAGGGTTGAGGAAGGGGGGCACGGGCAAGCGCTAAGAGATGCGCTGCGAGGAGGTCGGGGTCGGTGCGCAAGGGGTCATAGCAGCAGGCAAGGGAGGAGAGCGCCGGGACGACGGCTTGGAGATGGTCCCAGGGGGGAATGCGTTGCGCGCTTAGATGTTGGATCTGTTCGGTGAGCGCCCGCACACGGCCGATGAGGGCAGGGTCTAGCGCTTCTCCAAGCTGGAGCAGCCAGGCAGCGTCGCCGAGGGGACGCAGACGGGGATATTCGCTTTCCATAAGGGAAGGAGAAGAGCGGGAAGGGGTGCAGTTAGGAACGGCGATGGGGTTTGCCGAATTGCACAAGTTAACATAAGCTAGCGACGTGTGTCAAGGTAAAAGATCAGCGCAGGATGACGGCAGGGCTTTGGAGGAAGAACAACGAGGTGAGAGGCGGAGAAGGAAGAGGGGAGTGGGGAGGCGCTTCCAGCGAGGGAAGAGAGGAGCGACGACAGCTGCGGAGCACGATGGCGAGCGTCCGACGGAGGGTGTGGACGCGTGGAGAGTGGCAGGCCGCCAACGAGCGGTTGGCAGCGGTGTTGCAGCGGTGGTGGACGGGGGTAGAGGAAGGAGGCAGGGAAGGGAAGGGAGGGAGAGAAGGGAGGGGATGGGTAGGGTTGTTTTGGCCGCTGCCCGGGGAGCCCGATGTGCGAGGGGTATTCGCCGCTTGGGATCGACGAGCGTTGCCTGTGACAGTGGGAGCGGATGAGCCTTTGCGTTTCCGGGCGTGGAGAGAGGGAACACTATTGGCGGCCGATGCGATGGGCGTACCAGCGCCCGCTGAGGGGGAGGAGGTGCGCCCAGAGGTGGTGCTGGTTCCCTTTTTGGCGGTGGACCGGGAGGGGTTCCGGTTGGGGTATGGAAAGGGGTTTTACGATCGAACGTTGGCGGTGTGGCGCGCGACGGGGTGGCAGGGAATCGCGGCAGGGGTGGGATTTGCGTGGCAGGTGGTGGGTTCGGTATGGCCCGAACCCCACGATGAGCGACTCGATGTGGTGGTGACCGACGCCGGGGTCTACGTGCCGAACGGGGGAAGATGAGGAGAAAAGAGCGCCGCGGGCGTCACTCAGGGGAGCGACCTGCAGCGAGAAAGAGACGATAGGCAGGGTTTTCCGTCTCTTCGACCCAGCTGTAGCCGAGACGAGCAAGAAAGGCGCGAAATTCCCGTTCTTCAGCAGGAGGGACTTGCATGCCGGCGAGGACCCGACCGTAGTCAGCGCCATGGTTGCGGTAGTGAAAGAGACTGATGTTCCAGTCAGAACGGAGCTCAGTGAGGAATTTCATGAGAGCCCCAGGGCGTTCTGGGAAGATGAAACGAAAGAGACGCTCGTTTTCGACATAAGGGGCTCGCCCGCCAACCATGTAGCGAACGTGGGTTTTGGCGAGTTCATTGTCGGTGAGGTCTATTGCCGGTAGCCCCGCGTCGGCGAGTTTGCGGATGAGGTCGACGATTTCGTGCCGATCGTGGATGGTGACGCCGACAAAGATGTGCGCTTCTTCGGGGTCGGCATAACGGTAGTTGAATTCGGTGATGGTGCGGTGCCCCAGGAGCTGAATGAAGGCTTTGAAGGAGCCAGGGCGTTCAGGGATGGTGACGGCGAGTACGGCTTCGCGTTGTTCACCTAGTTCGGCGCGCTCGGCGACAAAGCGTAGCCGGTCAAAGTTCATGTTGGCTCCCGAGGCGATGGCGATGAGGGTTTGATGGCGTTTGGCGGTTTGCCGCACCCAGGCTTTGAGCCCGGCCACCGCTAGGGCACCGGCCGGTTCGAGGATCGCTCGCGTTTCTTCAAAGATGTCTTTGATGGCGGCGCAGATCTCGTCGTTGGTGACGACGATGGTTTCATCGACATACTTTTGACAGAGGCGAAAGGTCTCTTCGCCGACGAGTTTGACCGCTGCGCCGTCGGCAAAGAGCCCCACTTGGTCGAGCTCTACCCGTCGCCCTAGGACGAGCGAGCGGGTCATCGCGTCGGCGTCTTCGGCTTCGACGCCGATGATCCGAATGTCGGGACGGAGGGCTTTGAGAAAGACCGCAATACCGGCGATCAGCCCGCCACCGCCGACGGCACAGAAGACGGCATCAGGCGGTTCGGGGTGTTGCCGAAGAAGTTCTAAAGCGATTGTTCCTTGACCGGCGATCACGTCGGGGTCGTCAAAGGGATGAATGAAGGTGAGTTGCTCTTCTTCGGCGAGGCGTTGAGCGAACGCATAGGCGTCGGAGTAGGATTCACCGGCGAGCACTACTTCGCCCCCACGGGCGCGAACCGCTTCGATTTTAATGGTGGGCGTGGTGGTGGGCATGACGATAAGGGCACGCACAGGATACCCTTGCCGTTCACTGATCCGCTTGGCAGCGAGGGCAACTCCTTGAGCGTGGTTGCCGGCGCTAGCACAGATAACGCCTCGACTGAGCTGTTCCGGGGAGAGGTGCGCGATCTTGTTGTAAGCGCCGCGCAGCTTAAAGCTGAAGACGGGTTGCAGATCTTCGCGTTTGAGGAGGACGCGTTGCCCGAGACGCCGGGAGAGGTTGGGGGCCAGTTGCAAGGGGGTTTCGATCGCGACGTCATAGACGCGAGCGGTGAGGATCTTTTTGAGGTAGGCAGTCGCGTCATTCATGGGCGGCAGAGGCAGTAGGCGGGGGAGAGGAGAGGGCACCAACCCCTGGAGGAGCTTCCGAAGGAGAGAGGAGAGAGGGGTCGAGAGGGTCGAGAGAGGGCGCAGAATCAGAGGGGGTAGGGGAAGAGGCGACGGAAAGAGCGGCGGCTTCCGCCGCAAGGAGCGCTTCGTGCCGGGCGATGAATTGGGCAGTGGTGTCGATGCCGCGCAGCTTGAGGACGAAGTTGCGGACCGCGGCTTCGAGAAGAACAGCCATGTTACGGCCAGCAGCCACAGGGAGATGTACGCGGGGAATGGGAACGCCGAGGATGGTTTCGTGTTCTTCTTCGATGGCGAGGCGGGGAAGGGGGGGCGTGTCAGGGGTGAGCCGCTTGAGATGGACGATGAGCCGCAAGCGGACTTTGCGCCGAACGGCGGTTTCCCCAAAGATGGTGCGAATGTCGAGAAGCCCGAGGCCGCGGACTTCAAGGTAGTCGCGCAGCAGTTCGGGACAGCGCCCTTCCAGTTCGTAGGGGGAAACACGGGCGATTTCGACGGCGTCGTCGGCGACCAGTCCGTGCCCGCGGGTGATGAGTTCTAGAGCGAGTTCCGATTTGCCCGTGCCCGGGTCGCCGGTGATGAGGACACCAACCCCTAGGACGTCCATGAGAACGCCGTGCAAAATGGTGCGTTCGGCAAGGATGCGGGCAATCTTGAGCCGCAGGCGATCGACGACCTCTGCCGCCGGCCGGGGGGTAGTGAGCAAGGCAATCTCGTGCGCCGTGCAGAGTTCGAGAAGCAGCGGGGGAACAGGACTGGAATCGGCGACGATGAAGGCGGGAGGATGGGCGGCGATGATTTCGGTGAAGAAACGACGGAGCTTGGCGAGCGGTTGCTGGGTTGCCCAGGCGATCTCCGCCGCGCCGATCACTTGAATGCGCGCGCCATGAATGATATTCAAGAGACCGACGAGGTCAGCAGGCCAGATATAGGCGTCGGTGACGCGCACCGGTCGCTCCAGGTTGCCGACGAGATGGGTGAGCGGGAGCGTATCGGCTAGCGCCGCGACGATAGCTGCAACGGTGGTTTGACGCACGGTCATACGCGGAGACCCCCTAGGAGGCGGTGAGCGCTGCCCGCACTGCAGAGGGGGTAGAGGCCGCAAGCAGCGCGGCGCGTACTTCGGGACGGTCGAGCCGCTCGGCAATTTCGGCAAGGAGCGCGAGGTGGGTTTCGTGGGCGGCGTTTGGAACAAGGAGAGCCAGCGCAAGCCGAACCGGTTGACCATCTAGCGCGTCAAAGGGAACCGGCTGGGCAGTGCGAACGAGCGCAACGCGCGGGGCGTCGAGCGCCGCCAGCCGGGCGTGAGGGATGGCTACCCCGTTGCCAAGCCCCGTAGTGCCTAACCGCTCCCGTTCGAGAAGAGCTTGAAAAGTGAGATGGAGGTCGAGGCCATCTTGCGTGAAGAGCTGAGCTAGCGCTTCGAGCAACCGCTTTTTGCTGGGAACGGGAAGGTCGAGCGCGATGTGGGCATCATCGAGGAGTTCGGCGAGAGCCATGGCGCTTAGCCGCCATTGTGGTGGTCGGTGACGATCTCTTTATGTTTGCGGACTTGCCGGTCGAGTTTGTCGATCATCGCGTCGATCGCCGCATAGAGGTCGCTACCGGTGGCTTCAGCGTGAATGTCGCGCCCTTTGACGTGTAGGGTGCATTCGGCTTTTTGTTGGTGCTTTTCGACGGCGAGAATGAGGTGACAGGTGGTGACATGGTCAAAGTGACGGACAACATGGTCGAGTTTCTCAGTGGCGTAGCGCTTGAGCGAGTCGGTAACTTCGACGTGCCGACCGGTAACGGTGAGATTCATTTGTGGCATTCTCCTTTAATTATAAACGTTTCCGTAGCTTGGCGGCAGGAATGGCAAGTAAATCCCGGTATTTTGCCACGGTTCGCCGGGCAATCACAATCCCCTCGACAGCAAGTCGGTCAGCGATCGCTTGGTCCGAGAGGGGAGAGCGGGGATCTTCCGCAGCGATGATCGCTTTGATGCGGCTTTGAATCGCTGCAGCAGCAGCGTCTGCGCCGTCGTCGGTAGCGAGACGGGCACTGAAGAGGCGTTTGAGAGGAATGACACCGCGCGGTGAGGCGAGGTATTTGTCCGCCACCACGCGGGAGACCGTCGATTCGTGCAGTTCGAGTTGCTCGGCAATGGTGCGCAGGGTGAGGGGCTTGAGGGCGGTTTCCCCGTGGCGAAAGTAGTCGGCTTGGTGATCGACAATCGCTTGCCCTACCCGTACTAAAGTGAGCGCCCGTTGATGAAGCTGCTTGACAAATTGCTTGGCTTCCGCCAGACGGTCCCGCCATTCGGCAGGACTTTTACGAGTGATCTGCTGTTCGTAGAGCGGCGAAACTACTACTTTAGGGTAGGCAGCGGGGTTGAGGGTGACACGCCAGCCCTCTTCTACTGGGTGGACGAGAAGGTCCGGAATGACGGTGTGGATCTGCTGCGCGCTGTAGCGCAGCCCCGGTTTGGGGTCAAGGGTCTGAATGAGGTCGACAGCGGTTTTGAGTTGCTCCTCGCTGCAACAAAGCCGCTTGCAGAGTTGCGCATAGTCGTGACGGGCGAGAAGATCGAAGTGGTCGCGAATGATCGCTTCTGCAAGGGTGCGCGAGGGAGTAACGGGATGGTCGGCGAGCTGCAGGAGAAGCGCTTCGGGAATCGTCCGAGCCCCTACCCCAGGAGGGTCAAATTTTTGGAGGAGCTTGAGGGCCGTTTCGAGGATCTCTAAGTCGGCAGGGGGATCGGTCCACGTGGCGATCTCTTCCAGCGGGGCACGAAGGTAGCCGTCGTCGTCGAGGGCTTCGATGAGGAGATAGAGGTGTTCGCGTATCTCTTGCGGTGCAAGCACCAACGCGGCTTGCCGCCGAAGCTCGTCGCGAAGGTCTTCGGTGCAGGGGGCGTTGAGGAGAGGGTCGGGGATTTCGTCATCGTCGGGGTGACGGGCATTGCTGACGTGCTCCCAGTAGAGGGATTCGTCGGGGTCGTCGAGTTCAGGGGAGGGAAAGGGGTCTTCGAGGTTGCCCCCAGCGGGGGAGGGGTCGGTAGAAAGAGAGGACTCTTCCGGAGCGGAAGAGAGCGGATCAGAGGGGGAGCCGGGGAGCTCGTCGGCGAGCATAAGGCAAGGGTTGCGTTCGAGAAGGTCGTGGATCGTTTGTTGCAGTTCGACGGCGGGAAGGGTCAACAGATGCAGCGCTTGTTGAAGTTGCGGCGAAAGGGTAAGCGTGGTTTGCAGCTTGAGGTTGAGGGTAGGAGCGAGACTTTTCATAGGCGAAACCGATCTCCCAGGTATACACGCCGGACATCAGGGTGTTCGACAATTTCGTCCGGAGTCCCAGAGGTGATGACCCGACCGTCGGCGAGAATCGCCGCACGGTCGCAGATTCCAAGGGTTTCCCGCACGTTGTGGTCGGTGATGAGAATGGCAACTCCGCGTTGTTGGAGGTAGCGAACGATACGCTGAATGTCGCTGACGGCAATCGGATCTACACCCGCAAAGGGTTCGTCAAGAAGGATGAGTTGAGGGCGCACAGCAAGGGCGCGAGCGATCTCAAGCCGCCGCCGCTCCCCCCCCGAGAGGGCGATGCTCGGCTGTTCGGCGAGGTGGTCGATCCCGAGCTCTGCGAGAAGCCGGTCCGCTTCCCGCCGCCGCTCGGCAGAGGAGAGACGCTGCAGTTCGAGAACAGCCAGGAGGTTTTCACGAACGGTGAGATGCCGAAAGATGCTGGCTTCTTGCGGGAGATAGGCGAGCCCTGCCCGCGCACGGCGATGGATGGGAGCATGGGTGATGTCGCGACCGTTGAGGAGAATGCGCCCGCCGTCGGCGCGAAGAAGACCGACGATGAGGGCAAAACAGGTGGTTTTCCCCGCTCCGTTGGGACCTAGAAGACCAAAGATTTCGCCCCGATGGACGTCGAGATGGACGTCGACCACAACGGGACGCGAGCCAAAGCGTTTGTGAAGCTTCTCCGCAACCAGCAGGGTCATGGCTCGACTCCGTAGCCGCCATCGTCGGGGAGTTCGACGGGGGGGGCTTGGAGGAGTGCTCCGATGGTGGAAGGGGAAAAACCTCGCCGCGCAAAATATCCCGCTTGTCGGTTCCATTCTTGCCGAGTACGCGGAGGATGACCAAATTTGCGTTGCCAGAGGAGCACCGCCCGGCGCTGCTCTTCCCCGAATTCGCTGCGGGCTTGGGCGAGAGCGCGGTCGATGATTTCGGGGGCGAGACCGCGGTTGGCTAGATGTTGATACAGCGCACGGTCACCATGAAGTGGGGCGAGCCGTTGGATCGCCGTCGCCGCCGCTCGACTATCGTCGAGAAGTCCGAGCGCTTGAGCGCGGGCTACCAGCGCGTCGATGAGAACGGGCGGAACATGCCGTTGCGCGAGGAGAGCTTTCAGTTCGGCGACGGTGCGTTCCCTCCGCGCTAAGAGACGGAGGAGCAGCGCCCAGTGGGCGCGTTCGTCTTTCGAGAGGGTGACAGCGATGGAAGAAGAGAGGCTCATGAGGAGGGATCCGAAGGAGGTGGAGATCCGTTCGTGCGATTTTCAGGGGGTGAGGGGGCGTCGGGGAGGGTGGGAAGCCCTGCCGCTTGCCGAATACGATTTTCGATGGCGCGGGCTAGCTGAGGGTTTTGTTTGAGGTATTCGCGGGCGTTCTCTTTCCCTTGCCCGAGCTTTTGCCCTTCAAAGGCATACCAGGCACCCGTTTTGTCGATGATTTGGTATTGAACGCCGAGGTCGATGATCTCGCTTTCGCGCGAGATCCCTTCCCCGTAGAGGATGTCAAAGGCGGCTTCCTTAAAGGGAGGAGCGAGTTTGTTTTTGACGACCTTGACGCGCGTTTCCGAACCGAGAACCTCTTCGCCGCGTTTGATGGTGCCCGTTTTGCGAATGTCCATGCGGACGCTGGCGTAGAATTTGAGCGCGTTGCCTCCGGTGGTGGTTTCAGGATTGCCAAACATCACGCCGATCTTCATGCGAATTTGGTTGATGAAGACGACCATCGTGTTGGTGCGGGCGATCGAGGCGGTGAGCTTCCGCAGGGCTTGACTCATGAGCCGGGCTTGCAACCCCGGAAGGGCATCGCCCATCTCCCCTTCGATTTCGGCTTTGGGGGTAAGCGCCGCGACGGAGTCGATGACGATGACGTCTACACTACCGGAACGGACGAGCATGTCCGCAATCTCGAGGGCTTGCTCCCCCGTGTCGGGTTGGGAGATGAGGAGCTCGGCAAGGTTTACTCCTAGCTTTTCGGCGTAGTGCAGGTCGAGGGCGTGCTCCGCGTCGATGAAGGCGGCAACCCCACCTTGCTTTTGGGCTTCGGCGATGATGTGAAGGGTGAGCGTGGTTTTTCCAGAGGATTCCGGCCCATATATTTCAATGATCCGCCCCCGCGGTAGCCCCCCTATCCCCAACGCGATGTCAAGCCCGAGCGAGCCAGTGGAGATGGTGGCGATGTTGCGCTCCACCGAGCCTTGCCCCAGCGTCATGACCGCCCCTTTGCCAAATTGCCGCTCGATCTGCGTAAGGGCCGCGAGAAGCGCTCTGCGTTTCTCTTCGTCCATGATTTCTCCAGAAGGGGGTAGATTGTTATGGTAGCGCGCTAAGAGGGATTTAGGCAAGGGGGATTTATTGACTTTCGGTTCATTTTGCGCGATACTCGTTGAACCGGTTGCTGCGGTGCAGAGGGAGCGCAGTGGTGAGAAGGTGGAATTGGGTTTGGCGAGTGGGGGGAGCAGTGGCGGCGGCTCTGATCCTGACGACAGGAGGATACGCCGAAAAAGGGTCAGAAACGGGCGGCGAGCGGGGGGGAAGACCGCCGATGGGGAGCAGCGAGGGAGGACGAATGGGCGGGGGAATGGGGGCCATGGGCGGGGGTGCTCCCCCTACCGTGGTGGTGGCGAAGGCCGCGCGCGAGCTGGTACTGGTGGAGGCAGAGTTGCCCGGCCGCTTGGTGGCGAGCCGACGAGCCGAGGTGCGCGCGCGGGTGGAGGGAATCGTCGAGCGAGTGCGCTACCGTGAGGGGAGCGAGGTGCGGGCGGGAGAGACGCTGTTCGAGTTGGATGACCGCCCTTACCGCGCCGCATTGGCGGCAGCCGAGGCAGCAGTGGCCTTGCGCCGGGCGGAGTTGGCCCGCCAGCAGCGATTGGTCGCCGAGGGGTTCGCCGCACCGCAGTCGCTCGATACCGCGCGGGCTAATTTAGCGGCCGCCGAGGCGCAGCGAACCCAGGCGGCATTAAACGTCGAGTATGCCCGCGTCCCCGCGCCGATCTCAGGACGCGCAGGACGGGCATTGGTGACCGAGGGGGCCTTGGTGGGAAAGGGGGAGGCGACGTTGCTGACGGTGATCGAGGTGCTCGATCCGATCCATGCCCTGATCCAGGAACCGCAGGAGAAGTGGATGATCCGCCAGCGGTTGCAGGGGGAGACGCCCCCACCGCGTTTGATGACAGAGGGGGAGGAGGTAAGCGGGGAGTGGATTGTCTCCGATACGATGGTCGATCCGGCAACGGGAACAGTGACTTCTAAGGTGGCTTTTCCTAACCGCGGACAGCGATGGCTGCCGGGAATGTTCGTGAAGGTTCGGGTGGCGATCGAGCGACGCGAGGCAGTGGTGGTGCCCCAGCAGGCAGTGGCGTCCGGGGCTTCCGGGTTGTTCGTGTGGGTGGTGGAGGACGGCTACGCGCGAATGCAGCCGGTGACGTTAGGGGGATTCAGCGGCGATCGGGTGGTGGTGGCGTCGGGGTTGCAAGGGGGAGAGCAGGTGGTGGTCACCGGCCAAGCGCGCTTGCGCCCACCCGGAGGAGCAGTGGTAGTGCGCGAGGAGCGAGCAGCTGCACCACCATCCGCTCAGAGGGAGAGTGGAGGAACAGGGGGAGGAGCACCGAGAGGAGGGGATAGCCCAGAGCGAGCCGGAGGGAGTAGGGAGCAAGGGAGATGAGCCGCTTTTTTATCCATCGCCCCGTTTTCGCAGCGGTGATCGCATTGTTGATCACGCTGTTCGGGGTGTTGGCATTGCAGCAGTTGCCAGTAGCGCAGTACCCCGCCGTGGCGCCGCCACAGATCGCTTTTACCGTGCAATACCCCGGCGCTTCGGCTAAGGTGATCGAAGATAACGTATTGAAAGTGATCGAGCAGGAGATGAACGGGATCGAGCGCTTGTTGTATTTCGAAACAAGCGCCGAGTTGGGCCAGGGGACGTTGACGCTGACGTTTGAGCCGGGAACGAACCCGGAGTTGGCCAGCGTGGAGGCTCAAAACCGCTACCGCCGCGTGGAGGCACGGTTGCCAGAGGAGGTGCGCCAGCGAGGGGTGACGGTGACCAAGCCCCAGCGAAATTGGTTGATGATCGTGGCATTGAACGCCCCAGGAGGAGGATATTCGGCGATCGATTTGGGATCGATCGCCGCCGCCCAGGTGCTGGAGCCGCTGCGCCGCGTTCCAGGGGTGGGCGAGGCGGTACTGTTCGGAACCGAGTACTCTTTGCGCATTTGGTTGGATCCCGATCGGCTGCAGGCTTATGGATTGACCCCCCAGGAGGTGGCACGGGCGGTAAAGGCATTTAATGTCGATCTGCCGTTAGGGGAGATCGGCCAGCTGCCCGCATTGCCCGGACAACAGATCAACGCGGTGGTGACGACACAGGGACGATTGTCCGATCCAAGCCAGTTCGCAGCGATCGTGGTAAAGGCGTTGCCCAGCGGGGCACAGGTGCGCTTGCGAGATGTGGCCGAGGTGGAGTTGGGGGCGGAAAACTACGGGGTGGTGGCGCGATTGAACCAGGCCCCCAACGCAGCCATCGGCATCCGTACAGCTCCCGGCGCGAACGCCTTGGATGTGGCGCGGGCGGTAAAGGCGCGAATGGCCGAGCTGGCTCCTTTCTTGCCCAAAGGGGTGGAGTGGGCGGTGCCTTACGATACCAGCCGCTTCGTCGAGGTGTCGATCCAAGAGGTGGTGAAGACCTTGATCGAGGCCGCTGTACTGGTCTTTTTGGTGATGTGGCTCTTTTTGGGGAGCGCACGGGCGGCGTTGATCCCTATGGCTACCGTTCCGGTGGCGTTGGCCGGTACGTGCGCGGTGCTGTGGGGGTTTGGCTATTCGATCAATGTGCTAACCCTCTTTGCGATGGTGCTGGCTATCGGTATCTTGGTCGATGACGCCATCATCGTGGTGGAGAATGTGGAGCGCCATATCCATGAGGAGGGCATGGAACCGCGGCAGGCGACCGTGCGGGCGATGGAGGAGATTACGGGGGCCGTGATCGGGGTTTCCGCTGCGCTGGCAGCAGCGTTTTCTCCCCTTCTCTTTTTCGGAGGGTCGGTGGGGGTGATCTACCGACAGTTTGCAGTAACGTTGATCGCGACGATGGCCTTTTCGGCTTTTTTGGCGTTGTCGTTGGCACCGGCTTTGGCAGCAACTTTGTTGCGAAGGGGAAGCAAGAGGGGCGAGCGATGGTTCGACCGCTGGTTCTTGAGGGTGCGCGAACGCTTCGGGGGGGCAACAGCAGCGATCGTGACACGCCCCGTGCGGTGGTTGCTGTGGTACGGGGCGATCGCAGCAGCAGCGGGCTGGTTGTTTGTCCGATTGCCGACCGCGTTCTTGCCCGATGAGGATCAGGGTTATATCGTAACAGTGGTGCAGTTGCCGGCAGGGGCAACACGCGAGCGTACCGAGGGGGTATTGGCCGAGGTGGAACGCTTCTTTTTGGCTCAGCCCGAGGTGGCCCGAGTGGTTGGCGTGCTGGGGTTCTCATTTTTCGGCCGCGGCCAGAATACGGCGTTGGCCTTTGTTCCACTAAAGCCGTGGGAGATGCGCCAGAGCCCTGCGCAGAGCGCCCAGACATTGGTGGCGCGGACCTACCGTGAATTGGCTCCCCGATTGCCCGAGGCGTTGATCGTGGCAGTCAATCCACCACCGATCCCCGAGTTGGGGAGCGTCGGAGGGTTCGATTTGCGGTTGCTCGATCGAACCGGTTTGGAGCGCGTAGGATTGCTGGAGGCCCGCAACCGATTGCTGCAGGCAGCAGTTAGCGATCGACGCTTGTTCGGGGTGCGACCAGAGGGACAGGAGCCAGCACCCGCTTTGCATGTGACCTTGGATCGCGAGCGCGCTGCCGTCTACGGGATCGACGTGGCAGCATTAAATGAGGCGCTGGCGATAAGCTTGGGGGGAGCCTATTTGGGAGATTTCGTGCATGAGGGACGGGTGCGAAGGGTGCAGATGCAGGTGGATAGGCGATGGCGCTCGTCACCCGAGGCCCTGCTGGCGCTGCCAGTGACCGGCCGCAGCGGGGTGGTAACCCGGTTGGAGACGGTGGCAACAGCGGAGTGGCGAACCGCTTGGCCCCGCTTGGAACGCTTCAACGGTGTGCCGGCGGTGAAGATCGGCGGCCAGGCAGCACCAGGTGTCGCGTCGGGGGAGGCTTTGGCGGCTTTGGGGGCATTGGCGCGCGCTACCCTGCCGCCAGGGTACGATGTGGCTTGGGCAACCACCTCCTACGAGGAGCTGAGGGCGGGAGCGCAGGCACCGTTGTTGTTCGGTTTGGCACTGGTGGTGGTTTATTTGACGTTGGCGGCGCTCTACGAGAGTTGGCGAACACCATTGGCGATTGTGTTGGTGGTTCCCTTCGGGGTGTTGGGGGCTGCCACAGCAGTGTGGACTCGAGGGCTTCCGAACGATGTTTTCTTTAAGGTAGGGTTGATCGTGATGATCGGTTTGTCGGCGAAAAATGCGATCTTGATCGCGGAGTTCGCCCGTCAGTTGGAGGAGAGCGGACGCGAGCGGTTGGCGGCAGTGGTAGAGGCAGCGCGCTTGCGGTTGCGGCCGATTTTAATGACCTCTTTGACATTTATCTTAGCGGCAGTGCCGTTGATGATCTCGAGCGGGGCAGGGGCGGCAAGCCGGCAGGCGGTGGGGACCGGGGTGGTGGGGGGAATGACCGCCGCAACTTTTTTGGCAATCTTTTGGGCGCCGCTCTTTTACCGCTTGCTGGCGCCCCGGCCTAGCGGCGAGGGGGTGAGGGGGTAAAGAGAGGAGAGGTCGAGGGGGTAGGAGGAACGTCGGGGGCGCGCTCGGGGTCAGGGCGCAGAGCGTTTTGCCGCTGGAGTTGGGCGAGCTGGGCTTCGATCACCCGGAGACGACGGGAAATGTGAGCAAGACGCTTGAGCCGCTCCCGAAGGATGCGCATGCCGTCGCGGTCAATGCGCTCAATACGCCGCGCAAGGTGAAGGATGCGCGCACAGAGATCGCGATAATAGGAGCCGTCGAACGGGTCCTCGCAGCGGGGAAGAAATTGACGCAGAAGTTCAAGAAGGTTCCCCGCCGCACTTTCAGGGGGAGGGAGCGATGGGAAATCGGGCGAGGAGGTCATCGTGCGATTCTTCGCAGGTGAGAGTATTCCTATTGTGCTTCTAGAGGTGGGAATTGTCAAGGGCGTCAGGAGGGGAGGGTGAGGGGGAGAGGGGAGATCCCAAAAAGGAGGGACGAAGGAGCGCGGCGTGGTCGAGGGGGAGAGCCCCGCGCCCAGCGCGAAGATGGGCGGCACCGGCGATCGCTGCTTGAAGGTAGCGATGGGCGGCGGTAAGGAGAGGAGCTATACGGGCAGGGGTAAGGGGAGGAGGAGGAAAAGGGGCAGCGCAGTACCAGCGGGCGATAAGAGCGGTGAGGGCTGCCGCGAGGGTACAGCCGGTGCCATGAAGGTTGGCGTAGGGCTGGCGGGGGGCTTGGTAGGCGAGGAGGGTTTCGCCGTCGTAAGCGAAGTCGGTAAGAAGAGAGGAGCGCGCGGCGTGTCCCCCTTTGAGGAGGATCCAGCGACCTGGCCCCGGGGGAAGGAGCGCCCGCAGCCGTTCGAGAAGCCGATGAAGGGCAGAAGGGTTTTCCGGAGGGGGGAGATCGGTGAGGGCAAGGGCTTCAGGGAGGTTGGGGGTGAGGAGGGTGGTGAGGGGTAGAAGTTGCTGTTTGAGAAGGGGGAGAGCGTCAGGGGCGAGGAGGGAGCGACCGGTGGTGGCGGTGAGAACGGGGTCGACGATCAGAGGGGGAAGAGGGGTGTGGGTTTGTTGTTGGCGAAGATGTTCGGCAAGGACTTCAATGAGTTCGGGAGTGGCGAGCATGCCGGTTTTGATGGCGTGCGGTGAGAGGTCGGCGAAGAGGGTGATGAGCTGCTGGCGAAAGAAGTCGACAGGGGGAAGATGAAGGGCAGCAACGGTTTGGGTGTTTTGAGCGGTGAGGGTAGTGACAATGCCGCAGCCGTAAACACCGAGGGCGGTGAAGGTTTTGAGGTCGGCTAAAAGACCCGCCCCCCCAGAGGGGTCAACCCCGGCAATGGCGACAGCGTTGGCGATGGGCGGAGGAGGAGGGACGAGAAGGGGCACCGGAGCGCAAAACGCTTTCAGCGAGGGGCGAGGAGGGCCGGCGGAGCCGCGAGCGCAGCGCGGAGCTTTTTAAGAGCGGCGGCTTCGATCTGCCGAATCCGTTCGGCTGAGATGCCGTAGTGGTCGGCCAGTTCTTGAAGGGTGGCAGGAGGTTCGGTAAGCCAGCGGCGCGTGACGATCGCCCGACTGCGCGCATCGAGCTGTTCAAGCGCCGCCCGTAGCCCATGGTGGGTGAGTTGTTCTTCTTCAGCGGCGGCGAGCTGCTCTTCTGGGGTCCCGGCCGGGTCGGGGAGCGAGGCGATGGGGGCTCGCCAGGCCTCTTCGTCCGCGTCGTTTTCGGCTTCTAGCGCGATCTCGCCACCGGTGAAGCGAGTGTGCATTTCGGTAACTTCTTCCGGTTTGACGTCGAGGGTGGCTGCAATTTCGGCAGCCCGTGCGTGAGTGAGCGGGTCGTTGCCGAGGAGCTTGCGAAGGTTAAAAAAGAGCTTTTTTTGGGCTTTGGTGGTGGCGATTTTGACCAACCGCCAGTTTTTAAGAATGAATTCGTGAATCTCCGCCCGAATCCAGTAGATGGCAAAGGTGATGAGGCGCACACCGCGGTCGGGGTCAAAACGCCGAACGGCTTTCATGAGACCGATGTTGCCTTCTTGAATGAGGTCGGCTTCCGGCAACCCATAGCCGAAGTATTGACGGGCGATGAGCACCACATAGCGGAGGTTGGCGAGAATGAGACGCCGCGCCGCGTCAAGGTCGCCTTCTTCGCGAAATTTGCGCGCGAGGTATCGCTCTTCCGCTTCCGTCAGAGGAGGAATCGCCTGCACCGCCCGAATGTAGCGGTCGAGCGTGCCGATCGAGACCGGTAAAAAACGGTCGTCGTTCGTGGAGAGGGGAATAGGAAGCGTCGCCATTGTGCTCATGAAGGTCCTCCCGATCGGTGATGCCGTTACCGCGCTATTTTAGCACTCGCCGCATTTGAGTGCTAACACAGGGGATGGTTCCCCAACAGCAGAGAAGCGCGTTGCAGCTATACTTGAACGTTTGACTGCGTTGCGGTGAAGAGGGTATGACCGAGCAAAAGAACGAGGGAGAGAGCAGGGGGAGCGAGGAACCGTCGCTGAGGAGGCTGCTGCAGGTGATCGTGGGAGGAGGGGGAGAGTCGCCGGCGAGGCAGCAGAGGGGGCGGCAGCAGAGGGAGAGAGGCTCGAGGGAGGTGAGCGTAGAGTCGGCAAGGGAAGAACCGCCGGGGATAACGGCGTTGAGACGCGTGGCGGCAGCCACCGTACTAAAGGAGGAGGAGGAGGGGGTGGGGTTGGTTTACGCGGTGCGGGTGGTGGTCCCCGGAATGGTGCGGTGGACAGTGTGGTTGAGCCGCCGACATCAGCGCGATCCAAACCGGTGGGTACGCGGTAGGGCGGTGGGGTTGACGCCGGAGTGGTGGGGAATTCTGTCTGAATTGGCGGAGCAGGGAGGGATGTCCGAGGAGGATCTGTTGGGAGTGTGGTTGACCGCGGAAGGGGGCGTGCCGTTGGAGCACTTTTCGGTATGGCGAGGGCGAGTTTTTGCAGCGGCAGTGCGTCGCGGCCGAGCATTTTGGCAGAGCCATACGTTGGGGGTACGACTGGGGTGGCAGGAGGAGGGGGTTCCTTTGGGGTGGGAATGGCGAGAGTCAAGCAACGGGATGCGCGGCCATTTCACGTTGGCAAGCCCAGAGCGGGAGCGGTGGGTGTTGGTGACCAATACACTGCCGTGGTTTGCCATCGATCGCCATCGACGCTGTGTGGCCCCGGTAATTCTCCCGACCGGGGTGAGCTGGCCAATGGTCCAGAGATTACAGGTGGAGTTGCCCGACACAATAGGGAAAGAGGAGTTGCAGGAGTTCTCCCGCCGTTGGTGTACTCTCTTTCCCCACCATTTCCCTCCACCGCTTGAAGTACCCCAGGTGGTGGTAGAAGAGCTACCGACCTTCGTGTTGCAGTTGCGACGCGATCCAGAGGGAGCTCGGGTGGTCCAGCCAGAGGTGACGTATGGAGGGGTGAGGGTGTTAGGGAACGGAGAGGTAGTGCATGAGTGGGGGGAGGAGCAGGTGGTGGTGGTGCGCACGCGCCAGGAGAGACGAGAGCGGGAGTGGTTTGAGGCGGTGTCGTTGTGGTTGTGGCCCGAACAGCCACCGGTCGTGGGAGCAAAAGCGTGGACCGATCGAAAGGCAACGGCGGCCGAGTGGGAGGAACGACGGCGACGATTGCCAGAGGCACTGGCAAGGTTCGCCCCTCAGGTGGTGGCGGAGGAGGGGTTTTGGCCAGAGGTGCTGACGCAGACGAGCATTGCCTTGCAGGTGGTGGAGGAGCAAGGGGGAGAGGAGCTGGCATGGCGCGGCGGAGTGGTGGTGGGCGAGCGGGAGGTGGTCCCGATCGAGTGGGTGGCCGCAGAGCTCTTCCGCCGCTTCGGGACGGGGGGATGGCCAGAGGAGTTGATGGTGCCTTGGCCAGGACGAGAGACAGAGGGATGCGCGGTGGTGACTTTGCGACCGCTAGAGCCAGTGTTGCGTTTGGCGTGCGAGTTGCTGCAGCGTGAGCCAAAGCGACGAGGGACGCTGCGCGTATCGCGCTACGAGGTGGGCGTGGTGGCGGCCGCAGCGGCGTGGGTGCAGTTCGAGGAGGGATCTCGGCTGGCAAGCGCTTTGGCAGAGCTGCGCCGCGGGGGACCACCGCGCGTGCCCCCGCCGCGAGGGTTGCAGGCGGTGTTGCGCCCTTATCAGGAGGAGGGATTGGCATGGCTGCAATTTTGGCGCCGCTACCGCTGGCATGGGGTTTTGGCCGACGATATGGGGTTGGGTAAGACCCTGCAGACAATCGCCCATCTGCTGTGTGAGCAAGAGCAGGGCCGGTTGCAGCAGCCCGCATTGGTGGTGGCACCGACGAGCGTGGTGGGGGGATGGGTGCGGGCGTTGGCGCAATTCGCACCGTCATTGCGAGTGATCGCCTGGCAGGGGACAGAGCGGAAGGGGGAGCAGGAGCGGTTAAAGAAGACAGATGTGGTGGTGACTTCCTATCCGTTGGTGTGGCGGGATGCCCCTTTATTGACCGCAGAGGAGTGGTCGGTGGTGGTTTTGGATGAGGCCCAGATGGTGAAAAATCCACGCGCCCGCGCGGCGATAGCTGTCCGCCGCTTGCACGCAGAGCAGCGGTTGTGCTTGACCGGAACGCCGATGGAGAACCATTTGGGGGAGTTGTGGGCGATCTTCGATTGGTTGCTTCCAGGGTTTTTAGGATCAGAGGGCTTTTTCCAGCGCGAGTACCGAATCCCGATCGAGCGGGAGGGCGATGAGGCACGATTGGAATTTCTGCGCCGCCGAGTGCGACCTTTTTTGGTGCGCCGGAGTAAAGGGGAGGTGGCAGAGGATCTACCCCCTAAGAGCGAGATCGTCGAGGTGTTGACGTTGGGAGAGCGACAGGCAGCCGTCTACGAGGCGATCCGGGTGTCGATGCAGGAACGCGTGCGGCAGGCTTGGGCCGAGCGGGGATTGGCTAAGAGTCAGTGGACGGTGCTCGATGCCTTGCTGAAGTTGCGCCAGTGTTGTTGCGATCCGTCGTTGGTGGATGTGCCCCAGGCAAAAAGAGTGCGGGAGTCCGTGAAGTTGGAGTGGTTGCGATCGCGTTTGCCCGAGCTGGTGGCAGAGGGGCGACGCGTGCTGCTTTTTTCACAGTTTGTGACCTTTTTGCGCCGCGTGGAGGAGCTTCTTCGGGAGCAGGGAATCGCTTACGAGGTGTTGACAGGAGAGACACGCGACCGCCAGGGGGTGGTGGAGCGCTTTGAGCGAGGAGAATCCCCGGTCTTTTTATTGAGCTTGCGCGCGGGGGGGACGGGATTGAATTTGACTGCAGCCGATACGGTGGTGGTGCTCGATCCGTGGTGGAATCCAGCGGTGGAGGAGCAGGCGATCGATCGAGTCCATCGCATCGGCCAGGAACGGCCAGTCTTTGTGTATAAATTGATCTGCGCGCAGACGGTGGAGGAGCAGGTGGTGGCATTGCAGAGGCAAAAACGAGCACTTTTCGATGGAGCATTGGCGGGAGGAGAGGCGAGCGGAGAGAAAGGATTGCGCGAGGAGGAGATAGAGGCATTGCTGGCGGTGACGCCAGTGCAGAGGCGGGAACGGTCCGCTCCAGCGTAGCGATCGCTTGGCGCCGCGAATAAAGACCTTTGCGCAAGGCTAACCCGTAGGGAGAGGAGAGAGAGGTGATTCGCCGTTGGGAGGGATAGGAGGAGAGGAGCGAAGGCGCGCGGCGAGGGTGGGATAGTCTATTTTACCGGTCGGAAGGAGAGGGAGCTCGGGGAGGTAGATGAGCCGACGGGGAAGGGCGAGTTCGGAGTAGCCGTGGGCGCGGGCGGCGGCGATAAGCCGTTCGCGAGTGAGTTCGGGATCGGTGGTGACTAAGAGGATCGCTTCTCCGCGCTCGTCGTCGGGAAGGGCAAGGGCCGCGTGTTGCGCCGCTGGGCTGGCAGCGCGAGCGATCGTTTCGGAGAGGTCGAGCGAGATGCGCTCCCCGGCGATCTTGGCAAATCGACTGAGACGCCCGAGGATGGAGAGCCGACCGTCTGGGGTAAATTGAGCAAGGTCGCCGGTGGCGTACCAGCCAGGGCCGAGCGCCGAGGAGGGTGGGTCGAGCTGCTGCGGGGCTTGAACACGGTAATAGCCGAGCATGAGGTTGGGACCTTTGAGGTGGAGTTCACCGCCTTCAGCAATTCCGGGGACAGGAAGAATCTGCGCTTCAATCCCAGGAAGCAGCCGCCCGACGGTTCCGGGGCAGTTGTCGCCGGGGAGGTTGACCGCGACGACGGGGGCCATTTCGGTGCAGCCGTACCCTTCGAGAATATCGATCGAGAAGCGTTCACGCCAGAGTTGCCGAACCGGTTCGGTGAGCTTTTCCGCCCCCGCGACGACATAGGTGAGGGAGGTGAGGTCGGCAGGGTCAGCGGCTTCGCCGTAGTGCCGAAGAAAGGTGTTGGTGGAGAAGAGGGTGTTGCAGCGCTTTTCGCCGATGAGGCGAGGGATCTCTTTGTAGTGCAGGGGGGTAGGGTAGAGAACGAGGCGCGCGCCCGAGAGAAGAGGAAGAAGTGTGCCGACGGTGAGGCCAAAGGCGTGAAAGAGGGGAAGGGGGTTAAATATGGCATCTTGCGGGCCAAAGGGGTGAACGGCAAGGATTTGAGCGACATTGGCAAGAAGGGCGCGATGCGAAAGGAGGACGCCTTTGGGTTGACTTTCACTGCCAGAGGTGAAGAGGATCACCGCCGGCGATTCGGGGTCTATCGCGTTGGGGGGGTCAGGAGCAAGCCACCGTTCAGGATGGAGAAAGGCGAGGATCAGCCAGAGGGTGTCGGCAAACCGCCAGCGTTGACGAAGGGTTTCGAGAGAGGTGACTTCGATTCCAGGAAGCGAGAGGATAAGGGAGGTGAGGTTGGCTTTGACGAGAAATTGGTCGCTGGTGAGGATGCGCCGAATTCCAGCGAGATGACAGGCGTGCAGGAGCCCGTCGCGACCGACTGTGGGATTGAGAAGAGCAGGGAGACGGCCGAGGGCGGTGAGGGCGATGAGGAGGGCAAGGGCAGCGAGAATGTTGGGGAGAAGAATGCCCACCGTTTCACCGCGTTGGGTAAGGGGGGCGAGGAGGCGGTAGAAGGCTAGCGTTGTTTTGAGAAGGTCGCGGTCGCGGTAGGAGCGAACGATATCCTCAAACCGCGGATGCCGACTGTGGTAACGGCGAACCGCCCCAAGAAGCGCAGCGGGGAGCGTCGCCGCACCGAGTGGGGGAGAGAGCATCTCCACTGCGTTTTACAAGAGAGAACGCGGCGTTAGGATGGGGGGAGAGGGGATTGCGGACAGCCAGGGCAGCCGGGGCGCTGATAATGAGGGGGACGGCAGGGACGAAGGGTTTCCATCGCCGCTCGCCGGAGTTGGACAACAGCCGCTGTAAAACGCGCCGGGTCGGCTTGTTCGGTGGCTTCATGGAAGGCTTCAGCAGCTGCTACGAGTGCGTCAGCCGATTGTTTGAGACGCTGCGCGGCATTGAGGGCGGTGTAGGAGGGCTGGTGGAATTGAGCAATTTGCTCGGGGGCCAGACGGTCGCTGGTGCGCGGTCCATAGCCTTTGAGCGAGGCGAGGATCTGTTGAAGGTTGGCACAGGCTTCCGCCGGCGTGGCGGCGGGTTTTCCTTCGTAATGGGGGGTCTGGGCGTAAGCAGTGCCGCTGAGAAGGAGAAAGAGAAGGAGGAGAAGACGGCGCATCGGGAGACTCCTGGCGTAAAAATACACCCTCATAGTAGCAAATTTAACAGGGAGAAACAAGAGAGGAGGAAAAAAGACGACGCCGCGGTAGGGACTAGGAGGGGGAGCGAGACCACTCCCCGCTTTTTCCCCCGCGTTTGGCGATGAGTTGGATCGTTTCGAGAACCATGCCGCGGTCTAGGGCTTTGGCCATATCATAGAGGGTGAGCAGAGCAACCGCACAACCGGTGAGGGCCTCCATTTCGACGCCGGTGCGGGCGACGGTTTCGGCCCGAACGGTGCAGCGAATGGCGTCCGGGGGCTCTAGGGCAAAGTCGACAGCGATTTGAGTGAGGGGAAGCGGGTGACAGAGCGGAATGAGTTCGCCTGTGCGTTTGGCTGCTAGGATAGCGGCAATGCGGGCGGCCGCAAAGAGGTCCCCTTTCGGGGTGGTGCCCGCAGCGATGGCTTCCAGAGTGGCAGGGGCCATCCGAATCCGCCCTTCGGCGATGGCAACACGGTGGGTTTCGGGTTTGGGAGAGATGTCTACCATATGGGCTTGACCGCGCGGGTCGAGGTGGGTGAGGTTCATGAGGGCTCCTGACGCCGAGGGAGACTAGGTCCGCCGCATGGCTTCAAAGAACTCAGCGTTGTTTTTGGTGGCTTTGAGCTTGTCGAGAAAAAATTCGGTGGCTTCGATTTCATCCATACCGTAGAGGAGCTTGCGGAGAACCCAGACCTTGGGAAGAATCGCAGGGTCGAGGAGGAGCTCTTCTCGACGCGTGCCCGAGCGATTAACGTTGATGGCGGGATAGACGCGCTTCTCGGCCATGCGCCGGTCAAGGTGAAGCTCCATGTTGCCGGTTCCTTTGAACTCTTCGTAGATGACGTCGTCCATCCGACTGCCCGTGTCGATGAGAGTGGTGGCGATGATGGTGAGACTGCCCCCTTCTTCGATGTTGCGGGCGGCTCCGAAGAAGCGCTTGGGTTTTTGGAGGGCGTTGGCGTCGACACCTCCGGTAAGGACTTTGCCCGAGGTGGGAACGACGGTGTTGTAAGCGCGAGCAAGCCGCGTGAGGGAGTCGAGGAGAATGACGACGTCCTTTTTGTGTTCGGTGAGCCGCTTGGCTTTTTCAATAACCATCTCAGCCACTTGTACGTGCCGCGTGGGCGGTTCGTCAAAGGTAGAGGCGACCACCTCCCCCCGGACACAGCGCTGCATTTCGGTGACTTCTTCGGGTCGCTCGTCGATAAGAAGGACAATGAGGACGACCTCAGGGTGGTTGGCGGCAATCGCGTGGGCGATGTGCTGGAGCATGATAGTCTTGCCGCTTTTGGGGGGGGCTACAATAAGCCCGCGTTGCCCCTTGCCGATGGGAGCGATGATGTCGATGACCCGTCCGGTGAGGTTCTCTTCGCTTTTGATGTCGCGCTCAAGACGAAAGGGAATGTTGGGGTGAAGAGGAGTGAGATTTTCAAAGAGGATCTTGCGCTTACAGATTTCGGGGGGATCCCCGTTGATGGTGTCGATTTTGGTGAGGGCAAAGTAGCGTTCGCCTTCCTTGGGGATGCGGATTTCGCCTTCGATGGTGTCACCACAGTGGAGGTTGTAGCGACGAATTTGCGAGGGGGAGACATAGACGTCATCAGGGCTGGAGAGATAGGAGGTGTCAGGAGAGCGTAAAAATCCATAACCTTCGGAGAGAATTTCGAGGACACCCCCACCGTAAATGGGTTCTCCTCGCCGGGCACGTTGCTTGAGGATGGCAAAGACGAGTTCGTGCTTGCGCAAACGATTGGCGTTTTCAATGCCGTGCTCGGCAGCAATGGTTAAGAGTTCGCTGACATGTAAGTTTTTGATTTCAGAGAGATGCATGGCGACTGCTAAACTCGCGACCGACGCGGACGCCGATTCGTCGGATTTCGAAGGGTTAAGGGATAGGGGGCACCAAACGCAGCGGCGCCCCGATGGATTTTTTAGAGGTGGCTTTCGAGGAAGGCGGTGAGCTGCGATTTCGACATCGCACCAACCCGCGTGGCTTCTACGGCCCCATTTTTGAAGAGAATGAGAGTGGGAATGCCGCGAACACCATACTTGCTGGGCATTTCGGGGTTGTCGTCGATGTTGAGTTTGCAGACTTTAAGCCTGCCCGCATATAGGGCGGCGATTTCGTCGAGAATGGGGGCAATCATGCGACAGGGGCCGCACCATTCGGCCCAGAAGTCGACGAGAACCGGCTCCGCGGCTTTGAGAACCTCGGCTTCAAAGTTGCCGTCGGTGACGTGGTGGATGTGAGCGCTCATCTTGGCTTCCAGTACGTAAACGCTAGTCTACCCGATTAGTGCTGATGGTGAGACAATACGCAAGGAGGCCCTTTTTGTCAATCTCCCAGAGGGGGAGGGCATTGCCGGGGAGAGAGGAGCGTGGTATAAAGGAGACGTTTTCAGGTAAAGACCGGTTCGGGTGCAGGGGTGGAGCAATGGCCTACGTAGTGACCGAGGCGTGCATTAAGTGCAAGTATACCGATTGCGTGGAGGTTTGCCCTGTCGATTGCTTTCGAGAGGGGCCAAATTTTTTGGTGATCGATCCCGATGAGTGCATCGATTGCTCCGTGTGCGTGGGCGAGTGCCCGGTGGAGGCGATCTTCGCCGAGGATGATGTGCCAGAGGATCAGCGCGATTTCGTGGCGTTGAACGCTGAGTTGGCTAAACGGTGGCCTCGCATCGTGGCGCGCAAGGAGCCTCTCCCCGATGCCGATGTGTGGGCAAAGGTGAAGAGAAAACGCCATCTGTTGGTGCGGTGAGCGGGAGAGCGCGCGAGGGGCTCGATGAGAGAGGAGGGCGAGCAGTGCGGGTGCGTGAGATTTTAGCAGTGAAGGGAAACGCGTTGTTTACGGTGCCGCCACAGGCGCGATTGAGGGAGGCGGTGGCGACGATGGTAAGCGAGGATATCGGGTCATTGGTGGTGGTGCGGCGGGGGGAGGTGGTGGGATTGCTGACATTTCGCGAGGTGCTGCGTGCGGTGGCCGAGGGGGGAGCGGCGTGGGAGGGGATCGCCGTGGAACGGGTGATGGTCTGCCCCCCTCGAGTGGTGGATCCAGAGATGCCCGTGGAGGTGCTGCGGGCAGAGATGGTGGCGTGCCATCAGCGCTATTTTCCAGTGGTGACCGATGGGGTGCTGTTGGGGGTGATTTCGTTCCATGATGTGGCACGGGCGATTTTGGAGGAGCAGGGTTTCGAGAATCGGGCGTTGAAGGCTTTTCTGCAGGGGCTGCAGGAGAGGGGAAGTGAGGGGGAGGGTGAGCGAGGGATGCAATGAGCCGCAGGGGGCGGAGAGTTAGGGGGTAAAGTGGGTGACACCCGCAGGGGTGAGAAGAAGAAGCGGTGGAACGGCGCAGTTCCATTCGGGAAGAACCCAGCGATGACGTTCTCCAATGGGAGTGGGGAGGATTTGGTGCAGGGGGCGGTGGGTGTGACCGTGAATGAGGGCACTGCAGTGGGGATGACGGAGAAAGAGGTCGGTTAGTGCGGTAGAGGAGACTTCCGCACCCGGAATAGTTCCGGGAGAGGAGGAGACGGGGGGAGGGGAGCGACGACTGAGGGCACGGAGGGTTAGGGCGGCAGCAAGGCGCTGAGAAAGGGGTTGGGCGAGAAATTCCTTGCGCCAGGCAGGACGGCGCGTGTGGGCTCGCCAGAGGAGATAGGAGCGGTCGTCCCAGCAGAGCGCGTCGCCGTGGGTGAGGAGGTAGGCGGTGCCGCCGACAGTGACGGCTACGAGAGGGGGGAGCTGCCGCCAGCCAGTGCGGGCGGCAAGGCGCCGACCAGCGAGGAAGTCCCGGTTGCCCGTTTGAAAGAGGATGAGCCGCCGCTGGGCTTGTTCCGCGAGGAGGGAGAAAATGGGGCCGAGCGCCGGCGGGTCCCAGTCGTCGCCGAGCCAGTAGTCGAAAAGGTCGCCCAGGATGGCTAGGGGAAGTTGCGCCGGCAGGGCGGCAAGGAGTCGGCAAAAGGCTTGGTGGCGCGACGTCCAGCAGTGGGGGTCGAGATGGAGGTCAGCAAGAAGCAGAAGCTCCGGAAGGGAGAGGCGTACACGGGCGGTGAGCCGCAGAGGAGGAGGATCGGCAGAGCGCGCCGCGCACACCAAAGGAGACCCTATCAGGGGGTTTCGTCAGAGCCGTGGGGGGCGGTGAAGAATTCGCGAACGCGGTCGAGCCAGCTTTTGCTTTTGGGTTGCTGGTGGGCGAGGTGGTCGCGACCAATGGCTTCAAACTCTTTGAGGAGCTCCTTTTGCCGCTCGGTGAGGTTTACCGGCGTTTCGACGACGACATGACAGTAGAGATCGCCGACACCGTGATGGCGAACATTGCGAATTCCTTTGCCCCGGAGACGAAAGGTTTGCCCCGTTTGCGTCTCCGGGGGAATTTTGATGCGCGCAATGCCGTCGAGGGTGGGGATCTCGATTTCACCGCCTAGCGCGGCTGTGACAATAGAGATCGGCATTTCGCAATGCAGGTCGTCGCCGTCGCGTTGAAAGACGGGGTGAGGTTTGACTTGGATTTCGACATAGAGGTCGCCCGGCGGACCGCCGTTGATCCCCGGCTCTCCATAGCCGCTTTGCCGCAGCCGCATCCCCGTGTCAATCCCCGCCGGGATTTTAACTTCTAGGGTCTTTTGCCGCTTAATCCGCCCGCTGCCCCGGCATTCAGGACATGGGTCGGCGATGACCCGCCCGCTGCCGTGACATTCAGGGCAGGTTTGTTGAATGGAAAAGAAGCCTTGCTGTATCCGGATCTGCCCCGAGCCTCCACAGGAGGGACAGAGCTTGGGCGCAGTTCCAGGACGTGCACCGGTGCCGCGACAGCTGCCGCAGATCTCAAAAGAGGGAACACGAATGGTTTTGGTGGTGCCGTGGGCGGCTTCTTCGAGGGTAATCTCGAGGGTGTAGCGGAGGTCGGCACCGCGATAGACCTGCGAACGAGTGCGCCGACTGCTGCTGCCAAAAAGGTCTTCAAAGATGTCGCCAAAGGCCGAGGCAAATTCTTCAAAAGCGCGCGCGCTGGCTCCGGCCGCGGCTGCCGCCGAGGGGTCTACCCCAGCGAGGCCGTAGCGGTCGTAGGCGGCACGTTTTTGTTCGTCAGAGAGAATGTCATAAGCACGCTGAATCTCTTTGAATTTTTCTTCAGCAGCTTTGTCCCCAGGGTTACGGTCGGGGTGATATTTCATAGCGAGCCGCCGATAGGCTTTTTTGATTTCGTCCGCCGTGGCGTCGCGCGATACTCCGAGAACGGCGTAGAGGTCAGTTTGAGAGGCCATCGCTCGCGTCCTTGGGTTTTACTTTTACGCCGCCGCCCGCAGAACGGACGACGGCCGAGAGAAAAGGGATTACGGTTGATCGCGTTTGATTTCGGTAAATTCAGCATCGACAACATCGCGGTCGGTGGCTTTAGCCCCCGACCCCGAAGCGCTGCCCGCGCTCGCACCGCCCGAGGAGTCACCCCCCCCCGCACGGCTGTGCGCTTTTTGCATCGCTTCAGCACTGGCGCGAGCGAGCCGCTCCATCGCCGCTTCGATTGCGCTTTTGTCGTCGCCTTTCGCCGCTCGCTCCGCTTCGTCAATGGCCGCATTGACTTTGGCTTTTTCGTCGGTGGGAATTTTGTCGCCCAGCTCGTTGAGGGAGCGACGTACCGAGTGAATTAGGGCATCACATTGGTTGCGGGTTTCAACCAGCTCCCGCATCCGCCGGTCTTCAGCAGCGTGCAGCTCCGCGTCGCGAATCATGCGTTGAATCTGCTCTTCCGTGAGGCCGGAGTTGGCTTTGATGGTGATTTTGTTTTCTTTACCGGTGTCCTTGTCGCGCGCAGAGACGTGAAGAATACCATTGGCGTCGATGTCAAAGGTAACTTCGATCTGCGGGACACCGCGCGGAGCGGGACGAATCCCTTCCAGATTGAATTCGCCAAGGAGCTTGTTGTCGCGAGCCATTTCGCGTTCGCCTTGAAAGACGCGAATGGTGACCGCGGTTTGATTGTCGTCCGCTGTGGAGAAAATTTGGGTGGCTTTGGTGGGAATGGTGGTGTTCTTTTGTATGAGCTTGGTCATGATGCCGCCGAGCGTTTCAATGCCGAGCGAGAGCGGGGTAACGTCTAGGAGCAAAACGTCCTTGACCTCCCCTTTGAGGACGCCGGCTTGAATGGCAGCCCCAATGGCGACGGCTTCGTCAGGGTTTACATCTTTGCGCGGTTCTTTGCCAAAGAAGTTTTTCACCGCTTCTTGGACTTTGGGCATGCGGGTCATCCCGCCGACGAGAATTACTTCGTCGATCTCTTTAGGGGTGAGCCCCGCGTCTTTGAGCGCAATGCGACAGGGTTCAATCGTTTTTTCAATGAGGTCTTCGACAAGGGCTTCAAATTTGGCCCGCGTAATCTTCATGGCGAGATGCTTGGGCCCGCTCGCGTCGGCAGTGATGTAGGGGAGGTTGATTTCGGTTTGTTGACTGGAGGAGAGTTCGATTTTGGCTTTTTCCGCGGCTTCTTTCAGTCGCTGCATCGCCAGCGGGTCTTTGCGCAGGTCGACTCCTTGCTCCTTTTGAAATTCGCTTACGATATGGTCAATGAGGCGGTTGTCAAAGTCCTCCCCTCCAAGGAAGGTGTCGCCGTTGGTGGCGAGGACTTCAAATTGGTGCTCGCCGTCGACTTCGGCGATCTCGATGATGGAGATGTCAAAGGTGCCTCCGCCGAGGTCATAGACAGCAATCTTGCTGTCGCCCGGTTTTTTGTCCATCCCAAAGGCGAGCGCGGCCGCCGTCGGTTCATTGATGATGCGCTTGACTTCTAGCCCCGCAATCCGCCCGGCGTCTTTGGTGGCTTGCCGTTGGGCGTCGTTGAAGTAGGCGGGAACCGTGATGACCGCTTCGGTGACCTCTTCGCCGAGATAGTCTTCGGCAGTTTTTTTCATCTTGCGCAGGACCTCGGCCGAGATCTGCTGGGGGGCGAGCTTGCGCCCGTCCGCCGTCTGAACCCAGGCATCGTTGTTGTCGGCGCGGATGATCTTGTAGGGCATGAGTTTAATGTCTTTCTGAACTTCGGGGTCGTCGTAGCGCCGACCGATGAGCCGCTTGATGGCGTAGAAGGTGTTGGCCGCATTGGTGACCGCTTGCCGTTTCGCCGGCGCGCCGACAAGGATTTCGCCGTCGGCAGTGTAGGCGACAATCGAGGGGGTGGTGCGAGATCCTTCAGAGTTTTCGATGACGCGGACTTTACCGCTCTCCATTACCGCGACACAGCTGTTGGTGGTGCCCAGGTCAATACCAATGATTTTGCCCATGAGTCGCTCCTTGCCAAGAGGGTTGATTGCGGGTTATTGTGGGGGGAAGAGCCTTTTTTTTCAAGGGTTAGCCCGGGGTTTGGTGATCATGACGAGCGCCGGCCGTAAGACCCGCTCGTGAATGAGGTAGCCCTTCTGCAGGACTTGCGCGATCTGATTGGGTTCGCCCTCTTCGGTCTCGATCATGCCGATCGCTTGATGGCGGTTGGGATCGAATTTGCCGCCGATAGGGTTCTCTTCAGCGATCCCTTGCTGTTCGAGCGCAGCGGTGAGCTGCTTGAGGGTGAGGAGAACCCCCTCCCGAAGACTCTCTACCGTTTGATTTTCGGCAGAGAGGGCCGCTTCTAGACTGTCTTTGACCGGAAGGAGCGCAGCAGCAAAGCGGTCGACGGCGAAACGGCGCGCTTTGGCGATCTCTTCTTCGGCGCGTTTGCGAATGTTTTCGGCTTCAGCTTTGGCCCGTAACCAGGCGTCGTAGTGCTCGGCAACTTTAAGTTCGAGTTGCCGGAGAAGCTGTGCGGGGTCGGGAAGAGCGTCCGCAGGAGAAGGCGAGGGGGGACCCTCTGCCGCTGTCTCAGAGACCGCCGCGGTGGAGGATGCCGCTTCCCCGATACCGTTTTCAGAGGGAGGCGCCGCTTCGATATCAGCACTCTCCGGCGCTTGGGTTTGAGAGGGCGTTTGCTCGTCTTTTTCAGGGGTCATAGAACGTGCTCCCATTCCATGCTGCGGGATTATAGCGGAATGGGAGCGCTCTACCGGTTTTTCAAGGGGGGTCAGACGTTGAGGTCGAGGTGAGAGATGGTGCCTACTTCCCCTGTCTCTTTGAGGTAGATGGAGCTTTTTTGAAGTTGCCCGCGCTGGTGACCTTGGGAGTCGTCGATGGAGAAGGGGGTGGCAACAGCGGTGGTGGCGAGCGCTCCAATGCGAAGGTCCGCTAGCGCGATGAGCCGGTCGGGTTGGAAAGGGTGCCAGACGTAGAGGCGAGACCAGCTTGAGTCGCTTTCGTCAATCCAGCCATTGCGGTCGTCGTCGAGTTGCGCGAGTTCGCGAAAGCCGTCCCCACTGCGGGGACCGAAGAGCTCTCGCCCGTCGTCGACCCGACCGTTGCCGTTGCGGTCGAAGACGAGAAAGCCGGCACCGCGCAGGGGGACAGGGAGATTGACGAGGGTGCCATCGCCCATGAGGTCAAACCGAAAGCCGATGTCGGCGAGTTGGGCACCCGCTCCGGCAAAGTCGAGAACGAGGGGGTCTTTCGGACGTTGCTGGAGTTGCGCGGAGAGGGTGGCAATGTGCAGGTTGATTTCGGTCTCTTCGTGTCGAGCTAGCGCAAAGCCAGCGGCAAAGGAGATGGTGCGACCGTCGGCGGTTTGGACGACGCCCGAGGCGGAGAAGGTGAGGGCTTCTAGACGGGCGATGCGTACGTTGGCTTCGAGTACAGTGGCCCGCACAACCCAAATGGGTTGGTCAGAGGGGGATTGAAGAGAGGGAAGAGGGGGTGAGGTAGGGGAAGAGGGGCGCGCTTCTTCTTCCGCGCTCGGTTCGACGAGGGGGTAGGGATCGCTCGCTTCAGCTTCCGAGCCAAAGAGACGGTGAAGGAGGGTTTTGAGGAGACGAAGTTCAGGGGTGAGAAAACGCTCGGGAGCAAGAGGATCGGTTTCGGCGGTTTCTTCCGCCGCACGAGAGGGGGAGGAGTCCGCCGGGGTTGCAGGAGGGGCGGGGGCCGCCGCCCGAGAGGAGGAGGGCACCGGGGGAGGGAGAGGAGCGGTTGAGGAAGAGGTAAGGGAACGGCCCGCGGAGAGGGGGCGTTCGATCTCGCGTTGCGAGAGGGAGCGTTGCTGGGCTTCGCAGCGTTGGTGCGCGGCGGTGAGGTTGAGAGTGGAGGAGACGATTTTCATGGGAGTTCCTCAGAGTGAGGGTAAAAGGGTTAACGGCATGAGCGAGAAAATTTTGAGATAGCGGAGAGAATGAGGGGCAGGTGCGAGAGAAAAGGGGCATGGGCGGCGTCGGGGATGAGGGAGAGGTGCGCGTTGGGGGCTTGGCGGAGAATTGTTTGGGCAGCCGCAAGGGGGATGAGAGGGTCCTTTTCACCGTGGAGGAGTAGGGTGGGGGGATGAAGGTGCGGAAGATTGGGCCGAAGGTCTACAGCAGCAAGCCAGTCGAGCCCGGTGAGGAGGACAGAGAGAGGGGGGGGCGGGTCGACGAGGGCGAGGAGCTGGGCGGTGCGCTCCTTTGGACGGGGATCGCCCCGATTGAGGTGGGTGACAAAGCGAACGAGAAGGGTGGATTCGTTTTCGAGAAGTTGGGCGCGAAAGGCGGCTAACATGTGAGGGGAGATACCGTGCGGCCATCCGGGACGGGCAAGAAAGGAGGGGGTGGCGGCGATGAGCGCGAGGGCGTTGAGACGGTGAGGGGCGTGGAGGGCGATCGCCAGCGCAAGGATCGCGCCGAGAGACCAGCCGAGGAGATTGGTGCGGTGAGGGAGATAGGTTAGGAGGGTGGCGATCGCTTCGTCAAAAGAGGCAGCGGGAGGGGTTTCCCCATAACCCGGAAGGTCGAGGATGGTGGCTTGGAGGGCTCGGGCAAGGGGTTGAAGGGGGGTGCGGCCCAGCCGCCAGCCGGGGAGAATGGTCCAGGGGAGAGAGGGGGCCGCAGAGAGCATGAGTGGCTAGCGAGGGAGGTAGTGCCGTAGCCAGTGGGTGAGGGCGTGGGCGTCGAGCAGGCCGCTTTGGCGGGCGATTTCGCGCCCGTCGAGGAAGAGGATAAGGGTGGGAACGCTGCGGATGGCGTGGCGCAGGGCAATGTCGGGGTGGGCGTCGGTATCGAGTTTGATGAAGTGAACACGGGGATTTTGTTGGGCGGCGAGGGCGAATTGAGGAGCCATCGCCCGGCAGGGACCGCACCAGGGGGCCCAGAAATCGACGAGAACAGGAAGAGTGGGTTCGAGGACGTGCCGTTCCCAGTGCGCGGCGTCGACGGGGAAAGGGGTGGCGGGAAGAAGCGCCGCTTTGCATCGACCACAGATGGGACCGTCGTCAAGCCGTTGGGCAGGGAGACGGTTGAGGGTGTGACAGTCAGGACAGGGGATGAGGTGCAGGGTCATGCGTGGCTCCAATCAGAGAGAATGAGAAGAATCTGGGGGCGAGGAGGAGAATAGCCAAGGGGGAAGAAAAAACGGTGTGGTTGGGAAAGGGGGAGACGTTAAACCCGCCGCCGCGTGCTGCGAGGGCTAAGGGTGAGGAGCAGCATATAGCCAAGGAGCGCGACGAAGAGGAGGTGCCCGAGGGGTGAGGTTTGAGGGGAAGGGGGATTTGAGCCCAGCGTTGCTGAGGGCGACGTTGCCCGACGAGAGCGATGAAGCCATAGGGGCGCTTGCCGAGGGCAGTTGAACGCCGACGAGGTCGTAGGGCGATCCGATTTCGCTTTCAGTGGCGGCTTTGGTGCGGTCCGTTCCATAGAGGAAAGGAGCTGTGCAGTGGATGAGGCGAAATTTCCATTGGGAGGGATAAGGAGGGGGAATGGGAGGATGGGAGGGAGGGGGAGGAGGGTTGAGGGATTCTATAAATGGGGGGAGATGATCGGGGGAGGGGATGCGCCCCGCAGGAGGGAAAGCGCGATCAGGAGGAGGAGGGAGTGTCCCAGTTCCAGAGAATGAGCCGGGTGCGGGAGAGACGGTCGTGCAACCAGAGGCGCTCCGGGTCCCAGAGAGACCAGAGAAACCCTATGCCGGTCAGGAGCGAGGGCCAGGCCCAGAGAAAGCGAAGCCAGCAGGCTTTCCAGGTGGGAGGGGTCCCGTCGGCGGCAACGAGACGAAGGCGCCAGGTCTTCATGGCGAGGGTGGCGCCACGCCGCCGCCATTGCCAGGTGAAGTAGAGGGCTAGGAGGGAGAGCAGATGCGCCCAGAGGAGAGGGGGGGGAGGAACCCAGTGCAGGAGGAGGGCGAGGAGGGTCCAGGGGAGGACGACACCACCGCCGACAAGGCCGATGAGGAGCATGAGTTCGTAGAGGAGCGCGGCGAGACGACGGCTCCGGGAGGGGCTGGGGAGAGAGGGAAAGGGATCCATCGAGGGCGAGGGGAGAGGGGCGCGAGGGTTAGATTGTACGCGAGGTTCAAGGCGAGAGAGTGAGACTACAATTAACAGAGAGGGTATTCGGGGGAGAGCGAGCGTGGATGGGTGCAACGGACGACGACGAGGGATGGTGGGGTTGATGGGGTGGTTGGTGACGACCCAAGGATGGGGGTGGGAGTTGCCCGATTTGGGGGCAGCAGGGGCAGCCGTCCTTTCCCAGCGAGAGGAGGAGCGGTGGGGCCGAAGGTTGATGGTGACTCTTCGCGAGCGAGAACCAGGGTTTTGGGATGAGCCAGGAGTACAGGAGTATGTGACGTTGTTGGCGAGACGGGTGGCGGAAGGGCTGAGGGCGTTGGGACGCTCCGTGCCGCAGGTGGAGGGGTTCGTGTTGCGCGACGATTCGATTAACGCGGTGGCGTTGCCGGGGGGATTTTTAGGGGTTCATACCGGCTTGATCGCGACGACAGAGGATGAGGGAGAGCTGGCTGCAGTGGTGGCTCATGAGGTGGCCCATGTGGCCCAACGCCATTTGGCCCAGATGGCGGAGGCGCAACGGGGAGAGATGTGGTTGATCTTGGGGTCGTTGGTGGTAGCCGCCGCAGCAGCCCGCGGGGGAGGGAGAGCAGGCGCATTGCCCGAGGCGGTAGTGGCCGCCGGGGAGGCCGCAGCATTGGAGCGACGGTTGGTCTTTTCGCGCGCTTTCGAGCAAGATGCCGATCGGTTGGGGTTGGAGTTGCTGGTGCAGGCAGGGTTCGAGGGAGAGGCGGCTGTGCGCTTTTTCGAGCGATTGTGGCGGGCAAGCCGCTTGGGGGAGAGGGGAGCATTGCCCTATTTGCGGACCCATCCGTTGTCGGGGGAACGATTGAGCGATTTGGCTGCCCGCCTGCCGGCTTACAGGGGACGAGGAGGGACACGCTTCCTCGATGGGGAAGGGTTCGGGTGGGTGCGGGGGCGAATTTTGGCGGAGCGAGGGGGAATGGCCCCCCAAACGAGCGCGGAGGAGGAGTGGGTGCGAGGCGCTTGGGAGGTGTGGCGGCGGGTGCAGGAGGGAAAGGGAGGGGAGGCAGTGGCCGCGGCCGAGAGATTACAGGGGTGGCGCGAGGGACGATGGCGAACGTTGCTGTGGGCTGAAGCACTGACAGCAGCGGGGAGACGGGGAGAGGCATTACAGCGGTTGGCGGAGGGGTTGAGGAGGGAGCCCGATTCGTTGGCGCTGCGCGCCGCTGCCGTGCGCTCGGGAATAGGAAACAGGGCGTTGAGCGAGGCGTGGCAGTGGGCCCAGGAGGGGGTGGCCCGCGCGCCGAGGAGCGATTTGGCATGGCGGTTGGTGGGAGAGGTCGCGGCTGCCCGAGGCGATGAGGGGTGGAGCCACCGAGCACAGGGGGAGCGAGCAATGCTGGCAGGACGGTGGCAAGAGGCGATTACCCAGTTTGAGTGGGCTCAACGCGCCCGAGGGGAGGATGAGTTTTGGGGATTGGAGGTGCAGGCACGAATCAACACCGCCCGCGCCGAGTGGCGCGCCGAGCAGGGGGAGAGACGATGGTGAGGAGAGATGGGGAGAGAGAGAGGGAGAAAGGAGAGAGGGAGAAAAGGAGCGCCCGTCAGGGGGGGGTGGTCCTTCTTTTTGTAGCAGCGATCTCTTTTCCGATGCTGGCTGTGCCGGAGAAGGGGTGGAAACAGGCACTTTATCTATTCGGAGTGTGGGGCGCCGCAGCCGCAGCGACCGCCGCGGTGAGCAGGGGAGAGTGAGAGAGTAGAGGCGATGGAGCGCGGAATCGCCGCCGAGGTTGCCGCAGGGGTGGCGTTCGGTTATCTGCTGTTGTTGTTCGGGGTGGCGTTTTGGGCTGACCGATTGGCGGAGCAAGGCCGTTCGGTGATCGGTCGGGCATGGGTCTATACCTTGTCGATCGGCGTGTATTGCACGGCGTGGACATTTTTCGGAAGCGTGGGGGTGGCAGCCCGCGAGGGGGTGTGGTTTTTGCCGATCTATTTGGGACCGACAGCGGTGATGTTGGCTGCTCCTTGGGTGGTGGTGCCGTTTGTGCGCGCCGCAAAGGCGTGGCGGGCGACCTCTTTGGCCGATCTGTTGGGGGCGCGCTTCGGCCACCATGCAGGGTTGGCACGGGCTGTGTCGTTGGCGTTGATGGTGGCGGTGATCCCTTATGTGGCGCTGCAGATCAAGGCGATCGCGTTGGCGTTCGAGGTGGTCTCGGGAGGAGATGGAGGTGAGGCAGCGCGAACTTTTTGGTTGGTGGTGGTGCTGACGGTGTTCGCGGTGCTTTTCGGGACACGCCGGTTAGATGTGACCGAGCACCATGAGGGATTGGTGGCCGCCGTGGCGCTGGAGTCCGCAGTGAAGTTGGTGGCTTTCTGGATATTGGGGGGAGTGGTGGTTTGGGCAGTGACGGAGGATGAAGGATGGCGGGCGCAGGTGCAGGAGGGATTTTCCCGTTTGCCGCGCGTGGATGAGGGGGAACGCGGTTATGGGGATTGGTTGACGATGGTGGTACTGTCGGCCGCAGCCTTTGTGGTGTTGCCTCGCCAGTTCCAGATGATGGTAATCGAGAACGTCAAGACCGCCCATGTGTACCGGGCAGCATGGCAGTTCCCGCTTTATCTTTTGGGAATCAACGCGTTCGTGTTGCCGGTGGCGGTGGCCGGAGGAGTGGTGCTGGGAGAAGAGGGTTCCGCCGATACCTACGTGTTGGCGTTGCCTCTGGTATTGGGAGCAGAGTGGTTGGCATTGGTGGCATTCGTGGGGGGAATTTCCGCGGCTACCAGCATGGTGATCGTCGAGAGCGTGGCAGTGGCGACGATGTGGTCCAACGAGTGGTTGGCACCGTGGTGGTTGCGACGGGGACGCCCGTTGGCGGGGAGGGTGGTGTTGTGGGTGCGACGAGGGGCAATCGCCGGATTGCTGGGATTGGGATACTTGTTTTACCAGGCAGTGGGGGCGTCGTACGCGTTGGCCGCGATCGGCTTGGTGAGCTTCGCAGGGGTGGCGCAGTTAGTGCCCGCATTGGTGGCAGCGTTCGCGTGGCCAGGGGCGTCGGCGATAGGGGTAATGGCAGGGCTGTTGGCCGGATTGACGGTTTGGGGATATACCGCGTTGGTGCCACTGTTTATAAAGGGCGGTTGGTTGCCGGAGACATGGCTAACGATGGGACCGGCGGGGATAGAGGCGCTCCGGCCGACCGCTTTGTTTGGGGTGGAGGGAATGGCGCCGATTACCGGGTCGGTGGTGTGGAGTTGGTTGGCGAACGTGGGGACGCTTTTGGTCGTTTCGTGGTTCTACCCACCAGATCGAGCTACACGGAGAGCTGCCGAGCGATTTGCAGCATTGTGGCGGGGAGAGGAGGAGTCAACATTGCCCGCCGCAAGGGGAGTCGGGCGACCCTACGGGGCCGCCTTGGAGGCGCAGTTGGTGGCTACTTTAGGCCGCTTCGTGGAGACAGGCCGGTTACAGGAGGCGTGGAGGGAGTTCCGCCGCCAGCGAGGGGTCGGAGCCCATGAGGTGCTGCCCGTGGATGAGACAACAGTGGCTTTCGCCGAACGGTTATTGGCAGGGGCAATCGGAGGAGTGGCAGCACGCTTGGTGATCGAGGGGGCATTGGGGGAGCGCGCCCCCGCGTGGGATTCGGTGATGGCGGTGGTGGAGGAGGCGCGAGCAGTCCGCTTGGCCCATGAGCGGTTGCGAGAGGTGGATCGGTTGAAGGATGAGTTTGTGGCTTCCGTAAGCCACGAGTTGCGAACACCGTTGACGGCGATCCGAACTTTGGCGGAGCTTTTAGCAGCCGATCCCGATATGGAGCGCAGCGACCGCTTGCGCTTTTACGAGACAATGGTTCGGGAGAGCGAGCGCTTGAGCCGCTTGATCAACCAGGTGCTCGATTTGGCGAAATTGGAGGCAGGAGGGGCCGATTGGCGCCACGAGGCGGTGGATCTGCGCGCCGTGACCCGAGAGGTGATAGAGACGGTAACTCCCCTTGCTGCGCAGCAGGGGGTGGTGTTGACGCTTGCCGTTCCAGAGAGACCAGCAGTGGTGTGGGGTGACCGCGATCGGTTGGTACAGGTGCTGATGAATGTGGTGGGGAACGCGGTAAAATTTGCGCCGCCTTCGGAAGGAAGAGTGCAGGTGCAGGTGGAGAGGGTAAAGGAGGGATGGCAGGTGGCAGTCGACGATAATGGGCCAGGAGTCCCACCCGAGGAGCGCGAGAGGATCTTCGAACGGTTCCGCCAAGGGCAGCGACGCGCGCGAGGCGTCGGAGGGACAGGGTTGGGGTTAGCGATCGCCCGCCGAATCGTCGAATTGTTGGGGGGAATGATCCGAGTAGAGGATTCCCCATTGGGAGGGGCGCGGTTTATAGTGGTTTTTCCAGAGAAGCAACGAGAGGTGGTCGGAGGAGGGGCGTTCCATGGGCAAACGAGTGGTGGTAGTGGATGATGAGGAGGCGATCGCTTTGGCACTGGAGTATCTGTTGCGAAAGGCGGGGTACGAGGTGGCGGTGGCAGGCGATGGGGAGTCGGCATTGCACGTGATCGAGGAGTTCCAGCCCGATTTGGTGCTTTTGGATGTGATGTTGCCAGGGCGCGATGGGTATGAGGTGTGCCAGACGATCCGCAGCAGCGGGAGTTTCCCACAGCCGAAGGTGGTGATGTTAACGGCAAAAGGGCGCGAGGCAGAGCGGGCAAAGGGATTGGCAGTGGGGGCCGATGCTTACGTGGTGAAACCGTTCGCGTCGGCTGATCTGTTGGCGAAGGTGGAAATGTTATTAACGCGCAATTCGTGATGGACGCCCGTTTGCGCTTCTGGTCGGTGTGGGGGGCAGTGGCGGCAATAGCGACCTTGCCATTTTTGTTGACAGGGGGATTGGTGTGGTTGGATTTGGGGGAGGAGGAACGGCGCTTCTTTACGACGATCGCAGGCCATTGGTTGCCGATCGGGTCGGTGCTGACGATCGCCGCATTGGTGGCGGCAGGGGTGGGTTTGGAGCGACTTTTCCGGATCTATGTGCGCGGCTTGGCAGGGTTGGCGGAGCAGCTCGATGTGATGCGTACGGCCCACGCCGGCTTCCGAGTGGAGGAGCGCGGCCCGCCAGAGGTGCGCCGCGTGGCCCAGGCGGCGAACCGGTTGGCCGCAGCGCGCGAGGAGGCGTTGGCGGCGGTCGAGGAGCGAGTGGCCGCAGCACAGGCTTCTTTGGCGACTGAGCGCAACCGGTTGGCGGCGTTGATGGCAGAGCTCGATGAGGCCGTGGTGGTGTGCAACCGCGAGGGGCGGGTGCTGTTGTACAACGAGGCAGCTCGCCGCTTGGCAGAGCGGTCGATGGTGACATCCCATGCAGTGGCAGCATCAGGGGCGTTGGGGTTGGGACGAACGTTGTTCACGTGGGTGGAACCGGCCGTTTTGGGGCACGCGTTGGATTCCGTGACAGCGGCTTTGGCTAAGGGGGAGCGTAGCGCACAGCAGCGCTTCGCGTTCGTGACGCCGAGCGGCCGCGTGGTGAGGGCGCGAGTGGCTCCGGTTGTGGAGTTGGGGAGGGGCAGGACGCACCAGGAGGTGGGGTTTGTGTTGTTGATGCACGATGCCACCGAGGATTTAGCCCGCGAGGCAGAGCGGAGCCAGTTGCTGTTCGAGATGACTGAACGCAATCGAGGGGCCGTGGCGAGTATCTTGATGGCGGTGGAGGTGTTGACAAACGCCGAGGCCGGTTCTCCATTGGTGCCCCGCTTGGTGACGGCAATCGCCCGCGAGGCAGAGGGAATGCGCGCCCGCTTGGTACAGACAGCAGCGGAGGCAGAGCGATTGTTGGCTCATCGTTGGCCATTGGAGCCTATCGCTTTGGGAGTGTTGGTGGAGATTACCCGCCGTTTCGTGGAGGAGCGCGTCGGCGTGGGGGTGCGCGTCACCCAAGAGGCGATAGAAGGGGAATGGGTGGCAGTGGATCTCTTTTTATGGTTGCATGTGGTGGCGGCGTTGGTGGAGCGATTGCGCGATGATTACGGCGTGGAGACGGTGACAGTAGGAGCGACAGCGGCAGGGACGTGGGCCCATTTCGATGTGCGTTGGCAGGGAGGGACAGTGAGTTTCGAGACGGTGGCGGGGTGGGAGTTGGAGGCAGTGACGGTGCGGGGGGCACGCTACCCATTTTCAGTGCGCGAGGTGTTGGAGCGCCACGGGGGAACGATGTGGTTCGACCGGGTAAAGGCGCGCCAGGAGGCAGTCTTGCGAGTGGCCCTGCCGGTTGTAGCAAGGGAAGAGCAGAGCAAGGGCGAAGGAGAAACGAAGGGGGAAGAACAGGAGCACGCTTACCGGCGCGAGGAGGGGCGGCCGCTGTCGTTTGATTTCGACCTTTTCGCATGGGGGAGCGAGGTAGGAAAGCTAGAGGATCGACCGCTGAGCGAGTTGGTCTACACGGTGTTCGATACCGAGACAACAGGGTTGCGACCTTCGGAGGGAGATGAGATCATCCAAATCGGCGCGGTGCGAATCGTGAACGGACGGGTACGACGGGAGGAGGCTTTCGAGCAGTTGATCGATCCCCGCCGACCGCTTTCGCCCGAGTCGATCGCAATCCATGGGATTACCCCAGAGATGTTGATCGGGCAACCGACCGCTGAGGAGGTTTTGCCTGCTTTCCATCGCTATGCGCAGGGGTCGGTGTTGGTGGCCCATAACGCGGCGTTCGATATGCGCTTTTTGGAGCTGAAGGAGAAACGGCTGGGGATTCGCTTCGATCAGCCGGTGCTCGATACGTTGCTGCTGGCATATTTCTTGTTCCCCAATCAGGAGTCGAACCGGTTGGAGGCGCTGGCAGATCGTTTCGGGATCGCTATGGTGGGCCGCCATACCGCGTTGGGAGATGCTTTGGTGACCGCCGAGGCATTTGTGCGGATGCTGCCGTTATTGGCCGAGCGAGGGGTGGTGACTTTGCGAGCGGCGCGCGAGGCAGCTCAACAGACCTACCTCGCCAAGCTTCGTTACTAAGTTAAATAAATGCGCTTTATCTGGCTGTACGGGGCGGCGTTCGCCCTTCTGGGAATCGTGGCGACCTACGCTGAGCAGCTGGGAGCCCCGACCCGAGCGGTAGGAATGGCTTTCCTGGTGACGACGGTGATGCTGTACGCGGGGATCGGCGTGGCTTTGCGCACTCAGGATGTGGAGGAGTACTACGTCGCCGGCCGCCGCGTGCCAGGGTTCGCTAACGGGATGGCCACCGCCGCCGATTGGTTGAGCGCCGCTTCCTTCGTGGGATTGGCAGGGGTGATTTTCCATGAGGGGTTCGCCGGCTTGGCTTATGTGGTCGGGTGGTCGGGGGGATTTGTCTTGGTGGCTCTTTTCTTGGGGCCTTATCTGCGCCAATTCGGCCGATTTACGATCCCGGAGTTGATCGGAGAGCGCTTCGGTTCCGCCGCCGAATTGCTGGCAGTGGCAGCGGTGGTGTTGGTCTCCTTTGTCTATTTGGTGGCCCAAGTCTACGCGGTGGGATTGGTGGTGAGCCGCTTAGCAGGGGTCCCTTTCCCGATCGGTCTTTTCGTGGGGTTGACGGGAATCTTGGTCTGTTCGTTCCTGGGGGGAATGCGGGGAGTGACTTGGACCCAGGTGGCCCAGTATGGCGTTTTGATCGTGGCCTATCTGGTCCCGTTGGTGCTGCTGGCGTACGATCGCTATGGGGTGGTTTTGCCCCACGCCGCATTGCCCCAGTTGGCCGCCGCAGAGGCAGCGCTCGGCGATCGGTTGCGCTACGATCCCGCAGAGGCAGCCGTGCGGGCCGCCCAGGCAGAGAACGCACGCCGTTACGAGGCCCTGTTGGCCAGTTGGCCCGCATCAGTAGCAGAGAGACGAGAGGAGCTGTGGGCCGAGTGGAGCCGGTTGCTGGCGGCAGGGACAACACCAGAGATCTTACGGCCGATAGAGAGAGAGCTCCAGGTGCTGACCGGTGCACCGGAGGAGGTACGCGATTTTTGGCGACAGGCGCTGACAGCAGCCCGAGAGGGAGCAGCGCCGTGGCGCCCTTTCTTTCAGCCTTGGGTGGGGGAGAGCATAGAGGAGCGCGCTGCAGAGCGACGAAATTTTTTGGCGCTGATGTTCGTGTTGATGGTGGGAACAGCAGCATTACCCCATATTTTGATGCGCTACTATACGACGAGCACCGTGCAGGAGGCCCGCACGAGTACCGCGTGGACGCTTTTCTTTGTAGCGCTCTTATACGCGGCAGCGCCGCTTTATGCGCTTTTTGCCCGCGTGGCGGTGGGAGAGTGGTACGGGGCTGAGGTGGAGGCGACCGATCCGTGGCTGGCGGGTTGGACCACATTGGGGTTGGCGTCGTTTACCGATGTCAACGGCGATGGACGTATCCAGAGCAGCGAATTGCAGTGGAACGCCGATGCTTTGGTGCTGGCATTGCCCGAGTTGGCCGGCTTGCCACTTTTCGTGACCGGTTTGGTGGGGGCAGGAGCGATGGCAGCTGCCTTGTCGACGGCCGATGGGTTGCTGCTGACAATCGCTAATGCAGTGGGGCATAACCTCTATTTTAAACGGTGGTCAAAAGAGCGCGCCCCAGCCCATCGGCGCTTGTTGGTGAATAAGATGGTGCTGTTGGGGACGGCGATGGTGGCAGCATGGGTGGCCGCTCTGCGGTTGGAGACGATTTTACTGCTGGTAGGATTGGCTTTTTCATTGGCAGCAGCGACGCTGTTTCCGACGGTGGTTTTAGGGATCTTTTGGCGCCGAGCAACGCGCGTGGGGGCGTTGGTGGCTATGGGGGGAGGCGCAGCGGTGAGCCTCGGTTACTATTGGATGGCCCACCAAGAGTGGGGGGAAATGGCTTGGCGCCTCTGGGGAATCGAGCCGGTGGCGTGCGGGATTTTCGGGGTAGCGTTTGGGTTTTTGGCCCACGCTTGCTGCGGGTGGTTGGGGGTGGGGTGGCGGGCCGAGGAGGCTCAGTGGGTCGAGCGTTGGCGGCGCTTGTCGTAACCGAAGGAGCGAGCGAGTCGGGCTTTGGTACAATCCTCGCAGGCAGATCGCTGGAAGTAGGTGAATGAGGAGCGCCGAGATTCGTAAAACTTTTTTGGAGTTTTTCCGCAGCAAAGGGCACGAGGTAGTGCGGTCGAGTTCGCTGGTGCCGGCCGGGGATCCAACGTTGCTGTTTACGAACGCGGGGATGAACCAATTTAAAGATGTTTTTTTAGGGTTGGAGCATCGCCCTTACCGACGCGCAGCGTCGGCCCAGAAGTGCGTGCGCGCTGGCGGAAAACATAACGATTTGGAGCATGTGGGTTATACGGCACGCCACCATACCTTCTTTGAGATGCTCGGCAATTTTAGCTTCGGGGATTATTTCAAGCGCGAGGCGATCCACTACGCGTGGGAGTTGGTAACAAGGGTCTTCGCTTTGCCGCCGGAGCGGCTGTGGGTGACCGTCTACGCCGAGGATGAGGAGGCATACCAGATTTGGAGGAGAGAGATAGGGGTGCCGAGCGAACGAGTCGTGCGAATCGGCGACAATAAAGGGGAGCGCTTTGCTTCCGATAATTTTTGGATGATGGGAGATACCGGCCCGTGCGGCCCTTGTACCGAGATCTTCTACGACCACGGACCGGAGATTCCCGGCGGACCTCCTGGCTCCGCCGACGCCGATGGAGATCGATTCGTAGAAATTTGGAATTTGGTGTTCATGCAGTATAACCGCGATGAGCAGGGGGAGATGCATCCGCTGCCTAAACCGTCGGTCGATACGGGAATGGGGTTGGAGCGAGTGGCCGCGGTGCTGCAGGGGGTCCATTCGAATTATGAGATCGATCTGTTCCGCCAACTAACGTCCGCCGCCCAGGAGGTGCTGGGATTGCGAGAGGTCTCCGCGAGCGTGCGGGTGTTGGCTGACCATATCCGAGCGGCAGGGTTTTTGATCGCCGATGGGGTGCTTCCCGGGAATGAGGGACGGGGATATGTGCTGCGCCGAATTATCCGCCGCGCTGTCCGCCATGGGTGGAAGTTGGGAGCGCGGGAGCCCTTTTTCTTTCATTTGGTGGCGCCGTTGGTCTCGGAGATGGGGGAGGCTTACCCCGAGTTGAAGGAACGCGAAGAGATGGTGGCGGAGACAATCCGCGAGGAGGAGGAGCGCTTTTTGACAACCATCGGCCATGGAATGGCAGCGCTGGAGGAGGCGGTAGCCGCGTTGGCGCAGCAGGGCGGAACCGTTCTCGATGGAGAGGTCGCGTTCCGGTTGCACGATACCTTCGGATTTCCGCTCGATTTGACCGCCGATATTCTGCGCGAACGGGGGTTGTGCGTGGATGCCGCCGGATTCGAGAGGGCGATGGCCCGCCAACGGGAGCGGGCGCGGGCGGCCGGTAAATTCCGAATGAATGTGGAGGTTTTAGATTACCGCGGTCCGGCTACTTTGTTTTTGGGTTACGAGCAGCTGAGGGCGGAGAGCGAGGTGTTGGCGCTCTACCGCGAGGGCGTACCAGTGGTGGAGCTGCGAGAGGGGGAACGGGGGGTGGTGATCTTGGCCGAAACCCCATTTTACGCGGAGGGGGGAGGACAGGTGGGAGACCGCGGCGAGTTGTGGAGTAACAGCGGCGCCTTCGCCGTGGAGGATACCCAGCGGGTCGGCGCCGGCGTGCACGGCCACCACGGGGTGATGACCGCTGGAAGGATACGATTAGGGGAAGTGGTGCGGGCGCAGGTGGATGAAACCGCACGCCAGCGAACCGCCCGCCACCATTCGGCGACCCATCTGCTGCATAAGGCATTGCGCGAGGTGCTGGGGTCCCACGTGGAGCAGCGAGGTTCCGAGGTGGCGCCCGAGCGACTGCGCTTCGATTTCGCCCATGGACGCGGTTTGACGCTTGCGGAGATCGCCGCGGTCGAGGAGCGAGTAGCAGCTGAGGTTCTGGCCAATACGGCGGTGGTGGCCGAGGTGATGCCGTTGGCCGCAGCGCGCGAACGAGGCGCAGTGATGCTCTTTGGCGAAAAATATGGCGAGGAGGTGCGGGTGGTGGCGATCGGCTCTTCGTTGGAGCTGTGCGGCGGAACCCACGTGCGACGGACCGGAGATATCGGCTTGGTGAAAATAATAAGCGAGGGGGCGATCGCCGCAGGGGTGCGCCGAATCGAGGCAGTGGCCGGAACCGCAGCGTTGGCGGCTGTGCAGGCGATGGCGGAGAGGTTGCAGCAGACCGCCGAGATGCTGCGAGTGGCCGCCGAGGAGGTACCGGCGCGAGTTTCAGCGCTCATGGAGGCATTGCGTCGCGCCGAGAAGGGAAAAGAGCGGGCCGAACTGCGAGCGGCGGCGGCGATGGCTGAGACGTTGGCCGCACGAGCAGTGGCAACAGAGGGGGTAAAACGGTTGGTGGCGCGCGTAGAGGTCGATTCGATGGAGGGGCTGAAGCGGTTGGCCGATGCGGTGTGCGAGCGCTTGGGGCCCGAGGGAGCTGTGTTGTTGGGAGCAGTGGTGGAGGGCAAAGGGGTAGTGGTGGCGGCGGTGGGAAAGAGGGCGAGCGCGCAGATCGCCGCTGGGGAGTGGGTGCGGCGGGTGGCGGCGAGGATGGGAGGGCGCGGGGGGGGACGATCGCAGTGGGGCCAGGCAGGCGGGGGAGACGCCGAACTGCTCGACGCGGCGTTGACAGCGGCGTGAGCACCGACGGAGCGGCGGGCCGGCGGTTAGTACTTGCCGTTGGCAGTGCTTGTCCAGAGATCGGCGGTGAAACGGACGACGCGGTTGCGGCCCGTCTCCTTCGCGTGGTAAAGGGCGATATCGGCAAACTTGACCACTTGCCAAAAGCCGGCGGCATCGCCGGGGAAGTCCGCGATGCCGATCGAGATGGTCTTGTGAAGCGCCGTCCCGTCGTTGAGTTGAATCGGCGATGATTCGAGCGCCGTGCGGATTTTTTCCGCGACCGGCAAAGCATCTTCGCCGGTGGCGTCTACGAGGATGATCATGAACTCTTCGCCGCCGTAGCGGATAATCCAGTCGCTGGCGCGAACACTTTGGGTGAGGAGTTTGCTGACGTGAACGATCAGCCGGTCGCCGACGTCATGGCCATAGGTGTCGTTGACCATTTTGAACCAGTCGATGTCGATCATCAATACGGCGAGATGGCTGTGGCGACGAAGGATTTGAGCTACGAGCATTTCGATCGACTCTTCGAGAAAGCGGCGATTCCGAAGGCCGGTCAGCGCGTCGCGGAGTGCATTTTCGCGCAATTGCTCCATCAGCCGCTTCGATTCGAGAACCGGCGCTGCCTCTTTAAGGAAAAGTTGAAAACGGTTAGCGGCCTCAAGGTAACGGGAAGCCTCTTCGAGTGGAACAACCCATTGGACCACCGCCCCGACTTGACCGGAAAAGAGAATAGGGAAACAGAGGTAGCCATGGTTCGGATGGGTGGCAGTGACCCTTTCGGCAACACACAGGGTAGGATCGGTGAGGCCGTCGATGGGGTCGCCGGTGCGGACCGCCCGGCACTGGTCGGGCTGGCTGGCGATGAGCGGGTCACAGGCGGGACAGCAGGAGAGATGGGAGTACCCGTCGGGGGCGATCGCGGTGATCTCTCCGCCGCGCACTTCGAGGAGGTGAATTTCGGGTATCGAGAAGGTGGTACGACTGACGTGAATGAGCCGCCGGTAGATGTGACTGGTGTGGGCGTCCTCTTCGATCGCTTGCTTGAAGTGGGCGATCTGCGCCATCGTCGTGACGGCCTCCACCCCAGCCTGCAGTTGGTTGCGCTGCCGCTGCCGCCAGCCGGTGACTAAAGCGATCTGCTCGCTGATCTGGGTAAAGGCGCGCTCGATCGCATCGAGCAGCCGGTTGACTTCGTGGGCGATGAGGCCCGTTTCGTCAGCGCTCTGGTGGTGAATCCGCCGTTCAAACCGCCCTTCGACCCCTTCGTGAACGACGTCGGCGATCTCTTGGGCGGTGATAGTAACCGGCCGTAAGAGCCGGTGGAGCAGCCATAGGAGCGAGGCGGCAAAGAGGGCAACAGCAAGGACGATTCCGGTGACGGTGAGAATCGCGTGTTGACGCAATACCCCGAGGTCGATCGCGACTGTGATCGCTCCCAGTACCGCCCCTTCGGGGACCATGTGGCATTGAAGACAGTTGGGAGTACCGTGCGAGGTAGCGATGTAGGGGATGGTGGCGCGAAAATAGGTTTCCGTGATGCTTTCGACAGTTTCAAAGTAGGGTTTGCCGGTGGTGAGGACTCGGCGTTCGATCGGGTCGGGTTCTGCTTCCCCAAGGCGGTGTTTGCCAAACTGCTCGTCGACGAGCGGCGAACGAATAACCACTGCTTTTTTAAGATTGTTTACGTCGCGCAGCCGCTCGAGGAAACGTTGCCGCTCGCCGATCGTGCCGAGCAACATCGCTTCGGTGAGGTGTACACGCACGATCTCAGCAGCCGATTGGGCGTGCGCGGTGGCCGCGGTGAGCGAAAAGGCGCGAAAAGCGATGAGGGCGATCGCGGTGAGGACGACGACCAGCGCCACCGTGGCGGTGAGGTAAAAAGCGCTGATTTTGGTGGCAAGACGCATGATCAGGTTCCGGGTTGTTGTCCTTCTGGAGTTTGGAGGGGCGTGAGGTCTAAGGTGGGCCAGACCGCGGCGAGCGCTTTGCCGATCTCAGCGCGAATCCGCGCCATCGCCGCGGGGGTGTCGGCTTCGAAGCGCAGAACGAGGACAGGGGTGGTGTTGGAGGCGCGAACCAGCCCAAACCCGTCTGGATATTCAACCCGCACGCCGTCGATGGTGAGAACTTCTGAGGCTCCCGGAAAGGTGCCGCGCGCTTGGAGCTGTTCGACGAGTGCGTGCGGTTCACCTTCCGCCATCTTGAGGTTGATTTCAGGGGTAGCGTGCGCTTCGGGAAGCGCTTCGAGGAGGGCAGAGGGGTTGGGATGACGCGCGACGATTTCCAGGAGGCGCGCAGCAGCATAGAGAGCGTCGTCAAAACCATACCAGCGCTCTTTGAAAAAGAGGTGACCGCTCATTTCGCCGGCGAGGAGAGCGCCCGTCTCTTTGAGCTTTCCTTTGATGAAGGCGTGGCCCGTTTTCCACATGAGGGGAACGCCGCCGTGGTCGCGAATCCAGCGGGCGAGGAGACGGGTGCATTTGACGTCGTAGAGGATGGTGGCTCCGGGATGACGGGTGAGAAGGTCAGCGGCAAAGAGCATGAGCTGCCGGTCCGGGTAGATGATCCGCCCGCTCTTGGTGACGAGACCGAGGCGATCGCCATCGCCATCGAAGGCGAGACCGAGCTCGACATCGGTGGTACGGACCACCGCGATGAGATGTTGGAGGTTTTCGGGTTTGGAGGGGTCGGGGTGATGGTTGGGGAAGGTGCCGTCGACGTCGCAGAAGAGGGGAGTAACTTGGGCACCTACGCGGGTAAGGAGATGGGGGGCTACCGCACCAGCAATGCCGTTGCCGCAGTCGACGGCCACTTTAATGGGGCGGTCGAGGCGTACGTCCAGCGCGATTCGCTCGAGGTAGGCAGGAATGAGGTCGAGCGCGCGCCGCGGCGCCGGGGTGGGGGCGCGATAGAGATCGGCGACGACGAGACGACGGCGCAGGTCGGCGATGAGCGGACCGAAGAGCGTTTCGCCGCCGAGGACCATTTTGAACCCGTTGTATTCAGGGGGATTGTGGCTGCCAGTGACCGCAACGCAGGAGCGAGTGCCGAGATAGTCGGCGGCAAAGTAAACGACAGGAGTAGGAACCGCACCGATGTCGGTGACGGCAACTCCCCCGGCGGTGAGACCGTCGGTGAGCGCCACCGCCAGACGAGGGCCAGAGAGGCGCCCGTCGCGGCCGATCACGATTTCGGCGACGTGCCGGGCTCGCGCTTCGGCGGCAAGAGCAAGACCGACCGCGTAAGCGGCAGATTCGGTAAGGGTTTGATCGACCACTCCGCGAATGTCATAGGCTTTGAAGATGGTGGCGTCGGGGATGGAGATCGAGCTCATGGCGCCTCCTGGAGAAGGGGAGGGGATTAAGAGGAGAGGGAATTAGCGATGGACCGGGAGGGGAGCTTCTAGCCGAAATTCACGGCTGCAGTAAGGACAGACGGCACTGCCGGTTCGAGTAGGGTCGAGATAGACACGCGGGTGAAGAAGCGCAACCGGTTCGTCGGGAAGGGGGCAGCAGAGGGGAAGGTCGGCTGCTGTGATCGTGAGGATCGGCTCTTTGCGCACGCGAGCGAGAGGGTTACCGTTCATCGTTGGCCTCCCGGTTAGAGAAAGGTGAGCCAGTGGTCGTATTCGGGGAGCTGACCGTTGACGATAGCGTAAAAACGCTCTTGGATGCGTGTGGTGATCGGACCGCGGGCGCCGTTGCCGATGGGGCGATCGTCGAGTTCGCGGATCGGCGTAATCTCGGCAGCAGTGCCGGTGAAAAAGGCTTCGTCGGCAATGTAGATGTCGTCGCGGGTGAGCCGCCGCGTATGGAGGGGAATCGCGAGGTCACGAGCGATGTGATGAACCGTGTCCCGGGTAATGCCGATGAGGGCGCAGGAGATTTCGGGTTCGATCAGTTGCCCGTTTTTGACGATGAAGAGATTTTCGCCCGCCCCTTCGGCAACAAAACCCATCGTGTCGAGAAGAAGGGCTTCGTGATAGCCTTGGCGCGTAACCTCTAAATTGGCCAGAATAGAGTTGGCATAGGTGCTGGCGACTTTGGCGCGCGGCATCGTGACATTGACGTGCTGCCGCTGGTAGGAGGAGGTTTTGACGCGAATGCCACGCGTCAACCCTTCTTCTCCGAGGTAGGCGCCCCAGGGCCAGGCGGCAATCGCTACGTGCACCTTCGCACCGGTAGGGTTAAGACCCATCTTTTCAGACCCGTAGAAGGCGATGGGGCGAATGTAGCAGGCGGTGAGCTCGTTTTCGCGTACGACCTGCTTTTGCGCTTCCATCAGTTCGTCAAGGGTGTAGGGGATGGGCATTTGATAGATTTTGGCGGAGTTGAGAAGCCGCTCGGTGTGCTCCCGCAGACGAAAAATAGCCGTGCCCCGCTCGGTGTGATAGGCGCGTACCCCTTCAAAGACGGAAAGACCATAGTGAAGCGAGTGCGTGAGCACATGGGTGGTGGCCTCCCGCCAGGGAACAAGACGACCGTCATACCAGATGACGCCGTCGCGGTCGGAGAGAGACATCGAACAACTCCTTGTGGGGAGAGATTTTATAGGGAAAATTATACCTTAATTTTTAAAGCAGGAGCGCTTTCTTAAAATCGATGAAGTGCCGTAGGGGAGAGAGAAGCACTGTTGACCATCAGGGTAAAGAGGGCAAAAAAATTATTAGTGTTTCATATAGTTATATTAATTTACGGCGGGACAAAGGGGGTAAACTTGCCCGCTCCGCTTGAGAGAATCAGTAGAGAGGGATAGGGAGAATGAGCGGATGCAATAGTGCGTTTCGCAGCGCAGCGTTGGATTATCACCGGCAGCCAACGCCAGGAAAGTTGGCAGTGGTTCCAACTAAGGGGTTGTCGAACCAGCGCGATTTGGCGTTGGCCTATTCGCCAGGTGTGGCATTTGCGTGTGAGGAGATCGTGCGCGATCCGCTGACGGTGCGGGAACTTACCGCTCGCGGCAATTTGGTGGCAGTGGTAACCAACGGGACGGCAGTGCTGGGGTTGGGGGATATCGGACCGCTGGCGGCGAAGCCGGTGATGGAGGGAAAGGCATGTTTATTTAAAAAGTTCGCGGGGATCGATGTCTTCGATATCGAGATCGACGCGCGCGACCCCGAACGGGTGGTGGAGATCGTGGCGGCATTAGAACCGACGGTGGGGGGGGTAAATTTGGAGGATATTAAAGCGCCGGAGTGCTTCTATATCGAGCGGGAGCTGCGCCGCCGAATGCGAATCCCTGTGTTCCACGACGATCAGCATGGGACCGCAATCATCGCGTCGGCAGCGTTGTTGAACGGGTTGTTGTGGGTGGGGAAACGAATCGAGGAGGTGAAGTTGGTTTGCTCAGGGGCAGGGGCCGCCGCGATCGCGTGCTTGGATTTGATGTGCCGCTTGGGCTTGCGACGCGAGAATGTCTTTGTGGTCGATTCGCGGGGAGTGATCTACGAGGGGCGCGATCAGCCGATGGAACCCAATAAGGCGCGCTACGCCCAGCGGACCACAGCCCGCACTTTGGCGGAGGTGATCGAGGGGGCCGACGTGTTTCTGGGATTGTCGCAAGGGGGAGTGCTGCAGCCCGAGATGGTGGCGCGTATGGCGGCAAAGCCGTTGATTTTCGCATTAGCAAACCCTGTTCCGGAGATTATGCCTGAGGTGGCCCGAGCAGTGCGACCCGACGCGATCGTCGCTACCGGGCGAAGCGATTACCCCAATCAGGTGAATAACGTGTTGTGTTTCCCATTTATCTTCCGCGGGGCGCTCGACGTGGGGGCGACAGCGATTACCGAGGAGATGAAATTGGCGTGCGTGGAGGCGATCGCCGCGTTGGCACGCGCGGAGAGCAACGAGGTGGTGGCAAGCGCCTACGGAGGGGAGATGCTCCATTTCGGGCCAGAGTATCTGATCCCTAAGCCGTTCGATCCGCGATTGATCGTGACGATCGCCCCCGCCGTGGCAAGGGCGGCGATTGCGTCAGGGGTGGCAACACGGCCGATCGCCGATTTCGAGACCTACCGTAGCCAGTTGCAGGATTTTGTCTACCGGTCAGGGGTGGTGATGAAGCCCGTTTTTTCGGCAGCCCGGTCGGCAGCTGAGGAGCGAAAACGGGTGGTTTTTTGCGAGGGGGAGGATGAACGAGTGCTGCGGGCTGCGCGGGAGGTGTTGGAGGAGGGAATCGCTCGGCCGATTTTGGTGGGGCGCCCACAGGTGATCGAGATGCGGTTGGAGCGAATCGGCTTGAGCTTGCAGCCAGGACGCGATTTCGAGTTGGTAAACCCCGAGTCGGATTCGCGCTACCGAGCGTTGTGGCAGCAGTACCACCGCATCATGGCGCGCCGCGGTATCACCCCCGAGGTGGCAAAGGCGCGCTTGCGCCGCGATACGACGTTGATCGGGTGTATGTTGTTGATAAACGGTGAGGCAGACGCAGTGGTGTGCGGGACTTTCGGTTCGTATGAGTACCATCTGCAGCATGTGCACGATGTGGTGGGATTGGCAGAGGGGGCATCGCTCTTTGCGGCGATGAATTTGGTGATGACGGGGGGATACACGTTGGCGTTGGCTGATACCTACGTCAACTACGATCCGAGCGCTGAGGAGGTGGCGGAGATCGCCCGCATGGCCGCAGAGGCAATCGCCCGTTTCGGAATCGAGCCGCGGGTGGCATTGGTTTCCCATTCAAGTTTCGGGTCGGCCAATACCCCCTCGGCACGAAAGATGCGAACGGCGCGAGCTATTTTGCGGGCGCGTTGCCCCTCTTTGGAGATGGATGGGGAGATGCACGCCGATGCCGCTTTGTCGCCCGCGGTGCGCGCACGCTTGATTATGCCCGAGGAGTGTACGTTGCAGGGGGACGCAAATGTGTTGGTGATGCCCAACGTGGATGCAGCCAATATCGCATTTAATTTGGTAAAACAGGTGTCCGGCCAGGGAGTGTCGGTAGGACCCATTCTGTTAGGGGCGCGGTTGCCTGTGCAGATTTTGACACCGTCAGCGTCGGTGCGCCGCTTGGTGAATATGACAGCGTTGGCCGTGGTGGAGGCAAAAGAGCGGCGAGGATAGTGAGGAGAAAAAGGAGAAGGGAGGATCGGAGGGACGAGGATGACAGTGGTGCACCTGCGCATGCATAGCGAGTTTTCGATCCGCGAGGGAATGGTGCGGGTTGCCGAGGCGGTGGCGCAGGCGGCGGCGTTTTCAATGCCGGCGCTGGCATTGAGCGATGTGATGAATGTGTTCGGGTTGGTGAAGTTTTATAAGGCGGCGATGGCGGCGGGAATTAAACCGATCGCTGCCGTCGATGCCCGCGTGGCCGATCCTGCCGATCCAACGAACCCGGAGGCCGCCGCTTCGCTGTTGTTGGTGGTACAGAATAAAAAGGGGTACGAAAATTTGTGCGCTTTGATTTCGCGTGCGTGGTTGGAAAACCAACATCGCGGCGTGGCGCTGTTACGGCGGGAGTGGTTGGACCGCGCGCAGTGCGAGGGATTGATCGCGTTGTCCGGAGGGGCACAGGGGGTTTTGGGGCCAGCGTTGCGAAGGGGCGATGAAAAACGGGCTTCGCAAGAGGCTGCCGAGTGGGCTTCTTTGTTTCCCGGGGATCGGTTTTGTATCGAGATCCAGCGAGCGGGGTTCGCCGGCGAGGAGGAGTATCTGGGGGCAGCGGTGACGTTGGCTTCCACGCTGGGATTGCCTGTGGTGGCTACCCATCCGATCCAGTTCTTGCGCCGCGAGGATTTTCAGGCACATGAGGTGCGGTTTTGCATCGCCGAGGGGTTCATGCTCCACGATCCGAAACGACCCCGCCCTTTTTCCGAGGAACAATATTTTCTGTCACCCCAGGAGATGGAGGCGCGGTTCGCCGATCTGCCAGAGGCGCTGGAAAATGGGGTGGCGATCGCCGAGCGAGCGAATTTCTTGTTTTCCTTCGGGAAAACGGCACTGCCGGCTTTCCCTACCCCCGACGGCAGTTCGGTGGAGACATTTTTTGTGGCTCAGGCAGAGGCGGGGTTGAGACGCCGCCTGGAGACGTTGTTCCCAGAGGAGAGAGTGCGCGCGCAGCGCGCGCCTGAGTACGAGGCGCGATTGCGGTTCGAGTGCGAAACCATCGTGAAGATGGGTTTTGCCGGCTATTTTCTGATCGTGGCCGATTTTATCAATTGGGCTAAGGCCAATGGGGTGCCAGTGGGGCCCGGCCGCGGGTCGGGAGCCGGGTCGTTGGCCGCTTTTGCATTGGGGATCACAGAACTTGACCCTCTGGCGTACGGGTTGCTGTTCGAGCGGTTTTTGAACCCAGAGCGGGTTTCATTGCCCGATTTCGATGTCGATTTTTGTATGGAACAGCGCTACCGCGTGATCGAGTATGTGCGCGAACGCTACGGGAGAGAGGCGGTGAGCCAGATCGCGACCTTCGGGACGATGATGTCAAAGGCGGTGGTGCGCGATGTGGGACGGGTGTTGGGATTGCCATACGGTTTGTGTGACAAGATCGCAAAGTTGATCCCGACAGAGGGAGCGCGACCAGTTTCGTTGGCCGAGGCGATAGAGTTAGAACCCCAGCTGCGGGAGTTCATGAATGACCCACAGGATGGGGAGGCGGTGCAGATGTTGTTCGAGTTGGCAAAACCGCTCGAGGGATTGGTGCGTACGGTGGGAATGCACGCCGGAGGGGTGCTGATCGCGCCAGGGAAAATTACCGATTTCTGCCCCCTTTTTATGCAGGAGGGGGAGGATGCCGTTCCGGTATCGCAGTTCGATAAGGATGATGTCGAGGCGATCGGCTTGGTGAAGTTCGATTTCTTGGGGTTGCGCAATTTGACCATCATCCGCGAGGCGCTCGATCATGTGGCACGGATGGGCGGAAACCGCCCCGATTGGAGCCAGATGAGGTTCGACGATCCGGCGGTTTTTCAGTTGCTGCGAGAGGGAAAGACCACCGCCGTCTTCCAGCTCGAGTCGGAGGGAATGAAACGGTTGTTGGCGAAGTTAAAGCCCGACCGCTTCGAGGATATCATCGCCGCGTTGGCGTTGTACCGCCCAGGACCGCTAGGGTCAGGGATGGTGGACGATTTTGTGCTGCGCAAGCATGGGAGACAGGAGATCGATTATTTCCATCCCGATCTACGCCGCTGTTTGGAGCCAACCTACGGGGTGATCGTCTATCAGGAGCAGGTGATGGAGATCGCCCGAATCATCGCGGGTTATTCGTTGGGAGCGGCCGATCTGTTGCGCCGGGCGATGGGAAAGAAAAAACCAGAGGAGATGGCTCAACAGCGCGCTGGATTTGTGCAGGGGGCGGTGGCCCGCGGTTACGATGAGGCGTTGGCGGTGCGGTTGTTCGATTTGATGGAGAAGTTCGCCGAGTACGGATTTAATAAGTCGCATACCGCTGCGTACGCGGTGATTACCTATCAGACCGCGTGGTTGAAACGCCACCATCCAGCTGCCTTTTTCGCTGCGACGATGTCTTCAGAGATGAACGATACCGACGCGCTGCGGGTGTTGTGCGAGGATGCGCGCGAGTTCGGGCTCGAGGTGCTTCCCCCCGATGTGAATGCGTCGGAGTGGCGGTTTGTGCCGCTCAACGCGACCACTATCCGCTACGGATTGGGGGGAATCAAGGGGGTGGGCGAGCCAGCAGCGCAGGCGATCGTAAGCGCCCGAGCGGAGGGCGGCCCTTTCCGCGATCTTTTCGATTTGGCCGCACGGGTCGACCGCCGATTGGTGAACCGCCGCGTTTTGGAGCAGTTGGTGCGGGCAGGAGCGTTGGATGGATTGCCCGGCCACGCGAGAGTGGTGGATGGGGAGGGAGCGGTCGATCGGGCGCGGTTGTTGGCTTCGGTGGAGACGGCATTGCAGGCAGCAGAGCAGCGAATGGCGTCGGCCGCCCAGGGGGGATTGTTCGAGGGATGGGCGGAGGAGCGCAGATCGTTGGAGGAGGAGGTCGGGTTCGCAGAGGTACCGCCGTGGACGAGCGCAGAGCGATTGCGGGAGGAGAAGGCAGCACTGGGGTTCTTTTTTTCAGGCCATCCCTTTTCGGCGTTCGAGCGAGAGCTGCGCCAGACAATCCCAACCCATTTGGCGTCATTGTCGGAGCTGAACCGCGATGGGGTGTGGGTGGCCGGGGTGGTGGGCGGGGTACGGACGCGATGGGGAGCACGGGGACGAGTGGGGTTCGTGACCTTGGAGGACGGGAGCGCGACCGTCGAGGTGCTTTTCTTTAGCGAGGTGTTTGAACGCGCCCGACGAGTGATCGCGGTGGACGCACCGTTGGTGGTGCGGGTGCGGGTGCAGCCGGACGATTACGGGGGCGGGGTGCGGGTGGTGGCAGAGGAGGCGCTTTCGTTGGAGGAGTGGCGGGCACGCCGATTGCAGGTGGTGGAGGTGGAGGTACCGACGACGGTGTTGGAGCGAGCGTCGACGGCCGAGGAGGTGGTGGCAGCGATCGAGGCGTTCCGAACGGGGAAACGGGAGGAGGGAGCGGCATTGGCTGTGTGGGTGAGAAAGGAGGGAGCAGGACGGGTGGCGTTGCGCAGCGAGGAGCCCTTGTGGGTGCGCCCTAGCGATGAGCTGTTGAAACGATTGCGGGCAACACCGGGGGTGGAGGTGCGCTGGCGCTATTAGCGGCTTCTTTTTATTTGACCCGCATGCCGGGTTGCGCACCGGAGTCGGGGGAGAGGAGAAAGATGCCAGGCGTTTCCCCGCTTTCGTCGCTGGCGGCAAGGACCATCCCTTCTGAGAGGCCAAAGCGCATTTTGCGCGGGGCAAGGTTGGCGACGACTACCACGAGGCGACCCAGGAGGGTTTCAGGGGCGTAGTGGGCTTTGATTCCGGCAAAGATGGTGCGCAACCGGGGAGAACCCGCTGCGTCTTGCTCTCCGAGGTCTACGGTGAGTTTGAGAAGCTTTTCGGCTTCCGGAATGGTTTCAGCGGCGGTAATACGACCGACTCGGAGGTCGAGTTGGGCAAATTGGTCGATGGTGATGGTGGGAACCGCGGGGCGAGCGGAGGAGGAGGGGGCCGCAGGCGCGGCGGAGGTAGGGGGGGGATCGGCACGGAGCGGAGAAGCGGGAGAGGCCGATGCAGGAGAGGGCACCGAGGAGGGGGCAGCAGAGGATGGGGGAAGGGAAGGGGAGGTGCAGAGGGTCTCCCGGTTGATTTCGAGGAGGGTGTCGAGACGACGCCGGTCGAGACGGGTGTGGAGGGGTTGATAGGGGTGGATGGCGTGACCGAGGGGAAGAGGCGCCCAGGGTTGAGTGAAGTCGAGGGGGGGAATGGCGAAGAGCGCTTCAACCCGTTGCGCGGTGCGGGGGAGAATCGGTTTGAGGAGACGGGTGAGGTCGCGAAACATCGTGAGACCGGTGGTGACGACGGTGTGGAGTTGAGCGTGGTCACCGCTTTTGGCGAGGTTCCAAGGTTGCTGTTGGTTGATATAGGCATTGGCAAGGTCAAGGAGCTCTTGGACTTGACGGATGACCGCGGCAGTATCGGCGCGTTCGTAGGCGGCATGAAGGGAGGCGTCAGTGGTGGCGTCCCGAAAGGGGGCGAGCACGACTAGGTCGCTAGAACCGAGCCGGCCGGCGAAGTGGTTGTGAATGAAACCGATGAGACGAGCGGCAATATTGACATATTTGCCGACGAGGTCGCTGTTGATTTTGGCGACGAGGTCGTCAAGGGCAAGGTCGATGTCGGTGGGGGTACCGTTGTTTTTGGCGGCATAGTAGTAACGCAGCCATTCGGGGTCGAGGCCGAGGTCGAGCCAGGAGCGGGCAGTGATGAAGGTGCCCCGACTTTTGCTCATTTTAGCGCCGTCGACGGTGAGAAAGCCGTTGATATATTCGCGTGTGGGGGTGCGAAGACCGGCAAAGTGGAGCATCGCCGGCCAGAAAAGGGCGTGAAAGTAGAGGATGTCTTTGCCGATGAAATGGACGAGTTCGGTACCAGAGGCTTCGGCCGCAGCAGGGTCAAAGTAAGGGTGAGCGTCGATCTGGCGCGCTCGAGCATAGGCGGTGAAGCTGGCAAAGTAGCCGATGGGGGCGTCTAGCCAGACATAGAAGTATTTGCCAGGGGCGTCGGGAATGGGAAAACCAAAGTAGGGGGCGTCGCGGCTGATGTCCCAGTCGGTGAGCCGAGGGTCGGTTTCAGTGCCAAGCCATTCGTCGAGTTTGTGTTGGGCTTCCGCCGGGAGAATGGGAAAGCCGTGCCGGTCGTGGCTGCGGGTCCAGCGGCGAAGAAAGGCGGCGACGTCAGGGTGGGAGAGACAGAAGAAGTAGTGGGTGGAGCGGGCGAGTTGCGGTTTGGCTCCCGAGAGGGCGGAGTAGGGGTCGAGAAGGTCCGTGGGGGCGTAGGCGGCACCACAGCGCTCACAGTGGTCCCCATATTGGTCTGACGCCCGACAGCGCGGACAGGTGCCGCGGACGTAACGGTCAGGGAGAAAGAGCTTTTTGATGGGGTCGAAGAGTTGCTCAATGTCGCGTTGAACGATAAGCCCCGCGGCTTTGAGACGGCGGTAAATGGTTTCCGCCCATTGGCGGTTTTCGTCACTGTGGGTGGTGTGGTAGTGGTCGAAGGCGATGAGAAAGTCGGTGAAGTCGGCGAGGTGGGCGTGCCGCATCCGTTCGATGAGCTGCTCGGGGGAGATGCCCTCTTTTTCGGCACGAAGCATCACCGGCGTGCCGTGGGTGTCGTCGGCACAGACGTAGTGAACGGTGTGGCCGCAGAGGCGTTGATAGCGTACCCAGATGTCGGCTTGAATGTAGCCAACGAGGTGACCAAGGTGAATGTCGCCATTGGCGTAGGGAAGGGCATTGGTGACGAGAATGCGGCGCGGGTTCATGGGTATTGCAGCAGTTTGGGATAGACAGAGGGTAAAAATTATAGCAGTAGGAGCCGGGAAATGACGGAGGCAGACGAAGAGAGGGTTAAAGTTCGACGGCGTCGATGAGACGGGTGGTCCCTAGACGCGCCGCACCAAGAAGGACAAGGGGGGGAAGGGGATCGCCGGCGGGAGGGGGTCCAAGAGTGGCCGCGGTGCGGATCGCGATGTAGTCGGGTTGCCAGCCGTGGGCGAGTAGGTGATCGTAGGCGTCGCGCTCGAGTTGGGGGTAGTCGCGCCGCCCTGCGCGAATGCGTTCGGCGAGCGCAGAGAGGGTGCGGTAGAGACGCGGGGCTTCGGCACGTTGAGCGGGCGTGAGGTAGCAGTTGCGGGAGGAGAGGGCAAGACCATCTTCGGCGCGTACCGTGTCACCCGCGACGATTTCGATGTCAAGGGCAAGTTGCCGAACAAGGGTGCGGATGAGAAGGAGCTGCTGGTAGTCTTTTTTGCCAAAAAGGGCATGAGTGGGGGCAATGATGTGAAAGAGTTTGAGGACGACCGTGGCTACCCCACGAAAGTGACCGGGACGAGCAGCGCCTTCGAGGGTGGCGGCGAGTTCGGGGGGGGGATCGATAAGGATGCGTTGGGGTTCAGGGTAGATCTCCGATTCGCTGGGTGCAAAGAGGTAGGGAACCCCCGCTTGGGCGAGCAGGGTGCAGTCTTGTTCGAGTTGCCGGGGGTAGCGGTCATAGTCTTCGTTGGCACCAAATTGGAGGGGATTGACGAAGATGGAGACGATAACGTTGGGGGTGAGGGCGAGCGCCCGCTCGACGAGAGAGAGGTGACCTTGGTGCAGCGCGCCCATGGTGGGGACGAGCGCGATAGGGGGAGAAAGGGTGCGACGAATGGCTCGCCATTGAGCAATGGTGGTAAGGATCTGAGGAGAGCCCATAGGAGTGCCCATGCGCGGCGCGTTAATAGCAGTGTTCTTCTGCCGGGTAGCGTCCCGTTTTGACGGCTTGGACGTAGTTGCGGATCGCTTGTTCAATGGAGGAGGCACTTTCCATGAAATTCTTGACAAAGCGAGGGGGCTTGCCGAGGGTGATGCCGAGAAGGTCGTAGAGGACGAGAATCTGCCCATCACATTCGGGCCCCGCGCCAATGCCGATGGTGATCGCTTCGTTGGCCCGACGGGTGATTTCGTGCGCGAGGGTGCGAGGGATGAGCTCGAGGATGATGATCGAGGCGCCAGCGGCTTCGAGGGCGGCGGCTTCGACCCGAAGACGCTCGGCGTCCGCGTCGCGCTTTCCTTGAACGTGAGGACCGCCAATTTGGTGAATGGATTGAGGGGTAAAACCGATGTGGGCGCAGACGGGGATGCCCCGCTCGACGAGAAACCGAACGGTTTCGACCATCGGCAACCCCCCTTCGATCTTAACCATGTGCGCGCCGGCTTGAAGGAGTTGGGCCGCACTGGAGAAGGCTTGCTGCGGACTTTGTTGATAGGTGGCAAAGGGGAGATCGGCAATGATCCAGCAGCGCGCGCTTCCCCGGGCGACCGCCGCGGTGTGATAGAGGAGATGATCGAGGGTGACGGGAAGGGTTGTGCGGTGCCCTTGAATGACGTTGCCAAGGGAGTCGCCGACAAGGAGGATGTCTACGCCTGCCCGGTCGGAGAGGGCAGCAAAGGTGGCGTCATAGCTGGTGAGCGCGGCGATCTTTTCGCCCCGGTCGCGCATCGCCCGAAGCTTGGTGAGGGTGAGCGGCGAGAGAGTGGCGTCGGTCATGTGTGTCGCTCGAGAGGGAGGGGAGGGAGTGTACCATCGGGGAGGGTGGGAGGGGAAGAGGGCCCGAGGAGGGTAGGGAGGAGGGAGGCTTTGAGCCACTAGCAGGTGGAGGCGCCGAGGGGAGAAGGGGAGGAGAGAGCGGCGGGAGGGGAAGAGAGAGCGGCTCAATGGGTTGGTGAGCGGTGGCCGGGAGGTAGTCGATAAGGGGACCAAGATGGGGGTGGGTACAGTGAGGGGCGATTTCGAGGAGGGGGACAAGGACAAAGGCGCGTTGGGTGAGACGGGGGTGGGGAAGGGTGAGATGAGGGTGGGTCTGGTGGTGGTCGCCATAGAGGAGGAGGTCGAGGTCGAGGGTGCGCGGGGCATGCCAGGAGAGACGCCGCCGTCCATGGCAGCGTTCGATGTGAAGGAGGTGTTCGAGGAGGGTGTAGGGGTCGAGATGGGTTTCTAAAAGGGCAACGGCGTTGAGGTAGTCGGGTTGAGGGACGTCGACTTCCACGGGGGCAGTGCGGTAGAGCCGAGAGTGGGTAAGAAGCCGCGTGTGGGGAAGCTGCGCGAGGGCGATCAGGGCAGCAGCGATTTGACGGTAGGGGTCGCCGAGATTGGCCCCAAGACCGATGTAGGCGACAGTGGGAGAGGATGAGACCATGCGCACAGCGGGGGAGGTGAGAAGCAGAGTATAACAGAGGAGGAAGAGGGGAGAGAGTAGGAAACGGTAGAAGGGGTCGGGGAGAAGGAGGATTGGGGTATGCTTATGGACGCACGTGTGGTTGGGAGATGCGATGCGGGTGATCGGCTTTGTGGGTTGGTCGGGGGCAGGAAAGACGACGACGATCGAGCAGGTGGTGCCGCTGTGGCGAGCCCAAGGGTTGCGCGTGGGGAGTGTGAAACATACCCATCATGAGGGGTTCGATCTCGATACGCCAGGAAAGGATTCGTGGCGCCATCGGGCAGCAGGAGTGGAGCGGGTGTTGATCGTGGGACCTCAGCGGTGGGCATTGCTGACGGAGGGGGAAGGGGAGGAGCAGTTGCCATTGGCGGCACAGTTGAGGTTGCTGACACCGTGCGATTTGGTGGTGGTGGAGGGGTTTCGCCGTTTGCCGATCCCCAAGGTGGAGGTGTTTCGCCCCGAGTTGGGACGAGCGCCGATGTGGGTGGAAGAGGAACGGGTGGTGGTGGTGGCCGTTCCAGGAGGGGAGGAGGGGTTGCGTCAGTGGGGGTTGAGATGCGACCGAGCAGTGGTCGATTTGAGAGATGCCAGCGCTGTGGCGCAGGCAGCAGCGCAGTGGGCTTTGCCCATAGGAAGAGGGGAGGGGCTTTTTTAGGAGGAGAGGGAGCGGTGAATATGGTGCCTTTTTTAGAGGCGCGCCGTCGATTGACCGCAGAGGCGGCGCCGGTAAACGAGGTGGAGGAGGTGGCACTGACCGCAGCGTTGGGTCGAGTGTTGGCTGAGGAGGTGGTGTCGCCGATTGCCGTGCCGGCAATGCCGACCGCAGAGATGGATGGGTACGCTGTGCGGGCGGTTGATGTGCCTTCGGCGGGGGTGCGGTTGCCGGTGTCGGGGGAGGTTTCCGCCGGGGGGGGGAGCCGGCCTTTGGTACCCAGAACAGCGATGCGGATTTTTACAGGGGCGCCATTGCCAGAGGGGGCCGATAGCGTGGTGATGCAGGAGGTGTGCCGAAGAGAAGGGGAGTGGGTGGTGTTTGAAAAGGCGGCCGAAAAGGGAGCAGCTGTGCGCGCGCCCGGGAGCGAGGTGGCAGCGGGGAGCGTGGTTTTGCCAGCAGGATATCGGTTGGATGCGGCGGCAGTGGCGTTGGCTGCAAGCGTGGGGAGGGCGAGGGTGCAAGTCTACCGCCGAGTGCGGGTGGCCCTTTTTTCGACAGGGGATGAGTTGGTGATGCCAGGTAGGCCTTTGCCGGCGGGAGGGGTTTATAATTCCAATCTGTGGATGGTGCAGGGGTTGCTGCAGGGACTGGGGTGCGAGGTGGTGCGGGCCGAGCCCGTGGAGGATTCATTGCCCGCCATGGAGCGAGCGTTGCTGGAGGCGAGCGAGATCGCCGATTTGGTGTTGACAACAGGGGGCGTGTCGGTGGGGAGCCGCGATTTCGTGCGCCCAGCGTTGGAGCGAGTGGGGAAGGTGACCTTTTGGCGCGTGGCGATGAGGCCGGGACGGCCGTTGGCGGTGGGACGAGTGAGGGATCGCGTGGCGGTGGGTTTGCCCGGAAACCCCGTGTCGAGCTTCGTGACGTTTGTGTTGCTGGTGCGACCGTTGGTGCTCCGGTTGATGGGGGCAACTCAGATTTTCCCAGCAGGGGTTTGGGGAGAGGCAGCGTTTGAGTGGCAGAAACCAGATCCACGTCGATCTTTCCTGCGCGGCCGCTTGGGGGAGGAGGGACGCGTGGAGCTTTTCCCAAACCAGGGGTCGGCAGCAATAGCATCGTTGGTTTGGGCTAACGGGTTGGTGGAGATAGCCGAGGAGGAGCGGGTAAACAGGGGAGATCGAGTGCGGTTTTGGCCATTCGCAGCATTGTTGACGTAAAAGGAGGGAGCCAATGGTGCGCGTGCGCTATTTCGCGAGTGTGCGCGATGCAGTGGGGGTGGACGAGGAGTGGGTAGAGTGGGAGAGGGAGTGGAAGCGGTTGGCCGATCTGCGCGAGGCATTGGCAAGACGAGGGGGCGTGTGGGCCGAGACGTTGTTGGAGCCGTCGGTTCATTGCGCGCGTAATTTCGCTTTGGCGGCGTGGAACGATCCATTGGAGGATGGGGATGAGGTGGCTTTCTTTCCCCCAGTGACGGGAGGGTAGCCGATGGAGGAGCGTTGTCCGATTTGCGTCCGGGTAGGCCCAGCGCGGTTCGATGCAGGGAGGGAACTGGCAGCACTGAGCGCGTTGGGGGGAGAGGTGGGGGCGGTGACAAGTTTCGTGGGGGGGGGGGGGGGGGGGGGGGGGGGGGGGGCGGTGGAGGGGATCGAGTTGGAGCATTACCCAGAGATGAGCGAGCGGGTGTTGACTGAGATCGCGGTGAGGGCAACAGCGCGTTGGCCACTGCTGGGGGTGACCGTGATCCATCGGGTGGGGAGATTGAGGGTAGGAGAGCCAATCGTTTTCGTGGGGTGCGCGAGCGCACATCGGGCAGCGGCATTTTCCGCTTGCGCGTTTTTGGTCGATTTTTTGAAGACCGAGGCACCGTTTTGGAAACGAGAGGTGTTGAGCGATGGGTCGCAACGATGGGTGGCTGCCCGCGATAGCGATCGACTGCGGGCGGCCCGATGGCGCGGCGAGGGAGAGGAGGAGAGGGGAGAGGATGCATGGGAAGCGCGCTCGCGCAGAGGAGAGGGGGAGAGAGGCATAGACGCTGAAAGCAGGGGGGGAGAGGAGGCAAGGAGGGGGAGCTGGGAGAGAGGAAACTAGGAGCAGGGAATGCGGCTGACGATCGAGGGGATGAATTGCGCAGGGTGTGTGCGACGGGTAGAGGAGGCGATCGCGCAGGTCCCAGGGGTGAGGCGGGTGACGGTCAATTTGGCGACGGCGACCGCAACGGTGGAGGGGAGCGCAGAGTTGGAGGAAGTGGCGGCGGCGGTGCGAAGGGCCGGGTATCGAGTGCGAGGTATCACCGCAGCGGTGAACGATTGGTTGGCAGAGGAGCAGAGGACGTTGCAGCGCGAGGTGGTGGTGGCAGCGGCGCTGGCCGTGCCATTGATGGTCTTGGCGATGGGGGGAATGGCGGTCGGTTGGGAGGGAACAGGGTGGAGGAAATGGGTGGAGGGAGGGTTGGCGACCGCGATCGTCTTCGGCCCCGGAAGACGCTTTTTGCAAGGGGCATGGGGGGAGATGCGCCATGGGGCGCTGGGGATGAATAGCTTGGTGGCGATGGGGAGCTTGGTGGCGTGGGGTTACTCGTTGGCGGCCGCAATGGCGCCTAGGTGGTTCCCAGGGGGAGCCGCGGTGGGCTATTTCGAGGCGGCAGGGATGATCGTGACGTTGGTTTTGGTGGGGCGCTTTCTGGAGGCTAAGGCGCGAGGAGAGGCGTCGAGGGCAATCCGGGCGCTATTGGCATTGCGGCCGGAGCGAGCACTGGTGCAGCGAGAGGGAGCGTGGGTGGAGCGACCTTTGAGCGAGGTGCAGGTGGGGGAGGAGGTGTTGGTGCGAGCAGGGGATCGGGTGCCAGTGGATGGGCGGGTGGTGGAGGGGGAGTCGTACGTGGATGAGTCTCTGCTGACCGGGGAGCCGATGCCACGAGCAAAACGGGTGGGAGATCGCGTGGCAGCAGGAACGGTGAATCAGAGCGGTACGTTGCGGGTGGCCGTGACAGAGGTGGGGGAGGGGACGTTGTTGGGACGCATCGTGGCAAGCGTCGAGGAGGCACAGGCAGAGAAACCGCCTGTGCAGCAGTTGGCAGATCGAATCGCCGCTGTCTTCGTGCCGACGGTTTTGGGGGTGGCAGCGGTGACGTTTATGGGGTGGGTGATTTTGGTGCCCGCCGAGGGGGTGTGGCACGGGTTCGTGGCGGCGCTGAGCGTGTTGTTGATCGCTTGCCCGTGCGCGATGGGGTTGGCGACGCCGGTCGCGGTGATGGTGGCGACGGGGACGGGGGCACGCCATGGAATCCTTTTCCGGCGGGGGTCGGCGATCGAGCGGTTGGCGCGAGTGACGATGGTGGCGTTGGATAAAACAGGGACGGTGACTACCGGCCGCCCGGCAGTGGTGGAGGTGGTGGCTGTGGCAGAGGGAAGGGTGGTGGTGGAGGAGGATTGGGTGCGCGCGGCGTTGACGGTGGCAGCGGCGGTGGAGGCACATAGCCGCCATCCACTGGCGCAGGCGGTGGTGGCGGCGGCGCGGGAGCGAGGGGTGGAGATTCCCCCGGCAGAGAATGTGGAGGTGATGGTGGGGGAGGGGATGAGCGGATGGGTAAACGGCCGGGTGGTGCGCGTGGGAAGCCCGGGATGGGTGGCGACGGAGGTGGGAGGACTTCCAGCGGCATTGACAGAGCGGCTACAGGAGTGGGCGGCAGCGGGGTGGACGCCGGTGGTGGGGAGCGTCGATGGAATAGTGGCGTTGGCATTGGCGGTGAGCGATCGGGTGGTTCCCGAGGCGGCAGCAGCGATAGCAGCACTGCGGGAGTTAGGAATGCGACCGGCTTTGGTGACGGGCGATCTTCGCCCAGTGGCTGAGCGCGTGGCGGCAGCGGTGGGGGTCGAGCCGGAGTGGGTGGTGGCCGAGCAGCGCCCAGAGGAGAAGGCAGCGCAGATCCAGCGGTGGCAGGAGCAGGGGGAGCGGGTGGCTTTCGTCGGCGATGGAATTAACGATGGACCGGCGTTGGTGCAGGCAGATGTGGGGGTGGCGGTGGGCCATGGGAGCGAGGTGGCCATCGAGGCAGCGGAGGTGGTGTTATTGCATGGGGGGATCGAGCGGTTGGCAGCGGCGATCCGGTTGGCGCGTGCGACCCGCCGGACGATCTGGGGTAATTTCGGATGGGCGTATGGGTACAATGTGGCGTTGATTCCGGTGGCCGCCGGGGTGTTTTACCCGTGGACGGGTTGGTTGTTGAACCCGATGTTGGCAGCGGCGGCGATGAGCGCGTCGAGCCTTTTTGTGGTGCTCCATTCGTTGCGATTGCGGCGGGTGCTCGAGGGGTGACCATGCGGGTGGGCGCAGCAGTTTGGTGGTTGAGCGTGGCGGCGGGTGTGCTGATCGCGGGTTGCAGCGGGGAGCCTGTGGAGGAGCGACCCGGCCAGCCGGTGACGACGCGACAACGGATCTTCAAGACGATGATCCGGGAGTTTGAGCCAATGGGGGTGATGTTGCGAGAGGGGAGTTGGGAGCAGGGCCGCTTTTTGGGTCATTGGGCGCGCTTCCAGGAGGTGGTCGATGCGCCGTGGCGGTTGTTTGACCGCGATACGTGCGGGCCACCGGCTAAAGTGACGCCGGCCGCGTGTAGCGATTGGGAGGGGTTGCAGCGCCAGGCAGAGCGATTCCGCGAGACGGTGGAGGGGTTGGCGACGGCGTTGGCGGAGAGCGGAGTGAGCGAGGGGAGAACACCGAGCCGCGAGGGGTTGCAGCGGGTGAAGGCGGCGTACGATGCGGTTTACGAGGAGTGCCGGGAGTGCCACCGAGTTTACCGGCGCCGTTGAAGGAGGGCGTGAGATGAGCGTAAGGAGAGAGGAGCGCCGTCGATACCGGCGGATTCCGGTGGCGGGAGGGGGGTTGCAGGCCCATTTGGTGACCGCGAGGGGGGAGCACTACGAGGGGGTGTGCACGGAGCTTTCGGTGGGAGGATTGACGTTGCGCGCCAATTATGTGCCGGCGCTGCGGGAGCAGATGATGGTGCAGGTGAATCAGCCGGGGGGAGTAGGGGGAGGAAGCATCCACCCTTTGCGGGTTCGGTTGGAGGTTCGCCGCTGCGAGGTGGTGGAGGAGGGGGGGGAGTTTCGCTACGAGATCGGGGGGGGCGATCGTCGAGGTTCTTTCGTGAGGGGAACGGCGCGTTGAGGGGGAGAGGGGGGAGGAGAGATTAGGAGTGGTGCGCGCGGGGGGAGAGGGAAGGGTGCGGTTGCTGGGGTTGCTGGCCGTAGTCGCGGAAGGCGGCAAGGGCGTCGGCGATCTCGGCAGGGGTGAGGTGGACGGGTTCGCCAAGGGTGGCGGCAAGGAGGTATTGGTGGCAGAGGGCTTCGAGGGCTTCGGCCCGGTGAAGGGCTTGCTCAAGGGTGGCGCCGAGGGCGATGAGACCGTGGTTGGCGAGAAGACAGGCGTAGCGCTCTTGGAGAGCTTCTAGAGCCGCTGCAGCAAGGGCTTCGGTGCCGAAACGGGCGTAGGGGGCGCAACGGACAGTGGGGCCACCGAATTCGGCGATCATGTAGTGAAAGGGGGGAAGTTCACGACGGTGACAGGAGAGGGCGGTGGCCGCGGGGGAGTGGGTGTGGACGATCGCGGCGATGTCCGGACGGGCGCGTGCGATGGCGAGGTGAAGGCGCCATTCGCTCGATGGCCGCCAGGGGCCGAGGGCAGTGCCGTCGGCGGTGAGAAAAACGATCTGGTCGGGGGTGAGATGGGCGGGAGGAATGCCGCTGGGAGTGATCCAGAGCCCGCCCCCTTCAGCGCGAAGACTGATGTTGCCGGTGGCACCGACGTTGAGACGCTGCTGGGCGAGACGAACCATCGCGGCGACGAGGTGGGGGCGGGGATCGGTAGAGGGAGAAGAGAGGGATGAGGACATGGGCGACTCGGTGGGATGAGCTTAGGGAAGCGGAGGGGCTTTTCGGGCACGAAGGAAGAGGAGGACGCCGACGAGGAGCATCGCCAGCGAGAGGATTTGGGCGGTGGTGAGGGCAGTGGTGAGGGGGGTGAAGATGCCGGGGTCGGGGTTGCGAAAGAATTCGGTGAGGAAACGAAGCGCACCGTAGCCGATGAGAAAGAGGGCGGCGACCGTGCCGGTAGGGCGAGGGCGGCGGGAGAATGCCCAGAGGAGAATGAAAAGGAGCACTCCTTCGGCAAAGGCTTGGTAGAGTTGTGAGGGGTGGCGGGGGAGGGCGTCGACGTGGGGGTAGATCATCGCCCAGGGAAGGTCGGGAGAGGCAGGACGTCCCCAGAGCTCGCCGTTGATAAAGTTGCCGATCCGGCCAAGGCCGAGGCCGGGGGGGATGAGGGGGGCGACGAAGTCGGCGGTTTGCCAGAAAGAGAGGCGATTCCGGGCGGAGAACCAGAGGAGAGCGAGGATCGCGCCCAGGAGACCGCCGTGAAAGCTCATCCCCCCTTTCCAGATGGCGAGGATTTCGAGGGGTGCGGCGAGGTAGTAGTGGGGGCGGTAGAAGAGGACTTCGCCGAGCCGACCGCCGAGGATAATCGCGAGTACGCCGATGGTGAGGAGCTGCTCTATCCGCGAGGGGGTCCAGAAGCGACTGGTAAGGGGGGCGAAGGGGGCAAGACGGGCGGCGTGCCAGCGGCCGAGGAGGTAGAAGACGGCGAAGCCGGCGAGGTACATGAGACCGTACCAGCGGACGGCAATGGGGCCGAGTTGGAGAGCGACGGGGTCGATCGCAGGGTAGGTGAGGGCCATGGGGGCGTATATCCAGGAGAAGATGCAATTGTAGCGAATCAAAGGGCACGTTGCGAGGAGGTCGAGGATGGGAGCAGTTAAAGGTACCGTTTGGCCCGTGGATCGGAAGGTGGCGTCGCCTTTTTGCGATGAGCGCCCGCCGGGCGCAGAGGTAACGTTGGCGGTGATCCATGCGATCAGTTTGCCGCCAGGGGTTTTCGCTGGAGATGCGGTGGAGCGCTTTTTTTCGGGACGGTTGCCGCCCGCGGAGCATCCTTTTTTCGCGGAGATCATGACGCTGCGGGTTTCGGCCCATTTTTTTGTGCGTCGCAGCGGGGAGACGATCGAGTTTGTGGCGCCCGAACGACGGGCGTGGCACGCCGGAGTTTCGTGTTGGCGAGGTCAGAGCAGGTGTAACGATTTTTCGGTGGGGATCGAGTTGGAGGGGGATGAGCGAACGCCTTTTTCGGTGGCCCAGTATGCGCGGTTGGTGGCGCTGTTGCAGGCGTTGCGCGACCGCTTTCCAAAGTTGCGGGAGGTGGTGGGCCATTGCCATGTGGCGCCAGGGCGTAAACGCGATCCAGGCCCTTATTTCCAGTGGGATTGGTTGCGCCGTCAGTTAACCGATTGGGAGGTGCCGACGGGAGAGGTGTAGCGGGAGCGCAACGAGGGGGTAAGGAGGAGAGGTAATTTTTTTTGTAAAAAAATTGCATCTCAAAAGGTTGTGTGTTAACTTTGTGCATATTCCTCGCTGAGAGGCGCTAAGGGCGCACTAACTTCATGATATTCCAATTGAATGGTTTTTTGATGGTGTAGATTTTCCTCGCCGCTCGAGAGAGAAAGGAGGTGCACGATGGTGGGGGTCGAACGGTTGGTTCGAACCGGTGCAATTGCCCTCTTTTTGGTTGTGGTGGGCATGGTTTCTGAGGAGCCGCTGCCTCAGCGGACGTGGTCTTTGGCGGTGGAGGCGGCGGTGGTTCCGACGGGGGATCGCCGCTTCGATTTTTCGAGGTACCGGGGGGAGAATGTCGCCGTCCGAGCAGCAGTGGTTTCGACTTTTCAAGGGCAGCCGATCGCCGCCGAGCTTCCCCAGGAGAGTGCCTCCGTCCAGACCGCAGCGGTTCCAACGGAGCGGCGAGCGACGGGAGAGACGGGGGGGAGGATAGGCAGGGAAGAGGCGGAGAGGGGGAAGGAGGAAGATGGAGAGCACTTGGCGGTGGCAGCGGAGAGAGCGCCAGCAGGGGGCGAGGGGAGCGCGATGGGGGAGGAGGGGAGGAGGATGCCGGAGGGGGCGGTTTCGGAGAGCGGCGGGGGGGAGAGAAAGGGTGGCGTAGGGTTGGGAGAGGGGAGAGAAGGGTATTCCGGAGAGGCGAGCGGGGAGGGAAGAGGGAGGGCTGAGGGCAGGGGCGAGGGAGGAGGTGCGGTTTCCGAGAGGGATGGAGGGGGGTCGGGAGGGAGTGGGAGAGAGAGGACTTCCGCGCCGGGGAGCGGTCGCGAGGGGCGAGGGGGGGGCGAGCGGGAGGGGCAACCTGGGGGAAGCAGGGGAGGGGTGGCGGGTGGGTTGCAGCCGCGCGCCGTAGATTTGGGTCTCTATTCGTTGGTGGAGGAGACGCCGGAGATGCGGGCGCTACGCCGCTATATCGGACGACGCTATGAGGTGAACGAACGGCAGTTGGTGGGGTGGTTTAAGATGATCGATGTGGAGGCGAAGCGGTATGGGATCGATCCGCTGCTGGTGGTGGCGGTGATCGCGGTGGAGTCGGAGTTCGACCCGCAGGCGGTGAGCCATCAGGGGGCGTTGGGGTTGATGCAGGTGATGCCGAAGTGGCATCTGGACCGCGTCGATGAGCGCGTGATCGGCGAGGCGGAGGAGCGCCATCTGTTCGATCCCGGGATCAATATCAGCGTGGGGGCAGAGCTGTTGGCCGAGGCACTGGAGCGGCATAAGAGTTTGGAGCAGGCGTTGCAGTATTACAACGGAGCGACGAAGGATCGGGGACGGCGGTATGCGCGGAAGGTGTTGTCGATGTATAAACGGTTGCATGGGATCGTGCAGCGCCATGTGGCGCAGACGGGGATGGCGGGGGAACGCGCCCCACGGCCTGCCGGGGGCGGCGAGGCCCGGGGTTGAGCGCGCGCAGGGGGAACGGGCTGAGGGCGGGGTAGGGTGAAGGGAAGGTTAAAGGGAGAAGGAAGGCGGCGTTGAGGGTCGCCGAGGGGTAGGAGAGGGAAGCCGAAGGACAGGGTTTGAACAGGTTAAGGGGAGACCGCCGCCGATAAGGAGGGGAAAGCGACGACGTGGCAGGCGTCGAGACGGATGCCGATCGTTTCGCCGAGGGGAAGAGGGGCATGGCTGGGGTGGTCCATGAGGAGTTGCACGCCGCTGGGAAGGTGAAGGGTGTAGCGGATGATCGAGCCGCGAAAGAGGGCCTCGGTGAGGCGGGCGGTGTGGGGGCTCGAGGGGTCATAGACGAGGTCGTCGGGGCGAAGAAGGACGTCTACGGCGTCTCCCGGCTGAGCCGATTCGGGGGGGTGACAGCGAAGAGCGCCGAGTTCGGTGGCGACGGCGGCGGGGGCGATGAGGGTGCCGGAGAGGAAAGCGCTTTCGCCGATGAAGGTGGCGATGAAGCGGGTTTTGGGTTGATGGTAGAGGGCGTAGGCGGTGTCCCATTGGGGAATGGCGCCGGCTTCAAGGACGCCGAGGAGGTCAGCGAGCGCAAAGGCTTCGTGTTGGTCGTGGGTGACGATGAGCGCGGTGGCGCCTTCTTCTTTGAGGATGCGGCGGAGGTCGAGAGCGAGGCGTTCGCGCAGCGTGGCGTCGAGGTTGGAGAAGGGTTCGTCCATGAGGAGGAGCCGCGGTCGGGGGGCAAGGGTGCGGGCGAGGGCGACGCGCTGTTGCTGCCCGCCGGAGAGCTGGTGAGGGTAGCGGTGGGCAAAGGGGAGGAGGTCGACGAGTTCGAGAAGGGCCGAGAGACGAGCGCGTTGCGCGGCGGCAGGGAGATGACGAAGACCAAAGGCGATGTTTTCGGCGACGGTGAGGTGAGGAAAGAGGGCGTGGTCTTGAAAGACCATCCCGACGCCGCGGGCGTGCGGGGGAAGACGGTAGGTGGGGGAGGTGATCGTTTGACCGTCGAGGCGAACCGCTCCGCCGTCGATGGGAGTAAAACCGGCGATGATGCGAAGGAGCGTGGTTTTGCCGCTGCCGCTGGGGCCGAGAAGACAGCCGATTTTGCCACGCGGTAGGTGGAGGGTTAGGTCGTTAAGAAGGGGACGGTTGCCGAGGTTTTTTTGAAGATGGTCAAGGTGTAGGAACGAGTCGGTCGTCATGGGAAGATTCCGAGCGATTGCCTAGGGCAAGGAGGAGAGAGGGTAGGAGACCGACGGCGACGACCGCGAGCGCGGGGAGAGCGGCTTCTTCCCAGCGGCTGTCGTTGGTGAGCTCGAAGATGCGGGTGGCGAGGGTTTCCCAGCCAAAGGGGCGAGTCATGAGGGTAATGGGGAGCTCTTTGACGATGTCGATGAAGACGAAGGCGGCGGCCCCGCTGAGCGCGGGTTTAAGGAGGGGGAGATGGATGCGGCGAAGGATCGCGGCGGGGCGCGCGCCGAGGGTTTGCGCGGCTTCGTCCATCGCCGGGGTGATGCGGTCGAGGGCAGCAGCGATAGGGCCAAAGGCAACGGCGAGAAAGCGAACAGCGTAGGCGGAGAACATGGCTGTGAGGGTTCCCGAGAGGAGGGGGAGGGGGGGGAGATCCCAGAGGGGGGAGAGAAGGGCGGCGAGAAGACGGTCAAGGTGGGCCAACGCCGCAACGATGCCGACGGCGAGAACGGCACCGGGAAGGGCGTACCCAGCGGTGGCGAGACGGGCGGCGAGGCGCATCGCCGGAGTGGGGTAGAGGCGGCGGGCGTAGGCGAGAAGGAGGGCAAGAAGGATGGTGACGAGGGCCCCAGAGGCGCCGAGAAAGAGGGAGTTGACGGCGAAGTGGGCGTAGCGGGTGAGGTCGATCGCCGCAGAGTGGCGAAAGGCCCAGAGGAGGAGTTGGGCGAGAGGGGCAATAAGGGTAGCGGTGAGGATGAGGGTGCAGAGAAGGGCGGCTGCCCAGCCGCGGAGCGGGGAGAGAGGGATGGGGGAGAGAGGGGGAGTGGGTTCGGATTGGGTGTAGCGGACGTGGCGGCGAAGGGCGGCTTCTAGCGCGATCGCGGTGAGGGAGAAGAGGAGGAGGATTCCGGCAAGTTGAAGGGCGGTGGGGAGCGAGAAGAGACCGTACCAGGTTTTGAAGATGGCGACGCTGAGGGTGTCGACGCCGAGAAGGGCGACGGCGCCAAAGTCGGCGAGGGTTTCAAAGGCGACGAGGGCAAGGCCGGCGGCGAGGTGAGGACGGGCAAGGGGGAGGACAACCCGCCAGAAGGCAGCCGAACGGGTAAGACCGAGGGTTTGCCCGACTTCGATCGCGCGGGCGCCTTGGGTGGCGAAGGCGATGCGGGCGGCGAGAAAGGCGTAGGGGAAAAGGGCGAGGGAGAGAATGAGGGCGGCGCCGAGGAGGGAGCGAATCGGTGGAGGGGGGAGGTGATGGGCACGCAGCCAGAGGGAGAGGGGAGCAGTGACGTCAAACCAGGCAAGGTAGATGAAGGCGAGAACATAGGCGGGAAGGGCGAGGGGAAGGACAAGGGCGGTGCGAAAAAAGGCGCTGCCAGGGAAGCGATAGGCGGTGGTGAGCCAGGCGAGGGCGACGCCGAGAAGGGCGGAGAGGGTGAGGACCGAGAGGAGAAGGAGGAGGGTGGTTGTGACGGCGTCGGGGAGAAGGTAACGGGTGAGGTGACGCCAGAGTTGGAGGTCGGTAGCGGTGAAGGCGTGGAGGATGGTTAGAAGAGGCGCCGCGACGAGGAGGAGGGTCGCGGCGGTGATCAGATGCCAGAGGGAGAGGGAACGGGTAGGGAGCAATGTTCGGTTAGCGCCAGCCGACTCGATCCATCAATTGTACCGCGGCACGCTGCAATTCCCCCGCTTTAGCGAGGGGGGTGGAGTTGATGGGGAGCTCACCCCAGCGGGCGACGATAGGGCTGAGAGGAGTACCGGTGACGACAGGGTATTCGTGGTTGAGTTCAGCGAAGCGCTGCTGGGCGGCGGGAGTGGTGAGCCATTCGAGGAAGCGAATGGCGGCTTGCGGGTTCTTGGCGTGGCGCGTGACCGCGACCCCCGAGACGTTGATATGGACGCCCGGGGTGCGAATGTGGGTCCAGACAGGAAGGACCGGGAAATTGGGGTCTTTTTCGATGAGGCGGGCGAGGTAGTAGGTGTTGGCGATGGTAAGGTCGCAGAGACCGGCAGCGACGGCTTGAATCGCCGCGGTGTCGTTGGGAAAGGGGGGTTCAGCAAGGTTGTGGATCCAGCCGCGAAGGATCTCTTCGGTGCGGGCTTCGCCGAGTTCCGCGATCATCATCGCGACGAGCGATTGGTTGTAGACGTTCTTGCTGGTGCGGAGGCAGAGCTTCCCTTTCCATTTGGGGTCGGCGAGGTCTTCGTAGCGTTGAAGAGCGTCCGGGGCAACCCGCGTGGCGTGGCGCATCACCGGCCGGGCGCGCAGGCTGACGCCATACCAGGTGCCGTCGGGGTCGCGAAGGTGGGGAGGAATTCTTTGGTTGAGGGTGTCGCTGGTGATGGGTCGGAGAACGCCTTCGTTTTTGGCGAGCCAGAGGTTGCCAGCGTCGACGGTGATGAGAAGGTCGGCCGGGGTATTGGCGCCTTCGACTTTGAGGCGTTCGATGAGGGCGCCGTCTTTGTCGGTGGTGAACCGGATTTTGATGCCGGTTTCGGCTTCAAAGGCGGCGAAGATGGGTTGAATGAGTTGCTCGTTGCGAGAGGTATATACGGTGAGGGTTTCGGCTGCCGATACGGTGGCAGTAAAGAGCGCTGCGGCGAGAGAGAAGAAGAGAGAACGAAGATTCATGGGGATCTCCTTTTCGGGTTGAGATAGTATCGCGAATCATATACTAAACGATAATCGTTTTCAAGTGGGGGAAGCGCTCTGCTGTGAGAGAGCGCTCTGCGACGAGAGGGGTTGTGGGTTCGGCAGGGGATGATTTATGATGAAATCTTTACGGTAGTGGAGAGAGCGATGAAGCGCGTGTGGGCAGCGTGGATGATCTGGATCGCAGCGATTTCGGTGGCTCCTGTTTGGGCAGGGAACGATGGCCCTCCCGTGCGGTCGCAGGCATTTTTGGCGGTGGATGCGCTCTCTTTGACGCCGTTGGCGGGACGGGGCGATCCCAACCAGCCACGGCCGATCGCGTCGATTACGAAGTTGCTGACGGCGCTGGTGGTGCTCGAGAGTCGATTGCCGTTGGATGAGGTGCTGACGGTGGGGCGAGAGGATTACGATCGCATCAAGCGAACGGGGTCACCGCTGCGCGCGGGAACGCAGTTGACGCGACGCGAGGCGCTGCGGTTGGCGTTGATGGCGTCCGATAACCGGGCAGCGATGGTGTTGGCGCGCTTTTATCCGGGGGGAGTGCGGGCGTTCGTGCAGGCGATGAATGTGAAGGCGCGTATGTTGGGGATGACCCGCAGCCGCTTCGTGGACCCGGCAGGGTTGTCTCCCGAGAATGTGGCGTCGATGAACGATCTGGTGCGGTTGGTGCGGGCGGCGCATCAGAATCCGCTGATCCGGGCTTTTTCGACCGAGGATGAGGCCGTGGTGGCTACCCGCAGCGGTTTGGTGCGCTTTCAGTCGACCAATTCGCTGGTGCGCCGGGGGGAGATGGCAGTGGAGTTGCAGAAGACCGGTTATACGCGCGAGGCAGGACGGTGCTTGGTGTTGGTGACGGCGGTGAAGGGGCGACCGACGATCATGGTGCTGCTCAATAGTCGGGGGAAGTTTACACGAGTGGCCGATGCGAAACGGTTGAAGGCGTGGTTGGAGGATCGATACGAGACGGCGCGGTTGTCAGGGGGACGGGGGGCATAGAGGGGGTAGACAAAACCGAGGAGGGGGTAGGTAAAACCGACGAGGGGGCAGCCCAAACCGCCGTTGGCGTTTGAGGGGTAAGGTATTCAACGGTGGAGGTGGAGGGGGTTTTGGGGTGGGGTGGTGGCGGCGAGGAGGCGTTGGCGGGCGGCGGCGAGTTCTTCGTCGAGGGATTCGTCGTTGGCGAGGATGGGGCGCATGAGGATGACGAGTTCAGATTTGCGCGCGGAGTTGCGGCGGTGTTTGAAGAGTTCGCCGAGGAGGGGGAGGTCGCCGAGGAGGGGGAGGGAGGCGTCTCGAGCTTCACCGGTGTCTTGCATGAGGCCGCCGATGACGATGATTTGGCCATTTTTGGCGCGGACGACGGTGTCGGTTTCGCGGACTCTGGTGACGGGTAGGGGTAGGGCGTAGTTGGTGCCGAGGGTGAAGGATTTGGGTTTTTCGATGATTTCGGTGACGGTGGGACGGACGTGCAGGAGGATGGTATCGCCGTCGATGCGGGGGGTGACGTCGAGGGCGATTCCGGAGAAGAGTTGGGTGAGGGTGGGGG
>JAOAEZ010000040.1 GCA_026416515.1 Hydrogenophilus sp. | reverse complement strand
CATCTCTATCCCGCCGCGCCTCCGCCGCCAACCCCGGCGCGATCTCAGCGGCGCGCAGGGGCGGGCGAACGCGCAGAGCGTCTATCCATCACCCATGCCGACGGCCTTCCGCAACGCCTTCTGCACAGGCCCAAGACTCATCTTCGACAGCGTACCCTCGTATCTGGGCGCCATCGCCAGCGCAGTCGCGAACGCCGCGTGCGCTATCATCACCACGCCCACGAAACTGTGAAACCTCCGCGACCCAACCACGTTCCCATCATCCGCTCCCCAGAACACCTTCAGCCGCGCAGCCACCCTCTCGCTCGATGTCCTCCCCTTGTACAGCCTCTCGAACTCCTTCGTCGCACCCGGTATAGGCGGAAATCTCCTCAGGTCTATCTCCTGCTTCACACGCACAGTCTTCCCATGCTTCCTCCCGGCGTTGCACCGCTCCTCGCTCGGACATCTCCACCCCTCGTGCCGCGCAGGACACCGGTACTTCAGCGTCCCCCTCCCAGGCTCTCTACCCATGTACGCCATCCGATGCCTCACAGGCGGATCGCTCTCCTTGTCGTAACAGTACACCGTCCCGGCCTCGTCATATACCACGTTCGACATCCCGGTATGCCCAGGCAACATCCGCTCGTACTCCTCCCTCCACATATTCCGTATCTCTATCACCGGCTTCACCCCGGCCTCCTTCAGCATACGGTGTACCTTCTCGTCGTCGGCGGCACGATCGTAAGCCAACGTCTTCATTCGACCGGCAGGCAGATTCCCGCGCGCCTCCGTCAGCACATCGGGCAACGCAGCCGCGTCATGCGTCGTCGCCGAAGTAACCTTGTACCCAAGCACAACCTCGTGCTTCACATCCACTATCAGATGCAGCTTGTACCCGAACCATTCCAGCACTCGCTCCACCTCCCCTCGCTCGTTAACATACTCCTTGCGCCCACCATCAGCCTGCGGCAGCCCATCTCGCCTCTCCTCACGAGCCCCGCCGTCCTCCTTCCTCCGCCCCCTCAGCCCTGTCGAATCACCAGCGCAATTCACGCCAAGATCGTCCACTGCCCCCCCCAAGCCGACGGATCATCGTGTCGAAAATCGCCCGCACCATCCCCAAAAACGGCTCCCGCCCAAGCACATCCAGAAACCGCGATATGTTCCACTTCTTCGGCACCCCCTCCTCCCCCTCGATCCCTATCAGCCGCCTCAAATGCGGATTCCGCCGAAGCTCCGCCAGACAAGACTCGAACGACGTGTGCCGCAGAAATATCGTCAGAAGCACCACGCCCCACAGCACCCGAACCGGATAATCGTTCCGCCCATGCCCGCGCCAGTTGATCAGTGCTCTGATGAGGTCCTCGTCGGGGACTGTCTCAAAGAGACGTTTGATGGTATCCAGCGAGGGATTGTCTTCGAGTTCCTCCCAGGGAAACAGCGTCTGGACGGTGTAGATTTTCATCGAGGGTCCTCCTTTCGATCCGTGGCGCGGACGTATTCACATCCGGCGCCTTGCCGGTTTTCGCGAAACTTTTCGCGTCCTCCAGCCTGGGTCCCCGTCGTCCCCTGTCCGCCGAAGGGGAGATCGTACCTACAATATGCGCCGCAACGAATGTCCGAATCAAGAGAAAAGTGGGGTAAAAATCGCGAAAAATGCAATAC
>JAOAEZ010000039.1 GCA_026416515.1 Hydrogenophilus sp. | reverse complement strand
GTCTTCGAGGGCTACACCCTCAAGCAGTGGGGCCTGCGCCCCGAGGAGCTTTCCCCCTCGGTCACCGCCCGGGTCCCCGTCCTGGTTTCCTACGACGAGCGCTACTTCCAGGACCCCTACCAGGCCATGCCCAAGGAAGGGTACACCGCCCTCTTCCGGCGCATGCTCCGCCACCCCAACATCAAGGTCCTCCTGGGGGCGGACTGGAAGGAGGTGGAAGGCGAGGTCCGCTTCCGCCGCCTCATCTTCACCGGGCCCATCGACGAGTTCTTCGGCCATGCCCATGGGCCCCTGCCCTACCGCTCCCTGCGCTTCCGCCTGGAGGGGCATCCCGTGCCCTGGTTCCAGGAGGTGGGCACGGTGAACTACCCCAACGAGCACCCCTACACCCGGGTGACCGAGTTCAAGCACCTCACGGGCCAGGGCTACCTGCCCCACACCACCTTGGCCTACGAGTACCCCGAGGCCTACGAGCCGGGGCGGAACGAGCCCTACTACCCTGTCCCCAGGGAGGAGAACGAGGCCCTCTACCGCCGCTACCTGGAGGAGGCCAAGGGGCTCAAGGGGGTCTACTTCGCCGGGAGGCTTGGGGACTACCGCTACTACAACATGGACCAGGCGGTGGCCCGGGCCCTGAAGCTCTTTGAGGAGGTGGTCCGTGGTGAATGATGGAGTCTGCGCCGTGATCGTGACCCATAACCGCAAGGAACTCCTCAGGGAGTGCCTGAAGGCCGTCCTCTCCCAGACCCGCCCCCCTGACCATGTGCTGGTGGTGGACAACGCCTCCACCGACGGCACCGAGGAGATGCTCCGGGAGGAGTTTAGAGAGGTGGAGGTCCTCCGCCTGCCGGAGAACCAGGGGGGTGCCGGGGGGTTCCACGAGGGGATGAAGCGGGCCTATGAAGCGGGGTACGGGTGGATCTGGGTTATGGATGATGATACGATACCTACGGAAAAAGCCTTAGAAGAATTGTTAAAGGCTGCTCTTTGCATGAAGCAGAGAAAAGCTGGCTTTGGTGCGATTGGGAGCAAGGTTGTGTGGACTGATGGTCGCCTTCACCCCATGAATAATTCCTGGCCCCGCTTGACTGTGAAAGGTTTTTCGTGCGAGCTTAAGCCAGTGGGCTGGCTAAGCTTTGTGTCCGCGCTGATTCATAGAGATATTCTTTCGCAAAAGGGATTTCCCAAGAAAGAATTTTTTGTTTGGAATGACGATGTAGAGTTTTTTCTCCGACTAGGTAACGTCTTCGTTGCGTCAAAAAGCGTTGTTATACACAAGACTAAAAGTATATATACCCCTGCAGATTCTAAAGATGGCAGATACTACTACCAGGTACGCAATAGGCTCTGGATTCTGCGTACAAAATCCCTGCCCCTTTTCTGGAAAACTCTTCTCCTCTTGCACTCTCTATTGGAAGCCATAGTCTACCTTTCAAAGCGTGGAAAAGAGGGATGGAAAGATATCCTCAAAGGTATTAAGGATGGGATCCGGCCCCTATCCTGAGGGGCGTGATAAAGTATGCGTCTTTACCGCGTAGGCCTCTTTACCGATGTCTACTTCCCCAACCCCAACGGGGTCACCACCAGCGTTTACCTCCTCCTGCGGGAGCTGAGGCGCATGGGCCACGAGGCCTGGGTGGTAGCCCCCCGCCACCCTGAGGCCCCCGAGAACGAAGAGGGGGTGG
>JAOAEZ010000038.1 GCA_026416515.1 Hydrogenophilus sp. | reverse complement strand
GGGTTGATCAGGCATGACTAGGCCGGGCCGCAACAGTGTTAACTCAGGCGCCAGCAGCGCCAACCGCTCCAACCAATCGCCGGCCTGTGCCACTTGCGCTAAGCGCGTTGCGGTTGCAGCCAAGATCTGCCGCCACGGTAAGTACGCCTGCTGCTCGCCAACGCTCCGCGCCGGCTGGCAATAACCCCGCAACACTTGCCATGAGGGAAGGCGGTGAATTGCTTCTTGCACCAGCGCAGTCTTACCCACACCAGCCGCCCCCGAAACAAAGACGATCCGGCCCTGCCCCTGCCCGGCATGATGCATCAGTTCCCACAGTTGCCGGAGTTGGTCATCGCGCCCAATAAACAACGGCGTCGCCAGCGATTGGTAGATAGGCGCGGGCATCGCTAGCTGGTGATGGAGAATATCGTGGTAGAGCGCCGTTGTTTCCGGGGCCGGCTGAGCGTCTAACTCGCGCTGCAACTCTGCGGCCAGCGCGCGGTACCGATCGAGCGCCGCAGCGCGCTGGCCAGCCAACGCTGCTGCAGTCATCGCCCAACGCACCGCTTCTTCATCCCACGGATCGAGCGCCAACAGCCGGCGTGCCCATTCGCCCACTCGCTCCCAATCACTGCGATCCTGCCACACGCGGGCCAGCGTCTTGAGCAAGAGCAGATAGCGCCGGTGGAGCGCCTCACGCCGGGTCAAGATCTCGTCATCGGCATCGACGCTGGGAGCCAGCTCGCCGCGGTAGAGGGCTGCCGCCGCCTCCATCTCAGCCACCGTCGTCCATTCCTGCTCGAAGGCAGCGACATCAACATAGCAATCGGGTGGCGCATGCCAGCCAACTTCTTGGGTAGACACTGCCAGCCATGGCCGCGCTACCGGTGGCAACGCCTCGCGCAAGAGGTAGAGATGCCGGCGCAAATTAGCCAGCGCCTCTGCCGGTTCGCTGTCGGGCCAGAGCACGAACGCCAGTTGCTTGCGGCCAAAGGGTTGGCGCGGGCGCAACACGAGCCGCACCAACAACCGGCGTAGACTTTCGCGGTTGGGAAATGAGAAATGTTCTGATCCAACCTCAAACCGAACGTCACCGAGTAAAAAAATGCGAACGGAGAGAGTCCCTGATGCCATCAATGCTCTCCGAGACGCGGGGCGGATAGGCGATGCTTCATTATAACTTATTACACGGGTCAACGAATGAACGAATGAATGAACGAATGAACGAATGAATGAACGAATGAACGAATGAATGAACGAATGAATGAACGAATGAACGAATGAATGGCTTTGGTTTCCTTTTGAGAAGGTGTTGGGTGGTCTAGCAAAAAGTAAAAGACATTTTGGTGGATTGCCAATTTATTCGTTGGGGTCGTTTGTCGATGATGTTGGTTGCTGCCGGTGGTTTGAGTGATGAGTTAGGCCTGCGGCAATTCGCGCCACAAGCGGAAGCATTGCTGCGAAGAGTTGGAGTTCTGGTCGGCGAATGTGTTGCCAAGTTACCGGTTAGTGGACGAACCTCCCTTGCCGGCACGTCATGGCCCTCATCTGAACGGTAGTTGGCCGGCCGGCGAGTAGCCCGTATTCTCCGAAGACGTAGCCTTCTGTTCTAAATCTCTAAATCGCTTATTCGCCATTACCCGGTTGTGATTTCGCTAGTTCGTGCTGCTCTCCCCTTGATACTACCCCTGTCTTTTTGCCGGTCGCTCGACCGGTTTTGAGTTGCGCTCACATTCTTCTACGAAATTAATGACTTCTGCGGTCTTTTTAAGCTGCTCGCGATCCGGCGCATCTGCCGGCAGGGCAAGGCCAAG
>JAOAEZ010000037.1 GCA_026416515.1 Hydrogenophilus sp. | reverse complement strand
TAACAAGGTAGTCGTACCGGAAGGTGCGGCGGGGGTGCCTCCTTTCTTGAGAGACTTCTCCTGACTTCTCTCCCGCTGTCAATGATATAACCGCTTCCTATCGCCGAAAGGCGAAGGGAACAATTGAAACTAAAGTCGTTTAGAGTAGGGCATTCGCACGGTCTGTGACAGCCAGGGGATATGCGGGTTAAGATAGTAAGGGTGTGCGGGGGATGCCTTGGCGCCTTAGGGCGATGAAGGGCGTGGCAAGCTGCGATAAGCCTGGGGGAGCCGCAAGCAGGCCTTGATCCCAGGATTCCCGAATGGGGCAACCCGCCGACTCTGTCGGCATCTCCGCAAGGAGAGGCGAACCCGGGGAAGTGAACCATCTCAGTACCCGGAGGAAAAGAGACCAATAGGCATTCCCTGAGTAGTGGCGAGCGAAAGGGGAGGAGCCCAAACCAGAGAGCCGTAGGTTCTCTGGGGTTGTAGGACCCTCATATGCCCATCCGTAGCTGAAGTGGAAGACCGCTGGAACGCGGCGCCATAGAGGGTGATAGCCCCGTACGCGTAAGGCGAAGGAGGGCGAGGGTATCCTGAGTAACGCGGACTCGGTGGTGGTCTGCGTGAAGCTGCCGGCACCTTCCGGCAAGGCTAAATACCTAAGGCGACCGATAGTGCACCAGTACCGTAAGGGAAAGGTGAAAAGCTCCCTGAGAAAGGGATTGAAAGAGACCTGAAACCGCACACCTACAAGCAGTCGGAGCCCCGTAAGGGGTGACGGCGTGCCTTTTGCTTAATGAGCCGGCGAGTTTTCCTCTCTGGCAAGGTTAAGGACCTCAGGTCCGAAGCCGCAGCGAAAGCGAGTCCTAACAGGGCGACTTAGTCAGAGGGGAAAAACGCGAAGCCCAGTGAGCTACCCATGGGCAGGGTGAAGGCGGGGTAACACTCGCTGGAGGCCCGAACCGGTTGGGGTTGAAAACCCATCGGATGACCTGTGGGTAGGGGTGAAAGGCCTATCAAACTGGGGGATAGCTCGTACTCTCCGAAATGCCTTTAGGGGCAGCCTCGGAGCGAGTCTGTCGCAGGTAGAGTGACAGTTTGCGACCCTTGGGGAAACCTGGGGGGACGCAGATTAACTCCGAATGGCGGCAGATGCTCTCCGGGAGTGAGGGCACTCGGCGCTAAGGTCGAGGTCCGAGAGGGGAACAACCCAGACCCACCGCTAAGGCCCCGAAGTGACCGCTCAGTCGGTTAAACGAAGTGCTCCTGCTATGACAGCCAGGAGGTTTGCTTAGAAGCAGCAATCCTTTAAAGAGTGCGTAACAGCTCACTGGTCGAGCGGGAGTGCGCGGATAATAAACGGGCGTAAGCGGTCCGCCGAAGCGTGGGGCTCTACCTTAGGTAGAGCGGTAGGAGAGCATTGCCTGTGCGGGGAAGCGGCTCGGCGACGAGCCGTGGAGCTGCAGGCAAGCGCATATGCCGGCATGAGTAACGATAAAGCGGGTGAAAATCCCGCTGACCGAAAGCCCAAGGGTTCCGGTCCGATGTTCATCAGGGCCGGGTTAGTCGGGACCTAAGGCGTACCCGAAAGGGGAAGCTGATGGCAAGCCGGTCAAAATTCCGGCACCTGTCTAAGCCAGGGATGGGGGGACGCTGGAGCGAACCTGCCGCGGGGTGACGGAATACCCCGTAGAAGGGAAGTAGGCATACTCCGAATAGGCAAATCCGTTCGGAGGCCGACACCCGACCGTACCGCGACCCTTCGGGGGAGCGGATAGCGCAGCGATAGCACACAGCCAAGAAAAGCCTCTAACCGATACAGC
>JAOAEZ010000036.1 GCA_026416515.1 Hydrogenophilus sp. | reverse complement strand
GAGGGGACTTCTTCCGCTGCGATGTCGGGGAGGGATGGGGAGGGGACTTCTTCCGCTGCGATGTCGGGGAGGGATGGAGAGGGGACTTCTTCCGCTGCGACATCGGGGAGGGCTGGGGAGGGGACTTCTTCCGCTGCGACATCGGGGAGGGATGGGGAGGGGCTTATCCCTATCGAAACGATCCAACCCGGCGACTTCGTGCTAGGTCATGACGGCCGCCCCCATCGGGTCCTCCGCACCATTCAAAAGCCTTATCAGGGCACGATGGTCGGCATCCAGCATGATCGTTCACCCCAAACGCTCTGGGTGACCGCCGATCACTACGTCCTTTGCCGGAAACGCACCCAATCCTACGGCGCTGAACGGACATGGCGACATATACCGGAAGGACATTTTGCCCGAGCGCGGGAGTTGCGCCGAGACATGACTCCCGCCGAGCGCCGACTGTGGAGCGCCTTGCGTAGCGAACAATTGGGAGTCAAATTCCGCAGACAACACCCCATCGGCCCGTACATCGCCGACTTTTACTCCTGGGAAGCAGGCCTGGTCATCGAGGTGGACGGTAGCAGTCACTTCACGCCTGAAGCCCAGGCCTACGATCGCGAACGAGACGATTATCTATCGGCCCTGGGGCTTACGGTGCTGCGATTTACCAATCAGGAAGTCACGTCTCAGAGAGAGGGGGTGTTGAGCAGAATTGCCGAGGTTATTGCGTCCGTCAAGCCCTCCGAAGATCACTACCAACAGTGGCGTCGCGCGGACTCGCTGCAAGTGGGTGATGTGATCTATTTTGGCCCAGAGCTGCGACCGGTCGAGATCACCCACTTGGTATACGAGGAAACCCAGGAACAAGTCTACGACCTGGAAGTAGAGGACGCGCACTCGTTCCTGACCGGGGTTTGCGCTGTTCACAACTGCGGCTCCGGCACGACCGCCTTCTGCGCGGAAAAGTGGGGCCGGCGCTGGATCACCTGCGATACAAGCCGCGTGGCGCTTGCCATCGCCCGCCAGCGGTTGATGACCGCCCGCTACGACTATTACGAATTGGCCGACCCCGCGCGCGGGCCGGCCGGCGGCTTCTACTACGAAACCGTCCCGCACATCACGCTGGAGAGCATCGCCAAAAACACCGAAATTGACGCCATCGCCGCCAAGTACCAGCCGCAGATGGACGCGGCGCTGGCGGAACTCAACACCGCGCTGGGCACAACGTGGAAGGAATGGCAAGTGCCGCACGAGGTGCCGCATCCGGTTTGGCCCAAGGAAGCGCACGAAGCATATCGGAAGCTCTACGAGGCGAAGCAAAAGGCGTTCGCATCGGGCGCGCAAACGGAGGCGTGGCTCCAGACCGTCTACCGTCTCACCGGACACAACTGGGAATCGCTGAAGGAGGTGCCCGATCCCGTTCCTGCATCGGATTGGTCGGATGTGGCCAAGAATGCGCTGCGGCGTTTCTGGGAGGCAAAGCGTGCCAAACGCCAAGAGATTGATGAAAGCATCCAGCGCCACGCGCCGCAGGAGACGCTTTACGACCGCCCGCAGGTTCAGCGCGGCGTGGTGCGCGTGACGGGGCCGTTCACCGTGGAAGCCATCCCTGTGCCGGCCGTCGAAGACCCCACCCAGGCGCCCATCCCCCAGTTCGAAACGGACGAAGCCCGCGCCCGCATCAGCGACCGCGGCGGGGATTACCTGACGACCATGCTCAACCTGCTCAAGCAGCAGGGCGGCGTGCTCTTCCCCGGCGGGAAGAGGATGGAGCTCGTGAACCTGCGCCCACTCAATCTGGGGATGCTCCACCTCGAAGCCGAAACGTCCCCTCCCCAACC
>JAOAEZ010000035.1 GCA_026416515.1 Hydrogenophilus sp. | reverse complement strand
TTGAAGCGCGCTCTCTCGCCCGCCACAGGATCAGATGGTGGTGTAACGCAGAGGCGCGGGAAGCGGCCCCCACCCCGACCCTCCCCCTCCGGGGGAGGGGGAACTCACTCCTTCTGCTGAGCTGCGGCGACGATCTTGCCTTGCGCCACTAGTTCGCTGATGGCAGTGATGTAGGGATGCAGCAGGGTATCTTCGGCTACAAATGGCACGTGCCGGCGAATTAGCTCGTAGACCGGGCCGGTGCCACGCCCCAGCCGAGCGTGCATGCCCAGCTCTTGGCGACGGAAGTCGATGCCCTGCGCGGCAGCGAAGAGTTCGAGCGCCAAGATTTGGCTGACGTTGTCGAGGATCGTTCGTAGTTTGAGACCGGCGGTGAGACCCATGCTGACATGATCTTCGACATTGGCCGAGGTGGGAATGCTATCGACGCTGGCCGGGTGGGCCAGTACCTTGTTTTCGGTGGCTAGCGCCGCCGCTGTGTATTGCACAATCATAAAGCCCGAATTGAGGCCGCCGGCGCGAGTGAGAAAGGCCGGCAAGACGTGGGTGTTCGATGCTTCGTCGGTGAGCCGCATGAGCCGCCGTTCGGCGATGTTGCCTAGCTCGGCGACGGCTAGCCCAAGGTAGTCGAGCGCGATCGCTAGCGGTTCGCCGTGAAAATTGCCGCCGGAGATGACCTCGACGGCACCGTCATCCGCGATAAAGATCAGCGGGTTGTCAGTCACGGCATTCAATTCGATTTCAAACACCCAACGCGCATAGGCGATCGCGTCGCGCGCTGCGCCATGCACTTGCGGGATGCAACGCAGGGTGTAGGCGTCTTGGACGTGGCGCGGGTCGTTGTTGCGAACGAATTCGCTGCCGGCTAGTAATTGGCGCAGATGGGCAGCGCATTCGATTTGGCGCGGGAAGGGGCGCAAGGCATGCAGTCGTTCATCGAAGGCTGCCGGAGTGCCATAGAGCGCTTCGAGACTGAGGCAGCCGGCAATGTCGGCAGTGGCGCTGAGCAGTTCGGCCCGCGCGGTTTCGAGCACGCCGATTGCGCACATTACTGCGGTGCCGTTAGTCAGCGCCAATCCCTCTTTGGCTGCCAATTCTAGCGGCTGCCAACCGAGCCGCGCTAACACCGTCGCCGCCGGCAATACCTCCCCTTGCCACTCGACCTCGCCCAACCCGATCAGGGGTAGCGCCATGTGGGCCAATGGCGCGAGATCGCCGCTGGCGCCGAGCGATCCCTTGCTGGGGATGCGTGGATGCACTCCGGCGTTGAGCAGATCGATCAGGCGGTCGAGCGTCTCTGGGCGCACACCCGAATAGCCGCGAGCGAGCGTATTCGCCCGGATCAACATAATGGCGCGAGTGGTGGGAATATCAAACACCGGCCCCACCCCAACCGCATGACTGACCAGAATGTTGTATTGCAGCCGTTCGACCTGTTCGGGGGCGATTACCCGATCCTTAAACGCGCCGAAGCCGGTAGTGATGCCATAGGCCACCACCCCGCGCGCCAATAGGTCTTGCACCGCTTGCGCTGCGCGCGCCACCCGCTCGCGAGCAGCCGGCGCTAGGGACACCGCCGGCGACCCCGGTTGGCCGTAGGCAACTGCTAACACCTGTTCGATAGTGAGGCTTGCGCCGTCGAGAATGATGTCGGTAATTGTCATAGCACCTCAGGGATGGGCAAGTAAAGCAGAGCGGTTCCTCACGCGCCGGCCCTCAAGGCCGGGATGGATCACCTAGCGAGAGCGACGTGCTGTGTTTTTACCGCAGAATACAGAGACAAATACCCATATATAAAACATAAAGTTATACGTTGTGTTACCACCTGCTTCTTACGAAAAGGGGATTGGGCACAATCGAGCCGAGACAGGGT
>JAOAEZ010000034.1 GCA_026416515.1 Hydrogenophilus sp. | reverse complement strand
CGGCTAGCGTCTGCAATTCCGGTTGATTGGGCACAAGATAATCAAGTTGGGCGAGCAGATCGATCGGCAATGGCTGCGCCGGCGCCGGATTGTGGATTACCTTGACCCCGTGTTTGCGCGCAAGCCGAGTTGCCGCCATCACGGCTGTCAATGGGCATTCGAGTGGCATGAGCAGCGCATCTGCTCCGGCGAAGATTGCTTCGGCGCGCTCCACATCGGCTTCGCTCACCCGCATATTAGCGCCCGGCGCGACCACAATGGTGTTTTGCCCTTGCGCATCGAGCGTAATCAGCGCCACGCCGGTAGGAGCATCGGGATCACGCTGCACGAAGGTAGTGTCAACGCCGTCATGCTGGGCAGCGGCGAGCAACGTCTCGCCAAAAGCGTCTACACCCACGCGGCCAATCATGCGCACCCGCGCGCCAAGCCGGGCGGCAGCAACCGCTTGATTTGCCCCTTTGCCACCCGGAAAGGTCTGAAAATCGCTGCCGATCAGCGTCTCGCCGGGCTGCGGGTGGCGCGGCGCGCGCACGACCAAATCCATATTCAGGCTGCCCACCACAATGATGGTTGGGTTTATCATTCTTATCCTCCCGATTGGCGTTCGACCAAGCTCGTCGCGACAATATGTGTGCGCGCCGGTAGGCTAGGATTGGCAATCCGCTCAACTAAAAACTGTACGGCGGTCTCGGCTAACGCACCCTTGTCTTGGCGAATGGTCGTGAGCGGCGGATGAGCGTATGATGCCAGTTCGATGTCGTCGAAACCAACCACGGCGCAATCGGCAGGCACGCGCAGACCGGCTTCGGCCAGCGCGCGCAATGCGCCGAGCGCCATCATATCGTTGCAGACAAACAGCGCCGCTGGTGGTTGGGCGAGGCGCAACAGCTCGTGGGTGAGCGCATAGCCTGAGTGGGGGTGAAAGTCACCGCGCCGGATGAGGCTTTCATCGATTGCCACCCCGGCTTCAAGGAGCGCTTGCCGGTACCCTACCACCCGCTCGGCGCTCGGTGTCAAGTGCGATGGGCCGGTAATGCAGCCGATCCGGCGATAGCCGCGGCTCAACAGATACCGGGTGGCCATTAAGCCGCCTTGCAAGTTATCGGTGAGCACCGAGTCGACGTGGAGGCCGGGGAGTTGCCGGTCAACTACCACCACCGGTAGCTCAAGCCGCAACAACTCTTCAAGCGAGGGACTTTGGTCGCCGGTCGCAACGAAGATCAGCCCGTCAACCTGCTTTTGCACAAAGACATCGACGTAGACCTGCTCACGGGCGAGATCGTTTTCCGTGTTGCCGAGAATGACGTTATAACCGGCGCGAAAGGCAGCATCTTCAATGGCACGCGCCACTTCGGCAAAGAAGGGATTAGCGCTGTCGGGCAAAATCAGGCCGAGAGTGCGTGTTTCGCCACGCCGCAACGAGCGCGCCAGCACATTAGGCCGGTAATTTAACTCGGCCATGGCCGCCAATACGCGCTCGCGCGTTTCCGGCGCCACAAAGCGGGTATTGTTGATAATATGCGAGACCGTTGAGGGTGATACTCCAGCTCGCACCGCGACTTCGCGAATTGTGGTCATATTTGCTTCGCAATCGTTTGCGCAATCGTTTGCGCACCAGTATAACCGATCATCGTGGCTGAGTCAATCACCGTTTTGGTTGTCCTCACCCCTGTCCCCTCTCCCGCGCTAGCGCGGGAGAGGGGCGCTATTCGGGTTCGGCAGGGCGCGGCTCGTTGCCGTTGAACAACAGCATTCATTCCTGAGCCGCCTTCATAATGACGCTACTTGCATTTGGCAGAGCACGGCTCGTTGCCGCGATGCCGTCGCTCCCCCTCGCCCCTTGTGGGAGAGGGGGCGGGGGGTGAGGGGCCTAGGCCGGGGCGGAGGTATGGCCCCCCTCCCTGCCTCCCCCCTCCGGGGGGAGGTGTACTC
>JAOAEZ010000033.1:1658-1943 GCA_026416515.1 Hydrogenophilus sp. | reverse complement strand
ACCTTGATCACCGCTACCCCACCCGCCAGCTTGGCTAACCGCACCTGCAGCTTCACACGGTCATAGTCCGCGGTGGTCTCTTCGATCTGGGCCCGGATCTGGTCACAACGCGCCTTGATCGCCGCATGCGACCCCGCCCCATCGATGATGGTGGTGTCGTCCTTGCCTACCACCACCTTCTTGGCTTGCCCAAGGTCTTGCAGGGTCGCCTTCTCCAGCGCTAACCCCACCTCCTCAGCAATGACCGTGCCGCCGGTCAGGATGGCAATGTCTTGCAGCATGGCC
>JAOAEZ010000033.1:0-1648 GCA_026416515.1 Hydrogenophilus sp. | reverse complement strand
CAAGGCCTTGCGCCGATCACCAAACCCCGGCGCCTTGACCGCACAGACCTTGAGGATGCCGCGCAGGTTGTTGACCACCAGGGTCGCCAACGCCTCCCCCTCGACATCCTCGGCAATGATCAACAACGGCTTACCCGCCTTGGCCACCGCCTCAAGCACCGGCAAGAGGTCGCGGATGTTCGAGATCTTCTTGTCATGCAGCAGGATATAGGGGTTCTCAAGCTCGGTCTTCTGACTCTGCTGGTTGTTGATGAAATAGGGCGACAGATACCCCCGATCAAACTGCATGCCCTCGACGATCTCAAGCTCATTGGTCAAGGACTTGCCTTCCTCAACCGTGATCACACCCTCCTTGCCCACCTTCTCCATGGCCTCAGCAATGATGTTGCCGATCGATTCATCGGCATTGGCCGAGATGGTCCCCACCTGGGCAATCTCCTTGCTGGTGGAACAGGGCTTGGAGAGGGCCTGCAGCTCTTTCACCGCCGCCTCCACCGCCTTGTCAATCCCCCGCTTAAGATCCATGGGGTTCATGCCCGCCGCCACCGCCTTCAGCCCCTCGCGCACCATCGCCTGCGCTAACACGGTGGCGGTGGTCGTCCCATCCCCCGCAATGTCCGAGGTCTTGGAGGCCACCTCCTTGACCATCTGCGCCCCCATGTTCTCAAACTTGTCCTTGAGCTCAATCTCCTTGGCCACCGATACCCCGTCCTTGGTCACCGTCGGCGCACCCCAGGACTTCTCAATCACCACATTCCGCCCCTTGGGACCCAGGGTAACCTTGACCGCATCAGCTAGGATATCTACCCCACGCAACATGCGGGCCCGCGCCGTCTCATGAAATAGGATCTGCTTCGCCGCCATCGCTCACTTACCCTCTACACACTCTACCTCTGACTCAAAAGCCGAAATAACCCTGCCCACCTCACTCCAGAACCGCCAGGATGTCATCCTCCCGCAACACCAACAGCTTCTCCTCACCCACCTTGACCTCGGTGCCCGAGTACTTGCCAAACAGCACCTTGTCCCCTACCTTCACCTCCAGCGGCCGCACCTCCCCATTGTCCAGCACCTTGCCCTTGCCTACCGCTACCACCTCCCCTTGACTCGGCTTCTCCGCCGCCGTGTCCGGGATCACAATCCCACCCGCACTCACACGCTCCTCTTCTAACCGACGAATCACAACACGGTCATATAAGGGACGAAGGTTCATCGCAGACTCCTCTTTGTTAGCACTCACACTTGTCGAGTGCTAATAATAGAACGAGATCTTGGGCTGTCAAGTTCACAGCTCCATTCAGATCGCCGCGGTCCACTCGCTTGAGGCCCTGGGGGGGTATAGAAATGCCCGGCCGGCTTGGCCCTGCCCTAGCCACTGCCAAAGGTGTGGCTAAACTTGAAGGTGTGTCCAGTGAGGGCAAACAGAGGGAGGTCAGTTGATGAAGAGCCTAAAGTCGATGTTGCTTGTGACTGGGGTTGCGATCCCGGCGCTTCTCATCTCAGCCGAGCGGGCGCATGCCTGGTGGTGGGATGGTCCAGGGATCGGGCCCTGGCGTCATGCCTATATCTATGATCCCAACTATCGTTGGGGTCCGCCTGAGCTGCGCAGCTACATCCGCGATCTTTATCTCTATGGGCCTTACTATGC
>JAOAEZ010000031.1 GCA_026416515.1 Hydrogenophilus sp. | reverse complement strand
AGATGTGTATAAGAGACAGCCCTCTTCCAGTTCGCCGGCAGCAGTTCATCCGCCCTGCTGCTCGGATGTGTGCTGACTCTGATCAGCACGTCCGCAAGGTACTCCCACGGATCAACGCCGTTCAGCCGGCAACTCGCGAGAATCGAATACAGAATCGCCGCCCTCTCCCCTGCCTCGTCGTTCCCTACGAACAGCCAATTCTTCCGGCCAAGAGCCACGCAGCGCACCGCGTTCTCAGCAGCGTTGTTGTCCAGCGATAAAATCGGATCCTCAACGAACCGGTTCAGCGCCTTCCAGTTCGACCGCGTGTACGATATCGCCTGCCCAAGCGGACTCTTCGGAAGCACGTTGTTCCGCCGGGCGTCCATCCACAGCAGCATCCGGTCTAGCACATGGCGGGATAATTCCTGCCGCAGCTTCAACCTCGTCTCCGGAGCCTGTCCCCGCCCCATCTCCTCCACCACATACAGCGCGCTGATCAGACGCAGCATCCCAACCGCCTGCCTGTCCGTCGCAAGCGCCTCGTAGTACTTCCGCCGCGCGTGCGCCCAACACGCAACCTCGACGATCTGCTCCCCGGCGTACAGCGCGTCGTATCCGGCAAAAGCATCCGCCTGAAGATATCCCTTGTACCCACTCAGAAACCTCGCAGGTCCGTCACGGCTCCGGCTCGGAGTGTAATCGAACACCGCATGCGGGTTCTCCCCGTCCCAAAGGTACACCCAGAACCGCCCAGTCCTCGTCTTCCCCTTCCCGGGATCCAGCACCCGCACAGGCGTGTCGTCCGTATGAATCTTCCTCGACAGAAGCACCTTCCCCTTCATCAGCTCCCATATCGGCCGCAGCCGCTCCGCAACGTGCCCAACCCACCCGCACAACTGGCCGCGCGTCGTCGGCAACCCCGCCTTCTGCAGCATCTCTACCTGCCGGAACAACGGCAGATGCCTCCCGTACTTCCAATCCACCACCGTCGCCAGCAGCGTCGCGCCAGGCCGCGCCTTCTCGATGGGTTTCACAGGCATCTCCGCCGTCTTCACTCCCTCCTGGCACCCCAAACACGCGTACTTCACACGAACGTGCTCCACCACCTTCGCTACCATCGGTATCAATTCGATTGACTCGCTGACTTCCTTCCCGATCGGCTCCATCGGCTTCCCGCAGCACTTGCAGAAACGCTCCCCCTCCGGCACCTCGTGGATCACCTGCTCCCGAGGCAGCTCCTTCGGCAGCTCCTTGCGACCGCCGCTCTTCTTCCTCTCCACCCTCTCCGCCCTCGGCTCAGGCAGGTCTTCTTCCTCGACCTCCATCGGCCCAGAATCTGCCGCCTCCCCCTGCATGAACTCGAAAACACCCTGCACGTACCCGGACTGCACCCGCTCCGACGACGAACCGTACCTCCAGCGCTTCAACAGGAGAATCTGGTGCTTCAGAAGATCTATCTGCTGATTCGCCACCCGCAGCTCGTCTGCCGTCCGGAGCAGAGCGGCACGCAGCACGGCCGGATCGTCGGGGAGTTTCTCGATCTGTTCTCTCCTCATACCAGTATGACGATGGAATGCGAAGATTTACTACCTGTTTTCTGCGAACTTTTCAGAAAATTCTCGCGGCAATGAAAACCTCTTCCGCCGCCGCGCGCCGGCCAGGTCTATCCCCTCCAGTATCAGCATAAGGTCCGCGACCCCGATCTCCACCGCCCCGCCATCCGCATCGGGAAACGCGAAAACGCCCTCCTCCAGCCGCTTGTAGTACAGGCAAAACCCCGAACGATCCCACCAGAGCACCTTCAGCTTGTCGCCAGAGCGGTTCCGGAAGACGAACAGATGCCCGGACAAAGGGTCCTGCCGGATCACTTCCCGCGCCAGCATCGCCAGACCGTCGAAGGACCTCCGCATGTCCGTCGGCTCCGCCGCGAAGAAGATTCGTACAGACGGCGGCAGCGTCAGCACGGCCGGCCCTCCAGAGCGTCCGCCAACCGCGCCAGGACATGCGGATCCAGGTCGGCGGCGGCCCGAAGGAAGCGCCCGCTGAGAAGAACGACTTCCACCACAGAGGCGCGCAGCGCAGGCA
>JAOAEZ010000003.1 GCA_026416515.1 Hydrogenophilus sp. | reverse complement strand
CGCAGGAGACGGCGGCGCTTTCGCGGGCGCAGATCCTGCAGCAAGCGGGGGTCGCGATGCTGGCTCAGGCGAATGCGGCGCCTCAACAGGTGTTGAGCCTCCTGCGGTAAAATCTCAAGGCGCTGATCGGTTTGTGAGCGATAAGGGGGCGGGAAAATAGAAGCCCGCCCTCCGTCCAGCGCCAAAGGAGGCAACGATGAACGCGATCTCGGGAGTGAGTAGTGTCGTAACGGTACCAGTGGGCGGGGTTGATCCCGCTCCTCCTCTCTCCAAGCGGCCGGGAAGTGAAGCCGGACAGGGAGAGAAGGCGGGGGTTCCCGCGCCCGGGACCGCCATCTCGCCGGAAGGGAGCGCTGGGGCGCGCCCTCTCGGTCGTGCGGGTGCAACAGAAGCAAGCACGGTGGCTGCTTCCCTCTCCCCGGGGGAACGGAACATCGAGGAGGCCTCCGCTTTCTCTCCGAACAGACGGCAGGAGATCGAAGAAGCGGCCAAAAGAGTGGAGCGAATGATTGCCACGCTCAATCGCAACCTCCAATTTCAAGTAGATGAAGAGACTAAGAAATTGGTCATTAAGGTAATCGACGCCGCAACGAAAGAGGTAATCAAGCAAATTCCTCCGCAAGAGCTCATAGAGATTGCCAAAGCCCTTGACAAAGTGCAGGGGCTACTTGTACGCGAGAAGGCGTAAAGGAGGTGCACCATGGCACTCACGGCAACAGGGATCGGTTCTGGTCTCGACATCAAGGGACTGGTCTCGCAGATCATGTCGGTAGAGCGTCAGCCGCTCAAACGGCTCGACGCGCAAAAACAGAATCTTAACAACCAAATTTCCGGCTTTGGGCAGATCAAATCGGCTGTCTCGCAACTGCAAAGCGCCCTCGAAGCCCTTAAAAATAAAGACACCTTTACCGCCGTCAAAACCACGGTAGCGCAGGGGGCGGATTTCACCGCCTCGGCCAAAGCTGGTGCGGCGGTCGGTCAATATGAGATCTCGGTCCAACAGCTCGCGCAAGCGCAGCGGGTCGCTACCAGCGCCACCACTCAGTTTGACCCTTCAGGAGGTGGAGATCTCACGATCACCGTAGGCAGCAACAGCACCACCATCAACGTAGCGGCGGGAACGACGATCGAGCAGCTACGCGATCAGATCAACGCCGCCAACGCCGGGGTCACCGCCTCTGTCATCAACAATGGCGGGGTCAAACAGCTCGTCCTCACCGGCAAAGAGACGGGAGCAGCCAACACCTTTACCCTCACAGGTACAGGGGCTCTCTCCAGCCTCACCTTTAGCAACCCCAATGCCCTCCCCACGGGCAGCAACAATGCCCTTTACCGTCTGCAAAGCGCGCAAGACGCCCAACTCACCATCAATGGGGTTCAAATCACCCGCAGCAAAAACACCATCACTGACGCCATCGATAACGTTACCCTTACCCTCACCGGAGCGAGCAATACGCCCAAGTCGCTTACCCTTGAGCGCGACCTTACCCCCGCGAAAAATGCGATTCAGAACCTCGCCAACGCCTACAACGCCCTAATGGACAAAATCGACCAGCTCGGTGGTTATGATGCGGAAAAGAAAAGAGCGGGTGATCTTTACGGCGACGCGAGCCTACGCGGACTGCGCAATCAAGTGCGGCAAGTATTGAGTCAGACCATCACGGGGGTAGGAGACTATCAACGTCTCTCCGACTTTGGCGTCGAATTCTCCTCGACGGGGCGGATGACGATCAAAGAGAGCAAACTCACGCAAGCGCTCACCGCCAACGGAGCGGATATCGCCACCTTCTTCGCCGGTGTAGGGAACACCGAAGGTCTTTCAGCAAAAGGAATAGCCCTGACGGAAGGCTATACCAAAACCAACGGGTTGATCGATATGCGGGTTAAGGGACTGCAGCAATCGGTCAAACTCCTCGACGCGCAGAAAGAGGCGTTTGAGGATCGCCTCGCCCGGCTTCAGGAGATGTACCTACGGCAGTTCAATACCATGGACTCCCTTCTAGGGCGGATGAACGCTACGGGTGCTTACCTATCGCAACAGCTCACCAATCTCAACCGTTGAGGTCGAGATGTTAGCTAGGACAGCAGCGGCTATGTACCAAACTCAAAGCGAGCAAGACCTCGAAGCGGCGGTGGCCCAAGCTGACCCCCACACCCTCATCCTCATGCTTTTTGACGGCGCGTTGCAGCGTATCGCCGAAGCGGAGGTGGCGATCGAGCAGCGCAACGTTCCGAAGCGGGCTGAAGCGCTTGAAAAAGCAACCGCCATCGTCCGCGACGGACTGCGCGGCTCTTTGGATCTAGACGCCGGCGGCGAACTCGCGGAGCGGTTGGTCTCTCTCTACGACTACATCCTCGAGCGGCTGCAGCACGCCGCGCTCCTCAACAGCATCGCGCCTTTGGAAGAAGCAACGAGCCTCCTACGCACGTTGCGCGAGGCGTGGGCAGCGATCGAAGCCCGTCAATAATAGATTCCCCCTTCCCTTCTATCGGGAAGGGGGGTTATTTTCGTCGCGGATAGGTGCGCACCACCATCACGGCCGCCCCGAAAAGGGCCACGCTTAACACCCCCTCGGCGAGGGCCCACCCTCGAACCGGCATTGGTTCAAAAGCTCGGGTTGCTGCCTCCAGCAAATAGCCGCTGCAACCAAGCGCTGTCCACTGGGCGCTTCGCAACCGCCCCTTCACCAATCCGGGAAACCAAAACGCCAACGGCAGCGCTTTCACCACCAGCCACGACCCCCCAGCGCGAATCGGTGCCCCCCACCCCTCCCAAACAACGCACACCACCCCCAACGTCAGCGCTATCGCGCTCGCCACGATCGACCAAAAGAGACGACTTTTTTCCTTTCGTCTTTCTTCACCTTTCTCGCGATCAGGCGCTCCGTTTATCACCCTTTCCCCACCTTTCCACCAAACGACCGTGTTTTATCCATCTCCTTACACCATCGGCGCCACAATCGGTTAAAATCCCCTCACCTCTCTCTGCCGAGGTGGTGAAACCGGTAAACACAGCGGACTTAAAATCCGCCGCCCGTTTGGGCTTGGGGGTTCGAGTCCCCTCCTCGGCACCACTTATCGCCGCAGCAGCCACTCCACCGTAGCAAGCCCCGCTATTGTCGTCGCCAAGGACCCCACGAGATGAATCGCTGCAGCTGCGACGAACCACCCATAACGGCTCTGCTGCAGCAAATGGACAAGCTCTGCCGAAAACGTCGAAAAAGTGGTCAATCCCCCGCACACCCCGGTTATCAAAAAAAGGCGAAGCTCTGTTGGTAAATGGGGATTAGCGGCAAACCACCCCAAAAAAAGACCCACCAAATACCCGCCTAGCCAATTAGCGGCGACGGTCCCCGGCGGCACCAATGGAAAGAGGGTATTGATCGCTACCCCCAACCCCCACCGTCCGAGCGCCCCCAACCCCGCGCCCACGAAAACCGCTGCCGCTGCCGTCGCAAAGCCAGCGCTCATCCCCCTTACCCTAGCTCAGAAGACAGGGAAAAAGAATACAATTGGCCTCACCTTCATTCAACCTCTACGATCCCTCCTCCTCAACCCCACCATAGGCGCGTAGGATAATACCAGAAAAGGCCCCGATGCCACGCGAAACCCTCGAATTCGATGTAGTCATCGTCGGTGGCGGCCCTGCAGGTCTGGCGGCAGCCATTCGCCTTCAGCAGCAAGCCGCTCACCGCGGTCAGAACTTCCGCATCTGTCTCCTCGAAAAAGGCGCTGAAATCGGCGCCCACACTCTTTCCGGAGCCCTTTTAGATCCCTCTTCTCTAGCCGAACTCCTTCCGGATTATGCTGCACGGGGGGCACCGTTAGGACCCTCTGTTCGTAAAGAACGGTTTCTCTTTCTCACCTCCACCCGCGCTTTTTCACTTTCCGCCTCTCTTCTCCCTCCCCTCTTTCGCAACGGCGAATCCACCGCTATCGTTCGCGCTGGGCACCTAGTCGCCTGGATGGGACGACAAGCAGAAGCCCTTGGCGTCGAACTCTTCCCCGGTTTTGCCGCTGCTCAACTCCTTTACGACCCCCTCGGACGAGTCACGGGGGTGATCACCGGCGACCTCGGAATTACCAAAAAAGGAACCCCTGGCCCCAACTATCAACCGGGGGTCATCCTCAAAGCCCGCTATACCCTCCTTGCGGAAGGGTGCCGTGGCCACCTCGGTAAGGAGGTCGAAGCTCGTTTTAACCTCCGTGCCGGACGATCGCCACAAAAATATGCAATAGGTATCAAGGAGTTATGGCATATCCCTGCTCAAAACCATACCCCTGGCCTCGTCATCCACACTCTTGGCTGGCCTCTCGACCGCGCCACCTATGGAGGAGGGTTCTGCTATCACCTCGACGAACAACTGGTCGCGGTGGGCCTGATCGTCGGCCTCGACTACCGCAACCCTTACACTTCCCCTCACGATCTGTTCCAACGTCTCAAAACCCATCCCGCAATTGCTCCCCTTTTTCGCGGCGGGAAACGGCTGGCGTACGGCGCCCGTGCGATCACCACCGGCGGGCTTCAATCCCTCCCCAACCTTATCTTTCCCGGCGGGTTGCTCATTGGCGACGACGCCGGTCTCTTCAATCCTGCTCGGCTCAAAGGGTTACACACAGCGATCCGAAGCGGCATTCTCGCTGCAGACGCGGTCATCGAAGCGCTCACAGCAGGGCGGGCCCACGACGAACTCACCGCTTATCCCAAACGTTTTGCGCAAAGTGGGGACTACCGTGAGCTCTACCTCGCCCGCAACTTCAAACCCTACATGAGAAACGGCGTGACGCTTGGTGCGCTTCTCTTCAGCCTCGACCAACACCTCTTTCGCGGTCGCCTTCCTTGGACGCTCACCCATCGCCAAGCAGACCACCAAACCCTTCTTCCGGCCATCGAAGTTGCCCCCATCCCCCCGCTGAAACCGGACGGCCAACTCACCTTCGATCGCCTCACCAGTCTGGAACTCACCAACGTCTATCACGCCGACGACCAACCCTCTCACCTTCGGCTCACCGATCCCGAGCGGGCCATTTCTGTAAACTGGCACCGCTACCGCAGCCCCGAAACTCGTTATTGTCCGGCGGCGGTCTATGAAATCCTCGAAGAAGCCTCTGGTCCTCGCCTCATCATCAACGCCCAAAACTGTATCCACTGCAAAACCTGCGACATCAAGGACCCCACGCAAAATATCACCTGGCTCCCGCCGCAAGGCGGGGAAGGACCGCTTTACAACGGTATGTAGGGGATTCTGATACAATAAACCCTAGCGATGGAGAAAAGGATCGAAAATGTTCGCTAAAGATCTCATCTTAGAAATGGTGGACCCGGAGATTGCTCAACACATCGCTGCGGAAAATCGCCGCCAAGAAGAGCACATCGAGCTAATCGCCTCGGAAAATTATGCCAGTCCAGCGGTTCTGGCGGCGCAAGGCTCGCAGCTTACCAACAAATATGCGGAAGGTTACCCCGGGCGGCGCTATTATGGTGGATGCGAACACGTCGACGCCGTTGAACAGATTGCGATCGACCGTGCTAAGGCCCTCTTCGGCGCCGAAGCGGCCAATGTTCAACCCCACTCGGGCTCTCAAGCCAACCAAACCGTCCTCATGGCTTTTGCTCAACCTGGAGACACCATTCTCGGCATGAGTTTAGCGGAAGGAGGGCACCTCACCCATGGAATGCCGCTCAACCTCTCCGGCAAGTGGTTTCGCGTCATCAGCTATGGCCTCAACGAACGCGAAGAGCTCGACTACGACGCCGTGGAGCGCCTTGCGCATCAGCACCGTCCCAAGATCATTATTGCCGGGGCTTCTGCCTACGCCCTCGCGATCGACTGGGCTCGTTTTGCCCATATCGCTCGGTCGGTAGGGGCGATCCTCTGGGTAGACATGGCTCACTACGCTGGGCTCATCGCCGCTGGGCTCTACCCCAACCCCATCCCGCACGCCGACGTCGTCACCACCACCACCCACAAAACGTTACGCGGCCCACGCGGGGGGCTGATCCTCATGAAAGCCGAACACGAAAAAGCGATCAACAGCGCGCTTTTCCCTGGCCTTCAAGGAGGGCCTCTCATGCACGTGATCGCCGCCAAAGCTGTAGCTCTGAAAGAAGCGATGACCCCTGAATTTCGTCGCTATCAAGCCCAAGTCCTTGAAAATGCCAGGGTAATGGCAGAGACGCTTTCCCAGCGGGGGCTGCGGATCGTTTCCGGGCGGACCGAATCGCACCTTTTTCTCGTCGACCTTCGTCCCAAAAACCTCACCGGCAAAGCCGCTGAAACGATTCTTGGTGCTGCCCACATTACCGTCAACAAAAATGCCATCCCCAAAGACCCCGAAAAACCGATGATCACTTCCGGCATTCGCATCGGTACACCGGCCATCACCACCCGAGGGTTCAAAACTGAAGAGGCCCGGGAAACTGCCCACCTTATCGCCGATCTTCTCGACGCTCCCACCGACGAAGCGGTACGGGCACGCGTTCGAGCAACCGTCGCTGAACTCTGCCGTCGTTTCCCCGTCTATGAGCGCTAAAAAAGGAGCCCACCCATGCGCTGCCCCATCTGTAATGCTCCTGACACCCAAGTCCTCGAAACGCGTGAAAGCGATGAAGGGGCGGTGGTCCGCCGGCGGCGGCGCTGTCTTGCCTGCGGTCGTCGTTTCACCACTTACGAACGGGCGGAAATCAAACCACCCACCGTCGTCAAACGGAATGGCGCGCGGGAACCCTTTGATCGGCAAAAGCTTCTCGCCAGCCTGGAGTTGGCGTTACGCAAACGGCCCGTCTCGCATGAAGCGATTGAACAAGCGGTCGATCGTATTGAAAGTGAGCTTCTCGCAACGGGTCGCAGTGAAATTGCCAGCGCCGAAATCGGCGAGCGGGCGATGGAAACGCTCAAAAGCCTCGACAAAATCGGCTACATTCGCTATGCCTCCGTCTATCGCAACTTTGAAGACATCGACGCGTTTGCCCAATTTGTCAAAACGATCAAACAATCCCGCCGGTCGCGCCCCCGCGTGGCCCCTCTTTCCACACCCCATGTCGCCGACTTAGACCTTTTCACGGAGCAGCCCTCTGCTGCCTCTCGCTCCACCTCCTCGCTCCCTCTCTCAGACCAACCCCAGCTCCTGCCGACCGACCATCCGCACGAAGAGGCTCCCCCGGCGTGACTCTCCCTCCTCTCCCTCTTTCCCCGCCGGCGCTGATGGCGAGGGCCTGCCGTTTAGCGGAACGCGGCCTCACTACCGCCACCCCTAACCCGCGGGTAGGAGCGATGGTCATCGACTCAAATGGACAAATCGCCGGCGAAGGGTGGCACGAACGTGCGGGTGGGCCGCACGCCGAAATCGTCGCGCTCCAAGCAGCGGGCGAACGGGCGCGGGGCGGCAGCCTCATCGTCACGTTGGAACCTTGCGCTCATCACGGTCGCACGCCCCCCTGCGTCGACGCCATCATCGCTGCGGAAATCCGCGCGGTTTATTACGGCATGGTCGACCCCAACCCTCTCGTCTCCGGCCGCGGCATCGAACGCCTCACCGCCGCAGGAGTTACCTGCATTGGCCCTATTGAGACGACGGCTGTGCAAGCGCTCAACCTCGGCTTTATCCGTAGGATGACTGCAGGGCGACCTGCTTTCTTTCTCAAAACCGCCGTTACCCTTGACGGTCGGGTAGCCCTTGCGGGCGGTCAGAGTCGCTGGATCACTGGTCCCGAGTCACGCCGTCTCGTTCACCGGCTGCGCGCCGCCAGCTGTGCCATCCTCACCGGTGTAGGTACTGTGCTCAGCGACAACCCTGCCCTCACCGTACGTCACATTCCCTGCCACCGTCCTCCTATTCGTCTTCTTCTCGACAGCACGTTACGTCTTCCCCTCACCGCCCGTCTTCTTCTTGATCGCTCTGCACCCACTTGGATTTTAACCACCCCACACCACGACTTCGAAAAACGTCGGAAACTCGAAGCGATGGGAATTCGGATCATCGAAACCGCCGCCACCCCCGACGGTCGCGTCGACCTCTCTGCCGCGGCCACCCTTCTTGCTGCCGAATCCCTCAACGAAATCCTCGTCGAAGCGGGACCCCACCTTATCGGCTCGCTCCTTTCTCATCGTCTCATCGACCGCTGGTACCACTTTATCGCCCCGAAGCTCCTCGGCAGCGACGCTCAGCCGCTTCTCCCGCCCCTTTCGCTCTCCGACCTCACGGAAGCACCGCGTTTCCACCTTACTCGGCTCCGGCGTGTAGGAAGCGACCTTCTCCTCACCCTTGAACCCACGCCCTCTATCCCCTAAAAACCTCCTCCCCCTTCTCTTCTCTCCCCTCCGCCTCTCCCTTCCTTCCGCCGCTTTCTCCTTTCCATTTCTTTCCATCCGCGCTTTCCCCTTTCCGCTCTCTCCTCCCCGCGATCGCCTCCACCACCGCCTCCGCCATCGCCCTCTGCACCGCAGGCCAACTCCCCACCGCTGCCCACACCTCGATCTCCAACGGTCGAAAACGCTCGGTCAGCTCGGCCACCATCGCGGGCAGGTCCCGCTGCAGATGACCGCCCGGTGCAATAAACCACGGTACCACCACCACCCGTCGATGGTCGCAGGCCAGCTCCTCCACTACCTCCGGTAAGGTCGGTGGCAAAAACTCCAAAAAAGCACACCGCACCGTCCAATTTGAAGCGCTCGCCTCGATCGCTCGGGCAACCGCCTGCATGGGCTCTGCCCATGCGGGATCGCGTGCTCCATGCCCGAACAAAACCACCCCCTCTTTCCCCATTTTATCTTCCCTCACCTCGGTCGCTCACTGCAAACGGAGCACTGTGGGTCGCGCGGCACTCTTACTCCCCGCCATTCGCCGTTCAACGCATCGAACAACCACAGCCGCCCCACTGCGGCGCGACCCGTCCCCGCGAGCAGCTTTAATGTCTCTGCCGCCTGCCAAGCCCCAATCACCCCCACCAGCGGAGCAAAGACGCCTGTCACCGCGCAGCGCAGCTCCTCCGCCACCGTCTGTTCGGGGAAGAGGCAACTGTAGCACGGAGAGTCGCCCTGCCGCACATCGAACACCGCCAACTGTCCATCGAACCGGATCGCTGCTCCCGAAACCAACGGCCGTGCGGCGGCCACGCATGCCCGGTTCACCGCATGGCGGGTAGCAAAATTATCGCTCCCATCCACCACCACATCCACCCTCTGGGCCAACGTTACCAATGCCCGCTCCTCCAACCGCTCCTCGATCGGCACGACCTCTACAGTCTCGTTTGCGGCTCGCAGCGCTTCAGCGGCAACTGCCACCTTTGCTCTTCCGATATCCTCCTCGCGATACAAGATCTGCCGCTGCACATTGCTCGCATCAACGCGATCGCCGTCGGCCACAACCAGCGTCCCTACCCCTGCCCGGGCTAAGTAAAGCGCTGCAGCGCATCCCAATCCCCCCATCCCCACCACCAACACCCGTCCCTCGCAAATTCGCCGCTGACCGGCGAAGTCGACCTCCGGCAGCAGTAGATGACGGCTATAGCGCGCCAACGCCGCTTCGTTCCACAGCGCTGCTCCGCCTTCGTCCTCAGTTTCCTCTCTCACTCCCGAAGCTCTCCCCTACCGTCCCCCTTCCCCAACGGGGCGGTTTGTCGCCTCTCCCTCCTTTGGCACCGCCCATAGCGGCAATGCCCCATGCCGCAGCCAATAGAGCGCCGCCTGGAAAGGGCGATCCTCAGCGGAGCCGAACTCGATCGGTTTTCGCTCTCCTCCCTCTGTCTCCACCGGCTCCTCCCCTCCTCCTCCCTCCTCGCGCCGGATTGTCCCTCCTTTGACCTCCAGGTGGCCGCGCAGGTCGGCCTCGCGCACCCGTTTTCGTCCCCCCTCCTCTCGCTCGCTCACGGCGAAATCGGGCTCGATCCCCTCAGCCTGGATCGAACGTCCGCTTGGTGTATAGTACAACGCAGTTGTCAGCTTCAACGCCGACCCATCGCTCAACGGCATGATCGTCTGCACCGACCCTTTCCCGAAGCTCCGTTCTCCAAAAAGCTTCGCGCGTCGGTGATCCTGCAAAGCGCCGGCGACGATCTCAGAAGCCGACGCCGAACCGGCGTTGATCAAAACGGCCATCGGTACCTCCCGCCACCGTCGCGACCAATTCGCCAAAGGATCGCGCCGTTCTTCGGCGCCGCGCAAGTAATCCTCCGGGCGTGCGCGGTATTCGCGCTTCGCATCCGGGATCCGCCCATCGGTTCGAACCACTAACGCGTCGGGTGGCAAAAAGGCTGACGCCACGCCGATAGCGGCATGCAACAATCCCCCCGGGTCGTTTCGCAGATCGAGCACAACCCCCTTGACCTCTCCCTCGCGCAGCGCCCGCCGCAGTTCTTCTGCTAGCATAGACAAGGTATTTTCCTGAAAATTGGTAATTCGAAGGTAGAGAAATCCCTCCTCCACTCGTTTGCTACGCACGCTGCGCACCTTAATCACCTCGCGCGTCAGCGTCACGGTAAAAGGTCGATCTTCTCCTTTGCGCATCACCTGCAACGTGATGGTAGTTCCCGGTTTCCCGCGCATGCGTTTGACCGCCTCGCGCAGCGACAACCCTTTCACTGGCGTATCATCCAACTTAACGATCAAATCACCCGCCTGTAGCCCCGCTCGTGCTGCCGGCGTCCCCTCGATCGGCGAAACCACTTTAACAAACCCATCCTCCATCGTCACCTCGATCCCCAAGCCGCCGAACTCCCCCTGTGTCCCCACCTGCAGCTCCTGGAACTCCTCCGCATCGAGATAAGCCGAATGGGGGTCTAAGCTTGCCACCATGCCGCGGATCGCTTCGGTGATCAACTTGCGGCTATCTGGGGCCTCCACGTAACTTCTCTGCACGACATCGAGCACATCGGCAAATGTCCGCAGCTCTCGCAGCGGCAACGCATCGCGGTTTGCCCACCCCGAGATCGCGAGGGACAACAAAATCCCCCCCACCACTCCAACGCCGATCCCGCCCCACTGTCTCCACGCTGTTCTCATCGTTGCTCCATCCCCACAATCCCCGAACGCATCTCAATGCGTTGCTCGTCCCTGGGCAGCCACTGCTTCCTGTTGCGCTCGAATCGTCTCCTCATCGGCTAGATAGTAGTGACGAATCGGCTCGCAGCTTTCGTTCAACTCATACACAAGGGGTTGGCCAGTTGGAATATTCAGCTCGACGATTGCCTCGTCGTCCACTCGATCCAAATACTTCACCAACGCCCGCAAGCTATTGCCGTGTGCTGCTATCAACAGACGCTCGCCTGCGAGAATCTTCGGCACTACCACCGTTTCCCAATAGGGAACTACTCTCGCCACTGTATCTTTTAAACACTCCCCGCGCGGAAAAGCGTTCCGCGGGACGTCCCAATAGCGGCGGTCGTGGATCTCCCACCGGGGGTCATCTTCCGCAAGGGGCGGTGGCGGTACCTCGTACGAGCGGCGCCATACTTTTACCTGCTCCTCGCCGTACCGAGCCGCCATCTCCGCTTTATTCAAGCCCTGCAAGGCTCCATAATGGCGCTCGTTTAACCGCCAATGAGACTCCACCGGCACCCACAGCAGATCCATCTCCTCCAACACCAGATGGGCCGTCTTGATCGCTCGTTTCAATCGCGACGTCAACACCCGATCGAATGTAAACCCGTGGGTACGCAAGGTCCCGCCTGCCGCTCGTGCTTCCTCAACACCGCGAGGCGTCAAATCGACATCGGTCCAACCCGTAAATCGGTTTTCTAAATTCCACTGCGACTCACCGTGGCGCAACAAAACAACTCGATACATTAGTTTCCTCGGATAAAATAACACAAAATGGAAAATGGGGAACTGCCAATGCACTCGAACACTCCCGAATCATTTTATACTAGCGACTCCAGAAACGGAACGAGAGAACCGACAGCGATGCTCAATCTCGCGATTCACGAATTCGCGAAAAAAAACGAGCAGATCGAAATTGCGGCCCGGGCGCTCAAATCGATGGCGCACCCTATACGGCTCAAGATTCTCTGTGTGGTAGGAGATCGAGAGGTCTGTGTTCAAGAGATCGTCGATGCGGTGGGGAGCAGCCAAAGCAATGTCTCGCAACACCTGGCGATCATGCGGGAGAAGGGCATCGTCGCGGCACGCAAGGAGGCCAATCGGGTCTTTTACCGGGTTGCCGACCCCCGCACGCTACAACTGGTGGTGTTGATGCGCGACCTCTTCTGCAGTCGCTAATCGGCCATGGATAATTTTCTCGCTGAAAATTGGCATTGGGCGCTTCTGGCTCTTCTCTCCGGCGGGTGGTGGTTGATAGAAACTGTTCGAGCAGCCACTGATAAAAGTCGGCTCACACCGATGCAAGCCACCATTCTCATCAATCAACAGAACGCGGTACCGGTCGACGTGCGCAGTGATGCTGAATATCGCAGCGGCCACATTCCTGGGGCGCTGCACGTTCCTTTAGAACGGATCCCCGAAGACAAAGCGCTTGCGCGCCACAAGCACCAGCCGCTGATCCTCTACTGTGAATCGGGGGTCCGTTCAGCCTCGGCGTTGGCCAAACTGCGCAAAGCGGGCTTCGTACACCTCTATCAACTGGTCGGCGGTCTTGCCGAATGGCGGAAAGCCAGTCTTCCCCTCGTTACGGAGAGCAAAAATCGATGAATCATCCCCCTATCCGTATGTATGCGACCAAAATCTGTCCCTATTGCCTTCGCGCCGAGCAGCTTCTTCGCCGTAAAGGTGTCCAGCAAATCGAAAAAATCCTCATCGATGACTACCCCGAGCGGCGAGAAGAGATGATTCGTCTCACCGGCCGTCGGACGGTACCGCAAATTTTCATCGGTTCGATTCACGTCGGCGGTTGTGACGACCTCTATGACCTCGAACGGGCAGGGCGTCTTGACGCGCTGCTCGCCCCTCAATCTCCTGAAAGGATCTAAAGATGACTACTACCTCCACCCCTGACCCCTCCTCTTCCCCCCTTTTTACCATTGAAAAACTCTACGTCAAGGACCTCTCCGTAGAAGCGCCGCGGGCTCCTGCCTGTTTTCTCGAACGCGACCCCCCGCGTCTCTCCGTCGAAATGGGAACCTCCGCTCGGCCGCTCGAAGATGCCAACTACTATGAAGTGCTTCTCTCTCTCACCGTCAAAGCCGATGTTCAGGAACGTCCTCTCTTTCTCATCGAACTCGCCTATGGGGGGGTTTTTCAAATCCGCAACATCCCCCAAGACGAGTTTGAACCTCTTCTCTTCGTCGCCTGTCCCTCTATTCTCTTTCCCTATGCTCGAGAAGTTATCTCGGACGCCTCGGTTCGAGCGGGATTTCAACCGGTTATTCTCGCTCCCGTTAACTTCGAAGTCCTCTATTTGCAGCAAAGGCAACAAGCGGCGCAGACAGAAACCTCAAACGCGGTTCAATAGCATGGCTGCCTCACGCTCCGTTCTCCTCCTCTCGCTTCTCGCCCTGCTCCTCCTTACCTATTCGCCCGCTACTTTGAGTGCCGATTTTCTCAGTGTTGTTCGCGCCACCCCCGTGTACGAAGCCCCTGACCCCACCTCGCCGATTCGCTTCTACCTCGCCGCAGGGACCCCCGTCGAACTCATTCAAACCCGTGACGGCTGGGCGCAGATTCGCGACAAAGAAGGGGGAGGACTCTTTTGGCTTCCGGATCACCTGCTTTCCACAACCCGTACGGTCATCACCGTTGACGAAACTGACCTCCGTTCGGCCCCAAGCGATGACGCCTCGATTCTTATGACTCTTCCTGCCAATGCCATTTTCCCTCTAGAGCGCGCCGACATTCCTGGCTGGGTGGAGGTCACTACCCCCCAAGGTCGAGGCTATATTCGTAAAAACCACCTCTGGGGCTGGTGATGCGTCTTCTGATCATCGGTGCGGGCGCCTGGGGAACGGCGTTAGCGGTTGCCTTATCGGTGCGCCATGATGTCATCCTCTTTACCCGCAATCCAGCGCATGCTGCCTCGCTCATCGCTCACCGCTGCAACAACCGTTACCTGCCGGAAATCCCCCTTCCCGAAGCGATCACCATCACCACCTCCTGGCCAGAGGCGATCGCCCAAAGCGAACTCGCCCTAATCGCTACCCCATTCGCCGCGCTTGCAGAGATCGCTGCCGCGCTCGCCCAAGCCCCCTCTCCGCTGCCTTTTCTCATTGCCGCCAAAGGAATCGACCCGGAAACCCTAGAGCTTCCGCACCTCTTAGTTGCCCGTATCTGGAAGGCTCACTCTCCCCACCCCCTTCCGCCGCATGGTCTATTCACCGGTCCCACCTTTGCGCTCGAAATCGCCCGATTGCGCCCAACCGCTGCCCTGATCGCCGCTCACGATGGCGAATGGGCCAAACATCTCATTCACACTCTTCCTCCCCCCTCGCTTCGTCTCTATGCCTCCTCTGACCCCACGGGTGCAGCGATCGGTGGAGCAGTCAAAAACGTCATCGCGATCGCCGCTGGGATTGCCGATGGTCTCGGACTCGGGCTCAATGCCCGTGCCGCCCTGATCACGCGCGGTCTAGCGGAAATCGCTCGGCTCGCCGTTGCCTTAGGAGGAAATCGGGAAACCCTAATGGGCCTTGCGGGGCTCGGTGATCTCCTCCTCACGGCCACCGGCGAGCTCTCCCGCAACCGCCAACTCGGCCTTCTCCTGGCGCGCGGCACACCCCTTGACGAAGCTCGCCGTCAACTTGGCCATGTCGTCGAAGGAATTCCCACTGCCACAGCCGCTGTCCGTCTCGCCGACCGGCACGGTGTTGAAATGCCGATTACGCGCGCCGTCTATCGCCTTCTCACCGCGCCGGCCCTTCGCCCCGACGTGCTCGTCGACGAACTTCTCGCCCGCGATCCCAAATTTGAGACTTCCTGACCCGCGCGCCTCCCTCGACCTTCCCCACCCCGACTTTTCCCGCCTCCTCTTTCCCCTTCTCTCCCTACACCCCGCCTGCGAAGCCGTTCTGTCGCCACGCTTCGTACAACACGAGTGCCACCGTATTGGCCAAATTCAAACTCCTCTGGCCGGGGCGCATTGGCACACGCAACCGCTGACGAGGAGAAAACTGAGCCGACACCGCCGCATCTACTCCTCGCGACTCCGAACCGAACACCAGCACATCCCCTGGTAAAAAGCTAGCCTGATCATATCGCTCCGCTCCCTGGGTCGTCAGCAAAAACCACCGCTCGGCACGTAATGCGTTGCGGCATGCCGCGAAATCGGGGTGGATGTGCACTGTCGCCCACTCATGGTAATCGAGCCCTGCGCGCCGCAGATGGCGGTCCCCCCAAATAAATCCCAACGGCCGCACCAGATGAAGCGTAGCTCCTGTATTAGCGCACAAACGGATCACATTACCGGTATTTTGAGGAATTTCAGGCTCTACCAAAACCACATGGAACATAGATCACCCTCTAGGTGCCCCGCGCGCACGTGCTGCCACCACCACCTCCACTCCCCTCGCCCCCCCCTCCAACAACACTGAAGCGGCCGCCCGCACCGTTGCCCCCGTTGTCAGCACATCATCCACTAAAATCACCCGTTTTCCCCTCACTGCGGCGGGGGTGGATATCACAAAAGCACCGGCCACGTTAGCCTCGCGGGCCTTTTGATCCAACTGCGCCTGCATCTCGGTAGCCCGGACTCGTTGCAACACCCTCTCCTTCACCGGCAATCGCCACCACTCCGCCGCTGCCGCGGCGATCACCGCCGCTTGGTTAAAGCCGCGCATCCGCAACCGAGAAGCCGATAGCGGCACGGGTACTACCAGCTCTCCATAAGGTTCTATATGCTTACCGATGGCCAAACCCAATGCGGTCCCGTAACTTAACTCTCGTCCGAACTTTAACCGCTGCACCCACCGATCTACTGGAGGTGCGTACCAAAAAGCCGCCCGCGCTGCTGAAAAAAGAGGTGGGTTTACCAAGCACTGCTCGCACACCTCCTCCTCTTCTCTCCCTCCCTTTCGGACCCCTCCGCACCGCACGCAACTGCTTCCCTTTTTCACCCACGGCAGTGCCTCGGCGCAAGCACAGCACCATGGCCAGGGTTCTGAATGGACTCGATCGCAACCGATACACACAAATCCCACCAAGTTTCCTAAAAATCGCGTAAAATAATCACTGATCCTACCTATTCGGTATCTCTCGGCCATGGATGCTCCTCGGACCATCTCGCGTGCTGTTCCTCAATCCACTCTCCCCAACCCTCTCGACGCGGAGGGTTTCCTCCACACCCTCTTCGAATCTCCCCGCTTTCGTGAAAAACGCGCTGCGATCGAAAACTGGTTTTCGCTTCCCTTTTTTGACCTTCTCCATCAAGCGCACGAAGTACACCGTCGCCACTTTCCCAGTCATCGCATCCAACGCGCCGCGCTTCTCTCCATCAAAACAGGCGGTTGCTCGGAAGACTGCGGTTATTGCGCTCAATCGGCACGACGCGACAAAGAAACCGGTCTCTCCCGCGACAAACTTCTTTCTGCGGCGGAAGTCGTCGAGCGCGCCAAGGCGGCCAAAGCGGCGGGGGCAACTCGCTTCTGTATGGGAGCGGCCTGGCGCAGCCCCAAAACCCACGACCTCTCGGTGGTCGCCGATCTCATTCGCCAGGTTAAAGCGCTTGGCCTTGAAACCTGCGCCACCCTTGGGCTGCTCACGTTCGAACAAGCTCAAGCGCTCAAAGCGGTGGGTCTTGACTACTACAACCACAATCTTGATACCTCACCCGACTACTATTCGCAGATTGTCACTACCCACACCTTTGCAGACCGTCTTTCCACCCTTCTTGCCGTTCGCGCTGCGGGTCTTAAAATCTGCAGCGGCGGAATTGTCGGCATGGGGGAGACGCGCTCGGATCGAATCGACCTCATTGCGGTCCTCGCCCTCCTCGATCCCCCTCCCGAAACGATACCGATCAATCACCTCGTTCCGATCCCGGGGACACCGCTTGCGGCTACCCCCTCGCTTGACCCTTTTGAATTTGTTCGAACCATCGCCGTCACTCGTCTCGCTCTTCCCAATGCGGTGGTTCGTCTCTCAGCAGGACGTCACGCCATGTCGGATGAGCTTCAAGCCCTCTGTTTCTATGCGGGAGCCAACTCGATATTCTACGGCGACAAACTCCTCACTGCTGCCAATGCCACCCCGGAGCGCGACGACGCTCTTCTCGCCCGTCTGGACCTTACCCCTGAATAACCCCAGAGCTCCCCTTTCCTTTGCTCGACCTTCCCATCCTCGGAAAAGTGCATGATGTTTCAACCTTCGCCCGCGCTCGCGCAACGCTCGCTGGCAGCCGTTTGGCATCCCTGCACCCAAATGTATCGTCACCTTCACCCTGACCCAGAGCGGCGCGTTCCTCTCCTCGAAGTCGCGCGGGCGGAAGGGGTCTGGCTCTTCGACCCCAGCGGTCGGCGCTATTATGATGCCATCAGCTCCTGGTGGACGACCCTCTTCGGTCACCGTCATCCCCCCATTCTCGCCGCGATCATCGACCAACTCTCGCGGCTCGACCACGTTCTTCTCGCTGGTTGCACTCACGAACCCGCTGTTGCTCTCGCCGAAGCCCTCTCTGAAGCCACTGGTAAAACGCTTGGCCACGCTTTCTACGCCTCTGACGGCGCCAGTGCGGTCGAAATTGCGCTCAAAATGGCTGCGCACTACTGGCGAAATCAAGGGGCCCCGCACAAACACCGCTTTATTGCCTTTGCCGGTGGCTACCATGGCGAAACGATTGGAGCACTCTCCGTCACCGACCTTCACCTCTTTCGCGATCCCTATGCTCCTCTTCTCCAACCCGTCTCGATCCTTCCCTCTCCCGCCGACGACCCGACTCGTGCGCTCGCTGAACTCGAACATCTCCTCACCCAAATCGCAGAGCAAATCGCCGCGGTCATCATCGAACCCCTGGTCCAATGTGCCGGCGGTATGCGCATGTATCCTCCCTCCTTCCTTCGCGAACTTCGTCTCCTGTGCGATCGTTATCGTCTTTTGCTCATCTTTGACGAAATCGCGGTCGCTTTCGGTCGCACCGGTTGGCGTTTTGCCCACGAAGCGGCGGGAGTTCGTCCAGACCTCCTCACCCTCTCCAAAGGGATCACGGGAGGAACCCTTCCTCTCGCTGTGCTCCTCGCCACCGATGCCATCTATCAAGCTTTTCTCGCCGATGACCTCTCGGTCGCCTTTCTCCACTCTCACTCCTATACGGGAAATCCCCTTGCCTGCCGAGCCGCCCTCGCCACCCTCTCCTGTCTCGACGACCCGACGCTCTGGTCGCACCTTGAAGCCCTTGGTGCTGCGCTCCAACAAGCCCTGCAACCGATTGCCGCTCGGTATGACGCGCCCATTCGGCGTACTGGAACCATCGTCGCTTTTGATCTCCCCCAAGCCCCAGCCGACTTTCCTGCCCGTACCTGGCGAGTCGCTTTGACGCAAGGCCTTCTCCTCCGGCCGATCGGTCGCACGCTCTACCTCATGCCCCCTTTCACCACGCCACTCTCCCTCATCGACTGGATCGCCGAAGCGATCGACCGAACCCTCACCGCCGTCCTCGCCCCTCCCGCGGGCACAGCAAGAAGCGCATCTTCCTCTTCCCTCTTAACTCCTCCACCGCACCCATGAACCCGCCAACCACTCTCGATCTTTGGAGCCAACGGTTTCTCGCCTGGAAAGAAGCGCTCGCCGCAGAAAGTCGCCTTCGTCGTCACACTCCCCGTGCTCCCAGTCCCTCCCCCTACCTCGTACGCAACGGTCAAACGCTCCTCAACTTCGGCAGCAACGACTACCTCGGTCTCTCCACGCACCCTCTCCTCATCGACGCCTTCACCGCAGCGGTACGCCGTTGGGGGGTTGGCAGCGGCGCCTCAGCGCTCCTCACCGGCTACACCGAAGCCCACGCTGCCCTTGAAGCCGAACTCGCTGCCTGGCTTCAATTTCCGGCTGCTCGTCTCTTCACCTCTGGATACGCTGCCAATCTTGCCGCCGTCACTCTCCTTCTCGGTCAAGAAGCGGTCGTCATCTTTGCCGACAAATGGGTTCATGCCTCCCTAGTAGACGGCCTGCAACTCGCTCGCGCAGCGGGTGCTCGTATTCGCCGTTATCCTCACAGCGACCTTGCCATCCTCGCCCGCTGGCTGGCGCACAGTCGTGAACCCATCAAAGTGATCGTCACCGACGCCGTCTTCAGCATGGAGGGTGAAATCGCCCCCCTGACCGACCTTGACTATCTTGCCGACCGCTACGGAGCCCTTCTCATCATCGACGACGCGCACGGAATTGGTCTTCTCGGTCCAGAAGGGCAAGGCACCCACTTCCACCTCTCCCTTACCCCTCGTCCCAACTGGCTCTGGATCGCCACCTTCGGCAAAGCCCTTGGAGCGGCGGGGGCGGCGATCCTCGGTACCGCCGAAGCGATCGCCTGGCTCGACCAAACGGCCCGCACCCACCGCTACACCACCGCGCTCCCCCCGGCGATCGCTGAAACCATCCGAACCGCGATTCGCCTCATTCGGCAAACCCCTCAATGGCGCACCCACCTTACTACCCTCACCGCTCGGTTGCGGCGTGCCCTTGCCCCCTTTGTGGAAACCCACCCCCTCAACCTCTTTCCTCACCTCCTCCCCTCCATAACCCCTATTCAGCCCCTCATCATCGGCAGTGACCAACAAGTTCTTCGTCTCTCCCAACAACTGGCCGAACGCGGCATCTACGTTCCCGCGATCCGTTCCCCCACCGTTCCCCCCGGTAGCGCTCGGCTACGCATTTCTCTCACCGCTGCCCACACCCCCTCTCAGATCGACACTCTTGCCGACGCTCTCCTTGACCTCCTTCCCCCCGCGGCGGCGCGTCCCTCCTTCTCCGCCCCTCTTTTCTCTCTTCCTCCCTCGCCTCCACCAACGCAAATTCGCGCCGCTTTTGGCCGGCGGGCCCACAGTTATCCCCGCCACGACCGTGCGCAACGTCACGCCGCTCTTGCCCTCCTGGCCCTTCTCGACCACCATCTGCTCACCACCTCCTCCGCCCTTCCCCCCGGCCTCCTGCTCGACGCGGGTTGTGGTGTAGGTCGCGACCTTCCTCTCCTGCACGCTCTCAATCAGAGCCGTCTTTCCACCCCCCGTCTGCTCATCGCCCTCGACGCGGCGTTACCTCTTATCGCCGCTATTCCTCCTCACTTTCCAGGAATTCGTCTCGTTGGGCGGCTCGAAGCGGTTCCCCTCCCTACGGCCTCTCTTGCCCTCTACTGGAGCAACTGCGCCCTGCAGTGGTGTGCGCCCGTCACCGCCCTTGCAGAAGCCGCCCGTCTTCTCACCCCGGGCGGGCTATTTGCCGCCGCCATCGTCCTTGCGGGAACCTTTCCCGAACTTGCCCGCGCCTACTGTCGTCTCGAAGAACCGGCTCCTCTTACCCCTCTCGTCGACGAAACCGCCTGGCGCAGTACGCTCACGCTCTTTCCCTTTCGCATCCACACCCTCTCCCCCACCACCCTCACCCTCTACTACCCCGACGAAACTCAACTCCTGGCGGCGATTCGCGGCATCGGTGCCACGGCCACTTCGAAACATCCCCCCGCATTCACCCGCGATCGGCGCGACCGTCTACTCTCTGCCCTTGCCCCTGAACGCACAGCGAACGGCTTTCCCCTCACCTATCGACTTCTCTATCTTCTCCTAGAGCGGAAGAGCGCCCTATGAATCATACCCTCCCTCTCCCCCCCGGCCACTACTTTCTCACCGGAACTGACACCGAAATCGGCAAAACCCACGTCGCTGTCTATCTTCTTCGACAAGCTGTTGCCGCTGGCTGGCGCGCCATCGGTCTCAAACCGGTCGCCTGCGGCTGCAATCCCAGCGGCCGCAATGAAGACGTCGAACGGCTCAAAGCCGCCTCGAACCATCTTCTTCCCGACTCCCTAATCTCTCCCTACATTTTTCCAGCGCCGATCTCCCCTCACCTTGCCGCGCGGCAGCAAGGGCAAACAATCGATTTCGCCCGGATCGTCGCGGCGGTCGACGCCGTTCGTCCGCACGCCGACCTCCTCATCGTCGAAGGCGTCGGCGGCTGGTATGCGCCGCTCACCGACCATCACACGGTTGCCGACCTTGCCCAACAACTCGCTCTCCCGATTCTCCTCGTCGTCGGTCTTCGTTTGGGCTGTCTCAACCATGCCCTATTGACTGCCGAAGCGATTCTCGCCCGCTCCCTTCCCCTTTTTGGCTGGATCGCCAACACGCTTGATCCCTCCATGGAAGCCCTCAGCGACAACATCGCCACCCTTCGCGCGCGGCTTCCCGCTCCGCTGCTGGCGGTAATCCCTTACACCCCGGGCCTTTAACGCTGGGCAGGCAAACCCCTTTCGCAGACGCGAAATCGGGCATCTCGGTCAAGAACAGACCCCGCGCCCTCCTCATCGCGACGCCGCCCGCAGCAAACGCTCTTGCTGCCCTCGCACACCTGGACGTAATCAGCGAACTTCCACCTTCCTTCCGCGACTTTTTTGTCCCACGAACTTCGTCTTAATGCTCCTCGAGCACGCGCAACCGTCGGCACGCCAACGCCGGCAACATCTCCCGTCGCCGCCGTAACTCTGCGCGCCTCCACTCTGCCATCGTCCACCCCTCCCCAACCGTTAGCGCTCCCAAAATCTCTCCCCAGGGATCGACCACCAACGAATGGCCAAAGGTCTCGCGGCCGCACTCATGCCTTCCTCCCTGGGCGCTTGCTGCCACGTAAGCCACATTCTCGATCGCCCGCGCCTGCAGTAACACGTGCCAATGGGCTCTTCCGGTAATCGCCGTAAAAGCTGCCACCACCACCGCCCCATCGAACGGCACCAACGCTCGGAAATACTCAGGAAAACGCAGATCAAAGCACACTGCCAACGCTATTCGCCACCCGTCCACCTCCACAGCCTGCGGCGATGACCCCGCCTGAACCTCCTCCATCTCCTCATACCGCTCGCGCTCGCCGAAGAAGCGAAAAAGGTGCATCTTATCGTAACGCGCTTGTACGGTGCCTCTACGGTCGAACACCAAGCAACTATTGCACACGCGCCCCTCATCCTCCGCGATCAACGGAACGGTCCCCCCCACCACCCACACCCCCCAGCGCCGCGCCCACTCCCCCATCTTCTCCTGCAAAGGGCCACTTCCCCATACCTCGGCGATCGACCACCGGGCAGCGCGCTCGTGTGTCATCAATGGCCAATACTCGGGCAGCACCACCACATCGGCCCCCCCTCTCGCCGCCGCTTCCACCCACTGCTCCGCCCGCGCCACATTCTCGGCCACTCGCATGCCGCTCACCATTTGCACCACGGCCACCCGCAACGACTCGCTCATCTATTCTCGTCCCCCGCCTCTCGGCTAGAACTGGAGCTTTTTCCCTCCTGTCGCACAGCTGGTCCTTCCCATCCCCCCTGCAAGCGGTAGCGCTGCACCAAGATTCCCCCTAAGGGATCGCCGATTACCTGCTGGGTTAAAAAAGTCACCACCCCGGCCAGCGGGTTTACCAACGTCAAAGCCGTCGCGGCCGTCTCTCCCAACCGCGGCACCACCCGTGCCTCCAAATCCTGAGTTCGCCTCTGCAAATCGACGGTTCCTGCTAACTGGACCAACGCTGCGGGAGCATCAATGGTCAAATCGGCTGTAGACACAAAACCGTTAGCCAATGCAAAGCTTCCCGACAATCGGTCGTACGTCAAGCCTCGTCCCAGCACATCGCTAAAATCGAAGCGCAACCGTCGCAACAACATCTGCAAATTGAATACCGAAATCAGCCGTCCCACCCCCGGCTCGATCTCCTCGAAGACACCCTCCCGCAACGCGATCCGCCCCTGCCCAGAAGCTCGTGCCAACTCAAAATCCTCAAATCCCCCTTTCCACTCCAACTCTACGGTTAACGTTCCCCTTCCCCCTCGCATCCCCGGAGTTGCCAACAACTCGGCAACGCTCTCCCCGAACGCCTCAAACGCGGTGTTTGCCTGCAACACTGAATAGCGCTCTCCCTCTACGGTAGTCCAGCTGGCCCCCCCCTCCAACCGGTAGCGGCCGGGCAATGCCAAAGACCACTCGCGCACTCTCCATCCCCGCTCTGTCGGCGCTCCCACCAATCGCAATTGGCCGACCCGCCGTCCCTCCACCTCTAACTCCTCTACTCGCGCCACCACTGTTGGCCATCGCTCCAGTCCCTCTCCTACGCGCCGAGTCTTTATTCTCTCTCCCTCTCCCTGGGGCCACACCAGTCGCCGCAACTCTAGCGTCACTCGCTCCACCTCCCCTTTACTCACCACCACCTCCCCCTCTCCCTCTATCTCCCGCGCCCGGACTGTAAATTTCCCCCCTCCTTCTCCCCGTGGCTGCAATACCCAAATGACCTCATGCCACCAGCGGTTAGCAAACCGCAACCGTTTGGCCTCCACGCGCACTTCGGGGACTCCCCCCCGCACCGCCATCTCGTTGATCGCAGCACGCCACGCATCCCCATCTAACTCCTCCGCTCTCACCGCAATTACACCCTCGCGGCGTGGCTTAGGGGCGGTATCCCGCCCCACTGCCACTCCCCACGCTGAACCCTGCCACTTTGCCGCAATCCGATCGCGGATCCACACCTCTCCCTCGCTCACCTCGCCGCGCACCGCTCCTCTTCCCTCCAGCGTCCACCCCTCCTCGGCCTCTTTCCTCAACGGCTCTGGCAATCGCACTGCCACCCCGCGCAGATCGCTTGTCATGCGCCAACGTCTCCCCCCCTCCTCCCACTCCACCTCTCCCCGCACCGTTCCCTCTCCCTGCAGATGTTTCTCCCCCAACCCTAAGGCCTCCACCGCCGCTTTAGCGGGGACTCGAGCAGTAAACCCCACTCGCAAGGGAGTCATCGACATTACCTCTGCTGTGATCGGCATATCCCCCCACACCCCTGACCCTCGTCCTCCCACCAATCCTCCCTGATCGAACCGTGCTTTTACGGTCAATCCTCGCACGCCTTTTCCCGCCACCTCTGCGGGGATGCTTCCCCCCTGCAACACCGCCTCTCCTGCTACCCCCACTGCCCCCGTTCCTGCCAACGGCACGCTCAACCCCAAGCGCACGGTCACCTCTCCCCGCACTCGCCATCGCCGCCACTCTGCCAACGGCAAGCGGCTCGCCATAGGGCTTTGCTCCAAATAGCGCACCACGGTCGCGAATCCCCCCGCTGCCTCGCCCACCACAGCCAATACGGGCACCTCTGCCTCCACATTAGGCGACCATGCGGAGATATGTCTGAACTGCACCCCCTCGCTCTCAGCCCGGGCCACCTCCACCCGCAACTGCGGTCCCACGAACTGGACCATTCCCTCCCGCATGCGCACCACTGGCCACCCCGGCGCAAAACGAAGCGCTACCTCCTGCACGGGGATAGTCACCTCCAACTGTCCCTCGCCGCCTGCAAATGGAAACGCTCTCCACGGCCCCACTACCCTAAACGGAGCCTCTCGCACGCGTCCCCCCAGAAATGCCTGCTGTACCCACGCGATCGTATCCATTCCCACCATCCCGCGCGGCAAGAAATCGGCCAACCGGGTCAAATTTACCTCCCATAACCGCCCCTCCCACGCCACTCGAACCCCCTCTCTGCTCCCGATCCCCTCCACTCGTCCTCTTGCGGTCACGCCCCAATCTGCGGTACGGGCGTACACCTCCTCACCCTCCACTGTCCACCCTTCCGTCGCTGACCATCGCCACCCCCCTTTCCCCTGCAACTCGGAAAAGTGCATCTCTTGCACCCCCAGCCATCCCGCTGGCCATATCCAACGGCTGCCCTTCCCGGAAAGCTCAAACCGTCCCTCTCGGCTATTTCCCCATACTCGCCCCTTCAACCCCTCCACCTCGGGAGCCCCTGTCGCTGCGATCTGCCCCCCCTTCACCTGCACCTCAAAAAACGACACCCCTTTTGCCACCCCATCGACCTGCCATTCCACCTCCTCGGCGCGCACTGCCAATTCTCTCTCTCCCCCTTCTTCCCAGCCGATCAAGCGCTGTACCCATTTCGCCCACACCGCTCCCTTCCCTCGTCCATCTATCCCCCACCCCTCTCCCTGTACTCGCCAAAATGGCCAACGTCCCTCTCCCTCTCCCCGAAACCTCCCTATTCCCCACCCTGGTGCCTCTCCCTCTATCCGGACGCGTCCTCCCCACGGCCATATCCACACCCCTACCAATCTCCCCTGCGCTGTCATCTCCCCCCCCTCCCCCTTCACCTGCCACTCCTCCACCACCAACCGCGGGGCCAATCCCTCCCACTCTCCCCGCAATTCCCTCAACTGTACCCTCACCCCCAACTGCTCCGAAACCCACTGCTCCAACTCAGGGCGGAATCGATCTACCTCCGGCCACACCCAAAAGCGAACCCCCAGCAGCATTGCTCCTGCTACTGCCGCTCCGATCACCGTCAACCACCCCAACCCCCGCAGCGCCCTCACAACAAAAACGGCAGCTCGTGCTGCCGCTCTTTTACTCCATCCCATTCCCCCTCACTCCAGCACGCGGCGCGCGTATAATGGCTGCAACGGTCGGGCATTCTCCCCTAAAATTGCCCGCATCGTCTGTAACTGTCCTTCCCCTGCCATCACTGGCTCCTGCATCACGTACCACCGCACTCCCTCGCTGCACGGCGGTGTCGTCAGCGACCCGCTATACCGGAAAAACCCGTCGCTGCGCGGCAGCAACTGTCGCACATCGATGGTACCCCCGCTGCGCTGCCACCGTCCCCCTCCGCTTCCCTCTTTTCCCTTGGTCTTTCCGCTGCGCCCCTTTTCCTCGCTTTTTCGTGCACTCCCTCCCTCCTCCCCTCTCTCCCCCTCCCCCGCCGTCGGCACCAACTGTAAAATCTGCGTCAATGCGGGATTATCCTCCCCGCTGCGGAACCACACCCCCACTACCGCCAGTTCTCCTCGCGCGTTTCGATGCACCAAATGGGCCTCCAGTGGATAACGCACTCCCCCATCGGCATGCTCGCTCGGGGTATGGAAATGGACATTTACCAACTGGAACGTCTCCCCCTCTGCCCGTAATCGGAAGCGGTCGCTGTGCACCGGCACCTCCAATCCTCGCCCGGTGTAGATCACCGTTAGCGGAAGCGGTGACTCGTACAAAAACTCCAGCGCTCGCAGTTCAGTTCGCAACACCTGCTCGCGGCGGATATCGATGGGCGACTGATTTCGTCCGATTCGGCACAACACAAACTCGTTCGACAACCGTCCCCAATGCTCTGGTCCAGTTGTCCCGCTATAACTCCAACTCCCTCCTCCATCCCCCCATGCTGCCCCCCATCCCCCGACGATTCCCCCCACCATCGCCACCGTCCACTGGTAGCGCCACCTCTGCAGTAACCCCATGCATCGCTCCACACAACCGCAACAGCGCTAAAATAGCACAATTTACAATCGACCGCAAAAGATGAACCGTTCCTCTTACCCCTATCCCCCTGTTGCTCGCGAAGGATGGCCATTCCTTTTCCCTGCTCTCACTCTCTCCCTTCTCTTGACCCCCCTTGGGACCATCTCTCTCCCCTTTTGGCTGCTCACCCTTTTTCTCCTCCAATTTTTTCGTGATCCCCCGCGCGCCATCCCCTCGGAACCCAACCTACTTCTCTCCCCTGCGGACGGGCGGATCATCGCCATCGAACCCGCCCTCGACCCCTGGCGGCGGACCTCTGCCCTCAAGATCAGCATTTTTATGAACATTTTTAATGTACACGTCAATCGCAGCCCCATCGCCGGCCATGTCGTCGCCCGCTACTACCACCCCGGAACCTTTCTCAACGCTACTCTCGACAAAGCGAGCCACCACAACGAACGCAATGTCCTTCTTCTTCGCACGGAAAGCGGTCATGAACTCACCATGGTTCAAATCGCGGGCCTTATTGCCCGTCGCATCCTCTGCTACGTTCAACCAGGCCACCGCGTCAGCCCGGGACAACGCATCGGTTTCATCCGTTTTGGGTCGCGTGTGGACCTCTACCTTCCTCCCACGCTTCCGCTCGCCGTCTCCCTTGGTCAGAAAGTCTTCGGCGGCGTCACGATTCTCGCCCACCTTCCTTCTTCAACCCCCTCACGCGACGTTTCCCCTTCTCTCCACCCATGAGCGCCCCCGACCCTCTCTCTGAACCCCTCTCCTCTCCCCCTTCGCGGCGAGCGATCTATCTCCTTCCCAACCTCCTCACCACGGCGGCCCTTCTATTTGGCTTTTACGCCATCATCGCCGCCTGGCGGGGAGATCTCTCCGCCGCAGCGATCTCTCTCTTCGTAGCCATTCTCTTCGACGGTCTTGACGGTCGCATCGCCCGTCTTACCCACACCCAAAGCAGCTTTGGAGCCCACTACGACTCCCTCTCCGACATGGTCTCCTTTGGTATTGCGCCAGCCCTTCTCGCCCATGCGGCGGCGCTCTCCACGCTTGGGCAGCTCGGCTGGACCATCGGCTTTATCTACGCCGCCGCAGCTGCCCTTCGTCTCGCCCGTTTCAACGCCACCCTCGCCACCTCCCCCCGCAACTACTTTCAAGGGCTCCCCACCCCCGCCGCGGCAGCGCTTATCGCCAGCATCATCTGGCTTGCGGTAGACCTCTCCTGGTCTCCCAATGCGCGCACCTTAGTCACTGTCTTGGCCACCCTCCTTGCAGCGGTAGCGATGGTCAGCAACATCCTCTACTGGAGCGGAAAAACCCTCGACCCCCGGCGCTCTGTTCCCTTTCTTGCCGCCGCTGGGGTAGCGCTCCTCTTTGCCCTTATCGCCTTTTATCCCCCTGGCGTATTCTCGGCGCTCACCCTCCTCTACGTCCTCTCAGGTCCCCTCATCGCCCTCTTTCGCCGCCTTCGCAAACACCGCCCCCCCTCTCCTTTTGATGCCTCGCCCCCCAAATCTCCCCCCCCCTCTCACCCCTCCTCCCCCTAGCAACAACCCTCCGCCGTTCCCCCTCCTCTCTCTCGAGGCTTCCTCTTCCCCCCTTCGGGTCTATCCTCGCCGTCCCCTACCCCCTCGCACGCACCACTCCTCCAACCGCGACACCGTTCGCGCGAACTCCCCCCCCTTTCGCCCCGAGCGGTACAACAATGCGGGCGGGGCCTCTGCCGTCACATACAGCTCCACCCCTCGATCGTACAGCACATCCACCAACCACATCAAACGCTGCGCCGCCTCTGCTCGCGCAGGGGGCAATACAGGCACCCCTGACAGCAACACTGCCGAATGATGATGAGCCACCTCCAAATAATCTAGATAACTCCGCGCCTCCGCCACCAAAGGAGCGAAATCGAACCACACCACCCCCTTTGCCCGGCCGCGGAACGGCAATGCTCGACCGCACACCTCCATTACCCCTGCCCTCGCCGGCTCTCCCGTCAGTGCCTCGAAACAAGCGGCCAATGCAGCCTCATGCTCGGGCGTCACGGGAAACCAATAGCGGCTTCCTCCTCCCTCTTCCCCCACCTGCCGGTAATCGACTCCCCCCTCTACCTCCAGCACCTCGCACCTCTCCTCGATCCACGCGATCGTCGGCAAAAACCGCTCCCGCTGCAAACCGTTTGGATAAAGTCCGCTAGGGGGGTAATTGCTGGTCATCACCAATCGTACCCCCTCCTCCCCCAATCCTGCCAACAACCGCCCCAAAATCATCGCATCGGCCACATCGTTCACATGGAACTCATCCAAGCACAACAATCTCGCCTCCTGAGCGATCGACGCCGCCACCACCGCCAGCGGATCGCTCCTTCCCCGCAACTCCGTCAATCGTCCATGGACCTCTTGCATCAACTCATGAAAATGGACCCGTCGTTTGCGCGCCACCGGCGCTGCTGTGAAAAAGAGGTCCATCAAAAGACTCTTTCCTCGCCCCACGCCCCCCCACAGATAGACGCCTTGCCCCGACCCCTTCCCCCTTTGTGCATTTCTCTTCTCTATCCCCTCCGCTCCTCTCCTTACCCTCCCCACCCACTGGGACCACCACCCCTTTCCCTCTCGCTCCCCTTCTCCCCTCTCCTCTGCCTCTAGCGCCTCGGCCAAACGGGCCAATCGCTCGATTGCCCGTACTTGAGACGCATCGGCGACGAACCCCATACGGGCAAACGCGGTCGCAAACGCCGCCCGCACGGCGGCTGCTGCGTCCTCCTCCCTCCCTTTTGCGGGATGCACAATCTGCTCTGCTTCTCCCCCCCACGCGCCGTTCCCTCTCGACACCGACGCCCACATGCTCCCCTCCCCCTCAACAATGCATTGCCCGGCCGAATGCTGCCGCTGCCGCCGCCTCATGGAGCGCCTCGCCCAATGTCGGATGGGCAAAGCAGATTCGGGCCAAATCCTCTGCGGCGGCGGAAAACTCCATCCCCACCACCGCGCTCGCCACCAACTCGGACGCCTCCTCGCCCACCACATGCACTCCCAAGATGCGGTCGCTCTCGGTTGCGCTCAGCACTTTCACAAATCCCCCCCCTTTCCCCATCCCCAGCGCTCGGCCGTTAGCTGCGAAAGGAGCCCGCCCTACTCGGTACCTCACTCCCGACGCCTTCAGCTCCGCCTCGCTCTTCCCCACCCAAGCCACTTCGGGATCGGTATAGATCACCCAAGGGATAGCCTCGTAATTCACCATCCCTGCCTGGCCGGCGATTCGTTCGGCCACCATCACCCCCTCCTGCATCGCCTTATGAGCCAACATCGGCCCGCGTACCACATCCCCGATCGCCCACACGCGGGGCAAACGGGTACGGCACACCTCATCCACTGCGACGAACCCTCGTTCATCGCGGGGCAATCGTATTCCCTCCTCCTCGGCGCCCTCGGCGTAAGGCACCCGTCCCACCGCCACCAGCACTCGATCGGCCTCTAGCCTCTCGGACACCTCTCCCTCTTTTATCTGCACGATCGCGCGTTCGCCATTCACCTGCACCCCCTCCACTCGGCACCCGAACCGGAAACGCATTCCCTGTCGCTCCAGTGCCTGCTGCAATGCTCGAGCCACATCGGCATCGGCCGACGGCAAAAATCGCGCTCCCACCTCCACCACCGTCACCTCAGCCCCCAACCGTCGCCACACTGACCCCAACTCCACGCCGATCACCCCTGCGCCGATCACCACCAACCGTTCGGGCACCGAAGACCACGATAACGCCCCGGTATGGTCGCACACCACTGCTCCATCTACTGGCACCTCTGGCAAAACCCGCGGGCGCGACCCTGTCGCCACCACCACATGGCGGGTTTCTACCACCTCATCCCCCACTGCCACCTCCCATAGATCCCCTCGCTCGCCCCGTAAGCGACCTCGGCCTGGCAAGAAAGTCACCCCGTTGCGGCGAAACAACGTGCGGATTCCTCCTGCCAACTGAGTCACGATGGCCTCTTTCCGGGCCATCATCTTTCCCACATCCACTTTCACCCCCTCCACCTCTACCCCGAACGCCGCCAACTCCTCGCGCGCCAACAGTGCTAATCGCGACGCATGCAACAACGCCTTTGACGGAATGCACCCCACATTCAAACACGTCCCCCCCAACCGTGGCTCTCCCTTTGGATCGGCGTAAGGGTTCTCCTCGCAACAAGCTGCCTTTAACCCCAGTTGGGCGGCGCGGATTGCCGCCACGTATCCCCCTGGTCCTCCGCCGATCACCACCACATCGAAATGTTGTCCCATCGTATTAGCTCCCTGATATTGGCCCCACTTGTTTTTTTTAAAGCAATCCCCCTCTCCCTCAAATCCCCAACAACAAGCGTGCGGGATCCTCCAACACCTCCTTGATAGTCATCAACCCCAACACCGCCTCTCGGCCGTCGATGATTCGGTGGTCGTAACTCAACGCCAAGTAATTGATCGGTCGAATCACAATCTCCCCATTCTCCACCACCGGTCGATCGCGCGTTGCATGGATTCCCAAAATTGCCGACTGGGGCGGATTAATCAGCGGAGTAGACAACATCGACCCGAAGACTCCGCCGTTAGAAATCGAGAACGTTCCCCCCGTCAGCTCCTCCACAGTCAATCGTCCCTCTTTAGCTCGGGCCGCGAAATCGGCGATCTTTCGCTCGATCTCAGCGATCGTCATCTGGTCGGCATCGCGCAAAATTGGCACCACCAATCCGCGTGGTGACCCCACAGCGATGCCGATATCGATATACCCGTGGTAGATGATGTCATCCCCATCCACCGACGCGTTCAAAATCGGGAAGCGCTTCAATGCCGCGCACGCTGCCTTCACAAAAAATCCCATAAACCCGAGGCGAACCCCGTACTCCTTTTCGAACCGTTCCCCGTAGCGTTTGCGCAGCTCGATGACCGGCAACATATTCACCTCGTTGAACGTCGTCAACATAGCGGTCTGCTGTTTGGACTGCAACAACCGCTCGGCGATTCGCTTGCGGATTTTGGTCATCGGCACGCGCTGCTCGATTCGCTCGCCGCCTCCTCGCCAGATCGTCTCTCCGACCCCCTCTCCCGTCCCCGTACTGCGCTCGCTGCCTCCTGGCGCGGGGCTTCTCTCCACTGCGCTGCTCTTCTCCTGGGTCGCACTCTCCTCTCGGTCCCTTGCTACCGCCAAGGCATCCTCTTTGGTCACTCGGCCTCCGCGGCCGCTTCCTGGCACCTGTGCCGCGGAGATTCCCTGCTCGGCCAAAATCTTCCGCGCTGCCGGTCCGGCCAACCCCTCCCCTTTGCTGTATTGCTCCTCTACGCCCGGTGCCTCTCTCCTCTCCTCGGGCGACGGACGTGCCATCCCACCCCCCTCTGCCCGTCCTGCCCCCGCTGCGGTGCTTGCCTCGGTATCGATCTGACCGATTACCTCTCCAGAGGTCACCGGCTCCCCATCGCCTTTGACGATCGCCACCAGCACGCCATCGGCAGGAGCGGGGGTCTCCAGCACCACCTTATCGGTCTCGATATCGACCAAATTCTCCTCCCGTCGCACTCGTTCGCCCACCTGTTTATGCCACTTTATCAAAGAAGCCTCAGCCACCGACTCCGAAAGCTGAGGGACTCGAACCTCGATCAACATAGCACCACCTCCTCGATCCTCTAAACTTCGATCGGCGCGAACGCGCGTTCCACCACCGACTTCTGTTGCGCCACATGTTTAGCGAGGTAACCCACCGCCGGCGAAGAGGAAGCCGGGCGGGCCACCAGCAGCAAGCGTTTATCCCGGCCCAGCACGCCGTCGAGATGCTGGCGCGACAACAACCAATACCATGCTCCCTGGTTGCGGGGCTCCTCCTGCACCCACACATACTCCTGCAACTGAGGGAAAGGCGCCAACGCTGCTGCCAATGCCTCCTTGGGGAAGGGGTAAAACTGCTCCAACCGAACGATCGCCACATCCTCGATTCCCCGCTCGCGGCGGTAAGCGGCCAACTCGTAATAGATCTTCCCTGAGCAGATCAACACGCGCCGGACCCGTTCAGCCACCAAGGACTCCACCTCGCCGATCACCGTCTGGAATCCTCCCCGGGTAAATGCCTCGCGCGGCGAAGCGGCATCGCGCAACCGCAGCAACGACTTAGGCGTAAACACCACCAATGGTTTGCGCACCGCTCGTAACATCTGGCGACGCAACAAATGGAAAATCTGCGCCGCGGTGGTCGGCTGGCACACCTGCCAATTATTCTCTGCGGAAAGTTGCAGATAGCGCTCGATACGCGCCGACGAATGTTCGGGGCCCTGTCCCTCGTACCCATGCGGCAAAAAGAGGGTGATTCCCGACAAGCGACCCCACTTCGCCTCGGCCGAACTGATAAACTGATCGATCACCACCTGGGCGCCGTTGGCGAAATCTCCGAACTGGGCCTCCCACACCACCAACTGATTTGGTTCCGCCAACGAATAGCCGTAATCGAAGCCCAGCGTTCCCTCCTCGGACAACGTTGAATCGAACACATAAAAAGGCCCCTGGCCCTCTTGGATATGTTGCAAGGGCACATATACCCCCGCGTCCCACCGCTCGCGGTTCTGGTCATGGAGCACCGCGTGGCGGTGGAAAAAGGTCCCGCGGCCCACATCCTCTCCTGACAACCGTACCCCGAACCCTTGGGCCACCAGCGACGCGTAGGCCAAATTCTCCCCGAACCCCCAATTAGCTGGAATCTCTCCCCGCCCCATTGCCCGACGATCCTCGATCACTTTAGCCACGTGCGGATGGAGGGTAAACCCCTCTGGCACGTGGGTCAGTCGCTCTGTCAGCCGCTCCACCTCGGACAAGGGGATCCCCGTCTCGCACGCATCGGTATACGGCTGGTTCAGAAAAGGGGTCCAATCGACTCGGTATTTCCGCACCACATTCTTCACCACCGGGTTATACAGCAACTCGCCGCGATCGAGTGCCTCTCGGTAGCGGCGGATAAACTCCTCTGGTTCCTCGCGGCCGATCACCTGTTCCTCCACCAGTCGGCTCGCGTATAATGCTCGTGTTCCGGGATGTTGGCGGATCTTACGGTACATCAACGGCTGGGTTACTGCCGGCTCATCCTGCTCGTTATGGCCCAACCGCCGGAAGCACACCACATCGACCACCGCGTCTTTACCGAATCGTTGACGGAACTCCACCGCCAACTGCACCACGAACGCCACCGCCTCAGGATCGTCGCCGTTTACGTGAAAAATAGGCGCCTCGGCCATTTTGAAAATATCGGTGCAATAAGTTGACGACCGCAAATCGCGCGGATCGGAAGTCGTAAAACCGATTTGGTTATTGATCACGATATGGACGGTTCCTCCCACCCCGTAGCCGCGCGTCTGGGAAAAATTAAGCACCTCCTGGTTTACCCCCTGTCCTGCCACGGCTGCGTCCCCATGGATTAAAATCGGCACCACAGCTCGTTTTGCCTCCTCGTTCCCTCCCCGTCGCTGTTGGCGCGCGTAGACCGACCCCAACACCACGGGGTTTACGATCTCCAAATGGGACGGGTTAAAGGCCAGCGACAGGTGCACTGGTCCGCCGGGGGTCATCACATCGCTCGAAAAGCCCAAGTGGTATTTCACATCTCCCGCGGACAAATCGCTCGCTTTTTTCCCCTCGAACTCCTCGAACAACACCTTAGGAGATTTCCCCAGCACATTGACCAACACATTTAGCCGGCCGCGGTGGGCCATCCCGATCACAATCTCCTCAGCCCCCAAGCGCCCGGCGGTGCGGATCGCCTCATCCAGCGCCACCAAAGCGCTCTCTCCTCCTTCCAACGAAAAGCGTTTCTGGCCCACGTACCGGGTATGCAGATAACGCTCCAACGTCTCGGCTGCTGTCAATCGCTCCAAAATTCGCCGTTTGCTCTCCACATCGAAACGTGGGCGGTTGCGGATTGGCTCCATTCGTCCCTGCAACCACCGTTTCTCAGCGGTGCTCGTCACGTACATATATTCCACGCCGATCGTTCCGCAATAGGTCTGGCGCAGTGCGTCCAAAATCTCCCGCAATGTCCCGCGCTCTTTCCCCAATCCCTGGAAGGAACCGACGTGGAAAGAGCGGTTCAAATCGGCCTCGGTAAATCCGTAGGTCGACGGCTCCAGCTCTGCCACCCTCGGCTTCTCGTAGCGCTTTAACGGATCAAGATCGGCGATCCGGTGGCCCATAAAGCGGTGGGCGTTGATCAACTGCAGTGTTGCCACCTGATCCCCGCCCTCCCCCTTCACCCATCGCACGTTCCCCATCCGCCCCAGCTGGGTAAACGCCGCTACGATAGGCGCATGAGCTCGCTCATCGCGTGGAGGTCCCTCGCGGCGTACGCGTTCGAACACCTCGCGCCACACCTCGGGAACAGCGGCGGGGTTCACCAAAAACTCCTCGTACAGCGCCTCCACAAACGCCGCGTTTCCCCCTGAAAAAGCCGATTGTGCGTACAACTCTCGGTACATCGTCCCACTCCTTCGCGCTGTGAAGTTCCCCTCTCTTTGTCTAGCTTTTTCCCCTTGGGACCCCTTCTCTCCCCTCCTCTAAACCTTTCTCGCTTCTCTCCTGGTTATCCTCGCTCTGCCAAAGGCACCACATCGCGCCGCGGTGGTCCCACATAAAGCTGGCGTGGTCGACCGATCTTATACTCTGGATCGGTGATCATCTCCTCCCACTGCACAAACCATCCTACCGACCGCGCCAACGCGAAGATGCAGGTAAACATCGACGTCGGGATCCCGATCGCTCGCTGCACGATTCCCGAATAGAAATCGACGTTCGGGTAGAGTTTTTTCTCGATAAAGTACTCATCCTCCAATGCGATCCGTTCCAACGTCAACGCCAACTTAAACAATCGATCGTTCTCCAATCCCAGCTCCGCCAGCACCTCGTGGCAAATTTGGCGCATCAGCTTTGCGCGGGGATCGTAATTCTTATAAACCCGATGTCCGAACCCCATCAACTTAAAGGGATCGCTTTTATCTTTAGCGCGCTTGATATATTCCCCCACCCGGGATACATCGCCGATCTCTTCCAACATCCGCAAGCACGCCTCGTTAGCCCCCCCGTGTGCGGGCCCCCACAAACACGCGATTCCTGCCGAAATACACGCAAAAGGATTTGCCCCCGACGAACCAGCCAAACGCACCGTCGACGTCGACGCGTTCTGTTCATGGTCGGCGTGCAACGTAAAGATCACATCCATCGCCCGCACCAACACGGGGTTAGGCTCATACCGCTCGCACGGGGTTCCAAACATCATATAAAGGAAGTTAGACGTATAATCGAGATCGTTTCGCGGGTACATGAATGGCTGACCCACGCTGTATTTATAGGCCATCGCCACGATCGTTGGCATCTTGGCGATCAAGCGGATAAACGACAGATCGCGGTGCTCCTGATCGGAAAAATCCATCACATCGTGGTAGAAGGCTGCCAAAGCCCCTACCACCCCCACCAACACCGCCATCGGATGGGCATCGCGTCGGAAGCCGAAGAAAAAGCGGTTGATCTGATCGTGCAGCATCGTATGGCGGCTTATCCTGTACTCAAACGACCGTTTCTGCTCGGCGTTTGGCAACTCCCCGTACTTGAGCAGATAAGCCACCTCTAAAAATGAGCACTGCTCAGCCAGTTGTTCGATCGGGTAACCCCGGTAAAGCAGTTCCCCCTTCTCGCCATCGATATAGGTGATCGCCGACCGGCAGGAAGCCGTCGACAAAAATCCCGGATCGTAGGTAAAGACACCCGCCTGTCCTCCCAACTTGCGGATATCGATCACCTCGTTTCCGTAGGTTGGGGTCATCACGGGGAAGTTGAAGGACTTTTCGTCGATCGTAATTGTCGCAACACGCTCGCCCATCACGCTTTCCTTTCTATTGTTGGTTGCCACTCCTCGTCTCTCACCGGTTCCCGCCTCGCGGCAAACGCCTGGCGGATGCTGGCGATCAACACCTGCCAATCGTCGCGGGGTGCCTTGTGCATCCCTGCGACCAATGGCCACAAATCATGATCCTCCAACCTTAATAAGGACGCCAACGACTCCAACTCCTCCTCGCTCAACCCCTCCAATTTCTCCTCTGCAAACGGCTGCAGCGCCAGGTCCAGCTCCAACATCGCTCGGCGGCATCGCCACCGGATCTGGCCATGCGCCACCCCCATCTTCCCTCTCCTATGCCAAACGGGCCACCATCAACTCTTTGATCCTACCGATCGCTGCGGTCGGATTGAGCTGTTTGGGGCACACCGCCACACAATTCATGATCGTATGGCAGCGAAACAAGCGGTAAGGATCGTTTAAGCGATCGAGCCGCTCGTTGGTTGCCTGATCGCGGCTATCAGCGATAAAGCGGTATGCCGCCAACAACCCGGCTGGTCCGACAAACTTATCGGGGTTCCACCAAAACGACGGGCACGACGTCGAACAGCAACCGCACAAAATGCACTCATACAATCCATCCAGCACCTCACGCTCCGCTGGGGACTGCGGGCGCTCCCGCTCGGGGGGCGGCTCCTCGTTGATCAAATAGGGCATGATCGAAAGGTACTGATGGAAAAATGGTGTCATATCGACGATCAAATCGCGCACCACTGGCAAACCGGGAAGCGGTCGCAGCACAATCGGCTCGGAGAGCGAATCGACATCGGTCAAGCAAGCCAACCCGTTTTTCCCGTTGATATTCATCGCATCGGAACCGCACACCCCCTCGCGACAGGAACGGCGGAAAGCCAACGAATCGTCCTGCTCCTTGATCCGCACCAATGCCTGTAGCAACTTCTGCTCCCCCTCCGCCAGCTCCACCACGTAATCCTTCAAGTAAGGGCGCTCATCCTGCTCCGGATTAAAGCGATAGATTCGAAAGTGCTTGACGCGCTTCATTGCAACAGCTCCTCTCAATAGGTTCGCTTCGCCGGCGCAATCGGCTCAGTCTCGGGGCTCAAAGGCTGCAGGTGGACGGGCTTATAGCGCAATCGATTGCCCTCCCGGTACCACAACGTATGCTTCAACCAATCGCGGTCGTTGCGACCATTGGGAAACTCGGGGGTATCGGGGCAATCGTCGCGCACATGTGCCCCGCGCGACTCCCGCCGCGCCTCTGCGGAGATCATTGTCGCTTTGGCCACCTCGATCATGTTCTCCAACTCCAGCGCCTCGATTCGCGCGGTATTCCACACCCGCGACCGATCCTCGATGAACGTCCGCTGCACGCGCTCCTCGATCGCCAAGATCTTTTCCACCCCCTCCTTCAGCAACTTCGCGAAGCGGAAAACTCCTGCGTGTTTCTGCATTGTCTGCTGCAAATCACGCAGCACTTCAGGGACCCGTTCTCCGGAAGTCGCCTGCTCTAACCGCGCCAACCGGGCCAAGCTCTGATCGGCGGCATCCTTCGGCAGCGGCTTGAGCGGCAATGTCCCCGACCGCACCTCTTTGACCACCTCCTCCCCTGCGGTCTTACCGAAGACCAACAGATCGAGCAGCGAATTGGTTCCCAAGCGATTGGCTCCATGCACCGACGCGCATGCGCACTCCCCGGCGGCGTAGAAACCAGCCACCGGCACCTCTAGATCCTCTCCCTTTGGCACCACCACCTGAGCACGGTAATTGGTCGGGATTCCGCCCATCTGATAGTGCACTGTAGGCACCACAGGAATGGGTGCCTGGATCGGATCGACCCCTGCAAACTGCAAAGCGATTTCGCGAATTCCCGGCAAGCGTTTTAAAATCGTCTCGGGGGGCAGATGGGTCAAATCCAACCACACGTAATCTTTATTTGGGCCACACCCTCGACCCTCGTTGATTTCGGTCACCATTGCTCGCGCCACCACGTCGCGGCTCGCCAAGTCCTTCAAATTAGGCGCATAGCGCTCCATAAAGCGCTCGCCATGGCAATTGCGCAAAACTCCTCCTTCCCCGCGCACTCCCTCGGTGATCAACACACCAGCCCCGGCCACTCCGGTTGGATGAAACTGCCAAAACTCCATATCCTCCAATGGAATTCCGGCGCGTGCCGCCATTCCCAACCCATCGCCGGTATTGATAAATGCGTTGGTTGACGAGGCGTAGATTCGCCCTGCCCCTCCTGTTGCAAAGATCGTCGCCCGTCCATGGAAAATCGCTACATTACCCGACTCCATTTCGAGTGCGGTTACCCCCAGCACATCCCCCTCGCTGTTGCGGATCAGATCGAGCGCCATCCACTCCACGAAAAACTGCGTTTTTGCCCGCACATTGCGTTGATACAACGTATGCAGCATCGCATGGCCGGTGCGATCAGCCGCTGCGCACGACCGCATCACCGGTGCTTCGCCATAATTCATCGAATGACCGCCGAACGGTCGCTGGTAAATTCGGCCATCGTCGGTTCGATCGAACGGCATCCCGAAATGCTCTAACTCGATCACCACCTCGTTAGCCTTTCGGCACATAAACTCGATCGCATCCTGATCCCCCAGCCAATCGCTGCCCTTCACCGTATCGTACATATGCCAATGCCAATGGTCGGGTGTCGAATTCCCCAGCGATGCTGCCACTCCTCCCTGCGCGGCCACCGTATGGGACCGAGTCGGAAAGACCTTTGTGAGCACAGCGGTCCGCAATCCAGCCTCTGCCAACGTCAGTGCCGCCCGCAATCCCGCCCCTCCGGCGCCGACGATCACTGCATCAAACGTATATCGCTCCACCTTCATCGTCATTGTTCACAGCCTCCACAGCACCCGCGCCACCCATGCCAAGTAACCCACCAACAGCAACACCGTCACGGCGTGCAGCAGCAAGCGCACCCCTAGCGGCTTCACGTAATCCATCCAAATATCGCGCATGCCGATCCAAGCGTGGTAGCACAGCGCGGCGAAAAATAGAAACGTCGCCAATTGCATTCCACGGCCGGAGAACAATCCGCGCCAACTTTCGTAACTCAATGCGGGCAGCGTCAACGTCGCAAAGGCGAACGCCACCGTATAGAGCGCCATATAGGCAGCCGTCACCCGCTGGATCAGCCAATCGCGCACCCCGTAGTGCGCGCCAACCACCGATCGTTTCACCATAGCCACACCCCCAGCACCACCGTTAATGCCACGCTCACCATCAGCACCACCCGTGCGCTTTGGAATGCCGACGTTCGATCGACGCCGATATGGAGATCGATCAACAGAAAACGGACCCCCGCGCACAGATGATGCAGGTAAGCCCACAACACCCCCAGTAAGATCACCTTCACCAACCCGTGATCGACCAACTGTTCAAAACGTGCAAACGACACCGGCGACATCAGGCTCAGATCCAAAAGATAGATCAGGAAAGGCAACAGCAAAAAAAGTCCCGCCCCGCTGATCCGATGCAAAATCGACACCACGCCTGGCAGGGGAAGATGAATTTCCAACAAATTCAAAAACTTAGGACGCCTTTGCCTTAACTCCGCCATCGTCTCACTCCCTTTTTGTTTAACTCGCTCCCTTACGTTAACTCGTTGAAATAGTGGTACTCCAGCGTCGCGTAGTAGCCTTTTCGCCACTCCACCGGTCGGTCGTGATAGGTATAGGTCAGCCGTTCTACCAAAAGGAGTGGGGTTCGCTCCGTTACCCCCAGCGCCTCTGCTGCAATTCGATCGGCCGCCACTGCCTTTAATCGCTCCTCTGCTCGCACCATTCGCACCCCAAACCGCTGTTCAAAGAAAGCGTACAAAGACCCCCGCCACTCTCGCAGCGCATCCAGCGAAAAATCCTCGAACACATCGCCCGGCAAATAGATCTCATCCAAAACCAATGGCTTATTTGAAAACCGCAACACCCGCCGCAAAATCACCACCGGGGCTCCCTGGGGGATCTGCAGCACCTTAGAAGCCTCCTGGCCTGCTTTGGCTCGCCAGCAATCGATCGGCACGCTGGTAGCCTGTATCCACTCCCCATCGTCGCGCCGCAGGCGCAAAAAGCGGTAAAACTGACGAGGGTCGTTATGAGAGACGACGAAAGTACCTTTTCCCTGTTTGCGCACCAAGAGATTTTCGGCGACGAGCTCATCGATTGCCTTACGCACGGTTCCTTGGGAAACGCCGAAGCGTTGTGCCAACTCTTGCTCGCTCGGGATAGCCTCGCCCGGCTGCCACTCACGCCTCTGGAGCGCCGTCAACAACAGCTCTTTAATCTGACGGTAGAGGGGATGAAAAGAGGGTGTGTGTCCCATACCCCGTATTCCACCACAAAATGTCGTCGTTGTCTACTACCTCATTCATCTTATATAAGATATAAGATATAATTGACATTTGAGTCTTCTCTGTTATCATAGCGAGATAGATGGCAATATGTTTGATCTAACGATAAGGAGATACTTATGAATCAACTTCCCCCTGTGCGCGTTGCCGTCACCGGTGCGGCGGGGCAGATCGGTTATAGTCTTCTTTTTCGCATCGCCGCGGGCGAGATGCTTGGTAAAGATCAACCGGTTATCCTTCAGCTCCTCGACCTTCCGCAAGCGCAGAAAGCGCTTGCCGGCGTTATCATGGAGCTGGAAGACTGCGCCTTTCCGCTTCTCGCTGACGTCTACGCCACCGACGATCCGGCGCGCGCTTTTAAAGATGCCCAAGTCGCGCTCCTCGTCGGCGCTAAGCCGCGCGGACCCGGGATGGAGCGGCGCGACCTTCTTGGAGAAAACGCCAAAATCTTTACCGTTCAAGGAGCGGCGATCGGCGAACACGCCCATCCTAACTGCAAAGTCCTGGTCGTCGGCAACCCCTGCAACACCAACGCTTATATCGCGATGAAATCGGCGGAAAGATTTGGTCGCGTTCCGGCGCGCAATTTCACCGCGATGTTGCGGCTTGACCACAACCGAGCGCTCGCGCAGCTCGCTAAAAAAACAGGGGTCTCTGTCGCCGCGATCGACCGGCTTGCCGTTTGGGGCAATCACTCGCCGACGATGTACCCCGATTACCGCTTCGCCATCGCTGACGGTCGCTCGCTCCCCGAGCAAATCGGCGACGAATCCTGGAATCGGAACACCTTTATTCCCACGGTCGCCAAGCGGGGAGCGGCGATTATCGAAGCGCGCGGTCTCTCCTCTGCCGCCTCGGCGGCCAACGCCGCAATCGACCACATCCGCGACTGGTGGTTAGGATCCCGTGGGCGGTGGGTCACGATGGGGGTCCCCTCTGACGGCTCCTACGGCATTCCCGAAGGGATCATCTTCGGCTTTCCCTGTATCTGCGAAGGGGGAGACTATCGCATCGTCCCAGGGTTACCTCTTGACGATTTCTCCCGTGCTGCGCTCGACAAGACGCTCGCCGAGCTCCTTGAAGAACGTGACGCGGTCGCTCACCTTCTCTAAATTAGAAGGCGGGGTACTCCCCCGCCCACCGTTTCTCCCCCTTCTTCGCTGCGATCGTCGCTGAGGCGGAAAGAAGCATTCACACTGCCAATCTCTCCTCCTCCGCGCCAACCCCTCTCTCATCGCGCCACCCCCTCTTTGCGATATAATTGGCTCACCCATTTCTAATTTTACCTTATGGAATCATTTTCCCTCTCTGCAGAAAATTCCTCTTCGTCCCTTCCTCCTGTCGTTCACTACTGCGGTCTTCCCCGTTACATGCACAAAGCGCTCGCCCTCCAACGCGAGCGAGGTCCTCTCTTTGACGTAGCCCTCGACCTTGAAGATGGAGCCCCTCTCGGTCAGGAAGCTGAGCAGGCCCGTCTCGTCTGCGCCCTTATCGCTGACCCCATCCTCAACCCCCATCGGCGGGTTGGCGTTCGCATTCACAGCTGTACCCACCCTGCCTGGTGGTCTGACCTCACCACTCTTCTCCCCACCCTCTGTGAAACGCTCGCCTTTCTCACCCTACCCAAAGTCCGCCGTTACGACGACGTTGCGCGTCTTGCCGACCTCATCGCCCGTCGGTGTGCCGCTGCTCATCGCACGCCCCCGTTGCACATCCTCATCGAAACCCATGGGGCGCTGCGCGACGCCTTTGCGATCGCCGCCCATCCTCTAGTGGAATCGCTCGATTTCGGGCTGATGGACTTTATCTCCGACCACGCGGGGGCCATTCCTGCCGCCGCGATGCGCTCCCCTCTTCAATTCGAACACCCCCTCATCCGCCGCGCCAAAGAGACGATCGCAGCGGCAGCCCATGCGGCGGGAAAAACTCCTACCCACAACGTCTGCACCCTCCTCGACGACCCTGCTGCTGCACACGCCGACGCCATACAAGCGCGCCAATTCGGGTTTACCCGCATGTGGAGCATTCACCCCTCTCAGATCGACCCCATCCTCGCCGCCTTCACCCCTGCTCCGGAGGAGATCGACCTCGCCGTGCGCATCCTCACCGCGGCCCATGCCGCCAACTGGGGTCCGGTTCGGGTAGATGGCCAACTCCACGACCGGGCCTCTTACCGCTACTACTCCCACCTACTCCAGCGGGCACGTCAATTCACCCCTTCTCTTCTCCCCACCCCCCTCCCTCCTCTTCCTCCCTAACC
>JAOAEZ010000002.1:90572-299159 GCA_026416515.1 Hydrogenophilus sp. | reverse complement strand
AGATGTGTATAAGAGACAGCTCTTCCCCTATCCTTTTTAGGCGCCTACACTCGCACGCGCACATAGGAGCCCGGTGCCTCCTCCAAAACTGGCAGTGGGCCGGCAGCGGGATCGCGCGCCGGCACTTTGGTCGCATCGAACCCCACCAACCACTCCTGCCAATGGGGCCACCACGACCCTGCGCGGTAGGTCGCCCCCCGCAGCCACTCCTCTGGATCCTCGGGCAATGGGCGGATCGGGTTACTCCAAAAGCCGTACTTATTTGCCGCCGGTGGGTTTATAATTCCCGCGATATGCCCAGACCCTCCCAGCACAAAGGTCACCTCTGCCCCCTCGAAGTGGCGCGCCCCCCGATAGGTGCTCTTCCACGGCGCGATATGATCCTCCACCGTCGAAATGAAATAGCAAGGGTTGCGGATCTTTCTCAGATCGATCGCCACCCCATCCATCTCGATCCCTCCAGGCTCCACCAGTTTATTCTCTAAGTACATCTTGCGCAGATAAAACGAATGCATCGCTGCTGGCAAACGGGTCGAGTCGGAATTCCAATAAAGCAGATCGAATGGAAAAGGCTCGCGGCCCAATAAGTAGTTATTCACCACAAAAGACCAAATCAAATCATTGGCTCGCATCAAATTAAAAGTACTCGCCATCTCACTTCCCTCGAGGTAGCCGCGTTCGGCCATCCGCCGCTCCAGCTCGGCCACCATCTCTGGGGTTGTAAACACCCCCAACTCCCCTGGCTCCGAAAAATCGGTCAATGTCGTAAAAAAGGTAGTCGTCGCAAAGCGTTTCTGCCGCTTCGCTGCCAGATAGGCTGCCGTAATCGCCAATAGCGTTCCCCCCAAGCAGTATCCGGCGGCGTTTACCACCCGTTCGCCCGTCTGCTGCTCGATTACCTCGAGCGCTGTCAACACTCCCTCGCGCATATAGGCATCGAACCCCTTCTGGGCCAACCGCTCATCGGGGTTCACCCAGGACAAAATAAATACCGTATGCCCTTCGCTCACCAACCAACGGACCAGCGAATTCTTCTCTCGCAGATCTAGGATATAGTATTTATTGATCCAAGGGGGAACGATCAACAAAGGGCGTCGATAGACCTCCTGAGTCATCGGCGCGTACTGGATCACCTGGGCCAAATCGTTCTGGAAAATCACCTTCCCGGGCGTGGTCGCGATATTCTCCCCCAATACAAAAGCGGTGGGGTCGGTCATGCGGATCTTAAGTTGCCCTCCCCCTTCCTCAAGGTCTCGCAACAGGTTTTTCAAACCATTGACTAAATTCTGACCACCGCTCCGGATGGTCTCCCGCAACACCTCTGGGTTGGTCAATGCAAAGTTGCTCGGCGACATTGCCTCGATAAAATTGCGGGTAAAGAAATTGACTCGCCTCTGCGTCGCCTCATCCAACCCCTCCAAGCAAGAGACCAGCTCCTGAATTCGGCGCGCTGCGATCAAATAAGATTGCTTAATAAAATCGAAAATAAAATTCTCCTCCCACTCCTTTGCTTTAAATCGTTTATCGGACTTTGCCGGCTCTGCCACCGGTGGCGTATGGACCCCCATCATCTTCAAAAGCGCATGCTGCCACAAATTGAAATAATCCCACATCAAATGGATCTGAGCCTGAGCCAACCTATACGGATTGGCCAACAGCTTTGCCATCATCTGCAGATAAGTCTGAGCCACTCCCAGCTCATCGGCCGGCGGCGTTAATCCCCGCTTCAACTGCTGGTGGATGTAATCGGCGAGCACCTTAGCTGCCCGGGCCGCCACTTCGGCGTAGATCTTCGTCAACTCCTGGGGGTCAGGGATCACCTCGCGGGTATCGCTCTTTTCCTCTTTCAGCGCTTCGGTCATTAATGCTCTCCATCTGCCGTTAGCCCTTTAAAGGCAGGTCATACCCACCCCCCTGCCATCGGCAGCGCACCTCTTCTCTCTGCACGCTCAGGATGTCGCGATAAGCCCCGGTTTTCCCGGGGCCCACTCGTTCTGCCCGTTATCCTTTCAACTGCTCCAAGATCGCTGGGTTTTCCAACGTCGACACATCTTGGGAAATCTCCTCGCCTCTTGCCAACTGGCGCAACAAGCGGCGCATGATTTTTCCTGACCGCGTCTTGGGCAAATTATCACCAAAGCGAATCTCCTTCGGTTTAGCGATCGGCCCGATCTCTTTAGCCACCCACTGCCGCAGCTCTTCGGCAAGCTGTTTAGCCTCCTCTCCTTCAGGTCGCGGCCGTTTCAGCACGACGAATGCCACGATAGCCTCCCCGGTGATCTCGTCGGGACGTCCAACCACTGCGGCCTCTGCCACCAGCTCATGTGCTACCAACGCCGACTCGATTTCCATTGTCCCCATTCGGTGACCGGAGACGTTCAACACATCGTCGATCCGCCCGGTAATCGTGAAATAACCCGTCTCGGGATCGCGGATTGCTCCATCCCCTGCCAGATAGAGTTTTCCCTGAAAATCGGCGGGATAGTAGGACTTCTTGAACCGTTCGGGATCGCCCCAAATCGTTCGGATCATCGAGGGCCACGGTTTACGGATCACCAAAAAACCGCCTTGTCCCCAAGGAACCTCGGTCCCCGTTTCGTCCACTACCGCTGCGTCGATCCCGGGGAACGGCAACGTGCACGAACCAGGCACCAATGGAGTTGCCCCCGGCAACGGTGTGATCATATGCCCGCCCGTCTCCGTCTGCCACCACGTATCCACGATCGGGCACCGTTTCCCTCCCACATGTTCATAGTACCACTCCCACGCTGCCGGGTTGATCGGCTCACCCACTGACCCAAGGATACGCAATGAGGAGAGATCGAAATGGCGAGGATGAACGCGCTCGTTAGACTCTGCCGCTTTGATCAACGCCCGGATCGCCGTTGGTGCGGTATAGAAGATCGTCACCCGATGGGCCTCGATCATTCGCCAAAAGCGGCTCGCATCGGGATAAGTAGGAACCCCCTCAAACACCACCTGGGTCGCCCCAACTGCCAAAGGCCCATAGCACACATAGGTATGGCCCGTGATCCAGCCGATATCGGCGGTACACCAGAAAATATCGGACGGCTTGTAATCGAATGTCCACTCCATCGTCAACGCCGCATGGGTCAAATAGCCGCCCGTCGAATGTTGAACGCCTTTCGGCTTCCCTGTTGATCCCGAAGTATACAGCAAGAAAAGGGGATGCTCTGCCTCCACCCATTCTGGCTCGCATACCTCGCTTTGGCCTGCTACTGCCTCGCTCCAAAAGAGATCGCGGCCTGCGGTCATCGCCACCTCCTGCCCGGTGCGGCGGTTGACGATTACGCGCTCGACCGTCTCACATCCTCCCATCGCGATCGCTTCGTCGACGATCGCTTTCAATGGCAACATTCGGCCGCCGCGGAATTGACCGTCGGAAGTAATCACCACCTTAGCGCTGGCATCCTGGATTCGATCGCGCAAAGCTGCCGCTGAAAATCCGCCGAAAACTACCGAGTGGGTAGCGCCGATTCTTGCACACGCCTGCATCGCCACCACCCCCTCTATTCCCATCGGCAGGTAGATCACCACTCGATCGCCTTTTTGGACCCCCAGCGCCTTTAGCGCGTTGGCAAACTGGCTCACGCGCCGCAACAACTCCGTGTAGGTCACGCGTTGCACTGCGCCGTCGTCGGCCTCGAAAATAATCGCCACACGCTCTCCTCGTCCTGCCTCCACATGGCGATCGAGGCAGTTATAAGAAGCGTTCAATACTCCATCCTGGAACCACTTAAAAAATGGTGGGTTCGACGCATCGAGTATTTGGGTAAACGGCCGCTTCCACGTCAACAACCGGCGCGCGTGCCCAGCCCAGTACCCCTCGTAATCGCGCTCCGCCTCCTCGCACAACCGCCGGTATGCCTCCATTCCCGAAACTGCGGCGGTCCGAACCAATGCCTCTGGCGGATCGTAGCGCTTTGCCACCATGATCGTCACTCCCACTCTATGACCCATGACGCTGATGTTACGCCAGCAATCTTACACCAACCTTACGCCATCGCCCCATCGTTTCCGTCGATCGAGTACAATCTTTCCCACAACAATGAGGGAGACGACGATGACTCTGATTCGCGAAGAAGACCTCATCACCTCGATCGCCGACGCCTTTCAGTATATCAGCGTCTATCACCCGCTCGACTTCATCCGGGCGATGGGGCGCGCCTACGAACAAGAACAGAACCCGGCGGCTAAGGACGCCATCGCTCAGATCCTCACCAACTCCCGCCTTGCGGCGGAAGGTCGGCGGCCGATCTGTCAAGACACCGGCATTGCGGTCGTTTTCCTCGAGATCGGTCAAAAGGTCCAAATTGCCAGCGACCGTTCGCTCCAGGAGCTAGTCGACGAAGGAGTTCGGCGAGCCTACACCAACCCCTTCAACCCGCTGCGCGCCTCGGTCCTCGCCGACCCGGCAGGCGAGCGCCGCAACACCCGCGACAACACCCCTGCGGTGCTCCACATCGAATCGGTTCCCGGCGACATGTTGCGCGTTACCTGCGCGGCTAAAGGCGGTGGTTCGGAAAACAAAGCCAAATTTGCTGTTCTTAACCCCTCCGACTCGGTTGCCGATTGGGTGGTAGAGAGTGTCGCCAAACTCGGCGCCGGCTGGTGTCCGCCGGGGATCATCGGCGTCGGCATCGGGGGGACCCCTGAAAAAGCGATGTTTTTAGCAAAGAAAGCGCTAATGGCCCCCGTAGACATCGGCGACCTCCAGGCCAAGGCTGCGGCAGGTCTCCCCCTCACCACGCTCGAACATCTGCGCCTCGAAATCTACGAACGCCTCAATCGACTCGGAATTGGCGCGCAAGGGCTTGGCGGTCTAACCACGGTGCTGGACGTGAAGATCCTCGACCACCCCACCCACGCGGCCAGTCTTCCCGTCGCCCTCATCCCCAACTGCGCCGCCACCCGTCACATCCACTTTACCCTTGATGGCAGTGGCCCTGCCCGCTTTGTTCCACCCTCCCTCGAGGAGTGGCCGGCGGTCACCTGGACCCCCGACCCCGCCGCTCGCCCCGTCGACCTCGCCACCCTCACCCGCGACGAAGTCGCCCGTTGGCGTGCTGGCGACCGGCTGCTCCTCACCGGCAAACTTCTTACTGCTCGCGACGCCGCTCACAAGCGCCTCATCACTCTCCTCTCCCGCGGCGAGCCCCTCCCCGTCGACCTCACCAATCGTGTTCTCTACTACGTCGGCCCAGTCGACCCCGTCGCCAGCGAAGCGGTAGGGCCTGCAGGCCCCACCACCGCCACCCGCATGGACCCATTTACTCCTCTTCTCCTTGAGAAGACCGGTCTTCTAGCCACTATCGGCAAAGCCGAGCGCGGCCCCGACGTTGTCTCTGCCATCGCCAAAAACCGTGCTGCCTACCTCATCGCCGTTGGCGGTGCCGCCTACCTGGTCGCCAAAGCGATCCGCTCCGCGCGCGTTGTCGCCTTCCCCGACCTCGGCATGGAAGCGATCTACGAATTTGAAGTCCACGAAATGCCGGTCACCGTCGCTGTCGACAGCGAAGGGCGCAACATTCACGCCGAAGGCCCTGCCGCCTGGCGGGTTCGGCTCCAATCGGCCTTCTCCCTTCATTCCCTCTCCCCCTCAGCCTAGGGTTTAGCCTCACCCTTCCCCTCTCCCCTCTACCGAACCCTATCCCCTCCTCTGGTCGCTCCCAGAGGAGGGCTCTCCTTCTCCCAAAAATCGGTTCTTCTCCTTCGGCTATTGCCAGAGGAAGGGTTCCTCTGTTTCTCCAAGAATCGGTTATAATGCCCCCGGCAGCTTGCCGGCATAGCTCAGTCGGTAGAGCAACCGCCTTGTAAGCGGTAGGTCGTCCGTTCGAGTCGGACTGCCGGCACCACCTCCTCCATCTCCTCCATCTCCTCCAGAAATTCACCCTTGCACCTCTTCTTGACCCTGCGCTCAAACCCCGTGGCCACCGCAGCCAGGCTCACCTGCGTCAGGTTCCTACTCTCTCTTCTCTGAAGGCTTGCTGTCCTTCCTATTTCAGCCTTGTACGCTTGAACTCCAGAATGCCTGCCGGACCCCAGGCAAAGCAGCAAGCCGCTCGACCAAACCATCCAACTCATCGCTATCCACGGATGTCGCAGCCAAAGTCGCCTCGATTTCCACATCCTCCTCGCCGAAAGCGTGAATATCGAGGTCGTAGGTCGGATAACCGCTTCGTTCCAGCTCTTCTTCGAGTTGGGTCATCACCATTTTCTGATGGGCGCGCTCCGCAATCACATAGACCGTATTGGTGGCCTCGACCGATTCCACATCGAGCGGCTTACGGTTGATGGCGTTAACGATGGGCCGCAGCAGGGTGTTAGCTGACAGCACGAACAAAGCGCCCAGCACCGCTTCGACGATCAGGTCTGCCCCTGCTGCGGCGCCAACTGCTGCCGACCCCCACAGGGTAGCAGCCGTGTTGAGGCCGCGCACGTTGCCTTCCTCGCGCATGATGACGCCCGCACCAAGAAAGCCGATGCCGGAAACCACATAGGCTATAACATGCACGGCGCCGTCATAGCCATGCAGGCGGTTGGCGAGATCGACGAACACCGCCGCGCCGACCGCCACCAGCACGTTGGTGCGCAGCCCCGCCGTGCGTTGTCGGTACTGCCGCTCGAAGCCGATCAGCCCCCCCAGCACAAAGGCTGCGGCGAGGCTGACCAGCGTATCGAGCAGGGAGCTCAGATTGATGTTGTGAATAGCCTCCATGCTCGACTCTTTACCAGCCGTAGCAGCGGAAAGAGAAACCCTCCCTTGCCTGGGTAAGCCCCATGCTCCGTTCCTCGGGTGTGTTGGCGCTGAACACGAACCACATCATAGCATAGGTGATGATGTCGAAAATCGAACGGATCAGCCCGAAAAACACCATGAACCGCCCCCCTCGCCCGGTTACCAGCGCTGCAGTTTTTGGTACCTCGGCAACCTCGGCAGGAAGGTGAGGAAAAGCGAGGCCACCAGCACCGTTGCAATTTTCCACGGCTTCGGCCAGTGCTGTGTCGCTTATCTGCTCGAGGTCGCTGCCCAACAGCATTCCCTCCCGTCCAACCCAACCTCGCGGCAAAGTTTCCTGAGTAGAGGGACTTTCTTGGCTGCCACGGCGACCCCACGCAGGCCCTCTTCGTGCCCGCCGGCACCATTCCCGGCAGGAGCGGCACAAGACCCAAAAAGGCGAGCAGCAACCCGAAGGCGGCGAAGACAAGGCCGGCCACGATAAACGTCGGGACGAGTCCTAGGAGGATGCCGCCGAGGCTATAGCCAAGATTGACCTTGGTGATGACCCCTGCGACAAGGCGTTGGCGCCCACCTCGATTGAGCAGCGCGAGGATGCTCCCGAAGGTCGACCAAGTGGGCCCCAACCCGAGCAGGACCGCCGCCCACAGCGACATCGGCGGCATCTCTGGTGTGGCGCGCAGGCGGTACTCATCCAGCGCGAACTCTTTTACAGCGGGAGGCTGTCCGCTCGAGTTAGACTACCGGCAGCGCCTCTGCTCTTTCCTTGACGAATCGCTCCCGATTCTCTAAAATAGGGGTCTTTCACACCGGGTGGTTAGCTCAGCGGTAGAGCACTGCCTTCACACGGCAGGGGTCAGTGGTTCGATCCCACTACCACCCACCACCTCCTCTTATCCACCACGGTTCTCTTTCCCTCGCACCCCTTTGACGCCTGCTACTGCGCGCGCCCTTCTGCTTCTAGCCGCTTTTTTATGGGGGACGGCCTATATCGCCCAAAAGGAGGCCTCCACCTACCTTCCCCCTTTCCTCTTTTCGGGGCTGCGTTTTCTCCTCGGAGCCCTCGTGACCCTTCCGTTAGCTCTTTTGACGTGGTCCCGCACCCGCCCCTTCCCCTCTCTTCGACTCCTCCCCTCCCATTCTCTCTCCCTTGGGCTCCTGCTCACCGGTGGAGTGATTTGTCAACAAATAGGGATCGCCGCCACCAGCGTCACCAATGCCGGCATTCTCACTGCCCTTTACCTCCCACTCGTTCCCCTCCTCTCGTGGCTGGTAGCAGGAACCCGCCTCTCCCCTCAGAGCGGCCTATTGCTTCTCCTCTCCCTTTTCGGCGCCTTTCTCCTGGTAGACGGAGCCCCCACTCCCCCGGCCGTAGGCGACCTTTGGATTTTGGCAAGTACCCTTTTTTGGGCGCTTCACATTCAGCGTCTCAGCGACATCGCTTCGTGTTTTCCCTTTCCCTTTCTCCTTGCTTGCGGTCAATTCCTCATCTGCGGCTTCACCGCCACTCTCCTCGCTCTTCTTTTCGAACCTTTCTCCCTCTCGCAGATTGCCGATACGCTTCCTGCCCTCCTCTATGCGGGTTTGTTCTCGGTTGGGATCGGTTTTACCCTGCAAACTATCGCCCAGCGTCACCTCTCTTCCACCGAAGCGGCGATCTTGATCATCGCCGAAATTCCCTTCGCCGCTCTAGCCGGAAGCCTCTACTATGGCGACACCCTCTCTCCCACTCAATGGGTTGGAAGTGCGCTCATCCTCGCTGCTGCGTTTCTCTCTCCCCTCTCTTTTCCACCTCTTCTCCCCCCCTCCCCTGCGCCTCAGCGCTGCCGTTCTGACTCACCGATGCGGTCGAGCTCCCGCCCCAACTCCTCCGCGCCCGGCGATCGGTAATCGTCGGCAGTTGGAACATCGTTCTCTTCCTCTTCTGCTCCCCCCCTCATACGCACATAAAACACGCCCACCTCATACAAAAGCACAATCGGCACGGCCAAGAGAAACTGCGACAACACATCGGGCGGCGTAACGATTGCGGCCACCACAAACGCGCCGACGATCACGTAAGGGCGCGCCTCCCGCAACTGAGCCAACGAAAAGACTCCCAACCGTCCTAATAATCCCACCGCTACAGGAACCTCAAACGCCACTCCGAATGCCACAAACATGGTCAATACGAAATTGAGATACTGCTCGATATCGGGCGCCAACTGCACGCTCTGCGGTGCAAAGTCGGCGATAAAGCGAAACACCGTCTTAAAAACAAAAAAGTAACAAAAAATCATCCCCAGCAAAAAAAAGAATGTCGACGTCACCACCAATGGTAAAACCAACCGCTTCTCGTGGGCATAAAGCCCCGGTGCCACGAACGCCCACACCTGGTACAGCACATAGGGTAACGCCACCAAGAATGCCAACAAAAAGGTCACCTTCACCGGCACAAAGAAAGGAGTCACCACTCCCGTCGCGATCATCGTACTACCCTGCGGCAAAGTCTCCATCATCGGCCGCGCCAGTAAGTCATACCAAAAATTGGCCCACGGGAGCAGTACCACCGCTGCAAGCAAAACCGCCAAAACCGCCCGCAGCAAGCGATCGCGCAACTCTACCAAATGAGACAAAAAACTCTCTTCCGTATTCTCTTCCCTCATCGCTTCAAACTGCTTCGCTTCGCTCTTTCACCACTCCTCCCATCCTCTCCCTGCCGGCTCTGTCAGAGGCGTTCTCCTCCCCTCCCCCCGCTCCGTTCGCTGCCGTCGCCTCTCCCACCGGTGAGGCGGATGCTGAAGGCGCTGCCGAATCCCCTGCCTGAACCTGGACCTCGCTCCGCTGATCGGTCAACAGCGCTCCCCTATCCCCCTCCTGCAGTAAAGAGGCACTCTCCTCGCTCCCGTAAGGGGCGAGATACCTTTCCGGCGGCATTGGCAAAGACCCCGTCGGTGGGGGAAGGGCGGTCTTCTCCTCCTCATTCTCCTTTAACGTCTGCTCCACCTCCCTCTGCGCTGTGGCGATCTCCCCCTCCACCCGTGCCGCTTCGGCGCGCAACTCTGACTCAAACCCCTTTACCTGTGCTTGAATCTGCGCCTCCAACCGCTTCAACTCCTCAAGCTGGATTTCCCGTTCGATATCGGCCTTCACGCTTGCCGCATACCGTTGCATTCGCCCCAAAAGATGGCCTACCGTCCGGGCCACTCTCGGCAAGCGCTCGGGGCCCACCACGATCAAAGCCACCAACCCGATAACCACCAGCTCCGAAAAACCGACATCGAACATAACGTATTCTCAACCCTGCCCTTTATCGCGGATCTGCCCATCGATCACCACCGGCTGCGGAAGGGGCGGCGGTGAAACAGCCGCGTTGCCGCCGGTTCCCCCCGTCGCTGGTGCAGTCGGTGGCGAACTCACGCTACCGCCTGCTGTTCCCGTCGACGGAGAAGAAAAGCTCGCAGAAGGGTAGGCAGACGTCGGTGCGGCGGTCGGTGAAGCTGCAGGGGGCGGAGGAGAAATCGGTGCAGTTGTTGCTTCCGCTGATGCCGCGGAAGTCGTCTCCGTCTTAGCCTCTTCTGCAGCGCCTCCCTTCAATCCCTCCCGGAAGCCGCGGATCGCACTCCCCAAATCCTGGCCGATGGTCCGCAGCTTCTTTGTTCCGAAAACAAGGATCACGATCAACAATACGACCAACCAATGCCAAATACTCAACGATCCCATTGCTTCCCTCCCCTCACCACTGAATCATCGCCGGCAGCACTTTATTTCCCCCGAGCACATGGACGTGCACATGCATCACCTCCTGGCGGCCGATTCGCCCTGTATTCACGATCGTTCGCCAACCATCCTCCAACCCACACGCCAACGCTCCTTTTGTTGCGGCCACCATCACCCGTCCCACCATCTCGGCATCGGCATCGCTCAGATCCTTCATCGACGCCACATGGCGTTTCGGAACCGCCAACAAATGGACCTCCGCCTGGGGGCGAATATCGTGGAACACCAGCGTCGACTCATCCTCGTAGACCTTTCGGCACGGAAGCTCTCCAGCCACAATTTTGCAAAACACGCAATTTGGATCACGCTCCATGCATCTGCCTCCTTTCCTTCCCTCAAGAGTTTCCTACCACTGCCTCACTGCCATGGGCCAACCGCGTTCGTTTCTCATCGATTCCCGAAATTCCCTCTCGTCGGCGGAACTCCGCGAGTACATCCTCCACCGACAAATCGAAATAGGTCAACAACACCAACGTATGAAACCATAGATCGGTCACCTCCCACACCACGGACAACCGTTCTCCCTCTTTTGCTGCCATGATCACCTCGGCGCTCTCCTCTGCGATTTTCTTCAAAATCGCCTCGACCCCCTGATGGCACAGGTGAGCCACATAAGAGCTCTCCGGCGACGATCCCTTGCGCATCTTTAACGTTGTCGACAAGCGCACCAACACCTCATGATCGATCATCGATAAATCTCCTCTGGTCTCTTCAGCACGGGAAGTCTCTCCTGCCAACTCCCTCTCTCCTGCTCCCACCGCCGGAAAAAACAACTCTGTCGCCCCGTATGGCACGCAATTCCGCCATGCTGGCGCACCCGGAGCAAAATCGTATCGCCATCGCAATCCAAATCGACCGAAACCACCTCCTGCCGGTGGCCCGAGCGCTCCCCCTTTCGCCACAAGCTACCGCGCGAGCGGGACCAGTAAACAGCCCAACCGCTGCTGAGCGTCTCCACCAATGCGGCCTGGTTCATCCACGCCACCATCAGCACCGTTCCATCCTCTGCGTCCTGAACCACTGCGGGGATCAATCCCTCCTCGTTCCACCGAACGGCGGCCACTGCCCTCTCGGCCATCTTTCTCCCTTCTGATTCCGCTCGCCCGTCCATTCTCCGCGCCCTCACCACCGCACTGTCACGCCTGCTGCCGCCATCGCCGCCTTTGCCTCGCGGATGGTGCACTCGCCGAAATGGAAAATCGACGCCGCCAATACTGCATCGGCACCGCCTACGGTCACCCCCTCCACCAAATGAGCCACATGGCCCACCCCCCCCGAAGCGATCACAGGCACCGAAACTGCCTCTACCACAGCGCGTGTCAGCGCCAGATCAAACCCCTGGCGTGTACCATCGCGATCCATACTGGTCAGCAAAATCTCCCCCGCTCCCAACGCCACCACCCGCATCGCCCACTCCACCGCGTCGAGGCCGGTATCGCGCCGGCCGCCGTGGGTAAAGACGTGCCATCTTCCCTCCTCCACCCTTTTAGCATCGATCGCCACCACAATCGCCTGTGATCCCACTCGCTCTGCGGCGCGGGCTACCAAAAAAGGATCTGCCACAGCGGCGGTATTGATACTCACTTTATCAGCCCCTGCCCGCAACAGCTGGCGGACATCCTCCACGCTGCGCACCCCCCCGCCGACGGTGAAAGGGATAAACACGCGGTCGGCCACTGCTGCCACTACCTCTAAAAGGATCGCCCGCTCCTCGCTCGACGCGGTAATATCTAAAAAGGCGAGTTCATCGGCCCCCTCCTCATCGTACCGCGCCGCCACCGCCACAGGGTCCCCTGCATCTCGTAAACCGACGAAATTAACCCCCTTCACCACGCGCCCCCCATGGACATCCAAGCAAGGGATCACCCGTTTAGCCAGCGTCACCCTCTCTCCCCTCCCTGCGGAGTGTTCCCGCCCGCCGCCTCTCCCTCTTTTGCGCGCACGATCGCGTTGGCGCGCTCCTGAGCCGTTGCTATGTCGATCGCTCCCTCATACAACGCGCGGCCGACAATTACTCCTGAAATTCCTTCCTCTGCCACTGCCGCCAACGCTTCGATATCTGCGATCGACGCCACTCCTCCTGCTGCGATCACCTGTGCTGAAGAAAGCGCCCGCGCCATTCGCACCGTCGCCTCCACATTTACCCCGCGCATCATCCCATCGCGGCCGATATCCGTATAGATGAACGCCTCTACTCCATACTCCTCAAACCGGCGGGCGAGATCGATCGCATCGTGTCCGGTCACCTTTGACCAGCCGTCGGTCGCCACTCGTCCCTCGCGTGCATCGATTCCCACCACCACATGGCCTGGAAAAGCCGCGCATGCATCCTGAACCAATCCTGGGTTTTTTACCGCTGCGGTACCGATCACCACATAATCGACCCCCATATCGAGATAACGCTCGATCGTATCGAGGTTGCGAATTCCTCCTCCCAACTGAACCCGCACCTCATCATCGGCTACGGCCGCCAAGATCGCCTGGATAGCCGCCAAATTCTTTGGTCTCCCTGCTAAAGCCCCATCCAGATCCACCAAGTGCAACCACCGTGCCCCCTGCTGCACCCAACGGCGCGCCACCTCTACCGGATCATTCCCGTAGACGGTCACCTCGTTCATCCGTCCCTCGCGCAGCCGCACGCACTGACCGTTTTTGAGATCGATCGCCGGAATCACCCGCATCGCCGCCCATCCTCTTTAACTGTAAAAATCCTCCGCCCATCTCACAAAGCGGGACAGCAGCGCCAAACCCGCTCTCCCGCTCTTCTCTGGATGAAACTGGGTCGCCACGAGCCCCCCTTTTGCCACCGCGGCAGGGAACACGCCGCCATATTCACACACTGCCAACACCAAATCCTCGTCCACATCGCAAGCATGAAAGCTATGGACGAAATAGAAATAGGAACCGTCTACCTCCTGGGGCAACACTGGGTGGTTGTGGCGAATCCTGATCGAGTTCCACCCCATATGGGGCACCTTCAATCTCTCACCGCGCTCTTCCTGAGCGAAGCGCACCACTCTTCCCCGGAACAAACCCAATCCGGCGACATCGCCCTCTTCCGAATGCTCGAACAACAGTTGCAACCCCACGCAGATTCCCAAGAAAGGGCGCTCGCGTGCGGCGCGCACCACCGCTGGGGTCAAACCCTCTCGCGCCAATGCCGCCATACAATCGGCGAAAGATCCCTGGCCGGGGAAGACCACCGCCTCTGCCCTCTCGATCGCCGCGGCGCTTGAAGTGCACACCACCTCTGCGGTGGGGGCCACATAGCGCAGCGCTCGCTCCACGGAGCGCAAATTTCCCATTCCGTAATCGACCACTGCGATCTGCACCCTCTACCCCACCAATCGCCCTTTTGTCGACGGTGTCTCCATCACCGCAGGTTCCAATGCCACTGCCATCCGCAACGCTCGGCCGAAAGCCTTAAAGATCGTCTCGGCCTGATGGTGGGCATTCTCCCCGCGCAGATTATCCACGTGCAAAGTCACGGCGGCATGGTTTACGAACCCCTGGAAAAACTCGCGTACCAACTGCGTATCGAAACTCCCGATCCGCTCCGCGGTAAAACGGCAATGGAATACCAACATCGGTCGTCCGGAAAGATCAACCACTACCCGCGAAAGAGCCTCATCGAGCGGCACATAGGCGGAACCGAACCGCTGTACTCCTTTTTTCTCGCCCAATGCCAGCGCCAGTGCCTGCCCCAACGTAATTCCCACATCCTCCACCGTATGGTGATCGTCGACCTGCCGATCGCCCTCTGCCTTCACGCTCAAATCGAAAAGTCCATGGCGCGCCACCTGTTCCAGCATATGATCTAAAAAGGGAACTCCGCTCGAGATCTGGGCGTGGCCGCTCCCCTCGACGACGAATGCCACCTCGACGCTTGTCTCGTTGGTCTTTCGTTTCACTTCGCTGCGGCGCATTCACACTCCACTGAGCGCAACACCTTACGGCATGATACCATTCTTCCCCTTCAAATGAACCCTATCTCCCCATGTCCCTCTCCCCTTACTGGAACCCGCGAATTGCCACCCTTACCCCTTATGTTCCCGGCGAACAGCCATCGCTAACGGGTCTCGTCAAACTCAACACCAACGAGCTCCCCTATCCCCCCTCCCCCCGCGTCGTCGAAGCCATCACTGCCGAACTAGGAGAACCGCTGCGTCGCTATCCAGACCCGGAAGCCAAGGCCCTTCGCGCTGCCCTTGCGGCTCGTTTTGGGCTTACCCCCGAATGGGTCTTTGTCGGAAATGGCTCTGACGAAGTACTCGCCTTTGCCTTTGCTGCCCTTCTCGGCCATCGCGGTCCTGTCCGCCATCCCGAAATCACCTACAGCTTCTACCCTGTTTACTGTCGTCTCTACCAACTCCCAGCCGAACCGACCCCGCTGGCTGAGGACTTCACCCTCCATCTCGATCCCCTCCTCCGTCCGGGGGCGGGCGGCATTGTCTTTCCAAACCCCAACGCCCCCACCGGAATTGCCCTATCCCTAGACCACATCGAAACCATTGTCGCCGCCCACCGCGGATCGGCCCTCGTCCTCATCGACGAAGCCTATATCGACTTTGGTGCTGTCAGCGCTGTTCCCCTCCTGCACCGTTACGACAACCTGCTCATCGTCCAAACCTTCTCCAAAGGGTGGGCACTCGCGGGGCTGCGGGTCGGCTTTGCGCTCGGCTCCCCTCCCCTCATCGACGCCCTCACTCGGGTCAAAGACAGCTTTAACTCCTACCCTCTCGACCGCCTAGCGCAGGCGGGCGCTCTTGCCGCGCTCTCTGACGAACCCTACTACTGCGACCTTCGCAGACGGGTTATCGAAGAGCGCGCCCGTCTCACCGCTCAACTCACCGCGCTTGGCTTTCGGGTTCTCCCCTCTTACGCCAACTTCCTCTTCGCAGCTCACCCCCGTTTCCCCGACGGTCGTTTCCTTGCAACGGCGCTGCGCGAGCGCGCCGTCCTCGTTCGTCACTTTCCTCACCCTCCCCGCATTGCCCCTTTTTTGCGCATTACCATCGGTACCCCTGCGGAAAACGATCGTCTCCTCGCCGCCCTCGCTGAAATCATCTCCTAACGTTTCTCTCTCTCTGCCGCCTCCACGCGCAATCGTGCCGAGCGGGCGTGGGCCCACAATCCCTCCCCCTCGGCCAACTCTGCCGCCACCGCCCCCAATCGAGCCGCCCCAGCTCGGGAAACCTGAATCAAGCTGGTCCGCTTCACAAAATCCCAAACCCCCAGTGGTGATGAAAAGCGGGCGCTTCCCATCGTCGGCAATACATGGTTCGGTCCAGCGCAATAATCCCCCAGCGCCTCCACTGACCAATGGCCCATAAAAATCGCCCCTGCATGGTGGATCTCAGGTTCCCACCTCTCGGGATCGGCCACCGCCAACTCAAGATGCTCGGGGGCGATGCGGTTGACCACTCCCACCGCGGTCGGTCGATCGGAAGCGTAGATCAACGCGCCTCGCTTTGCCAAAGAAACCTCGATGATCGATCGGCGTGGCTCGGAAGGAAGTGCCTCGGCGATCGCCTCCTCCACGCGGTCGAGGAATCCCCGATCGGTCGACACCACGATCGCTTGGGCCAACTCATCATGCTCGGCCTGTGCCAACAGATCGGCGGCCACCCATTTCGCGTTGGCGCTGCCATCGGTCAACACCACCACCTCGGAAGGGCCTGCCACCATATCGATTCCCACCCTTCCGTACAGCTGCCGCTTTGCCTCTGCCACATAAGCATTACCGGGGCCGACGATCTTATCGACGCGCGGCACCGACTCAGTCCCAAAAGCCAACGCCGCCACTGCCTGCGCTCCCCCTACCAAGAACACCTCATCGACTCCCGTGAGATAAGCTGCTGCCAAGACCCACCTATTGCGCTCCCCGTTTGGGGTGGGGGTAACCATCACCAACTCTCGCACCCCTGCCACTCGCGCCGGGACCGCGTTCATCACCACCGAGCTGGGATAAGCCGCTCGTCCCCCTGGCACATACAGTCCTACCCGCTCGAGCGGGGTCACCTTCAACCCCAAACGGGTACCATCGCTCTCCTCCATCCACCACCCCTTTTCCACCTGTCGTTCGTGGTAGCGGCGCACTCGCTCGACGGCCACTTGCAATGCCTCCTGTGCTCTCGTCGGCAACGACCGCCATGCTGCAGCCAGATCCTCCCGCCTCAACCGCAGCTCCCTCACGCTCTCCGCCTTCACGCCATCGAACCTGGCGGTATATGCCAACAGTGCCCGATCCCCCTCAGAGCGCACTCTTTGCACGATCTCCGCCACCCTCGCGCCGATCGTCGCATCGGTCTCTGCCTCCAACCTCAACAGCGCCTCGAAGCGCTCCTCGAAATCGGGGCTTTCGACCTCGAGCCGTTGCATTCGGCCCCTTCTCTCCTCCACCTCTTGCATCTCAGCTCCTCTCTAAGCGCTCATTAGCCGCCCGCACGATCGACTCGACAACGGGGAACAATGCCCTTTCGTTCATCTTTAATGCTGCCTGGTTCACGATCAATCGACTTGAAACCGGCGCGATGGTCTCCACCTCCACCAATCCGTTCGCCTGCAATGTTCTCCCCGTCGACACCAAATCGACGATTGCATCGGCCAATCCCACCAACGGTGCCAATTCCATCGACCCGTACAACCTGATCAGATCGACATGTACCCCCTTTGCGGCGAAATGGTCGCGCGCAGCCACCACATACTTCGTCGCCACCCGCAGCCGTCGCCCAAGGCGAATAGCCTCCTCATAAGCGAACCCATCGGGCGCTGCCACTGCCAAGCGGCAAAGGGCCACCCCCAAATCGGCAAGCTCGTACAATCCCTCCCACCCATGTTCTCCCAGCACATCTTTTCCTGTCACCCCCAAATCGGCCCCTCCATATTGCACGTAGGTCGGCACATCGGCCGCGCGCACCACCACCAACTGCACATCGGCCTGCTGGGTTGGCAAAATCAACTGGCGCGACGACGCCGCATCGGCGACGGGCGCCAACCCAGCCGCTGCTAAAAGTGGGGCCATTTCGGAAAAGATACGCCCCTTTGCCACCGCGATTGTCACGGGCTTCATAGAATCGATGATACCAAAGTCGCTTACCTCTCGACGCGTGCGACCGCCGCTCCCAGCGAAGCCAATTTCGCCTCCAATCGCTCGTAACCGCGGTCCAAATGGTGCAACTGCTCGATCACCGTCTCCCCCTCGGCCACCAATCCGGCGATCACCAATCCAGCAGACGCTCGCAGATCGGTTGCCATCACTGTTGCCCCTTGTAAACCCTCCACCCCGGTCACCACAGCGGTCGCCCCATCGATATGGATATTAGCCCCCAACCGCTGCAACTCCACCGCGTGCATAAATCGGTTCTCGAAAATCGTCTCGCGGATCACTGCGCTTCCCATAGCGACGCTATCGAGCGCCATAAATTGAGCCTGCATATCGGTAGGGAAACCGGGGTAAGGGGCGGTTCGGAGATCCACTGCCCGCAAACGGCGAGGGGCCACCAAGCGCAGCCAATCCTCCCCCACCTCCACCGAACACCCTGCCTCGCGCAACTTATGGATCACCGCATCCAATGCCCGAGCGGGGGCATCGGTCAGCACCACCTCTCCCCCCGTAATCGCCACCGCGCACAGATAAGTTCCTGCCTCGATTCGATCGCTCATCACCCGATAGGTCGCTCCATGGAGGCGTTCCACCCCTCGCACCACCAACGTATCGGAACCGATTCCATCGATCTCTGCCCCCATCGCCACCAGCAAGCGGGCGAGATCCTGGACCTCGGGCTCGCGGGCGGCATTCTCGATCACCGTCACCCCTTCGGCAAGCGTTGCTGCCATCAACAAATTTTCGGTTCCTGTCACCGTCACCACATCGAAAACGATTCGTGCCCCGCGCAAGCGGCGGGCGCAAGCGTGGATATCCCCATGCTCTACCCGCACCTCCGCCCCCATAGCTGCCAATCCCTTTAGATGTTGGTCCACTGGCCGGGCGCCGATCGCACACCCTCCGGGCAAGCTCACCACCGCCTCTCCCGCTCTAGCCACCAACGGGCCCAGCACCAAAATCGACGCTCGCATCGCCTTAACCAACTCGTAAGGTGCTGTCGGTGAATCGATCGTGCGGGCGCACAAGGTCACCGTATCGCCGCTGCGCTGAACACTCACCCCCATGCGCTCCAGCAACGACAAAAGCGTCGCCACATCCTGCAACTCGGGCACATGGGTCAGCGTCACTGGCTCTCTCGTCAGCAATGCCGCGCACATCATCGGCAGCACTGCGTTTTTCGCACCGGAACAAGCCACCTCCCCCACCAACCGTCGGCCGCCGGTAATCCGCAACTTTTCCATCCTCAGTGCGTCCCCTCGGAAACTCTCCCCTGCCACTCCCCAGGCGTCAAGGTAGTCAGCTGCAGCGCATGGATCTCCCTCCCCAACTCTGGGCCAAGCGCCTGGTAAACCATTCGGTGGCGCGCCACCATCCCCTGGCCCTCAAAGGCGGCGCTCACCACCCGTGCGGTAAAATGGACCCCATCCTCGCTCTCCACCTCCACCCAGGCCTCGGGCAAAGCCTGCCGAATCCGTTCCGCTATCATTCCTGTGGTCATCACAAAAAACCTCCCTTCTCAACTCCGCAATTTATACCCCACCGCGATCCAATGGTAAGCCCAAAAAGATACTGCGCCGGTCGTACTCACCGTCACCGCCAATGAAACCCAAGGTGAAACGTCTGCTTTACCGAAGAAACCGTAACGAAACCCATCGATCATATAAAAAAATGGGTTAGCGTGGGTTATCCCCTCCCACACCGGCGGCAAAGAGGCCGTCGAATAGAAAACCCCCGCCAACATCGTCAATGGGGTCACCAGAAAATTCTGAAAAGCTGCCAAATGGTCGAACTTCTCCGACCAAATCCCCGCCACCACCCCCAGCGCCCCCATCATCCAAGCCGCCAACAAAGCGAACCCTAAGGACCAACATGGAGCGACCCATGGCACCTCCACAAATGGCATAGTGATTGCTAACACCGCCCCTCCCACGGCCATCCCCCGCACCACGGCTGCCAACGTATACCCCAGGAAAAAAGTAGCATGAGAGATCGGCGTCACCAGCAAAAACACCAAATTACCGGTCATTCGGCTCTGAATCAGCGACGAGCTGCTGTTAGCGAAAGCGTTTTGCAACAAGCTCATCATCGCCAATCCTGGCACCAAGAAAGCGGTATAAGGGACCTCTCCGTAACCTGTCTCATGTCGCTCTAAGACATACGAAAAAATCAACAGATAGAGCAAAGCGTTCACAATTGGCGCGGCGATCGTCTGCAGCGCCACTCGCCAAAAGCGCAGCACCTCTTTGGAGAACAAAGTCCAAAACGCCACTCCCTCACTCGGTGGCACCCTGCATCACCTCCAGGAAAGCGGACTCCAAACTCTGTTTTTGGCTTCGCGCCAAAAAGTTCTCGGTTCGATCGAGTGCCACAAACTGACCTCCTTTCATGATGGCTACCCGTTCGCACAGCAGCTCCGCCTCCTCCAAATAGTGGGTGGTCAAAACGATTGTATGGCCCTGCTGATGGAAAGAGCGGATAAAGTTCCACAGACTCTGGCGCAGCGCCACATCCACGCCCGCGGTAGGCTCATCCAAAATGATCACCGGCGGGCGATGGACAAGAGCCTGAGCCACCATCACCCGGCGTTTCATTCCTCCTGACAGCGTTCGCAAATTGGCGTGGGCCTTCTCGCGCAAGCCAAGTCCTACCAGCAGCTCCTCCAACCAATCGTCGCCGACTCGGATTCCGTAGTAACCAGCCTGAAAGCGCAAACACTCCAAGACTGTGAAAAAAGGGTCAAAAACCAACTCCTGCGGCACGATCCCCAACGCTCGCCGGGCGTAGCGGTACTCTCGCACCGAATCGTACCCCATCACTCGCAAGGACCCAGCTGTCGGTCGAACAAGGCCGGCGAGCATCGAGATCAACGTCGTCTTCCCCGCTCCGTTTGGCCCTAAAAGGCCAAAGAACTCCCCCTCTTCTACCTGCCAATCGACCCCTGCGACTGCGGTCAAAGAGCCGAACTGTTTAAAAGCCCCCCGCACATCGATCGCCCACCTCATTGTGGCTCGTGGTTGATCAGCAAAAGATCTTCCACCCCGTAGATAGCCAGCAGCGCTCGAGCGCTTGCGGGCAGGCCGACCACGCGCAACTCCACTCCCTCTTTGCGGGCCCGGCGCAGCCACTCGATCAACAGCGCCACCACCCCTGAATCGCAGCGTGTGATCCCTTCTGCGTTCACCACCACCGTCCCCTTACCGCTCGGATAACGCTCCAACCATTCTGGAAGCGTCGCGATCGTCACGGCTCCCACCAAAGCCACCTGGCGCATTGTCAATGTCTTATCCCTGGTGCGGGCTCCACCTCTCCGCGGGCGTTCTTTTCTGCCAATGTGCGGATCAGCCCCTCGACTCCTGAACGACTGATCTCTGCGGCAAAGCTACTTCGGTAGCTCGTCACCAAACTCACCCCGCCGATCACCACATCGAAAATTCGCCAACCTCCGTCCCGTCGCTCCACCACATACTGGATCTCGAGCGGCTCCCCGCCGCTGCGCACCAATCGGGCAGCCACGCGCACCACCGGATCGCCTGGATTAGAGCGCTGCGGCAAAAACTCCAATCGCTCGTCGCGGTACGAACGAGCGGCGTTGGTATAGGTCCGCACCAGCAGCTGGCGGAACTCTGCCACCAACCGCTCCCGTTGCGCAGCGTCTGCCTGTCGCCACGCTGGTCCCACCGCCAACGAAGTCATTCGAACCATATCGAAATAGGGCAGCACCTCCTGCTCCACCAAAGCCACCAATGCTGCTCTTCCGGACTCATCGGAGGCGGGGTGAGTTCGCAGATGCGCCAGCACGCGGTCGGAAAGTTGCTGCACCATCCGCACGGGATCTTCGGCCGCGCCCGTTGCTGCGGCGATTCCCACCCACACCGCTCCCAACCATCCCACCACATGAGTCAACCACTTTCTCATAATCGCATCTCGCTATTCGAAACGCTCGTACATCACAGGGGGGTTGCCATCGTGCACCAAGTACCATCGGCGCTGCAGATAAGCATCGCGCACAAATGCATACCGATCGGGTGCGCTTACCGTCGTCACATCGGTCGCCAGCAACTGCGCGCGCACAGCCACGGTCTCCACTGCCGTAGCCGTCCAGCGCTGTGACGTATCGGCCAAATGGGACACTGGCCTACCGAAGCGATCGACGGGCCACGCCAACGCATCGCGCAATGTTCGTGGTCCCAACAAAGGCAACACCACATACGGACCCTCCGCCACCCCCCAACGGGCCAGCGTTTGGCCGAAATCCTCGTTATGTTTTAACAAGTTTGCCTCGCTCGCCACATCGAACACCCCGAACACTCCGAACACCGAATTAACGCCGAACCGCAGCCAATCGGAAAAAGCATCTCCCACCTTTCCCTGCAGCAAATTATTCACCCCGATCCACGGATCAGCCAAGTTACTAAAAAAGTTGCTCACCCCTCGCTGCACGGGAAGTGGCAACATGCGGTCATAAAGCTCGGCTAGCGGCCGAATTATCCCCTCATCGACCGCCTCGTTAAATGCGAAGACAGCCCGATTAAACTGCTCCCACGGATCGCTGGGATGGGCGGAGGTGGTCATCGCTGCGGCGGCAGGGGGCATCTCCCTCTCGCCCTTTGCGAAGGGTAAAGCAGCGCACCCTGTCAATGCCACCGCTGCGGCCAGAAGTCCCCCCCTCCACCATCTCCCCTCTCCTTTCTCTTTTCTCCCGCACAGCCAATGCCCCTCCATCGCTCCTACTCCGCGCTCCGCTGTACCAGAAACTGGCCGACCAATTTCTCGAGCACCACAGCCGACTGGGTTACTGCGATTCGGTCCCCATCTTGCAACATCTCGCTCTCGGCCCCTGCCTCCAAACCGACATACTGTTCGCCCAAAAGTCCGGCGGTCAAAATCGCCGCGCTCGTATCCTTTGGAAAGGGCACTGCGCGCGAAATCGCCATCGTCACCTCCGCGCGGTACGTCGATGGATCGAGGCGGATAGCGGTTACTCGCCCCACCAACACCCCAGCGCTTTTTACCGGTGCTTTTACCTTAAGTCCGCCGATATTATCGAAATAGGCCACCACCTGAATAGTCTCCCCTGTCACGCGTGCGCTCGCAGCTCCCGACACCTGAAAAGCCAAAAAGAAAAGGGCCGCCACTCCCACCACCACGAACAGACCCACCCACAGATCGAACCGCGAATTGGCCATTCTCAAACCCCGATAAACATAAAGGCTGTCAGCACAAAATCAGCTGCCAAGACCGCCAATGCCCCCAGCACCACGGTACGGGTAATCGCCTGAGAAACTCCCTCGGCGGTTGGTCGGCAGCTCCACCCCTGGTACAAAGCGATCCACGTCACCACCACTCCGAACACAGCGCTTTTAATCACCCCTCCTGCCACATCCTCCTCCCACGAAACGGCCCCCTGCATCTGTGACCAAAAAGTTCCCTCATCCACGCCGATCACCACCACTCCGATAAACCACCCCCCCAAAACCCCCACCGCCGAAAAGACCGCTGCCAAAAGGGGCATCACCAATACTCCTCCCCAAAACTTCGGAGCGATCACTCGGGCGATGGGATCGACCGCCATCACCTCCATCGCATCGAGCTGCTCCGTTGCCTTCATCAAGCCGATCTCCGCGGTCATCGCGCTTCCCGCGCGGCTTGCGAACAGCAGTGCGGCGATCACCGGCCCCAATTCGCGCAATAAAGAGAGCGCCACCACGCTACCGAGCGCTGTCTCGGATCCAAATCGCTGCAAAGTATCGTATCCCTGCAACCCCAGCACCAGGCCGACGAATCCCCCCGAAACCACGACAATCGAAAGGGTCAGCACCCCAGCGGTATAAATCTCGCGCAGCAGCAACCTTGGACGCGCGAAAGGCATTTGTGAGCGCCGCAGCACTGCCCCTAAAAAAAGGCTTGCTCTCCCCACGCGGGTCACCAACCGTCGGGAAAAAGCCCCCACCTCGAGCAGCAATGCCTCTCCCCTATTCACGCGCGCTCCTCTAGCAAGGTGCGGGTCAATGGCGGTGCCGGATAATGAAAAGGAGCCGGTCCATCCACCTCTCCCCTTACGAACTGTCGCACAAAAGGATCGTCGGAAGCGCGGATCTCCTCGGGTCTTCCTGCCGCCACGATCCTTCCTGCCAAAATCACGTAAACATAATCCACGATTGCCAATGACTCCTGCACATCGTGGGTCACCACCACCGAAGCGGCCCCCAACGCATCGTTCAAACGGCGGATCAACAGCCCCACCGTCGCCAAAGAGATTGGATCGAGACCGGCGAAAGGCTCGTCGAAAAGCAACAGCTCGGGATCCAAGGCGATCGCCCGCGCCAACGCGACCCGTCGCGCCATTCCTCCGGAAAGTTCTGCGGGGTAAAGGGAAGCGGCCCCGCGCAACCCCACCGCCTCCAACTTCAGCCAAACCAGATCGCGGACTATCCGTTCCGGTAACCGCGTATGCTCCCTCAGCGGCCACGCCACATTCTCAAAGACGGTCAAATCGGTAAAAAGGGCTCCCTGTTGGAAAAGCATTCCCAATCGCCGGCGCAACCGCTGGATTGTCTCTCGTTTAGCCCCGGCGATCCTCTCGCCGAAAACGGTCACCTCTCCCTCCCGGAGGGGCAACTGGCCCGTCAACAAACGCAGCAAAGTTGTCTTCCCCGACCCCGAGCCGCCCATTAAAGCGACCACCTCTCCCGATCGGACGGTACAATCGATCCCCTTCAACACTGCCTCTTCGCCGTAACCGGCGACAGCTCCCTTCACCTCGACAACCAGTTGATCGGGCAACCCCATGCTCCTACCGAAAAATCACCTCTCATTATACCTTTCCCCTCTCGGTACGCACCCTATTGTTATCGGCCGAAGAGAAGTAAATTTTGGCTGTAAAAAAGCGTTTAAAAATTCTCTGCTTTTACCGATAATAGTCGGTAGGAATTCCGGAAGGAGCCCGCTCCATGAACCTCTCTCCCTCTCTCCCTTTTATCGCCGTCCTTCTCCTCGGCGTTACGGCCTGCACCTCTGTCAAAATCGACCAACGGCAACTTCCCCCTCCCCCGGACTCCCCCTGCACCGGCCCCGGTTGCCCGCTGCCCCTGCAGCCCCTCAGCTCGATGCGGCCGGCCACGCGTCCAACTCCCCCTGCGTGTCAAGCCTCGCTCTGCTCTCTCACCGAAGCCCTCAACCTCCTTGCGGAGCAACTCGACGCCAATGTAAAACACAGAACTGCCTTCCCCGCCATTCTCGCCAGCACCTTTGTAAACCTCGACCATATCGACGACACCTCACCGCTTGGGCGGGTTCTGACGGAAGGGCTAGTCGCGCGGCTTCAAGTTCGGGGGTGGAACCTCTACGACGTACGCCTCAGCCGTGCGGTAGCGGTCACGCCAGAAGGGGAATTTGTTCTCTCGCGCGATCCCAAACGGCTTGAATATCAGTATGCGGCGGCGGCCGCGCTCACGGGCACCTACTCGGTCGGCTCCAATGAAGTGCTCATCCACGCGCGGATCACGGACGTCAGCAGCGGTGTCGTCGTCTCCAGCGCCGAAGTCCGTTTACCGATCGACGGAGAAGTCGCCCGTCTTCTCACCGACCACGACCAACTTCGTCCCATGCGCATCATCCGTGGCCAATAGCGTTCCCGATTGCGATCGTTCCCGATGTACTCCCCGTACCCCCCTCGCCCGAACTGCCTGCGACGGTGGAAGACTCCCTGTTTCCCTCTAACCCCTTCGGGGCCCCTCCCCTCCTCTCTTCTCTCCTCTGCTCTTCTTCTCCTCCTCTCTCTTCTCTCCACAGCCTGTGTCACCCTTCCCACTGAGATTCACCTCTTTCGCACCCCCTGTGACGACGCCTGTGCTCCCTGTATTGAAGAAGAGATGAAGCGTGTTGCCGACCAGCTTTGCGTTCGCCAAGGGATCGCCCAAGCCCTCCCCGTCATCATTCCCGACTTTGTTGCCGTCGACGACTTTCGGTCGCGTACGCTTGGTAAGCGCCTTGCAGAAGAGTTCCGTCTCGCCTGGCAAAAAAGCTGTCCCAACCCCATCCGCATCCTTGAACTCGGTGCGCACTACCGCCTCGACGACGACGGACTAAAACTCCTCACCCGCGACCTTGCCCACCTCATGCGCGACACGATCGACGACCCCACCCTTCTCGTCGGCACCTATCGTCTGGAGGAGCGGGCGGTCCGCTACTTTATCCGTCGCGTGCACCTTCCCACGCAAACCGCCACTGCGATGGCTGCTGGCCGCGCCCCGCGTCACTGTCTTGACCCCACCTTCAAACTCCCCCGCACCCTTCTCGAATAAAGCGGCTATCTCTTACCTTATTCCCCCTTCTCTGCCAAAGCAGCGCACAAGCGGCGGGGAATTCCGGCAAATGCCCCATTGCTCATCGCCACCACGGCATCGCCGGCGGCCACCTCTGGAACCACAGCGGCGATCACCTCCTCAGCGCTCTTCACCACCCTTGCTCGTCTTCCCAGCGGTGCTAAAGCAGCGGCCAAATCCCACGTCAACCCCTCTGCCAACCCCACCACTCGATCGGCGGCCGCAAGCGCCTCGGCCAACGCCCCCTGCCACACTCCGCGCCGCATCGTATTCGATCGTGGCTCGATCAACGCCCACAACCGTCCTGAAACCTGGGGACGCAATGCCGCCAACGTCGCCGCGATCGCTGTGGGATGGTGTGCGAAATCGTCGAACACCCGAATCCCTCTCACTGTTCCCACCAACTCTAAACGGCGGCGTACTCCTCGAAAGGTCGCCAATTGAGCTGCTGCCGCCCCTGGATCTACTCCCAAATGGGCTACCGCTGCCACTGCGGCCACCGCGTTAAGGGCATTATGCGCCCCTGCTACCGGCAACTGCACCCTTCCCACCCTCTCCCCTCTATAGACCACCCCTACCGTCTCTCCCTCTTCGACCAATCTCCACTCCGCTCCTCCCTCTTTCCCCAACTCCAACCATCCAAAGCGCTCCACCTCTGCCCAAACGCCGCGCGCTAAGACCCGGTCGATCGCCGCCACTCCCTCGCGCACAATCACCCGTCCTGACCGCGGCATTATCCGCAGCAGATGGTGAAACTGCGTCTCGATCGCTGCCAGATCCGCGTAGATATCTGCATGATCAAACTCCAAATGGTTGATCACCAATGTTCGCGGTCGGTAATGAACGAACTTCGCTCGTTTATCGCAAAAAGCGCTATCGTACTCATCGGCCTCTACCACAAAAAAGGGGCTTGACCCCACCGCAGCCGGCGCCTCGAAACCGATCGGCGCTCCTCCTATCAAAAAACCTGGATCGAGTCCCATCTCTCGCAAAATATGGACCACCATAGCTGTCGTTGTGGTTTTTCCATGGGTTCCGGCGATCGCCACCACCCACCGCCCTGCCAGCACCTCCTCCGCCAACCACTGCGGCCCCGAAACAAACGGCACGCCTTGATCCAAAATCTCCTCCAGCAAAGGGTTGCCGCGGGAAATGGCGTTGCCGATCACGTAGCGATCGGCGCCGATCTTCGCTGGATCGGCGTCAAAACCCACCATCGGCTCGATCCCATGGGCTGCTAAAATCTCGCTCGTCGGCGGGTAAAGGGGTCCGTCGCATCCCGTCACGCGGTATCCCAACGTCTTGGCCAGCAAGGCCAAGCCTGACATAAATACACCGCCGATTCCGACGAAATGGAGATGCACCGACTCATGCTCCTGATACAATAAAGAGCAATTCTCTCACATCCTCAGTCGCGATGAAAACTCGCACTTATGAATCGCTCGATTACCGCGACGAAATTGCGCACGTTGCGGCCCGTCTCATCTATAACGAAGGAATTCGCGACTACGCCTTTGCCAAACGCAAAGCGGTCAAGCAACTCGGGCTACCGGTGCGGACCATGCTTCCCAGCAATGAAGCGGTCGACGCCGCGCTAGCGCGCTTTGTAGCGGAATATGCTGACGAAGAAGAGCAACCGCAGCGTCTTGCCCATCTCCGGCAGATCGCCCTTGCCGTTCTCACCGCTCTTCCCTGGCCCGCCTACCTAGTCGGCAGCGTCGCCGACGGCACGGCGGGGCCTCTTTCTGAAATCGAAATCGACCTCTTCGTAGAATCGACCAAGGAAGTGGAGATCACCCTCCTCAACGAAGGGCGGCGTTTTCGTGTTCACACCCCCAAACCTGCTTCTGGGAAACGTCCGGAGACCGAATTGATCCTTGAAGACGAAGCGGTTCCCGTTCGTCTGCGGATCTGGCCGCTCGCAGCGGAGCGGCAACGCAAAAAAAGCGAACGCGGTCTCACGGCGACCGCCCTCGCCCAACTCCTCGCCTCTCCCTCCCCCGTCACGCGATGAATCGCGACCCTCGTTCCTCCCCCCTTCTGGCCCCTTCCCACCGGCGTTTCTGGCTGATAGCCTTCTTCATCGCCGTTGTCTCTCTTTTGATTCTCGGCAGCGCCTTTCTCTCCGGCGATCCCCTTCCCTCCATCGCCGGAGAGCGCTACCATCCAGCTGCTCTTGAGCAGCTCCTCACCGCCCACCTCCCCGACGTCGAAACCGGTGAAGCGCGCACCCTCAACCGCTGGCGAGGAAAACCGCTCGTCATCAACTTTTGGGCCCCCTGGTGTCCTCCCTGCCAACGCGAGCTTCCCGACTTTGCTGCGGCTGCCCATACCTATCGCGATCAGGTTCAATTTATCGGCATCGGCTTAGACACGCGGGAAAAGCTACGCGCCGAAATCGCTCGTTTTAAGCTTCCCTACCCCACCCTCATCGGCAACGGCTTTGTGTTTGGGCAAACCGTTCGTCTCGGAAACCCCAACCGAGGGATGCCCTTTACCCTTATCCTTGACGCGGCGGGGCAACCGGTTCATCACCATGTGGGGCTGATGACCCGTGCTGAACTCGACGCGGCGCTCACCGAAGTCTTTGCGCGAACCCCCCCTTAAAATGCGTTGTTGGAGCACTATCGATGATCCCCTATCGCATCCTCGTCCTCAACGGTCCCAACCTCAACCTCCTCGGGCTACGCGAACCCGATCTCTACGGGCACACCACCCTTTCTGAAATCCACAGCCGGCTTGTCGAGCGGGCGGGAAGTCTAGCGATCATCGACACCTTCCAAAGCAACCACGAAGGAGCCCTTATCGACCGGATTCAAGCCACGCTAGAAGACGGAACCGACTTCATCCTCATCAATCCGGGGGCCTATACGCACACCAGCATTGCGATTCGCGACGCTCTCCTAGCGGTGCAAATCCCCTACATCGAGATTCACCTCTCCAACACCTATAGTCGGGAACCTTTCCGCCATCGCTCCTACCTCTCTGACAAAGCGCTTGGGATCATTATTGGTCTTGGCGCTTTTGGCTATGAAGCGGCGCTGGAAGCGGCCCTCCGCTGGCTCAACAGCCGCTCGAGTTCGTAGGGTCGCTCCCACCAACGGATCCATTTTGCCTACAATTGCACCCAACGCCCTCACAGGAAGCTGTTGAATGGACCTTCGCAAGCTCAAGAAACTGATTGAACTCGTCGAAGCCTCGGCCATCGCCGAAATTGAGATCACTGAAGGGGAAGAAAAGGTCCGGATCGCCAAATACCCGCAGATGGCGCTTCCCGCCGCCATCTCCCCCCTTCTCTCTCCCCCTGCGCCCCCGGCCTCACCCTCCCCGCCTGCCCCTTCGGAAAGCGGCGCGGCCCTCCCATCGCCTCCCAACGGGCACATTGTCAAATCGCCGATGGTCGGGACATTCTACCGCGCTCCCTCTCCTAGTGCTCCTCCCTTTGTCGAGATTGGAACTCGTGTGGAAGTCGGCGACCGCCTCTGCATCATCGAAGCCATGAAACTGATGAATGAAATCGAAGCCGAGGTCGCCGGCGTGATCAAAGCGATTCTTGTCGAAAATGGTCAACCTGTGGAATATGGGCAACCCCTTTTCGTAATCGGATAACCGAATGGCCTCTCTTCCCCCTTTTCACAAAGTCCTCATCGCCAACCGAGGTGAAATTGCGCTCCGCGTTCTTCGCGCCTGCCGCGAACTCGGCATCGCGACAGTTGTGGTCTACTCCGAAGCCGATCGAGACAGCAAGCCGGTGCGGCTTGCTGACGAAGCGGTCTGTATTGGCCCTCCCCCCGCCGCGAAAAGTTACCTCAACATCCCCGCGATCATCGCCGCTGCTGAGGTCACCGATGCCGACGCGATCCATCCTGGCTATGGCTTTCTGGCGGAAAACCAAGAATTCGCCGAGCGGGTCACCGCGTGCGGCTTTACATTTATCGGCCCGCGCGCCGAAACCATTGCCCTGATGGGCGACAAAATCGCCGCCAAGCGAGCGATGCACCAATCTGGTGTTCCCTGTGTTCCTGGCAGCGACGGGCCGCTCCCGGAAGACACCGACGCGATCATCGCTCTTGCCCGCTCGGTAGGCTATCCTGTCATCATCAAAGCTGCCGGCGGCGGCGGCGGGCGGGGGATACGGGTAGTCCACCACGAATCGGCCCTTTTAAGCGCGGTGGCCACCACGCGGGAAGAAGCGCGTGCTGCCTTTGGCGATCCGACGCTCTATCTCGAAAAGTATCTCCAAAACCCGCGGCACATTGAAATTCAAATCCTTGCCGATCAACACGGAAACACCGTTTGGCTAGGAGAGCGCGACTGCTCGCTGCAACGTCGTCACCAAAAGGTCATCGAAGAAGCACCTGCTCCCGGTGTTCCTCGCGCCGCTATCGAACAGCTCGGCGCCACCGTCGTAGAAGCCTGTCGGCGCATCGGTTATATCGGCGCAGGCACCCTAGAATTCCTCTACGAAGACGGCAACTTTTACTTCATCGAGATGAACACCCGCATTCAAGTCGAACACCCTGTCACGGAACTCATCACGGGGATCGACCTTGTTCAAGCCCAAATTCGGATCGCTGCCGGTGAACCCCTTTGGTTTACCCAATCGGACATTCTTCTCAAAGGCCATGCGATCGAATGTCGGATCAACGCTGAAGACCCCTGGCGCTTCACCCCCTCCCCTGGTCGTATCGACCAGTGGCATCCCCCGGGAGGGCCGGGCGTTCGCGTCGATTCCCACGCCTTTGCGGGCTACCGGGTTCCCCCCTACTATGACTCCCTTATCGGCAAAATTATCGTCCATGCCCCAGAACGCGAAGCGGCTCTCGCGCGGATGAATCGGGCGCTAGAAGAGCTCGTCGTCACGGGGATCACCACCAATGTTCCCCTTCACCGCGACCTTCTCCTCGACCCGCGGGTTCGGCGAGGAGAACTCTCGATCCATTTTTTGGAGCGCTGGCTCGATGAACGGCGTCGCTAACCCCCGCTGGGTTGAACTTCGTCTCACACTTCCCACTGCCGACGCGGAATCCCTCGCCGACTCTGCCCTCGTGCAAGGCGCGCTGGCAGCGACGCTCGAAGACGCTGACGCGGGCACGCCGCGCGAGCAACCGCAATTTGCCGAACCGGGGGAAACGATCTCCCCCTGGTCTTTGACCACGCTCTCGCTGCTCTTTGACAGCTGCACCCCTTGGCACGAGGCGCTCATACGCGCTGCTCACCATGCTGGGATCGATCTTCCTTCCCCTACGCACTGGCACCTTACCCCCCTCGGGGAAACCGACTGGGTACGCGCCACCCAAGACCATTTTCCCCCTATTGAGATCGGCGACAACCGCCTCTGGATCGTCCCCACCTGGCACGAACCCCCTGCCACAAGCGCCCCCATCCTCCGTCTCGACCCGGGCCTTGCTTTTGGCACAGGCAGCCACACCACCACCCAACTCGCTCTCGAATGGCTCCTCGACCAGATTACCCCTGGTGAAAGCTGTCTTGACTATGGCTGCGGGTCGGGGATTCTCGCCCTCGCTGCGGCCAAACTCGGCGCTGCCCCCGTCACTGCCGTGGACATCGACCCTGACGCCTGCGCTGCGGCCCAGCGCAACGCCCAACTCAATCACCTTTCCATCCGCGTTCTCCCAGCCGGCTCCCCTCTTCTCCCCCACACACGGATCGTCGCCAACATCCTTGCCCGTCCGCTCATAGCGCTTGCCCCCACGCTCAGCGCCCTCCTTGCCCCGGGTGGCAAAATTGCCCTCACCGGTATCCTCGCCGAACAAGCAGAAAGCGTCATCGTCGCCTATGCGCCCTGGATCACCCTCACCATCGGTGCGGAGCGGGACGGCTGGGTACGGCTTGATGGAACGCGTCCTCTCCCATGACTGCTCTCACCGTCTGCTGTCCTCATTGCCGCGCCGCCTTTGCCACTTCGCTGCAAGCCCTCGAACCCAGCGGCGGGTGGGCCCTCTGCGGTGAATGTCTCTTGCCCTTTGACGCCATCGCCCACGCCCTCTCCCCTGCTGGCGTCTCTCTTTCTCCCCTGCAACGCTCCAAGGCTCCTCCCCCTCGCGACCGACTCCCCACCCTCGTTCGCCCTCTCCCGCCCTCCTCCTCCTCCGTTTCCTCCCCCTCCTCCTCCGACTCACCATCCGCTGCTTCCTCCTCCGGCGGTGGGCAAGCAGCGGCCTTTCCCCCTCCTCCTTTGCGTTTCACCACCCCCTCTTCCCCCTCCGTCTCTCCTTCTCGCCCCTCTTCCCCCTCCGCCTCTCCTTCTCGCCCCTCCTCCTCCCCCTCCCTCCCTCGTTCCTCGGCGTGGGCGCAAAGCACCCGCCGTCTGGTCAGCATCCTTCTCATCCTGCTGCTTTCCCTCACTGCTGTCTGGCAAACGCTTCTCGTCGCGCACCAACCCCTCATCCGTCAATACCCCTCCCTTTATCCCTGGTGGGATCGCGCTTGCAAGCGGCTCGGCTGCACCGTCAGCCCTCCTGCCGACCGCGAGAAACTCCTTATCGACGACGCCCGCCTCATCAAAGAGCCTCAACCCAACCGTTACACCCTCGAATTTGCCCTCACCAACACAGCGCCCTATCCCATGCCCTGGCCTCACCTCGCGGTCACCCTCACCGACGGTCTTGGGCGGGCGATCATCCGCAAGCTTCTTCCCCCCGACCAATGGCGTGCCCCCCTTGAGCATCCCTTTCAGCCGCGGCAACGCGTGGTTCTACTCCTCACCTGGGAGATGCACGAAAGCGGTGTGGTCGGATTCGAAGTCTCCCCTTACTACCCTTAATCTCCCTTCGCTATAATAGATTGCCTATCCCTCTCTCTTCCTCTATGGAACCGCCACTCCACCCGCCGTTTGTCATCGCTCCTCGCTGGATTATCCCCATTGAACCGCGGGGCGCAATCCTTGAAGAGCACGCTGTCGCCGTCGCCGAGGGGCGGATTGTGGCCCTGCTCCCCCAGCAAGAGGCGCGGCGCGCCTTTCCCTCCCCCCCCTGGCAATGGCACGAAAAACCTTACCACATTCTTCTCCCCGGGCTCATCAACAGCCACACCCATGCTGCGATGGTTCTTCTGCGCGGTATTGCCGACGATCTCCCGCTCGAAACCTGGCTCACCACTGCGATCTGGCCACGAGAACAAGCCCTGATCTCTCCTGACTTTGTTTATGAAGGGACCTGGCTTGCCGCCGCTGAGATGCTGGCCAGTGGAATCACCACCGCCCTCGACATGTATTTTTTCCCCGAAGCTTCTGCTCGCGCCTTCGCCGAAGCGGGCATGCGGGCAGCGATCGGTCTCGTGGTTATCGACTTTCCCACTCCCTATGCGGTCGATCCCGAAAACTACCTCGCGCGCGGTCTGGACGCCTATGCTCAGTGGCGATCGCACCCCCTTCTTACTTTTCTTCTCGCTCCGCACGCCCCTTACACCGTCAGCGATCTCACTCTCACCCGCCTCTCTCACCTCGCCCGCCAACACACCTTTGCCGTTCACATCCACCTCAATGAAACAGCGGATGAAAGTCCCCGCTCGCTTCAACAACACTGTGCCACACCGCTTGAGCGGTTAGCGCGCGCTGGGCTCCTCGAACTTCCTCTCATCGCTGCGCATGCGGTTCATCTCACCCCCGACGAACTCGCCACGCTTGCCGCCGCGAAAGCAGCGTTGGTCCACTGTCCTACCTCTAACCTCAAGCTAGCCAGCGGTGGTGCTGACGTCATGGCCTGGCACGACTTCGGGCTCACCGCAGCGCTCGGCACCGACGGAGCAGCCAGCAACAACCGACTCGACCTCTTCACCGAGATGCGCCATGCTGCCCTTCTCGCCAAGCACCTTCGGGGCAACGCCGCTGCCCTTCCCGCCGCCCTCCTCCTGGAGATGGCCACTCTCGGTGGAGCCAAGGCGCTGCACCTTGACGCGCAGATCGGCTCGATCCGGCCTGGAAAGATTGCCGATCTCATCCTTGTCTCCGTCGAGCACTTTGTCTTCCGACCCCTTTATGACCCCATTGCCCACCTCGTCTGGGTTCTCGGGCGTGAAGCGGTCACCGACGTCTGGGTTGCAGGTGTTCCCAAAAAGCGGGATAACCGCCTTTTGTTGCAAAAAAGCGACATGGAACTTCGGCGAATTGCCGAAAAGTGGGAACAGAAAGCGCATTCTGTAAGCAAAGCGATTGGCAGCGGGTAAAAACCGTCTATAATGTACGCTGTCGTCTAACTCATACTATGAAAGGATGGAAGTCATGACGAAAACCCTTCGCTCGACCCTCCTCAGCGGTATCCTGGTCGCCTCTTTCTCTCTTCCTGCCTTTGCGCAGGGGGTAAAAGATGTTATTGTCGACCCCGCGAAGGGGGTTATTCCCTATGTCATCGACAGTCGAGGAGTTGTGGTCCGCAGTGGTACAGGGCTCTGCTGGCGCACCGGATTCTGGACGCCTGCGCTTGCCGAGCAGACTCTCGACAAAGAGGGCAGACCGCTTGCATGCTCCTGCGATCCTGACATCATCGCTAAAGAGAAGTGTGAACCCAAGAAAGCTGAGGCGCCCGCGCCTGCGGCCAGGAAACCGGAGCCGGTTTCGAACAAAGTGAAGCTCGCCGCCGACACCCTCTTTGACTTCGACAAAGCGGTTCTGCGGCCGGAGGGCAAGAAGAAGCTCGACGAACTTGTGGCGCAAATCGCCAACCTCAACGTGGAGGTGATCTTAGCGGTTGGTCACACCGACCGGATCGGATCGGACGCTTATAATCAGAAGCTTTCGGAGCGGCGAGCGGCGGCTGTCAAGAAATATCTAGTCAGCAAAGGCATTCCTGCCAACCGCATCTACACCGAAGGGAAGGGCGAGAAGATGCCGGTCACGGGCAACAAGTGCGACAAGATCAAAGAGCGCAAAGCGCTCATTGCCTGCCTGCAGCCGGATCGGCGCGTCGAAGTGGAGGTCATCGGTACCAAGAAGTGAGATTTCTTCTACACTCCTAAGCGCCCCGAAAGTGGGGCGTTTTTTTTTTGGAACCATTCCCGTTGCAGCCTATCTCATTCCCCGTTGTTGTTTTCTTTCCCTCTCCGATGCCCAAACGCTGGATCCGTCCGCTCGTTTCTCGCGCTCAAACCCTTCTCGACCACCCGCTCCTGGAGCGCTTTGCCCCCTATCTCCAGCACCCACAGCTCTGGCATATCAACCGTCGCAGCGTTCCAGGCGCCATTGCGATCGGCCTCTTTGCCGGTCTTATTCCCGGTCCCTTCCAAATGCCGACCGCACTTTTTCTTGCCCTTCTCTGTAAAAAAAATCTTCCCCTTGCACTCGTCGTTACCCTCTACACCAACCCCCTCACCTGGCCCTTTCTTCTCTCGCTCGCTTACGCGCTCGGACGAACGCTTGGCTTTGGCAATGGTCCTCCTCCCCAATCACCTCCTTCTGGAGGGGAGACTCTATGGGAAACGCTTTTCTCCTGGTTCTCCCAGCTGGGGACAGCTACCCTTATGGGTCTTCCCATTCTCGCCCTCACGCTTGCCCTCTGCGGCTACCTTCTCACCCATCTTCTCTGGCGAATCGCCCTATGGCAACGGCTGCGGCGTCGCTCGAGCCGTCGCTCCTCCGTCGGAGACTCCGCCCATGGTCGAACCTCCCTCCCTTAGCGACAACGTCGACAACGCCGAGATCGCCAAATTCAGCGCTCTCGCCCACCGATGGTGGGATCCCCATGGACAATTTCGGCCGCTTCACGAAATCAACCCCTTACGTCTGAGCTGGATCGAACAAATCTCCGGTGGGCTCCAAGGAAAACGGGTCCTTGACGTCGGCTGCGGGGGTGGAATTCTCACCGAAGCCCTCGCCCTCAAAAGAGCGTCGGTCACCGGAATCGACCGATCTGAAAAAGCGCTTTCGGTCGCTCGTCTGCACAGCCACGAAACCGGTGTCTCCATCGACTATCATCTCTCCAGCCCAGAAGAATTTGCGCTCGACCATCCTGAAGCATTCGACCTCGTCACTTGTCTCGAAATGCTTGAACACGTACCCGACCCCGCCCGTACTGTTCAAGCCTGTGCTCGTCTGGCCCGCCCGGGCGGAATCGTCATCTTTTCCACTCTCAACCGCACCTTAAAAGCTTACCTCTTCGCGATCCTCGGCGCCGAGTATTTTCTCAACCTTCTGCCGCGAGGAACCCACGACTGGCGAAAATTCATCACCCCTGCCGAGCTCACCGGCTGGTGTCAAGCGGCGAATCTCCTGCCCTTTGCCTCGGTTGGGTTATCTTACAATCCGATCTTACGCCGCTATCGACTTTCCAACGACACTTTGGTAAACTATATCGTAGCGGCCCGTAAATGGTAAGCGGAAACGCGAACCGGGGTACCGCGCGCGAAAGCTTCTCTCTGTGGGGCCGTACCTGGCTTCGACGGGGGTCAAGAAGCACGCGGGGGCATGCCGAGGACCAGTACCCTCGTAAAACCACTGGACCGAAACAAACGCCAACGACGAGCGTTTTGCCGTCGCCGCCTAAATCCGGCGACGCGTCGTCCCGGCTGCGCCTCACGGTCGGAGCACGGCGTCCCTCATGAGGCTGGCTCGTGGAAGTCGCTGCCGCTTCCAAGAGCGAGAAAAAGGCAGACCGCATTGCCGTGGTTTGCGCCTGGACCGGCGGCAATGTCAGAATCAACCAGTCGCTAAGCATGTAGACCTCGCTGTGGAAGGCTCTCGGACGGGGGTTCGACTCCCCCCGGCTCCACCACTCTTTCGGCGATCGCCTCTACTCTCTCGATGCGCGGTGGTACAATCGCGAAAAAGCGATGAGTGCAACCCCGATGACTTTTGATCCCCTCGCCGAGCGGGCAATTGCAACCCTCACGCTCGAGATCGCGGCGCTAGAATCGTTGCGGACGCGGCTCTCTCTTAATCCTCAACCGTTCTTAGCAGCGGTTCGCACTATCCTCTCTGCCACCGGCCGGGTCATCGTCACAGGGGTAGGGAAGTCTGGGCATATCGGCCGCAAAATTGCCGCAACGTTGGCCTCGACGGGGACACCCGCTTACTTTGTTCACGCCGCTGAAGCCGCCCATGGCGACCTTGGCATGATTACTCCTGCTGACGTGGTAATTGCCCTCTCCTACTCCGGGCAATCGGATGAACTTCTCACCATCCTCCCGGCGATCAAGCGATACGGAGCGCACCTCATCGCGATCACAGGAAACGTTGAATCACCCCTTGCGCGCGCTGCCGAAATCCACCTCGACATTGCGGTTGCCCAAGAAGCCTGTCCGCACAACCTTGCCCCCACGGCAAGCACCACAGCGATGGTCGCGCTCGGCGACGCCTTAGCGATGGCGCTTCTAGAAGCGCGCGGTTTTGGGCCGGAAGATTTTGCCCGCATGCACCCTGCTGGAGCGCTGGGGCGTAAACTTTTGCTGCGGGTTTCCGACGTCATGCGGCCGCGCCCGCAATCCCCAACTGCCATCGCCACCACCCCCATTCTCCAAGTCATTCTGACCATGACGCGCGGTGGGATGGGCATGGTCATTCTCATCGACGCGGAAGACCGCCCCATCGGTATTTTTACTGATGGAGACTTGCGGCGGCTTATCGAACGCGGGGAACCCTGGCAACATCTCACCCTTGGGCAGATCGCGCACGCTCCCCCCAAGACGATCGCTGCCCACCAACTGGCTGCTGAAGCTGCCCGCCTTATGGAGACCCACCGCATCAATCAACTCATCGTCGTCGACGAAGAGGGTCGCCTCGCGGGTGCGCTGCACACCCATGATCTTATGCACGCAAAGGTAATCTAACATGACTGCTCGCGATCGTGCTGCCCGAGTTCGCCTCATGGCCTTCGACATCGACGGTGTACTCACCGATGGTCGTCTCTATTTTGGTCCGGAAGGCGAACTCCTCAAAAGCTTTCATGTTCAAGACGGCCATGGCCTTAAGCTCCTCATGCGCAGTGGCGTTCAAGTCGCCCTGATCTCGGGGCGGCACAGCTCTGCGGTGGAACGGCGGGCGGCGGAGTTAGGGATTCGCCACCTCATCTTCGACTGCGACGACAAACGTGCTGCGCTCGCTGAGCTCCTCGCGCAACACCACCTCACCTGGGACGAAGCGGGCTTCATGGGCGACGACCTTGTAGACCTTGCGCCGATGGCTTTAGCCATCTTTGCCGCTGCCCCTGCAGACGCCCACCCTGAAGCGCTCGCCCGCGCCCACTACATCACGGTGCGGGCGGGCGGCCAAGGTGCGGTACGAGAAGTCTGCGACTATCTCCTCACCGCTCAAGGGCATCTCGAACGGCTGATCGCTGAAATGCTGCCATGATCTCTCTCCCTCTTCGTCCCACCTCCCTCTTGCTCCTTTTCCTTACCCCTCTCCTTTTATGGGTTATTTGGCTCGCCGAGCGAGCCAGCCGACCTTCTTCTCCTCTCCTCCCTCCCCCTCCTGCCGTCACTACCCTCGCCTACGGAACTCTCACCCACCTCTACGACCGTTTTGGGAAACTTCAACATGCGTTCACCGCCCAACGTCTCGACATTACCGAAAATGGTCATCTTCACTTTCAAGCCCTTGAACTCACCAGCCGCCCTCGCGCCGACCTCCTCCTCTATGCCCGTGCCGACTCTGGCCGGTGGGACGAAGCGGTACGGAAACTGGACGCCGAAGGCACTGTTCGTCTCCTGCGGATCACTCCTGCCACCCGTGACTCGGGCGCTCCCCCCACCGTTGTTCTCGCTACCGAAGCGGTCACCCTCTGGCCCGACGAAGGGCGAGCCCACACACAGACACCTGCCCTGCTCCTTGCCCCCGATCGATGGGCGCGCGCTGACCAAATCCATGCGGAAGACCACCTCAACCGCTTTCGGCTCTTCGGCAGCGCCCACCTTTTCGTTCAAACTGCTCCATGAAATTTCTCTTTTCTTTTCTTCTTCTCCTTCTCCTCTCTCTTCACCCTCTCCCCTCTTCCGCTAAAAAAAGCGATCGTCAACAACCCGTCGAAATCGACGCGGATCGGATCACCATCGATGAAAAGTCTAAAACGCATCATCTCGAAGGCAACGTCCGCCTTCAACAAGGAACGTTAGAAATTCGCGCCGACGAAATCCTCATCCGCCAAGACGCCGAAGGCTTTCGGCATGGAACGGCGATCGGCAAAAATCGGCTCGCCTCATTTCGTCAACAAAAAGAAGCCAGCTCTGAATGGATCACGGGCGAAGCCGAACGGCTCGAATATGACGCCCGCGCCGAGCGCCTCACGCTCAGCGGTCGTGCCCGTCTCACCTCTGGTCCTGACCTGGTAGAAGGGGCCATCATCACCTATGAGATCTCCTCCGAAACCTTTCGGGTCACCCACGCTGGGGCTCCCTCCTCTGCCCCCAGCGGGCGAGTACGTGCTGTCATTCAACCCAAGAACCGGTCCGAACCTTTACCCTCTACGCACTCCTTCAAAAAAGAACCCACTCCCTAAGTAGCCCTCTCCTGATCCCCCGTTGCCGCACGCTTCTCACTACGCTCACAGAGTCCCAAGCTCTCCCCTCTCCCTCTTTCTCGACCTGGGGGAAACCGCGGCGAGGATTGGGCGCTAAAAAAACGCTTGACAAATCGAAAGTGATCGGCTATAGTGATTTTGCTGCGGTGCAGCAAATTTCGATCAATTCCCAGGAGGCGTCATCATGATTAACCCACAAACCATTGAACAATTGGTCAACCAGCAACGGAAAATCTCAGAAGCCTGGCTGACGGTCGCCAATCAAAACCTTGCCCTCAGTGAAAAATTTACTAATCTCACCCTTGAGCTCATGAAAAGCAATCTCGAGCGTTTTACCCAGCAAGGGCAATCGCTCATCGCTCAAAAGGACCCGCAGCTTTTCTGGCAAGAAATGCAAAAAAACTTTACCGTTAACATCGAGCAGATGATCGCGCAACAGCGGCAGATCGTAGACCTTTTTCAGCAGCATCGGCAGGAACTCACCAAAGTTGTCGACGAGCAATTTTCTATCATTCAGAAAGAGCTGGCCGAAATGTTAGACCAGCTCGGCAAATCCTCGCCCGCTGGCTCCGAACTGGTAATCAATGCCGCCAAATCGGCGCTCGCAGCAGCCGGAGTTGCCTATGAAAACATCCAAAAAGCTTTCAAGCAGATGACGGAGATCCTCGAAGCCAACCTAGCCGCCGCTACCAATGCGGCCAGCAAAGCGGTCTCCAGTGCCGTACAAAACGTCGCCAAAATCACCCCTGTTTCCTCTTCAACCAACGCCGCCCCTAAAAAGAGCACCGCCTAATTACCTCCTCTCCCTCCCCCAGCATTTCTGAGGCCCCTTCGTGGGCCTTTTTCTCTCCTCCTCGAGATACAATAATCCTACGCTCGCTACCCGGACACCTCTATATGCTGCGACTTTTTCTTCTCTCCCTCTCTCTCTTTATTCTCGCCGGTTGTGGGGTAAAAGGCCCTCTCTCTCCTCCCCCTTCTGTCGATTCCTCCTCTCGTTCCTCCTCAACGCGCTGATTTTCGACAAAGTATGGATTCCTCCCCCTTTCCCATCTCCACCCTCACGCGACACAACGGCCAGCTTTACCTCGAAGCGGTCCCGCTAGCGGAGATCGCTCGCTGCTACGGTACCCCTACCTATGTCTACTCGCAGACCGCTCTCTTAGAAGCGCTCCACACCTACCTCACCGCCCTACCGCCCGAACGGGGAACGATTCACTATGCGGTCAAAGCCAACGGCAACCTCTCCCTCCTTGCCCTCATCGCCCAGGCGGGTGCCGGCTTTGACATTGTCTCCGGTGGTGAGCTTGCTCGCGTTCTCGCCGCTGGGGGAGACCCGGCCAAAACCCTCTTTTCAGGCGTAGGGAAAACCGGGCGTGAAATCGAAATGGCGCTTGCCGCCGGCATCGGTGCCCTTCACGTCGAATCGCGCGCTGAACTCGAACGCATCGCGGTCATTGCCGCCACCCACGGCGTCGTCGCCCCCATTACGCTGCGCATCAACCCTGACATCGACCCTGAAACTCACCCCTACATCGCCACCGGTCTTGCCAACAGCAAATTCGGACTCTCTCTCGACGAAGCCCTTCTCGCCTTGCGTTGGGCTCTTGAGCAACCGTACCTCCGTCTCGTGGGCATCGCCACGCACATCGGCTCCCAAATTCTCACGCCGGAACCGCTTCTTGCCGCCGCGCGGCGGGTACGCGCCTTTGTCGAAACCCTCAACGCTCAGGGAATTCACCTCACCTCGATCGACCTCGGCGGCGGCATCGGCATTCGCTACCGCGAAGAGACGCCGCCCTCTATCCCGGAAACCGTCCGCGCTCTTCTCGACCTTTTCACCGATCGACCCGAACGCCTCGCCCTTGAACCGGGTCGTTCGATCATTGGCAACGCTGGTCTCCTGCTCACCCGTGTCGAGTACCTCAAACCGCGTCCCGACCGCACCTTTGTCATCGTCGACGCGGCGATGAACGACCTTCTTCGGCCCGCCCTCTACAATGCCTGGCACGAAGTCGAACCCGTTTTTCACCGCGGCGTTCCCTCCCCCTCTGCTCCTTCCATCGAAATCGTCGGTCCTATTTGTGAGAGCAGCGACACCCTCGCGCGCGCTCGTTCGCTCCTTCTTCAACAAGGCGATCTCGTCGCCATCCTCTCAGCGGGCGCTTACGGCATGAGCATGAGCAGCAACTACAACAGCCGTCCGCGTGCTGCTGAAGTCCTCGTCCACGGGGACCGCCATCGCCTCATCCGCGCCCGCGAAGAGCTCGACCAGCTGATGGCCCTTGAGCGCCCCTACCTCTCTCTCCCATGACCGTTCCCCCACCTCTTCTCCTTCTCCTCTCCTTTCTCGCTCGCGGTAGGTGTGAGAAATGGCTCCCTCTCTCCCCATCCATCCCAAGCCTCTGGGGTTTCCGGCTTCTCGCTCTTTTCCTCTCTCTCCCCCTTCTCCTCTCCTCTCCCTTGCCTTCTGCTGCCTCTTCCCTTCCTCAACCCCTTCTCCAACGCCTTGCCGATGCCCAAATTCCTCTCTCTGCCCTCTCCCTCTGGGTAGGACCCCTAGACGGCGGCGCCCCGCTCTACCAACTCCACCCCGACATACCGCGTAACCCTGCCTCCGTGATGAAGCTCCTCACCACCTTTGCCGCCTTAGAAACCTTTGGCCCTACCCACCGTTGGAGCGTCCAACTCACCATCGCCAGCCAATGGCACGACGGCACCCTATACGGCCCCCTCATTCTCGAACATAGCGGTGACCCCTTCCTCACCGCCGAGCGGCTCTGGACGCTCGCCCGCACCGCGCGTGCCTTTGGAATTCGACGGGTCGCTGCCATTGAACTCGATGCCAAACCCCTCCATCTCCCCCCTGCTGACCCCGCTGCCTTTGACGGTCGCGGTGACGCCCCCTACACCCAACCTCCTGTACCGGCCCTCGCTCACCTCAACGCCATCGCCCTCCACCTTCTCCCTCACCCCACCGAAGCGCGTCTCTTGGTCGCTCCCCATCCCCCCCTTCCTCTCGCAGTCAACGCTGCCGCTGTTCGACTCACAACCGAGCCCTGTCGCCACAAAGTGCGCGACTCCCTCACGGTATCCATCGACGGAGCGCAGATCTCCCTCGCGGGTCGCTACCCCCGTGCCTGCGGAGAAACCACCCTTTATATTGCCCCCCCTGACCCCCATCGGTTTGCCCAACAGATCCTCACTGCCATCTGGCGCGAACTCGGTGGGGAAATCGACCCTACCCTCCCCCACCAGCCTGCCCCTTCTCTAACCCTCGCCCGCTCTGAATCCCCAACCCTTGCCGAACTCCTTCACCCGCTCAACAAATGGTCGAACAACGTCCTAGCCCGACAACTCCTCGCTCTCATCGGTCGGGAAAAAGAACCCGACGCCCCTGACCATGTCGCCGCCGGGGCTCGAGCGCTCCTTCACCTTCTTCGCACCCATGCTCTTGACGATGGCCACACCCGCATCGAAAACGGCGCGGGGCTCTCTCGGCACGAACGCCTCACCGCTCGCACCCTTGCCCGTCTTTTGCAGCACATCTCCCGCCAAACCTATGCTCCCGACTTTATCGCCTCTCTTCCCCTTCTCGGCGAAGAGGGCACCCTTCGCCGTCGTTTTCGCGACCACCCCTTACGCGGTGAACTTCGCCTCAAAAGTGGTACCCTCGCCGACGTCCGTGCGCTCGCCGGGTATGCCTACCCTCCTGAAAGGCCCCCTCTGCTCTTTATCCTCCTCATCGACCACCCCAATGCCCCTCGCGCTGCCGACCACCTCGGTGCCATCCTTGACCACCTCATTCCTCGCTAATCCCTCTTCCTCCGGCCCGATGGACCCCTTCTCCGCGCCTCCGCACGCCCCCTCCTCCCCCGATCCGGTCGCTCGTCACCTTGCCGCCCTTTTAGAACCGGACCCTCACCATCGCTCGCTTCTTCAAACCCTTCTCACCCGTCTTCTCACCGCCGTTGCCGACGGTCACACGGCCATTCCCCTCACCCCCTCCGAACACCAGTTCCTCGTCCATCGTCCTTATGTTGCCACCGACCTCAGTGCTCCTCTCGTCCTCACCCGTCACCACCTTCAATTTCAGCGACACGCCAAAGCCGAACAAGAGCTTCTCGAGCGGCTCGAACGCCACCGTGCGCACGCAAAACCGTCCCCCATCCTTCCCGCCGCAACCTCTTTTCCCCCTCACCTTACCCAAGAGCAGCGCGCCGCCATCGCGCAAGCTCTTGCGGCGCCGCTCACCATTCTCACCGGCGGTCCCGGCAGCGGCAAAACCACCACTCTTGCGGCCCTTCTCGCGATCGCCCTCGAAAGTCACCCCCACCTCACCGTTGCGCTAGCTGCCCCTACCGGAAAAGCCGCGGACCGTCTTACCCACGCTCTCAACCAACACCGCCGTCACCTTTCCCCCCATCATCCCCTCTTCCAACGTCCTCTCACCGCCAGCACGCTCCATGCCCTTCTCGGTCTTCGGCCGAACGCCCCGCGTCGTCTCTCGATCCTCCCTCACCACCTCGTCATCATCGACGAAGCCTCCATGCTCAGCCTTCACCTCGCCCTTCACCTCGCCGAAGCCCTCTCCCCTTTCACCCGTCTCATCCTCGTCGGCGATCCCCACCAACTTCCTGCTGTCGAAGCCGGCACTGTTCTCGTCCACCTCATCGAGCGTTTTCCCGACCTTCACCGACAACTCACGCGCTCGCACCGCTTTACCCTTCCCATTGCCGACCTCGCCGTCGCGATTCGTCTCGGCGACTCCTCAGCCGCCGCCTCCCTTCTCTCCTCCTCCCCCGCCATCGACCGGCTAACCCACCCCCGGCAGCTCCTCCACGCGCTCCTGCGCCATCTCTCCCCCTATTGCGACCTTCTCCTCCCCTCTCTCTCTTCCTCACCCCCCCCTCTCTCCTCCCCCCAGCTCGCGCAACAACTCCTCACGGCTGTCTCAAAAACCCTCATCCTCACCCCTCTCCGCGAAGGTCCCTATGGCGTTATTGCCCTCAACGCCCGCCTCATTCGTCTTCTCACCCGCTCTCGCCACCTCTACCCCCTCTCTCCTCCTCCTGCTGCCCACGGCCTTCCCATCCTCATCACCGTCAACTACCCTCCCCTTCGGCTCGCCAATGGCGACACCGGTGTGATTCTCTATCACCACCCCTATCCCCTCGCCTATTTCCCCGACCCCGACCATCCCGACCGCCTCCGAACCATTCCTCTCCCCCAACTTCCCCCCTGGGAGCCTGCCTTTGCCCTCACGGTTCACAAAGCCCAAGGAAGCGAATATGATCGGCTCCTTCTCATCCTTCCTCCCCAAGACCATCCCCTCCTCACCCGCGAACTCCTCTACACCGCCGTTACCCGTGCCAAGACCCACCTCACCCTTTACGACCCGGGGAATCTCTTTCTCACCGCCCTCACCCGCACCGCGCGGCGTCTCACCATGCCCGCTCTCCTCTAAATCTCCCTCCTCCAAAGCTCGCCGCACCCCTTCCGCCCAACGGCGCAGCGACTCCAACACCGCCTGCGCCCTCTCCCGCTCGCGCACACCCTCTTCCGCTCCCTCTTTCCCTTCTTCCCCCGCGACCTCCTTTACCCTCCTCTTCCTTTCCTCCATCTCTGCCGTCACCCTCTGCGCGCACTCCGCCAACGCCAACTCGAAAGCCGCAAAAGAACGCGCTCCCTCTCTTCCCTCCATCAACCGGCCGCGGCAAATGGCCCGCCACCGCGTCCGTTCCTCCTCCGTCAGCCACTCGGGATGGTTTCGAGCCCAAAAGCGGAATACCAACTCTGGCAACCGCTGATCTCGCCATGACACCTCTCGCCAACGCCCATCTTCAGGCGGCAACGCGCGCACCCATCTCAACCGCGCTCGTGACTCCTCATCCACCAACCCCGCGTACAGTGCCTCGTCGGGTCCCTCTTCCAGTGCCGGGTGTTCCCTTAAAACGGCCTCCCACCATGCTCTCTCGGGGCGCCACCGCAGAGCCCTTGCTCGCTCCCAATTTCGCAACACCTCCCCCACATCGAACGCAAACCGCTCGGCCAATGTTGGCAAAAACCTCTCCCACGCCTGCACCACGAAAGGAGCCGCGTTTAAGCGAATTTGGTAAATTCCCAATCGCGCTAACCCAAGCGTTGTCAATTTCGTACGGGAAGAGAACCACCGCAACCGTACCTCCTCGGGCTGCAGATCGGCAAGCATCTGCACATCGGCAGCCAAATCCCATGCCAGCAACACGCGGCTCTGGAATGGATGCCACCCCACGGGCAGCAACAAAGCGGCATATCCCCGCTCGGCGGGAAAAAAGGGTGCCACGCACAAAAACGGTCTCTCTGGCAATTCTCCTCCTACGCACCCCACAACCTCTTCCACCCGTCGTGTCGACGACAACGACAACCCGTACGCGAAAAGGCGAGGCTGGCGCTCGCGCAACAAGCGCGCCAATGCCACTGTCGCGCGCACATCGGCCAAAGCATCGTGCGCCTGTTCATGGGCGATCCCATTGGCTGCGGTCAGATCCTCCAATCGCAAGCTCACTCCCCCATCGGCCCGTCTAGGCCACTCGATTCCCTCAGGGCGCAATGCCCACGCCGCCCGCATCACGGGGTATAAATCCCACCGTCGGCAGCCGTTAGCCCACCCATGGCGGTAGGGATCGAGCAAATTGCGCCAAAACAAAAACCGCACCACGCACTCATCGAAGCGCAACGAATTAAACCCGCTGCTCACTGTCCCCGGGCGGTTTAACGCTGCGAAAATCTGCTCTGCAAACACCCGTTCACGCACTCCTCGCTCTGCGCAGAGCTCCGGCGTGATTCCCGTCAACAAGCAGCTCCGCGGATCGGGCAAATAATCCTCTCCCAAGCGGCAAAAGAGCACCAAAGGCTCCTCCACCTCCTCCAAATCCCTACTGGTTCGCACCCCTGCGAACTGAGCGGGGCGGTCGCTGCACCCGTCGCTTCCGAAAGTCTCGAAATCGAACCAAAAGAAGCTCTCTTCTCCCACCGTTAACGCGCCCGCACCAACAGAGCTACTGCCTCAGCCGCCACTCCCTCGCCGCGTCCCAAAGCCCCCAACCGTTCGAACGACTTTCCTTTCACCCCCACTTGTGCAGCCTCTACCCCCAATGTTGCAGCCAATCGCGCCTGCATCTCTGCGGCGTACGGCGCGATCCGCGGTGCCTCGGCGATCACCACTCCATCGACGTTAACCAATCGCCATCCCGCTGCCTGCACTCTCTCCCAGGCCAAGCGCAGCAACCTCAAGCTATCGGCCCCCCGCCACCGCTCCTCTCCCTCGGGGAAAAGCTGCCCCACATCGCCCAACCCAGCGGCTCCCAACACTGCATCGATCACGGCGTGGGTCAACACATCCCCATCGGAATGACCTAACAATCCTCGCTCGAAGGGGATGGTCACCCCCCCGATCACGCACCGTCGTCCCGGCACCAGCGCATGGACATCAAACCCTATTCCCACCCGCAACGGCGGTATCTCCTCGCCTCTCACACACTCTCTCCTGCCAATGCCAAATCGCCTCTGCTAATGCCAAATCCCCTGGCAACGTCACCTTCACATTAGTTATCTCTCCCCGCACCAGCATCGGTCTCAACCCCAACGCCTCCACTGCCTCTGCCTCATCGGTCGGTTCGTGCGTCCGAGCCAGTGCCTCCATCAGCACCCCTAAGCGGAACAGCTGAGGCGTCTGAGCCAACCACAACCGCTCCCGCGAAACCGTTCGCTCCACTCGAATACCCTCGCCTTCCCCCTCCCTTGCCAACTTCACCGTATCGCTCACAGGCAATGCCAAGATCCCCCCTACCGGATCATCCCCCACCACTCCTCGCAGATGCTCGATCGCCGCAGCGGTCACGCAAGGGCGGACGGCATCGTGCACCAACACCCAATCATCCACTCCGAACCCCTCGGCGTGCGCCACCCGCACTCCAGCGTGCACCGACTCAGCGCGCGACTTTCCCCCCAAACGGACCACCTGCACGCGTCGATCTCCCCCCCCCATCGCCGCCCGCCAAAAAGGATCATCGGCAGCCACCACCACAAAAATCTGTTCCAGCCACCCCACCGCCCGTAATCGCGTCAATGTTCGGGCCACCACTGCCTCCCCCGCCAATAAACGGTACTGTTTCGGCACCCCTCCGCCGAAACGGACGCCCGCCCCTGCTGCGGGAACCACCGCCACCACCCGTCGTCGCGATACCCCCATGCGCATCTCTCGGCTCGCCATCAGCGGTCCTCATTATACCCCCTTCCTCTCTCTACCTGCGTTATACTTTGAATTTTCCCTCTGCGAACGTGCACCCTGTTGCGATCATCGGCGCCGGTCCAACTGGTCTTGCAGCCGCCCTCACCCTCGCTCAACGGCAGATCCCGCTCATCCTCTATGAGCGTGCTCAAGTTGGCGGGCAACTCCGGCAACTCCCCTCGCTCACCCTTCTCCTCCCCCCTACCCGTCACCTCCATCAGCTCCTTGCGCGCCATCTCCCTCCTCCCCCACCCCCTCGTCCGCTCACCTGGAACGACCCCCTCACCCCCCACGCGCTCTGGTCAACCACCGGTCGCTGGCGATCGCCCATCGACCCACCTATCCCGCAACTTCGCCTTCGCCTTTTCACCCTCTGGTGGCGCGCCGCGCGTCGTCCTCATCACCCCCTTGCCGCCCTCTCCCCCCTGCTCCCCTCCCCCCTTCGGCACCTACTTCACCAGCTCATGGGGGAAACCCTGGAGACCCTTACCTGGGCCCGTCTCTCTCCCCTCCTTCAACGTCTCTTTTTTCCGTATGTTCCTCCCCAACAAACCACCATCATGGACCCGAGTGAATGGTTTGCCATTCCCATCGCCCGTGCGCTCGGAAAACGGGCGATCTCCATCCACACCGCCACCCCCATTCACGCCCTTCACGCCGTCCCCCCCCACTGGTATCTCTCCACCCCCCACGGCCGCACTCCACCCCTCTCGGCGGTCATCCTCACCCTTCCCCCGCGGGAAGCCCTCCGCCTTCTTCCCCCTCACCCTGCGCTCTCCCCCCTCGCTCAGCGTCTCACCCGCTGGCCCTACGTTCCCCGTTGGAACGCCTCTCTTCCCCTTCCCCATCCTATTCTCCGCCCCCTTCAACCTCTCCCTCGCCTCTGGCTCGCCGGCGAATGGCTTCCCCCCCTGGGGGCCCTCCCCGGTCTCGACGCCGCTGTCGCCAGCGGCGTATATACCGCCCGCGCCCTTCTCCGCACCCTCCTCTAACCCCCCTCGTGCCCGCTCTCCTCAAGACAAACCGAGCCCTGCCGCTCCCCGCTAACTCCCTCTACCCCCTAAACGTATCCCTCATCGCCCGCAACTCTCTAAAAACCTCCAGCGGCGACGCCCCCCGTACGCCGCGAATGCGCTCGACCGCAGCCCGCACCGCCGGCTCACCGCACCGCAAAAAAGGATTCACCGCCCGCTCCCATGCGATCGTCGTCGGCACCGTCGCCCTCCCCTCTCGGCGCAGATGAGCCGCGTGCTCCGCCCACCGCCGCAGATTGGGGTTCTCCGGCTCTATCTCCACTGCGAACGCCACATTGCGTAAGGTATACTCATGCGCGCAGTACACCTGGGTATCGCCCGGCAAAGCAGCTAAGCGCTCCAACGAATGGAACATCTGTGCCGCCGTCCCCTCAAACAACCGACCGCAACCGCACGAAAACAACGTATCCCCGCAAAACAGCGCCCCCTGACCATAGTAAGCCAAATGTCCTCGGGTATGACCGGGTACCCCCAACACCTTCAAATCGACCCGTGGTCTCTCCAATCGCACGCGTTCCCCATCGGCCAACGGATGGGTTCGGCCGGGGATCACCTCCTCTGCTGGTCCATAGACCGGGCACCCGTACACCCTGCGCAACACATCAACCCCTCCCACATGATCGCGATGATGGTGGGTCACCAAAATCGCCATCAACACCAAACTGCGCTCCCTCAACCACGTCACCAATCGCTCTCCCTCCCCCGGATCGACCACCACGGCCTCCTCTCCCTCGTACATTACCCACGCATAGTTATCCTGCAAAATCGGCACCGCCTCGACCTCGACCATCGAACCCTCCCGCCTCTCTCTCGACTAATATTCCCCTCACTCCCCCCTTCGTCCTCCTTTCTCCTCTTTCTCTCTCTCCCCTCCCTATTCTACCCTTCCTCCCTGCTTCTCTCTCCTCCCCCCTCTGCGCTCGACCCTCCCAAGCTCAGCACCTTCTCCTCGCTCTCTCATCTCCCTTGCGGAATCCTTCCCCATGACCGACTCTCCTCCTCCCTTCCCCCTTGTTGAAATCTACACCGACGGCGCCTGCAAAGGAAACCCCGGCCCTGGCGGCTGGGGGGCGCTGCTGCGCGCCAACGGTCGGGAAAAGAGGCTCTCCGGCAGCGATCCCCACACCACCAACAACCGTATGGAACTCACCGCCATCATCGAAGCCCTCCGCGCCCTTCGTCGTCCCTCGCGGGTTCTGCTACACACCGACTCTCAATACGTCTATCGCGGCATCACCCAATGGCTCGCCGACTGGAAAGCGCGTGGCTGGAAAACCCGCAGCGGCACCCCTGTCAAAAACCAAGACCTCTGGCAAGCCCTCGAACGCGAAATAGCCCGGCACCAAATCGAATGGGTATGGGTTCGCGGCCACGCAGGCCACCCCGGCAATACCGAAGCCGACCGACTTGCCCAGCGCGCCGCCCAACTCGCCGCTCGCCTCCCCCTCTCTCCCGCTCGCTCACCCTCCACCCCCTCGCCCTCAGCGGGCTGTTAAAAACCGAGATACTTGAGATGGCTGATGCAACCCCCTCGGCAATCGCTCGCTCCAAAACCCGGAACCCAAAGAATCCCCGGGGTACGCTGGTGGAGAGAACACTCGGCCAAAACGGAACGTCGCACCGCCACCACAGTCACCCCGCACGCCGCAAGAAGGAAATCGATATGCCAATGGAGCCGCTTCTCCCGCTGCAGATGACGTGCCACACGTTTTTCCAACCCCCGGCGAGCTGAACCGGTATAGACATAGCGGCCGGCAGGAAAATCGAAAACACCCAACCGCCCGATCCTCAATCGTTGGGGTGTTCCCACCTCGATCAGCAACTGATAACTAACCGCCTCGGGCAAAGGCGACACGCTTTTTCTCTCCCCATACAGCAGTTCCCTCTCTCCCACGGTCGCTCTCCTCGGGGATATCCCACCACCTGCCGGATAAAGACCTTGGGACCCATCGGCATCTTTACCTCTTCCCTAAGAGAGGCGATCGATGGATAATGAAACCCTCATTCCCCAACGAGTCGCCTCATGACGCCTGTTCCCGACGCAATTCTCAAAGCCCTACCCTCCCCCTGTGAAGCGGTGATCGAAACCCATATCTCCTGGGTACTGTTGGCGGGCGAATATGCCTACAAAGTAAAAAAACCCGTCGTTCTCCCCTTTCTCGATTATGCCACGCTCGAAAAAAGACAGAAATACTGTGAAGAAGAGCTCAAACTCAACCGTCGCTTTGCTCCTGAGCTCTATCTCGGCGTAGTAACCCTCGCCGGCGAGCCAGCGGTCCTCATGCGTCGCTTTGAAGAAGAGAAGCGTCTCGACCGACTCTGCCAACGCGGTGCGCTCACCGAGCAGCCCCTACTGGCATTTGCCCGTCACCTTGCCGAAATGGAAACGCGGATGCCGGCAGCCGAACCTCAAACCCCTTATGGCGAACCGGAAACGATCCTCTCGGCTGCGCTGGCAAACTTCGACGAACTCGAACAGATCAGGCCCGACCTTGCCCCCCGCTTATCCCCCCTAAAGCGTTGGACAAACCGAGAAGGTACCGAGCGCTTCGCCGACTTTCGCCGCCGCAAGGCTCTAGGGTATATCCGCGAGGGGCACGGCGATCTCCATCTCGCCAACCTCATGCTGCTCGAAGAACGGATCATCCCCTTCGACGCCATCGAATTTTCGGTCGAATTTCGCACCATCGACGTTGCCAACGAAATCGCCTTTCTCCTCCTCGACCTCCTAGAACATCGTCAAGCGGGTCTCGCTTCGATCTTCCTCTCCGAATGGCTCGCCTGGAGTGGGGACTTTGAAGCGCTTGTCGTTTTGCGCTTCTACCTCGTCTATCGCGCCATGGTGCGCGCCAAGATAGCTGCGTTGCAAGCAAACCAAGAACGAACCGAATCCTATCTAGCGTTAGCGGAAACGCTGACTTCCCCTTCTGCCCCCACCCTGACGATTACCTTTGGCCCCTCTGGCTGCGGTAAAACCTATCTCTCCGGCCATCGCCTTTTGCGCGCGCGCACACTCGACTGTATACGCATTCGCTCCGACGTCGAACGGAAACGGCTCTATGGACTTCCGCCGAATGCGGCCAGCGGCGGCACGATCTATACTCCTGCAGCCACGCGGCGCACCTATGCGCGCTTAGCGGAGTTCGCTGAACTGGCGCTCACCCATGGTTGGTCGGTGATCGTCGACGCCGCCTTTTTGCGGCGCAACGAACGGCTCGCCTTTCGCCACCTTGCCCAACGGCTCGGTATCCCTTTTGCGATTCTCGCTCCCGTTGCGGAAGTAACAGAGATGGCCCAGCGCCTTGCAGCGCGGCAAGGGGATGCCTCGGAAGCGACGGTCGAAATCCTCAAACAGCAACTATCCTACCTCGAACCGCTCACCGAAGAAGAGAAAGCGGCCGCGCAACCCCTTTAAAGAAATCGGTTCGCTCTCTCCATCCCTTCGCTGAGCAAGCGAAAGCCTCGAAATCGCGATCGCACCCGCTCGGCGCTCGACCGGCAGAGGCGCCACCCGAACAGCTCTTATCCCCCCGCAGCGGTGACTCTCACCTCCTGCTGCCATGGCCGAGAATCGACGTTTTGCTGAAGCCAAAGCTCCAGCACGGCCATATGCCACAGCGTAGACCCCTCGATCTTGGTTCGGTAGTGCTCGGGGTTGGCAAGGAGTTTATCGACGAACTCACGCCGATAAAGGCCGCGCCTCCGACAAGCGTCCGAGTTGAGGATTTCGCGCATAAAGGCGAAAAAAGAGCCGCGCACATATTTGAGCGCTGGCATAGGGAAATAGCCCTTAGGTCGATCGACCACGAAATCGGGCAAAAGGTCGCGCGCGACCTGTTTAAGCGCATATTTGTTGGTCATCCCATCTGCGCCTAATTTAAGCGTCGCCGGCATATTGACGACGAACTCCACGAAGCGGTGATCGAGGAAAGGTGTGCGCGCCTCTACCCCCCACGCCATAGTCATGCTATCCACGCGTTTGACGGGATCATCGGTAACCAGCCAAGTAGCCTCGATGCGCAGCAACGTATCGAGGAAAGCTGAACTTGCCTCTTCCACGAAGCGTTCGCGAAAGAAATCGGCCACTCGATCGTCGGGCACGCTATATGGTGCGGTAAGCATCTCGGCAAGCGCCTCATATGGACGGTCGAAATAGAAGCGTTCGAGCCGGTCCAAAGCGGGGCCAGCATCGGCGGCCATCTTCGCATGCCAGGAATAGCCCGCGAAGAGCTCATCTGCTCCCTGTCCCGTTTGCACCACCTTGACGCTTTCGCGCACCCGTTCGGCTAACAGATAAAAAGAGGCTGCATCCTGGCTTGCCAGCGGCTCAGCCATAGCGCTGATCGCCTCGGAAAGACGCGCGAGCACCTCCTCGTTGGAGATCCTATAACGGTGATGGCGTGTTCCGAAAAAGCGGGCCACGGCATCGGAATATTCGAACTCATCCCCGCGCTCCTCGGGCGAATCTTCGAAACCGATTGAAAAGGTCATCAGGTCGGAAGCGCCAGCCGCATATGCAAGCGCGACGATCAGCGAAGAATCGAGACCGCCGGAAAGCAAGACACCCACTTTCACATCAGCGATTTCCAAACGCTGACGCACTGCCTCGCGCAATTCATAACGCAGGCGTTCAATCCACTCCTGCTCGCTCATCAGCGGTGGGGGGTCAGCGGGGGGTGGAAGGCGCCAATACCGGCGCACCGACTCCCGGCCATCGGCGTACAGCGTCAGCGTCGTGCCCTGCGCGAGCTTGCGTATACCGCGCAGCACGGTATAAGGGGGCGGCACAGCCCCATGCAAGCGGAACTGGAACTGCAAACCGACGGGATCCAAACGCGTGTCGATCTCGCCGGCGGAAAGCAATGCCTGGCTATTCGAAGCAAAGCGAAAGAAGCGGTCGGTACGGGCAAAATAAAGCGGCTTGATCCCGAGGCGATCGCGGGCGAGAAAAAGGGCGCGTCGGCGGCCATCCCAAATGGCAAAGGCGAACATGCCATGCAAGCGTTCGACGCAAGACTCTCCCCACTCGGCGTAAGCGCGCAAGATCACCTCGGTATCGCCGTCGGAAACAAAGCGATGACCGAGGGCGGCGAGCTGGGCCCGCAACTCGGGATAGTTATAGATCGTGCCATTGAAAACAAGGGCGAGCGCCAATCGCTCATCCACCATCGGCTGTGCTGAGCGTACTGAAAGATCGATAATCGCCAAGCGCCGATGGGCAAGCCCAACGGGCCCCGAAAGCCACAATCCCTCGCCATCGGGGCCACGGCGGGCGAGCGCCGGCACCATGCGCTCCAACGTCGTGCGGGCGCACGGTGTTTCATCCAATCGCAACTCGCCGGCGATGCCGCACATCGGAAATCACCGAACCCGCGACCGCCCCATGCGCCGGGCACAGCGCAGAGCGAAGCCCTGTGCGGCCATCATCAAAGCGGCCGTCATTGCTAACACTCAAACCCCGAGAAGAGAAAACACAATCTCGCGCCGGTGTGGTCTCGTCCGGTGCTCCCAAAGATAGAGCCCTTGCCATGTCCCCAACGCCAACACCCGATCGACCACAGGGATAGTCAAAGAGCTCTGCGTCAACGCACTACGAATGTGGGCTGGCATATCGTCTGGTCCCTCTGTAGCATGTCGCCACTGTGACCGTCCCTCGGGCACCAAACGGCCAAAAAAGCTCTCGAGATCCTCCCGCACCTCGGGATCGGCGTTCTCCTGAATCAGCAGTGAAGCCGAGGTATGGCGACAAAAGAGGACAAGAAGCCCCTCTCGGATACCCGATTCGGCGACGAAACGGCGCGCTGCGTCGGTAAACTCGAAAAGTCCGCGTCCGGAAGTAGTAACGACCAAAGTTCTGTTTATTAAACGCATCCCCCTATTATACAAAAAAATCCCTTCTCCTCCTCCACCCATTTCTCCCCTCACACCTCATGAAAAGGCGCTGCTCAATTCCTTCTACCCTCCTCCACCACTCGTCCCTCCTCCAACCGCAACCAGCGGTTAGCGCTGCGAGCCAACGTCTCATCGTGGGTCACCACCACCAACGTCGTCTTCTCCTCTTCCTGCAATCCGAACAACAACGCCCCTACCCGTGCTGCGGTCTTTCGATCCAAATTCCCGGTCGGCTCATCGGCAAACAAAAAGCGGGGGCGGCACGCGAAAGCCCGCGCCAATCCCACCCGCTGCTGCTCCCCTCCCGAAAGCTGGGCAGGCCGATGGTTAACTCTTTCCTCCAACCCCACGCGCTCCAACCACACTCGGGCTATCGCCTCTGCCCTTCGCTCTCCGCGCAACCAAAGCGGCAAAGCCACGTTCTCCAAAGCAGTCAAATGGGGCAACAACTGAAAGTTCTGAAACACAAAACCCACCTCCCGTAACCGCCACGCCGCCCGCTCCTCCTCACTGGCCTGTGACATCGTCCACCCATCCACCCGCACCACCCCCCTCTGTGGCTGGGTCAATCCCGCCATCACCCCCAACAACGTCGACTTCCCCGACCCGGAGCTCCCCACGACCGCCACTGCTTCCCCTGTCTCGATGGTACAATTTATCTCCTCCAGCACCGTAAGCCTCTCTCTCGAAGGCAGCACCACCTCGTATCCCACACCTACCACCTCGATCATGGCCCGAATCTCTCTCCCTCCCTCAACTGCACCTTGCTCCCCTATCTCCCTCCTCTCCTCTTACATCGGCCGAACGCGTTCTTTCCCCCTTCGCCCTCTCTCTCCTCCTCCTCCCCTCTTGGCTGCTCTTCTTATTCTCGCGCTCGCTCTCCTTCCTGCAATCGCGGTAGCGCAAAGTACCCTCCTCATCCTCGGTGACAGTCTCTCGGCGGGCTATGGTCTTCCTGCCGGGACAGGCTGGGTCGACCTCCTCCAACGTCGGATCGAACAATGCGCCCCTCACTGGCGTCTGATCAATGCCAGCGTCTCTGGAGAGACCACCGCTGGTGGGCGTGCCCGTATTACCCGCCTCCTTCAGCGTCACAACCCCCACCTCCTCATCCTCGCTCTCGGTGCCAACGACGGGCTGCGTGGGCTTCCCCCCTCTCAAATCCGCGCCAATCTTGCCGCCATCATGGACCAAGCCGCCGCTGCGGGCGCCCGCACTCTTCTCATCGGCATGAAGATCCCCCCCAACCTCGGCCCCGAATACACCGAGCAATTTGCCAACCTCTACGGGGAGCTCGCGCGCACCTATCCACTCGCTGGCTTTGTTCCCTTTCTCCTCGCCCCCATCGCCCTCGACCCTACTGCTTTTCAAGCCGACGGTCTCCACCCCACTGCAGCCGCACAATCCAAACTCCTCGAAACGATCTGGCCCCACCTCGCTCCCCTTCTAGGCTGCTCTCCCTAACCGCGAGCCCCTTTCGCTCTTTTTCTGATTCCTCGGCCCTTTTGATCCATCGCCCTCCGCGGGCCAAGTACCCTCTTTTCCCTAAGCCCCAAAGGGATGGCGGCGTAAAATTGTCTCGTTTCGCTCGGGTCCCGTTGACACCACATCGATAGGCACCTCACAAAACTCCTCGATTCGATGCAGATAGGCCCGTGCGGCAGGCGGTAGATCCTCCCATCGTCGCGCGCCTGCCGTCGACTCCTCCCATCCCGGCCACACCTCGTAGATCGGGCGGCACTGCTCCACCGCCTCTGCTCCCAACGGCAGCAACTCCAAACGCTTCCCCTCTAACTCATACCCCACGCACACCCTCAACTCTCGCAATCCATCCAACACATCCAACTTCGTCACGCACAAACCGGTCACCCCGTTGATCACGATTGCCCGCTTTAAAGCTGCCAAATCGAGCCACCCACACCGTCGTTTTCGTCCGGTCACGGTACCGAACTCTCGTCCCCGCTGCGACATCTGCCACCCTGGACCTCCCTCCACCTCGGTCTCCAACTCGGTCGGAAATGGTCCTCCCCCCACCCGCGTCGCGTACGCCTTCACGATCCCCAACACGTAATGCAAGCGGGTCGGTCCCACCCCTGCCCCTGTTGCTGCTGCCCCGGCGACGCAATTGCTCGCGGTCACGAAAGGGTAAGTCCCATGATCGACGTCGAGCAAAGTCCCCTGGGCGCCCTCGAACAGCAAATTTCCCCCCTCGCGGTTGATTCGGTACAACTCTGCTGCCACATCGGCCACCATCGGCCGCAGCACCTCTGCTGCTGCCCGCAGCGGCTCCACTGCTTCCTCCACCTTGATCGGCGTTCCTCCTAACTCCCGCAGCCAACCGTTATACAGATGCACATTTGCAGACACCTTTTCGCGCAAACGCTCGACATCGAAAAGATCGTAGACGCGCACTGCCCGCCGTCCCACTCGATCCTCATAAGCGGGTCCGATTCCCCTTCCCGTCGTTCCGATTCGCTCTGTCTCGGGTCGAGCTGCCTCGCGTGCCCGATCCAATGCCGCATGGTATGGCAAAATCAACGGGCACCCCCAACTCACCCGCAACCGCGACCGCACCTCGATCCCTGCTGTCTCAAGGGCAGCCACCTCCTTCAACAGATGATCCACATCCAGCACCACCCCGTTACCGATGAAGCACGCCACTCCCTCCCGCACAATCCCCGACGGCACCAGGCTCAACCGAAACTCACTCCCTCCCACCACCAAAGTATGGCCGGCGTTATGACCTCCCTGAAAGCGCACCACTCCCTGTGCCGACTCCGTCAACCAATCGACGATCTTCCCCTTTCCCTCATCTCCCCACTGTGTTCCGACCACCACCACGTTACGGGCCATCAAGCACCTCCCTCTCCATGCGTCATGCGCCCTTTCTCCTCCACCACCACCCACCCCTCTGTTTTTCGCACTAAGCGGCGGCTATACTTCAACCCCATTCCTGCCGTGCAGCGGCACCCTGGCAACTCCTGCACGACCACCTCTCCTACCTGGCGCAACTGTGCCACTGCTGCCCTCAATGCCCTCTGCTCCTCCTCCTCCTCCACCCACGGTGCCCAAACGGCCTCTCTTTCGGGGGGCAGCGGTCGCAACGCCGTCACGGCGCGCAAATCCATAGAAAACCCTGTCGCGGGACGTGAGCGTCCGAATGCCTCTCCCATTCCATCATATCGTCCTCCCAACGCCACGGCCGACGGTGACGTTGGCACAAACGCCGCGAACATGACCCCCGTATGGTAGTGATAACCGCGCAGATCGGCCAAATCGACTCCTACCGTTACCCTAATCTCCCCCTCTCTCACTCTCCGCTCAAACCCCCTTACCACCGTTGTCAACTCCTCCAACGCCTGCTCTGCCTCTGCCATTCCCCGGCATCGGCGGCGAGCCTCCTCGATCACCCTCTCTCCCTCGCCATAAGCGCGGGGCAACCAAGCGATTACCGTCTGGGCATCTCGCGGCAACTTCGCGCCTGGTCCCTCCAACCACTCCCTCACTGCTCCCACCTCTTTGCGTCCCAACGCCGTAAACAGCAGCTCTGCCTCCTCCTCTCCGATCCCTCTCGTCAAGGCTCGGAACAAAGCCATCTGGGAAAATTCCACTCGCACCTCTCGAAACCCTGCCACGCCCAATGCTGCCACCATCAACTCGGCCACCTCTCCGTCGGCCTCAGCGCTCGAGCACCCGAACAACTCGCCGCCTGCCAACAGCGGATCGCGCACCCCCAACAAATCGCGGGGGCGTGCGTAGAGCACGGGGGCTGCGTAGCACAAGCGCACCACCCCCTCCACCCCCAGCAAATGGGCATCCACCCGTGCTGCCTGGGGGGTCACATCGGCTCGAACCGCCACCATTCGTCCCGAGTAGGGGTCGGTACTCACCACCAACCGTTCCCCCAGATCTCTCCCTCGCCCCACCGTCAGTGACTCGACAAACTCTACCAATGGCGTATAGATCAACCGGTATCCATATCCCTGCAGCAGTGCCAGCACTCGCGCGCGCAGCTGCTCTAACTGCTCGGCCACCGGCGGTAACTCATCGCGCACAAAATCGGGCAATCGCCACCGGGTCACAGCGCCTCCCTATTCCTCGCTCCTAGTGTTCTCCCTCTTTCACTCTCTCTTTTGCTCCACTCCTTTGAGGTAGCGGAAAAAGTCGCTCGAGGCATCCAATACCAACACATCCTCGCGCCGTCCCAACCCCTCGCGGTATGCCTCCAAGGTTCGGTAAAAGCGGAAAAACTCTGGATCGCGTGCTGCCCCCTCATTAAAGATACGCGCGGCAGCGGCATCTCCCTCTCCCCGCAACCGCTGTGCCTCGCGGTACGCCTCTGCCAAGATCACCTCCCGTTGCCGATCTGCCTCAGCCCGGATTCGCTCGGCGTCGGCTGATCCCTCGCTTCGCAAATTATTTGCCACCCGTTTGCGCTCCGCCTCCATGCGGCGGTAGACCGACTCTGAAACCTCAGCGGGCAAATCGACCCGTTTTAAGCGCACATCGACGATCGCCACGCCGAACGTTCGCGCATCTCGGTCCACCTTCTGGCGAACCACCTCCATCACTTTATCGCGCTCTCCTGAAACGACATCGTGGACTGTTCTCTGGCCGAACTCCTCGCGCAAAGCGGCATTGACGGTTTGCATGATGCGCGTTCGGGCCCGCAACTCATCCCCTGCCAGCGACACGAAATATTGTTTTGGATCGACGATTCGCCACTTCACGAAATGATCCACCAGCACATTTTTTTTCTCTGAAGTGATAAATCGCTCTGGGTCTGGTGTATCGATCGTCAACAGCCGCTTATCCAAAAACCGAACATTCTGAATTAGCGGTACTTTCACATGCAAACCGGGGGTTGTCACCACCTGGCGCACCTCCCCGAACTGCATCACCAATGCAAACCGTCGCTCATCCACCACAAAAAAGCTCAACGACCCCATTACCCCCGCTGCCAAAATCAATCCGACTGCTGCTGCGCCCACGCGTCCGCTCATGGCCGGCTCCCCCGCTCACGAGGCAACGATCGACCTCCCTGGTTACTTCCCTCACTGCTGCCGCCTCCTATCGCTCCTGTTCCGCCGGCGGCCCCTGTTCCCTCCTGGGGTATTCCTTCACCCCATCCCAATGGAGGAGTCCCTGTCTCCGCTCCTCCCCCTCGTCCGCTGCCTGTCGCTCCCATTCGGCTCAACCACTCTCCCATCGGCAGGAGCAGGAAAGGATTTCCTCCCTCCAGATCGACCACCACCTTACTCGCTCGTTGCAGTACCTGCTGCATCGTCTCCACATAAAGGCGATCGCGCATCACACTGGGGGCGTGGCGGTACTGCTCATAGACCTGCAAAAAGCGGGCGATATCTCCCTCTGCCTGCGCTATCACGCGCGCGCGGTATCCCTCTGCCTCCTCGATCAAACGGGCTGCTGCGCCGCGGGCCCTAGGGATTACCGCGTTGGCGTAAGCCTCTCCCTCGTTGCGCAAGCGCTCGCGATCCTGGCCCGCCTTCACCGCATCATCGAACGCCGCCTGGACCTGCTCCGGCGGCTGGGCGTTTTGCAACGTCACCCGCACCACCTGTACCCCTGTCTGATATCGATCGAGCATCTGCTGCATCAATGCTTGTGAGCGGGCGGCGATCTCCTCGCGTCCCTCGTACAACACGAAATCCATCTTGCTCTTTCCGACGATCTCACGCATCGCGCTCTCGGCCACCTGCTTCACCGACTCATCGGGGGCTCGATCTCGGAAGAGGTAATCCTCGGGTGACCGCAGCACATACTGAACAGCGAACATAATCGACACGATATTCTCGTCATCGGTCAACATCAACGACTCGCGCAGCATCTTATTGCGTTCGCTCCCTCGGTATCCTACCTCTACTGTTCGCACCCCTGTCAAATCGACCACCTCATGGGTCTCGATCGGCCACGGCAAACGCCACCGCAACCCTGGCTCGGTCGTCTCCACGTATCGGCCGAAGCGCAGCACCACCCCGCGCTCGTTAGCCTCCACCTTATAAAACCCTGACAACAGCCACAAAGCCACTCCCACTATTCCTACCAACAAGAGCATTCCGCCCCACCCCCTTCTCCCTCCCCTGTAGCGCTGATCTCGCCCTTCTCCTCCCCCCTCTCCGTTTCCTTTTCCGAAAAGGGCGTTCAATCGCTCGTTGAATGTTCGCCACACCTCATCCAAATCGGGAGGGCCCTCCTCCCCTCCTGGTCGGCGATGTGGTTCTATCCTCCCCTCTTCTCTATCTCCCCAGCGCGGATCGTTCCATCCCATGATCTACCTCACCTCAACGCCTGCAATCGCTCATCGAGCGCCTCGCGCAGCAACGTCACTCCCTCCCCTGTTGCGGCGCTCAATCGCACTCTTCGGACAATCCCCTCTCCATCGCGCACCACTGAAGGGGGCTCCCCCAATAGGTCGATTTTATTGGTCACCTCCAACAGCGGGACCTCACCTGCGCCGATCTGCTGCAAAGTCTCCAATACCACCGCCTCCTCTTCCTCGCGCGTTGCGCTTGCGCCATCCAACACCACCAGCAGCAGATCGGCCTCCCGCACCTCCTCCAACGTCGCCTGAAATGCTGCCACCAAATCGTGCGGCAATTCGCGGATAAACCCCACCGTATCGGAAAGCACAACGGTCCCGCTCTGTGGCAACCACAACCGTCGGGAGGTCGGGTCCAACGTTGCGAAAAGCTGATCGGCGGCCCACGCCCCCCCTTTAGTCAATGCGTTAAACAACGTCGACTTTCCCGCGTTTGTATAACCCACCAACGAAACCTGCCATACCCCCCTACGGTTTCGGCCCCGTCGGCGTGTTGCCCGCTGGCGGGCCAAGCGTGCCAATCGTTCTCGCAGCGCCCGCACCCGCTCCCCGATCAAGCGGCGGTCGGTCTCCAACTGGGTTTCTCCTGGTCCCCGCAACCCGATCCCACCGCGCTGCCGTTCCAAATGGCTCCACCCCCGCACCAAGCGCGAACGCAGATACTCCAGCTGCGCCAACTCCACCTGCAATTTTCCCTCCGCGCTCTTAGCTCGCAACGCGAAAATATCCAAGATCAGCATATTGCGGTCGATCACCCAACGTCCCCAAGCCCGCTCCAAGTTTCGCTGCTGGGCAGGAGACAATCTACAACCGAGGATCACCCCCTCTGCCCCGCTCTCCTTCAGCGGGCCGCACAACTCGGCCACCTTTCCTTTACCCAAAAAAGTTGCGGGATCTGGCCGCGAACGGTGCACCACCGTTCCTCCTACCACCCTCGCCCCGGCGCTTACCGCCAAGCGTTCCAGCTCTGCCAATCGCTCTTTAACTGGCCCCTCGCCCCCATCCACCTCAACGAGGAAGACCCGTTCACCGTCCCGTCTTTGCTCCGGCATTAATGTGCAGCGTCATCTTCGGTTATCTCTGGTCCTGTATGGACCTCCCTCAACGTCACCGGTCGAGCAGGAACCACAGTCGAAATCGCGTGCTTATATACCATCTGGGTCACCGTATTTTTCAACAATACCACATACTGATCGAACGACTCGATCTGTCCCTGCAACTTAATCCCGTTGACCAAATAGATGGAGACCGGCACGCGCTCTCGCCGCAGTAAATTCAAAAAAGGATCTTGTAACTGCAACGCCTTATTGCTCATCACGCCATCTGCCCAAGAAACCACGAAGTATCTCATTGTACGTCAATATTCCCCCGATAACCAAGCCTCTTCCCTCTCCCGCTGGCGTGCTTTTCGTCTTCGCGCCTCCCTCTCCGAGCAGCTTCTTTTGTGCCATGCCCAACATTCCACGCTAGAATCGGCCGCTACATTCAACCAGGGAGAGAATTGATGACCACTTTTACCCCCGACGAGGAACGTCGACGTGCTGCGCTCGACTACCACCAAAACCCTACCCCCGGGAAATGGGCCATTCTTCCCACCAAAGCCCTCTCCAACCAGCGCGACCTGGCGCTCGCCTACTCCCCCGGCGTAGCGGCTCCTGCGGAAGCGATCGCAGCGGACCCCGCAGTGGTTGCCCGTTACACCAACCGTGCCAACCTCGTCGCTGTGATCACCAACGGTACTGCTGTTCTCGGTCTCGGCAACATCGGCCCCCTCGCGGCCAAGCCGGTCATGGAAGGGAAAGCCGTTCTCTTCAAAAAATTCGCCGCCATCGACGCCATTGACCTAGAAATCGCCGAACAAGACCCTGCTCGGCTCGTAGACATCATCGCTGCGCTCGAACCCTCCTTTGGCGGCATCAACCTCGAAGACATCAAAGCCCCTGACTGCTTCTGGATCGAAGAACAACTTCGGCGGCGCCTGAAGATCCCCGTGCTGCACGACGACCAGCACGGCACCGCGGTTGTAGTCGCTGCTGCCCTTCTCAACGCGCTCGAATGGGTTGGCAAATCGATCACCTCGGTCAAACTCGTCACCGCCGGCGCGGGTGCGGCAGCGCTCGCCTGTCTCGACCTCCTCGTCAAACTCGGTCTTCCCAAAAGCAACATCTGGGTCACGGACCTCGCCGGGGTGGTCTATACCGGTCGCACTCAGCTCATGGACCCCTACAAAGCCCGCTATGCCCAAGAGACCGACGCCCGAACCCTTGCCGACATCATCGGCGATGCCGACATCTTTCTCGGTCTTTCCGCCGGCGGCGTTCTCAAACCCGAACTCTTACGCGCGATGGCTGCGCGGCCGATCATCTTCGCCTTAGCCAATCCCACCCCCGAAATCGACCCCGACCTTGCTCGCCAACTCCGTCCGGACGCCATCATCGCCACCGGCCGCAGCGACTTTCCCAATCAAGTCAACAATGTACTCTGTTTTCCCTACCTCTTTCGGGGGGCTCTAGACGTCGGGGCCACTGCGATCACCGACGAAATGCTCATCGCGGCCGTTCATGCCATCGCTCGTTTAGCGCGCATTGAAGAGCACGAACAGGTAGCGGCCGCCTACGGCGGAGAGACCCTTCGTTTTGGTCCCGACTACCTCATCCCCAAACCCTTTGACCCTCGGCTTATGCTCACCATTGCCCCTGCCGTTGTCGAAGCCGCGATGCGCAGTGGGGTAGCCACCCGTCCTATTGCCGACCTTGACGCCTACCGGGAGCGGCTCCAAGCCTTTGTCTATGCCTCTGGAACTCTCATGAAACCTGTCTATGCCATTGCCAAGCGCGCCCGTTTCAAAAAAATCGCTTTTGCGGAAGGAGAAGAAGAGCGGGTCCTACGGGCAGCGCAAGTTCTTGTAGACGAAGGGATCGCCCGTCCCATCCTTATTGGTCGACCCGCAGTCATCGCCGAACGGATCGAACAATATGGCCTTCGTCTCACCCCTGAGCGCGACTACGAAATCGTCCCCATCGAAAGCGACGCTCGCATCCTCTCCTACTGGCAAGAGTACCATCAGATCATGGAGCGGCGAGGGGTGACCCCCCAGCTCGCCCAAATCGAAATGCGGCGGCGCCACACCCTGCTTGGTGCGATGCTCCTGCGGCACTGGGAAGTGCACGGCCTCATCTGCGGCACCTGGGGGGTTCCCACGATGCATCTTTCCTACATCGACCAAGTGATTGGTAAACGTCCCGGCGCCACCTGTTATGCAGCGATGAACGCTCTTCTTCTCCCCAACCGGCAACTCTTCCTCGTTGACACCCACATCAACCTTGATCCCACGGCCGAGCAGATCGCGGAGATCACCCGGATGGCAGCGCGTAAAATGTTGCGTTTTGGTGTCACCCCCAAAGCAGCGCTCCTTTCTCACTCCAATTTTGGCTCCTCCGACGCTCCCAGTGCCTGCAAGATGCGGCGAGCGCTCGCCATCCTCCGTGAAACGGCCCCTTGGCTGGAAGTCGACGGTGAAATGCACGGCGACATCGCCCTGGATGCGGCGATGCGTGCCCAGATCATGCCCCGATCTACCCTCAGCGGTGAAGCCAATCTCTTAGTTCTTCCCAACATCGACGCTGCCAATATTGCGTATAATCTCCTCAAAACTGCTGCTGGAGGAGGAATTGCCATCGGCCCCATGCTCTTAGGGGTGGCCAAGCCGGTTCACATCCTCACCGCCACCTCGACGGTGCGGCGTATTGTGAACATGGCAGCCCTCACCGTAGCGGAAGCCAATCTTGGGCCGCGTGCGGTGGAACCCACCCCGCCCATCGCCGAACCCATCACCGCCTAATCTCCCGCTAGGAGCCCCGATGCACATCCCTCTCTCCTCTCCTGCTCATCCCTTTTACTGGCAGCGTTTCTCTCCTCACGCCCAAGGAGACATCTCATGACTCTTCACCGTCGTCTCATCATCCTCGGCTCAGGTCCTGCCGGTTACACTGCGGCCCTCTATGCGGCTCGCGCCAACCTTGCGCCGCTTCTCATCACCGGTCTCATGCAAGGGGGGCAACTCATGACTACCACAGAGGTCGAAAACTGGCCGGGCGACCCCGACGGTGTTCAAGGTCCTGAGCTCATGGCCCGCCTCGAAGCCCACGCGCGCCGTTTTGGTACGGAAATTTACTTCGACCACATTCACACGGCCCACCTCACCCAACGCCCCTTTCAACTCATCGGCGACCAAGGCACCTATACCTGTGATGCCCTCATCATTGCCACGGGTGCCTCGGCCAAATATCTCGGTCTCCCCTCTGAAGAAAAGTATAAAGGGCGTGGGGTCAGTGCCTGCGCCACCTGTGATGGCTTCTTTTACAAAGATCAACCGGTCTGTGTCGTCGGTGGCGGCAACACCGCGGTCGAAGAAGCTCTCTACCTCGCCAACATCGCCAGTCATGTCTACCTCATCCACCGTCGTGCTCAATTTCGGGCCGAAAAGATCATGGTTGATCGTCTGATGTGCAAAGTAGCCGAAGGGCGGATCGAACTCATCCTCGAACACACCCTTGACGAAATACTCGGCAACGAACAAACGGTCACGGGTGTTCGTGTTCGTCACACCGTTACTGCTCAAACCCGCGAAATTCCTCTAGCGGGCGTCTTCATCGCCATCGGGCACCATCCCAACACCGAACTCTTCGTCGGCCAACTCGAGATGGAACACGGCTACATCATCACCCGCGGCGGTCGGGACGGCTTTGCCACTGCCACCAATATTCCGGGTGTCTTCGCCGCCGGCGACTGTCAAGACCACGTCTATCGGCAAGCGATCACCAGTGCTGCCAGCGGCTGCATGGCAGCCCTAGACGCCGAACGCTATCTCGATGCCCTCTCTCTCACCTCATCCTAGCGCATGTCCTCTCGCCCTTCCCCCCCGTTGCTCTCTGAGACCGACCTTCACCTTTGGCATCGTTGGTTGCACGATCATGGGGTTCGTCCCCTTCCTTCCTCCCAGCGGCTCTACCTCGAACCTCCTCCTCCCGCGCCGCTTCCCCGAAAGCGACTCGAAGACGAAACAGCGATCCGCGAGCAGCTCCTCGCTCCCATCACACTCGATGACTGGTTAGAACACGACAGCGAAACCCAATTCCTGCGCCCTGGCGTTCCGCGGCGGGTCCTCACCGACCTGCGGCGGGGGCGATGGGTCATTCGTCGCCAAATCGACCTCCACGGACTCACCCGTACCGAAGCGCGGGCAGCCCTCTTGCGCTTTCTCGCCACCACCCTCCGCGATGGCGAACGCTGTGTGCGCATCATCCACGGTAAAGGCCTTCGCTCGCCAGGCGGCATCGGCATTCTCAAACACCTTTCCCGTCAATGGCTTACCCGTCGCCCTGAGATTCTCGCCTTCTGCGAAGCTCCCCCTCACCAAGGAGGAAGCGGTGCGCTTCTCGTTTTCCTTTGTTCTCCCTCTGTTCGCTGATCCACCCACCCGCAGCAACCTCCCTTCCCTTTTGCCCTCCCTTTTTCCCCCAAATTTACTTCCCCTCATGCTCCTCTCCTCTCTCCACCCTCTCCCCCTCTCTCCCTCTAGCCGTCTCCTCCCCTCCCTCTCTCCCTCCCTCCCCTCTCCTCCTCTCCTTCCATGGCTTCGCTTCTCTCCCTCCTTCTTGGCATCCTCTGGGACCGAGTAATCGGCGAACCCAAGCGCGGCCACCCCCTCATCCTTTTCGGCCGTTACGCCACTTTTCTAGAACGTCTCCTCCACTCCTCCTCCGCCTCTCCTCACCGACAACGGCTCAACGGCGCCCTTGCCTGGTTTTTAGCCACTGCTCCTCTCCTCTCTCTCTACTTTCTCATCCTCTGGAACTTCCCCGCTCTTCTCCCTCTCGTCGACGCCCTCATCCTCGGGGTTGCCCTCGGCTGGCGCAGTCTCGAAGAACACGTTCAAGCGGTCGTTCTCTCCCTCACGGCGAGCGACCTTCCTACTGCTCGTGCGGCGGTCTCCCGAATCGTCAGCCGCGACGCCCACCTCCTCGACGCCGAAGGAATCGCCGTCGCTGCCACTGAATCGGCCCTTGAAAATGGTCACGACGCCGTGATCGCCACCCTTTTCTGGTTCGCCCTCGCCGGCGGAGCCGGAGCCCTTCTCCACCGCCTTGTCAACACCCTAGACGCCATGTGGGGCTATCGCACTCCTCGCTACCAGTACTTCGGCACCTTTGCGGCGCGCGCCGACGACCTCCTCGGTTTTCCCAGCGCCCGGCTCACCGCTCTCCTCTACACCCTTCTCGGTCCCCATCCTTACCTCGCCTTCACCTGCTGGCGGCAGCAAGCTTCTCGCTGGCCCAGCCCCAATGCTGGTCCTGTCCTCGCCGCTGGGGCAGGAGCGCTTGCCTATTCGCTTGGCGGTCCCGCCCCTTATGAAGGCCGATGGCAGGAGCGTCCCCTCCTCGGCCACGGTCCCAAACCCACCCCCACCGCCCCACTCGCTGCTCTCTCCTTGATCGACCGCGCCGCATTCGCCACTCTCCTCCTCGCCCTCCTATGGATTCTCCTCACCCGCTCTTAACCTCCTCACCCTCCCCTCCCCCTTCCCTCACCCCTCACCACCCCCACGGCGGGCGCCTCCTTGCTGCCGTCGCCCGCTACGGCGGTTCTCCGGAAAACTGGATCGACCTCTCCACCGCGGTTGCCCCCTTTCCCTACCCGCTCCCTCCTCCCCCGCCGGCCATCTGGAATCGTCTCCCCGAAGAAGAAGACGGTCTTCACGCCATCATCTTTCAGCACTATGGAGCCCCCGGTCTGCCGCTCCCTGGCACCCAAGCAGGCCTCCGAGCGCTTCCCTACCTCTTTCCGCGCCTTCGTCGTATCCTCATTCCCTCTCCCACCTACGCCGAATACGCGCGCACCTGGTGCCGTGCTGGGCGGCAGATTCTCTCTATAGACCTTGACGCGGAAGCGATCGACCGTACCCTTCCCACTGCCGACGCCCTCATCCTCGCGCTCCCTAACAATCCCACCGGACACCGCTGGTCTCTCTCCCTCCTCCAGCGATGGCACGCCTTCCTTCTTCGACGGCGTGGGCTCCTGATCATCGACGAAGCATTTGCCGACGCCGACGAATGGAGCCGTTCTTTTCCCCAGCGTACACCCTCTCCCCTCCCCCGCTGGGCCACCGAAACCGAAGGTCTCCTCGTCTTTCGCTCTCTCGGAAAATTCTTCGGACTTGCCGGCGTTCGCTTTGCGCTCTGCTTTGCCCCTCCTCCCCTCCTTCGCCGTCTCGCCCTTCACTTAGGCCCTTGGGCGGTCAGCCACCCCGCCCGTTGGGCAGCCCGGCTTGCCCTCACCGACACCCTTTGGCAAGCCGAGCAATACCAGCGCCTCACCTCCACCCATCAGACCCTCAAACAACTCTTCGAGCAGTGTCTCCCTCACCTCCCCCTCTCCGATGGGCTCTTCCCCTATGCTCTTCTTCTCTCTCACCCTCAACCTCGTCGTCTCGCCCGCTGGTTTGCCCTCCGGCGTATCCTCGTACGCCCCTTTTCTGCTCCAAATCTCCTGCGTATCGGCCTTCCCTCCTCCCGCCAAATAGGCTCCCTTCTCGACCGCCTCTCGGACTACCACGGCAGCACGCTCCCGTTCTGATGCCAAAAGCTCCCGCTCGTCTCTAACGTCAGAGCATCGATTCGAGCCACCAACCCCGCTGCCGACTCCTCAGGCGTGATATCGCCGGCAAACCCCACCATTCTCGTTCGAACAAAACCGGGGTGCAAAATCGCCACCGCCACCCCTCGCGGGCGCAAATCGATCGCCAAGCTTTTCCCTGCGGCGTTCAATGCCGCTTTACTCATCCGATACGCGTAATATCCCCCCGACCCATTATCCTCGATCGATCCCATTCGGCTGGTAACCAACGCCACCTTACTCCCAGGGGGCAACGACGCCAGCGCTGCCTGAGTTAACAACAAAGGTGCCATCGCATTGACTCGGTAAAGCGTCAACAACGTCTCAGCCGTCACCGCCCCCAGCGGCGTCTCCGCGAACACTCCGGCGTTATGCACCATCACCCCAACCCTTCGGCCCGCCAATGCCCCAGCGAACCTCTCCGGGGCATCCTCGGCTGCCACATCCATTCCCTCCACTACCTCCACGCCGGCGATCTCCTTTAACTCCGGCGACGCGGCACGGCAAAAAGCGATCACCCGCTCTCCTCGCCCAGCGTAACGGCGTGTCAAAGCCAACCCAATCCCTCGGTTAGCCCCTGTAATCACAACCCACTGCTCCATCGCTCCTCTCCTCTTCTCTCTGATTCCTACGCAATCCCTCCTTGAACCTCTCCTCACTCCACTGTCACCCCTACTGGGCCTGGCAGAACCTCCCCCACAACTGCTCCCCCGAACTCCTGGGTTGCCCGCACCACATGGAGCACCTGTTGTTCCACCTCAGGCGCGCACGCCACCAGCAATCCTCCGCTCGTCTGCGGATCGGTCACTACTCCCCGCCAAAACGCCTGCTCCTCCTCTGGAATCGCGCTCAGATCGACCCATCTCCCGTAACTCTCCCAATTGCGCTGAGCAGCCCCCGTTTGCACCCCTGCTCGAGCGTAGCGCACAGCGGCGGGCAGCAGCGGCAGCAACCCCCGCTCTAATCGGATTCTCACCTCACTGGCGCGGGCCATCTCCAGCGCATGGCCGGCCAACCCGAACCCGGTCACATCGGTCATCGCATGGACCCCTGGCTCTTCTGCCAGCACCATTCCCACCCGGTTCAACAACGTCGTCCACAGCAGCAGTTCGGTATACTCGCCCCCGGTCAATAATCCCTTCTTCAGTGCTGCTGACAAGACCCCTATTCCTAGCGGCTTTGTCAAAATCAATCGATCCCCCGGCTGTGCCCCGCTGTTGCGCACCACTCGTGCTGGATGCACCAATCCCAATGCCACCAAACCGTAGAAAGGCTCGGCGCAATCGATCGAATGTCCTCCTGCCAAGGCCACTCCTGCGGCTCGGCACACATCTGCTCCCCCTTCCAAGACGCGTGCGATCACTGGCTCGGGCAAGCGTTGGACCGGCATTCCCACCACCGCCAATCCCAATATCGGTCGTCCCCCCATCGCGTACACATCGGACAACGCGTTGGTTGCGGCGATGCGGCCGAAATCGTACGGATCGTCCACCACAGGCAAAAAGAAATCGACGGTCGCCACCAACGCCTCGTGCTCGTTCAACTGCCACACCGCGGCATCATCGGCCCCCTCCAATCCCACCAACAGCTCCGGCGGCGCCATTCCGGGTGGCAACCCGTGCAGCAATCGTTCCAACACGCCTGGGGCGATCTTACACCCGCACCCTCCCCCGTGGGCCAACTCGGTCAAACGGACCATCGGCACGCTTTTCCTCCCCTCTACCTCCTTCCTCCCACACTCATCTCTCCCCTCCTCACCCTGCGGTTGCTGCCAGAATTCCCCGCATTACTGCAAACCGCACCTCTCCTCCGACGATCGCCAGCAAATTCAACAGCAGCAGCAACACCACTGGGCTTAAATCGACCCCTCCCACCACCGGCACCCATCGCTGGATGGGCTGCAAAAAGGGCGCCACCAGCGCATGGACGACGGGAGCCAAAGGAGCGCGCGGCTGCACCCACGACAACAGCGCCGACGCGATCGTCAACCAAAACACCAAATGGCCCAGCACGTATAATGCCTCGATAGCACCGCCCACCACCACAGCGATCGCCAACCCCACTGGAGGCAAACTCGCTGCATGGCCCAACACCACAGCGCGCAGCAACACATATATCCCCTGCACCCACCACGCCCACAACGTCACGCTCCAATCCAATCGGGTACGGGGCAACCATCGGCGCACAGGTGCGGCTGCCCACTCTGTGGTCTGCGCAATAAAAGCTCCCCCTGGCACAAAAAATGACACTCGCTGCCACCGCATCAAAAAAGCCAACCAAAAAAGCGCTGTCCACCCGTTGAAAACGGTTGCCGCGATCAAATCGAATATCGCCGCCCCCATTCCATCACCCCCCCTCTGCCAGCGCCTTTGCTCGTGCTCGGGCGGCGCTGACGGCGGCCACCAATGCCTCTCGCCATCCCCGCTCCGTCAAAACGGTCACGGCCGCCTCCGTCGTTCCCCCCCGCGACGTCACTCGTTCGCGCAACACGTCGAACGGATCGGCGCTCGCATCGGCCAACTTTGCAGTTCCCAACGCTGTTGCCACCGCCAAACGGCGCGCGGTCCCGGGGTCGAGTCCTACTGCGACCCCTCCCTCCACCAACGCCTCCAAAAAGAGCAACAAATAAGCGGGCCCTGAACCGGAAACAGCCGTCACCGCATCCATCAACTCTTCCTGAGACACCCAAACCACCTCCCCCACGGCCCGCATCACCTGCTCGGCGACCTGGCGGGCTCCCAGATGGGTCTCCGCTGGCGTGAACAATCCTGTGATTCCTGCTCCCACCAGCGCTGGCGTATTGGGCATCGCCCGCACCACCTCTGCCGCTCCCGTCAATGCGCGGATTCGTGCTACCCGTACGCCGGCCATAATCGACAACAATGGCAATCGCTCGACGCGCCCCGCCAACGGGCTCAGGGCCTCCTCGGCCACCTGAGGCTTCACCGCCACCACCAAAAGATCGCTCTCCAGCACTCCATCGTCGACCACCGCCAGCGCCTTCACCCCGTAACGCTGTTCCAACATTCGCCGGCGGTCCTCATCGATCTCCACCACCTGGATTCGGCGTGCCTCCACCACCCGGCGGCCCACTAAACCACCGATGATCGCCTCCGCCATATTTCCCCCCCCTACAAAACTCACTCGCATCGTCCGTGCTCCTGAAACAATAAGTTATCTCTCCCTTTCTCCTTCCCCTACTCCCTCTCCCCTTCTCGCTCCTTCCCATCCCGGCCACCTTGCGACCGCCCCCTCGCTCAACCCTCTGCTGCCTTTCGAACCACGCTCTTTGAGGCCCCTCACCCCTCTACGACTCCTCTCCTATCGTTGGCACTCGACCCTCTTTACTCCCTCGTCCTCTGGCGCGGGCGTTCCCCGAAAATCGCTGTACCGATGCGCACATGGGTAGCCCCCTCAGCCACTGCCCAGTGCCAATCGCCGCTCATCCCCATCGACAATCCCCACAACCCGAACCCCGCCTGCACCGTCCACGCGCGCAACTCTGCCAACAACCGGAATCGCGCTCGCACCACCTCCTCCGGACCCTCCTCAGGGATAGTCATCAATCCCACCACCTCCAACCGCGGCAACTCGGCGATCTCTCGCACAAACCCCAGCACCTCTTCTGGGTGGACCCCGCGCTTCGATTGTTCGCCGCTCGTATTGACCTCCACGAAAATCCGCAGCTTCCCGCGCTCCTCTGGTCGCTGCTCCGACAACCGTTTTGCCACCACCACCCGATCCAGCGAATGGACCCAATCGAAGCGTTCGGCGATCGCGCGGGTCTTATTGCGTTGGATGGGACCCACGAAATGCCACTCGACCTCTCTCACCCCCCTTTCCGCCAATGCCTCCTGTTTCTCTTTTGCCTCCTGCACGTAGCTCTCGCCGAAAACCCGCTGTCCTGCCTTCCACGCTGCCTCTATGGCGCTCACCGGCTGTCCTTTACTCACAGCCACCAACGTCACCCCTGCGGGATCGCGTCCTGCTGCCCGCGCTCTCTCGGCCACCTCTGCCTGCACCCTCCTCAACCGCTCTACGACGGTCTCAAGATCGCCCAGCTCCTGCATAATTATCAAGTATAACATCACTGGAAAACAACCTGGAGTCTCTCTCCATGCAACGCGACCAAGCCTTTACCTTCATCGCTAACCTTCTACGGCGCATGCGCGAACTGCGCGGTTCGGACCTTTTCATTATTCCTGAATTTCCCCCAGCGATCAAAATCGACGGCGCGATTACCCCGCAAACTCGGGAAGTGCTTACAGCTGGGCACACCCAAGCGATCGCCCGTGCGGTCATGAACGACCGGCAAATCGCCGAATTTGAAGCCACCAAAGAGTGCAACTTCGCAATTGCTCCGAACGGCATCGGTCGGTTTCGCGTCAACGCCTACCTCAGCAAAGGAGGAACGGCGTTGGTCTTTCGCACCATTCCCGAAACCATCCCCACCATCGACCAACTTCAGCTTCCCTCCATTCTGAAAGAAGTAGCGATGGCCAAACGCGGGCTGGTCATCTTTGTCGGGGGAACGGGCAGCGGCAAATCGACCTCGCTCGCGGCGCTCATCGACTGGCGCAATGAGAACAGTCGCGGGCACATTATCACCATCGAAGACCCCATTGAATTTGTACACCCTCACAAAAACTCGATCGTCTCGCAGCGCGAGCTCGGCATCGACACCGACTCCTGGGAAGCTGCGCTCAAAAACACCCTTCGGCAAGCCCCTGACGTCATCATGATGGGAGAAATTCGCGACCGCGAAACGATGGACTATGCGATCGCCTTTGCCGAAACGGGGCACCTCTGTCTCGCCACTCTCCACGCCAACAACACCAATCAAGCGCTAGACCGCATCATCAATTTTTTTCCCGCAGAACGGCGGCAGCAACTCCTCATGGACCTCTCGCTCAACCTCAAAGCCATCATCTCTCAGCGGCTTATCCCTCGTGCCAGCGGTCAAGGGCGGATTGCAGCGGTCGAGATTCTTCTCAACACCCCGCTGATCACTGACCTTATTTTTAAAGGGGAAGTCGCCGAAATCAAAGAGATCATGAAGCGCTCGCGCGACCTTGGCATGCAAACCTTTGACCAATCGTTATTTGACCTCTATGAAGCCGGTCTCATCCGCTACGAAGACGCCCTTCGTTTTGCCGACTCGGCCAACGACCTTCGTCTTGCCATTAAACTTCACAGCCAGCGCACCGACCGCCCTGGTGGTGTCTCGCTCGACGGTCTCGAAATTCTCTAAAGCGACTTCCCTGGCTCATCCTTTTCTCTCCTGCTCCACCCCGGCGTACCCCAACCACAACGCCTCTCCCTGAATAGTCCCGTTCAGTGGATGGTAAAGCCACTGCGCCCACGCTCGCCACCTTTCCCACAACGAAAACCACTCTTGAATGGGGCGGTGTCCCGCGGCGGCGCGCAATAGCTCCGTAGCGTAGGGAAAAAAAAGGGACACCTCTCCCTCCTGGGGCCCCAACGCCACCGCACACACATCGGCCACCCAACGCTGGAACCAATCGAAAAGCACCCTCCACGAAATCCCGTTCTCCTCCTCCCGCACTCGTTTTCCCCACTCCACCGCCACGCTCACCGGTTCTCTCCACACCCGTTCTCCAGCGTCGCGCACAAACCTCTCCACCCACGGCAACCATCCCCTTGCCAAAACCTCTTGTGCGGCCAGCGGTCCTCCTCCCACCAACGCCAATGCCTGTTCTATCTTCTCCCCCTCCATCTCGACACCCTTCTGGGGGCACGCCCCTCTCAACCACCTCACTGCAGTCGCTCGATCGGGGACTCCCACTCGCCATCGCTGCGCTCGGCTTACCACGGTAGGGAGCAATCGTCCCAAATGTTCGCTCACCAACACAAAGAGTACCCCCGGGGGTGGTTCCTCCAAGACCTTTAGCAAAGCGTTGGCGGCGTAGCGGCTCAACCCCTCTGCCGGTGCGATCACCACTGCCCGTCGTTCCCCGTGGGCAGCCACTCTCAATCGCTCTGTTGCGGTCCGGACTGCCTCGATCGAGATCACACCCTCCTCCTCGGCGGGGGTTATCCAAAACCGATCGGGGTGGCCCTCCTCACTCCACCGGCATGGAGGGCACACCCCGCACGGAGCTATTCCCCCCTCATACCCCTGCCGGCACACCCAACGGCGAGCCACCCAATCGGCAAACTGTTTTTTCCCCACCCCTCGCGCTCCTATCACCAACATCGCCTGGGGAGCGTAGCCGCTGCGCCACACCTCCTGAAAACGCGCTGCCACTCCCTCCAACCAAGGCAATCCAACCCCTGCTCTCCCCTCCATTACCTTCGGCGTCACCTCTCCTTTTCTCTTCGACCTCATCTATTTTTCGACCCCTATCGACGCTTTCCCTTCACAACCACCCCCGTTGCTGCACCTCAGCCACGACTGCCGCGCTCAACTGGTCCACCCCTGCGCGGGCATCCAAAACCACGTAGCGGCCTGGATCGGCTGCTGCTCGCTCTTGATATCCTGCGCGCACGCGGGCAAAAAATGCCTGCTCTTCCCCCTCGAACCGATCCCCCCTCTTACCGCCGCGCCGTTCGGCAGCCATCTTTGGGGGCAAATCGAAGACGAAAACCAAATCGGGCGTTACGCCTCCTCGCGCCAACTCATCGACAACTGCAAACCACGCCTCCTCCACTCCACGGCCGCGCACCTGGTACGCGAAAGTCGCATCGGCAAAGCGATCGCACACCACCCACGCTCCTCGCGCCAAAGCCGGCGCGATCACCTGGCGCACATGTTCGCAACGCGCCGCGCACATCAGCAGCAATTCTGTCTCCCCTCTCATATTTACCCTCAACACCAACTCTCGCAATCGCTCTCCCACCTCGGTTCCCCCTGGCTCGCGGGTTCTCACCACCTCTTTTCCCTGCTGCTGCAACCAATCGGCCAGCGCCTCTACCTGCGTAGACTTTCCTGCCCCATCGATTCCCTCAAACACTACCAACCGTCCTCGCCGCTGGCCGCCCTCCCCATTCTCCTCACTGTAGTTGGGTACTATTTCTCTTCTCACCGTTTTTCTCCTCCCTCTCCCGCCACTGCGGCGCGGTAGCGCTGCACTGCCTGCTGATGCTCTGGCAACGACCGCGAAAAAACCGACCGCTCGTCGACCCCTGACGCCACAAAGTACAGAAAATCGGTTTTCGCCGGCTGCGCTGCTGCCCACAGCGCTGCTCGTCCTGGCAATGCGATTGGGGTAGGCGGCAATCCCTTTCGTGTATAGGTATTAAATGGCGTATCGCGCGCCAAATCGGCGCGGCTCAGCGATCGCTCTCTCTCCTCGCCTCGTCCATAGATCACGGTCGGATCGGCCTGCAATGGCATTCCCCGGATCAATCGATTGATGAAAACCGACGCCACCTTAGCGCGATCCTCTGGGTGAGCGGTCTCCTTCTCCACGATCGAAGCCAAGATCAACAATTCCTCCTCGCTAGCCAACGGCAAATCGGGCGCTCGTGCTGCCCATGCAGCAGCCAACTCTGCCCGCATGCGGGAATGGGCCTCTGCCAAGATCGTTCGATCCTCGCTCATTCGATCGAACAGATAGGTATCGGGGAAAAACCATCCCTCTGCATAAGGGACCTTTGCACCGATCGCTGCCAACAATTCCGCCTCATTCTCCCCCTCGATCGTCTGGCGGATAAAAGGATGGGCTCGCACCGCTGCCAACATCTGTCGCACGGTCCACCCCTCTACAATCGTCAATCGCTCGCGGATCACCGCCCCTGTGGCCAATTTTGCCACTGCTCCTCGCGGCGACGTTCCGGCCTCGAAACGGTAAAACCCCGCGCGCACCACTGCCGGTCGCTCCCACCATCCCAACCACACCCATGCCCATCGTGGTCCCCCCAACGCCTCCCCCACCTGCACGATCGCCTGCAGAACTCCGCTTCCCTGCTGGATTTGCACTTCCACGGGCTGGGCGAGCGGCAAAGGCTGCTCTGCCCAATAGAGCAATCCCCCCCATGTGGCGGCGCCTCCCACCGCCCCGGCCCCCACCGCAGCGACGATCCAATGTCTCCAACCTACCTTTCTCATTTTAACCTTGCTCGCTCTTTGTCAAATTCTCCTCTTTTCAACCCTCTTCTCATCCCTATTGACACCCATTTTTTCCTCTGCTATAGTGGTATGCCCTGCGGGCGGGAATAGCTCAGTTGGTAGAGCACAACCTTGCCAAGGTTGGGGTCGCGGGTTCGAGTCCCGTTTCCCGCTCCACTTTCTCTTCCCTCAATGCTGCGACTTCGGATCGGGCGGCAAAGGGAAGACAGCGATTCCCTCTTCCCACAATGACTCCACCTCGCCGCGGGTCGCCAACCCCTGGATCGGTCGCTTGGAGGCTTCGCCGCGGTGCATTCGCCGCACCTCCTCTGGGAAGCGGCGCCCGACATCCTCTGCTCGTTTTCGCAGCTCCTGCAGCGCTCGCCAAAGCGCCTGCACACTCTCCTCCTCTGCCCTTACCGGCTCCTCTTTTTTTGCCAATCTCTCTTCTTCTCTCTCCCCTATCCCGCGCGTGCCCAGCACGGCAGGGGCAGCGGGGAGTCGTTGCACCGATGCAGACCCGCAAAAGGGGCACTCCAGCCACCCCCGCGCAATCTGGCGATCGGCCTCCTCTGCCGAGGGGACCCACACCTCGAACCGGTGGCCATGGCGGCACACCACATCGAACACCACCACCGCGTGCTCCTTACACCCTTCTTTCCCGTCCCTTGCGCGAAGGAAAGCCCCTCTTCTCTTTCTTTCGTCGCTGCGTGCCCCCCTGCGCTCCTTTTATTCGAACAGCTCAGTCAAAAACTGACGCATCGCCGCCCACGAGCGGGCGTCGGCCGTTGCATTATAAACGGTTCCAAATCCCGGATCGTTAGCCTGGGGGTTGGTAAAGGCATGCATCGTGTGGCCGTACGCGTGTAACTGCCAATCGGCCCCCGCCTCGGTCATCTCGCGCGCAAAGGCCACTACTGCCTCGGGCGGCACCATCGGATCGTCCCACCCGTGCAATGCCAGCACCCGTGCGCTGATCTTTTTTCCCTTTGTATTTCCGGGCGGGGTAAAAAGTCCGTGAAAGCTCACCACCCCTTTCACGGGAGCGCCGATCCGTGCCAAATCGAGCACCGACAATCCCCCGAAACAAAAGCCGATCGCCGCGATTTTACTCGGCTCTACCTCTGGCTGCACCGACAACACATGGATTGCCGCCGACAAACGCTCCTGCAATACGCTGCGGTTCTCCAGCAGCGGGGTCATCAATGCCGCATTTTCCTCGCGCGACTTTCCCAACACCCCTTTTCCATACACATCCATTGCGAACCCCACGTACCCCAACTCAGCCAACCGCTTTGCCTTCTCCACCTCGAACGCGCTTCGTCCTGCCCACGCGTGCGCCACCGCCACCGCCGGCCGTCGTCCTCTTACGCTCTCCTCCCATGCCAAAATCCCCTCGAACGTTTTACCGCCCACCACATACTCGACGCTTCGCGTCATCACGCTCATTCTCTTATCCTCCCGTTAATCTGTCCGATATTTTGACTCATTCCTATCGGTGCGCTTTTTTCTCTACCCCCTCTCCTCTCCCCGCTCTTCCCCCTCCAACGCCGCCACGCGCTCATGCAATCGAACCACCTCCTGGCGCAGCAGCTGAACGCTCTCGCGCAGCGCCTCGAACTCATCGCGGGTGATCAAATCGAGCCGCTCGAAAAAGCTGCCCAACAGCAATTTGGCGTTTCGCTCAAAATCGCGCAATGGGCTTGTCTCCGCCAATTCCCGCAACTTCTCGATTACCTCATCCAACGGTGGGGGTTTGAACATCTCTTTCTCCCGGTAAGGCCTCTATATAACTCTCTTCTATCTTAACTATAGCATGTCTTCCCTTTCGCCCCAAAGGCCCTACCCTTCTCCTCAAAATGTTCTACAATGAACTCCAACACCCCTGCAAGGAGACTCCTCATGAGCCGCACCATTACCATCCGTTTTTCCCAAAAACGCGAATATGAATTTCTCGTCGGCGAAGAGGTAGCGGAGACCATCGCCCCTGAAACCGCCCACGCCTGGCTTGCGCAGCAAATAGAAGCGCTCGAATGCACCTCTCCCACCTCGGCGAAAGCGATTCCTACCGAGATGGTTCTAGGTCTGGCGCGCTGTGCGGGGGAGACCCTCTTTGCCGAAGGGGGGGAATGGGCTCAAACCTTTGCTCAAATTGTCGCCGCCCTCTTCGATCGTCCGGTAGTAGTGGTAGACCTCCCCGCTGCCCGGGTCAGCTGATTCAACTTATCCCCTTTTTGGGGTGCGACCTCGCGGCGGCGATCAGCGCCGTCCGAGGCGAGCGATCGCTAATGCGGCGAGAAAATTCAGATCATCGGCAGGCGATAATGCTCTTCCCTCATCATCGAACCCCCGCCACTCAAAAACTACGATATCCAGTAACTCGCACAACGTCACAAAATCGGCTACTGTAAAAAAGCGGATATTAGGGGTATTGAACCACTGGTGGGGCAAACTTTCGGAGACAGGCATCCGTCCCTCCAACACGCTTTTTCGGTGTTTCCAGAACGCAAAATTGGGAAAGCTCACCACTGCCTCTCGCCCCACTCGCAACATCTCCTGTAAGATCCCTTGGGTATTATGCATCGCCTGCAATGCCTGGCTCATAATCACTCGGTCGAAAAAACCATCCTCGAACCCCGCCAGCCCTCTATCGAGGTCGCTCTGGATCACGTTTACCCCTCGCTCCAAGCAGGCGATCACTTTATTGAGATCGTTTTCGATCCCATACCCTACGACCCCCTTCTCCTGAGTCAAATAAGCAAGCAGCGCCCCGTCGCCGCACCCTAAATCGAGCACTCGCTCGCCGGGGAGTACCCAATCAGCGATCGCTTGAAGGTCGAAGCGAAGGCCAGCGCGCAATGGTTCCTCCGCTGCCTCTCCGCTCTCCTTTTCCACCTCCCACTCTCTCCTCTCTCTCTCTGAATGGTCTCTCACAGCGCATCCCCCTCTTCTCTGTTCTCCCATCGCTTCTCTCCCCTACACCCGCACACCGTTCAGATACGCCCGCACCGCTGCATGGTAGTGCGGGTGCTCGAGCAAAAACGAATCGTGGCCTGCTCTACTTTCGATCTCCAGATAACTCACCCGCTTTTCCGAATGGACCAAAGCCGCCACGATCTCTCGGCTTCTTACGGGCGAAAATCGCCAGTCGGTTGAGAAAGAAAGAACAAAAAATTCAGCCTCGGCCCGAGCAAACGCCTGGGCCAAGTCTCCCCCGTACTCTGCTGCCGGATCGAAATAGTCGAGTGCGCGGGTTGTGAGCAGATAGGTATTGGCATCGAAATAACGCGAAAACTTCTCTCCCTGGTAGCGCAGATAGGACTCGATCTCGAACTCCACATCGTATGAAAAACGGACCTCTCCGTATTTCAACGTCCGTCCAAATTTCTCCGCCATCGCGTCATCGGAAAGGTAAGTGATATGGCCGATCATACGCGCCAACATCAATCCCCGCTTCGGCACCACCCCGTAGCGGTAATAATCTCCTCCATGAAAATCGGGGTCGCTCATAATCGCCTGACGCGCCACCTCGTTGAAAGCGATATTCTGGGCCGACAACTTCGGTGTCGTAGCGATCGCCAACACATGGCGCACCCGATCGGGAAACTGCAGGGCCCATGATAATGCCTGCATTCCTCCCAGCGACCCGCCGATTACAGCCGCGAACTCTGCGATTCCCAACCGATCGGCCAAGCGCGCCTGGGCCTCCACCCAATCCTCCACTGTCACGAAAGGGAAGCGAGACCCGTAAGGTTCGCCGGTAGTCGGGTCGATCGACCTTGGCCCGGTGGAACCGAAACATCCGCCCACGTTATTTACCCCGATGACGAAAAACTTTCGCGTATCGAGCGGTTTACCCGGACCGACGAAATTATCCCACCACCCCACGTTCCTCGGATCGTCGGCATAGTAGCCGGCCACATGGTGCGACCCCGACAACGCATGGCATACCAACACCGCGTTGCTCTTGGCGGCGTTCAACTCACCGTAGGTTTCATAGACTAACTCGTAGCGCGGCAAAACTGCTCCGCTTCGCAGTACCAACGGCTCCTCGAACACCATTCGCTGCGGCGTCACCACCCCCACCGACCGTCCCACCATAACCACCTCCGTTCCTAAAAAGGGGTTGATGAAATTATAATCTTATTTCACCGTATTTCTCTACCCTCTCTGCTGCGCCTGTCTCCTCGCTCTCGGCCGCTCGCGCTCTCTCCTCCCCAAAACGAAGGCGGCTGGTTAGCCCACGCCTCGTCTAACCCCCACTTCGCCGGATCGGCTGGCTCTCTTTCCAATCGCTCCTGTTCCTCCTCGGGCAGCTCGGGGAAAAAATTGAGTCCCACGCGCTCCTCCACCGCTCGCACCGGCTGCACATAATGGCGCAGATCTCCATCGGCTGGAGCGGACTGAGGAATAAGAAAAGCGATCGCCTGTCGCTCGCCGTTCGGCAACTCTCGGACCATCACTCGGAAAAATCCCTCTGGCACGCCCACTCGTGCCTCACCGATTCGCGGCACCTGTTCGCCGAAGACGGGTCCTACGATCGTCCAAAAGCGCGTTGTCCCCACTGCGAACCGGTTTACCTCGACCCTCTCGAGGCGCTCCCAAATCCCGCGGTTGTGTTCGGGTCGTTGAGGAGCCACATTGCTCAGCAAAAAGGTAGCCCGTTGTGCCTCGGGCCCGTAGCGTGTTCCGATCAAAAAATTTGGAGCCATATGGCCGCGGTCAAAGCCGCTCTCGCGGTAGCTCTCATGCGTCACACACCACATCCGCAATCGACAGCGCCACGTTCGCTCATCGGCCTCAAACCGCTCGGGACGGCGCTCCAAACGAAAACGGGCGGGGAGGTCGGCTCGGTATGCCACCCACTCGGGGGTTCCGAACCACTCGGCATAACGCACCACAAACCCTGGATTTACCAGAACCGTTCCCCAAAAGACCCCCCCTTTTGGCCACCCGAACGGTGAATCCTCCGGCAGGCTGGCCTCCCCCGCCGTCCCTAACAGCACCAGCAGCCACCCTGCCACCCCCACTCCCCCCCAAACGCTCCATCTCCTTCTCTTCCCGCCGCCCTCTTTTTCCTCCTCTCGCCTCAAAAAGAAGGAGCTTCTTCTCCCCACGCCTTCTACCCGCTCACCGATTGGCTGCGTAGAGAGCCAGCGCCTGCGTCGAACGCCACGACAAACCCCTCAACGTCTCCGACGTTCCGGTCGCCCCTACTCCGCTGCTCTGCCACCATGATCTCCAATACCCTCCCCCCTCTCCTCTTGCCGATTCGGTGACTCCCCCTGTTCCCCCCTCTTTCCCGTTTATCCCCCTCCTCTCTCCTCCGCGCGTTCCCTCAGCTCCCGGCGTGCGCCCGCTTCCCTCTACCCCTGCCGTCTGCCCCTTCTCCTCCCCTCTCTCCTCGCGCAAGCGCCGCTCGATCAACTCCATTCGCGCTGCCATCGCCATCTGCGTCGCCTTCGCGGCCACCTTTAAATCTTGCGGCGAAGGATTCGCCGGCGCCAACGCCGCGCGGCGAATCCGCTCTGCCTTCGCGATCGTCTCCTCTGGGGTCCGTCCTGGGGAAACATCGATCTGCACATCCCCCCCCACCGCGTACTGTTTCCCGTCTGGTCCGCGCACCGTATTAAACTGCGCCCCCCGGGTCACTAAATCCCCTCCTGCCGCTACATGGGCCATCTCGTGGGCGCGCACCTCGCGATCGATCTCCCGCAACCGGGCGACTTTTCGCTCTCTCTCGGCGTCCCTATTCCTTACGCCCTCGCCTTCCCGGCTGCGCTCACCCCCCTCTCTTCCGCTTGCAACGCGCCCTTCTCCCGCCCTTAGCGGCGCGCCCCCTACCTCTTCCCATCGCGGATAAGCCGTAACCCCGCCGATCATCTCTCTTCTACCTCCGCTCCTCATTATAGCGTAGATTTGTTCAAAATTCCACTCCTCTCTTTTTTCCGCCACTCTCTTCTTTGGCTCCTCTGCCACCTTGCGCTCCTCTGGCGATTCCCTCTACCCTCTTTTCTCGACCTCCGCAGACGCAGCTTCTCCTTCTCCACCTAGGTTTTTTCCCTTAAAAACTATCTTCCCCAACCTCCGCTCGGGGGGTACAATCGCGCCATTGCTATTTTTTAAACCCCTTCGGTCCCCACTCTTTTTCTCGGCAAAGGAGTCCCTCGCATGTTGCTCCTCTTTGTGGCCTTTTATCTCCTTGCCTCGATCGGCATCGGCCTTCTCGCCGCCCGGCGCGTCCGCAACGCCCGTGACTACATTGTGGCCGGTCGCAATCTCCCTTTTATCGTCGTCCTCGCGATGGTCTTTGCCACCTGGTTTGGTTCGGAAACCGTCCTCGGCATAAGCGCCACCTTCCTCGAAGAAGGGGCGGTTGGTCTTGCCTCCGATCCCCTCGGGGCTGCCCTCTGTCTCATTCTTTTCGGTCTCATCTTCGCGCGTCCTCTCTATCGGATGAATCTCCTCACTCTCGGTGACTACTATCGCCGCCGCTATAACCCCACCCTTGAGATCGTCCTTTCCCTCTGCATGGTCATCTCTTATCTCGGCTGGGTAGGCGCTCAATTCACCGCCCTCGGCGTTGTCTTCAACGTCCTCTCGGAAGGGGCGATCCCCCAACCCATGGGGGTCATCCTCGGCGCCGGCGCGGTCCTCATCTACACCGTCGTTGGCGGGATGTGGTCGGTTGCCTGGACCACATTTGTCCAAATGATTCTCATTGTCGTAGGGTTGCTGATCGTCGCCCTCTTTACCGGCGAAATGGCTGGTGGTATCGGCGCGGTCATCGCCCACGCCCATGCGGCAGGCAAACTCGACTGGTTTCCGGACCTCACCGACCCCGCGGCGCTTCTCAGCTGGTTTGCTGCCCTCCTCACGATGGCGCTCGGCTCGATCCCCCAACAAGACGTCTTTCAACGCGTCAACAGCTCCCGAACGGAAACCACTGCGGTCTGGGGAACCACTCTAGGGGGGGTTGCCTACCTTCTCTTTGCCGCCGTCCCCCTCTATATCGCTTATAGCGCCGTCCTCATCGACCCCCCCATGACTGAGCGGCTTCTGGCGGAGGACCCCCAACTGATCCTCCCCACTTTAGTCGTTCAACACATGCCCCTCTGGTTACAGATCATCTTCTTCGGTGCGCTTCTCTCGGTCATCATGAGTACTGCCAGCGGCACGCTCCTCGCCCCCTCGGTCACCTTTACTGAAAATGTCCTCAAAAGCCTCATTCCTGCGATGACCGACCGCCAACTCCTGCGCGCCACCCGTGTCACGGTTATCTGTTTTACCCTCCTCGTTCTCCTCTACGCTCTTCTCAGCAACGAATCGATCCACAAAATGGTCGAACATGCCTATCGAGTTACTCTAGCGGGCGCCTTCGTTCCTCTCTTTCTAGGGCTTTTCTGGCGGCGGGCCACCGCCTTTGGCGCCACCATGGCGGTCATCTTTGGTCTCGGTGTCTGGCTCTTCGGGGAGTTGGTTCTTCCTCCCCTCCCTCTCGAACCGCAACTGATCGGCATGTTTGCCGCTCTGATCGCGATGATCCTCAGCAGCCTCTACGGCCCCCCCGACCCCAAAGATCCCCCGGGCCGTACCCATCGCGCTGCGGCCGCTACCTATCACGTCACCTCCTAACCCTCCTGTGCGCCCTACTGTCGCGGAAATCGACCTCAACGCGCTGCTCGCCAACTATCGCCTGCTCCGTGCTCGGGCGATGCCGGGGCGGGCATTTGCCGTCATTAAAGCCGACGCCTATGGCCACGGCGCGCGGGCCATTGCCCGTACCCTTGCGCCGCACGTTGACGGTTTCGCAGTTGCCTTTCTGGAAGAGGCGCTCCTTTTACGCGAAGAACGCATAGAAGTCCCCATCCTGCTCCTGGAAGGCGCTTTTTCCCCTCACGACTACGACCCTATCGCCGCTTTTCGTCTCTGGCCGGTCATTCACCACCCGGCGCAACTTGCCTGGCTTGCAGAGCGGCTTGCCGCCGGAAAGCCCCTCCCGCAGCGCCTCTTTCTCTTTCTCGACAGCGGCATGCACCGCGAAGGACTTTTGGCCCCTACCCTCTCCTCCCTCGCCGAACGCCTTGCTCTCTTGGGCTACCATCGTGAGCAAATCATTTGGACGACCCACCTCGCCTGCGCCGACGAACCCAATCACCCCCACACGCGCGCTCAACTCACGCTCTTTCGCACCCTTCTCGCCACCCTTCCCCCCGCCTGGAAGCCTCCCCTCACCAGTATCGCCAACTCTGCCGCGCTCCTCTCCTGGCCGGAAGCTGCCAGCGACTGGGCGCGCCCTGGGATTGCGCTCTTTGGCATCTCTCCTTTTCCTCTCTCTTCTCCCCTCTCGTCACCCCCCCCATCCCTACAGCAGCCCATCTCTCCTCTTGGTCTCTTACCTGTGATGCGTCTCACCAGTCGCATCGTCTCCTGTCGGTCGCTACCCGCGGGCGAAGCGGTAGGTTACGGAGCCACCTTCATCGCCGATCGACCGATGCGCATCGGTCTCGTACCGATCGGCTATGCCGACGGTTATCCTCGCACTGCTCCTACCGGTACCCCCGTCTCCGTCAGCGGCTGGCGCACGCGCCTTATCGGTCGTGTCTCGATGGATCTCATCACCATCGACCTCACTGACCTTCCCCCATCGATCGCGGAAGGAGCCGAAGTCGAGCTCTGGGGTCCTACCCTCTCGATCAGTGAAATCGCTGCTGCCAGCGGCACTATTCCCTACGAACTCCTCACCCGTCTCAAACGGGTTCCCTATCGTCTGCTGCCGCTCTCCTCTCCTTCGTAATTCTCTCCTCTTCCCAAAGCCTTCTCCTCTCCTCCTCGCTTGGAGTGCTCCTCACCCTCCCCCGCCGCGGTTCGCAACAACGCCTCTGCATGGGCGCGTGCCGAATCGGTCACCACCGCTCCTGCCACCATTCGGGCCAGCTCCTCCACCCGCTCCGCTGGCGTCAGTGGCTCTACCACCGTCTGCACCTCCTCCTCGACCACCCTCTTCACCACCCGCCACTGCCAATGGGCCGAAGCGGCCACCTGCGGCTGGTGGGTCACCGCCAACACCTGGCGTCCCTCCCCTAAACGGCGCATCAATTGACCGATCGCTGCGGCCACAGCCCCTCCCACCCCCACATCCACCTCATCGAAAACCATCGTCGGCACTCCCTCGGCCCCAGCCGATGCCACCTGGATTGCTAATCCCACGCGCGCCAGTTCTCCCCCGGAAGCCACAGCGGCAAGCGGTGCCAACTCCATTCCTGGGTTAGCTGCAAACTGAAACTGCACGCTCTCCATTCCGCTGCTCCCCCCTGCCGTAGGAATCAGCGCCACTGCAAACCGCCCATGGGGCAATGCCAACTGCGGTAACAACTCCATCACCGCGGCTGCCAACCGCTCGGCGCCAGCGCGGCGTTTTGCGGACAACAGACGTGCTGTCGCCTCATAGTGCAACCGCGCTTTCGCCACTGCTGTCTGCAACCCTGCCAAATCGACGCTCGCCTCCAACGCTGCGAGTCGCTCCTGCCACGCCCGCGCCCAATCGGGCAACTGCTCTGGCGTCGTTCGATGTTTCCGAGCCAGTGCGACAACTGCTGCGATTCGCTCCTCCAAGATCGTCAACGCGTTTGGATCCTCCTCGATCGCCGTCAACGCCCGGCGGATAGCAGCCACAGCGTCAGCCATCTCCGCCTCAGCGGAGGCCAAAAGCTCCAGCGGCTTGGAAAAGCGCGGATCGAACGCGGCTGCTGCTCTTAATGAACGGATTGCTGTCGCCACCTGGGCCAACGCCCCCATCGAATCCTCCTCCAACGCTGCCTGTGCAGCAGCTGCTGCTGCCCGTGTGTTCGCTGCGTTGGCCAACGCGCGGTGGCGAATCTGCCACTCCTGCCACTCGGCGACCGAAAAAGCCACTCGCTCCCACTCCTCTAACCACCACCGCAATCGTTCGCGCTCCTTTTCCCGTTCGGTCACCTGTCCCTCGGCGGCAGCCAGCTCTTCTTCTGCCCTCTGCCAATTGCGCCACGCCGCTCGAACTGCCTCGTACTCCTCCAATGCCCCGGCAAAGCGATCGAGCACTCGTCGCTGCGTCTCGGGCGTCAACAACGCGTGGTGGGCGTGCTGGCCATGGATATCGCACAACCATTCCCCCAATGCCCGCAGCTGCCCCTGAGTCACTGTTACCCCGTTTATCCATCCTCGGCTGCGTCCCCCCCGCTCTACCACTCGGCGGATCAATATTCCCTCTTCTCCCTCCCTCTCCACCCCCCACTCGGCAAGCAACTCCGCCGCCTCAGGTTCGGTAGGCCAATCGCACTCCACTGTTACCTCCGCGCGCATCGCTCCTAGACGCACCCAACTGCCATCGGCGCGCGCTCCGAATGCAAACCCCAGCGCATCCAGCAAAATCGACTTCCCCGCTCCCGTTTCGCCCGTCAGTGCCCCGAACCCCTCCTCCAGCACCAAGTCGGCCTCGGTCACCAACACAAAATCGCGGACTCCCAACCGGCGGATCATCCTCTCACTCTAGCGCGGTGCGGCGTTCCAATGCAACTTTTCCCGCAGGGTTGCGAAATAGTCGTAATCAGGGGGATGGAGCAAGCGTACCGTTCGCTCGGCCACTCCCACCAGCAGTCGATCGGAAGGCAAAATCGCCACTCGCCCCTGGCCATCGAAATAGAGATCGGCCACATGGCCGGGCAATAAAGCCAATTCCACTGTCGCCTCAGCTCCCAACACGATGGGTCGAGCGGTCAAAGTATGAGGACAAAGCGGAACCAACGCGATCCCGCACAAATGGGGATGCAAAATAGGGCCATTCGCCGAAAGAGCGTAAGCGGTAGAACCTGTCGGCGTGGTAACGATCATTCCATCAGCGCGCTGGCGGTAGACGAAGCGCCCATTCACCCACAGATCGAACTCGATCATCCGTCCCAAATCGCCGCGGGTCACCACCACATCGTTGAGCGCGGTTGTTTCGACCACCACAGCGCCCTCGCGTTGCACCGAAGCGGAAAGAAGTGCCCGCTCTTCCTCCACGAACTCCCCGTCCAGGATCGCGGCCAGCGCCTCGATTGCCTCCGTGCTGCGAATATCGGTCAGAAAGCCGACTCGCCCCAAATTGACTCCCACCAGCGGCACTTCATGCTCCACCAAATGGCGGGCAGCGTGCAGCAGCGTTCCATCCCCCCCCAGCACCACCACCAACTCCACTGCATCCCCCAAGCGGGAAAAGGGAAGCACGGTCCAGCGGCGCTCGGCCCCCTTAGGGGCTGTCCCTACCTCCAGCACCACCTCGACGCCGTGCTCCTCCAACCACTTTGCCAACTTTAATAAAAAATCCCCCCTCTCCTCCGAACGGAGCTTTGCCACCAAACCCACGGAGCGAAACAATCGTCCCATATTGAGAAGATTGTAACGGAGAATTGAGGGAGTGGTAAGATCACATTCTCACCCCGATTGATGGGGATTGACCATGGCTCGCAGTAACGAAAATCTCCCTCGTCCGCAACCGCAACTCGACGAACGGAGCCGGGTGTTGCTCAAAACGCTTGTCGAGCGCTACATCGCCGAAGGGCAACCGATCGGCTCGCGCACCCTCTCGCGTGCCAGTGGTCTCTCGCTCTCAGCTGCCACCATTCGCAACATCATGAGCGACCTCGAAGAACTCGGCCTTGTAGCCAGCCCGCACACCTCAGCGGGGCGAACGCCCACTGCAGCGGGCTACCGTTTTTACCTTGACAAGCTCCTCACTGTTCAACCCCTTGACGAACGGCTCATCGCTGACCTACGCGCTGAGCTTCAACCCGACCAACCGCAAATCCTACTCAAACGCGCCTCTCACCTCCTTGCCGAACTCACCCGTTTTGCGGGGGTAGTCATGGCCCCGCGGCGCGACGCTGAACGGCTCAAGCACCTCGAATTTGTCCCGCTCTCGGGGCAACGCGTTTTGCTGATTCTCGTCACTGAAACGGGGGAGGTCCTCAATCGTCTCCTTCTCGCCCCTCGTCCTTTCACCGCCAACGAGTTGATCGAAGCCAGTAATTACCTCACCGCTCACTTTGCTGGTAAAACCCTCGAAGAGATGCGCGACGGTCTCGCTACCGAACTCGCCCAGCTCAAAGATGACATCTCGGAGCTCATGCGGGCGGTACTCACTGCCCCTCTCGACCCTGAAGACCCCTGTGTTGTTGCGGGTGAGAACCAACTCCTTGAAGTCAGCGACTTTGCCAACAACATGGCTCGTCTTCGCGAGCTCTTTCAACTCTTCGAACAACGCACCGCGCTCATGCGGCTGTTGGAACAGGGAGCGCAAGCCTCCGGCGTTCAAATCTTCATCGGCAGCGAATCGGGCTTCTCCGAACTCGAATCGTGTGCGGTCGTCACCGCCAACTATCGGATCGAAGGGCGCATCGTAGGATCGATCGGCGTCATTGGTCCCACCCGCATGGCCTATGACCGGGTTATTCCCCTCGTCGACATCACCGCCAAGATTCTTAGCCAATCGTTCAGTCAACTCGAAGAGCTCAACGCTCCATGACCCTTTTCCGGCACGACACCTCTCAACGGACCGCGATCCTCCTCGTAAATCTTGGCACACCGGATCACCCTACCCCAGCGGCGGTTCGTCGTTACCTCCGTCAATTTCTTACAGACCCTCGGGTGGTCGACCTTCCTCCTCTCCTCTGGCGGCCGCTTCTCGAACTCTTTATCCTTCCCCGGCGCGGGCGGCAAAGCGCCGCCAAATACGCAGCGATCTGGAGCGAAGCAGGCTCTCCCCTAGCGGTAACCACCGCTCAACTGGCGCGGCAGCTGATCGAACACTTCCCCACGCCTGCCCCTGAGATCGACTATGCGATGCGTTATGGTCAGCCGGCAATCCCCAATCGCCTCCAGCAACTGCGTGCGCGCGGTCTCCGTCGGCTTCTCCTCGTTCCGCTTTACCCCCAATACTGCAGCGCCACCACTGCTTCGGTTTTTGACGCTGTGGTCGCTGAACTCTCTCGCTGGCGCGACCTCCCGGAGATCCGTTTTCTCCGCAGTTTTCACGACCACCCTCGCTGGATCGCGCGGGTAGCTGCTACCATCGAAGAAGCCTTTCGCCACGAAGGGGTCCCGGAAATCCTTCTCTTTACCTTCCATGGGATGCCTCAAAAAAGCCTACTTGCCGGCGACCCCTACCACTGCGAATGTCACAAAAGCGCCCGCCTCATCGCCGAAGCTCTTTCCCTTCCTTCCGCGCGATGGCAGCTCTCCTTTCAATCGCGCTTTGGGGCGGGCAAATGGCTACAACCCTCCACCGAGCAAACCCTACTCGCCCTTGCCCGTAAGGGGATCAAGCATATTGCCGTCGTTGCCCCTGGTTTTCTCGTCGACTGCCTCGAAACCCTTCACGAAATCGCCATCGAATATCGCCACCTCTTTCTCACCGCTGGCGGCACCCGTTTCACCTACATTCCCTGTCTCAACGCCGACCCCCAATGGGCAGCCGATCTCGCCGCGATTCTCCAACCCCACCTCAGCGGCTGGCCCTCTCTTACCCCCGACGAACCTGCCGAACTCGCCGCTCGCTGCGCTCGCGCCCAAGCGCTCGGCGCTCATCTCTAACTCGACGCGTCTCTCTTCTCCCCAACACCTTCCGAATGCGGTACACTCCCTCCTCCCTCAACCAACAAGCTGAATCCCCCATGTTTTTCTCGACTCCTTTCTCCAACCGCGACAACTCACCCTCCCCCGGAAAACCCTGGTCGGGTCGGTTTGCAGAACCTCTCGACGAGCAGGTCCTCCGCTACACCGCCAGCATCCCCTTTGACTGGCGACTCTGGCAACACGACATCGCGGCCTCACTTGCCCACGCGCGCATGCTTGCTCAGCAAGGCATTCTCTCCCTCGACGACCTTGCAGCAATCGAACGCGGCTTTCAGCAAATCCGCCACGAAATCGAAAACGGTCTCTTCCCCTGGTCGCTTGCCCATGAAGACATTCACCTCAACCTCGAACGGCGTCTCACCGAACTCGTAGGGGAAGCGGGCAAGCGGCTGCACACTGCTCGCAGTCGCAACGACCAAGTAGTCACCGACCTGCGCCTCTGGCTACGCGACCAGATCGACGCCATTACCGACAAACTCACCGTCCTGCAAAGAGCCCTCTTAGACCTCGCCGAGCGGCACGCCGCCACCCCCATGCCCGGTTTTACGCATCTGCAAGTCGCTCAACCTGTCACTTTTGGCCACCATCTGATGGCCTATGTCGAGATGTTCGAGCGCGACTGGGAGCGGCTCCGCGACTGTCGACGGCGCACCAATCATCTACCCTTGGGGGCGGCAGCGCTCGCTGGCACTACCTACCCCATCGACCGGCAAGCGGTTGCTACAGCGCTCGGTTTTGAAGCCCTCTGCCGCAACTCGCTTGACGCTGTCAGCGACCGCGACTTTGCCATCGAATTCCTCGCCGCTGCTAGTCTTATCATGCTTCACCTCTCGCGCTTCTCGGAGGAACTGATCCTCTGGATGAACCCGCGCTTTGGCTTCATCACCCTCGCCGACCGCTTCTGTACGGGCAGCTCGATCATGCCCCAGAAAAAAAACCCCGACGTTCCCGAACTCATCCGGGGCAAAACGGGTCGCATCTATGGTCACCTCATGGCGCTTCTCACGCTCATGAAAGCTCAACCCCTCGCCTACAACAAAGACAACCAAGAAGACAAAGAACCCCTTTTCGACACCGTCGACACCCTCCAGGAGACCCTCGCGATCGCCGCTCAAATGGTAACCACCCTTGAGGTTCGTCCCGAAGCGATGCGGGCTGCCCTTCGAGAAGGGCATCCTACCGCCACTGACCTCGCCGACTACCTTGTCAAACGGGGGCTCTCCTTCCGCGACGCCCACGAAGTCGTCGCGCAAGTGGTGCGTCATGCCGAAGCGTTCGGTCTCGACCTTGCCCAACTCCCCCTCGAGGCGTTACAGCGTTTCTCCCCTCTCATCGACGAGACCGTCTATGACTCTCTCACGATCGAAGGCTCGCTTGCCGCTCGCGCGCACCCGGGCGGGACTGCGCCCTCTGCGGTTCAAGAAGCCATTGCGGCGGCTCGTCTTCGGCTCGAAAATAGGAAATAAGGAGGGTAAAATGGTGGACCGGATGGGAGTCGAACCCACGACCTTCGCATTGCGAACGCGACGCTCTGCCAACTGAGCTACCGGCCCGGGAAGAGGCAAAAAGCGCTTGCAGCCTTAAGCGCACGGCAAAGTGAAATGATAACGTCAACCACTCGATCGGTCAACAACCCAACCCCTCGCGAGCGTCTCGGTCAATATTTCACCCCCCCGTCGGTCGTTCGCCTGATGCTCGCCCTTGGCCGCCTCGCCCCCCCTATCCTCGAACCCGCCGCGGGAAATGGCGCTTTTCTCGCCCCGCTCCTTGATCGCTATCCCCCGCAAGCGATCGACGCCATCGAATGCGACCCTGCTATCGCGCATCCCGCGGCGCGCATCGGCAACTACTTTGCGCTGGACCCCTCGCGGCGCTATCGCACCATTATCGGCAATCCCCCTTACGTTCGCGCCCGATGGATTGACGCGGAAACGCGGCGCCTCTGGAAACAACTGGCGGCTATCGTCGATCTCCCTCTCCTCGACGGTCGCGCCAATCTTGCCTACTACTTTATCGCCGATGCTGTTCGCCGTCTCCTCCCTGGCGGCGAGCTTATTTTCATCGTCCCGCGCGACTTTCTCCAAGCCACCGCCGCGGCTCCCCTCAACCGCTACCTTCTACGCCACGGCGCCTTTACCCACCTTATCGACCTCGGCGACCGCCGTCTCTTCTCCCAAGCGCTTCCCAACTGCGTCATCTTCCGTTACCTCAAAGCTGCCTCTCAAGGTGTGGTTCGCGTCAGCCAAATCCCGGCGAATGCTCCTCTCCCTGAAGACCCCTCTCACCTTCTCACCGAAGAACGCCACCTAGTGGAGCGCGGAGGGCAACTCTATTTTCCACTTCACCCTCACCCCCTCTCTTTACGTCATATCGCGGCAGTCAAAGTCGGCGGCGTATCGGGGGCCGACGCCATTTTTGCCGATCCCCGTCACGCCAACCGCCACTTTGTCTGCGCCCACACCGTCCGCACCGGTCGCACGCGGCCGATGTATTGGCCTGACCCCGACCATCCCCCTCTCTGGCTTCTCCCCCACCGCCCAAAGCTTCTCGCCCGTCGAGTCCGTCGTTTCGACGAAAGCAACTGGTGGCACTGGGGGCGTGGTTATCCGCTCACCGACGCCCCTCGCATCTATGTCCCCGTCAAAACCCGTGCGGTTCGTCCCTTTTTTCTTCATCCCTCTCCGCACTTCGATGGGGCGGTTCTCGCTCTCTTTCCCCACAACCCGCACCTCGACCTCACCGCCCTCTGCCGCGACCTCAACGCCGTCGACTGGCAAGCGCTCGGCTTTCGCTGCGATGGCCGTTACCTCTTCTCGCAGCGCAGCCTCCAAAACGCCCCTCTCCCTGCTCATTTTGCGCGTTACCTTCCCCCCGACTCTTCCCTCTCTGCTACCCCTCTTACCCCGATCGGAGTGATGGATGATTCCCTGGAATGAGCTCCTCGTACACCACTTCGGCGCTCGAGCTGCTGGAGCTCGCATCTTCTCGCTCGGCAGTCAATTCGACCGTCACTGGCGGATCGAACTTCCCGACCGGCTCATTCTCTTTGCCAAAACGGCCCCTCCTGCCGCCCTCGACCGTTTTGCCGCTGAAGCCGACGGTCTCACTGCCTTAGCGGCGCCGGCGGTTATCCGTATTCCCCGTCCCTATGCCTACGGCCTCTGGCCCTCCGACCCTCAACACGCTCAGACAGCCTACCTTCTTCTCGAATGGCTCGAACTCCACCCCCTCTCTCCCGCCCACGCTGAAACCGCTGCTCGCGCTCTCGTTGAACTTCACCGCGCCGTCTCATACCCCGACCGTTTCGGCTGGAGGCGCGACAACTACATCGGCGCCACCCCCCAACACAACGGCTGGGAAGTCAATTGGGCTCACTTCTTTATCGAAAAGCGCCTCAAACCGCAACTCGCCTGGGCGCGCGCGCGCGGTTTCTCACCCAAAGCGGCCAACCGTCTCGAAGAACTTTTCACTGCCATTCCGGCTCTCTTTCTCGATTACAACCCGCAACCCGCCCTCCTTCACGGCGATCTCTGGTCGGGGAACATCGCCGAAACTGACGGTGGCGAGATCGCCCTCTTTGACCCTGCGGTTCATCAAGGCGACCACGAAAGCGAGCTTGCAATGATGGAGCTCTTCGGAGGGCTTCCCAACGCTCTCTATGCCGCCTATCGCCGCCTTACCCACCTTGACCGCAACTACGAACGGCGAAAGCCCCTCTACACCCTCTATCACATTCTCAACCACTACAATCTCTTTGGCGGTGCCTACGCTCGCGAAGCCGAGCGGCTGATCGATCGCCTATCTGCCTCCCTCCACTAAATCCCTCTCGCTGGCAGCCTCGGTTAATTCCTCCTCGGTCCTCGGGCCATGGAATGCCGCGTAGATTGCCTCGGCCACCTTTCGGCTGATCCCTGGCACCTGGGTTAACTCCGCCACGCTCGCCTTGGCCACTTCCTGCATACTCCCGAACACAGCCAACAGAGCCCGTCGCCGTTTCGGTCCCACCCCTGCGATCTCCTCCAACTCGGTTCGCACGCGTGCCCGCACCCCTCGCGCTCGGCTACCGCGCACCGCAAAGCGATGAGCCTCATCGCGAATCTCCTGCAGCAGATGCAATGCCGGGTCAGATGGTGGCAACCGTCGCTCATCGCCGTCGGCCCGTATCAACCGCTCCAACCCGGGCCGTCGCTCTGCCCCTTTGGCTATCCCCATCACTACTGTCTCCCTAACCACCCCCAACTCTGTCAACGCGGCCACCGCGGCGCGCACCTGTCCCACTCCTCCATCGACGATTACCAAATCGGGCATCTCCCCCCCCTCTTCTGCGATCGTCCGGTATCGTCGCCCCACCACCTCCTCGATCGCCGCGCAATCATCTCCCCCCGCGGCGCGCACGTGGAACCGTCGGTAACGTCGGGGCTGCATTTGGCCATCGGCCCACACCACGCAACTGGCCACCACCTCCTCTCCCCCCAAATGGCTCACATCGAAACACTCGATCCAGCGAGGTGGCTCGCTCCACCCCAACCACTCCCCCAACGTGCGGCCTAGCGCCTCACCTCGCCCTGTTCCCTGGGCGCGGCGTGCTCGGTATGCCCCCAAGGCCACGCGGGCGTTAGCCAACGCCATCTCCACCCATGCGCGCTCGATCTCACCCCGAGCTGCGCCCACCCGCGGTGGCTCTCCCTCTCGTGTCGCCTCCCAAAATTCCTCGAACCACTCCCTCAAGGTGCTGTTCCACGGCGTCACCACCACCCGTTCGGGCCTTGCGTTTTCTTCTCCGTAATGGCGTTCCCAAAATGAAACCAGCAGATCCTCTGCCTTCACATCCTCATCGGCCAGCGGCAAAACGGTACTATGGTCTCCCAAATGGCGTCCTCCCCGCACTGCTGCCCACGTCACCACCCCTATCTCCCCCTCCACCAATCCTGCGAAGACATCGACATCCTCATCGCGTCGGCTATCGACCGCCTGGTTCTGTCGCAATCCCTGTAGTAAACGGATCTGATCGCGCAATGATGCCGCCCGTTCGAAATCCCACTCGGCGCTTGCCGCCTCCATCGCCTCGGTCAATTCCGCCAACAATCCCGACCTCTCCCCTCGTAAAAAGCGCACCGCCTGTTTGACCTGCTCCTCGTAAACGGTCTGCGGCACTGCACCCACGCACGGCGCTGAGCATCGCCCGATCTGATGCAACAAACACGCCCGCGACCGGTTTGCGAAAACCGTCTCCTCGCACGTTCGCAAACGGAAAATCTGCTGCACCAATCGGATACTCTCGCGCGCGGCCAGCGCGTTAGGGTAAGGTCCGAAATAGCGCTCCCCTCGCCGCAGCGGCCCGCGGTAATAGTAGATCCCAGGGAAATCCCCCCCACTGACCCGCAAATAGGGGTAACTCTTATCATCTCGAAACAGCACGTTGTATTTCGGCTGTAGCGACTTGATCAGGTGGTTCTCCAAAATCAGTGCCTCGGTCTCGCTACGAACCACCGTCACCTCCACCTTCGCCACCTGTTCCACCATTCGGGCGATGCGGGGGCTCGGAAGCTCACGGCGAAAATAGCTCATCAATCGCCGTCGCAAATTTTTTGCCTTCCCCACATACAGCGCCGTCCCATCGGCGGCCACCATTCGGTAAACGCCGGGCCTCTCGGGAACCGTCTGTAAAAAAGCCCGTGCATCGAATAGGCTATCCCCCTCGGCGGTACCTACAAAGCTCTCCTCGCTCATATCCCACTCAACCCGTGCCGCTCAAAAAAGCCACACCTCTTGGTGGTGTGGTTACTGTACGGCACGCTACCCTTTGGTCAAAACTGATGGTTCCAATTTACCCGAACGGTCGTTTGGGAATGGGTTACCCGCACTGCGGGTACCCCAAAAGCAGACGCTGCAGGAATCGTCTGCATCACCTCCGGTACAAATGCCACCGCCGCTGCGATGCTATCCTTTGGCGTCACTCGCATTCCTACCCCTACGGTCCAATGTCGCTCTACCGTTGCAGGAAAAAGTGGGTTCAAATACTCCGCGCGCAGTGGATTACGACCGTAATTCAAGCCAGCGCGCAGTGCTAACCCTGGGCGTGGGCGATATTCAACCCCCACCATATAAACCGTCTGATCGCGCCATTTCTGATCCAATTCAACCCCTAAATCACCCATTGAGGAGGAAAAGCGCACGCGGAACACATCCATTGAATCGGACCAACGCAATCGTTTCACATCAGCCGCGACCATCCAATTTGATGTAGGCTCATACGCCACCCCTACGGCCCACGTCGTCGGCCACTCGAAATTGTCGATCGTATAGCGCCCTGATATCGCCATAGGAGCCACTCCCATCGCTCCCATACCCAAGCGGCCGCTTCCACTGAAATCCTGCAACCGTGTTTTGCTATGGAAAGCCACTCCCACTGCCCACTCTGGGCTCAATCGGTAATGGACGCCCACCTTATAAGCCCAACCATGGCCACGCGTCTGTTGTTTCCAATCGCTCTTATCGCTCACATCGAAGCGTGCGTATCCGTTCATCGGCATCCCTCCCAACATCGCGGCCATAGGTCCGGATGCCCGCAATCTCCCCGTCATCATCCCCGCTGCCATCTGTGGAGCAGTCATATCCATTTGCATATCGAGTCCGGCCCATACAAAATCGATCTGGCCGGCCACGGCCAACCGCTCATTTATGCGCTTTGCCAACGGCACCATCGCGCGGGCGAACCCCACCTCACTACGAACGGGCAAACCGCTCGGTGACAAAAAAGACCCCGCCTCATACTCAGTTCCCATTCCCCCTTGGGCCAACACACCGAACCCATAGCTCCACCCATTCCCTGTTGTTCTGATCCACGACACAGAAGGCATCCAATAAGACGTTCCCCCAGACGGTACCTCCCACTGCCTCGCATCGAGATAGGAAACTACATCGGGTCCTAAATGGGTCACACCCAATCCAAAGTTATTCCCCGGTTTGCGCAACGCCAACGTTGCGGGATTATTCATCACTGCTGAATTCCCGGAATCGTAAGCCATCGATGCCCCCCCCAATCCCCCAGCATGCGCCCCGAACGCCTCCATATTCATCCCGTTTGTCGCCTCTGCCGCCGCAGCGGGCAACACCAACATCAACCCCCCTATCCACCACCGACCACCTCCTCTTTTCATAGAGTCACCTCCTTATGCTATTGGGAAACTCTATCATTCTAAACCCTTTCCCTTTTCTTTCTATTCACCCTATCGGGAGATCACCGCTCCTCCAAAGTAGCTTTTCCCCTCTCAATCTCCTCACACCCGTCCTCCCACTGTGATTCGCTCAATGCGCACGGTAGGTTGTCCCACCCCCACTGGTACCACCTGTCCATCCTTCCCGCACGTACCCACCCCTGGATCGAGCGCCCAATCGTTAGCCACCATTGTCACCTGTCGCATCACCTCCGGGCCATCGCCGATCAACGTCGCCCCCTTTACCGGATAAAGAATACGTCCCTCCTCTACCCAATAAGCCTCGCTCATCTCGAACACAAACTTTCCTGAAGTAATGTCGACCTGTCCTCCCCCGAACTGAACGGCGTAGATTCCCTGCTTCAAGCTTCCCAAAACCTCCTCTGGCGTATAGGGGCCGGAGCGTAAAAAGGTATTCGTCATTCGTGGCAAAGGCAGATGGGCGTAGGACTCCCGCCGGCCATTGCCGGTGGGGCGCATCCCCATCAATCGAGCATTCAATCGATCCTGCAGATAGCCTACCAACACTCCATTCTCGATCAACACCGTCTCTTGAGTAGGTGTTCCCTCATCGTCCACTGTCAAAGAACCGCGGCGCTCGGCCAATGTTCCATCATCGACCACCGTTACCCCTTGTGCTGCCACCGTTTCCCCTATTCGGCCGCTATAAGCCGAGACGCCCTTACGGTTGAAATCCCCCTCTAACCCGTGGCCAACCGCCTCATGCAACAGCACTCCTGGCCAGCCGGGCCCCAACACCACGCTCATCACCCCTGCTGGTGCCGGTCGCGCCTCCAAATTTACCTGAGCCTGTCGCACTGCCCTCTCTGCCAAATATGTCAATGCCCTCTCATCGAAGCGCTCCAAAGCGTATCGCCCGCCCATTCCCGCCGACCCTACCTCGCGGCGCGCTCCCTCCACTGCGATCACCGTCAACGACAACCGCACCAATGGCCGCACATCGACCGCCAATGCGCCATCGGAGCGCACCACGATCACCGCCTCCCAAACCGACGACAACTGAGCCATCACCTGATCCAAGCGCGGCTCCAACCTTACCGCCATCTCCTGCAGGCGTTGCAACAAAGCCACCTTCTCCTCTGCTCCCACTCCGGCGCTCGGATCCCTTCCCTCATACAGCGGCGCAGGCAATCTCCCCAAGCGGGGAGTCACGGCGCTTCGCCCCGCTCCGCCTATTTTCGCCACGGCGCGCACCGTTGTCGCTGCCTGCTCCACCGCCTCCACCTCCAATGCATCGGTGTAAGCAAGCGCCTGTTTCTCCCCATGGATCGCCCGCACCCCCACCCCTGCATCTATAGAAAAACTCCCCGACTTTACGATCCCCTCTTCCAGAAACCACGACTCTGCCTGTCGATACTGAAAAAAGAGGTCGGCCTCCTCGACGCCTCCCCCCACCACTCGGTTTAGCACCCGCTCGGCCTGTTTCTCATCCCACCCCCAAGGCTGCCACAATCGTTCACGCGCCACCAACCAGAGATTTTCTCTCTCCATCGCTGCGATCCTTGAGACACGCTGACCCTCATTCTACCCAAAGCGTTACAATCGCGGCATGCGTCCCAACGACCTTCCTCTTTGGCTCATTGAAGAAGCGGCGGCGCGGCTTGCGGAGCGCTTCTCCCTCCTCAAAAGTCGGCCCTCCCTCCTCACCGCGGTCGGGGGGGTAGGCGCTGAGCTATACCACCACCCCTTCTTTACCCATGCCCACCTCTACCTCCCCACCGCCGCCGAAGTCGCGCTCGCCCGTCGTTGGTGGCGGCAGCGCGCCCCCTCTCTCCTTCGTCGTCTCCTTCGTCCTCTTCTCTCGACAGACTCCCCTTCTCCTCTCCCCCCCGCGATTGCCGTCGTCGACCCAGCTGTTCTTCCTCCTCCTCCTCCCGATTCCCTTGCGCTTCTCTCCTCCACGCTATTCCTCCACCGTTACCCTGACCCCTTCACCCTCCTCAGCCACTGGCGTACCCATCTCCAGCCTGGCGCCCCTCTCTTTCTGGTGACCCTCGGGCCGGACACTCTCCGCCAACTTCGGCCGAATCGCTCCTCTCCTCCCCCCGCCTGGCCTCCCCTCTACGACCTCCACGACCTCGGCGACCTCCTCCTCGCTACCGGCTACGTCCAACCGGTCACTGACATGCAGCAGCTCACCATCACCTACGCCAACCCCCAATCTCTCTATACCGACTGGTCTTCCTGGCTCTCCTCCTCCGCTGTCCCCTCCTCTTTTCCTGCGCAAATTACGGTCGAACTCGTCTTCGGGCACGCCTGGGCGCCTCCCGCCCTCGCCGCCTCCTCTTCTCGTCCTACTTCCATCACCTCCCCCCTTCGTTTCTATCCCTCCCCTCGGAGTTGTTCTTCCCATGACCCCCGTCCACTGGATCTTTGATCTCGACAACACCCTTCACCACGCCAGCGTCGCCATTTTTCCCCACCTTAACCGCGCGATGACCCACTACCTCATGCGCTACCTCGCCCTCGACGAAGCCGCAGCCAATGCGCTCCGCCAACGCTACTGGCGGCACTATGGCGTCACTCTTCTTGGCCTCATACGGCACCACCGCATCGACCCCCGTCACTTTCTTGCCGAAACCCACCGGTTCCCCAACCTTACCCGTATGGTTTACCCTGTCCCGCGGCTCATCCCCACCCTGCGCAAGCTCCCCGGTCGCAAAATCATCTTCACCAATGCCCCTCGCACTTATGCGCAAGCGGTCCTCGATCTTCTCGCCCTCACGCCGCTCATCAGCCGAGTAGTAGCCATCGAAGACCTTGGCTATCACCCCAAACCCCGCCGGCGCGCCTATGCTCGCCTTCTTGCTCTCCTCAAAATTCCCCCCTCCCGGGCTATCTTTATTGAAGACACCGCCCTCAACCTCCCTCCCGCAAAGCAGCTTGGAATGACCACGGTCTGGATCAGTCGAGCGCGCGGTTTTCCCCCTTATGTGGACTGGAAACTCCCCACTGTCGCGGCGCTCCCGCGGATTCTCGGTCTCTCCCCTACCCCTCCCGCAGCCACTCAGCGACCTCCAATGCGAAATAGCTCAACACCGCGTTCGCCCCTGCTCGTTTGAATGCTAGCAGGGACTCCATAACGGCTGCCCGTCGATCCAGCCATCCCCGCTCGCACGCCGCCACCACCATAGCGTACTCTCCGCTCACCTGGTACGCCAAAGTAGGCACGCGGAACTGCTCTCTCACTCGCCAGATCACATCGAGGTAAGGCAACCCTGGCTTTATCATCACCATATCAGCCCCCTCCTGCAGATCCAATGCCACCTCGTGCAAAGCCTCATCGCCATTTGCCGGATCCATCTGGTAAGTAGTTTTACTCCCCCTCCCCAAATTCGCTGCCGACCCGACGGCGTCGCGGAAAGGCCCATAAAAGCACGACGCATACTTAGCCGCGTACGACAAAATCCGCACATGGATCGCCCCTGCCGCATCCAAAGCCTTACGGATTGCCCCCACTCGCCCATCCATCATATCGGACGGCGCCACCACATCGGCGCCTGCCTCGGCGTGGCACAACGCCTGGCGCACCAATGCTGCCACTGTCTCATCGTTCTGAACGTACCCTGACGGATCCCCCTCGGCGATCAATCCATCCTGGCCATGGCTCGTATAAGGATCGAGGGCCACATCGGTAATCACCCCTACCTCTGGAACGGCGCGCTTTAAAGCGCGGACAGCGCTTGGCACCAACCCATCTGGGTTCCACGCCTCCTCTCCCCCCCAACTCTTTTTCTCTGGCGGTATTACGGGAAAAAGCGCCACTGCGGGGATTCCCAACGCCGCGGCTCGCTCCACCAAAGGCAGCAAGCGATCCACAGAACGGCGGAACACCCCTGGCATCGACGCCACTGGTTCCTCGCGCCCCTTTCCCTCCAGCACAAAGACAGGCCACACCAAATCTTCCACGTTCACGCGATGTTCACGCACCAAACGGCGGGAAAAATCATCGCGCCGCAATCGGCGCAAACGCGTTGTCGGAAAGCCACCCAAAAACATCGTTCCCTTCTCCTCTAACCACTCTGCCATTTTACCCCGCTCCCCTCCCTCGATGGTACAATTCTCTTATCTCTCCCGTGGAGGAATATTTATGTTCATCGCCGCTGCCTATGCCCAAGCTACCCCTCAGCAACCTGGAGCGATGGAAACCTTCGTTCAGCTCCTTCCCCTCATCGTGATGTTTCTCATCATCTGGTTTCTCATGATTCGTCCCCAGATGAAGCGGGCCAAAGAACACAAACAGATGCTCGCTGCGCTCAAAACGGGCGACGAAGTCCTCACGCAAGGAGGGATTGCTGGGATCATTCGGGCGCTCGACGACCAATGGGTTACCCTTGAAATCGCCAAAGGGGTTCATGTAGTCGTTCAAAAACCCACCATTCTTGCGCTTCTCGTCAAAGGAACGCTCAAGCACCTCGACTAGCTCTCTCTTCTCTTTCCTCTCCGCGATGAATCGCTACCCTCTATGGAAAAACATCCTCCTTCTCCTCATCCTTCTGGGAGGTATTCTCTATGCCCTTCCCAATCTCTTTGGAGAAATCCCAGCCGTTCAAATTGCCCCTCTCAAAGCGGCGGGAAATATTGACGCTGAAGCCCTTCGCACGCGCATTCAGGAAATCCTGCAAGCGGCCGCCCTCTCCCCGCGAGCGGTAGAACAAACGCCCGCGGGTCTTACCCTTCACTTTCCCGACACCGAAACGCAGCTGCGGGCCCGCGACCATCTCGACGCCGCGCTCAACCCCGACCCCCAAAAACCCCTCTACATCGTTGCCCTCAACCTCATCTCCGCCACTCCCGCCTGGCTAGCGGCGATTGGCGCCAAGCCGATGTATCTCGGGCTCGACCTTCGGGGAGGGGTACACTTCCTCCTCGAAGTCGACATTCAAGCAGCGATCCGTCAACGCCTGGAAACCCTACTGAATGAAGCCCGCACCCTTCTCCGTCAGGAGCGGCTACGGGCCATCGCCCTCGCGCGCGAAGAAGAGCAGCTTCTCCTTCGCTTTGCCGACCTCGACACCGCGCAAAAAGCCCGTACCCTTCTCTCCCGCGATCTTTGGGACCTTACCTTTGACCTTCATGCGGTCGGTGCCGAGCACCATCTCATCGGTCGGCTCACCGCCCCGGCGGAAAAGCGCATTCGCGACTTTGCCCTCAAACAAAACATCACCACCCTGCACAACCGCATCAACGAACTCGGCGTTGCCGAGCCGATCATTCAACAGCAAGGCGCGCAGCGGATTGTCGTTCAACTCCCTGGCGTTCAAGACGTTGCGAAAGCCAAAGAGATCCTCGGGCGGACCGCCACCCTTGAGATCCGCATGGTCGACGAAACCCCTGGAGCCCTCGAAGCCGCCTTAGCGGGTCGTACTCCTCCTGGCACGGAACTCCTCACGGAGCGCAATGGGCGGCCTCTTCTCGTCAAACGGGAAGTGATCCTCACAGGCGAGCGTCTCACCGACGCCCAGCCCGGCTTTGACAATCAAACCCATGAACCTGCTGTTCATCTCACCCTTGACGCCCAAGGTGCCCGCATCTTCCGCGACGTCACCCGCGCCAATATCGGCAAACGAATGGCGATTCTCCTCATCGACCATGGTATCCCTGAAGTCATCACCGCCCCCGTCATTCGCACCGAAATTGCCGGTGGTCGTGTGCAAATCTCCGGAGCAATGAGCACTACGGAAGCGCGCGACATCGCGCTGCTCCTTCGCGCAGGCAGTCTCGCCGCCCCCATGCGCATTGTCGAAGAGCGCACGGTTGGTCCCACGCTGGGCAAAGAAAACATCGACCGCGGGATCCGCGCCACCCTTGCGGGGCTCATCGCCATTGCCCTCTTTATGATCCTCTACTACGAACTGGTCGGGCTCATCTCTGTTCTCGCCCTTCTCGCCAATCTTATCCTGCTGGTAGCCCTCCTCTCCCTCCTTCAAGCCACCCTCACGCTCCCCGGCATTGCGGCGATCGCTCTCACCCTTGGTATGGCCATCGACGCCAACGTACTCATCAATGAACGCATTCGGGAAGAACTCCGCGCCGGTGTCTCTCCGGCGCTCGCGATTGCTGCTGGCTATGACCGCGCCTTTGACACCATTCTCGACGCCAACCTCACCTCCCTCATTGCCGGTCTGGCCCTCCTGCTCTTCGGTTGGGGGCCGGTGCGCGGCTTCGCCGTCGTCCATGTGCTCGGCATTCTCACCTCGATCCTCACCGCCGTCGCGCTCTCCCGCATGTTCATCAACTGGATCTATGGTGGCAACCGCCGCCTCACCCGCATTCGCATTGGCTAAGGAAGTCCCCATGGAACTCTTCCGTCCCCGCGCCGACATTCCCTTCATGCGCTACGCCCCCATTTTCAACGCCATCTCCCTCTTTCTCTTTTTGGTGGCGTTTCTAGCCATCCTCCTTCGCGGTCTCGCGCTCTCGATCGAATTCACCGGTGGGACTATTGCCGAAGTACGCGCAGAAACCCCCATCGACCTTTCTCAACTCCGTCACCACCTCCAACAAAACGGCTTTCCTGAAGCTCAAGCCCAACACTTCGGTACCACCCGCGAAGCGATCATTCGCCTCGCCACGGTGGGCAAAACCCCTGAAACGATCGCCGATCGGCTCCGCGCTCTCATTGCTGCTGAACTCCCGGCCCTTCACATCGCCCGCATTGAATATGTCGGTCCGCAAGTAGGGAGAGAGCTCGCCGAAAACGGCGCCATTGCGCTTGCCCTCGTCGTCGTCGGAATCATGCTCTACCTCGCGGCCCGTTTCGAATGGCGCTTCTCGCTCGCTGCGATTCTCGCCAACCTTCACGACGTCGTTATCATCCTCGGCTTTTTTGCTCTCTTTCAATGGGAATTCTCGCTCACCGTCCTCGCCGCCGTCCTAGCGGTTCTTGGCTACTCTGTAAACGAAACAGTCGTCATCTTCGACCGTGTTCGGGAAACGATGCGCAAAAGTCGCGGGCCTCTCTCCACTGCCTTTCTGCTCGACCACGCCATTACGGCCACCCTCTCGCGCACCGTCATCACCCACGGCTCAACGCTCGCGATGGTCCTCTCCATCCTCCTCTTCGGCGGGGAGACCCTCTACTACTTTGCCCTCGCCCTCACCATCGGCATTCTCTTCGGTATTTACTCCTCGATCTTTGTCTCTGCTGCCCTTCTCATGTGGTTAGGCGTACGCCGTGAGCACCTTATCAAACCGGAACGGAAAAAAGAAGAAGCGGTCGTCTAACTCTCCCTCACTCGGCCGCAAAACCGGTCACTCGGTATACCTCCTCCAGGATCTCTCTACCGATTCGCTCTGCCATCTCCTCATGAACCGGCAACAGTGCGGCGCGCAACGCCGCTCGCTCAGCGGGTGTCGGCTCCACCACCTCCACCCCTGCCTGGCGGATAGCCGCCAACGCTGCTGCATTCTCTTCGTAGGCAATCTGGTTCACATACGCGGTCGTCTCTGCCAACGCCCGCTCTAACCCGCGGCGCACCTCTGTCGGCAACTGCTCCCAAAACTGTTTATTGGTGATCACCGCGTAACCCAAGTAACCATGGTTACTCACCAACACATATCGCTGTCCCTCCTGCAACCGCTGCGTCCAAAAATTGGATGGTGGATTTTCTGCCCCATCCACCACCCCCATCCGCAATGCGCGGTGAAGCTCTGAAAAGGGAAGCACTTTCGGAACCCCCCCCAACCGTCGCACCTGAGCCTCCAACACCCTCGACGGCTGCACCCGAATCTTAAGCCCCTGGAAATCCTCAAGGCGGCGCAGCGGTCGGTTCGCGGAGAAGACCTTAAACCCGTTATCCCAGAAAGCCAACCCCTTGATCCCCTTCTCCTCCAGCAACCCCAACAACCGTCTCCCCACCTCCCCTTCGGTCACTCGGCGCACCGCCTCGTAACTCCTGAACAAATAAGGCAAGTCGAAAAGCTCAAATGCTCGCACCCCCAGCGGCCCAAACTTAGCCAATGAAGGGGCCAACAGATGGACTGCCCCCAACCGTAATGCCTCGAGCTCCTCCCGATCGTCGAACAAGGAACCATTCGCGAAGACCTCGACCCGTACCGCCCCATGCGTATACTGTTCTGCCAGCTCCTTAAACCGCAAAGCCCCCTTTCCCTTCGGTGTCTCCTCGCTCACCACATGGCTAAAGCGGATCACCAAAGGCTCCCCCCTCGCCTCCGCGATCCATCCCCATCCCAAATAAATCAGCAACAACCAACCCCACCACCTCATCTCACACCCTTCTCGCCAGCTCTACAGCCGATCCTATATAGTTCCGAGGCGACAACGCCAGCAGCTCCTCCTTTACCCTCTCCGGCAAAGGCAAAGCGGCGATGAATGTCCGCATCTCCTCCTCTCTCACTCGTTTTCCGCGTGTCAGCGCCTTCAACTGCTCATAAGGCTCGGGCAAACCGTAACGGCGCATCACCACCTGGACTGCTTCGGCGAGCAACTCCCACGCCTCATCCAAATCGGCCGCCACTGCCTCCTCATCCAATGCCAATCGATCCAAACCGCGAGCAAAGCTCTCCCACGCCAACAAGGTATGGGCGAACGCCACCCCCAAGTTACGCAGCACCGTCGAATCGCTCAAATCGCGCTGCCAACGCGACACGGGCAACTTCTCTGCGAAGTGGCGCCACAACGCGTTCGCCACTCCCACATTGCCCTCAGCGTTTTCGAAATCGATCGGATTTACCTTATGGGGCATCGTCGACGACCCCACCTCTCTCTGCTCGACCCGCTGGCGGAAATAACCCAACGCGATATACCCCCAAAGATCGCGGGCGGCGTCCAGCAACACAGTATTCAAACGCGCCAACGCATCGGCCAATGCGGCCAACGAATCGTGCGGCTCGATCTGGATCGAATAAGCGTTAAACGATAACCCCAACCCCTCCACGAAGGCGCGGCAGATCCTCTCCCAATCGACCTCTGGGTAAGCCACCCGATGAGCGTTGTAATTTCCCACTGCCCCGTTAAATTTAGCCATCAACGCCACCTCTCCGGCCGTGGAGATCCCTCGCTCCATGCGCGCCACGATGTTAGCCAGCTCTTTTCCCACCGTTGTGGGCGTTGCTGGCTGGCCATGGGTTCGGCTCACCATTGGCACAGCCGCCCATGCATGGGCCAAACTTCGCAATTTTTTCACCACCTCTCGAGCGAGGCTCAAAAACACCCTCCGTCCTGCCGCCACCATCAACCCATAAGCCACGTTATTTACATCTTCGCTGGTCAATGCGAAATGGACAAACTCGCGGTAAGGAGCCACCTCCGGCCACTCGCTCAATCGCCTCTTTAACCAATACTCCACCGCCTTCACATCGTGGTTGATCTCACGCTCGATCCCCTTGATCGCCAGCGCCTCCTGGGGAGAAAAGTGGCGCACCCATCCCTCCAACCGTTCCACGACCCCTGGGGGCAAAGAAGGCAACTCGGCGATCGCCGGTTCCGCCGCCAGATGAAGAAACCACCCCACCTCCACCCGCACTCGGGCATGGATCAACCCGAACTCCGAAAAAATCGGTCGCAACACGTTTACCCGGCTCGCGTAGCGCCCATCCACTGGCGACAACGCCCACAGTGCCCCCTCCTCCGTTGGGCCACCCCATAGGGTATCTCTTGGGAAAAAGGGATCCTCTCTCACCCCTAACGCAACCACAGCTTCTCTCCCGCCTGCTTTTCGCGCTACCGTCTTTTAACTCTCGTCGGCGCTATTCCTCACTCAACTCCGATAAGCCGCGTTTACTCGGACATACTCATACGAAAGGTCGCACGTCCACACCTGTGCGGCGGCTGTTCCCCGTCCCAATCCCACTCGGATCGTTAGCTCGGGGCGCTGCATGACCCTTTTCGCCGCCTCCTCATCGTACTCACCTGCTCGTTCCCCCCGCTCCGCCACTCGCACCCGTTCCCCCTCGCTCATCAACTCGACCCACACCCCCTCTGGGGCCAAATCCTCCACCCCTGCCGCCCCTACTGCTGCCAAGATTCGTCCTAAATTAGGATCTGAAGCGAAAAGCGCCGTCTTCACCAATGGGGAGCGGGCCACCGCGAAAGCCACCTCTCGGCACTCGGCTCGATCTCGGCCCTCCTCGACCACCACTGTCACAAACTTCGTCGCCCCCTCTCCATCGCGCACGATCGCCTGCGCCAACCACACCGCCACCTCTCGCAACGCTGCGGCGAAAGCGGCGCTATCCTCCCCGCTCCCATCCAACAACGGCCCGCACTGGCCGGTAGCCGCCACCACGAACGCATCGTTTGTCGACATATCGCCATCGACGGTGATCGCGTGAAACGACTCCTCGGTCACCTCCGCCACCAACGTCCGCAACCACTCGGGCGTTACTCGGGCATCGGTCGCCACAAATGCCAACATTGTCGCCATATTGGGATGGATCATCCCCGCCCCCTTAGCGATTCCCGTGATTGTCGCCACGCTCCCATCGCTCAAACGGACTTGTTGCGACCCCCCTTTCGGCACGGTATCGGTCGTCATGATCGCCTCAGCTGCTGCCGCCCACCCCTCTGGGCTCACGGCGGTGGCCGCCTCGAAAATCCCCCGCTGTAAGCGCGCCATCGGCAGCGGCTCCATAATCACCCCTGTCGAAAAAGGAAGGATCTCCTGGGGAGAGACGCCCAATACCTCTGCTGTCCACCGGCAACACTGTCGGGCATCCTCGATTCCCCGTGCCCCGGTACCGGCGTTTGCCACACCCGCGTTGATCACCCAACCGCGCACTCGTCCCGCGCACGCTATCAAATGCTCGCGGGCCACCACCACTGGAGCAGCGCAAAAGCGGTTGCGCGTAAACACCCCTGCCGTCACGCTTCCCTCCGCCAGCGCCACCACTGCCACATCTCGGCGTCCCTCCTTACGCACCCCTGCCTCTGCCACCCCCAACGCCACCCCCCTCACGGGCCGCAGCGCCTCCGGAGTAAACGACAATCCCACTGCCATCTCTCGACTCGTACTCCTGATCTCCCTACTCGCGGCGATTATATCGCCTCCCTCACCTCACCGCCAACTCGCTTTCCTTTTCCCACGCCGCTTACCGACTCCCCTTCCTCCCCTCTCAGCCTGTTCCCAAAGCGCCGATCCCTCACACCAAGCGGCCATGGCAATGCTTATACTTTCTCCCCGACCCGCACGGGCAAGGATCGTTACGGCCCACTTTCGTCAGTGGTCGTCGCTCGGGTGTTCCTCTTCCCTCCTCCTCCTCGCGCGTCGCCTCCCCTGAAGGATGCTCGAAATACATCGTCAATCTCGGTGGTGGCTCCGCGGCCACCTCCGCCACTGCCTCAGGCACCTCCACTCGCACGGTCATCAAGATCTGCGTCACATCGCGGCGGATCGCCTCTAACATCGCCTCGAACAACTCGAATGCCTCGCGTTTATACTCCTCTTTAGGATTTCTCTGCGCATATCCCCGCAGATGGATCCCGTAGCGCAGATGGTCGAGCGCGGCCAAATGCTCCCGCCAATGCTGATCGATGCTCTGAAGCAAGATGGTTCGCTCAAAACTTCCCCACGCTGCGGGGTCCACATGCGCTCGTTTTTGCCGGTATGCCTCGTCGGCCGCTGCCACCACCCGCTGTACCAACTCCTCCTCCTCGATCTCGGGCTCCTCCTCCACCCAACGCCGCAGCGGCAACGCCAGTGCAAACTCCCCCGCCAACACCTGCTCCAATCCTGCCAAATCCCACTCCTCGACCACGCGCTCGGGCGGCACGTAGCGGCGCACCAGATCGCTCAACACTGTAATGCGCATCTCATCGATCAACTCATCCACCCGTTCCGAATCGACCACCTCGTTCCGCAACCCGTAAAGCACCTTACGCTGCTCGTTGGCTACATCGTCGTACTCCAACAACTGCTTACGGATATCGAAATGATGCTGTTCCACCCGTCGTTGAGCGGTCGTCAATGCGCGCGTCACCATCGGATGCTCGATCGGCTCTCCCTCCGGCATTTTCAGTCGCACCATCAGCGCGTTCAAGCGATCCCCTGCGAAAATCTTCAACAAGGGATCCTCCAATGACAAGAAAAAGCGCGACGAACCTGGATCGCCCTGCCGTCCCGATCGGCCGCGCAACTGATTATCGATTCGTCGCGACTCATGGCGTTCTGTGCCGATCACCCGCAAACCACCTGCCTCGACCACGCGGCGGTGATTTTCTGCCCACTCGGCCTCCAGCTGAGCGATACGCGCTGCCTTCTCCTCCGCCGACAACGTCGGATCGTTCTCCACCGCCCTCACGGCGGGCTGGATATTTCCCCCCAAAATGATGTCGGTTCCTCGTCCCGCCATGTTGGTAGCGATCGTCACCATCCCTGGGCGGCCCGCCTGGGCGATGATCTCCGCCTCGCGGGCATGATGTTTAGCGTTCAACACCTGATGGGGGATTCCCCGTTCCTGCAAAAGGCGGGACAAAAACTCATTCACCTCGATCGACGTTGTCCCCACCAACACCGGCTGTCCTCGTTTACGGCACGCCTCGATCTCCTCCACCACGGCCTGCCACTTCTCTCGCGCCGTCCGGTAGATTCGATCATCCTCATCCACTCGGATCATCGGTCGGTTGGTCGGGATTACCACCACCTCCAACCCGTAGATCTGCTGGAACTCGTAAGCCTCGGTATCGGCAGTTCCCGTCATTCCCGCCAATTTCTCGTACATTCGGAAGTAATTTTGAAAGGTGATTGACGCCAACGTCTGGTTCTCTGCCCGGATCGCCACTCCCTCTTTAGCCTCGATTGCCTGATGGATTCCCTCGGACCATCGTCGTCCTGGCATCAATCGGCCGGTGAACTCATCGACGATCACGATCTCTCCATCCTGGACCACGTAATGCTGATCGCGATGGAAAAGAGCGTGTGCCTTCAACGCTGCAAACACATGGTGCAACAAAGTGATGTTGCGGGGATCGTACAAACTCGTCCCGCTTGCCAGCAACCCCTCCTCGGTCAAAATTCGCTCCACCCGCTCGTAGCCCTGTTCGGTCAGCAGCACCTGGCGGGCCTTTAGATCGACGGTATAATCCCCCTCCTCTATTATCTCCTCGCCGGCCATTTTCTGCTCGCGCAAAAAGGAGACAATCGCGTTTACCTTGCGGTAGAGCTCGACGTTCTCCTCGGCCTGTCCTGAAATGATCAATGGTGTGCGCGCCTCATCGATTAAGATCGAATCGACCTCATCGACGATCGCAAAGACCAACCCGCGTTGCACTCGGTCGGCTGCGCGGTACACCATGTTATCGCGTAAAAAATCAAAGCCAAACTCGTTATTGGTTCCGTAGGTAATATCGGCCGCGTAAGCCGCCTGTTTCTCTGCGTTTCCCATTCCTGGAACGTTTACCCCCACCTCCATCCCCAGAAAGGAGTACAACCTCCCCATCCACTCGGCATCGCGTTTTGCCAAATAGTCGTTCACGGTTACCACATGTACCCCCCTCCCCGTCAGCGCATTCAAATACGCCGCCAACGTCGCCACCAGCGTCTTTCCCTCCCCGGTACGCATCTCAGCGATCTTTCCCTCATGCAAAGCGATCCCGCCGATCAGCTGCACATCGAAATGGCGCATTCCCAAAGTGCGGCGGCCTGCCTCTCGGACCACTGCGAAGGCTTCGGGAAGCAGATCGTCGAGGGATTCGCCGTTTTCCACTCGTTGGCGGAACTCAGCGGTTTTCCCCCTCAACTCCTCATCGCTCAATTTCGCGATCGACTCTTCCAACGCGTTGATTCGATTCACTATTGCGCGGTAGCGCCGCAACAAGCGGTCATTGCGACTACCGAAGATTCGTTTCAGCAAAGAAGCGATCATGTTATAAGATCCACCCACTCGATCGCCCCAAGTTTATCATGACCCTTCGTCCCCTTCCTGAAGCCGCAAAAGATCCTCCCTCGCTTGCCCATCTCTGGCAACAAGGGGTACTCCTCTGGCGCATTCAAACAGCCCTTGCGGAAATTCTCCCTGCTGACTGGTGTGGAGACCTTCGCGTCGGTCGCCTCGAGCAAGGCGTACTCACCCTCATGAGCAGCTCTGCTCTTACCGTTGCCCGTCTCAAAACAATCGCCCCGACGATTCTCTCTGCCCTTCGGGAACGCGGACTACCCGTCGAAGCGATTCGCTGGCGGGTCAGGCCCGACTGGGCTAGTGGGCAAGCAACCGCTCCAACGCAAACAGAACGAGGTAAAGCAAAATAACTCCTCCCCCCACCAGCAATACCCGAACTGCCCAGCGCGCCCAGCGGCGGTCACCCGTCGCCAAGTAGATGACGAAAAGCGCCGCTGCCCCCACCACCGATACCACAAAGGCCAAGCGAAAAGCGATCATCCTTTTCCCAAAGCCCAGGAGCATGCCGCGGCCACACGGCCAAATCCTCGGCTGTACCTCTTCTGTACCCTCTCAGGCTCTTCCTCCGTCCACACCCACGCGCTCGGATCGGCCATCAACGCGCGCAGTAAGCGGTTATTCAACGCATGGCCGCTCTTATACCCCTCGTAATGGGCCAACAAAGGTGCGCCCGCCACCGCCAAGTCGCCGATCGCGTCGAGCACCTTATGGCGGGCGAACTCGTCGGAATAGCGCAACCCCTCGGGGTTCAACACGCGAAACTCATCCAATACGATCGCATTCTCGAAGCTTCCCCCGCGCGCCAATCCCATCCCCCGCAACGCCTCCACCTCATGGACAAACCCAAAGGTACGCGCTCGGCCGATAGCGGCCAAGTAATCCTCTTTCCCTCTCTCGAACGACACCGAGCAACCCGACGCGCGGATTGCCGGATGGGAAAAATCGATCGTAAAGGTCACCCGAAACCCATCGTAGGGGGAAAGGCAAGCCCACCGACCCTCCTCCACCACCTTCACCGGCTTCACCACGCGCAAAAAGCGGCGCGGAGGCTCCTGAAGAGCCAACCCTGCCTCTTCCAGCAACCACACAAAGGGGGCTGCGCTCCCATCCATAATCGGCACCTCGGGGCCGTCCACCTCAACGATCACATTATCCACCCCGACCCCGCTCAACGCCGACAAAAGATGTTCGACTGTAGCGATGGAAACCCCATTCTGAGCCACCCCTGTACACAATCGTGTCATCGTCACTGTCTCGGCGCGCAGGGCGATCTCCACAGGCGGTGTGCAATCGACCCGCACCAAGCGCACCCCTGTCCCTGGCGGGGCGGGGTGAAGTCTCAACGCCACCTTTCTTCCGGTATGAAGACCGATCCCCACCACCCCAACCGAGCGGGCCACGGTCTGCTGACGTTCCACTCCGTCGCTCCTCAATCGTCGGAGCGGCGCAGATAATGGGGAATTGTCGGCGATCTCTCGTTACCTCGGCCCAACCCCTCTGACAAAGCTCGCAACACATTGCGCCCGTTTACTCGTGCTGAGCGCAGTGGTGCGGGCTGGATCGGTGTTGTCCCCCACCCCTGACGGACTGCTGTGGCGCTCTCACCCGCGACCTCCGAGCTCGCCGTTGGTCGGCGTCCGACTCCAAGGCCGGTGGCCACGATCGTCACCCGTAAACGATCCTCCATCGAATCGTCGAACACTGCCCCGTACTTCACAAAAGCCTCAGGTGCGGCGAACCCCCGGATCGCATGGACTGCCGACCGCACCTCGCTCATCTTCAACGAAGCGCGGCTTGCGGTAAAGTTAATCAACACGCAACGGGCGCCTGATAACTCAGTCCCCTCCAACAAAGGGCTTACTGCTGCCTGTTCAGCGGCGATTCGGGCGCGTTCTGGGCCAGAAGCCTCGGCCGATCCCATCATCGCTCGCCCCATCTCCGCCATGGCGGTACGCACATCCTGAAAATCGACATTCACAATTCCAGGGACGTTGATGATTTCAGCGATCCCCGCCACGGCGTTTTTGAGCACGTTATCGGCCGCTTTGAAACACTCCTCGAAGGTCGCATCCTCGCCGTAGACCTCGAGCAAACGGTCGTTCAGGACCACGATCAACGAATCGACGTGGCGGGTCAACTCCTCGATTCCGCTCTCGGCGACCCGATCCCGGTTCTCAAACTCGAATGGCTTCGTAACCACTGCCACCGTCAAGATCCCCATCTGTTTAGCGATCTCGGCGATGACGGGTGTTGCGCCGGTACCGGTTCCCCCCCCCATCCCGGCGGTTAAGAAGACCATATGGGCCCCCTCCAAAGCCGCAGCGATCGCGTCGCGGCTCTCGTACGCCGCCTCTCGTCCCGCCTCCGGTTTCGACCCTGCTCCCAACCCGCTATGGCCGAGCTGGATCTTTCGGGTGGCGCAGGAGCGCTCCAACGCCTGAGCGTCGGTATTTACCGCCACGAAATCGACCCCCCCCACTCCCTCGCGGATCATATGATCCACCGCGTTACACCCGGCTCCCCCTATTCCCAGCACGCGGATCACCGTTTTAGATTCCGCATCCGGTTTAACCTCTTCCAACGCATGCAAGCTCATCGGCAACCTCCCAATAGTAGACCTATTGTACCGCAAACCCTATCCACTGGCTCACCGTTTCTCCTCAGAAAAAAAGCCCAACGCTCTCAAGAACCAATCCCCCAAGGAAAATCGAGGTCGATCCAGCGGCACGCCTCCCCAATCGTAAAGCAAACCGCAAACTGCCGCGTAAGCGGGATCCTCCCAGCGTGAATCGACGCCGCCGAAGTAAGGAATTCCCAACCGCGCCGGCATTCCGAAGATCTCCTCTGCAAGATCGACCAACCCGTTTAACTTAGCCATTCCTCCGGTCAACACCACCCCTGCCCCGATCTCCCCCTCCAACCCGGAGACCTTCACCATCTCGTAAGCCTCTCCCAGCAAATGCTCGGCGAAAGGATGAACCAAATCGACCAAGCGTTGGCGGGCCAGATGACGTACTGGTCGATCGCCGATCGGATGAACCTCGATCACCTCATGAGGGGAGACCCACTGGTAGGAAGCCGCCCCCCACTGGCATTTGATTGTCTCGGCCTCACTAAGGGGTGCTCGCAAACCGATTGCCACCTCGTGGGACAGATGCTCTCCCCCCAACGCAATAGCTCGCACCAACCGCACTGCCCCGCCAGTCACCACCACCACGTCGGTCGTTCCTCCTCCCAGATCGAGCAAAATCACTCCCAACTGTTTCTCCTCCTCGGTCAGCACCGCGTGTGCGGACGCCAATCCCTGGGCCATCAACATTGTCAAATCGAACCCTGCATGGCGGACCGCCTTCACCAAATTCTGGGTAGGGGTTTTACCCCCTGTTACCAGATGGACGCGTACGCTCAACCGTCGGCCGTTCATACCGATCGGATCGACGATTCCCCCGATCTCATCCAACTGAAACTCCTGCACCAACGCATGGAGCAATTGGCGGTCGGAAGGCAACGGAACCGTGCGGGCGGAGTTCAACACCTTAGCCACCTCACCCGGTGCCACCTCCCCCCTGCGGATCGCGATCGCGCCGCTCCCATCGACGCTATCGATATGGTTCCCTGAGATCGTCGCGCGCACCTCGCTCGGTTGCCCATCGAACTGTTCCCGAACCATTTCTCCCAACCGTCGCAGGGCCACCAGCGTCGCTTCGAAGTTTACGATCACCCCCTCTCGCAATCCGCCCCCGGTTGGCGTTTCGACCAAGGTCAATACATCGACCCCCCCTCCCAAGCGGGGCCGTGCCAAAACCGCCACCGACTTCGTCGTTCCCACATCCAAAGCCAATACCGACCCCCGCGTCTCCAACCTCATCGCACTCCTTCCTGAACCGCGGTTTCCCCTTCTCCGACCTCCACCGCGAAAGCTCGCTCATACCGCAGATCGACGGCGGCGGGTGGTCTGCCCAAGATGGCGACCAACTGATCCCACTGCTGGCGTAACCAGCGCACCCTCTGAACGGCTGCGGCGGCTGACGGGACTCGGCCCAACCGCCACTCTCCTTTACCCTCCCACTCGATCGTCACTGCTCCCAATGTGGAAAAGCGCAGCTCCTTCAATCGCCAACCGGCGGGCATTTCACTCAACAAAAGCGACAACAGCGCCAATGCCCCCTCCATCGCCTCTCGTTCAGCCACCACCAACGGCAACGCGCTCTCGCGAGGATCGACGGCTCCCTGGAAAGGTCGCGCTGTCTCGTCGAGCCACCAATAGGTCCTGTTTTCTGGATCGTACCAACGCAGGAAAGGCTCTCGTCCTCGCAGCACCACCAGCAAGCGATCGGGCCACACCCGTTCCAATCGCACCTCCCGCACGGCAGGAACTGCCAACAACGCCTGGCGCAGCGTATACAAATCGACCTGCCACAACAGTCGGTGGCTTGTCTGACTCAAGAGAATCTCCTCGATCGCTCGCCCATCGAGTAAACTCCCCCCCTGCTCGACCCGCACCTCCACCTCGCGCACTGGCGGCAACCAACGATTCATCACCCCTGGGCCGATCACCCCTCCCCACAGCACAAAAAGCCCTCCTAAAACCAATCGTGTTCCCCAATCCCAAACCCAAAAAGTCGTCCTCTTCCATTGGTTCACCGGCTGTGCCCCACCGCTGTCGCCACAATCTCGGCGCACAGGGTATCGAACGACCAACCCATCGCTTGGGCCGCCAATGGCACCAAAGAGTGGTCGGTCATTCCTGGAGCTGTATTCATCTCGAGCAACCACATCTTCTCCCCCTCCAGCAGCAAGTCGAGACGTCCCCAACCGCTGCAGCCGAGTGTAGCGCGCGCCTCCTCAGCGAGCCTTTGGACCTGAGCGGTTATTTCCGCTGCCAGCGGTGCTGGGCAAAGATAGCGGGTCGCGTCGCTCTCGTACTTATGGAAGAAATCGTAACACCCGCCGGGGGCGACGATCTCGACGATCGGCAAAATCGTCTCCCCCACGAAAGCCACGGTCAGCTCTCGTCCGCGCACCCAACGTTCCACCAGCACCTCTTTGTCGTACTGGAGGGCCTTCTCGACCTGCTCGATCAAAAGTTCCTCCTTCTCGGCCCCTCCGGCGCCGACGCTCGAACCCTCGTGCACTGGCTTAACAAACCACGGCGGGTCGATCCGGTGCCGCAACGCCGCCACTACCCTCTCCCGGTCGTTTCGCCATCTCTGCTCCTCAATCAAAAACCCAGGCAGCACAGGTAACCCTGCCCCCTGCCAAATCAATTTGCTGCGCCATTTATCCATCGCCAACGCGCTCGCCAATACTCCGCTCCCCGTATAAGGGATCGTGAGCCACTCCAAAATTGCCTGTAAAGAACCATCCTCTCCCCCGCGGCCATGCAGTACGACAAATGCCAAATCAACCCCTACCTCTCCCAGCTCCAGCAACGAACGGCGTGCCGGATCGAACCGGATCACCTCATGGCCCAAGCGCGTCAATGCTATAGCCACGGCCTCTCCAGACCGCAGGGAAATCGTGCGCTCGGCGGAATTCCCCCCCATCAACACGGCGATACGCATGCCTCCTCCTCCACCCGAAACTCAGCGAGCAGCCGTGGCAAGCGGCTAATCGAACCGGCCCCCATCGCCAACACCACATCTCCATCCCTCACCACCGAAGCCAACGCGGTTGGCAACTCCTCCACCGTTTCGACAAAGAGCGGCTCGACGCGGCCCCGCAAGCGCACCGCCTGCGCCAAAGCCCGTCCATCGGCGGCTGGCAAAGGATCCTCGCCGGCCGCGTAAACCTCGGTCAATACCAACGCCTCCACCGTCGACAACACATGGGCGAAATCCTCCAAGCAATCGCGTGTACGGGTATAGCGGTGGGGCTGGAACACCACCACTATTCGCCGGCCGGGGAAAGCCAACCGAGCTGCCTCGAAGGTAGCGGCCAACTCGCGGGGGTGGTGGCCGTAATCATCCACCAACGCCACGCACGCCCTCCCACCGTCGGCGCGTGGTAAACAAAATACCCCGTGTGACTCGAAACGGCGAGCCACTCCCCGGAATGCGGCCAAACCGGCGACGATTGCCTCGTCGCCCACCCCCAGCTCGCTTGCCACAGCGGCGGCTGCTAACGCATTTTGCACATTATGTTCCCCCAGCAACCGCATTGTCACCTCCACCCGACTCTCGGCGCCATTCTGGCGGACCAACGTAAAATAGGTTTTTCCTCCTTTTACCCGCACTCCCTCGGCGCGCACCATCGCCTCCGGATGGAACCCATAGGAAACCACCACTCGACCGGCGCGGCTCGCCACCTCTCGCACGGCTGGATCGTCCCAACACAACACTGCCACCCCCCAAAAAGGCAAACGGTGGAGAAAAGCGACGAAATGGGCCTTCAGCCGCTCGAAATCGTACCCGTACGTCCCCATATGATCGTTATCGATATTGGTCACCACTGCCATCACTGGGTTCAACTGAAGGAAAGAAGCATCTGACTCATCGGCCTCAGCCACCAAGTACTCTCCTGCTCCCAATCTCGCGTTACTCCCTGCCGACAGGACCCTTCCCCCCACCACGAAAGTCGGGTCGAGACCTGCCTCGGCCAAAATCGTTGCCACCAATGACGTCGTCGTCGTTTTCCCGTGGGTACCCGCGATCGCGATTCCCTGGCGGAAGCGCATCAGTTCTGCCAACATCTCAGCGCGCGGCACTACGGGAATTCCCCGCCGCCGTGCCGCCACCACCTCCACATTATCCTCTGGAATCGCCGAAGAAACCACCACCACATCGGCGTCGGCCACATGTTCTGGATTGTGGCCGACGGCCACGCGCACTCCCAGTGCGGCGAGGCGATCGAGGGTAGCGCTCCCGCTCCTATCGGAACCGCTCACCGCAAACCCCATCTGCGCCAGCACCTCGGCGATGCCGCACATCCCCGACCCTCCCACACCGACGAAATGAACCCGTCGGACTCGATGTTTCATCCTACGACCTCCAAAATCGTCTGGGCGATCTTTTTTCCTGCCTCCAACCGAGCCAAAGAGCGCGCCCGTTCCGCCATCCTCAACAACTGCGGGCGGCTCAATGAAGAGAGCCACTCCGCCAACCCTTCGGCGCTGGCCTCTGCCTCCCGTGTTGCCCAAGCCGCCCCTGCCCTCACCAATGCGGCAGCGTTCTCCCACTGATGATCATCGGCGGCGAAGGGGTAAGGGATAAAATGGGCCGCCACCCCCACCGCGGTCACCTCGGCCACTGTCATCGCTCCGGCGCGGCACACCACCACATCGGCTGCGGCCAGCGCCTCGGCCATCTCCTCGATAAACCGCACGCACTCTGCGCTCACACCCGCCCTCTCGTAAGCCGCTGCAGTCTCTGCCCAATGAGCCTCGCCCGTTTGGTGCACCACTATCGGTCGCTGCGGAGGGGGAATCCGCGCCAGTGCCTGTGGCATCAAACGGTTAAGCGCCTGGGCGCCCAAGCTTCCCCCCACCACCAACAACTGCAACGCCCCTGTTCGCGTTGCAAAGCGCGCGGCGGGCAGTGGCACGGTGGCGAAGGCGCGGCGAACCGGATTTCCCACCCACTCTCCTCGCGGCAACGTCGCCGGGAACCCCACCAACACGCGCGAACTCAATCGCGCCAACCATCGGTTAGCCAACCCTGCTCGCGCGTTCTGCTCATGAATCACCGTCCCTCTTCCCAAGCTGCGTGCCGCCAAAATCGCTGGCACTGACGCATAACCGCCGAACCCCGCCACCACCTGGATCCTATGCGCCCGGATCGCTCCTCCTGCCCGCGCCATTGCCCTCAGCAATGAAACAGGCAATGTCCCCCATCGGCGCCATCCTTGGCCGCGCACCTGAGCAAAAGCCAAATCGACGAATGGAATTGCCGCTCTCTCTGCTACCCGCTCCTCCACCCGCCCCCGGTTTCCGAACCACACCACCCCTGCTCCCTCTCTCCGCAGCTCCTCTGCTACGGCCAATGCGGGAAACACATGCCCCCCTGTTCCGCCTGCGGCGACTGCCACCACTACCCCGTTCGGCATGCTTGCCGTCCCTCCCACTCCGCGCGCAGCACAAAAGCGATAGCCACCAAATTCATCACCAATGCCGACCCTCCGTAGCTCATAAAGGGCAACGTCAACCCCTTTGTCGGCAGCAATCCCACATTCACCCCCATATTGATCAACGTCTGCACCCCCAACCAAATCCCGATCCCCGACACTGCCAATCCCTCGAAATAGCGCTCGATGCGTACCAACTGTCGTCCCACTATGAAAATTCGCCAAATCAACACAGAAAACAACGCCGCGCACCCTGTCACCCCCACCCATCCCAACTCCTCAGCGATCACTGCCAAGATAAAGTCGGTATGAGCCTCGGGCAAATAGAACAACTTCTCGATACTCGCTCCCAATCCCACCCCGAACCACTCACCGCGGCCGAAAGCGATCAATGCATGGGTCAACTGGTATCCCTTTCCCAACGGATCGGCCCATGGATCCAAAAAAGCCATAAACCGCGCCATTCGGTAAGGAGAAATCGCCACCAATACCCCCAACGCTGTCGTTGCCACCACCACCAATGCCGCAAAAATTCGCAAATTCAATCCACCCAAAAAAAGAACCCCGAATGCGATCACCGAGATCACCACCAACGCGCCGAAATCTGGCTGTAACAGCAGCAATGCCCCGATTCCCACCACGACGGTCGCCAACGGCAAAAAACCGCGCACGAAACTCCCCATAAAGGGAAAGCGGTGCACGGTATAGTGAGCTGCGAAAAGGGCCATCGCGAACTTCATGATCTCCGAAGGCTGGACGTTCAGCGGGCCGAGAGCGATCCATCGCTGAGCGTTGTTGACCTCTTTACCCACCTTCGGAACCAGCACCAAGAGCAGCAACAATGTCGCCGTCCCGAAGAGCCACACTGCCCGATCGTGCCACCATCCCATTGGCAAGCGGTAGACCCACCACCCCGCCGCCAATCCTACTCCTGCGAAAAGAAGCTGGCGAACCAAATAGAACCACGGATTACCCTCGCTCCCCGCATCAGCGATCGCGATACTCGACGAATAGACCATCACCAACCCCCACACCGTCAACAGCAACGTCGGCCACAGCAACAACGGATCTGGCTCTCCTGGTTGATCGAATGGAAAACGCCACCCCTTAGGCAAAAAGAGGCGCGGCGCCACCTCCCCTGCGCCTCCGCCCCTCCACCTGCTCCACCATCCCCAGCTTCGCTGCCCCGTTCTCACCCGCTCCTCCCCTCGAGCAACCCATGAACAGCAGCCACGAAGCGCTCTGCTCGCTCGCGGTAATCGCGGAACTGATCCCAGCTCGCGCACGCTGGCGACAACAGCACCACCTCGCCCGGGTGCGCCTCTGCGGCAGCCGCTGCCACCGCCTCCTCCAACGACGTAAACACCCTACTGGGCACTCCCACCTGCCTCAACGCCGCAGCGATGGCGATTGCATCGCGGCCGAACAGATAAGCACAAGCCACTCGGCCCACTGCGGCGGTCGCCAACGCTGAAAAATCCTGTCCCTTACCATCCCCTCCTGCCAACAGACGGACTGCTGTCGTAAACGACGCGATCGCCGCAGCGGTCGCCCCCACATTCGTCCCTTTAGAATCCTCCACAAACTGGACCCCATCGGCGCGAGTCGCCACCCATGAACAGCGGTGGGGCAATCCCTTAAACGACGTCACCCCCTCTTTAAAGCGTTCATCCCATCCCACTGCCGCGCTTGCCAATGCCAGCGCTGCCAAAGCGTTGGTCACATTATGGCGACCTCTCAACGGCAACTGCCTCACCGGCACCACCAATCTCTCCCCCTGTGCCAACCACTCCTCGCCCTCTTTCACCACCACCCCCCAAGCCGACCCCTCCGGAGGGGGATCGACCCCGAAAGTCACTACCTGCCCCTCTGGAGGCAACAACCCCTCAACCACTGGATCCCCTCGGGGGGCCACCACCCATTTTGCCCCTACCCACACCCGCCCCTTTGCGGCCGCGTAAGCAGCGAAGCTCCCATGGCGATCGAGATGATCGGTCGTCACGTTCAACACGGTAGCCACATCGGCTGTAAACTCCCCCGCCCGCTCCAACTGGAAACTCGACACCTCTGCCACCCACACCCTTGGAAGTGGCAAATCGCTCTCTGTGCGGCGCAACCACTCCGCCAGCAATGGCACCCCGAAATTTCCCAAAGGCGGTGCATCGTACCCTGCTGTCTGCAACAAATGGGCAACCCACGCTGTGGTCGTGCTCTTACCGTTCGTTCCGGTAATCGCCACCACGGGTATCTGATTTCCCAACCTGCGGTGCGCCTCCGCGAAAAGCGCCAACTCTCCTCCCACCGGCATCCCCCGCGCTTCTGCTGCCTGTACGCACGGCAACTCTCCTGGTAAACCGGGGGAAATCCACACTCGCTCTACCCCCTGCACCAACTCCGCGCCGAAATCGCTCCCCAAAATCCACTCCACCCCTGGACATGCGGCAGCCAACTCCGAGAAGCCGGGAGGCCTCGGGCGCGAATCGGCCGCCCGCACTTCTCTCCCCTGCGCTCGCAACCACCGCACCATCGCTGCGCCGCTCACCCCCAAACCGAGAACCAACTCCATCGTTCCTCACCGCAACTTCAACGTCGACAATCCCACCAACACCAACACGATCGTCACGATCCAAAATCGCACCACCACCTGCGTCTCCTTCCAGCCGCTCAACTCGAAATGGTGATGCAGCGGAGCCATTCGCAAAATTCGTCGTCCTCCGCTGAAGCGGAAGTAAGCCACCTGGGCCATGACGGAGATCGCCTCTGCCACGAATACCCCTCCCATCACGAAGAAAACGATCTCCTGGCGTACGATCAACGCGATCATCCCCATTGCTGCCCCCAACGCCAATGCCCCCACGTCCCCCATAAACACCTGCGCTGGATGCGCGTTGAACCACAAAAAGCCCAATCCTGCCCCGCCCAATGCCCCGCACACCACCGCCAACTCCCCTGCCCCTGGAACATAGGGAATAGCCAAATAGCGCGCGAACACCGCGTGGCCCGCCACATAAGCAAAAACTGCCAACCCTCCGGTCACCAACACCACCGGCAGTACCGCCAACCCATCCAACCCATCGGTCAAATTCACCGCATGCGCGGCGCCGTTTACCACAAAATAGCCCAGTACCATCAACCCCACCGCCCCCAGCGGCACTGCCACCTCCTTAAAAAAAGGCACATACAAATGGGTATGGACGGGCAACGAAGCGTTCGCCGCCAAGTAACCCACCCCTGCCAACGCGATCAACGACGTCCACAAATACTTCCACCGTGCGGGCAAGCCGCGCGGATCGCGTCGAACCACCTTTCGCCAATCATCCACCCACCCCACCACTCCGAACCCCAAAGTCACCAATGTCACCACCCACACGTAGCCATTATCCCAATCCCCCCACAACGCGATCGACACCGCAAACGCCAACAAAATCAACACGCCCCCCATCGTCGGCGTTCCGCTCTTTCCCAAATGGCTTTGCGGTCCATCATCGCGCACCGTCTGGCCGATCCGTTTTGCCGCCAACCAACGGATCACCGCGGGCCCCAATGCGAACGCCACAAAAAGCGAAGTCAATGCGGCCAGCATCGTACGCAAGGTAATGTACGAAAAGACATGGAATGTCCGCACCCAATCGCTCAACCACAACGCCAACTCAAGCAACACCGCCCACACCCTCCTCGCTGGCGCGCAGCGCCCTTACCACTCGCTCCATTCGGCTCACGCGAGAACCTTTCACCAAAAAAGCCGTTTCCTCTCCATCCCATCTCTTAGCCTGCTCGACCAACTCCTCGAGCGCCTCCTCGGCAAAAGCCATCCCCCCCACCCCGAACGCCGCTGCGGCCGGTGCGGCGTCTCCCAGCGCCAGCAATGCATTCACCCCCCGCGACCGGGCATACTCTCCTACTTCTGCGGTCAGTGCTGCTCCCTCCTCCCCCAACTCTGCCATCTCCCCCAGCACCACCACCTTATAGCGCTGGGGCAACCCCATCAACGCATCGATGGCCGCCTTTGCCGCATCGGGGTTAGCGTTATAGGAATCGTCCACCACCACTCCCCCCCCCTGGGACGGCAGCACCTGCAATCGTCCTGCTGGCAAATGCAAGCGGCGCCATGCCGCTGCTGCCTGCTTCCAACTCACCCCCAACACTGCCAATGCGGCCAACGCCGCCGCGGCGTTCCACGCCTGATGGCGTCCCAACAGCGGCAGCTCCACCTCCACCTCCTGTCCGAGTCCCCGCACTGACACCTGCACCCCTGCTCCCTCGGCATTTACCCTCTCCACGCGCACTGCCGCCCTCTCTCCCTCCCCGAACCCCACCAACGTTCGCTCCCCCGCCATCTCCCGCCACAACCCCCAAAACGGCGAATCGGCGTTTGCCACCCCCACCCCATCCCGTGGCAAACTCCTCAACAACGACCCCTTCTCCACTGCCACCTGGCTCAATGACCCCACTCCTGCCAAATGAGCCCGCAGCGCGTTGGTCACCACGGCCATATTAGGCCTCACCAACTGGCCCAAGTAGGCGATCTCCCCTCTCTGGTTCATCGCCACCTCCACCACAGCCGCTCGATGTCGTTCCCGCAACCCGCACAATGTCAGCGGCACCCCCACCGCGTTATTCCAATTCCCTGGCGTAGCCCAAACCTGCTCTGCTCCCAACTCGGCCGCTAACGCCGCTGACAGCAGCTCCTTAACGGTAGTCTTTCCCGCGCTCCCCGTCACTGCCACCACCCTTCCCCTCCAGCGCAACCGCCACGCCTCTCCCAACCTTCCCAGCGCCTCTAACGAATCGGCCACGCGCACCACTCGCTCGCTCGGCACCTCCTCTCGATCCGGATGGTTCTTCCAACGCTCCTCCTCCACCAAAGCTCCCGCTGCCCCTTTCCTCAACGCGGTAGCCACAAAATCGTGGCCATCGAATCGAGCTCCCCTCAACGCCACGAAAAGGCATCCGCGCACCTCGCCGCGGCTATCGGAAGTCACTCCCTCGATCCGCACCCTCTCCTGACCTGGGGTAGCGACGCCCCCAACTGCCGCGCACACCTCAGTCAACGTCCACTCCACCGCTTGTTCCTCCGCTGCTGCCTCCTCGCCGTCTCAAAGCCGCCCGTGCCGAGGCGATATCGGAAAAAGGTCTTCGCTCCCCCCGCACCTCCTGGAATGACTCATGTCCCTTTCCCAAGATCACCACCACATCTTCCGCCTTAGCCTCTGCCACAGCCTGCTCGATTGCCTCCTCTCGATCCAACACCACTCGGAACCACCGTCCCTTTGGAATTCCTGCCGCCACCGCCCTTGCGATACTCTCTGGATCCTCATCGCGGGGGTTATCGCTCGTCACCACCACTCGGTCGGCCAATGCCGCGGCGCGTCCCATCAACGCCCGCTTTCCCGCATCGCGGTTTCCCCCTGCGCCCACCACCACCCACAATGCTCCGCCCCGTGCGGTCGCCATTGGCCGCAACGACTGCACCACCGCTGCGATCGCATCGGGCGTATGGGCGTAATCGACGAAAACGGCTGGTTGCTCCCCCACCGCCATCATTCGTCCCACGGGTGGCTGCACCCTGGCGATCACCTCTGCGGTCTCCCTCAACGGCACTCCCTCTCCCCGCAATGCGGCCACCACCAATAACCCGTTGGCCACCTGAAACGTTCCGGCTGCTGGTATCTCTAACGGCACACTCTCTCCCACTGGAACTATCCGATCGCTCTCCTCCTCCCACCTTCCCTCCCAAACCTCCACCCTCCACCTCCCCTCTCTCCACGCGTGCGAAGCCGCAACCAACACACGCACCTCCCCCTTTACTCCTCCCACCCTTTGCACTGCCTCCTCCGCCTGCCGCACCACTCCCTCCTCTCCCACCCACCACACCATCGCCTCATCCTCTCTCGTCGCTGCCCTCTCTCCCCATCTCCTTCCCACCGCATCGCCCAACCAAAAGACCCGATGGCCGACTCCCCTCTGGAACAAAAAGCTCCGTTTTGCCGCCCGATATGCCGCCAACGATCCATGGTAATCGAGATGGTCGCGGGTCACGTTGGTCACCATTACCCCTGCGAAACGCACCCCCTCCACCCGTCCCTCCTCGGCGCCGATCGACGAAACCTCCACGCTCGCGTACTCGACCCCCTCATCGGCCCACCTGCGCAGCCACTCATGGACCGCCACTGCTGGTGGTGTCGTATATCCTATCTCCCGCAATGCCCCCCACCGTCCTACCCCCAACGTTCCCATCACCCCGCACGCCACTCCCAACTCTGCCCAGCACTGGGCCAACCACTGGCTTACCGTCGTTTTTCCGTTTGTTCCGGTTACTCCCCACACTCGTACTCGCTCGCTCGGTCTCCCGTACCACTCGTCAGCCAACCGTCCCACCCATCCCCGCGATTCTGGAACCGTCCACAGCGGTATGCGGCGTCCCTCCGCCAAATCGATCCACCCTCTTCTCGCCTTCTCTTCTGGGGTAAAGCGCACCCCTGCTCTTTCGGCCACTGCTGCTGCCGAGCGCCCCTCTGCCACGACGCCTCCTGCCCCTCGCTGCACCGCGTCGGCGACAAAAGCCAACCGATCGACGGATCGGCTCCGCCATGCCACAAAAACCGCCCCTGGCGTCACCTGACGGGAGTCATCCACCAACGGCGCCGATCCCACAACCTCTCTCAACTCGCGCACCAACCGTCTCTCTCGCGCGCGCATCTTCTTCTTATCCTCCTCCTCGGCGCGCCTCGACCACCTGCAAGGGCTGATCGGGCGAAACCCCCAGCAGCGGCAACGTCTTTGCCACGATCTCCGCGAAAACGGGAGCTGCCACTGCGCCGCCGTAATAGACCCGTCCCTGGGGCTCATCTACCATTACTGCTACCACCACGCGCGGGTGGCTAGCGGGCGCGTACCCCACAAATGACGACACGTAGCGATGCACATAGACCCCTTGCTCCAACTTTCGCGCTGTCCCCGTCTTTCCTGCGGTAGAATACCCTACCACCCGCGCCCTTACCCCTGTTCCCCCCTCCTCGGTCACCGCCCACAACATTCGTTGCACCTCTCGCGCCGTTCGAACGGAAATCACCTGTCGCTCCTCACTGCACCTCGGCGGTGACTCCAGCCGCAGTACTGTCAGCGGCAAACGGCACCCATCGTTCGCGATCGCCTGGTAAGCCCCGGCCACCTGCAACAAAGAGGCCGACATTCCATGGCCGTAAGCCATCGTCGCCAACTCGATCGGCTTAATCGTCTTTGGCGAAAACAGGCGCCCGGCGGTTACCCCCGCCAAAGGCAAACTCGGTCGCTCCCCGAAACCAAAGCGGCGGTAATGAGTCACCACCTCCGCTGCGGGCAGCAACTGAGCGATCTTCACCACTCCCACATTTGAAGAGCGCTGGACCACCTCGGTCACCGTCAGCGGGCGGTCGCTGGCATGCACATCGCTGATCTTATGACCGGCGATTGTCAAACTTCCTCCCCGCACATCGACGCGGCTATCGGGGCGCACCACTCCCCGTTCTAACGCCAAAGCCACCAAGATCGGCTTAATCACGGACCCTGGTTCGTACCCATCGGACAAAGCCCGGTTGCGCACTCGGCTCCAATCGAGCGTCTCGCGCGCCTCGGGATCGAACGTTGGCCAATTGGCCAAAGCCAGCACCTCTCCCGTTTTCACATCCACGACTACCCCAGCCGCTGCCTGTGCTCGATGGCTCTCCACCGCTCGGTGCAATGCCTCTAACACCACCCGCTGCACGCGCAGATCGATCGACAACGTCACATCGTTTCCTGCTCGAGGCGGTTGCAACCACTCTCCTTCCCGCACTGGATTTCCCTGGCGATCGGACACCACCAATCGCTTCCCGGGCGATCCGGTCAAAACGCTATCCAATCCCCGCTCTAACCCCTCGATTCCTCGGCCATCGGGATCGGTCAATCCCACCAAGCTCGCCACTGTCTCTCGCTGGGGGTAAGTTCGCAGCGGCTCGGCCAACACCCCCACGCCGGGGATCCGGAGAGAAGCGATCCTTTCTGCCTCTGGCTCCTCCAAAAAGCGCCGCACGTACACGAACCGTCTCCCTCCCTGGCGCAGCCGCTGCTCCAGTACCTCCACTGACCACCCCAATGCCTCCGCCAAAGCCTGCTGCTGCTCCCGTGTTGCTCGGGCTCTGAACTCCAGGGGATCGACCCAAACCGACGCCATTGGCTTGGAATCGGCCAAGATCGTCCCGCGGCGATCCAAAATGCGGCCCCGTGGAGCCGGCACCTTCACCACTCGCTCGTAGCGCAGCTCTCCCTGGTGCTGTAAAAACTCCCGCTCCGCGACCGCCAACCACATCGCTCGAGCGAGCATCACCATCAATCCCACCCCCAGCACCGCCAACACCCCGAAGAGACGTCTCAAGGGCACGGGCAACCGGAAAGTTTCCCTTGCCAAATCGTAGGTCATCGTCTTACCTCCCAGCGGCGGATCTGATTTGGGGCGGGCGGTCGCAACGGCAAGCGCTCGCGCGCCACTGCCTGTAGTGTTGCGGGATCCGACCATGCAGCCCGCTCGATCTGCAATCGTCGCCACTCGGTATCCAAACGGGCCGCCCGTGCGCGCTCTCGCTCCAGTTCCTGGACCACCTCGCGCGACTCATGGGCCAATGTCACCACCGCCAATGCCGACCCCACGACGGCTCCTAGCAGCACACCATCCCACCAATGCGCCGCCATGCTCGCTTCTCCTACAACCGTTCTGCTGCCCGCAGCACGGCGGAGCGGGCGCGCGGATTTACGGCGCGCTCCTCTGCGCTCGGTCGCGCCCGGCGCACCACCCAACGCATTCGGGGGCGCGGTCGCTCCACCTCGGGCACTCCAACCCCTGCTGGCAATGGAGGGGAAGCGCACGCCTCCTGCAAAAAGCGTTTCACCAATCGATCCTCCAACGAATGGAAGCTGATCGCCACCAATCGTCCTCCTCGGCGCAGTACTCCCTCGGCGGCGGGCAATGCGGCGGCTATTTCCGCCAACTCGTTATTAACCCAAATACGAAGCGCCTGAAATGTCCGGGTCGCCGGATGTTGCCCCGGCTCGCGGTGCGGGATCGCCGCCGCCACGATCTCGGCCAATTCCCGCGTTCTAACCACTGGCCGCTCGCCGCGAGCGCGGACAATCGCCTTTGCAACCGCTGCAGCAAACCGCTCTTCTCCATAATCTCGGATCACCCTCCGCAGCTCCCTGGCAGAAGCGCGCGCCAACCAGACGGCCACGGGCTCGCCTCTGCTCGGATCCATTCGCATATCCAATGGTCCATCCCGTAGAAAACTCATTCCCCGTTCGGCCTCTTCCAACTGGGGTGAAGAGACCCCGAAGTCGAACAGCACGCCATCTACCTCTTCTACTCCCGTCCTATAGACCACCTCCCTCAACTCGGAAAAAAGCGCATAGGCCACCACCACGCGCCGATCCTCGCGCGCCAAGCGCTCAGCTGCTGCCACAGCCTCGGGATCGCGGTCGATCACCAACAACCGTCCCTCTTGCCCTAAGCGGGCCAAAATCGCCCGACTATGTCCTCCTCGGCCGAAAGTTGCATCCACGTAAATCCCTTTCGGTTGCACTGCCAATGCCTCTATGGCCTCCTCGACCATTACCGGCACATGTTCCACTCTTCCTCTCTCCTCCCCTTACAACCGCAATCCCTGCAGCCCCTCTGGCAATTCCGCTGTCGTCAGCGACCCCATCCACTCCTGCTGCTGGCGCCATCCCTCCACCGACCACAACTCGCAATGATTTCCCTGTCCCACCAACCAAACCTCTCGTTTCAACCCTGCCCACTCGCGCAACGAAGCCGCCACCAACACACGACCTGTTCTATCCAACTCGGTCTCTGTGGCGAACCCCAACAGCAATCGTTTTACTGCAGCCGTTCGCGGATCGAGTCCGGGCAATGCTGCGATCTCGCCGCGCACGGGAGCCCATGCCTGCAAGGGGTACAACAACACGCAGCGGTGGGGATGAGCGGTCATCACCAAAGCCTCTCCGCCGGGGCACAACTCCTCTCGGTACCCTTTGGGCACCACCAATCGCCCCTTTGCATCGAGCGTTAACGCCACTGCCCCTTGGAACATACCCCAATTCTACACTCTCCCACTTTTTCCCACCTATCACCACCTATTTCCACCGACCCGCAAAAAGGCTTACTCGCCCTTAGCTGGCGGCACGTTCAAAAAGCAAAAAGAAAAAACAAATAAGAAAAAGAAAAAGCGAAGTTCGCCGATAAGCCGGGTTCTGTCGCAGACCTCTCCAGGTCTGGGGCAGTCATTTCTCTAGGCCGAACGTTACCGTTCGGCTCAAGCGGCCTACCCGGAAGCGGCGCGAGCCACGCCCTTGCTTCCCTATTTGGCCTTGCTCCGGATGGGGTTTACCGTGCCGGTCCGGTTACCCGGTACCGCGGTGGGCTCTTACCCCACCGTTTCACCCTTGCCTGATCCCCCTTTGGGGCCATCGGCGGTCTATTCTCTGTGGCACTTTCCGTCGCCTCGCGGCGCCCGGCCGTTAGCCGGCATCCTGCTCTCTGGAGCCCGGACTTTCCTCTCCCGCCCGTTAGCGGCAGCGACTGCCTGGCGAACTTCGCAATTTCATTGTACTACTCTCTCGGTGCGCGGGTAAAGACCTTTTTTCCCTCACGCTCCTCGAACGTTCCCACCAAAGGGCCCAATTGGTCGCTATTCGGGTTAGGCCACACCTGCACGCGGCAATCCTCGGTCGTCGCCAAGTACCACTTTCCCTTCTGCTCCAACGCCCACAACAGATCCCCCATCTCGAACACCCGCATCGGCGCCATTGGGCTATCATCGCTCTGGATTCGCCATCTTCGCTGGCACACCGGCAATCGGCTCACCACCACAAACTGTTCGATCTCCGCAAACGGCAGTCGCTGCTCGCGCACCAAAATCAACGCATGCTCTCGACCCTCCACCTGTAATGCCACTGCCGAATTCTCGCACCCACTCAATCCCAAAGTCGCCCCCATTATCGCTGCGACCCACACACCCTTATGCCCCATCATCACCAACCTCCACGAACCACTCCAGCCGCTCGCCCGCGCGCAAGGGGATCAAAGGATCCCCTGGCAGATAATCGTAACTCACTGGCACCTCCCAACTTCGGCGCACCAATCGCACTCGCTCCTCGCTCACTGGAAAGCCGTAAAACCTCGCCCCGAACTCTGACGCGAACCCCCGCAAAGCCCCCAATGCCCCTACTGATGCGAACGCCTCCGCGTACAACGGTAATGCTGCATGCGCGGTAAAGCAACCCGCGCACCCGCACTCCCCCTCCTTTCGTGACCGCGGATGGGGAGCCGAGTCGCTTCCCAAAAAGAACTTTCCGCTTCCCCCCACTGCCGCTGCCAACAATGCCTCTCGATGGCGCTCTCGCTTCAACACTGGCAAGCAATAGAAGTGGGGGCGCACTCCCCCCTCGAACAGCGCATTTCGGCTATACAACAAATGGTGAGCGGTAATCGTCGCCGCCACGGTCGGTGGAGTCTCCTGCACGAAAGCCACCCCCTCCGCGGTCGTCACATGCTCCAACACCACCTTTAACCCGGGGAAGCGAGCCACCAACGGCGCCAACACCCGCTCTACGAACACCGCCTCGCGGTCAAACACATCCACTCTTCGATCGCTCACCTCACCGTGGACGCACAACACCACTCCCTGCTTCTCCATTCGCTCCAACACTCGGAAGACCCGCTCCACCGACTGCACCCCCATCTCGGCGTTTGTCGTCGCCCCTGCTGGGTAAAGCTTCACCGCTCGCACCAATCCCTCGGTAGCGGCTGCTCGATCGATCTCCCGCGGATCGCTCTCCTCTGTTAAATATAGCGTCATCACGGGGAAAAAGCGCGCTGCGGCTCCTCCCCTTCGGCGAACAGCCGCCAAAATTCGCTCGCGGTAAGCCAACGCCGCCGCCACGGTCGTCACCGGCGGTCTCAAATTAGGCATCACCAACGCGCGTCCAAATACCCGTGCGGTATGGTGTGCCACCGCCTCCATCTCCGCTCCATCCCGAAAATGGACATGCCAATCATCCGGTCGGGGCAACTCCAGCGTCTCTTCCGACCCCTCATCGGCCCTCACCATACTCTCCATCATTTCGATCCTCTCGCTCCTTCCTCTTCCTCGCCATCTGCCTCTCGCCCTCTCTTCCCTTCTCCCTCTCCTCACGCTCCAACGCCCACCCATAAAGCATCCCTCGTGGCACTCCCCCCAACTCTGCTGCCCACCGCGCCGCCACCCCCATCGCCACCCCTGCGGCTCGGAAGCGGAAAAACCACGCCTCCGCCCGTCTCCACCCCTCCTCTCTTTCTCTCTCGGCAGCAGGCGGCACCACCAACACAAACTCTCCCTGGCGTCGCTCCTCCCGTGCCCTCAACCACTCCACTGCTTCCCCTGCCCTCCCCACGAACACCTCCTCAAACGCCTTCGTCAGCTCTCGTCCCACAAAAAGCGGCTGCGCCTCCCCCAACACCTCCACCACATCCACCAACGTCTCCGCGATCCGATGGGGTGCCTCGAACCACACCATTGGCACCTCTCCCCCCGCCGCCCTTGCCAATGTGCTTCGGCGCTGCGCCCTTCGGCTCGGCAGAAACCCCCCGAAACAAAACCCCTCCTCTCCAAACCCAGACAACGCCACTGCGCTCGTCACCGCGCTTGGTCCTGGGATCACCACCACCGGGAACCCAGCTGCTCGCACCCCTTGGACCACCCGTCCCCCCGGATCGGAAATCCCTGGGGTCCCTGCATCGCTGATCAACGCCCACGACTCCCCTCCCTGCAACCGCTGCACCAACCATCCTGTCTGTTTCACCTCGTTATGGGCGAACAGCCGCACCATTGGTCGTTCGATTCCCCACATCGCCAACAAACGGCTGCTCACGCGCGGATTCTCGGCGGCGATCCCATCCACCCCGTCGAGCACTGCCAGCGCCCGCAATGAAACATCGAAGCGGTTTCCCAATGGCGTAGCCACCACGTACAATGCTGGGGTAGGCAATCGCCACTGGGCCGCGCCTGCCAACGCGCGCCATCCCTCTAATCGCTCGGGGAGCAGATCATGCCGCATAACTCCCATTCTCCCACAAACCCCCCTCTCCCCCAACCCTCACCCCCCCTCACCTCCGCGCAAAAGGGGCGCTTTTACGAACAAGCCGCCGCCGCCTGGTGTCATGCCCGTGGCTGGGTCCTTCTCGCCGCCAACGTCCGTTGTCGGCAAGGCGAAATCGACCTCATCGCCCTCGACGGCGAAACCCTCGTCTTTCTCGAAGTTCGGCAACGGAGCACCGCCCGTTTTGGAACCCCTGCGGAAACCATTACTTCCCGGAAGCAACGTCGTCTCCTCGCCGCCATTCGTCACTGGCTCATCACTCCAGCTGCTCGCCCCCATCGCCACCGCCCCATGCGCTGTGATCTCCTTGCCTTCACAGACGAAACCACGCCCCCCCTCTGGATTCCCAACGCCATTACTCCCTCTCCAGACTAACAGCCAAAACGGCGAAGGCTCCGTCGCGCGCAGCTGGCGACCGGGAAATAGCTGTCTGCCCCCGAAGCCCCTTTGGATCGCTGCGCTCCGCGGCAAACAGAGCCCCGCAAAGAGCGAGCGCCTTCCCCTACTGCCGAAATCGAACGGCGCATGGAAGCGTTGGAAACCACGCTTGCGGCACTGCCTACCTAGCGCTCACCACCGGCGCAACTGAGAGTATAATCGTCCTAATTTCCCCTCAGAGGAATTCGCGATGAACCCAGAACAAGCGCGTCGGACGATGGTCGAACGGCAAATTCGTCCATGGGAAGTTTTAGATCCGCGCGTTCTCACTATTCTCCTAAAGGTCCCCCGCGAACGCTTTGTCCCCCCGGAGCGAGCCGCTTTTGCCTTTGCCGACATTGAACTCCCTATCGGCGAAGGAGAAACGATGCTTCGGCCGGCGCATGACGCCAAAGCGCTGCAAGCCCTTGCCATTCAACCCGGCGAACGGGCTCTTGAAATCGGCACCGGTTCTGGCTACTTCGCCGCCTGTCTGGCGGCGCTTGGCGCGCAGGTCACCACCATCGAACACCGTCCTCGCCTTGCTGAAGCTGCCGCTCAACGCCTGCAAAGGGAGGGTTTTGATCGCGTGCATCTCATCGTCGGCGACGCCTTCGACCCCACCCTCTCCCCTTGGACCGACGGCGAACGCTACGACGTCATTGTTCTCTCCGGCGGACTCCCTTATCTCCCCGACTGGTTACCCGCGCACCTCGCCCCTGGCGGTCGCCTCTTCGCCTATCTTGGCCGTCCTCCTCTCCTCCACGCTACCCTTTTTACCCTCCACCCTGACGGGGGGCTGCAGCAGGAGACCCTCTTTGAAACGCTCGTCCCGCTGCTTCACTTCTCCTACTCCCTTCCCCGCGCTGCCTAACGTCCATGTACTCGCTCCTTCAAGTCTCCCCTCAAGAGCTCCGCGCGTGGCTCCACGCGGATCCGGACCGTCGTCCCCTTCTCCTAGACGTCCGCAGCGACCATGAGGTCGCCCAGTACCCCTTTCCGGGAGCGCAGCACATCCCCATGCACCTTATTCCCCTCAAAGTCCCCCAACTGCCGCGCGGTCGCCCGATCGTTGTACTCTGTCTCAGCGGCGCCCGCAGCGCCCAGGTCGTTTATTACCTTCAACAACAAGGGTTTGATCAGGTCTTCAACCTTGCGGGAGGTCTGGTCGCCTGGACTCGGGAGATCGGGTATGAATCCACAAAAGCTTAACGGAGGGCGGATTCTCCTCGCCTTTTTCCTGACGCTCTCGGCCGCCTCGGCTGCCGCCGAGACCCTCAGCGACATCTACCGCATTGCGCAGCAAAACGACCCGCTCTTCGCTGCGGCCCGGGCGGCGCGCGAAGCGGGCGCCGAAAAACGCCACCAAGGCGCTGCGCTCCGCTTACCCACCGTTGCCCTTGCTGCGGACACCTTCTGGAACCGGCTTGAAATCGGCCCTCACCAAAAAAACTACCACACCCACCAGTGGGGCGTCAAGCTCACCCATCCCCTCTACCGGCCGCAAAATGAAGCCGCGGCGCAAATCGCCGAGCAGCAAAGCGACCTTGCGGAACTCGAATGGCGTGACGCCGAACAGCAACTCATCCTGCGCACTGCCAAAGCCTGGTTTGACCTTCTCACCGCTCGAGCAGCGCTAGAAGCGGCTGAAGAGCTTCGCGCTGCTGCCGAAGGTCAGCTCAAGCTTGCCAAAGCGAGTTTTGCGGTGGGTACTGTCACCGTCGTCGACGTCCACGAAGCCCAATCGCGTTTTGATCTCGCCGAAGCGCAAGTGATCGCCGCTCGCAACGCTGTCACCAGTGCGCAAGAGGCCCTTCAGGCGATTATCCTTCACGCTCCCAGCCGCTACCCTCGGCTGCGCGAAGGGGTTCTCTTTGACCCCCCGCAACCGGACAATGCCGATGCCTGGGCTGAAGCTGCTCGCACGGCCAATCTTGCTGTCGCCAAAGCCCGCCTTGCCGAAGCGATCGCCCGCAAAGAACTTGAGCGGCGCCGTGCTGGCCAATATCCCGCCATCGATCTTGAAGCGATGATCGGCAACCAACGTCTTCTCTCGCAAGCCACCTTCACCATGCGGGAAGCCGACGCCCTGCAGGTTGGCGTAAAGCTCACCCTTCCCCTTTACACGGGCGGAGCTGTTCCCTCCCAGATTCGGGAAGGAGCAGCGCTCCTCACCCAAGCCGAACGGCAACGCGAAGCTGCCGAACGGCAAGCCACCCTTAGCGCGCGCCAATCCTACTGGAACATCACCAGTGGTCTAGCGCGCATTCGAGCGCTCGAAGCCGCCCTTGAATCATCGCGCAAAAACCTCGAAGCCACCAAAGTCGGTTTTGAGGTCGGCGTTCGCATCAATCTCGACGTGCTCAACGCCCAAGCCCAGCTCGCCGACGCCCGCACGCAACTCGCCAAGGCCCGTTTTGACACCCTCTACGCCACCCTGCAGCTCGCTGCCGCGGCGGGGCAACTCACTCCCGACACACTCGCCGCGGTCGACCGTCTCTTCACCGACGAATAAAAGGGGATCATTCTCTTTACCGCAAGGGGCGGTAGCGGCGAGCATCAAACGAAGCGGGCAACCACCCGCGAGCCACTGCCTCGCGGAAACACCACGCTGGCGTCGTCTCGGTCTTATAATTCCAAAAAAACCATCCATCGTACCGCTCAAATGCCAGCAGTTGGGCAGCGGCGAACCCTCGCAAAGCCGCCTCTTGTTGAAACCCATCGAGAAGTTCCAACGGGTGGTTAAATGGCCCCTCTGCCCACAGCGACACCACCTTCAAATCGAGTCCCAAGCTCCACTCCCCGCACACTGTCGGCAACTGGAGCTCGCTGCGGATCGCATCGGCTTCCGCCCGCAAATCCACCACTGTCTTTCGCAGATGTTCGAAGATATCGCTATCGAGATCCTCGCGGGTAAAGCACTGATAGCGGTGCACATCGAACCACACCCCCTCAAACGCCGGAGGCTGCATAAACCCCACATATTCGCGCCAATCGCGGAATCCATCGTGGAACATCACCACCCGCTCTTTTCCTAAGTGGGCGCGGATCGCGTGGTATGCCCGCTCGTAATAATCTTTTAACACAGCGGTCGGCACATCCCACCGCGGCTCGTTCAAAACCTCGATTCCCCATAACGCCTGCTCGCTGCGGTAGCGCTCAGCCAACCTTCCCAAAAGCTCCACCGAAAAATCGATATACTCCTTTCGCGTATGCCACTCGCATACATCCAACATCCCCCCGTTATCGAAGCCATTCTGGCAACCTGGTGCGGCATGCAGATCGAGCAACACCTGCAACCCGAACTCTTCAGCCCATCGCAAAGCCTGGTCCACCACCTCGATTCCCCCCTCTACAAAGGGGAACTCCTCTGTCCCGTAGCGAGGATGATACGGGTAAGGCGGACCCATCACCCAATGGCCGACGGGCAACCGCACGGCGTTGATCCCGCGCTCTGCCAACCAAGCGAAATCCTCTCGTCCGATCCACCGTCGCCAATGCTCCCGCAAGCGGCGGGTCGCCTCAGCTCGCCCCAACATCACACACCATGACGTCTCATCGGTTGCGGCCAACCCCTCGAAAAGGCTTGGCACCATCCACTTCTCCAACACCAACCACGACCCCAAATTCACGCCCCGAATGGTTGCCATTGCGCCATACTCCCAAACGTCCACTCGCGCATCATACCCCAACCCTAAGCGATCGCGCTATACTCCTTTTCCGGTGGTGACACTTTTCAGCTCTATGAACGCCTCTCAACCCTCCCCTTACCCCCCTGTCCTCTACACCATCTGGCCGCGCAGCTTTGCCGACGGCAACGCAGATGGAATAGGCGATCTCCTCGGCATCATTGAGCACCTCGACGACCTCTGCTGGCTGGGCATCGACATTCTCTGGCTCACTCCCATTCACCCCTCCTCTAACGCCGACTTTGGCTACGACATCCTCGACTACTGCGCGGTCGCCCCTGAACTGGGCACTCTCAACGACCTCGACCAACTCGTCCGCGAAGTGCACGCGCGGGGGATGCGTCTCCTCTTAGACCTCGTCGTCAATCACACCAGCCATCGCCACCCCTGGTTTGAACGCTCGCGACGGGCCCACTCCTCGGCCTCTCCCTTGCTCTCCTCTGCTCCCCCCGACCACCCTTTCCCGAGCGGTCACCCGCGCGCCTGGTATCACTGGCACTCCAATCCTCCCCCGTTCCCCGCCATTTTCGGGGGCAACGCCTGGAGCTGGGACGAAATCGCCCAATCCCACTACCTCCACCTCTTTCTCCCTGAGCAACCCGACCTCAACTGGGAAAACCCGGCTATTCGTCAAGCCCTTGCGGAAATTGCTCAATTCTGGCTCGACCGCGGTATCGATGGCTTTCGTATCGACGCCCTCACGCTCCTCAAAAAGCACCCCTCGCTTCTCTCCCCCAACCCCTTCCCCTCGCTCGCCGCTCCTCCCTCCGTCTCCTCCCCCACCGACGTCCCTTCTCCCCTTACCCCCTCCCCCCTTACCGACTCCTCTCCTCCCCCCCTCGACCCTCCCTGGGACCAGCTCCTTGCCCAGCCAGGCCTTGAAGATCTCCTTCTCGACTTTCTCAACCGGATGGGAAGAAGTGCCAATTGCCTCCTCTTCGGTGAAGCGAACGGCCTCACCCCCGATCGCGCCCGTGCCTGGCTCGACCCAGCGGGTCCTCTGCGGATCATTCCCCTCCATTTCGAGCACTGGCACATCGCCATCCCCGACGCCGCCGGTCACCCCCACATCGACCCTCGCGCCTTCTCCGACGCCACCCTTACCTGGTATCGAGCGGCGCGGGCCGTTGGTGGCTATCCCGCGATCTGGCTTGAAAACCACGACACCCCTCGTCTCGTCACCCGTTTTTCTCCTCCCGATCCCCTTCGCCAGCGGCAAGTCGCCAAAGCGCTCGCAGCCGCCCTCGCGCTGCAACCCGCCTATATTCTCCTCTACCAAGGGCAAGAGCTTGGGCTTCCCAATGCCCAACTCCGCTCCCTTGCCGAAATCCATGACGGGGCGGCGCGCTCCACCATCGCCGCTCTTCGCGCTCGCGGTGCCACCGACGCGGAAATTCTCGGCCACTTTAGCCGTTTCGGTCGAGATGCCGTCCGCAAACCCATCCCCTGGGACGCCGCGCGTCCTCACGCCGGCTTCACTGCTGCTGAGCAACCCTGGACCCCTCTCGACCCTGCGCACCTCTCCCTCGCCTGGCGGCAACAGCGTGACGACCCCGACTCGATCCTTCACCACTACCGTCGGCTCCTGCACCGTCGCCGCGTTCCCCCGCCGGTGCTCTCCCCTCCCCCGGACGCTTCTCTATCTGCTCTCCATTCGGCATAATTCGTTCTTTCCCACTCACTGGAGAAAAGCAAGCGATGGTTGATCCTCAACTCCTCAACACCCTTAGCGACCGTCTTCACGACCTCCTCAAACGTAACCGCGAACTCCGGGGGTATCTTTGACTACGACCAACTCCTCGATCGCCATGCCGAAATCACTCGCGCCCTTGAAGACCCTGCGCTCTGGAACGACCCCGAGCGTGTGCAACAACTTGGCAAAGAACGGCGGCGGCTTGAGCAACTGATCGAACCCCTCCAGCGCACGGCGGCGGAAGCGCAGAACCTCTTCGAACTCCTTGAACTTGCCAAACAAGAAAATGACCCCCACACCCTTGCCGCCATTGCCCTCGACCTCGACGCCCTAGAGCGGCACCTCTCGGCGCTAGAGCTTCGGCGCATGTTCTCTGATCCTCTGGACCCTAACAACTGCTACCTGGAAATCCAGGCCGGTGCGGGCGGCACGGAAGCCCAAGACTGGGCCGCGATGCTGTTGCGTATGTATCTACGTTTCTGCGAAAAAAAAGGCTTTACCACAGAGCTCCTCGAAGAATCGGAGGGTGAAGTTGCGGGGATCAAATCGGCCACCCTCAAAGTCACAGGCGACTATGCTTACGGAACGCTGCGCACGGAAACGGGCGTTCACCGGCTCGTTCGCAAAAGCCCATTTGACGCCAATGCCCGGCGGCACACCAGTTTTGCCTCGGTCTTTGTCTATCCCGAAGTCGACGACAAAATCGAAATCGACATCAACCCCGCGGACCTCAGGATCGACACCTATCGCGCCTCTGGGGCGGGAGGGCAACACGTCAACCGCACCGACTCGGCGGTACGCATCGTTCATCTTCCCACGGGAATCGTCGTTCAATGTCAAAACGACCGCTCGCAACACCGCAATCGAGCCATGGCCATGGAAATGCTCAAAGCCCGTCTCTACGAACTGGAACTCCGCAAACGGCGTGCCGCGCAAGAAGCTCTCGAAGCCAGCAAATCGGACATTGGCTGGGGTCACCAAATCCGCAGCTACGTTCTCGACCAATCGCGCATCAAAGACCTACGAACGGGTGTAGAAATTGGCAACACTCAAGCCGTCCTCGACGGCGACCTCGATCCCTTCATCCAAGCCGCCCTCAAACAAGGGATTTCCTCTACGGCTCCCTCAACACCTCCTGCTGCCCCGGACTAATTGCGTTGCCATGCCGATCGATCTAAAAACCCCTCAAGAACTCGACGCCATGCGTGTTGCCTGTCGGCTTGCGGCCGAAGTTCTCGACTACATCGAACCCTATGTTCAACCCGGTGTCACCACTGCCGAACTCGACCAACTCTGCCACCGCTACATCGTCGACGTTCAAAACGCCATTCCCGCTCCTCTTCACTATCCCCCTGGCAGTCGCAACCCCTTTCCCAATGCCACATGCACCTCTGTTAACCATGTCGTCTGCCATGGCATTCCCAATCAAAAGCCCCTCAAAAAAGGCGACATCCTCAACATCGACATCACCATCCTCAAAGATGGCTGGCATGGTGACACCAGCCGCATGTACATTGTTGGAGGAGAGACCTCGCTCCTCGCGCGTCGGCTCGTTGCGGTAGCCTACGAATGTCTCTGGCTGGGCATCGCTGCGGTTCGACCTGGGGGAAAGCTCGGCGACATCGGTGCTGCCATTGAAGCCCATGCCCGTCGGCACGGTTTCTCGGTTGTTCGCGACTACTGTGGTCACGGGATTGGTCGGCGTTTTCACGAAGAACCGCAAGTCATGCACGTCGGCAAACCGGGCACTGGAATCACCCTCCAACCGGGGATGACCTTTACCATCGAACCGATGATCAACGCTGGCAAACCCCACACCTCTCTCCTTGCTGACGGCTGGACCGTTGTCACGCGCGACCGCAGCCTCTCAGCCCAATGGGAACACACCATTCTTGTCACCGAAAACGGCGTCGAAATCCTCACCCTCTCTCCGGGGGCCCCTCCTCCCCCCTCTTTTCTCCTCCCCTACCTCGGCAGCGACGGTCGGACCCTTCTCCCACCCGCCCAACCGCTTTATGTCCCCTAACCTCTCCTCCTCCCTTGCCGCGCTTGCCCGTCGTCTCGCTGTTGACCGTACTGTTCTTGCCCAAGCCTTTCTCAGCGGGCAGCTCACCCCCCTTCGCTATCTGCGGCGTCATACCCGGCTCATCGACCAACTGCTCCTCGATCTCACGCGTCTTCTTCCCCTCCCCACTCATGGGGCGCTCCTCGCCGTAGGCGGTTACGGACGGCGCGAGCTCTTTCCCGCCAGCGACATCGACCTCACCCTCCTCGTTCCTGCTCCCCTTTCTCCAGCCGAGGCGGCGCGGGCTGAGGCCCTCGTTGCGACGCTTTGGGACATTGGTCTGGAGGTCGGCATCAGCGTGCGCACTCCGGAGGAAGCCCTCGCGCTTGCTCGCGGCGACATCACGGTAGCCACCAACCTTCTCGAAGGAAGGCGGATCGCCGGTGCAGTCTCTCTTGCTGAGCAATTGCTCGCTCAACTCATCGCCACCCTCGATCCGATCGCCTTCTTTCGAGCCAAGCTTCTCGAACAAGAGCGGCGTCATCACCGTTGGCTCTCCCCCTACGTTCTCGAACCCAACGTCAAAGAACATCCAGGTGGTTGGCGCGACCTCAACATTCTCATCTGGATAGCTCGTATCCTCGGGTACACCGGTCGCTGGTCGGCCCTCGCCAAAGCTGGTCTCCTCTATCCCCACGAAGCCCGGGAACTCGACCGCTGTCAGCGATTTCTTGCCGCCATTCGTATTCACCTTCACCTCCTCGCCGGCCGGCACGAAGATCGTCTCCTCTTTGACCATCAAATTGCCCTTGCCGAGCGGCTTGCCATTCCCCCCGACGGCGAACGCCGTCCTGCCGAAGTCCTCATGCACCGTTACTACACCACGGCCAAAACCACGCTCCACCTCTCGCGGCTCCTCATCGCTGCCTTTGAAGAGCACCTCGAACAAAAGCATGCCCTCTCTGCAGCGGTCGAACCGCACCCCATCGACCCCCACTTTCTTCGGCGAAACGATCGGCTTGACGTGGTTCACGACCGTATTTTTCTCGACCATCCCGAAACCCGTTTCACGGTGGTTCTTCGTCTCATGCAACACCCGGAAATCGTCGGGCTCACCCCGCGTGCCGCGCGGCTTCTCTGGGCGGCGCGCGAAACCATAGACGCCCATACCCACTGCAACCCTCTCTATCAGAACCTCTTTCTCGCCATCTTTCGTGAACCGCGCGGCATTGTCCACGCCACTCGCTTCATGAACCAATTTGACCTCCTCGCGCGCTACCTCCCTGCCTGGGGGCAAATCGTCGGGCAGATGCAATATGACCTCTACCACGAATTCACCGTGGACCTTCACACCCTCATGGTCATCCGCAATCTGCGCCGGTTTACGATGGAAGAGCACGCCCACGAATACCCGGAGATGAACGCCCTCATGGCCCAATTCGCCCGTCCTTGGATTCTCTACCTCGCCGCTCTCTTTCACGACATTGGCAAAGGGCGAGGAGGAGATCACAGCCAAATCGGTGCCCAACTCGCCCGCGACTTTCTCGGCTCTCACCCCATTACCCCCGCTGACCTTGACCTCATCGCCTGGCTTGTCCGCGAACACCTTACCATGAGTCGCATCGCGCAAAAAGAAGACCTCAGCGACCCCGCCACCATCGACCGCTTCGCCCGCCACGTCGGCACCGAAGAGCGGCTCATCGCCCTCTATCTTCTCACGCACGCCGACATTCGCGGCACCAGTCCGCGCGTCTGGACCCCATGGAAAGAGCGGCTTCTCGCCGAACTCTTCTACCAAACCCGCAACCACCTGCGCCGCTGGTTAGCGGGGCATCCCCTTCCCGACCCCATCGCAGAACGTTGTGAGCGTGCCCGTGCGATCCTTCGCTTCCACGGGCTTACCCCTGGTGTAGAGCGATCCCTCTGGAATCGTCTCGGACCCGACTACTTTCTCCGCCACACCCCTGAACTCATCGCCTGGCACACCCGTCACCTCTACCGTCGGCACACTCGGGGAGAATCGATCGTTCGGGCCCGTGCTCTCCCCGATGGTCACAGTGCCGAAGTGATGATCTTCACCCCCGACCGTCCGCAGCTCTTGGTCACCATCGTTCGTCTCTTCGTCGAACTCGACTGGAACATCTGGGAAGCGCGTATCTTCACCACCCCTGACGGCTGGGCTCTAGACACCTTTGTCGTTGCTCTTCCCCCTGACCAAGCTGTCCGCGAAGCCCTCTCCCTTGTCGAATACCAACTCACGCGAGCCCTTCAAACCCCCTATCCCCCTCCCCCCCTTCAACCCCGCAGCCGGCGTCTCTCTCCCCTCGCCCGCGTCTTTGGCTTCCCCCCGCAGATTACCATCGCCCCTGACGAACACGCCACTCGCCACCTCCTCACCATCGTCGCGGTAGATCGTCCCGGCGCCCTCTTCGACATCGTCTCCACCCTTGCTGCCCACCACATCGATGTACACCTTGCCCGCATCCACACCGTTGGCGAGCGGCTCGAAGACACCTTTGTGGTTGTCGCCCCTCACCTCCACCGTCCCGACGTCCAAAATGCCCTCACCCGCGAACTTCTCGCCCGCCTCACTCTCCCTCCTCGAACTCTCCCCTCCTGAGCGATTCCATTGAAAACAAAATAGCTCCTTTTCGCTCACTTCCGAGACCCAGCCCTACTGCTTTCTGCTTCTCTCTTTTTGTCCCATTTTCTCTCAACCCCTACTCAATCCCCCTAAACTGCGAAACTCCCCCCGCACCCGCACTCCCCTCGTGCGTTTGGATTCGCAAATACCAACCGGCGCATTAAACCCTCCCCCGCCAAATCGATCCGTGTTCCTCGTACTAACGGCAATGCCTCGCTCGGCACCACCACCCCCCACCTCTCCCCCTCCACTGCAAACCACACATCCTCCTCCCCGACCTCCTCTGTCAACCCCACATCGTAACTCCACCCCGAGCAACCGCTTCGCTTCACCCCCAACCGCACCCCAATTGCTCGCGGACTCTTTGCCAACATTCGGCGCAAATGAGCCACTGCCGCTGGTGTCACCGTTACCCGATCCTCTGCCGGCAACGTCACCCCTCGCGCTGCGGCCGCCTCCATTCGCTCGTTCCTACTCATCTCTGCACTCACCCCACTGCCTCCTCTTCACTGCTCTCCTGGGCACGAACGCTCCCTACCCAAACCCATTCCCCCTCCACCCGCACAGGAAAGGTCGCGATTCCCTCATAAGCCGGCGGAGACAACGCCTCCCCGCTCGCCAACGAAAAGCGCGCCCTATGCAAAGGGCAAACGATCGTCTCCTCCTCCACTGGCCCCTCCGCCAACGCCACCCCTGCATGGCTACAGCGGTTCTCCACAGCAAAGATCCCCCTTGCCGTTCGCACCACCAGCACCTCCTCGCCCTCTATCTCCACCACCTGTCTTCCCTCGACGGGCAACTTCGACACCGGGCACACCCTCACCCACGCCATCATCTCCTCCTCTTTCACGAAATACACTAAAGCGCTCAGAACACCCCCAACGCCAACTGGGCTGCCTCGCTCATTCGGCTTCGATCCCAAGGCGGATCGAACACCAACTCCACCTCGCACTCCTTCACCGTCGGCACCTCCAACACGCGGCGGCGCACCTCTTCGGTCAAAACGGGGCCCATTCCGCACGCTGGAGCAGTCAATGTCATCGCCACCCGCACCCACCGGCTGCCGTCGGTCTGGCGCACCACCTCGCACGCATAGACCAATCCTAAATCGACGATATTCACGGGAATCTCGGGATCGTAGCAACTCCGCAACTGCTCCCACACCAACCGCTCTACCTCCTCATCGCTGGCGTTCTCCGGCAGTACTGGTTTTTGTCGGGGAGGCTTCCCCAGCGCATCGCCATCGGCGCCATCGATTCGGAACAATCGCCACCCCAACTGCACCGTATAGGATCCCCCCAATGCCTGCACCACCTCCACCACCGACCCTTCGGGAAGAAGAGCTGTCTCCCCCGTCGGCACGGCAATCGCCGGGCAATCGCGCTTCAATGCCACTAACTCTCGCTCTTTACTGCCCACTCCATGCCCGTACACTGCCTCTCCTCCTGCGTACCATTGCTCCGCGTTCAAAGTATGCTTCTCTCTCCACCCCTCTCTTTCCTCTCATTCTCCCTTCTCTCACGCTCCTCTTCCCCCTTCTCTACTCTGTTGTCACGCTCGGCGTACCCTTCCCGGCCAACGCCGCCTCCAACGTCCGCCATGCCAACATCGCGCACTTGACACGGCTCGGGAAATCGCGCACCCCTGCCAACACCCCCAACTTTCCCAATGCCTCTGCTGATCCCTTCCCCTCTGTCAGCAGCGCGATCACCTCCTGCAAAAGCCTCTCCGCCTCTGCCACCGACTGTCCCTGCAGCGACTCGGTCAGCAACGACGCCGAAGCCGTCGAAATCGCGCACCCCTCCCCCTGGAAAGCCACATCGGCGATTCGATCTCCCTCCACTTTCACGTACAACCACAAATGATCGCCACACAACGGGTTATGGCCCTCCACCGCCGCCGTCGCATCGGCGATCACCCGAAAATTACGCGGATGGCGTTTATGATCTAAGATCAACTCCTGGTACAACTCGCGCAACCCTTCCACCCGTTATCTCCTTTATTTATCCCAGCAATCGGCGTGCCTCCTCCAACGCCATCACCATCTGATCGATCTCCTCGAAAGTGTTATACATCGCCAATGAAACGCGGGCTGTCGCCGGCACTCGGTAAAAATCCATCACCGGCATTGCGCAATGATGCCCCACGCGGATCGCCACTCCGTAGCGGTCGAGCACAGTTCCCAAATCGTGGGCGTGGACCCCTGCCAATGTAAACGACACCACCCCAATTCGTCTCTGTGGTGAACCGAGCACTCGCACCCCTGGTACCGCTCTCAAGCGAGCGATCGTATAGTCTAGCAACTCCTGCTCATACTCCTCGGCTGCTTGCCGATCCCACTGAGCCAAGTAATCGATCGCGCACCCCAACCCCACTGCCTCCGCGATCGGTGGTGTACCCGCCTCGAATCGGTAGGGAGGATCGGCGAAGGTGCTTCCCGCGAACGACACCGTGCGGATCATATCTCCTCCACCCTGATAAGGGGGCATCTCCGCCAATAACTCCTGTCGGCCGTACAACACGCCGATCCCTGTAGGGGCGAACATCTTATGTCCTGAAAAACAATAAAAATCGGCCCCTAACGCCTGCACATCGACTGCCGCCAAGTGGCTCACCGCCTGGGCGCCATCCACCAACACCAATGCTCCGGCTGCGTGGGCCATTCGCACGATCTCGGCGATCGGGTTCATCGTCCCCAACACATTGGAAACGTGGGTAACCGCCACCAACCGTGTTCGTGGGGTGAGCAACTCCGGCAGTTTCTCCACCTCCAACTCTCCCGCCTCGTTCATCGGCAAGACGCGCACCCCTATCCCCTGGCGCTCTGCCAAAAGCTGCCACGGAACGATATTCGCGTGGTGCTCCATCGCGCTCACCACCACCTCATCCCCTCTCTGCCAAAGGGTGCCCAAACTCGCGGCCACCAAATTGATCGCCTCAGTCGTTCCTCGAACGAAGACAATCTCCTCCACCGACCGGGCATTCACAAAGCGGCGCACGCGCTCTCTTGCCCCCTCGTATGCGGCGGTTGCCAACTCCGCCAACCGATGAACCCCCCGATGGATATTAGCATTCTCGTGCGCATAAAAATAAGCCAATCGCTCGATCACCACCTTTGGTTTCTGGGTCGTTGCGGCGTTATCCAAGTATGACAATGGAAAGCCGTTTATCTTGAGGCTCAGCGCTGGAAAATCTCCCCGCACGCGCTCTGGCGACCACAAGCGGCTCCTCTCTGCGGCGTGCATCTCACCCATCGCACTCCTCCAAAACCGCCCGTCCGGGCAAACGTATCCCCAGCGCCGCGGTCGCCTCCTTAGCCAACGCCGAGTGGGGTATCTCCTCCACCATCTCTGCCACGAACGCGAAGATCAACAATGCCTCGGCTGCCTCGGGTGACAATCCCCGGCTCATCAAATAAAAGCGGGCTATCTCATCCAACTTCCCTACTGTCGCCCCATGGCTGCACCGCACCTCGTCGCACTCGATCTCCAGCTCCGGGCGGGCTACCACCTCTGCGCCTCGTCCCACCAACAAACTGCGGCACGACTGCGTCGCCTCGCTCCCGATCGCTCCTGGTCGCACCTCTGCTCGTCCCCAAAAAAGCGCCCGCCCCTTCCCCAATCCCACCATTCGGAAGCGCTTACGGCTCACCGTCTTAGCGGCTGCATGAACCACGCGCAATCGATGCTCGAACTGTTCTCGATCGCCGGCCACGATCAATCCCTCGATCCTTGCTGCTGCCTCCTCCCCGGCCAACATCACCGCCGAATCGGCCCGCAGCAATCGTCCCCGCAACGGCAAAAAAAAGAGGGCGTACTCTCCTCCCTCCCCCACGCGCACCCCGTGGCACGCGAACTGGCCTTCTCCTTCTCCATCTCCCACCACGTAATGGGTCAACCGTGCGCCGCTCCCCACCACTGCCTCCACCACCAGCAGATGGCTCCCCCTGCCGCGGTGGCGCTCTACCAACGTTGCCGTCGCCCCTGGAGCCAACTCCAACACCAATCGTGGATGAATCCCTCCTCGCTCATCCACCATCACCTCCAATGGCTCCTCTATTTCCCCCTCTACCCGCACCACCCATCCGCCGGTCACCAACCCCATATTCAAATCGACCAGCGGCGACACCTCTGAGGTCGCCAACTCTCCTAGCCATCCCTCCCCCTCCCCTTCCTCTCTCAGCGCGTCGCTCAATCGTCTCACCCGAACCCCGTTCCTCGGCAACGATCTCCACTCGGGATCAGCGGCCTCTCCTCCCCTCAACAACCTCTGCTGTACCGCTCTTGCCACCCGCAGCGTGCGCCATCCTTCCTCTCGCGGCGTAGGCCACCCCCGTTCTGCAAAGCGGTCTCGCGCTGCCGTCACTCTTCTCCCCCCCATTTCTGCCAAGGGCGAATAACCCAGGGGTTCCTCGTTCATCCTGCCACCTCCTCCACCACCCACTGGTACCCCTGGCTCTCCAATGTCTCCACCAACGACCGGTCTCCCGAGCGCACGATCCGCCCCTCGTGGAACACATGCACCACATCGGGGGGCACATAATCCAACAACCGTCGGTAATGGGTAACCAACACGATCGCCCGGTCTGGTGCACGTAGAGCGTTGATCCCCTCTGCCACCACTCGCAGCGCGTCGATATCGAGCCCCGAATCGACCTCATCAAAAAGGGCCAACTTTGGCTCCAGAATCAACATTTGCAGCACCTCGTTGCGCTTTTTCTCCCCCCCGGAGAAGCCTGAATTCACCGCGCGGTGCAAAAACGACTCATCCATCCGCATCGCCCGCAACTTCTCCCGCACCAACGTCATGAACTCAAACGCATCGGCCTCTTGCTCCCCGCGGGCGCGGCGCAAAGCGTTGTAAGCTGCCTTAAGCAAATAGACGTTTTTCACTCCCGGAATCTCGACCGGGTACTGAAAGGAAAGCAGCAATCCCTCGCGTGCTCGCTCCTCGGGAGCCATAGGCAACAGATCGCGGCCCAAGAAACGGGCGAACTCGGCTGTCACCTCGTACCCCGCCCGTCCTGCCAGCACCTGGCATAAGGTGCTCTTTCCCGACCCGTTTGGCCCCATGATGGCATGTACCGTACCCGCGCGCACCCTCAAATCGACCCCCTGCAAGATCCTCTTTCCCTCTATCGCTGCAGCTAACCCTTTTATTTCCAGAACGATCTCTTCGCTCATCCGACTGCTCCCTCCAACGTCACCTGCATCAGTGCCTCCACCTCCACGGCGAACTCCATCGGCAAATTATTAAACACCTCCTTACAAAACCCGTTCACCACCAAATTGACGGCATCCTCTGGAGACAATCCTCGTTGCTGCAAATAGAAGATCTGATCCTCCGCGATCTTAGAAGTCGTCGCCTCATGCTCCACCACCGCCGTGGGGTTAGCCACCTCGATCGTAGGGTAGGTATGGGCCCCGCAGCGGCTGCCGATCAGCAGCGAATCGCACTGGGTATAGTTCCGTGCTCCCTCGGCTGACGGCAGCACCTTCACCAATCCTCGGTAGCTATTCTGCGCGCGGCCGGCGCTAATCCCTTTAGAAATGATCGTGCTGCGCGTTCCCTTACCGATATGGATCATCTTTGTCCCGCTATCGATCTGTTGGCGATGGTTTCCCACCGCCACCGAATAGAACTCCCCCACCGACCCTTCGCCGCGCAGCACGCAACTGGGGTATTTCCACGTAATCGCCGACCCCACCTCCACCTGGATCCACGAAATTTTGCTCCCTGCCCCTCGGCACTCCCCCCGTTTGGTCACAAAGTTATAGATTCCCCCCCTCCCCTCGGCGTCGCCGGGGTACCAATTCTGGACGGTGGAATACTTAATCTCTGCCCCCTCCAACGCGATCAACTCCACCACTGCTGCGTGCAACTGGTTCTCATCGCGCATCGGCGCGGTGCACCCCTCTAGATAACTCACATAGCTTCCCTCGTCGGCGATGATCAAGGTACGCTCGAACTGTCCTGTCTCGTTCGCGTTGATCCGAAAATAGGTCGACAACTCGAGCGGACAACGCACCCCTTTTGGCACATAGACAAATGACCCATCGGAAAAGACTGCCGCATTGAGCGCTGCGAAAAAATTATCCCCTGGCGGCACTACGCTTCCCAAATAGCGGTGCACCAACTCTGGATGGTCGCGCACCGCCTCGGAAAAAGAGCAAAAGATGATCCCTTGCTCTGCCAACTTCTCACGGTAGGTGGTCGCCACCGAAACGCTATCGAAAACAGCATCCACTGCCACCCCTGCCAATCGCGCTCGTTCATGCAAGGGAACCCCCAATCGCTCGTAGGTCTCCAACAACTTAGGATCGACCTCTGCCAAGCTCTTCGGGCGATCCTTTCCCATTTTCGGTGCAGCGAAGTAGGAAATCGCCTGGTAATCGATCGGCGGGTACACCGCACGGGCCCAATGGGGCTCCTTCATCTGCTGCCACAACCGAAATGCTGCCAACCGCCACTCCAGCATGAACTCTGGCTCTTCTTTTCGGGCCGACAAGCGGCGGATCACCTCCTCATCGAGTCCTGGGGGGAAAACCTCCTCGGCGATCTCCGTCACGAACCCGTAGCGGTACTCCCGCTTTACCCACTCCTGTACCGAAAACTGCTCACCCATTCCTTCTGCTCCTCACCACTGCACCACCGCTGTTTTGCGCTCTCTCTCCATCAGTGCATCGACTGCCTGCAAAAAAGCATCGATCTCCTCTGCGCCAGTAGACCACCCCGTGCTCACGCGGATCGCCCCGCGGGCGATCGAAGGATCAACCCCCATCGCCCGCAACGTTACCGATCCCTCGCTGCGGCCGCTCGAACATGCCGAGCCGCTGGCCACTGCGAACCCTACTCGGTCGAGCTCGATCACCCAACTCTCCCCCACGCGTCCGGGAAAAGCGAAGTAGGTTGTATTGGGCAACCGCGCCGCCCCCTCCCCGAAGATTACTGCCCCCCTTGCCCGTAATCCCCCCTCCAACCGCTCCTGCAAAAGGCGCGCCTGCGTTTCCCACACCCTCTGCACCTCCGTCAACACCTCGAGCACAGCCCCTAATCCCCCGATTGCCGCCACATTCTCCGTCCCACTGCGCCAACCCATCTCCTGTCCGCCGCCGGCGATCAGCGGCACCCACTCCACTCGTCGGTTGAAGACCAACACGCCTACCCCTTGGGGAGCGCCTATCTTATGGCCCGACAACGTCAGCGCATCGACCCCCAGCGACGCGAAATCGAACGCCACCTTTCCCCACCCCTGGACGGCATCGCAATGAACCACTGCTCCCACCGCCCGTGCTGCCCGAGCCACCTCGGCCACTGGCTGCAGCACCCCTGTCTCGTTATTGGCCAACATTACCGACACCAACGCCGGTCGCTCTCTCAGAACCCGTTCCACCGCCTCCCACTGAAGTTTGCCGCGCCCATCGACCTCTATCTCTCGCACTTGCCACCCCCAGCGCGTCAACTGGCGCGCTGGCTCGCGCACGCAAGGATGCTCCACAGCGCTAATCGCCGCTGTCCTCGGAGCCCCTATTGCCCATGCCGCCCCTTTCAAAAAAGCGTTGTTGGCCTCCGAACCCCCGCTTGTAAACACCACCTGGTTGGGCATTACCCCCAACATCTCCGCCACCCGGTGGCGCGTTTGCTCCACCACCGCGCGCGCATACTCTCCCCACCGGTGACGGCTAGACGCGTTTGCGCTTTTTCCCTCCCTCAACCACTCCTCTAAAAAAGAGACCGCTCGGGGATGAAGAGGAGCCGACGCATTCCAATCGAGGTAAGAAGCCATCCCCCTCTGCTCCACCCCACCGTTCAGCCGTTCTTTAAGAAGTCGTTGCCTCTGCCGATCGGCGGCGTACGGTTCCCCACTCTGGCCCCGGTTTACCTCCCCCCTTCTCTCTCGCCACGGGGGCAATTTCGCCGCGCACCACCTGCCCCAAGGAAACCCGGGACAAGAAGCGGCTAATCTCGGCGTTCAAGTTATCCCACAGATGGTGGGTCGGACAGATCCCCTCGTTGCGGCAATTCTCCCGCCCCCCGCACCGGGTCGTATCGATCCCCTCGTCGACGGCGTCGACGATCTCCGCGATCGAAATCTCATCCATTGTTCGCGCCAAACGGTACCCTCCCCCTGGGCCGCGCGCAGCCGTTACCAATCCCGCCCGCCGCAGCTTAGCGAAAAGCTGCTCCAAATAAGAGAGGGAGATCTCCTGGCGACCTGCGATTGTCGCCAGCGGCACTGGTCCCTCCTGTTGCTGCTGCTGTTGGGCCAAATCGACCATCGCGCTCACCGCAAAACGCCCTTTTGTCGTCAACTTCATGGTTTACTCCTTCCTGCAACTTCAACCCCATTGAGTAAATGTAGACTAAATCTCTCGGACAAAGTTCCCCACCCTTTCTCTATTTTTTACTCCATCCACCGGCTCACCACCTGGGGATCGAAAGGAGTCTCCTCGCCTTTGCTCTCGGACTTCGGGATCACCCCTGCTGCCTGCAAATCGGCGATCAAGCGCTCGAATCGGCGGTCGGACTCCACCATATGGTCGAGCATCGCGTGGAGCGCTTTCACCAATGGGTCATCGAGGTCGCGGGTCACCCCATACGCGGTAAAGCCGATCGCTGCCGCCTTTTGAGCCCGCGCGACCTCCCGTCCCTCTGGGCCGCTGCTCTCTGGTGGGATCACGCGCGCGGGGTTGCCTACTGCGGTTGCTCCAGGCGGCACTGGCTTTAGCACGACGGCGTTCGAACCGATCCTCGCCCCCTCCCCCACTGTGAACCCCCCCAATACTTTTGCCCCTGCTCCCACCACCACCCCCCGCTCCAGCGTCGGATGGCGTTTGGTCCCGCGAAAAAGCGACGTCCCTCCCAACGTAACCCCCTGGTAAATCGTACAATCATCCCCAATCTCAGCCGTTTCGCCGATCACCACCCCCATCCCATGATCGATAAAGACCCGTCGGCCGATTTTTGCGCCGGGATGGATCTCGATCCCTGTCAAAAAGCGGTTCACACTGCTCAACCATCGCGCGAGCAACCGCCATCCTCCCTGCCACAACCGATGGGCCAAGCGGTGAAGCAGCAACGCATGAAACCCGGGGTAACACAGCGCAACCTCCCATCGCGATCGGGCCGCGGGGTCGCGCTCTAAAATCGCATCGATCTCCTCTAACAGTCTCTGCCACCCGTTCATCGCTCATTCCCCACTAACTTACTCAATTATAGATCGTTCTCTTCCCTCTCACCAATATCCTTCACGGAGTAGGAAAGAGTCGCTGAATCCACCCCCGTTCCTGGGTCAGCGGCGGCGGCATGCTCGCAGCAATCCCCGCAACAGGTGAACCTCTCTCTGTTCGATTCTGGCCCGGGCGAAAAAGCGGCGCAATCGCGCCTCTAACCGTTTAGGTTCCGCCGGATCGTAAAACCCCACCTCAGCGGCCAGTTCGAGCATCTGGGTCACCAACCCGTCGATCTCTGCTGCCGTTGCGGGGAGAGCCTCTGGCTCTGGCAAAGCGGCGTGCGGCATTCTCCCCTCTCTCAACGTGCGCGCTGCCACGTAAGCCACCACCTGAACTGCGGCAGCCAAATTCAATGACGCGTAACACGGGTTAGCGGGAATTGACGCCGGTGCGGTGCAACGAAGGATCTCCTCAGTCGTCAAACCGGTTCGCTCGTTACCGAACACAAAAGCCACTTCAGCCGTTGGTGCAGCCGCAGCGGCTGCAAAAGCCTCGGCTGCCGCCTCCTCCGGTGTTCGGAAGGGAGGGACAAGCAAACGGCTGCGAGCGGTAAAGGCTGCTGCATAGACGGTATTGGCCAATGCCTCTTCCAATCTCGCCACCACCTGCGCCTTGGCCAATACCTCCTCGGCGCCGCTTGCCCGTGCCTGCGCCTCGGGATCGTCAAGGGGGCACGCTGGGGCCACCAATACCAACCGCGAAAACCCCATCGTCCACATCGCCCGCGCCACCGCACCCACATTACCGGGATGGCGGGGGCGGACCACTACAAATACTACCTGCTCGCGCATCTCAGAGTAGAATCGTCGACTCAACGACCCCTCATTCTCGCACAACGCCTTAAGGAACTCTGCATGATTCCCCATCCAACTCTGAACATCGCGATCAAGGCGGCGCGGCGCGCTGCCAATATCATCAACCGCGCCGCGCTGCAAATCGAACGCCTTACCATCGAGACCAAAGCCCATCGCGACTTCGTCACTGAAGTCGATCGGGCAGCGGAAGAAGCGATCATTGAAACGATCCGCGAAGTTTACCCCGACGACCGAATCATTGCGGAAGAATCGGGAAGCAGCGGCAACCAAGACGCGCCTCAAGAGTGGCTGATCGACCCTTTAGACGGCACGACCAATTTCATCCACGGCCTACCGCAATTTGCGGTCTCGATCGCTGTGCGCAAGAACGGTCTCCTCCAGCACGCTGTTGTCTTTGACCCCTCGCGCAACGAACTCTTCGCTGCCACCCGGGGTGGGGGGGCCTATCTGAACGAACGGCGGATTCGGGTCAGTCGCTGTGAAAAGCTCTCGGAAGCGCTAATTGGGACGGGCTTTCCCTTTCGCAACCTAGGGCGAATCGACCTCTACCTCGACGCCTTACGGCTGATGATGGAAAAATCGGCGGGCGTTCGGCGCCCTGGCGCCGCCTCGCTGGACCTTTGCTATGTCGCCTGCGGCCGTTACGACGGCTTTTTCGAACTCGGTCTCAGTCCATGGGATATCGCTGCCGGCGCCCTCATCGTTCAAGAAGCGGGTGGTTTTGTCGGTGACTGGGGAGGCGAAGACCGTTACCTCCTCAGCGGCGATATCCTCGCCGGCACCCCTAAAATTTTCACTGCTATCCTCGCCGAGTTCGACCGTCTGGGAATCGCGGCGCGGCTAGGTTAGATTCTCTTTCCACAGTTCCTGTGGATAACGCTGTGGAATGAATACGGGAAAAAAAGCGAAAGTGGCGTTATCAAGCACCGTTGCTTACTTCGCACCATTTTTGACCGAATTATTTAACATTTTAAAACAACATGTTATAAAAAAAGGCAACCACAATGGCTGAATCCTTTCGCGCTACCTCTCCTGCTCCTCCGAGTGGCGAAGTTGTGGAAGAAAATCTCCACACACCCATGATGCGGCAATACTTTGCCCTCAAGCGAGAAGCGCCGGAAGGGGCGCTGCTACTCTTTCGCATGGGTGATTTTTACGAACTCTTCTACGACGACGCTGCTGCTGCCGCCTCACTTCTAGACCTTACCCTTACCACCCGCGGGCAATCGGCCGGCATGCCGATTCCCATGGCGGGGATTCCTGTCGCGGCCTTAGAAAGCTATCTTAGCCGTCTTATTAAAGCGGGGAAAACGGTAGCGATCGCGGAACAGATCGGTGACGCCACTGGCAAAGGGCCGATGGTTCGGCGCATCACCCGAATTATCACCCCGGGCACCCTCACCGACGCTGCACTCCTCGACGAACGGCGAGACGTCCCGATCGTGGCTCTTTTTCCCGACCAACGGCGGGCAGCGGGGCGGGTTGGGCTAGCGCATCTCACCCTCTCGGCTGGTCGCTTCGCTGCCCTCGTAATCCCCCTCGATGCGCTTGCCACCCATCTCGAACGGCTTCAACCCGCCGAACTCCTTCTCCCGGAAGAGGAACTCTCTCTCCCCCCACGCTTTGCCGCTATCGTTCGTCGTCTGCCAGCCGACCGCTTTACCAACGCTGCGCTCGACCACCTTCGCCGCCATTTCGCCACCAACGACTTCACCGCCTTTGGCTTTGACCTGCGCGCTGACCGGGCAGCGCTCCTCGCGGCGGCGGCTCTCTTCGTTTACGTCCAAGAGACTCAGCGCACTGCCCTTGTACATCTCACCGCGCTCCTTCGCGAACGCGACGAAGCGTTTTTGCTCCTCGACAGCGCCACCCGCCGTAATCTTGAGCTCACCGAAACGCTGCGGGGGGAAGCGGCCCCCACGCTCCTCTCACTTCTCGACGGCACTGTCACGGCCGCCGGCGGACGGTGGCTGCGGCACGCGCTTCATCACCCCCTACGCGACCGGCAAGAGCTGCTTCGGCGCCAAGCCATAATCTCCGAATGGCATCAAGCGCCGCATGCCCATGACGCCCTGCAACGCGCGTTGCGCGGTCTTGCCGACCTTGAACGTCTCGCCGCCCGAATTGCCCTGGGCACGATCAAACCGCGCGAGCTTGCGGCGCTGCGCACTGCTGCCGCCACCCTAAACGCCGTCGCCGCTGCCTTACCCGACGAACCCCTCGAGCTTTGGCAACCTTACCGCGACCGCCTTCTCCTCCCTCCCACCCTTTCGGCCCGTCTCGAAGCGGCGCTCGCCCTTGAACCCCCCGCCAATCCGCGCGACGGCGGCATCTTTACAGACGGATACGATCCCGAACTCGACCGTTGGCGTCACCTCCAACGCGGCAACAGCGCCTTTCTCCTCGAACTTGAAGCCAGGGAACGCGCTCGGACGGGGATTGCTGCGCTCCGGCTCGAATACAACCAAGTCCACGGCTACTACTTCGAAGTCCCCCGCAGCCACGTCGACAAGCTTCCCTCTGACTATCGGCGACGTGCCACCCTAAAGCATGTCGAGCGGTTTACCCTTCCCGAGCTCCTCGAGTATGAAGAAAAAGCTCTCGTAGCCGGACAGCGGGCCCTCGAGCGGGAGCTGCAGCTCTACGATGAACTTCTCCTCTTTCTTCGCCCCTATCTCCCGGCTTTACAGCACAGCGGGCAAGCTGCAGCTGAGCTTGACGCCCTCGCCGCGCTGGCTCGGGTAGCGCGCGAGCGGGGCTGGTCTCCCCCCCGCTTTATCGCTGAGCGGCGGCTTCACTTTCAAGCCCTCCGTCATCCGGTCGTGGAAACCGAAGTGGCCCGTTATATCCCCAGCGACCTCACCCTCGACGCCGAGCGGCGTCGGCTCCTTATCCTCACTGGCCCCAACATGGGCGGTAAATCCACCGCAATGCGGGCGGTTGCCCTTGCTGTTCTCCTAGCCCATATAGGGAGTTTTGTCCCCGCCACTCTTGCCGAGATAGGGCCCATTGACGCGATCTATACGCGAATCGGTGCCGCCGACGACCTCGCTGCCGGCCGCTCCACTTTCATGGTCGAAATGAGCGAAGCCGCCTATATCCTCCGCCACGCCACCGACCAAAGCCTTGTTCTCATGGACGAAATCGGTCGCGGCACAGCTACATTTGACGGCATGGCGCTCGCCCACGCCATCGCCTGGCACCTCCACGACAAAAATCGCGCCCTCACCCTCTTCTCGACCCACTACTTCGAACTCACGGAGCTTGCCCAACTCCTCCCGGCGGCAGCCAACATCCACGTCGCGGTTGCCGAGCATAATGGGCAGATCCTTTTTCTCCACGAACTGCGCGATGGTCCCGCCAACCAAAGCTATGGACTGCATGTGGCCGCCCTTGCAGGGTTACCGCGCGAAGCGCTTCTGCGCGCCAAACACGAACTGGCAAGGCTTGAAGCCCTCCACGCGGGCGGCAATCCCCGCCAATTCTCCCTCTTTCCCCCTATCGACCCTATGGCCCTTTCCTCCACGGACGCGCCGGTCCCTTCCCTCGCCGCTCCTTCTCCCCCTCCTTCCCAACCCTCCCTTCTCGCACCATCCCTCGCCGCCCTACTCACTCCTCTTGCCGACCGACCTCCGGCGGCGTGGCCTCTCGGCGCGCTTCTCGCCCACCTCGACCAACTTCACGCCCAACTACGGACTGCTGGTTTTGCCTCACCCTCCCCTTCCTCCACCGTCGCCGCAGCGACCTCGAACTCATCGCCGCCCCTCATGTCATAATTTTCGCCTCGTTTTCCCGAAGAGCTGCGATGGCCGAATCTCTCCGCTCCACTCCACTTCTCCTCAGCCACAAACGGCCGCTTCCCCCTCCCATCTCCCCCCTTCCCTCCCCCTTAACCGACGCCCTCCAGCGCCCGCTCGCCGACCTTCGGCTCTCGGTCACCGACCGCTGCAACTTTCGCTGCACTTACTGCATGCCGCGTGCTGCCTTTCGCGGTCATCGCTTTCTCCCGCGCGCTGAACTCCTCACCTTTGAGGAGATTGAACGCATCGTCCGTCTTCTTCTGCCGCTCGGCATTCGCAAAATCCGCATCACCGGTGGTGAGCCGTTGCTCCGTCAAGACCTCGACCGCCTGATCGCCCTCCTCGCTCCGCTTCCTATCGAACTCACCCTCACCACCAATGGCGCGCTCCTTGCGGCGTCTGCCCGGATACTGCGAGAGGCTGGGCTGCAGCGCGTCACCGTCAGTCTTGATGCCCTCGACCCTCGGCTCTTCGCTCGCCTCACCGACAGCCGTACCTCTGTAAACCAAATTCTCAAAGGCATTGAAGAAGCCCTCGCCGTTGGTCTCACCCCTGTCAAGGTCAATGTCGTTTTACAACGCGGCGTCAACGACCACCAAATTATCCCCATCGCCGGCCACTTTCGCGGCACAGGGGTTATTGTCCGCTTCATCGAATACATGGATGTCGGCACTTGCAATGGGTGGCGGCCCACCGACGTCGTCTCTGCTCAAGAAATACTTGCGACCCTTTCGGCCCGCTGGCCGATCGAACCGGTCGAACCCCGCTTTTTTGGAGAGGTCGCCCAGCGGTGGCGTTACCGCGACGGCGGCGGCGAGATCGGCGTAATCGCTTCGGTTACTCAACCCTTCTGTCGCACCTGCACGCGGCTGCGTCTCTCCACCGACGGAACGCTCTTCACCTGTCTCTTTGCTGAGCACGGCTACGACCTCAAAACCCCCTTACGCGCGGGCATCGACGACGAAACCCTTCAACGCTCGATCGCCGCCCTCTGGCAGCGGCGCAGCGATCGCTACTCCGAAGCGCGTGCGCTCCTCTCACCCATCCGCCCGAAGAGGGTTGAAATGTCTTTTATCGGCGGTTGAACGCCTCCCTCACTGCAGATGCTCCACCCGCAAGGCAGCCCATCGTCCGCGCACCCATACCTGCTGTTCGATCCTGGCGATCGCCGACCGCACGCGGCGCTCCTCGCTCTCGTGGGTCAGCAACACCAACTCGGCAATCCCCTTCTCGGCCACTCCATCCTCTTTCTGGATCACAGCTGCGATCGACACCCCCTCATCGGCCAAAACGCGCGCCAACTGTGCCAAAACGCCCACCTCATCAGCCACCTGCAACCGTAGGTAAAACGAAGTGCGGCACGCCCCGATCGGCAATACCGGCAGCGTGACCAGCTCTCCCGGCTGGAAAGCCAAATGGGGTACCCGCTGGCTTGGGGTAGCGTTCATCAACCTTGCCACCTCCACCAAATCGGCGATTACCGCGCTCGCGGTCGGCTCCGAACCGGCCCCTGCCCCGTAGTAGAGGGTCTGGCCCACTGCATCCCCCTTGACCACCACCGCGTTCATCGCTCCGTTGACGTTTGCCAGCAAATGCTCTTTAGGAATCAACGTCGGATGGACTCGCAGCTCAAACCCATCGGCTCGCCGTCTGGCCACGGCCAGCAATTTCACTCGGTACCCTAGCGCATCGGCATAAGCGATATCGCGTGCCTCCACGGCGGAGATCCCCTCCACATAAGCGCGTTCAAACTGGATCGGCACCCCAAACGCCAAAGAAGCCAGCAAAGTCGCCTTATGGGCAGCATCGATTCCCTCCACATCCAACGTAGGATCGGCCTCTGCGTAGCCGAGCGCCTGCGCCTCTCGCAGCGCCTCGGCAAAGGGGATCCCCCGCATCTGCATCTGCGTCAAGATGTAATTGGTCGTCCCATTGATGATTCCTGCCACCCACTCGATTCGATTTGCAGCCAACCCCTCGCGCAGTGCCTTAATGATCGGGATTCCCCCCGCGACTGCCGCCTCGAACCCCACCATCACCCCTCGCTCCTGGGCGGCGGCGAAGATCTCCCCTCCATGTTCGGCCAACAACGCCTTATTAGCGGTCACCACATGTTTACCGGCAGCGATCGCCGCCTTCACCAATGCCTTTGCTGCAGAAGTACCGCCGATCAACTCGACGACGATTTCGACATCGGGGCGGGCCACCACTGCGGCTGCCTCTGCGGTCACCACCACACCGCGCTCGATTGCCTCTCTTCCCACGATCTCCTGCGCCCGCTCCACGTTGCGGTCAGCCACCGCCACGATCTCGATCGGTCGGCCGGCACGGCGGGCGATCTCATCGGCGTTACGCTGCAGCACCCGCCACACCCCGCTCCCGACGGTACCGATCCCCAACAATCCTACCCGAACCTGACTCATTTCTCTGCTCCTTCGTCGCACACTCGCGAAAAGACCACCTGATGACGGCGGCGAAAACGATCGCAGAAACGGGCGATTCGTTCCAGCGCCTCGCGCAGATCATCCTCGTGCGGCAAAAAAACCAAGCGGAAGTGGTCGGGGTGAGGCCAATGAAAGCCGCTTCCCTGCACCACCAACACTCGCTCCTCCTCCAACAGCTCCAATACAAACTGCTGATCGTCGGCGATCGGGTAAACGCGCGGATCAAGGCGTGGAAACATATATAAAGTCGCCGCTGCCTTCACCGTCGACACCCCCGGGATAGTGGACAAAATTTCATAAGCCACGTTACGCTGGCGAGTCAAGCGACCGTTGGGAGCCACAAGCTCCTGGATGCTCTGGTATCCTCCCAACGCCGTCTGAATCGCCATCTGGCCTGGAACGTTCGCGCACAATCGCATCGACGCCAAAATCGTCAATCCCTCGATATAGTCCCGGGCATGGCGGCGCTCTCCCGACAACACCATCCACCCCGCGCGGTAGCCGCACGATCGATAATTTTTTGACAATCCATTGAATGTAATAAAAAATACATCATCGGCCAATGAGGCGATCGACGTATGCTGTCTCCCGTCGTACAGCATCTTATCGTAGATCTCATCGGCAAAAACGATCAATTGATGGGTGCGGGCGAGCTCCACAATCCCCTCGAGAATCTCACGAGGGTAGAGGGCGCCGGTTGGGTTATTGGGGTTAATCACCACCACCGCGCGGGTTCGGGGCGTTACTTTTTTACGCATATCGGCAAGGTCGGGGTACCAAGCGCTCTCCTCGTCGCACAAATAGTGGCGTGGTTTTCCCCCCGCCAACGAGACTGCTGCTGTCCACAATGGGTAATCGGGGGTGGGCACCAAGACCTCATCGCCGGGCTCGAGCAGCCCCTGCAAGCTCATCATAATCAACTCGGAAACCCCGTTTCCCAGATAGACATCCTCCACATCGACGCCGGTCACCCCTTTCGTCTGCATATACTGAACCACTGCTTTGCGCGGAGCAAAGAGCCCCTTCGAATCGGTATACGCCGCCGCGTCGCGAAAATTACGGATCACATCCACCACGATCTCCTCTGGTGGATCGAAGCCAAAGGAAGCCAAATTGCCGATATTCAACTTGATTACCTTATGGCCCTCTGCCTCGAGCTCCTTCGCGCGCGCCGCCACTGGGCCGCGGATATCGTAGCAGACATCATCGAGTTTCGAAGACTTCAAAATCGGCTGCAACCCGTCCCCTGGAAACCCATCGGACATAATATCTCTCACCAAAAAAGAAGAAAGTGATATCTTATCGAAAAGGAGGTCACTCACGAACCATGAAGCTCGAAGCTTCCCTCACCCCCAACGCTCTCCTCATCACCCGTTATGACGAAGCCGCAGTCACGATTGGGACCACACGCGTTGCCACTCCCCTTTTGCTCACGCCTCACGGATGGAGTCATCCGTGGGGCGACGCTGCCTGGAGCGATCTTACTCCTGAGCAGCTGGATCCCCTCTACACCTCCTCTCCGGAGCTGATCCTAATCGGCACAGGTCCCTCCTCTCTCTACCCTCCACGCCCGCTCTTAGCTCGTCTCATCGCCCGTGGCGTCGGTTTTGAGATCATGTCGCTGCCGGCGGCCTGTCGCACCTACAATATCGTCGCCAGTGAAGGAAGGGCGGTTGTTGCGGCCCTCTTCTTCCGTGGTTAACTCTTCCCCTCTGGTTAACTCCCCCCCTCTCTGCCGCGCTGGCTCTCCCTCTTGCGCGCGCGGCAAAGTGACACCGGCAAGCAGCAACGCTGCCGCTAAAAAATAGAGCACCGTCGTTGCCATTCCCAGCCGATGTTCGCCGCTTACCCACATCACCATCCCATATCCGATCGGCCCCACGATCGCTGCCAACCGCATCGCTGTTCCCCACCACCCCATGAACAGCCCTTCGTGGCCAGCCGGTGTCAGCAACGCCACCAGCGTTCGTCCGCCGCTTTGCAACGGTCCCAGCACCAAACCGATCAGCAACGCAGCCGCGACAAATGCCTTCTCCTCCTCTGCAAAAGCTGCCCCACCCGTCGCCGCCGCCCACATCAGCACTACCGCCATCAGTCCCTCCCTCGCCCCGAAACGATCCTGCAAAGGTCCAAAAAGCAACGTTCCAAGCGCTGCCGTCCCGTTCACAGCGATCAACAAAGCCACCGTTTTAGGCGCATCCCACCCCAACACCTCTTGGATATAGACCCCCGCCAACGCGATTGCCACTGCAGCGCCTGCCTGTGCACAGAAAAGACCTGCCAATGCTCGGAAAAAGTGCGGCGGATAAATCGATCGCTCTCTGAAGAGTCCCCCCCAGATTGGCAACGCCATCGCTTCCCGTGGGAGAGGGGAACTCCTCAGCCGTCGCAAGGCCACCAATGCGGGAATTGCCATCACCCCCATAAACACCCCTGTTCCCACCAACACTTCTGGGACCCTCTCCGCCGCATCCCTCGTCCCCCCTGCCAACCACGCGAGCGCCAACAAAAGTGCCGTCGCTCCTCCCAGATAGCCCACTCCCCACCCCAACGCGGAAACTCGCCCCATTGTCGTTGCGGCAGCCACCCGCGGCAAAAAAGCGGCGATCGCCATCTCGCTCAACGCAAAAAAGAAACTCGCGACCAGCAACCACACCGACGCGTAGAGCACATCCCCCCGTCCGCTCCCGGCCAACGCCACGGTTGCCCCTGCGCACCCGGCGGTCACCGCCACCAGCAACCACCACTGTGCCGCGTAGCGGTCGGCGGTTCTTCCCAACCAGGGTCCCACCGCCAACGCCAAACCGTTCGCTGCGCCCAACAACACCGTCCACAGCAATGTCGCCCACTCCGCTCCCTCTGCCACCACTGCCACAAAGTAAGCGTTGAAAAGCGCCGTCACCACAATCGTCGTATATGCCGAATTGGCCACATCGTAGCTCGCCCACGCCCATATTCGTCCGCTTCGATACCACATCCCAACCCCTCCATCGAGGAAATATGCGACAATGGACCCCATCGTCCCCCCGCAGGAGTACCCTATGCTTCAACCCGGCACCCCTGCCCCCGATTTTACGCTGCCGGCCACAGGCAATCAGACCATCACCCTCTCCGCGCTGCGCGGTCGTCCCATCATTCTCTACTTCTATCCCAAGGACAACACCCCTGGTTGCACCACGCAAGCGATCGCCTTTCGCGACCATTATGATCAATTTCAAGCGCATGGTGCGCTCATTCTCGGTCTCTCGCGCGACACCCTTGCCTCGCACGAGCGGTTTCGGCAAAAGCACCAACTTCCCTTTGACCTGATCAGCGATCCGGACGAAGTAGCCTGTCGTGCCTACGACGTCCTCCGCGAGAAGGTCCGGTATGGTAAAGTGACGCGCGGAATTGAGCGCAGCACCTTTTTGATCGCCCCTGACGGCACCCTTGCCCGCATCTGGCGCAACGTCAAAGTAGAGGGCCATATCGCGCAGATTCTTGCTGTGCTCGCTGCCCCTTCCTCCTCCGCCTGATCTCTCTCCTTCAGGAGTGCGCCTATGATGGACCGCTCGCCTTCCCCCCCTCCCCCTGACTGCTCCCTTGCGTCTACCGAATCGGCATCCTATACCCCCACTCTCTCGCGTCCTCGTTCTCGGCGGCGATCGGTGGTCGGTACCAAGCTCTTTGTTCTTGACACCAATGTCCTCATGCACGACCCGACCGCCCTCTTTCGTTTTGCGGAACATGACCTTTTTCTACCGATGACCACCCTGGAAGAGCTTGACCAACACAAAAAAGGGCTCTCCGAGGTCGCCCGCAACGTCCGTCAAGTCAGTCGAACGCTCGAAACGATCATCGGCGAGCAGGAACACGACCTCAACGAAGGTTTTGCTCTAGCAGGCCCCTCCTCGGGTCTAGCCACCGGTCGTCTTTACGTTCAAACCGAAGCGCTCTCCTCTCCCCTTCCGCCGGGGCTCAGTCTTTCCGACAACGATCACACTATTCTCTCGCTCGTCAAAGCACTTGCCGAACGGCAAGCTCCGCGGCCTGTAATTCTCGTCTCCAAGGATATCAATCTGCGCATTAAAGCACGCGCGCTCGGCCTCACCGCTCAAGACTACCGCAACGACAAACTCCTCGAAGACAGCGATCTCCTCTACTCGGGCATTCACGAACTCCCAACCGGTTTCTGGGAGCAGCAAGGCCACAATCTTAGGGCCTGGCGGGAAGATGGGTATGACTGGTGGCTTGTTCCCGCCCTCACCGCCCGTGATCTTTTCCCCAACATGTTCGTCGTCGTCGCCGATGATCCCCGTTTTGAAGCCCGGGTGGTTGGTTTTCGCGATGGCGCAGCGCTGCTGCGCAGTGTTCGCGACTTTCGCCACGAAAAGAGCGCCGTCTGGGGCATTACCGCTCGCAATCGCGAGCAGAACTTTGCCCTTGACCTACTGATGGACCCTGACGTCGACCTCGTCACCATTCTCGGCCAAGCGGGCACAGGGAAGACCCTTCTCACCCTCGCTGCCGGGCTTGCGCAAACTCTCGACCAAAAAATTTACACTGAAGTAATCTTCACGCGCGCCACGGTTCCCATCGGCGACGACATCGGTTTTCTTCCAGGAACAGAAGAAGAAAAGATGGCTCCCTGGATGGGTGCGCTCGAAGACAATCTCGAGGTCCTCGCCGGCAATGGGGAAGGAGGAGCGTGGGGGCGGGGCGCCTCGATCGAACTGATCCGCGCCAAAGTCAAAATTAAAAGCATCAACTTTATGCGCGGGCGCACTTTTGTCCGCAAATACCTCGTCATTGATGAAGCGCAAAACCTCACCGCCAAGCAGATTCGCACCCTTATCACCCGTGCTGGCCCTGGTACGAAGGTCGTCTGTCTCGGCAACCTCGCCCAAATCGACACCCCCTACCTCACCGAAGGGAGTTCGGGGCTTACCTATCTCGTCGAGCGCATGAAAGGGTGGGAATACAGCGGCCACGTCACCCTTGCTCGCGGCGAGCGTTCGAGGCTTGCCGAAGCGGCAGCGGAGCGTCTATGACCGCGCACTCCCCCACTTTTCAGCCGCACGCGTTGCGCCATATCCTCCATCAGGAGCTCCACGCTCGTCCCTCGATCGTTGTCACCAGTCCGGCCACCATTCGCTCCTGGGCCTTTTTCCTAGAACCCGAGCAGCACGAAGCGGCGGCCCTTCACTGGCAACAGCTTCTCGATCACCAGCGCCATTTGCTCCTCGAAGAAGCTCCTGGCCAACAAGCGCTGGTTCAAATAGGAACGCTGCGGCTCAAATGGGAGCGCCACATCGAATTTATCTCCCTTACCCTTTACGCCGAAGGAAACCATTCCACCGCTCACCTCCTCGCCGAACTTCCCCCTCGCTGGCTGGCGACCATTCCTGGTGCGCTCATCGCCGCGGCGGCGATCGACGTTCAACCGATCACCGATACTCCCCCTGATGACTTTCTCGCCCAGATTGATCCCCTTGGTCCGGCCACAGTTGCTTCCAAGATCGCCGACGGCACGGGTTACCTCTTCACCGATTTTCAACTCCACGACGGCATGACCCACTTCACCATCATCGACGGGGCAATCCTACCGCGGCAACTCGGGAGAATTGTTCAACGCCTCATCGAAATCGAAACCTATCGCATGTTGGCCCTCCTAGCGTTTCCAGCGGCCCGGCGGCTTCAAGTTGACCTCGCCCTCTGGGAAAAGCGGCTTGCTGAAGTCATGCACGACCTCGAAAGTGCCCAAACCATCGCCGCCGAACGCCACCTGCTCACCCGTCTCACCCAGCTTTCTGCCGAAGTCGAACGGTCGGTTGCCAACTCCAACTTCCGTTTTAGCGCTGCGGCTGCCTACTATCGTCTCGTCCAGCAACGTGCCGAGGACCTACGCGAAGGGCGTCTCACCGGCTACTCCACCCTCAAAGGATTTCTCGAACGTCGGCTTGCACCGGCGATGAACACCTGTGCCACCGTCTATCGTCGTCAAGAAGAGCTCTCCGCCCGTATTGCGCGCAACTCGCAGCTCCTCCGTACCCGCGTCGACCTGAAGCTTCAAGAACAGAACCAACAGATCCTCGATCAAATGAACCGTCGCGCCCGTCTGCAACTTCGCCTCCAAGAAGCCGCGGAGCACTTCTCAGTCGTCGCGATCAGCTACTACGGTGCGCAAATTATTCACACCCTTGCCAAAGGGATAGCCCCCTGGATCGCTCCGCTCACTCCAGAACTCATGGCGGCGATGGCGCTTCCCCTCGTCGCCCTCCTTGCTTTTCTCTCCATCCGCCGGCTGCGGAAGCGGCTGCACGTTTCCTTTCCCGACACCCCCCAGGAGCCCTCACCCCATGGCTAAACCGCTCTGGACCACTACCCTTCAAAGCCTCCCCCTCATCGCCCGCGGCAAGGTCCGCGACCTCTATGCTGTCGACGAGCACCATCTCTTGATCATCGCCACCGACCGACTCTCCGCCTTCGACGTGATCCTCCCCGACCCCATTCCTGACAAAGGAGCCATTCTCACGCAACTTACCCTCTTCTGGTTTGACTACCTCTCTGGCATTATTCCCGACCATCGCACGGAGCTCGCTCCCGAAAGCGTAGTTTCGCCATTGGACTACCCGCAAGTCGTCGGTCGCTCCATGGTAGTCAAGCGCCTCACCCCGCTGCCGATCGAAGCGGTCGTTCGCGGCTATCTCGCCGGCAGTGGCTATCGCGAATATCAAGCCACGGGATCGATCTGTGGCATTTCTCTTCCCCCTGGTCTCCCCCTTGCTGCCGAGCTTCCGGAACCCATTTTTACCCCTGCGACCAAAGCCGAAGCGGGCGCGCACGACGAAAACATCTCTCTTGCCACTGCCGCCGAGCGCTGTGCCGCTGCTTTTCCCCACCTCGACGCCGCCGCTCTCATCGAAGCGGTGCGCGCTGCCTCCCTCGAACTCTACCGTCGCGCTCGCGACCATGCTCGGCAACGCGGGATCATCATCGCCGACACCAAATTTGAATTTGGCCTCGACGCCGCGGGCACCCTCTACCTCATCGACGAGCTTCTTACCCCTGACTCCTCCCGTTTCTGGCCACTCGACGCCTGGCGGCCGGGAATCTCCCCGCCCTCCTTTGACAAACAATACATTCGCGACACCCTTGAAGCCATCGGCTGGGACAAACGTCCCCCTGCCCCCTCTCTTCCCGCCGCTGTGATCGCCCGCACGCGGCAAAATTATCTCGACGCCTATGAGCGTCTCACCGGCCGCCCGTGGAAAGAAATCGACCCCTCCTGTCCTGCACCTCGCTAACCGCTGGGCTTCCTTTCCTCCTCGCTCACCACCCTCCCTCCCAAAAAGTCGAACTCGACCCCGGCCGCACTCGACCGTAACCGGGGACCGAGCGGCGCAGCAACGACAACGGATCGCTTCCCAGCGATCCCAAGCCGTTGAGCTCTAACTGGACGAAAAGCGCTGTATTGCTACGCCCCTCGGGCAACGCATAGCGATGCAACACCATCCGTCCCACCCAGCATCCCCCATCGTACTCGGTGCCGGCCACCACTTCGGTCCATCGCCCCTCGGCCACCGAGCGGGCCAACCGGCCCACTCCTACCCAACGCGATCCCAGCGGCCACTGACCGGAAAAGGCCACATCCTCGACCAAATCGCGCGTATAGCGGTAATCGGCCCCCACTACCCGTGCTGGTCCTGCCTCGTAGCGCACAGCGCCGTTGAAACGGCGGTTTATCCCCTTCTCTGGGTCGTACTGCCAGAACCCCTGAAAACGCCAGCGGCGCTGGGGCTGCCACACCGCCTCTGCCAACAGATCGGTACGGCGGTTGGACCACGGCGCTTCCCCTGGCAAAAGCACCCGCGGATCGCGGAAATAGAAGCGCTGTCCCACTGAAACCCGCACCCGTTCGCTCCCGGTAGTCGGCTCGAGCCATCGGCTTGTCACCGCCGCGGTCACACTTGCCCCGTCGGCGACTCGGTCGGCACCGGTATAGGGATTGGGCAAAAAGAGCTGCGCAAACCCGAACCCAAAGCGATCGGTATCAAAAAGAGGCAGATCCTCCTGAAAGCGGTAAGGTGCGATGCGGAAAAAGAGGCGGGGTTCCAACGTCTGCACCCATGGTCTTCCCAAAAAAAGGCCCTCGCGCTCCAAAAAGAGGCCGCCATCGAGCGAAGCGATCGGCACCACCCGAACTACCTCACTCCTTCCTCCCGCTTGAGCCGGCTGATCCAATGCGTAGTAGCTACTGTGGACCAACACGCGCGGCTCTAAAAACCACCACGACGACCGCAAGGGCCAGCGCCACTCTGGAATCACTACCCCTCGCACCCCCTCGGCCAGTACTAAATCCCCGACTCCCAACGGAGCACCCGCTCGCGGATGGCGGAATGCCGTCACCGTTCCCATAATTCCCACCTGGCCGAAACCTATCTCGTAGGGAGTGTGCCAAACGCGCCACTCGGGCAAACGGCGGTAAGGCGTCTCCACGGAGCGATCGAGCGTCTGGTAAGACTGCACCAACCACTGGGTACCCCAACCCTCCACCCCGCTCCATCCCACTGTTCCCTGCTGCAACAAATGAACAGTCGACGCCGCCGCCACATGGTTGCTCAAATCGCGGAAATAATCGCGGTCGCTCACTGCCTGAAAATCGATCCCCATCCACCCTCCATTGTCCCCCTGCCAATGGTGGCGAACCATGGCCAACGCTCGATCTCTCCCTATCGTCCAATCGTTCGGCAGCACCTCGCCGCTGATCTCTCCCCGGCTGCTTTCGGTCCAATAACGGAACTCCCCCCCCAGCTGCACTCCCCGTTTGGAAAAGAAGCGGGTCGTCACCGTAGCATCGTAATGGGGGGCCAAATTGAAATAGTAAGGCACCGCTACCTGAACTCCTCCCCGCGACGAAACCCCGAACGACGGTGTAAGCCACCCTGAACGTCGTTCCTTCGACAAGGGAAACTCGATCCATGGCAAAGCGATTAACGTCGAATCCCAAAAGAGCAACCGGGCATTGTGCGCCTCGCCGGTGTCACTTGCTCGGTCAAATATCAACTCGCGCGCCGTCAACACCCACGCCGGGTCGGGCGCCTGGCAGCTTGTCCAGCTCCCCTCCTCAACTCGGTAGCGATCTCTTCCCAAAAACACAAAGCGCGCTGCCTCCCCCTGTGCTGGGGTTGCCTGGCGGGAATGGTTGCTCGGCGTAAATGCATACTGCGGCCGCTCGAAGGAGCCCTCGTACGTCGTCAAATTGAGCACCCCCTCGGTACCGGCCACGCGCACCCCCACCTCCTCATCCACCCAAACAACTCCTCCGCTCGCGGTAACGCGGTCGGTTATCTCATCGTACTGCAACCGATCGGCATGCAAACGCTGAGCACCGCGGCGGACCACCACTCCCCCCTCCGCCTGCACAAATCGGCCATACTGCCCCTCGATCCGCTGCGCCTCCACGGTCGTCCCTGCCGGTAAAAAAGGAACGGCGATTCCCTCGCGCTCCACCGTCGTTGGCTCTGGAGGCTCCGCTGCCCAAAGGGGCGTTCCCAACAAAGCGACCCCGACCCACCACCCCTTTCCTCGAGGTCTCCTTTTCGAAGTACTGCTCCCCGCATCTCTTTGGCTCATCCCCGTCATTGTACTTCACCATCTCTCCCCTCGTGCCTCGACGAAACCAATCCCCCCTTTTGTGGTCTCACCTCTCGACACCCATCACCACGCCTTCTCGCCGATGGTCTCTCCCCTTCTCTCCCTCCTCGTTGCGGCGGTCCAATACAACTGCGACCTTGTCGACGCCCGTCACGCCCGCGAGGCCACGCTCTGCACTTACCTTCTCGAAATGCGCGACTACTACCGCTGGCAACTTGCTCTTCCCCCTTACGTTCCTCTTCCTTCCGCTGAAGTAAAAGCCTGGATTCGAGCCCAAGAACACTACTGGGAACAACTCACCATCACCGACTATCGACCGATCCCTCTCCCCACCGATCTCTTCGATCCCTTTGCAGTCGAAGCGATCAACGACCAACTTCTCCCCTGTGGTTATGTTTATGGAGCAGGCATAGGGCAGCGGCAAAAGCCGAACTTCTTTTTAGGGACACTGCGGCGGCGGGAAAAACGGGAAAACCTCACCATTCTGCACATCGGTCGTGAACTCGCGCGCGGCGTTGCCGCTCCCCTAGCGATGTTGCAAGGCGACACTCTTATCCTTCGCCACGAACCCCTTGCTCAATGGCTCTGGAACAAAATAGACTTTCCCCGCCTTCACCCGGAAGCGCCGTTTCACCGAGCCGTTGCTGCGGTAGGCGCGCACATTCACGACGACGAAGGGCGGCAGCGCGCCCTTTCCCGTCTCCTTCCCCTGCAGTGTGAGCTCATCATCCTACACGAAATCGGAGAACAGCACATCGGCACGCGGCTCGGCGCGAGCTGGCGTCAACGTCTTGCTCAGCCACTTCCATCGGCCGTCGAGATGCTGCTACGCGCCCTTCGCGACCTTCTAGCCGACACCCTCATCACCCTCCCCCGTCTCGCGGCGAGCGGCAACTGGCCTGCCCTATGGCTATGGCAAGCCAACCACGACGCCCTTCGTCGCGTGCTTGCCCCCCGTCTGGCTCGGATTATCCCCGCGCACCCCTCCCCTGCTCTCCTCCCCGACATTCAAAAAGAGGCAGCGGCTGCCCACGCCCACTTCATCGCCTGTACTGAACAACTCCTCGCAGCTCCCCTCGACGAACTCCTCGCCGTTGCGCGCGCGCCTGCCGCCATCGCCTTCTAATCTTCTTCTCCTCTCTCCCTCCTCTCCTCCTCCCTCTTCCTGCTCTTCCCCTACCGTTTCCTCCCCCTTTCTCGTCCACCATAAGCGGTCGCGGCGCGCCTGCCACTGTACCTCTGGTGTTAACCAAAAGGACCAAGGTCGTCGGTCGCTCTCCGCAAGCTGGCGCACCATCTCCGCCAACCGTGCCGCTGTCGGTGGCAACAATCCGGCGGACAGCAACTCCGCTCGCACCAAATTCACCTGGCGATACCGCGGTAAAGCCAAGAATCTCTCCCGGCTCCAGCCACCCGCGCGGTGAGCGATCGCCTCGCGATCGGTGCGGGCCAAATCGGCCAAGCAAGCCGCTGCCTCCTCCATTGCCTCGATCGTTCGCACCGTTACCCGATCGACTGCAGGAACCACCTGGCGCACCAACGGCAACAACCCATGTCGGATCCATCCCCGTCCCTCCATCTCTCCATTGGTAGGATCCTCCACCCAATCGACCCCTGCTTCTCTCAACCACGCGCGCAGTTCAGTACGGCGGCTTCCCACCAAAGGTCGCCATACTCGCAGCTCGATCTCCCCCGCCGGGGGCAGATATGGAAAGGGTCCCCACACCGAAAAGGGCGCCAACCCTGCCACTCCGGTCCCTCGCAGCAAACGAAACCAAAAAGTCTCCACTCGATCATCGAGATGATGGGCCAATGCCACCACCACCCGGCGCGGGCGTACGCGGTTTTCCCCTCCAAACCACATCTCAACCCCTTGGGCCAATGCCCTGTAACGCGCCACGCGCGCTGCCCCCTCCTTCCCCACTCGCCGTGCCAACGCGCGATCGACCTTCACCCTGATCACCGCAAAAGGAACCCCCCACTCCGCGCACCGGCTGCTTGCCCGCATCGCCCACGCATCGGCCTCTGGAAGCAACCCATGATGCACGTGGATCGCCACCAGCGGCACGCTCAACCGCCCCTCTGCGCGCCGCTGCACCAGCGCCCACAGCAATGCGCTGCTATCGCTCCCTCCGGAAAACCCCACAGCGATTCCCTCTGTCCCCCACGCCTGTAGTTCATCCCACCCCAACAGCTCTGGGCTCTCCTTTCCCTCCCTCGCCCATTTTCTTCGCCGCGCTATGGGCATTCCCTCCTCTCCCTGCTTTTTCCTCCTCTGAACGTCACTCATCTGCCAACGAAAAGCGACCCATCGCCAAAAGGCGCTGGCGGCGGCGCTGCAACAACTCCTCGAGCGGCATAGCCAACAGCTCTGCGAAGACTGCTGCCAAATGCTCCCCTAACATCGCTGCCATCTCCTCCGGATAGCGGTGGGCTCCTCCCACTGGCTCCGGCACAATCGCATCGATCACCCCCAAATCCTTCAAGCGTGGTGCGGTAATCGCCAGCGCCTCAGCGGCTGTCGCAGCCATTTCGGCGCTCTTCCACAAAATCGACGCACACCCCTCTGGCGAGATCACCGAGTAAATGCTATAGCGCAACATTGCCACATGATCCCCAACCGCCAGCGCCAGCGCCCCTCCCGATCCTCCCTCGCCGATCACGGTCACGATAGTCGGCACGCGCAACTCGCTCATCGTCCAAATCGCCCGACCGATTGCCTCGGACTGATTGCGCTCCTCCGCCTCGATCCCTGGAAAGGCCCCTGGCGTATCGACAAAAGAAAAGAGCGGCAACCCGAACCGCTCGGCCAATCGCATCACCCGCACCGCTTTGCGGTACCCCTCGGGGCGGGGCATTCCGAAATTACGGCGAATCTTCTCCTTTGTATCGCGGCCTTTCTGATGGCCGACGATCGCGCACGGAATACCGCGGAAGCGGGCCAACCCCGCGACGATTGCTGGGTCATCGGCCACCTGGCGATCGCCCCGCAGCTCGACGAAATCGGTAAAAAGCGCCGTTACATAATCCAACGTATAAGGTCGCAACGGATGGCGGGCCACCTGGGTTATCTGCCACGCATCGAGGCGGCGGTAGATCTCCTCCAGCAGCCGCCTCGCCTTACGTTCCAGCCGTTCGATCTCCTCGCTCAAATCGACCGGGCTTCCTCCCTGCGTATGGCGCAGCTCCCCGATTCGCTCCTCTAACTCCACCACTGGGCGCTCAAAATCCAAAAAAACGCGCTTCATCTCGCCCATTGCATCACATCTGCCCCAATCCACATAGGTTCTCTCATTTCCCCCTCCTCCCCCTTCCGAATCCCCCGACGCTCTTCCATTGTTCGCCCATCACCACATCCGACAGTCGCCCTCCTCGATCCTCTCACCCCTCTGTTCCCCCCCCAACGCCGCGCGTTCTCCTCTCCCATCTCCTTCTTCTGAAAATCGGTCAGTTCCTACCGAACTCGAACGCCCACTCCCACCTCGGCTGTCCGTCGCACTCCCGGTGCGGCGGTGATCGTTGCCCCTTTACCTCTGGTCCGGACCGGTTCTGACGCGGCTCTCGTCGTCCGTACTGGCGGGTGACTTCGCCTCTCCTCTTGCCTCCGCTGTTCCCGGCTCGCCACCATCCCTCCTTGCCGTACCTCTCGCCTCCCCTCCGTTCTCACCACTGGTATCCCTCTTCCTATCGCCCTCTCCCCTCTCTGCAGAGCAGTTGCCACCCCTCTCATGGGAGCTATCCCTTTCACCCGCTCCCTATCTCTCCCCATCGCCGTCTGAAGGGAAGCTCTTCCTCCTCCTCCTCTTTTCCCTACAGTGGGCGATGAAACGATCCCTCTCGTTATCCCCTCTCTCCCCCTCTCGTTTCTCTCTAATCCCCTGCGCTCAACCCGCTGACTGCTCCCCCCAGTGCTCTCCCCCTCCATCTGTCCACTCGCTCCTCCGCGCCCCGACCCTCCTGTCAAAATTCTCGACACCGCTGCTGCAGAAGACACCGCTGCTGCAGAAGAGAGCAACTCTCTCCCTGCAGCTTCCCCCTCTCGACGTTCCTCCTCATCCGCTTCACCCTCTCGCAACCCCAAGGCGACTAATGGAAGCGCTACCTCCTCCTTCGCCGTCTCCGGCACCCGTCCTGCCCCCACATAACGAGCACGCCAATAGCTCTCCTCCAACGAAGCCACTGTCACCGCCTTTCCTCGGCGAGGCGCATGCAAAAACTGGCCATTTCCCACATAGATTCCCACATGATCGATCGCCCGTTTTCGGCTTCGTCCTGTTTTAAAAAAGACCAGATCTCCCACCCGCAGCTCATGGCGCTCCACCCGTGTAGTAGCGTGGAACTGCTCCTGGGAAGTGCGGGGCAAGCGGATCCCTGCGCTTGCAAACGACACCCACACCAATCCGCTGCAATCGAGCCCCTGCTGGCTGGTTCCCCCATTGCGATATGGGGTCCCCTGCAATCCCAATGCTGTCTTCAACGCCTCGCTCAACCGGTTGGTGCGCTGCGGCAACTCGAAAGAGTAGCTTGGGGAACGGTACAAAAGCGCCGCCAACCAACCCTCCAGCGGATCGACTCCCTCCTCTTCCTCATCACCCTCATCCTCCTCGTCCTCCTCCCCCCCCTCAGCGGTTTGGGCCAAAAGTAACCGCCCCTCTTCATGCATCTTGTTAATTTTATTCTCTTTCCACTTCTCGGCCCCGTTCATACTCATCCACGGTAGAAACGCCCCCCCTCGTTCCTGCCCCACGCAACCGGCAAGCACAAAGGACAATACCATCGTTACGACCACGCGCCACACCATACCGTCCCGCTGCTGAAAAAATTCAAAACAAGCCATTATCTCCTCTCCTTTCCCCCATTCCCAACCTTTGAATTAACGCCAAGGTCGGCTCTGCCTGGTTCAACGTATAAAAATGGAATCCTGGCGCCCCAAACATCCTCAATCGCTCCAACAAGCGAAATACCACCTCCTCCCCGAACGCCCGCATTCCCTTGCTATCGTTCTCGAGTCCCTCCATCGTTCGGCGGATCCAACGGGGGATCTCCGCCCCACACTGATCGGCGAAGCGCGCCAAGCGGGAAAAGCAAGTAATCGGCATAATTCCGGGCACGATCGGCTGAAACACTCCTCGCCGCCTCGCCTCCTCGACAAAATAAGCGTAGGCATCGGCGTTGAAAAAAAACTGGGTAATCGCGCAATCGGCCCCCGCCGCCATTTTGGCAGCGAACGCCTCGAGATCGGCTGCTGCCGACCGTGCCTGCGGATGGTACTCTGGGTAAGCGGCAACTGCGATCCAAAAGCGATCTCCGTAGCGGGCGCGCACAAAGGTCACCAACTCCACTGCGTAACGAAATTCTCCTGGATCGACCACCCCAGACGGAAGATCACCGCGCAACAACACCAACCGGCGCACACCCGCCATCGCGTAGCGATCTAAAATCTCGGCCACTGCCGCTCGATCGCTGCCGATCCCCGACAAATGAGGGGCCACTTCCCAACCTGCTTCCTGCAATCGCGCCACCGCGGCGAAAGTTCGCTCGCGCGTACTTCCCCCTGCCCCATAAGTCACAGAGGCAAAAGCAAAGCAGCCGCATCTCTGAAGACTTGCCGCTGCTGTCATCAGCTTAGCAAAGCCCTCCGCCCCCTGTGGCGGAAAAAACTCAACCGACCACTCCACCTCGGCGCACCCCTGCAATCCAAAACTCCACATTCCCTGGCACTTTTCCCACTCCTCCGCCGCGCACGGTGCTCTCTCCCCACCCCATCGGCGTCCACCCCCACTCCTCAAGCATCGCGTTCAGCTCCGTGCGCAACGCCTCCGCTCGCGCCCGGGCGTCGCGCACCACTCCATGGCGATCGACGGCGTCGAGCCCCAACTCGAACTGTGGCTTAATCAACCACACCAATCGTCCACCCGCTGCTGCCAACGGCAAAACGGCTGGCCACACCAACCGCACTGAAATAAACGACACATCTCCCACGATCCAATCGAACCCCCCCACGGGCATCACCCCGCTCAACAAAGCTGGTGACAAAAAACGGGCGTTGGTCCCCTCCAACACCACGATGGGCGTATTGGGGGCTTTCTCCCCCTCTTTCTCCCCGCCGCGCAGCACCGTTGCCAACGGTCGCAACCGCGCTGCCAACTGATCGTGGCCCACCTCCACTCCTACCACGCGTACTGCCCCCAACTGCAGCAAACAATCGGTAAATCCCCCTGTAGACTGGCCCACATCCAACGCCACTCCACCCGCCGGTGACCACCCCAACGCTGCCAGAGCAGCCGCCAATTTCTCCCCGGCGCGCGACACGAAGCGCTCCTCTCTGCGCACGACCACCTCTGCCTCGGCGTTCACCCGCCTCGCTACCTGGCGGCAAACCATGCCCTCTACCTCCACGGCGCCCTCGCGGATCCACCGCTGGGCCACCGACCGCGACGGCGCCAATCCCTCGCGCACCAATCGTACATCCAAACGTTCCCCCTCTTTCCCTGCGCCATCTTCCCGTTTCCTTGGGGGAAACCAACGCTCCTCTCGCCCTCTCGGCGGCAATCGCGGTGTTCGTGCATGGAAATGGTCCATCGCCATCGGCGGCTCTTCGCCTCAATAACGGTAATGGTCCGGCTTATAGGGTCCCTCGATCGGCACGCCGATATAGGCCGCCTGTTCGGGCGTCAACTGGGTCAACTGAGCGTTGAAACGCCGCAACTGCAACCGCGCCACCTTCTCATCGAGCACCTTTGGCAAGCGGTACACCCCCACCGGATAGCGCTCGGGATGGTTGAAAAGCTCGATCTGTGCCAACACTTGGTTAGCGAACGACGAACTCATCACAAAGCTTGGATGGCCAGTCGCGCATCCCAAATTCACCAATCGTCCCTCCGCTAACAAGATGATTCGTTTTCCATCCGGGAAAATCACATGGTCTACCTGGGGCTTGATTCGCTCCCAACGGTACTGGCGCAAGCTTGCCACATCGATCTCATGATCGAAATGGCCGATATTGCACACGATAGCGTTGTTCTTCATTCGCCGCATATGCTCGTGGGTGATCACATGGATGTTACCGGTCGCGGTCACAAAGATATCGGCCACCGAACACGCCTCATCCATTGTCACCACTCGGTATCCCTCCATCGCCGCCTGCAACGCGCAGATCGGATCGATCTCGGTCACCCACACCTGCGCGCACAAAGCTCGTAACGCCTGGGCGGACCCTTTCCCCACATCGCCGTAGCCGCACACCACGGCGATTTTCCCGGCGATCATCATATCGGTCGCCCGTTTCAGCCCATCGATCAGCGACTCCCGGCAACCGTAGATATTATCGAACTTCGACTTCGTCACCGAATCGTTCACGTTGATCGCTGGGAAACGCAGCTCCCCTCGCTCGTGCATTTGGTACAACCGGTGTACCCCCGTCGTAGTCTCCTCGGTCACCCCGCGGATCTCGGCGATGCGGCGTGAATACCAAGAAGGATCTACTGCCAACTGCTGAGCGATTCGGGCAAAAAGGGTCTCCTCCTCCTCGTTGCGTGGATGGGCGATCACGCCGCGATCCCTCTCTGCTTTAGCCCCCAAATGAAGCAACAAAGTCGCATCCCCACCATCGTCGAGGATCATATTGGCGTAGCGACCCTCTCCCCACTCGAAGATGCGGTGGGTATAATCCCAATACTCGGCCAAGCTTTCCCCCTTCTTCGCGAAGACAGGGATTCCCCGCGCCGCGATTGCGGCTGCTGCATGATCTTGGGTAGAAAAGATATTGCAACTTGCCCACCGCACCTCGGCGCCCAACGCCACCAAGGTCTCGATCAGCACGGCTGTCTCGACCGTCATATGTAGGCTCCCCGCGATTCGTGCGCCGGCGAGTGGCTGCTGAGCGGCGAACTCCTCGCGCAATGCCATCAATGCCGGCATCTCGCTCTCGGCAAGTGCGATCTCCCGTCTTCCCCACGCCGCCAGTTCGGGGTCGGCGATCGCGCAATCGGTAAAAGGGGGACGTTGCTCCACCACCGCGTTCATACACCGATCTCCTTCTTCCTAGGGGGCCTACGAGCGCCCTTCCTCACGCACCACATGGACCAAATATCGCAATACCACTGCGGCGATCAACAACGGCAACACTGCCTGCAGAGCCGCCTCGCGAAAGAACGGCAACCATGCATGGTTAGTCGCCTCCAAAACCAAGTAAGCCACATACGCGACGTACAATCCCACCAGCAGTGCTCCCTCGCTGCGATCGACCGAATAGCCAGCCAAGAAAATAGGCAACAGCAATAAAGTTACCCCCACCATCACCCACACATCGACGGCCAGCAAAGACGCTGGAATCGGAATTCCTCCCGACGGCGCGGCGGCCAATGCCGACGCCCCCGCCACTCCCAAGATATTGAAGAGGTTGGAACCGATCACATTACCCACGGCCAAATCGCGCTCCCCTTTGAATACCGCCACCAATGACGTAGCGATCTCGGGCAGCGACGTTCCCACTGCCACCACCGTCAAACCCACCACCAACTCGCTCACCCCTAATCCGCGCGCGATCGCCACGGCCCCGTCGACGGCCCAGTTAGAACCGATCACCAACAGCGCCAATCCTCCCCCGATCAATGCCACCTGCACCGGTAACGCGTTATCCCATGTGCTCCTGGGCAACTCCTCTAAAAACTCCGCCTCCTCTTCCCTTCCCGCAGCGCGCGACTGGCGGATCACAAAAATCGTATATGCCACGATCAACGCGAACAGCAACAACCCGTCCCACCCGCTCAAGCGGCCATCGAACAATACCACCGTAAAAAGCAACGTCGCCCCCATCAGCACCGGCATCTCCTGGCGCACCACCTGCAGATGAACAGCCACCGGTGCGATCACTGCAGATAAGCCAAGCGCAATCAACACATTGACGATATTCGACCCCACCACATTTCCGATCGCCACATCGCCGCTCCCCTGGTACGCTGCGCCCACCGACACGGCGAACTCGGGCGCGCTTGTCCCATATGCCACGATCGTTAACCCCACCACCAACGGAGAAATTCCAAAGCGAATCGCCAACTTTGCAGCGCCGCGCACCAAGCCATCGGCGCCGAAGGACAAAACCACCAATCCGCCGATCAACAACGCCCACGCCTGCCACTCCATTCCTGCTCCCCGCTCACCTCATACCCTTCTTCTTACCGTCGGCGTCCCCCCCTCTGCTCGAGCGCTCAGCGTTAAAGCCCTGCCTCTGCGGCCAGCAACGCGGCCTTATCGGTTCGCTCCCATGTAAACTCGGGCTCCTCGCGTCCGAAATGGCCGTAGACCGCCGTTTTGCTATAGATCGGACGGCGCAAATGGAGCGCCTCGATAATCGCCCGCGGTCGCAAATCGAAATGGGCCTTCACCAGTGCCTCGATTCGCTCCTCGGCGATCTTATTTGTTCCGAATGTCTGGACCATCACGCTCACCGGTCGCGCCACGCCGATCGCGTAAGCCACTTGCACCTCGCAGCGCTCCGCCAATCCGGCGGCCACCACATTTTTAGCCACGTAACGCGCAGCGTACGCTGCCGAGCGATCTACCTTAGAGGGATCCTTCCCGCTAAATGCCCCTCCGCCGTGGCGGGCGGCACCGCCGTAAGTATCGACGATCACCTTTCGTCCTGTCAACCCGCAATCCCCATGGGGTCCGCCCACCACAAAGCGGCCGGTTGGGTTAATCAAATAGCGCACGCGCCCCTGAATCAACTCGGGGGGCAACACCGGTTTGATGATCTCCTCGATCACCGCCTCGCGCACCGTCTCATAATCGACGCTCGGATGGTGTTGGGTAGAAAGCACCACTGTATCCACCGCCACCGGGCGATTCTCCTCGTAGCGCACTGTCAGCTGGGTTTTAGCGTCGGGCCGCAACCATGGCAACCGACCATCCCGGCGCAACATCGCCTGCCGTTCCATCAAGCGGTGGGCATAGTAAATTGGCAGCGGCATCAACGCCGGGGTCTCGTTGCACGCATACCCGAACATCAACCCCTGATCCCCCGCTCCCTGATCGAGTGGATCGTCGTGGGCGCGGTCTACCCCTTGCGCGATATCGGGGGATTGGCGGTTGATCGCCACCAACACCGCGCACGACTTGTAATCGAAACCGATCTCTGAATCGTCGTAGCCGATCCGCTTCACCACCTCCTGGGCGACCTCGCGGTAATTAACATGGGCGTGGGTCGTGATCTCTCCCGAAATCACCACCAGCCCCGTAGACACCAATGTCTCGCACGCCACCCGTCCGTTGGGATCCTCGACAAGAACGGCATCGAGCACCCCATCGGAAATCTGATCGGCCACCTTATCGGGATGACCCTCGGAAACCGACTCGGAGGTAAACAGAAAACTGCGCATAGGCTACTCCCTTCCGATCCCCTCTCTCTACCGGCGCAGGCAGCTCCGAGGGGACCCGCAGGAGCAGCCGACGCTTTAGCGGTATTTAGATCCGCCCCGCAAGTTGTCGGATTAACTCGGCGGTATTTCCATTATACCACACACCGGTAAAAGAAAGCCTTACGACTCACCCCGCCCCCTCCTCCTTTAGACCTTAGGAAGCTCGCAACGCGCTATAATGATATCTTTTTCAACATCCTCCCTTCCCTCATCGATGTTTCGCATCCGACCCTCTTCGCTTCCGGCTATCCCCCTTCGCCACCGTCTGGCGGCCTCTCTCCTCTCCCTTCTCTGTCATCTCCTTCCCTCATTCACCCTGCGGCGTGCTCAACACCTTGGCGCCCTCCTCGGCTGGCTCACCTGGATCCTTTCTCGCAAAACCCGCCGTACCCTTTCTGAAACGCTCACCCTAGCCGGTTACCGCGACCCCGCTCTCAAGCGGCAAGCGATCGCCGCAGCGGGTACACAAGCGATAGAAGCCCTCTGGATCTGGGTTCAACCCCTTGCGGAAGTCCTCCGTACCATTCAACGGGTACACGGCTGGGAAGCAGTCGAAGCGGCGCGCCGCGAAGGGTTTGGACTCCTTTTTCTCACCCCGCACCTCGGCTGCTTTGAGATCACTGCCCTCTGGGGCGGAGCTCACTTTCCTCTTACCATCCTCTACCGTCCTCCCCGTCTCCCCTCCCTTCGCCCTCTCCTCACCGCCGGTCGCGCCCGTGGTGGCGTTCATCTCGCCGCTGCCGACCGCGCCGGCGTCCGTGCCCTCATCGCGGCGCTCCGGCGAGGGGAAGGGGTAGGCATTCTCCCCGACCAAACCCCGAAAGCTGGCCACGGCATCTGGGCCCCCTTTTTCGGCCATCCCGTCTGGACGATGACCCTCGCTGCCCGCCTCTCGCTCCTACCGCGGGTCTCCTCCTTTCTCGCCTGGGGCGAACGGCTTCCTGAGGGCGGCGGTTTTGCGTTGCACTTCACTCCGCTCCTCGCCCCTGCTGAACCCATTCCCCAGCGCGTCGTTCGCATCAACGCCCTCCTCGAGCAGCTCATACGTTCCGCCCCCCATCAATACCTCTGGGTCTATCCCCGCTTTCGCTCACCCCCTGGCGTCCCCCCTCCCGAAACTTTTCCCTCCCCCACCCTCTCCCTCCCCTGATGGCCTCCCGCAAAGACGTCTGGTGGCGGAACCTTCTTTTCACCCAAATCGAGCGCACGCTTATCGCGCTTGTCGCCCTTATCCATCCTCTTCCCCTCGCCCTTCAAGCGCCTCTTGGTGAACAGCTCGGTCTCCTTCTCTACCGCCTCGCTCGGCGGCGACGCGCCATCGCCGCCCGCAACCTTGCCCTCTGCTTTCCCGAATATCCTCCCCAAGAGCGCCACCGTCTTCTCATCGCGCACTTTCGTCTCCTCGGGCGCAGCCTTCTCGAACGCGGAATCGCCTGGTTCTCTCCCCCCCACCGCCTCCGCGCTCTCGTCACCCTTCACGGTTGGCACGAACACGTTCTTCCCCTCCTAAAGCGCCGTCACCCCCTCATCCTCGTCGCCCCTCACTTTCTCGGCTTTGACCTCATCGGCACCCGTCTCACCCTCGAAGCCGACTTCGTCAGCATCTACTCCCGCCAACGCCGTCACCCCCTCATCAACCGCTGGCTCCTCCACGGCCGCACGCGCTTTGGCCACCAACTTCTCATCGCCCGGCAAGATGGAGTTCGTCCCGTCCTCCGCGCCCTCCGTCAAGGCCATCCGCTCTACTACCTTCCCGACCTCGACCTTGGTCGGCAGGGGAGCGTCTTTGTCCCCTTCTTCGGCGTTCCTGCGGCCACCGTCACCGCTCTCTCGCGTCTCGCCCGTCTCACTGGTGCTGCCGTTCTACTCTGCACTGCTGAGATGCTCCCCGCCGGTCGGGGCTACCGCGCCACCTTCTCTCCTCCCTGGTCCGACTTTCCCAGCGGCGACGAAATAGCCGATGCCGCGCGCATGAACGCCGAAATCGAGCGGGCGATTCGTCGTCTTCCCGAACAATACTACTGGGTTCACCGCCGCTTCAAAACCCGTCCCCCTGGTGCTCCTTCCCTCTACTAACGCTCCCCCTCTTGGGCCCATCTCTCCCTTTCGGTACAATAGCGCTCCCCTCAATTGATCCTCTGCGATGGGTCATGTTCGACCCGAAGGAGAAATCGTCATGAACCTCTTACAGCAGCTTGAACAAGAAGAGATCACCCGTCTCACACAAGGGAAAACTATCCCCGACTTTCGGGCGGGGGACACCGTCAGCGTTGCGGTCCGAGTCATCGAAGGCAACCGCACGCGCGTGCAAAACTTCGAAGGGATCGTCATCGCCAAACGCAACCGCGGTCTCAACTCCTCCTTTATTGTCCGCAAAATCTCCTCTGGCGTTGGCGTAGAGCGCACCTTTCAACTCTACTCCCCGCTCATCGAATCGATCACCGTAGTACGGCGCGGCGACGTTCGGCGGGCCAAGCTCTACTACCTTCGGCAGCGTACTGGAAAAGCGGCGCGCATTAAAGAGCTCGTCGGCAGCAAAGCACAAAAAGGTGGGCGCTCCTCCTAAAGCGGAGGTGCCGCGCGGCAAGCGGTGCGCCCGCGTGCCGCGGCTGTTACTCTGTCAATCCCACCCCCTCGCGCCACACCCGGACCACATCGAGGCTAAAGCGTCGCCCGCTCAGCCAATCATCGATGGTCGCCAATACCAGAGGGCTGCGTGTTTCTCCGGCTGCAGCGCGCGCTGCCACCTCCTCGCGGGTCAGCCAAACCACCCGCACCACCTCGGGATCGAGCGGGGTAGCCGATTCTCTCCCCTCGCGGATCACGCCTGAAAAAGCCACGCGCAAGTAAGCTACCGGCGACCCCGGCTTCTGCCACAAGTATCCCCCCACCACCGCTCGCGGCTCGAAGGTCAACCCTGTCTCCTCCCACACCTCGCGCCGCACCGCCTCGAGCAATGACTCTCCCGCCTCCACATGTCCTGCTGGTTGGTTCAACCGGACTCCCTCCTCGGTTCTCTCCTCCACCAATAAAAAGCGGCCCTGCTCCTCCACCACCCCTGCCACTGTCAGCGCTGGTCGCCATCGTTCGCGCTCTTCTCCCATATTTCTCCTCCTCGCACCGACCCCTCGCGCGCCCGCTCACTCCACCGTTACGCTCTTCGCCAAATTACGCGGCTTATCGACATCGGTCCCTTTGAGCAGCGCCGTATGGTATGCCAAAAGTTGCAAGGGCACCACGCGCACCGCCGGTGACCAAAAGCCCGCCCGTTCTGGCAAAGAGACCACCCTCATCTCCTTCATCGTTGCCGCCACCGACTCGGCCGCTCCCCCATCGGCCAAGACAAACAGTGCTCCCCCCCGCGCCTGCACCTCCGCCAAGTTACTCAGCACCTTATCCATCAACGCCCCCTCTGCGGCGATCGCCACCACTGGCATCTCTCGATCCACCAATGCCAAGGGTCCATGCTTCAACTCCCCGGCGGGGTATCCCTCCGCATGCAGATAGCTTACCTCCTTCAACTTCAACGCTCCCTCCAACGCGATCGGCCAATCGGCCCCCCGCCCCAGATACAAAGCGCTGCGGTATGGAACCAATGAGAGGGCCCATCCCCGCATCTCCTCCTCCAATCCTAATGCCTGCTGGATCGCCAATGGCAAATGGCGCAATTCGGCCACCCGCTCTCGCTCCTCCTCACTCGGCAAACGGCCGCGCACCTTTGCCAAAACCAAAGCCAACAATGCCAACGCCACCAACTGGGTAGTAAAAGCCTTTGTAGACGCCACGCCGATCTCGGGTCCGGCGTGGGTTAAAAAAGTCGCCCCAGCGAGACGCGTCAACGCCGACTCGGCCACGTTACAGATCGCCAATACCCACTGCTCTCCCAAAGCCTGGGCATGGCTCACGGCTGCCAATGTATCGGCCGTCTCCCCCGACTGGGAAATAGCCACCACCAATGTCTTTGGCTCCACCACGCTTCGGCGATAGCGGTACTCGCTCGCCACCTCCACCGTCGTCGGCACTCCTGCCAGCTCTTCCAACCAATAACGGCCCACCAATCCGGCGTGGTAACTGGTTCCGCACGCCAACACGCGCACCCGTTCCACCTGCGGCAACCACCCCTCAGCGGCGCCGAAAAGTGCAGGCGACAATGGCACGCCCGCCCCCACCGACCCGATCGTCTGGGCCACTGCCTGGGGCTGTTCGAAGATCTCCTTCTGCATAAAATGGCGGTAGCCGTTCAACCCCACTGCGGCTGCTGTCAAACTGCTCACCACCACCGCTCGCTCGACCCTTCTCCCCTCTCTATCCCAAATAGTCACCCCATCGGCCGCCACCTCTGCCCAATCCCCCTCACTGAGGTAGATCAACCGGCGGGTCACCGGTACCAAAGCTGCTGGATCGGAAGCCGCGAAGAAACCCTCCTCGCCGATCCCGATCACCAACGGCGACCCTCGTCGTGCCAACCAAAAGCGGGTGGGATCCTCTGCAACGATCACCGCAATTGCCAATGCCCCCTGCAAGCGGGGCAACACGGTGGCCATGGTCTCCCGCAGTGACTGAGCGCTTCCCCGTGCAGCAGCCAATGCCTGCACGATCACCTCGCTATCGGTCTCAGAAGCAAAGACCACCCCCTTCGCCGTCAGCTCAGCGCGCAACTCAGCTGCATTCTCCACGATTCCGTTATGGACCAACGCCACCCCCCCTGCCACATGGGGATGGGCGTTCGCCTCGGTCGGGGCCCCGTGGGTTGCCCAGCGGGTATGGGCGATCCCCACTCTCCCGCTCAATCCTGCTCTCTGCACCGCTGTCGCCAATGCGGCCACCCGCCCCGCGACTCGCTCGCGGCGCAACCCCTTCTCCCCCACCACTGCGATTCCCGCCGAATCGTACCCCCGGTATTCCAATCGCGAAAGCCCATCCAACAGAAACGGCACCACGTCTCCTGCCCGCAGCACCGCCGCTACAATCCCGCACATAGAGACATTCCTCTCTTCTCGTCCCTTTACTCTCGCTCTCGTTTCTGGGGTCGTTTCCACCCCACCACTGTCCTCTGCGGCACACGCGACACCGTCAGTGCCTCTGGAGGAGCATCGCGCGTCAATGTCGTTCCCGCCCCGATCGTTGCCCCTCGGCCCACGCGCACGGGCGCCACCAACTGGCAATCGCTCCCGACGAATGCCTCATCCTCGATCACCGTTCGATGTTTCTCGGCGCCATCGAAATTGCACGTAATCGTTCCTGCCCCCACATTTACCCGCGCCCCCACCGTTGCATCCCCTAAGTAGCTCAAATGGTTTGCCTTTGACCCCTCTCCGACTGTTGAATTTTTTACCTCCACGAAATTTCCCACCTGAACGCCATCCCCCAACACGGTCGTAGGGCGTACGCGAGCGAAAGGTCCGATCACTGCTCCCCGTCCCACCCGTGCCCCGTTCAGATGGGAAAAAGGCTCCACGCGCGACCCTGTGCCGATCGTACAATCGCGCAGCACCGAGTAAGCTCCTATCTCCACCCCATCCTCCAACACCACCTCCCCCTCGAAAATACACCCCACATCGATACGCACATCGCGGCCGCACACCAACCGGCCGCGCACCTCGATTCGCTCTGGGTCGGCCAAAGTCACCCCTGCGGCCAGCAATGCCTCTGCCTGGGATCGCTGGACCAATCGCTCCAACCGTGCCAAATCCCTCTTATCGTTTACCCCCATTGCCTCCTCGGGTGCTGCGGCAACTGTTGCCACCGGCACCCCGTCGGCCACTGCGAACCCCACCAAATCGGTCAAATAAAACTCTCCCTGGGCATTCTCTCGCTGCAACCGCCCCAACCACCCTCCCAATCTCTCTTTGGGGATAGCCATCAACCCCGTATTCACCTCGTTGATCGCGCGGACCTGCTCATCGGCATCGCGCTCCTCCACGATCGCCCTCACCTCTCCCACCTCATTTCGCACCACTCGGCCGTACCCTCTCGGATCGGTCAGCGTGCTCGTCACCACCGCCAATCGGCTACCCTCCGCGCTTGCCGCCACCAACTGTGCCAACGTTCTCTCCCGCACCAATGGCACATCGCCGTAAAGAACCACCACCACGGCGGCGGGCGAAGCGGCAAGTATGGGCCACGCCATCTGCACCGCGTGCCCTGTTCCCAACAGGGGCTCCTGCACCACCCACCAAACCTTTCTCCCCACTCGCTCCTCGGGAAACTCCTCTCGCACCTGCTCTGCCCCATAACCCACCACCACCACCAATCGCTCTGGATCCAACCCCCTTGCCTGCTCCAGCACATGGGCCAGCAATGGTCTTCCCCCCAATGGCTGCAACACCTTTGGCAAATGCGACTGCATTCGCCGTCCTTTTCCGGCTGCCAACACCACCACATCGACCCTTTTGCCCTCTCTCTCCATCCTCTGGCCCTCGTACCTCACACGCTCCATCTCTCATCATTGTACTCCACCCTACCCTTTCCGCTCACTCTCAGTGCAAACCGGTACAATAAGGTCTTCTCCTTCTTTCCCCTTTCTGCCATGACTCCTGCCCTCATCCTCATCGTCGGTGCTGGCCCTGCTGGTCTCTCCGCCGCCCTCTGGCTTCACCACCTCGGTCTCACCCCCCTTCTCATCGACAAAGAACCAGTTGCTGGCGGGATGATGCGATTCAACACCCTTCCCAACGACTGGATTCTTGGTCACCCCGACGTCACCGGTCTCGAACTCGCCCAGCGTTTTCTCCACCACCTCTCCCTTCGGGCCATTCCCATTCACACAAGCACCTCTCTTCAATCGCTCGAACCCACTCTCGAAGGCTATCGTGTTACCTTTCGCACCGCCACGCCCTCTCCTCTTCCTCCTGAGACCACCGTAGCCGCGATCCTCCTTGTCACTGGCACCCGTCCCCGTGGTTTTGACGCTCTCTCTCCCCTCCCCGGTCTAGAGCAGCTCTCCCCTGACTACTTTGCCGTCGGTCCAGAAGCCTTTCATCACCTCTCGGCCCAAAGCGGGCGGCGCATTCTCATCATCGGCGGCGGAGACAACGCCTTCGAAAATGCGCTGCTTCTCCTCGCCCACGGCGCCCAACCTACCCTCGTCATGCGTCGAACCCCCCGCGCCCAAGCCCACCTGCAAGCCAAGCTTCTCCAAGCGGTCGCTGCGGGGCGAGCCTTCCTCTATCCTCACACTCGTCTCCTTCGCCTTAACCACAATCCGACGACAGCCTCTCTTCTCACCCCTACTGGCCTCATCGAACAACCCTTTGACCGTCTTCATCTCCTCATCGGCTACCAACCCGACCACACGGCGCTTATGGCATTTCCTCCCCCGTTGCGGCAACAGATCGCCCTTGACCCCGACGGCTACCTTATCGTAGACCCCGACGGTCGCACTCCGCTTCCCCGCTGCTATGCAGCGGGCGACCTTGTCAATCCTACCTTTCCCAGCGTCCTCAGCGCCATTGCGGGAGGGGCGCGGGCGGCCAAAGCGATCGAACGCGACCTTCGTTCTCCCCACCCTGGGGTATAATGTTTGATTTTCCCATTTCTCTCCTTCATGACGCACGGCCTCTACGAAGTCTTCATCCGTGACTACGCCATCGAACTCCGCGTCGGTCTCACCCCGCAGGAGCGTCTCGCCCCTCAACGGCTCCTCATCTCTCTCACAGCGCGTGGTCGTGCGCCGCTAACCCCCTGTGCCCTCACCGCTTGCATCGACTACGCGCTCGCCGTTCGCGTCATCGAAGGATGGCGTAATGCCCCGCACACCGACCTCCTCGAAACCGTTGCCACCCAACTCATTCACACCCTCTTCACCGCCTCGCCGCTCATCGACGCCCTCGACCTCACCCTAATCAAACCCGACTACTACCCCAATGCCCGGGGGGTAGGCATTCGCCGCGCCCTCACTCGCGAAGAATGGCAACAAAGCGCCTCCATCTCCCCCGAACTTCACCAAAACTGAACCCAAACCACCGAAAACTCAAACGCGCTCCTTTCTCTCCTCGCATATCATTCGCTTTTTATATAGGTAACTCTCTCGCCCACGCGGAAGACTCTGAAACTCTCTCTCTAACGCGCACGATGCTTCGGGCCCTTCTCTTTGACCTCGACGGCACCCTTGCGGAGACCGAAGAACTTCACCGGCAAGCCTTCAACGCCGCCTTTGCTGCTGCGGGTCTCCCCTGGCACTGGAGTCCGGAGCGCTACGCGGAACTTCTTGCCATCGCGGGCGGGCGTGAGCGGATTCACCACTATCAAACCGTCTATTCCGACGAAGCGCGCCGCATCACCCTTGACCCGGAAGCCCTCCTCACCCTCCACCGCGACAAAAACCGACGCTACCACCAACTTCTCGCCGAAGGGCATCTCTCCCTCCGGCCTGGCGTTCTCCGTCTTGCCCGCGAAGCCAAAGCAGCGGGCGCGCGTCTCGCGATCGTCACCACCACCAGCCCTGAAAATGTTGACGCCCTCCTCACTCATCTCTGGCCGGTAGCGGAGCTCCCCTTTGACCTTCTCATTACCGCCCGGGAAGCCCCTCGGAAAAAACCCGACCCGCAAGCCTATGAAATCGCCCTTACGGCACTCCATCTCTCCCCCCAAGAAGCCATCGCCATCGAAGACACCGCCCACGGCGCCGCTGCTGCCAATGCGTTAGGTATTCCCGTTCTCATCACCGAAAGCCGCTATGGGCGGGCGCCCCACTACCCAGGAGCCTTTGCGGTTGTGGAGCACCTGGGCGAACCGGATCACCCTGCTCGTTTTCTCTCTGTCCCCGGCGCACTCACCGCTGGCCATATTACCTGGTCCCTTCTCACCGACTGGCTGCAAACTCACCCTCCCTCCTCCTCACCCTCCCTCTCCTCCCCGCTGGAGTAAGCGATGCTCGTAGACCCTCGTGCGATGCTTCGTCATGCTGTCGACCATAGCTATGCCATCGGCGCCTACGACCTCATCGACACTGCCATGCTCGCCGCGATCATTGCCGGTGCGGAAGCAGCAGCTGCTCCCCTCATCCTCAGCATTGCCGAACCCCACACCGCCCACTTTGACGAAGCCGCCCTCATGGCTGCGGTCCTCTCTGCTGCGCAACGCACCCCTCTCCCGGTAGCGATTCACTACGACCACGGCACCACCCTTGCGGCCCTCACTCGGGCCACGCGGCTCGGCTACACCAGCCTCATGCTAGACCTCTCGCACCTCCCCTACGACCAAAACCTTGCGCAAACGCGCATCGCCGCTCAACTCGCCCACGCCGTTGGTCTTCCCCTCGAAGCCGAGCTTGGCTATGTCCCAGGCGAAGAGGGTCAAGAAGCGGCTCTCCACCCTGGTCCCATTCGCTACACTGACCCGGAAGAAGCCCACCGCTTTGTCCTCGAAAGTGGCTGCGACTGGCTTGCCGTCTCCATCGGCACTGTCCACGGGCGATTTCGCGGAGAACCGCAACTCGACTATACCCGACTTGCCGCGATTCGCTCCCGTCTCCCCGCCACCCCCCTCGTCATTCACGGCGGCACGGGGCTCACCGACGACCAATACCGTGCCCTCATCGAAGCGGGCGCCAACAAAATCAATTACTACACCGCCCTTGTTGAAGCCGCGGGCGCTGCCGCGCGCCTTCACGACCGATGGGATCAACAACAGCGAGCCGCGCACACGGCGATTGCCCGTGAAGTCGAACGCACCGCTCGTCTCTGGGGAGCGGCGGGGCAAGCCGACGCTGTTCTCGCCGTGGCGCCCCCCATTACCCCTGTCGAACACGTCATCCTCCACCGTTGGCAAGGAACAGTGGAAGCTCTCGAGCAAATGCGGTGCGAAGGTCTTCGTACCCTTGGTGCGCTCCCCGGAGTCCTCCGCGTTGCTGCCGGCGACGCCGACCGTCCCAACGCCCCCTATCCCCACCTTTGGACGATGACCTTTGCCACTCCGCAGGCGCTTGCGGCCTTTCGCGCCGACCCAATCCACCAGCGTTTTGCCGACACTCGCTTTCGCCCCTATGCCCAAGAGCGGATCACCACCGACTATCCCCTCACTCACGGACTTGGACCATGCGTCACACCAAAATCGTCGCAACGCTAGGCCCGGCCAGCGACGCCCCCACCCTCATCGAGCGCCTCATCCACGCAGGGGTAAACCTCTTTCGCCTCAACTTCTCGCACGGCACTTCTGACGACCACCGGCGGCGGGCGCGCAATGTTCGGCAAGCCGCGGCACAGCTCTGTCGTCCCGTTGGTCTTCTCGGCGACCTGCAAGGTCCCAAAATCCGCATCGGCCGTTTTGCCGCGGGGAGCGTCGATCTCAAACCCGGGCAAACCTTCTCTCTCGACGCCGACCTCACCCCGGGCGATCAGACACGGGTCGGGCTTGACTACCCCGACCTCATTGCCGACGTCGACCCTGGCGATACCCTTCTCCTGGACGATGGCAAAATCCGCCTCACCGTCATTGAAAAAACCTCTCGCTCTCTCACCACTCAAGTCCTCATCGGCGGCAAGCTCACCGACCACAAAGGGATCAACAAGCTCGGCGGTGGTCTCTCGGCCCCCGCCCTCACTGAAAAAGATCGCAACGACATTCAACTCGCCGCGGAGATCGGCGTCGACTACCTCGCGGTCAGCTTCGTCAAACACGCCGAAGAGATGGTCGAAGCCCGCCACCTCCTGCGCGCCGCAGGCAGTGCAGCGCGGCTCATCGCCAAAATCGAGCGGGTAGAAGCCGTTCAAAACCTCGACGAGATCCTCTACGCCAGCGACGGAGTCATGGTCGCTCGCGGCGACCTAGCCGTCGAAGTAGGCGACGCCGCCGTTCCTGCTCTCCAAAAGCGGATCATTCGCCGCGCCCGCGAACTCAACCGGCTCACCATTACCGCCACCCAAATGATGGAATCGATGATCGGCAGTCCCATCCCCACCCGCGCTGAAGTCTCTGACGTCGCCAATGCCGTCCTCGACGGCACGGACGCCGTCATGCTCTCTGCAGAAACAGCAGCGGGCAACTATCCCCTCGAAGCGGTTGAAGCGATGGCCCGTGTCTGTGAAAAAGCCGACGCCTCTCTTCTTCCCACGCTCGATCACGACCTTCTTGGGCGTCGTTTTGACCGAGTAGACGAAGCCATCGCCGTCTCGGCCGTCTGGTCGGGGTGGCACCTCGGCGTCAAAGCGATCGTTGCCCTCACCCAATCGGGGGCCACCGCGCTCTGGATGAGTCGCATCACCAGCAACATCCCCATTTATGCCCTCACTCCTGACCCCCACACCTTTGGCCATCTCACCCTCTTTCGCCAGGTCACGCCTGCTGCCTTTGAAGCCTGTGAGCACTGCGACCCCAAAAACCTCATGAATCGCATCACCAATCTGCTCCTCTCCCACGGCTGGGTATCTCCCGGCGACAAAATCGCGGTCACCTTTGGCGAACCCATGGGACAACCGGGTGGCAGCAACACCCTTAAAATCATCACCGTTCCCTAACGCGGTGTAATGCAAAAGCTGCCCGGAGCGAGACTCGAACTCGCACGCCTTGCGGCGCTGGAACCTAAATCCAGTGCGTCTACCTATTCCGCCATCCGGGCCATTTCGCTCTTTTTGGATTATAACTGCTCGCTTTGGCTCGCGAAAGCCCTCTCTCTGCTCCTCCCTGCCGCGTCTCTCTTAAGCCGCTCTCCTTTCACCCTTTTTCCCTACTGAGCGGTCAATCCCCCAAACAACCTTTGTACTTCCTCTCCTGGATCGGCGCACCGCATCAACGCCTCTCCCACCAAAAAGGCCCGCACACCCGCTGTCCACAACCGTTGCACTGCCTCCCGCGACGAAATTCCCGACTCGCTCACCAGCAATCGTTCCTTAGGCACCAACGGCAAAAGCGTCAAGGTCGTCTCCAATCGCACCTCGAACGAATGCAGATCTCGGTTATTTACCCCCACCAATGGCGCCGCGCAACAGCGCAAAACTCGCTCCAACTCCTCGGCGGTATGCACCTCCACCAGCACATCCAACCCCAACTCCCCGCTCAACGCCGCCAAATCGCTCAATACCCCCTCCGGCAAACACGCTGCGATCAGCAACACCGCATCAGCGCCGATTGCTGCCGACTCGTAGACCTGCCACGCATCGATCACAAAATCCTTGCGCAGTACTGGCAACGAACAAGCCGCCCGTGCCTCCTGCAGGGCCGTATTGCTCCCTTGGAAAAAGCGCTCATCGGTCAACACCGACACGCAACACGCTCCCCCTCGCTCGTAGCTTGCGGCGATCGCCGCTGGATCAAAAGAGTCGCGCAAAATCCCCTTCGACGGACTTGCCCGTTTTGCCTCAGCGATCACTGCCGGCTGGCCTGCCTCTACCCTTTTCTGTAACGCGCTCGCGAAGCCGCGCGGTCGATCGACCCGCAGTCGCTCCTCAGCCGCCGCTCGCAACGCCCCCTCTGGCATCCGTCGTCGTCCTACCGCCACCTCCTCTCGCTTCACCGCCACGATCCTTCCCAACACCCCTGGCGCCTCGAACACGGAGCTCTCCTTTTATCTCCCCCTCTATCGTCTTCCCTCACCCACGCTCTCCCGCCAATCGGCGGGTGGTCGTCACAAACGCCTCCAACCGTTCCCGTGCAGCCCCTGACGCCACCAGTTCCCGTGCCAATGACACCCCCTCGGCGATCGACGGCGCCCGGTTAGCTGCGTACAAAGCCACTCCTGCGTTCAATACCACCACATCGCGTGCGGCCCCTGGCTTATTTGCCAACACCGCTCGGATCATCGTCGCCGACTCGGCAGCGTTCTCCACCACCAGATGGCGGCGCGACGCCATCGTCATTCCGAAATCCTCCGGATGGATGCGGTACTCTCGCACTGCCCCATCCACCCACTCGGCCACTGCGGTCTCTGCGCCCAATGTCACCTCATCCAGCCCATCCAACCCGTGCACCACCAACACATGTTCAGCCCCCAACTGTCCCATCACCCGTGCCAGCATACCCACCCACCTCACATCGAAAACCCCCAACAAGCTATTGGGGGCTCGGGCAGGGTTAGTCAATGGTCCCAGCACATTGAACATCGTTCGCACCCCCAACTCCCGACGAACCGGCATCACATGGCGCATTGCCGCGTGGTGCAAAGGCGCGAACATAAACCCCACCCCGGTCTCGGCGATGCACTCAGCCACTGCGGCTGGCGGCAGATCGATTCTAGCCCCCAAAGCCTCCAGCACATCGGCGCTCCCGGAACGCGACGAAACCGCGCGATTTCCATGTTTCGCCACACGTGCTCCCCCTGCTGCCGCCACGAACGCCGTCGCCGTTGAAATATTAAATGTCTGCGCTCCATCCCCTCCCGTCCCCACCACATCGAGCAGATGGTAGCGATCTCCCGTCACCTCCACGGGCGTTGCCAACGCTCGCATCACCTCTGCGGCGGCGGCGATCTCTCCTACGGTCTCTCCCTTCACCCGCAAAGCCACCAAAATCGCTGCCGTCAGCACAGGCGACACCTCGCCGGCCATCAACTGATTCATCAACGCGGCCATCTCCTCGGGAAGCAGCTCCTCTCGCTCCACCAACCGCCGCAATGCCTCATGGGGAGTCATCTTCTCTCTCCGCTGTAAGGACCCTCTCTACCTGGCAATAGCGCAAGAAATTGCGCAACATTTCATGGCCGTACTCAGTCATAATCGACTCGGGATGAAACTGCACCCCCTCCACTGGCAAGGTGCGGTGGCGTAATCCCATGATCTCCCCATCCTCGGTCCACCCCGTTACCTCCAATGTATCGGGCAAAGAAACTCGCTCCACCGCCAACGAATGGTAGCGGGTACACACTACGGGGTTCGGCAACCCTGTAAAAACTCCTCTTCCGGTATGGAACACGGGCGACGTCTTCCCATGCATTACCTCTCGGGCATGCACCACTCGCCCCCCGAACGCCTCGCCGATCGCCTGATGGCCCAAGCACACACCCAAAATCGGCACTCGTCCAGCGAAATAGCGGATAGCAGCCAACGAAATCCCCGCGTTCTTCGGTGACGACGGTCCTGGTGAGATCACCAAATGGTCGGGGTGCATTGCCGCCAGCCCTTCCACCGAGGTCTCATCGTTGCGCACCACGCGCACCTCCTCCCCCAACTCCCAAAAGTACTGCACCAAGTTCCACGTAAAACTATCGTAATTATCGATCACCACCACCATGGTTATCCTCTCGCTCCCCTACTCCCCCCTCCCGCTACTCGCTATCGTCCCCCCTGCTCCAATCGGGTCTCCAATTGTGCTGCTGGGACAAATCCTCCCACTCGGGCGCCTGACTTCAAAAAGAGGGTTGGGGTTCCACTGATCCCCAACTTCTGTCCCAATGCGGTATTGCGGGCGATCGCTGACGCATCGCACTCTCCGCTTGGCGGCGGAGGCTCGATTCCCTCCACCATCCACCGCTGCCACGCGGCTGCGCGATCCTTTGCGCACCAAATCCGTCTAGCCTTTTCCTGAGAATCGGCTCCTAAAATCGGGAACAAAAAAACATACTGCGTATAATTATCTAACCCCTGCAGTTCCCTCGCCAACCTCTTACAAAATCCGCAATTGGGATCCTCGAACGACGCGAACACGCGCTCTCCCTTTCCACGGCGTAACACAAAAGCGTCGGCCAATGGCAAAGACGAAAAATCGATCCGTCCCAACTCCTCCAATCGGCGCTCGGTCAAATTCTCGCGCGTTTTCAAATCGATCAATGAACCCACCAACACATGGGTTGCCTCCTCGTTGGTATAAATCACCTCCCCGCTTTTCAGCACCACCTCGTAGAGGCCCTTCACCGGTGTTGCCGAAACGCTGCGCACTGCCTCAGTTCCCAAAATGCGGTTCATCGTCTGAGCGATCTGCTCGTTTGCCTCGGCCCACCCGACGCTGCAGAAAGCCAACCATGCCCACACCCCTACGCTCCATCTCTTCTGCTGCTGCTGACTCATCGCGATGCTCCTCTCGACTCTGCTCGATTCTACTACCCTCTCTCCTATTGCTCCCTCAATGGCCGCTCTCTCCCCCGCGCTGGATGCGATCCATCACCGCATAGAGCAACGCCGAAACCACAAACACCATATGTAGTCCTGTCTGCCACCACAACACTCGATCCTCCATCTGGTGCACATTCAAGAACGACTTCAGCAACTCGATCGCTGAAATCGCCACGATCGACCCGATCAACTTAATCTTCACATCGGCAAAGCCGATATGTCCCATCCAATCGGGGCGATCCTCGTGGCTATGGAGGTCATCCATCTTAGAAACAAAATTCTCATAGCCGCTAAAGATAATGATCAAAATCAAATTCATCACCAATGCCGCATCCACCAGTGACAACACCCCCACGATCACCTCGGAAGAAGAAGCTGTTGGAAGACCGACCAACAGCACCCAAAACTGCTTCACGAACTTATACAACATCACCACCAAAGCCCCCACCAGCCCCACATAAACGGGTGCTAAAAACCAGCGGCTTGCGAACAAAAAATGTTCTACCCGTTTCTCGACGCTTTTCATCGCCCGCGCTCCACTATCCAAACCACTCCAGCCAATCCCAACCGATACCAACCGAAAGGAGCCAACGAAAAGCGGCTTACCACCGCCAACAGCAGCCGTACGGCGGCCAAACCCGCCGCGAACGCCGCCGCAAACCCCAACGCGATCTCTCCCAGCGCCCCCCCTGACAGATCCTCCCATCCTCGCCACACCGCGTAGAGCGATGCGGCGGCCATTGTCGGAATCGCCAACAAAAAGGAGAACTCTGCGGCGGTCTCCCGGCTCAAGCCGATCAGTACCCCTCCCACAATCGTCGCCGCTGCCCGGCTTGTCCCGGGGATCAACGCCAAGCACTGGGCGCAACCGATCACTACTGCCTGGCCCAACGTGATCCTCTCCACCTCCACGGTTCGCACCCGTGGTCGCCACCGCTCCACCGCCAACAGCACCACGCCTCCTGCTGCCAACGCGATCGCCACCACTGTTGGGGTCATCAACCGCTCCTGGATCACTCCTCCCCACACAGCGCCCACTGCTGCTGCCGGCATGAATGCCGTCAGCAAAGCTCCTCCCAACCGCCACGCCTGTGGCTCTCCCTGCACCAATCCCCTCACCAACCCCATCAACCGCTGGCGGTAGACCCAGCACACCGCCAAGATCGCCCCCAACTGGATCGCGATCGCGAACGTTTTATCGCTTATACTCGTTCGTCCCAACCACGCCCCCAGCACGATCAGATGTCCTGTTGACGAAATTGGCAAAAACTCGGTAGCTCCCTCTACTGCGCCCAACAGCAGCGCCTCTCCCCAACTCTGCGCCAATTGCTCCCCCATCGTCGCTCACCCTGCTGTTGATCGCACGCAATCGATGCAATACTCCCCATCCTCCCCCTTGATCAACCCGTGCACATCGGTCTCGAAGCCTGGGAAAGTGCGGTTAAATTCACGCGCGAACTGCAGATAATGGACGATCGTCGCGTTGAATCGCTCCCCTGGGATTAGCAACGGAATTCCAGGCGGGTAGGGGGTCACCAACACCGCCGTCACCCGTCCCTCCAACGCATCGATCGGCACGCGCTCGATCTCGCGGCGGGCCACCTTAGCGAAAGCATCGGCCGGTCGCATTGCCGGTGCCAACTCCGACAAATACATCTGGGTTGTCAAGCGGGCCACATCGTGCTCGCGGTAAAAAGCGTGGATTCGCTGGCACAAATCGCGCAAACCCCACTTCTCGTACTGAGGATGTTTTCCTACAAACTCGGGCATTACCCGCCACAGCGGCTGGTTGCGGTCGAAATCATCTTTAAACTGCTGCAGCTCGGTCACCATGGTATTCCACCGCCCCTTGGTGATACCGATGGTAAACATAATGAAAAAGGAATAGAGTCCTGTCTTCTCCACCACGATTCCATGCTCGGCCAAATAGCGCGTCACCACCCCTGCCGGGATTCCCCACTCATCGAAATCCCCCTCCACATCCAACCCTGGTGTGATGATCGTCGCCTTAATCGGGTCGAGCATATTGAACCCCTCACTCACCGGCCCGAACCCATGCCACCGCTCGTTGGGATGGAGCAACCAATCGCTCGGATCGCCGATTCCCTCCTCGGCCAGTCGTTCTGGTCCCCACACCTGGAACCACCACGACCCTTCCAAATCGCGGCCCACCTCGCGCATCGCGCGGCGAAACTCTGCCGCCTCCAGCAACGACTCCTCCACCAATGCCGTTCCTCCTGGTGGCTCCATCATTGCCGCCGCCACATCGCAACTTGCGATGATCGCGTACTGTGGCGACGTCGACGTATGCATCAGGTAAGCCTCGTTGAAGACGCTGCGGTCAAACCCTCCCTGCTCTGGTTCCTGAACCAAGATCTGGGACGCCTGGGACAACCCGGCCAGCAATTTATGGGTTGACTGGGTAGAAAAGATCAAACTCTCGCGGCAACGTGGTCGCCCCTCGCCGATCGCATGAAAATCGCCGTAGAAATCATGGAAAGCCGCGTGGGGCAACCACGCCTCATCGAAATGCAACGTCGGGATATAGCCATCCAATCGCTCCTTGATTCGCTCGACGTTGTACAAAATCCCATCGTAGGTCGACTGTGTCAACGTCAAAATCCGCGGTCGGCGATCGTTTGCCTGAGCGGCGAAGGGGTTAGCCGCGATCTTTGCCTCGATCGCCTCTGGTGAAAACTCCTCCTCTGGGATAGGGCCGATGATCCCGTAATGGTTGCGGGTAGGTGTCAAAAAGACGGGGATAGCCCCTGTCATGATGATGGCATGCAACACCGACTTATGGCAATTGCGATCCACCACCACGATATCGTTTGGAGCCACTGTATAGTGCCACACCATTTTATTGGACGTACTCGTCCCGTTCGTCACAAAAAAAAGATGATCGCAATGGAAGATTCGCGCTGCGTTGCGCTCGCTTGCCGCCACTGGTCCGGAATGATCCAACAGCTGGCCTAACTCCTCCACCGCGTTACACACATCGGCGCGCAGCAAGTTCTCCCCGAAAAACTGATGGAACATCTGTCCCACTGGGCTCTTCAAAAAGGCCACTCCTCCCGAATGGCCGGGGCAATGCCACGAATAGGAACCATCGGCGGCGTAATGGGTTAGCGCTCGGAAAAAGGGTGGTGGCAAACTCTCCAAGTAATTGCGCGCCTCGCGCACCACATAGCGCGCGATAAACTCCGGGGTATCTTCGAACATATGGATAAAGCCATGCAGCTCGCGCAGCACATCGTTCGGGATATGGCGGCTTGTTCGCGTCTCGCCGTACAAAAAAATCGGGATATCGGCGTTCCGGAAGCGGATCTCGGCCACAAAAGCGCGGATCTGCTCGATCACCGCCGCTGCCTCAGCCGGCTCCTGCAACTGCTCATCGTCGATCGAAACGATAAAGGCGGAAGCGCGGCTCTGTTGCTGGGCGAACGAAGTCAAATCGCCGTAGCTCATCACCCCCAGCACCTCCATTCCCTCGGCCTCGATCGCCTGGGCCAAAGCGCGGATTCCCAATCCCGAAGCGTTCTCTGAACGAAAATCCTCGTCGATGATCACCACTGGAAAATGAAACCGCACGCCAACCTCCCTCTCCTCTCGGCCGAACCCGCTCTCTCTTTCTCCCCCATACTTCCGGAATCTCCCCTCTCTCCCCTCTTTTTTCCATCTCCTCTATATTCGCGGCAAGGTCACCCCGCGCTGTCCCAGGTATTTCCCCCCGCGGTCGCGGTAACTCACCGCGCACACCTCATCGGCCTCCAAAAAGAGCATCTGCGCCACTCCCTCGAACGCGTAAATTTTTGCGGGCAATGGTGTCGTATTGGAAAACTCCAGCGTCACATGTCCCTCCCACTCCGGCTCAAGGGGAGTCACATTCACGATAATTCCGCATCTCGCGTATGTACTCTTTCCCACGCAAATCGTCAATATATTGCGTGGAATACGGAAATACTCCACCGTTCGCGCCAACGCAAACGAATTAGGGGGGATGATGCACACATCTCCCACAAAATCGACGAAGCTACGCGCATCGAAATGTTTTGGATCGACGATGGTCGTATTGATATTCGTGAAAATCTTAAACTCGTTTGCACAGCGCACATCGTAACCGTAGCTAGAAATTCCGTAACTCACCACCTTTTTTCCCTCGATCTCGCGCACCAATCTCGGCTCAAATGGCTCGATCATCCCATACTCGCGCGCCATCCGTTCGATCCAACGGTCGCACTTGATACTCACATCCTCTCCCTCGTTGCTCGAGCAGCCGCCGCTCTCTCCTTCTCCTTACTTCACCACAACTTTCGGCATCTTACTGCTGTAATCCTTTCCCCGCTCGGCCACGCCGATCGCCACCTGTCGGGCCACCGCTCGGTAGCGCTCAGCGATCTTTCCCTCTGGATCGGCCACCACCGTCGGTCTTCCGCCGTCGGTCTGCTCCCGGATTGTCCGCTCCAGCGGTAAAGCCCCCAAAAAAGGCACCCCGTACTCCCGGCACAACCGTTCTCCCCCTCCCTCGCCGAAAAGCGGTTCGCCATGTCCGCACTGGGGGCACACAAACCAACTCATATTTTCCACCACCCCCAGCACTGGCACCTGTACCTTTTCGAACATACGGATCGCTTTTCGAGCATCGAGCAACGCAATCTCCTGGGGGGTTGTCACCACCACTGCGCCGGTGATCGGCACGCGCTGCGCTAATGTCAGATGGATATCCCCTGTTCCCGGCGGCATATCCACCACCAGATAATCGACATCGCGCCACCGCGTCTCGTTCAACAACTGGGTCAATGCCTGGGTTGCCATTGGGCCTCGCCAAATCATCGGCGTATCGGCCTCCACCAAAAACCCGATCGACATCACCTGCAACCCGTACGCCTCGATCGGCTCCATCTTCTCCCCATCGACAGAATGGGGCTGTTCCGTTTCAACCCCCAACATCTGAGGAATAGAAGGCCCATAAATATCGGCATCCAAGACCCCCACTGTTGCCCCCTCCGCTGCCAACGCCAATGCCACATTCACCGCGGTGGTACTTTTTCCCACTCCTCCCTTCCCCGAAGCCACCGCCACGATATTGGCCACGCCGGGCAATGGTCGCAGTCCGGGAGCTACTCGGTGCACGCCGATCTTGCTATACACCTCCACGAAAACCGCCTCCGGCGAAAGCGCGCGGCGGATTGCCGCGCGCACCTCCTCTGCGATCGCTGCCCACTGGCTCTTTGCGGGGTAATCGAGCGCCAAGCGCACCGAAACTGCCGTTCCCTCCACCGCGATTTGCTCCACCGCCCCGCACGCCACAAAATCGCGTCCGCGGTTCGGATCGACACACGAAGCCAACACGGCACGCACCTGCTCCACGGTAATCGACATTCACGCGCTCCTCTCCTGGCGGTTTTTCACCCCTTCTCTTTCAATTGAGCACCTCTACCTCGCTGCGGAACATCAAAAGGCCGTAATCATCATCGAAGCGCATCAATGCGTCGCGCACTGCCACGCTCGTTGCCTCATCGACCATCACCTCGATTCGCACATTAGTTGACAGCCGCCAATTTCCGGTTCGAACTCCGTGGGTTCCTCGCCCCCGGCACTCGCTCACCGTATATCCGACGATTCCCAAGCGGTCGAGTTCCTTGACGATCATATCCTCCAAAACCGCCTCACAGATAATCGTTACCAACTTAAACCGTTTCACGGTACCCCCTTACCTAACCCACTGCTGCGCCAACCAAGAATAGAATGGGATTCCCACGAAAAGATTAAATGGGAATGTTACCCCAAGCGACGCGCCGATTGACAACGCTGGGTTTGCCTTAGGGACTGCGATGCGCATCGCCGCGGGTGCAGCGATATAAGAAGCGCTCGCAAAAAGGGTCGCCAACAGCACGGTATTCCCCACTGAAAAATCGAGCCAACGCGCCACTACCATTCCCCACACAGCGGCGGCCACTGGCATCGCCATCGCGAAAACCACCAAAAAAGGTCCGTAGGTCCGAAACGCGGCGATGCGGATTGAAGCCACCAGTCCCATCTCCAGCAAAAAGAAAGCCAATGCGCCCTTAAACCCCTCCTTGAAGACGGGCGCCAACGACGCGTATCCTTTCTCCCCGGCCACCAAACCGATCGCCAACCCCCCCAACAGCAACAAAATACTCTTGCCGAAAAAGACCTCGTGGGTCAGTGTTCCCCAACGGATCGCTCGTACCCCGCCCGCCTCGCCGATTCGAGCGAGCATCACTCCCAGCAAAATCGCTGGCATCTCTAACAATGCCAAGTAGACCACCATCACATCGTCGTAAGCAACCTGCTGCTCGGCCAAACTCGCGGTAGCCACCGAATAGGTAACCACACTCACTGAACCGTAATGGGCAGCGATCGACGCTGCATCGTAGGGATTCATCTTCCCCCCATAGCGTAAGATCAAATAAGCGCTCACTGGAATCGCCATCACCGTCGTTAAAATCGTCACGCTTGGGATTACCAACTCCGCTAACGGATATTTCGACAGCTCCACTCCCCCCTTCAAGCCGATCGCCAACAACAGATAGATCGAAAGCGCCTCATAGACGACAGCGGGAATCTTTAAATCGGACTTTGCCAAACCGGCAATCACCCCCAACAGAAAAAAGAGTACGATTGGATCAAACGCCATCGCCTCCTCTCCTTCTCCTCTCTCTGGCGCAACGAAGGCGAGAAATGCTACTCATCGTCGGGGTCGAGGGTTGGATCCCATCCCAAGGTGCGGGCGCGGGCCACCGCCCACTCATAGCGTTCGGCATGGCGGCGCTGCAATGGCTCGGGCAGTAAACTTGGCAACCCTCCGAACTCATCCCACTTTGCTTCCACCTCCTGCTGCAACCGCTGCAACTGTCCCACTGTCCAATTTCGGCAATCCTCGGTCTCCGGCAGCAGGCCGAAAACCCACGCATCGAGGATTACCCGTCCCCAACCGGTCAACCCATGTCCATCGGCGAAAAACCCTGGGTAGCGCCACTCCCGCATCGCTCCACCTCTTACAAATAGTCGCTGCAAAAGGCGGCGCACACCTCTGCCACTCGCTCTCCCTTCAATGCCAAGCCCAAATCCAACATCTCGCTCACCATCCCCGCTATAGCCACAGCGGGTGCGGGGGCGCGCGTCACCACCTCCTCCTCGCGGAAGAAAACTGCGGCGATCACTCCTGCCAAGCGGTAAGGAACCCCTGTTGTGGCGTCGGCCAAAAAGACGGGGCTTCCGCTTGAGCCGGGGAAAATCGCGGCATCCACCAAAAACTCCGCTCGCCCCTCGAAATCGAGCGCCAACGGCGTTGCTGTCACCCCTCGCCGCAGCACTGGCAGCAGATTGGTTCCATCCCACACTCCGCTCGGGTAACCTACGACCAGCAGGGGCTCCAACGCATCGAGTGCCGTCTCCTCCTCCTCCGTCAGCAACCATCGCTCATCGAGCAGCGTATGGTACAACAAGGCCCCCTGCTCTTCCGCCGACGTCAACAAAGGTCTCAACGGCAAAATCGCCAAATCGACCTCCGCATCGGGGTGACCATACCACGCCGTTGCAAACTCATCGATCTCCAGCAAAAACGCCGACCCCACCAAAGGACGACCTGTCTCATCGCGGCGGGTAAACACCAATCCCCCTCGTCGGACTCCAGCGGTCAAATGGCGGTTGGTTACCACAAACGGCACTCGGCGTCCCTGCCAGGGATGGGCGTACAAAAAAGCCGTTCCCGACCCGACCGAGCCATTGTCCAGCTCCAGATCGAGGCGAACTGTTGTAAATAAAAGCTGTTTTACCGGAGTATCGGCACAAAAGCGCGCCGCGCGTTCAGCGGCGCGTGACCCCGGGCGCAACGCTGCCGTGCGCGGAGTCAACGTCGCCGGTGGCTCTCTTGGCTCACTCCGCTCGGTCCTCTGCTCCTCCGCCGTATACGTCTCCATCCCTTTCTTCCCTACGGCTCTGCGCTGCGGAAGGGGGCGGCGCCGGCTCGGACGTTAATGCGCTCGATCGCCGCGATCGCCGCCTCCTGCGCTCGTTCAGCCTCTGCCTCGGAACCCATCATCGTTAATCGACCAAACGTCCCAAAGGGGCGCACATCCACTAACGTCACATGGGCTGCCTTTTCAGCCTCGTTCGCAGCGTAGACGATATAACCGGCCGGCTCCACCTCCAAAATAAACATGCTCTTTCCGGGAAGCAACATCGACCCCTTTCGCAACTGGCGGTTGATTAACGTCGCGTGATCGGGTGTTACGGCGCGGATGATCTCGTTCCACGCCACGCGGCACGGCAATCGGGACTCGAGCGTCGCTCCCAAACGATCGAGGATCAACTGCCCTGCGGCCATTACCTCACTCTGGCTACGGTAGTGCACCTCCAAGGACCCGAATGCTCGCTCCACCACCTGCTCTCCCATTCGCACGCTCGTCGCCTTCAATGCGATATCGGACAAGCGGTGCACAGCCATCCCCGGCGCTACCTCGATCCACAAACATGCATCCCCCGGTACGGGTAAAAACCCCTGTGCTGATGTACCGATATAGCTCGCCAACTGGGGCTGCAGTGCATCGATAAACACGAACGTTCGCAACGTCACTGCCCCGCTCATCCCGCTCACCGCCTCTTTTTTCTCACCGTGTCAACCCCAAATAGAGCTGTGGCAGCAACTCGGGCAAGCGTTCGACGCGCTCCACGATCGTATAGCGGTTTGCCCCGAAGATCCGGGCCACGTAGGTATCGGCGAAAGGATCGAGCGTCAAACAGTAGCACACGATGCCATCGCGCGCCAACTCCTGCACCGCCCGCTGGGCATCCAACCGCAGATACTGAGGATCGCGCACATCGATATCGGCGGGTTCGCCATCGGTCAACACAAACAACAATCGTCGCCGTTGCGGCTGGCGGCGGAGCAACGACCCGGCGTGACGCAAAGCCGCCCCCAATCGGGTAGAAAACTGGGCGGAGACTCCGGCCAATCGCGCTTTTGCGCGTACTCCCCATCCCTCCTCGAACCCCTTAATTCGAAAATAGCGCACATCGTGGCGTTCATTCGAGCAAAATCCGTCGATCGCGAAGCGATCGCCCAACCGGGCCAGGGCCTCTGCCAGCAGTGCTGCCGCCGCTCGTGTCAGCTCCAAAATAGTCTCTCCCTCGGCTCCCCCTCGCACTCGGTCGTTTGCCGACTCCGACAAATCGAGCAGCAACAAAACCGCCACGTCGCGCACGCGCAACCGGTGGGTCACCATAAAGCGCGGCTCTCGCAACTCGCCCCGCCGGCGATCGATCAACCAATCGATAGCGGCGCCCACCTCCACGGAATCTCCCTCTGGCTGTCGGCGCAACCGCTCCATTCCCTGAGGAGCGATAGCCGCCACCATTCGCTCCAATCGCTTCACTGCCCCTCGGTAGGTCGCCAGCAACGCATCGATCTTCGCTGCCTCTCCCAACGGTGCCGGTCGCTCCTGGACCGTTACCCAATCGGGCCGCTCCAATTGGATCTGATAATCCCACTCCGGGTAATGAACAGGGTCGGGCCATCGCTCGCGACCGAAGCGCGCGTTGGCGGTACCCCCCTCATCGAACCAAAACTCGGTCGGAAGAACCCACACCTCCTGCGCGTCATCGCCGGCGAATTCCACATCCACCTCGTTGACCATCTCCATCACCGAAACGGTTCGCCGCACTGGTGCTCGGCTCAACCAATCGGCGACCAAAACCTCCTCCTCGCTCAATCGCTCCCCGGCCCACAAAAAGCGGTTATCGTCGCGGTACACGATCTTGCTCTGCAACGAATGGGAGCGAATCTCAGCAACCCCTATCTCTCCCAAAAGTGCCGCCGTTTTCTTAGCCAACGTCACCACTGCTGTAGGCGATGCGCTCTCCTCCTCTTGCCACACCCTTTCCCACTCCTGGCACACCGTGGTAATCCACTCCTCCCCCCCTCCTCCCTCGGCGAGGGCCAACGCCAACCGATCCAACTGCGCCCCTACGGGAAGCGGTCTCTCTCCCTCCTCCCCCCACAACCGTACGCCTGCAGCGATCAATCGTCGCCACTCTTCGGCCAATCGCGGAAAACGAGCGGCGGCCAACCGCTCGACGCGGGCATCCTCCAACACCCCCACGGCAGCCCGCTCCAATGGTGTCAATTCCTCCTCTCGGTAAGGCTCTGTAGAAAAAACCAGATGAGCGGCAGCGTGGTTTAAAGCGGCGCGGTAGAGGCTCAACCCATCCACCCCTTCCCAATCATCGTAAGCATCGGGGACATGCACCACGTGGTGCTCGATATAAGGTCGAGCCCCCTCGCGCGACTCAAAATCGGCCGCGGTAGGACGCAGCAAAAAATCGCGCCCCCACAGCGCGCGCAGATACAGCACCAATTTTCGGCGCACATCGACAAAGACCACCCCTCGTCGTTCGCGCTGCAATATCTTCAGAGAATCGGGAGTCGCCAACGCGAAATAGCGCGCCTGACCCTCAAAATCCCCGCGGTATGCCTCTGCCCCCCACTGCGCCCACCGGCGTATCCCCCCCAACGTCAACTGATTCAAAAGCGGCTCCAAATGTTCCAGCATTGGTCTTAACCCGTAAGGAGCCTGCGCCAAAACCAAATTGAGCACCTGCAAAAATTGGCGGTAGAGAGCGGCATCCCCCAAGCGGCGTGCCGCCACCGGCGCCATCGCCGCGATTAACGTCAAATTCTGTCCGGACGTTTTTGACGCCATCGACAATAAAAACACCGCCGTCTCGGGCACCACCTCCTCTCCAACTGCCCGAGCCACCTCTGGCATTGACTCCAAGAACGAGAGGACCAGCTCTTCCCCCCGTCCTAACTCCGCCAACGCGGCGGCCCCTCGCAAATAGTTATCCAACCCCCGGTAGGAAAAAGCGCGCCCCACTCCCCCCCACTCGCGCTCCAACCACGCTCGCGCCCGCTCAGGCAGTGACGCGATCGTCGTTGCAAAATCGTCTAATCCCGCAGCCACCCGCCCTCCCTTCAAAAGTAAGTCGACACGGCTGCCTCTAACGCGGCGGCCAAATCGGGATCGTCGGTCAATGGGTGGACCAACGCCATTCGGCACGCTGTCGCCGGTGCCACGCCGCGGGCGATCAAGCTTCCCGCGTAGATCAACATTCGGGTAGAAGCTCCCTCATCGAGTCCATGGCCTTTCAAATTGCGGGAACGGTGGGCGATCTCCACCAACTTCGCAGCCATCTCCAGCGGTATCCCTGACTCATGCGCCACGATCTCTGCCTCCACCTCTGCGGGCGGATAACCGAACTCCAACCCCACGAACCGCTGCTTCGTCGACGGCTTCAAATCCTTCGTCAAGCTTTGGTATCCCGGGTTGTAGGAAACCACCAACTGGAAATCGGCGTGGGCACTCAGCACCTCGCCTGTCTTCTCGATAGGCAAAATTCGGCGTGCGTCGGTCACTGCGTGGATCACCACCAACGTATCGGCGCGCGCCTCCACCACCTCATCGAGGTAGCAGATCGCCCCGTAGCGGACTGCCATCGTCAGTGGGCCATCCTCCCACCGCACTCCCTCTGCATCCAGCAGAAAGCGCCCCACCAAATCGGCAGCCGTCATATCCTCGTTGCACGTCACCGTAATCAGCGGCCGCCCCAAACGCCATGCCATATACTCGACAAAGCGTGTCTTTCCGCACCCCGTCGGTCCTTTCAACAACACTGGCAACCGCAACGCATACGCTGACTCATACAAAGCCACCTCATCGCCCAGCGGTCGGTAGTAGGGCTCTCGTTTCACCCGGTAACCCGCCAATCGCTCCTCTCCATCGGCAGGAGCGGTCGGGTAAACAGCTGCCGCTCTCCTCCGCTCTCCCCCCTCCCCTCGCCGCTCCTCGTAGCGTCCGTTTCCTCCTCCCCCATTTCTCAGCGCCAAACCGCGCAACGAACGTCTCGTATCCATCGCGCTCTCCACCAAACCGTTCAATCGGGCCAAACCCGCTCTGGAAAAAGGACCCCCTCGCTCGAAGGGGGCGAATCGTCCCTCTCGCGCCCGGCTTCACTCCTGCTCCTCTCGCCGCTGCGCTCTTTCCCCTCTTTCCCCTCACCTCTCTCTCGTTGCTGACGCCCCTCCTCCTCTGGGCTCCCACTCTGCGCCTCTCGCACCTCCTCTTTTCCCCCCTCTGTGGGCTGCGCTTTTTCGTACTCCGCTTTCTCCTGCTCTTCTTTCTCCGCGCGCACTTCCCCCTCACCCGCTCCGCGCCCCGTTGCCCCTCGCTCTTTTGCCCTTCGCACCGACTCCACCCACTGCCGTTCGCTTCTTTTCATCCTCTCACCACCTCGCCAAAAAGCCGCTCCAACTCCTCCTGCGCCGCTCGCCCTATCCGGCCGTACCCGAACGCCGATCGTCCCTCCAGCGCGGCGCGACGGTAAATCGCCCGCCGTGTTACCACCCCCGCCGCCACCTGCACTCCCAACTCCCGAGCGGCCGCCAACACCGCCGGCAATACGGTTGCTGACTGCCGCTCAAACTGGTTCACCACCAACCACCGCTCCTGTTCTTTGTGTGCGGCCTGCGCCAGTTCCCCCACCCAACGGGCGCACGCCCACAAATCGAGCGGCGACGGCAGCACTGGAACCAGCACCACTCTCGCGATCTTTCCCACCCGCTCTATCCCACGGGCGTCGAACCCTGGAGGGCAATCGACCACTGCCCATCCCTCCCGCTTTCGTTCTCTTTCTCTCTCTATCTCCTCCCATTCTCCTCCTCGGCACTCAAAAGCGAATCGCCCCCCTGCCCACCACTCGCACGCCGACTGCTGCGGATCGAGATCCCACAGCACCACCTCTTCTCCCCCTCGCGCCAGCCAATCGGCCAAATGAATCGCCAACGTTGTCTTTCCGCATCCCCCCTTTGGCGTTGCGACAGCAACGACCTTCACCCCTCCCCCCGTCTCTCGGCGGCCATCACTGCCAACGCTCCCAAGCGTTGGGCGAACTGTGCTGCCTGCTCTCGTTCTCGCTCTTCCTCCCCAACCTCCAACGTCACATTCACGTAATTCGTCGCAAAATTAACATTCTGTGGATGGTATCCCAACTCCTCCGCCAACGACGCCAAGCCATCCAAAAAAGCCCGCGTCTCGCGGTAACTCCCGAAGACAAAGCGGCGGTGCCACCCTTCCCCCCTCGTCAGTCGCTGAATGTTCCAGCCGCTAGGCGCCTCACTCATGGTGACCCTCCTCCCCTCTCTTCTTCTCCTCCTCGGCAGGGGTTGCCGGCGAACCTCTTCTCGACCGCACTCGCTGCCAATGCGCCACCTCAGCCTCCAGCAACGACTGGAACAAGTTCGCCGCCTCTTGATCGCGCCATCGCTCCGCATCGGCCAATGCCGACTCATATATCCGGACCCCCTCCCACTCCAACCGCTCGTGGATCGCCGCCAACTCGGCAGGAGAAGCGGCCAATCGTGGTGATGGCAATCCCCCGGCAGGAGGGGGAACGACCCCCCGGCTGATTGCGGCGCTCATCAACTCGCGGGCATGGCGCAGCTCCTCCACTGCCTCTGCCCACAACTCCTCAGCCAACCGCTCCTCACCCCACAGCGCCGCCAGCGCGCTCTCTGCCGCATACTGCTGCACTGCGCGCAGCTCGTGGCCCAACGCTCGGCCAATCCACCCTATCGTCCGCGGGTCGAACGACCGATCCATCTTAGCTCTGCGTCGACGTCACATCGGCATCGCGGCCCGAACCTCCTGCATCCGGCGCCTCGGGCAAGATCTTCTCCACCTCGCTATGGACGCGAGCGATAATATGGGCCGCCACCAAGCCATCCCCTACCCGCTCGCACGCATCGGCTCCTGCCCGAACCGCCGCGTTCACCGCCCCTGTCTCCCCTCGCACCATCACCGTCACATACCCTCCCCCCACAAACTGCCGGCCGATCAACCGCACCTCGGCCGCCTTCGTCATCGCATCCGCCGCCTCAATCGCCGGCACCAAACCGCGCGTCTCGATCATCCCCAGCGCAATACCCTTAATGCTCATAGCCGCTCCTTTTTACCCTCGTTCCTTCACACCCACCTCACGCCTCTGGAAGCTGGGGCAAGATCTTCTCCACCTCGCTATGGACGCGAGCGATAATATGGGCCGCCACCAAGCCATCCCCTACCCGCTCGCACGCAT
>JAOAEZ010000002.1:0-90479 GCA_026416515.1 Hydrogenophilus sp. | reverse complement strand
ACCGCACCTCGGCCGCCTTCGTCATCGCATCCGCCGCCTCAATCGCCGGCACCAAACCGCGCGTCTCGATCATCCCCAGCGCGATCCCCATCGGTTCAGCCATGGTATCCTCCTTTCACGTTATCCCGCCGGTTCCGCCTGCGGCGCACGCAACTCAGGCGGGGGCCATTCATCGATAATGCCGCAGATCGTCAAATCGGTAATCAATGCGGGATCGGGCATTGCCACGCGAGCTGCGGTCCCTGCGGTCGCGAAAACCCACGCTCCGACGGGTGCGCTGACCGGGTCGGTAGCCACTGCGATCCCTCCTTTCTGATCGCGCAACACACGCAACACCGCCGACTTTAAGCCGGGCACGCGGCGCGTACACACCAACTCATCGACCACTTGGAAGATCTCCATGGCTATTTCTCCTCCCAATAGTCGACGATGCCGACGATCGTCAAATCGGACGGGAAATCTTTACTTCCCGCCGCCTCGCGCGCCGCGGACGAACCCACGCACAACACCCAATCTCCCGGGCGGCACCCCACCGCATCCACGGCCACGCTCAAGGGTCCTCCCGGCTTATCCTGAACCACCAACAGCGGTCGGTGGCCGAAACTCTCGATTCGGTTGGTTGAAACCAATGTTCGCACCACCCGCATCACCTTCACGGCTACGTTCTCCCCTCAATGGCCGCCTGGTCTATCGAGCTTCTCCTCTACGAACGAAAATCCCTCCACCCCGTTGCTATCGCTCAATGCGGCGCGCACCACCAACAACCCTGCTGCCGCCAAATCGGCGTATCGCGAGCGGATCGCTGCCACCACGCGGCGGGCGCGCGTCTGTGCCCGGGCAAATGAACCCGGCACTCGGCTCTGGTATCGGAAATGGACCAATACCGGGATAGGCAAACCGCGCGCCACATTCAATGTTCGGAAAATTTTAACCCCCACATCGACATCGCCTGCACCCTCCTCGAGCGTATCGAGATGGGCGAAATAGTACATATTGCGCACATGCAGCTCATCGAGCGCCTGGCCCACGCACAAAAAGCGTTCGGCATGTCCCGCATCGGCGTATCCACCGCGGTGGTAAAAGCGCACATACTCGATCTGCGAAAAATTGGCGATCAGAAGCTCGGTCAAAAAGACCGCCATGGCCACCCCCTGCCACGCCAAGGGGGTTGGCTGCAGGGCGGCGAAAACTGCTGCGGCCACTGCTCGCCGTGCCCCCTCCTCATCGAGCGACCGCGTCTGCTCATACAACCTCATCGCCTCGAGCGACCGCTCCAACACGGGAACTCCCTCGGCGTCGGGCAAATGAACTCGGATCGCATCGCTATCGGTATCCAGCCCCACCAACAGCAGCAGCGGTGCGATCTCGGCGCTAAAATTACGCGTCACTGCCTCTTTCAGCTGAAGCAATCGCTCTCGTGCAGCGGCCATTGCCACCTCATCGCGGCTGCCGTGGGCAGCGCACCCCTCGCGCAGCGGGTTGGCGCTGCTGAAATGGTAAACCGCCATCTTCAAATAGCGTGCGGTGTCTCCCCCCTCGATCAAACCGGTCACTCGCATCAACGCCCGGGCTGTCCAATCGGCCAGTTCATTCTCCACATCGAACAAAACCCCTGCGTGGGCTTTCACGGTCACAGCGGGCTCCTCGGGGGCCACCCGCAACGCAAACGGCAGCAATCCCTGCAACCGTCCATCGGCGCACGGCGTCACATCCAACGTATGGATCCGGCACGACAACAATCGCTCGCGGTCGAACACCACTCGGCTGCGCCACGCTGCCTGGTCGGCCGCTGCCTGGCGCACACACTGACCGATCGCGGCGAAGACTGCCTCGGCGTAAAGCGCCCGCAAATCCAACCCCACCAGCCAAGCGCGACTCAAAAGCTCCGCTGGAATAGCCATCTGCAGCTCGTTACCCACCAGCCGCTGCGCCGTCTCCTCGAAGCGTTCATCGCGCGGCAGCGCTGCGATGCGCCGCAACACTGGCTCGATTCGATCGAAACGGCCCCGCAACAACCGCTCGTAGTCAAAGAGATGGCCGTTCATCACCCGATCGACCAGCGGATGCTGGCGTCCGCCGACCGCTGTGGCGGGCCGCTCTCCCCCATCCTCGACCGTTGTGCTCGGCACCTCTCTCTCCCTCTCCACTCTCGCCTCTACCCTCTGCGGTGCAGGAGTGCTCCTCTCCCCCTCACCGCGGAACCATGCCACCTGCTTCGCTCTTCGTACGCGCATCCCGTCCTCTCACCTCAACCGCGAGCGCCTCCTGAAACGGTCACCAATGCCCCGCGCATCGTCGTCCCCGCTGAACCGGTCACGGGGCTAGGCGGAACCTCAGGTCGCTCCAAATTGAGCCAAGTACGGGCATTGCGGGGTTCCCCGCGCGGCGTTCCCCTCCACGTCGTATTCCAGGCGCGCGCGGAAGCTCCCTCGGTGCCGGTCACCTCTCTTCTCCCCTCCCACGCGTCGCCGGTAATTCGTACCCGTGCGCGGCTTGCTGCCTCTCCGCTCAACCGCGCTCGCGCGGCGGCACGCTCCTCCTCTGCGCCTTCCTCAGCGCGCGCGGCGCGGAACTCTGGGGTTCCTGTCACCAAACCATCGGCTTTATTCACCGGGCCGGTCACCCGCTCACCGCCGCCGGTTGGCATCCCCGTCACTCGCACCCGCTGTCGTGCAGCCCAGCGCATTGGCGTCATGATCGAAAATCCCCCCTCCCGTCGCTCCTCCGCCTCGGCGCTCTCCTCACGTTCCGCCTGCGCCGGCTCAGGCGGAAGGGAAGGGCGCTCCACCGCCGCGAACTTTCCTCGCGTGGGCGGACACACCACCGGAGCGTTATCGGGCCCCACGTAAGGGCTGCCGGTTACCGGTGCGCACGCCCCCCGTTCATCCCCGGTGATTCGCCCGCCTCCCACCCCAGGGCGATCCCCTGTCACCGGCGCTCTAAACGCACCCCGTCGTTGCACCTCCTCCTGAACCGCTCTCAAAGGGGCGGGGCAATTCGCCGCGAAATACTCCGGTCCCAAATAAGGGGTACCTGTTACTGGTGCGCACGCCCCTGCCTCCATCCCTGTGACCCGTGCCGACACCTGCAAAGAAGTACCGGTGATCGGCAAGCCCCGCCACGTCTTGTGGACCCGAACCTTTGGAACCGGCGCAGGGGGCGGGGTGGTTGGGCACAACTGCCGAGCGCTCTCCGCATCCACATACTCTGTCCCGGTCACCGGGGCGCACACCTCCGAATCATCCCCTGTTGCTTTAGGGGCAGCGACCACGACACTCCCCGTCACTCGACTCCCCTGCTCGGTACGCTGCTCTTCCACCTTTGGAGGCGCCGGTCGCGCGCACGCCGCACCGAAATCGCGCGGCTCGTAGTAAGGGGTCCCGGTAATCGGTCGACATGCTCCTGCCTCATCGCCCGTCACCCGCTCAGAGCGGCCGATCACCGTTCCGGTCACTCGCTCTCCCCCTCTCGTCGCCGCCGATCCCACCTTGGCCGGCGACTCCGGTGGTTGACGACGGCACACCGAGACGAAATGCTCTGCAGGCAAATACTCGGTACCGGTCACCGGAACGCAGCGCCCCTCCTCTCCTCCGGTCACCGGCGGATGTTCGCCACTCAGCCTGGTTCCGGTCACTGCTCGGCCGCGCGCCGTATGGCTTACCGTCACCTTAGCCGCCCCTGGGGCAGCCGTTTTTCCATCGCACACCTCTTCAAAATAGCTAGTCCCCAAGTACTCGGTCCCTGTTACCGTGCGGCATCCCCCTGCCTCCATTCCCGTCACCCTTGGCGAAGGCATCGGTGCGGAACCGGTCACCGTACTCCCTCGGAGAGTCTGATCGATCTCCACCTTAGCCGTCGGCCGTACTCGCCCCGTCGGACGGCTGCCTCCCCCCTCTCCCTCCAACTTTCCCAACCGCGACTGCAGCAACCGCCGCTGCATCGCGATCTGTCTTCCTGTCGCCGACGGCTGGAGAGCGCTCAACCAATCGGCGCTCGGGGCGTTGGTAGCCAACCTTGCCGCGTATGCCGCGCGCCGCATTCCCACCTTCCCCAAAACCGCCACTGCCTGGCGGCGGGCGATCGCTAAATCGCGCACAGTCGTTCGCCTCTGCGCCGCCAATGCAGCCACCAAGGGATCTCCCCCCTCTCCCATCGTCCGCGCTGGCTCTTCGCTGGTCCACGCTGGCCCTACCGCGGCGGAAACGCTCGATCCCTCAGCACTCGTTGCAGCCTCTCCCGTCGACATCATCGTCGCCCCTCCCCGCCGCCTCCCTCTTCCAGCCGGCGTTGCAGCGCTGTTCGCCCCTGCAATTGCCGCCTTACCCATCGCCGCGATCGCGGCGCGCCGCTGCTGTGCTACCCACCGTCCAGCAGGAAATCTCGCCGTTCCTCTCTCCCCCATCCCCTCGCTGCTCGGTGGCGCAGCCACTTTTCCCTCCTCCCCTGCTCCCCCTACCGTGGTCATCCATGCCCCTTTTCCGAAGCGGGCCATTGCCTCCCGCCGGCGGGCCGCCAATGCGCGCCCCGACAACCGCACATCTGGCCCCATCTCTTCTCGATCTGCGCCGCTCATCTGTGTCATCCTTGCCCTCGCCGGGCGTTCTCACCCGGCGTTATCGAAAAGCCACGCCCCAACTTCAGCGGTAAACCACAAACGCCAGCCCCTGGGACTGAGCGTAGTTATCGTATGCCACAAACCGCACCATATGGTCGGGGAACTCGCGGTGGCACGCCTCGATCTCCGCCATCACTGCGTCCACCGACTGCTCCCCGAACATCGGCAATTTCCACATATACCAGTAGTGACTCATTGCATTCTCTCGCTCGGTATGTTCCACCGCGGGGTTCCACCCCTGGGCGATCGCGTAGGCGATCTGTTTGCGTACCTGCTCGGGGTTCATCTGCGGCAGATAGGAAAAAGTCTCGTAGCGCCGTTGCCCTTTATACGCATGAACACTCATTGCCTTGCTCCTTCTCTATATCCCCAACTACTCCTCACTTATGCTGCACATCGAGTTTATCCACCACATCGAACTCGAACTTAATCTCCTTCCACGTCTCCATCGCGATCTTCAACTCGGGGCTATGGGCAGCCGCACGGGTCAAAATCTCTTTTCCATCGCGCTCCAAAACAGCCCCCTCGTTGCGCGCCTGCACGCACGCCTCCAACGCCACGCGGTTGGCGTGCGCCCCGGCGGCGTTGCCCCACGGATGGCCCAAAGTACCGCCGCCGAACTGAAACACCGCATCGTCGCCGAAAATCGACAGCAGCGCCGGCATATGCCACACATGGATTCCACCGGAAGCCACGGCAAAAACGCCCGGCATCGACCCCCAATCCTGATCAAAAAAGATCCCGCGGCTACGGTCTTCCGGCACGAACGACTCGCGCAGCAGATCGACCCACCCCAGGGTCGCCTGGCGGTCGCCCTCCAATTTCCCCACCACAGTTCCAGTATGGAGATGATCTCCGCCCATTAACCGCAGCACCTTTGCCAACACCCGGAAATGGATCCCATGGTAAGGGTTGCGGTCGATCACCGCGTGCATCGCGCGATGGACATGGAGCAGCACTCCATTTTCCCGGCACCAATTGGCCAACCCCGTATGGGCGCAGAAACCACCGGTCAAGTAGTCATGCATGATGATCGGCGCGCCGATCTCCTTGGCATATTCGGCCCGCTTATACATCTCCTCTGGTGTCGGGGCGGTCACATTCAAGTAGTGTCCTTTTCGCTCGCCGGTCTCACGCTGCGCCTTCTCGACTGCCTCCATCACGAAATCGAAACGCTGCTTCCAACGCATAAAGGGCTGGCTGTTTACATTCTCATCATCTTTTGTGAAGTCGAGCCCGCCGCGCAGTGCCTCATAAACAGCGCGCCCGTAGTTTTTCGCCGAGAGACCCAATTTCGGTTTGATCGTGCACCCCAGTAACGGCCGGCCGTACTTATTCAGAATATCGCGCTCCACCTGGATGCCGTGGGGCGGGCCGCCGCAAGTCTTGACATAAGCAAGCGGGAAGCGGACATCCTCCAACCGCAACGAACGCACCGCCTTAAAGCCGAAGACGTTTCCCACCAGTGACGTAAACACATTGACTACCGATCCCTCCTCAAAGAGGTCGATCGGGTAAGCGACATACGCGTAAAATGCCGTATCGTCCCCCGGTACATCCTCGATTTTATAAGCACGCCCTTTGTAATAATCCAGATCGGTCAGCAGATCGGTCCACACCGTCGTCCAAGTCCCGGTCGACGACTCTGCAGCCACTGCCGCTGCCGCCTCCTCTCGATCTACTCCGGGCTGCGGCACCACTTTGAACACCGCCAATAAATCGGTATCGAGTGGCACATAATCGGGCGCCCAATAGGTTTGGCGATACTCTTTTACACCCGCCGAATAAGTCTTTGCTGCCATAGCTCCTCCATCGTTGCACCAAAGTTGGACCCTAGCTCTGCCGCCGCATGGCCGCACCCACTTGCGGCCTTTGCCGTTCCATTCTAAACAATTTCCATTATTAAGAAAAGTAAAACTTTATTCCATTACTGTTCATTTTTTCTTTATCATTTTACTCTTCGCTTACTCAATCGTAGCATAACCTCTCCTCGCGGTGCTCCGCAGAACCTTTGGGGGCTTAAGGATTCAGATTGTCCCTCCTCTCCTCTCGATCGCTGCAAAATCTCTATCGATCTCGGCGCCCTGGCGGATCGCTCCCTCCCCTGCCGTTTCCCCCTGGAAAATGCTCCTGCACGTAGGTTTGCCCCCGTTCTAATAGGTAATAACGGAACGCCTCCACCGCAGGGGCCACAAACTGGCTTGTTCGGTGCACCACGTACCATGCGCGCATCACGGGGGTACCGCGCACCGGCAGCACCCGCAGATAACCGTGTCGCACCTCCATAGCGATTGTATGCAGCGACAAAAAAGCGAGCCCCAATCCTGACATCACCGCCTGTTTGATCGTTTCGTTGCTCTCCATCTGCATCGCGATCTTCGGCGTTACCCGCCGTTCCGCAAAGAAAAGGTTCATCGCCGATCGAGTCCCTGACCCCTCCTCGCGGACGATAAGTGGCTCCTGAGCCACCAATCGGGGATCGATCTCGCCGCTCGCATCGCACAACGGATGGTCGGGGGCAGCGACAAATCCACTGGGATGGCCGGCAAAAGCCTCCGCCCGCACCTTCAGCTCCTCGGGAGGGCGACCCATCACCACCACATCGACCTCGCGTGCCTCGAGCATCTGCACCACTTGGCGGCGGTTTCCTACGCGCAGTGAGAGGGTAATCCCCGGGTGTTCGCGGCGGAACTCCCCCAACATCCGCGGCACCAGATACTGAGCGGTGCTTACCATCCCGATCCTCAACTCTCCAACCGTTCCCTCTTGCAAGCGCTTAGCCAACTCCTCGGCCTCTCCCACCAAGTCGAGGATTCGTCGCGCGTAGATCAAAAAATACTCCCCCACCGTGGTCAGCGTAAAGCGGCGGGCCGACCGCTCAAAAAGCGCCATTCCCACCTGAGCCTCCAGCTCTTTGATCTGCATCGAGACCGCTGGCGGAGTCAAAAAGAGCTTATCGGCTGCTTTGCTGATCGACCCTTCTTTGGCTACTGTTGCGAAGATCCGCAGCTGCCGCATCGTCACATGCTTCATTCAGAACCCCTGAATAAGGAGATAAGAAGATTCATCTTCCATTTATGAGTAGTTTATTTTATCTTCTCTTAGATTAAGATTGCAACAGAGGAGCAACTCGATGAGCTGGGCGCACACTCCGACGTTGACGCAATACCTTATCGAGCAGCGGCGTCGTTTCCCCTCGGCGACGGGTGACTTCAACCACCTGATCATCGATGTCGCGCGGGCGTGCAAAGCGATCGCCCGCCAGGTTGCCTATGGAGCGCTGGGGCGGACCACTCATGCGGTCACCACCAGTGTCAACGTTCAAGGTGAGGAGCAAAAACCGCTCGATGTCATCAGCAACGAATGCTTCATGCGCCTCACGGAGTGGGGGGGATACCTTGCAGCGATGGCCTCAGAGGAGATGGAAGAGCCCTATCTCATTCCCGATCAATATCCCCGTGGTCACTATCTCCTGCTCTACGATCCTTTGGATGGTTCCTCTAATATCGACGTCAACGTCTCGGTCGGGTCGATCTTCTCCGTCCTCAAGATGCCCGAAGGGAAAGAGCAGCCGAGCGTGGAAGATTTCCTGCAACCCGGTATCCAGCAGCTTGCCGCCGGCTACGCTATCTATGGTCCCACTACGATGTTGGTTCTCACTGTCGGTCAAGGGGTAGTCGGTTTTACCCTCGACCCAGACTTTGGCGAATTCATGCTTACCCACCCCAACATGCGCATCCCTGAAAGCACTAAGGAGTTTGCGATCAATGCCTCCAACGCCCGCTTCTGGGAGCCGCCGGTCCGGCGCTATGTCGACGAATGTCTGAAAGGGAAGACCGGTCCACGGGGTAAAGACTTCAACATGCGGTGGGTCGCCTCGCTCGTCGCCGAAACCCACCGCATTCTCACCCGTGGGGGGGTCTTTCTCTATCCGCGCGACACCAAAATGCCGCTCAAGCCGGGTCGTCTTCGGCTTTTATACGAATGCAATCCGATCGGCATGATCGTCGAGCAAGCGGGTGGCCGTGCCTCCACCGGTTACGGGCCCGTGCTCACGGTTCAACCTACCGAACTCCATCAGCGGATCGGCTTTGTCTTCGGCTCGCGCGAAGAGGTAGAGCTGATCGAGCACTATCACAACGACCCCGACGCTCATGTCAGCGATCTCCCGCTTTTTGCCAATCGTACGCTTTTTCGGGATGTCTAAAGCCACGGAGGGAGCCTTTTCATGTCTGCCAAACATCCGATCATCGCGATTACCGGTTCCTCGGGAGCCGGGACCAGCACCGTGATGCGCTCTTTTGCCAACATCTTTCGCCGAGAGGGGGTAAAAGCGGCGATCGTCGAAGGCGATTCCTTTCATGCCTATGACCGCGCGGCGATGAAAAGGAAGATGGCTGAAGAGGAGGCAAAAGGCAATCGCCACTTTAGCCATTTTGGTCCGGAGGCTAACCTCTTCGGCGAGTTGGAAAATCTCTTCAAAACCTACAGCGAAAGTGGGCGCGGACGCATTCGTCACTACGTCCACAATGAGGAAGAAGCGCAGCGCTACGGGGTACCTCCCGGCTGTTTTACCGAGTGGGAAGATCTCCCCGAAGAGACCGATCTCCTTTTTTATGAAGGGCTACACGGTGCGGTAGTCACCGACAAACACAACATCGCCCAATATCCCGATCTCTTGGTCGGCGTGGTCCCAGTGATCAACCTCGAATGGATTCAGAAGTTGTGGCGCGACCGCAAAGAGCGGGGCTACTCGACCGAAGCGGTGACCGACACCATTTTGCGGCGGATGCCGGACTACGTCAACTATATCGTCCCCCAATTTTCCCGCACGCATGTCAATTTTCAGCGGGTGCCGGTCGTAGACACCTCCAATCCCTTTATCGCCCGCGACATTCCCACCCCCGACGAAAGCTTTGTGGTCATCCGCTTTGCCAATCCCAAAGGGATCGATTTTCCCTATCTCCTCAGCATGATCCACGACTCCTTTATGAGCCGTCCCAACACCATCGTGATTCCCGGCGGCAAGATGGAGCTAGCGATGCAGCTCATCTTCACCCCCTTTATCTGGCGCTTCATGGAGCGGCGCAAACGGGCGCTCGCCAACGGGTAAAATTTCCCCTGATCGAAAAAGGCAGGAGATCAACCGTGACCGACCTCACCGTAGAGATGGCAAATGCGCTTCGTTTTCTTGCCGCTGACGCGACCAACGCTGCAAAATCGGGCCATCCGGGCGCCCCGCTCGGCATGGCCGAGATGGCGGTTGCCCTCTGGCGCGATCACCTGCGGGTAGCGCCCACCCACCCCGATTGGCCTGACCGAGACCGTTTTATCCTCTCTAACGGTCACGCCTCGATGCTTCTCTATGCCCTACTGCACCTCACCGGCTTCGATCTACCGCTGGAAGAGTTGAAGCGCTTTCGACAACTCGGCAGTAAAACAGCCGGTCACCCCGAATTCGGCCACACCGTCGGGGTAGAAACCACAACGGGGCCGCTTGGGCAAGGGTTTGCCAATGCGGTCGGCATGGCGCTGGCGGAGAAGCTCCTTGCCGACGAATTCAACACTCCCGAACACACTCTCATCGACCATTTTACCTACGTCTTTCTTGGCGACGGCTGTCTGATGGAAGGGATCAGCCATGAAGCGGCGTCGCTTGCCGGCACGCTTCGTCTCGCCAAGCTCATCTGTCTCTACGACGACAACGGCATCTCGATCGACGGCGAGGTCAAGCACTGGTTTGCCGATGATACCAAAAAGCGCTTCGAAGCCTACCACTGGAACGTGATCGGTCCGGTAGACGGACACGATGTCGCCGCTGTCTCGAATGCGATCTCTTCCGCCAAAGCGCAAGCCAAATCCCCCACGGGCAAACCGACGCTGATCATCTGTCGCACCACCATCGGCAAAGGTGCTCCCACCAAAGCGGGAAGTGCCGAGGTCCACGGCGCACCTTTAGGTGCGGAAGAGACTGCGAAAATGCGAGAAGCGCTCGGCTGGCCCTATCCTCCCTTTGAAATTCCAGAACCCATCCGCGCTGCCTGGAATCTCACGGCGCGGGGCAATCGCCTCTACGATGAATGGCAAACGCGGTTTGCTGTCTACCGCGCCGCCTATCCTGAGAAAGCCGCCGAACTCGAGCGGCGCCTGGCTGGGGAGTTGCCGACCCGTTGGTCTGAGATCAAAGCCAAACTCTTCGCTGCCGCTGCAGCTGACAGCGGTACTCCGGCTACTCGCAAAGCGAGCCAAAATGCTCTCAACCTTCTCGGGCCAGAGGTGCCGGAGCTCTTTGGAGGGTCGGCCGACCTCACCCACTCCAATCTTACCGAATTCAAAGGAGCCACTCCGGTACGGCGCGACCAGTGGGGCCGCCACCTCTCTTATGGCGTGCGCGAATTTGCGATGGCGGCAATGATGAATGGGATCGCGCTTCACGGCGGTTTCATCCCTTACGGTGGCACCTTTCTGGTTTTCTCCGACTACAGCCGCAACGCGATTCGCATGGCGGCATTGATGAAGCAACGCGTCGTTCACGTCCTCACCCATGACTCGATCGGGCTTGGAGAAGATGGCCCCACCCATCAACCTATCGAACACATCCCCAGCCTACGGCTCATCCCCAACCTCGACGTTTGGCGACCGGCCGACGCGCTTGAAACCGCCGTCGCCTGGGCAGCTGCGCTGGAACGGCGGGAAGGGCCCACCGCGCTCATCCTCTCTCGGCAAAACCTCCCTAAGCTTCACGCCGACGCGGTGAAAGCCGAACAGATCGAGCGGGGTGGGTACATTCTCGCGGAATTTCCGGTTCTTCGCATCGTCCTCATCGCCACAGGTTCAGAAGTCGCGCTCGCGCTGAAAGCCGCCGAACAGCTCTCGCAGATGATGGTAGGGTGTCGGGTAGTCTCCATTCCCTGTGTTGAAGTCTTTGAACGGCAACCGCAAGCTTATCGAGAAGCGGTTCTTCCCCCCGACCTTCCCAAGATCGCTATTGAAGCGGCCTACCCCGACCTGTGGTACAAATATGTCGGCCTCGCCGGTGCGGTAATCGGAATCGACCGCTTCGGCGAGTCGGCCCCCGGCGATATTCTTTTCGCGCATTATGGGTTTACGGTCGAGCGAATCATCGCCACCGTGCGCGAAGTCATGAGTCGGGTTTAATAATCGTCTCTACCACTTAAGAAAGGGAGTGTACTATGACTATCCGCATCGGCATCAACGGCTTCGGGCGAATCGGCCGCATGGTGGTGCGCGCGATCGTCAAGGAAGCGGAATTTTCCGACCTTGAAGTAGTCGCCGTAAACGACCTTCTCGACCCTAACTACCTCGGTTATATGCTCACCTATGACTCTGTCCACGGACGAATTCCCGCGAAGGTCGAAGTCAAAGAGAGCACCCTCTGGGTAAACGGTCGGCCGATTCGTGTCACCGCCAAAAAGGACCCTGCTGAGCTCGCCTGGGGCGACGTCGGCGTAGACGTCGTCGTGGAATCGACAGGAATCTTTCTCACTGCTGAAAGCTGTCAAAAGCACCTCGCAGCGGGGGCCAAGAAAGTCGTTCAATCGGCACCGGCCAAAGATGACACGCCAATGTTTGTTTATGGCGTCAACCACACCGCCTACGCTGGTCAAGCGATCGTTTCAGCGGCAAGCTGCACCACTAACTGCCTCGCGCCGGTTGCCAAGGTGCTGCACGACCGTTTTGGCATCGTTCGCGGGCTGATGAGCACAGTACATGCCGCCACCGCTACCCAAAAGACCGTCGATGGTCCCTCCGCCAAAGACTGGCGCGGCGGACGCGGTATCCTCGAAAACATCATCCCTTCCTCGACAGGGGCAGCCAAAGCCGTCGGCAAAGTAATCCCGGCGCTCAACAAGAAACTGACCGGCATGGCTTTCCGAGTTCCTACCTCCGACGTCTCGGTCGTCGACCTCACCGTTCAATTGGCCACCGAGACCACTTATGAAGCGATTTGCGCCGCGATGAAAGAAGCCTCGGAAGGAGCGCTTCGAAATGTTCTAGGCTACACCGAGGACGCGGTGGTCTCTACCGATTTCCGGGGCTCTCCTCTTCCCTCGATCTTCGACGCGGAAGCGGGGATCATGCTCGACCCCACCTTCGTCAAAGTAGTCGCCTGGTACGACAACGAATACGGATACACCTGCAACATGCTGCGCTTCGTGCGCCACATCGCCAACCAGTGATGGGAGGGTGGGTCATGCAAGCCAAGAAATTCACCGACCTCGTGGTTGCGGGTGCAGTGCGCGGCAAACGCGTCTTCATTCGCGCTGACCTCAACGTCCCGCTCGCTGCCGACGGCACTGTTGCCGACGACACCCGCATTCGCGCCAGTCTCCCGGCGATTCGCCTCGCGCGCGAAGGAGGAGCCGCCCTCGTGATGGTCACCTCCCACCTCGGTCGTCCCAAAGAAGGGGAACCCAAACCCGAAGACACGCTCGCTCCTGTTGGCAAACGGCTAGAAGCGCTTCTCGGCGTACCGGTGCGTTTGGTCACTCAGTGGGTAGACGGCGTCAGCGGCAACGCCGACGAAGTGCTACTTCTCGAAAATTGCCGCCTCAATATCGGCGAAAAGAAAAACAGCCCTGAACTCGCACAAAAAATCGCCAAACTTGCCGACATCTTTGTCCACGACGCCTTCGGCACCGCCCATCGCGCCGAAGCCACCACCTATGGCGTCTTTGAATATGCGCCGGTTGCCTGTGCAGGGCCCCTTCTCGTCGAAGAGGTCGAAGCGATCGAGCGGGTCATCGCCAACCCGCCACGGCCGCTCATTGCGATTGTCGCTGGCTCAAAGGTATCTACCAAACTCACCATCTTACAGAACCTTGCTGAAAAGGTTGACACCCTCATCGTAGGCGGAGGAATCCTCAACACCTTCTTACTCGCCGCGGGAAAACCGGTTGGCAAAAGCCTTATCGAACCCGACCTCGTCGGTGAAGCCCGAGCGGTAATGGAAAAGCTCGCCCGACGTGGTGCAGCGGTTCCCCTCCCCGAAGACGTCGTCGTTGCTCCTGAGTTTAAAGCCGATGCCCCGGCCACTGTAAAAGCGATCGACGCCGTTGGTCCCGACGACATGATCCTCGACGTCGGTCCTACCTTTGCCGAAGCAATCGCCCGGCGGATCGAAAACACCAGCGGTGCGGTCGTCTGGAACGGACCCCTGGGGGTTTTCGAATTTGACGCCTTTGCCAAAGGGACGGAGCGGCTAGCGCGCGCCATTGCTGCCTCTCCGGCCTTTACCCTCGCTGGCGGTGGTGACACGATCGCTGCGATCGAAAAATTCGGCATTGCCAGCAAAGTCAGCTATATCTCGACGGGTGGCGGTGCCTTTCTCGAAATGCTCGAAGGCAAACAACTCCCCGCCATTGAAATTCTCGCGCGGCGAGCGCAATCATAACCTACGATCCAAAGGAGGCCCCGATGGCACTGATCTCTCTTCGACAACTCCTCGACCATGCTGCTGAACACGGATACGGCGTTCCCGCCTTTAACGTCAATAACCTAGAGCAAGTCCAAGCGATCATGGAAGCGGCCGCGGAAACGCGCAGCCCAGTGATCCTCCAAGCCTCTGCCGGCGCGCGCAAATATGCGGGGGAGATTTTCTTATCTGCGCTTGTGGAAGCGGCGGTCGAAAGCTACCCCGACATCCCCATCGTCATGCATCAAGATCACGGAGCCTCTCCTGCGGTCTGCGTTCAAGCGATCCGGCTCGGCTTCTCGAGTGTAATGATGGATGGTTCGCTCTTAGAGGACCAAAAGACGCCGGCAAGCTACGAATACAACGTCGAAGTAACTCGCAAAGTCTGCGAGATCGCCCACGCGGTAGGGGTTTCGGTCGAAGGCGAACTCGGCTGTCTCGGATCGCTTGAAACCGGCACTGCTGGAAAAGAGGATGGTGTCGGTGCGGAAGGAACGCTCGACCACTCGATGCTTCTTACCGACCCTGATCAAGCCAAAGACTTCGTCGAAAAGACCGGCGTCGACGCGCTGGCGATTGCGATCGGCACCAGCCATGGCGCCTACAAATTTTCCCGCAAGCCCACCGGCGACATCCTCGCGATCGATCGGGTTAAAGAGATCCACGCCAAAATTCCCAACACGCACCTCGTCATGCACGGCTCCTCCAGCGTACCGCAGGACCTCCTCGAAGAGATTCGTCAATTTGGCGGTCAGATGAAGGAGACCTATGGAGTCCCCATCGAAGAGATTCAAACCGCGATCAAGCACGGCGTGCGCAAAGTCAATATCGACACTGACATCCGTCTCGCGATGACCGCTGCGGTCCGCCGTTTTCTCGCCGAGAATCCCTCCAAATTCGACCCCCGCGAATTCCTCAAACCCGCCCGTGCAGCGGCCAAGAAACTCTGCAAAGAGCGGTACGAGCAATTCGGCTGTGCGGGCATGGCAGACAAAATCAAACCGCTTCCCCTCACTGCCGTTGCCAAGCACTACTACGGCATCAAGTAATTCCTTCGCAACACTCCCTGGTATTTGGCCCCGCATCGCTGCGGGGTTTTTTTTGAAGTTGAAAACAAAGTCTTCCCGCCTCGATTTTCGACGACCACTGGCCCTTCTCTAACCGCTTGATTTACTGTTCGCTTTGAAGGAGGAGTCGATCATCTCTCGGATCTCCTCGGGGGAAACGCCGCTCTCTTTTGCCCAACTCCGTTGTTGGCGAAAGCAATCCCCCCGCCCTCCTGCATAATCAAAACTGACTATTTAAAACCCGGTGTGTTGGCCACGACCCCCACCCCTCCAGCTGCTCCCTGCTGGGTTGTCAACTTCGGCAACTCCTGCCTCCGAACGCGCTACCCCTCCCTTCACAGGTAAGCAAACGCGGCTCCCGCTCCTTCACTTTCGCTTTCGCTTTAAGGCGGGCTACTTCTCACTCGCCCAAGCGTTCCCCTTTATCCCCCCTCTCACCGTCGTCAAAACAGCGCCCCTGCCCCCGTCAGCGAGTGCGCTTTCTTTGCTCAACCGTTTCTTCGAGTGCACTGCCGACCGATCACTTCACCTCGACTGTCTCCTCCTTCGAATCACCCTTGTTATCTATCCATTTAATGGTGATCTTATCGCCCGGCTTTGCTTTAACGTTAAACTCCCAATAGGGGTTAGTCGAAATCGCCCCGCTCCAATCGGCGGCGATCACAGGGGTACCGTTCACACTCGCTACAACCTCTGTAATGTAATGAGCGGGAATTGTATTTCCCGAAGCGTCCTTGCGTTGCCCCGTCTCCATCGGATGGGAGATCAACGCCCGTACATTGACCACATCCCCCTGCATCTGTGCGCGGATCCGCATAGGTCCTGTCGACATCGCTTCCTCCTCTCACACATTTAACCGCCGCAACCGCCCAACGTCACTTTTACCTCTTTTTTGGTCATAAAGTACTTGCCATCTGCTTTCACCAACACGATCACATCCGAAGTCTGCCCCATCTTGACCCTCGTTTTCACCTTCGGCTCTGCCGCTGGGGTCAGATGAAAAACAGCAGCCACGATATTAGGATTCTTCTCGACCAGCACCGCGATGGTCTCGCTCTTGGCAATTTTGCTCTCAATCTCGATCGGGACCACTGCGCCATTCTCTGCAATATCGGGAGCCACCAACACAATATCATTGCTTGGGGCCGGGCTGGATGCTCCCAGCGCTTTTAGCGCATCCTCCAACTTACCGGCCTTAAACGCCTCCTCCGCCTTGCGCGCTGCGTACACCTCGCTCGAGCGCAATACACCTGCGCCCACCAAAGCACTCAAAACTCCAAAGCCGATCCCTGCTTTTAGCACATCACGCCGGTTCATCGCCTGCTCCCTCCTTTACACATCACCAATCCAACCTCTTTTCCCCCTCCTCTCCTCTTGAGGAGGGGGAAAATCTGGGGGAAGTACTTTAACCGAAGCAATCCACCACAATATTGCGGTACCACGACTCGGCGTATTGACCCTCGCGGCGCAGCACCTCATCAGACGCGTCAGCGGGCGTCAATCCACCTACCTTCTCAACAATTTTCCCCTCTTTGAGCTCGTAAATCGCCGCCACGGAAACTGCCTGATCTGGGGTGATAAAGCTGTAGCAAGTGTTAGTATAAGCTGGCTGCACGGGTTGTTTACCGTTCAGCAGCAACGCCACCGCCATCGCGCACACTTTTCCTTGGCTATTGGCTGCATATCCCGACTTCGGCATCGCCCCGGCAATCGCCGCGTCCCCGATCACATGGACACCCGGAACCAACGTCGACTCGAAAGTCGCCGGATTCACCGGGCACCACCCCTTATCGTCCACCAGATTAGAAGCTTGAGCGACTTTTCCTGCCCGTTGAGGCGGGATCACATTCAGGACATCGGCCTTAATCTCACCCGCTTGGGTCTTCACCGTCAGCGTCGTGGGGTCGATCGCGAACTTCGTTCCTACCTTATCCGACCCCAGCCACTCTACGATCCCGTCATAATGTTTCTTCCATGCGGCGGTGAAAAGACCTTGTTTGGAGAACTTATCTTTTGGATCGATGATCACCACCTTTGAACCGGGTTTGTTCTGCTTGAGGTAGTGGGCAATCATACACGCGCGCTCGTAAGGACCCGGAGGACAGCGGTATGGGTTAGGCGGAGCGATCATCACCACCACCCCTCCTGGCTTCATCTCCTTAATCTGCTTAGCCAGCAGATCGGTTTGAGAACCCGCTTTCCACGCATGAGGGATCTTTTCCTCAAGCTCCGCCGTATATCCTTCTACTGCGCCGTAAACCAAATCGATCCCCGGCGCCACGATGCACCGGTCAAACGGGAACTTTTGACCACTCGCGGTCACCACCTGTTTCGCTCCTCCGTCGATCGCGGTGACCATATCATGAACGATCTTAACGCCGCGCTTACTCAACCCTTCGTGCGTTTGGCGAATCGACTTCAGATCACGCAATCCAGCGATCACCAAGTTACTGAAATAGCACGTGTAATACTCCTTGCTCGTATCGATCAAGGTCACTTCGATGGTAGGATCATACCGCCGCAGATATTGCGCCGCCGTTGCGCCGCCTGTACCTCCGCCCACGATCACCACCTTTTTCGCAGCACCCAGTGCTAATGACGGTGCCCCGAGTACCCCTACCGCCGCAGTTACCCCTACCCCCTGCAGAAATGTCCGACGATGGATCTGCACCATGATCGCTCTCCTCACTTCTGGCTCGCGTAAAAGTTAAGCACCGCCTTGAGTCCCTCCTGGCCCTCTTTTTCAAGCATCTCAGTTAATTTATTTTTCATATTTTTTTCCTTATACTCTCTCTTACCGGCCAAGTAGTCCTCCATTTGATACTGTAGGTAGGGCAACCACTGCCCCGCCAACACACCGGCCTCGGCGCTTGCCTTTCCGCCGTTTTCATGGCACTTCTCGCAATAACGGTCGTGCAACCTCTTACCCCGTTCGACCAATTTCGCGTCGTGCGGCTGGTCATACCGCTTAAACGGCTGCTTCGCAAAAAACTCAGCCATCAATTTGTATTCTTCATCGCTATACCCTTTGGCGATGCGTGGCATGATCGTCCCTGCGCGGAACCCGTCCCGGTAATCCCTCATCGCCTCGATAAATAGCTCGGGGTTTATCCCCGCGATGGTTGGCGCCGCCGGGCCAACGCTTGAACCGTTGGGGCCATGACACCCCGCGCAGGTATGAGCCATTACCTCGGCGTAACTGATCTCGACCGCCTGGGCAAAGGGCGCCGCGGCAAGCGCCGCTGCCAGTACTGCTCCGCTCGTTGCTATTTTCCACTTCATCGCCGGCTCTCCTCTCGGTGGTTACTCCAAAAATCAATCCTTGCTCTTGCTCGTGGCCATCATTGTCTCGCGCCCATGCACAGTCATGGGCTCTTCAAAATCGTTTTTAGCCACGCCACAATCTCCTCATGCCCGCGACGCTGCGCGATCACCAAGGAGTTCTCGCCATTGCGCGCGCGCATCGACGGCACCGCCCCATTTGCCACTAACCACTGGGCTAATTTCAGATGACCGCCGTCGACAGCCGCAAACAGCGGCGTCCAACCCTCTATATCCTGGTGGTTGATGTTAGCGCCGCGGTGGACCAAAAACTCAGCGGTATGCAAATGACCGCGGCTGGCGGCGATCATCAACGGGGTCTGCCCTTCATCGTCGACCACATCTACCCGAACCCCGTGGTCGACCAACCAATGAACCACATGTAAGCGGCCATTGCGCGCTGCAAAATGGATCGCGGCCATTCCCCTACGATCGCGGAGATCCATATCGGCCCCGGCATTGACCAAAAGTTCGACCGCTCTCAGATCGCCCGCTGCCGCAGCGGTCATCAGGGGGGTAACGCCGTTGCGATCGGCATTATCGGGATAGGCCCCTCTTGCTAACAGCAATCCGATCAGCTCATGGTGTCCGCGCAATACGGCAAGGCTCAGCGGCGTCACCCCGCTGCGGCTTTTGATATTCACGTTACTTCCCGCATGAATCAGGAAGACAGCCGCATCAAAATTTCCCGCCTCGATCGCAAAAAAAAGCGCCGTTCGCCCATCCGCACAGCGCGCCTGCAAATCGGCACCCGCTGCCAATAAGCGCTTGATGGTTTCGAGATCACCCGACTCAGCCGCAAACATCAACGGCGTCACCCCATACTCGGTCATCACACGCGGGGAGACCCCCTTCGCAATCAACGCCGCGACTGCCCCAGCATCGCCAAAGCTAGCGGCCTCAAATAATGCTTTCTCATCGTGGGTAAGCGCCCACAGGGGATGCGAACCCATCCCTGTCAATACCGCCGCCACCAAAACCCACCCCCCTCTCCCGAAGCATCGTTTGCTCATCTGCTCCCCCTCACGTCTTCGGCTCTTCCGGCATCCGATGGGCTACCCCTTTATGGCAATCGATGCACGTCTTCCCCTCCAGCGGCGCCTTCTCGTGGCGGCGTTGTGCAGAGCGGCTTTGCTGCGAGAGATCCATATCCTCATATTCATGGCATGTCCGGCACTCCCGAGAATCGGAGCGTTTCATTTTCTCCCATACGCGGTTTGCCATCGCCCAGCGGTGGATCTCAAACTGCTCCTTCGTATCGATCGTACCGGCCAAATGATGGTAGAGATCCTTTACCGCTAAAATTTTTGCCATAACCTTCGGAAAAAACTCCTTCGGAACGTGGCAGTCAGCGCACTCGGCGCGTACCCCTACCCGGTTCCTAAAATGGAGGGTTTCCATCCACTCCTCTTTATTCCACTGCATCGTATGGCACGAAGTACAAAAGTCGGTCGTATTCGTGTACTCAAAAAACGCATTCACTCCACCCAGGGCGGTAACACCGGCGAGGAAAAAAACCGCCCCCACCCACCAACGCATCATTAATCCTCCTTTTGGTGCTCAAATTATGTTTTGTCGCTGCTCATTCTAGACAAAAGGGTTTCTTTTTGTCAACGGGAAGAAGTTTTGCGTTGCAAAATGATTAAATGATAATAATCAAATTTACTAATACTCTACCCCTCCTTGGGGGTTGATCGCCTTCGCATGGCTCTTCTATTCAGTCCCCGTGCTGCCGAAGCCCTTGGTGCTGCGCGCCGTAGGGGTAAACGCCTCTACCGGTACCATTTCGATCGGCAACACAGAGATCACCAGCAATTGAGCCACGCGCATCAAAGGCTCGATCACTACCGGCGCCTGTCCGCGGTTCCACAGCGAAACCTGGATTTCCCCCTGGTAATCGGAGTCGATCAACCCAACCAAATTGCCCAGAACAAGCCCCTGATGGTGCCCTAATCCAGAGCGCGGCAAGATCAACGCAGCCAACGAAGGATCGGCCAAATAGATCGCTACCCCTGTCGGAATAAGCACGGTATCGCCGGGCGCCAAGGTTAAAGGCGCCGCAATCGCCGCACGCAGGTCGAATGCCGCCGCCCCTGCCGAAGCGCGGCAAGGCGGGTGGGCGGCAATACGGGGATCGAGAAAGCGGACGGCCACCTTTCTCCTCCCGGCCGTTTTTTGGGTTTCCGCAATTTCCTCCTTCATCCTAATCGCTCCTTACCTCACCCCTCGCGAAGAAGCGCCGGTGGAGATAGCGAACGATCTCCTTGGCCACCCACTCCTTTCTCCCCGCGGGAAGAGGATGACGTCCCTCCTCATCGTACAACACCACCCGCGTCGTCTCGCTGCCCAACGCCTCATTCACCAAATTACCGATCACCACCGCCACCCCTTTACGGCGGCGTTTCTCTTCAGCGTTTCGATCCAACTCGTCGGTCTCCGCGGCAAATCCGACGCACAGAGGCCCACCGGGCAAAGCGGCTACCTCGGCGAGAATATCGGGATTAGGCGTAAGCGTAAGGGTTAGCGGCGCTGTGCCCTTCTTGATTTTGGTTTCCACCCTCTGGGCAGGGCGAAAATCGGCCACCGCTGCAACGGCTATAAAAAGATCGGCCCCATCGATCGACCCCAAAACCGCCTCATACATCTCCTGGGCGGTAACCACGTCGACGCGGCGAACACCCCAGGGGGTGGGTAGCGACGTTGGCCCGCTCACCAACACCACTTCTGCCCCTGCCGCTGCCAATACAGCAGCCAATGCAAACCCCATTCGTCCCGAGCTGCGGTTCGTGATTCCCCGCACCGGATCGAGCGGCTCAAAGGTTGGGCCTGCCGTGATCACGGCCTTTCGCCCATCGAACCACTTGGGCATCAGTGCCGCCTCGATCCGCGCGACGATCTCGGCGGGCTCCAGCATTCGCCCTGCCCCCTCCTCCCCACACGCCTGTGCTCCGCGCCCTGGCCCCCAGACCGCCACTCCATCGGCGATCAACGTCGCCACATTGCGCTGGGTCGCTCGGTTCTCCCACATCGCCTGGTTCATAGCGGGCACCACCGCCAAAGGGACGGTACGCGCCAACGCCGCTGCCGCCACCAAGTCGTCCGCTCGCCCCTGGGCCAATCGTGCGATCACATCGGCAGTGGCGGGCGCTACCACCATCAGCGCTGCGCCGCGGGTCAATTCGATATGTTCCATCCCGCTCGCCGTCCCCCCTCCCCACCAACGCTGCCACACCGGCCTTCCCGTCAACGCCTGAAAGGTCAACGGGCTGACCAAGCGGGTGGCTGCTCGGCTCATCACCACATCGACAAGCGCCCCTCTTTCTCGCAAACGCCGAACTACCTCGCAGGCTTTATACGCCGCTACGCTTCCGGTCACCGCGAGCACGATGCGCTGACCGGCCACTGTCCCCATTCCCGCAGTATATCCGCTATTATCGTCGCTAGCGTTCGTTTCCATAGGCTTTATCGTACCATGGCGATTCGCGATTGGCCCATCGAAGATCGACCGCGGGAAAAGCTTTGGCAGCGCGGAGCGGCGGCCCTCACCAACGCTGAGCTGCTTGCCATCTTTCTCCGGGTGGGTACACCGGGAAAGAGCGCCCTTGCGCTTGCTCATGAGTTACTGAGTCGTTTCGAAAGCATCGGTGCGCTCGCTCATGCCTCCCCTGCGGAACTCGCCGCTGTCCCTGGGATAGGGCCAGCCAAAGCAGCGCAGCTTGCGGCAGCGGTTGAGCTCGCCCGGCGGGCCCTTGTGGAAGAACTTAAGCAGATGCCGGCATTTGAGCACCCGCAGGCGGTGCGCGATTGGCTGCGTCTTACCCTAGGAGGGGAGCGGGTAGAAACCTTTGTCGCCCTTTTATTAGATCAGCGCCATCGCCTCATCCGCTGGGAGCCGATCGCTCGCGGAACGGTTACCGAAGCGGTCGTTTATCCGCGCGAAGTGGTGCGCGCCGCTCTTTTTGCTAATGCCGCTGCAGTCATCGTAGCCCATAACCACCCCGCGGGTAGCAGAGAACCTAGCGCTGCAGACCTCTCGCTCACCGCCGACCTTAAACAAGCGCTCTCCCTAATGGATATCCGCCTACTGGACCACTTCATCGTTACCGCTGACGCGATCACTTCGCTTGCTGAGTGCGGACTTTTATGATAGAGTTTTAATTTTACGCAAGGAGTAAACGGAGATGGCTCGCGTCTGTCAAGTCACGGGCAAGCGGCCGATGGTCGGACACCACGTTTCGCACTCCAACATTAAAACAAAGCGCCGTTATTTGCCTAATCTTCACTATCGCCGCTTCTGGAGCGAAGCGGAACAGCGCTGGGTTCGCTTACGGGTTTCGAACGCGGGTCTGCGTACCATCGACAAAAAAGGAATCGACGCCGTTCTTGCCGAACTGCGCGCGCGCGGTGAAAAAATTTAAAGGAGCGGTACGATGGCGAAAGCGGCACGCGAAAAGATTAAACTCGAATCGACCGCGGGGACAGGTCATTTTTACACCACTACCAAAAACAAAAAGACTACGCCGGGCAAACTTGAGCTCATGAAATTCGACCCCCGCGCCCGCAAACACGTTCTCTATCGCGAAGCAAAACTGAAATAATTCTCTCAGCGCACCCGCCCCGATCTCTGCTCGGGGCGAGTTCTCTTTATTTTCTAGAGTTTTTGGATATTAGAGGCCTGTTTTCCTTTTTGTCCTTGGGTTACTTCGAACCGGACCCGGTCCCCCTCTTTGAGGGTTTTAAAACCCGGCATATTGATCGATGAAAAGTGGGCAAAAAGGTCATCTCCCCCATCATCGGGCGTGATGAAACCGTAACCCTTTGAGTCATTGAACCATTTAACAGTGCCTGTTGGCATAGCGCTACTTCCTTCTCAAACATCATACCACGAGAGGAACAACCTCTCCCTCTTGTGCGTGCGCGCACGCACACATAGAACGATACGCCCTTTTCGGGGAAAGGTCAACTTTTTTGATAGAATCGCCTTCGATTTCCCTCGTTAGGAGTCGCCATGGCGCTTCATCGCCGATCTCTATGGGTAGGATCGATCGCGCTCGGATCAGCAATATCGCTTCTTGCGGTCGCCGCGATAGATCCTTTGCCTGCTCCCACACCGCAAGAGGTGATCAATGCGCTTCCCCCCATCTCCCTCGCCGATCCCGAATGGCGCCTTTCCCTCTCTTCAGCTCGGGTTGTTCGCGAGCGGTTGCAACGAGGGGAAACGCTCACGGCGCTTCTGACGCGGCTCGGAGCAGACAACGAGCTGCTCGCCTTTGCCCGTACCCACCCTGCGGTTCAACCCCTTCATCGGCGCTTGCTTTCGCAAGCGCCGGTGGTTGTCAAACTGGACGATGAAGGACGTGTTCAACAGCTTGCACTTCCCCTAACGCGGGGCGAGCAAGCGGTCGTAGCACGCAACGAAGAAGGCTTTTCGGTATCTGCGCCTCTCTCTTCTTTCGCTCCCTCTTTTCTCGAAATCCGCGAAGGAACCATCCACACCTCCCTCTTCGCCACCGCCGATGAAATCGGACTACCGCACGAAATTGTCAGCCGCATGGCGGAGGTCTTTGGCACTGAAATCGACTTCACGCGCGATCTGCGCAGCGGCGACTCATTTGTCGTTCTCTACGAAACGTCGATCGACGCGCTGGGCGAAACCAAAGTAGGAGACATTCTCGCTGCACAATTCACCAACCGCGGTAAAACCTACCGGGTAGTTCGTTACCAAGACCGCGATGGAGAAACTGCTTTTTATACACCGGACGGCAAAGCGTTAGGCGCCGGGTTTCTTCGCTATCCTCTGAAATTTACCCGTATCAGCTCCACCTTTGGGTTGCGTACTCACCCCATCACGGGTGAACACAAACACCACCTAGGTCTTGATTTCGCAGCTCCAACGGGTACTCCGGTGCTCGCCGCCTCCGACGGGCGGGTCTCCTTTATCGGTACGCAGAACGGTTATGGTCAGATCGTGGTTCTCGAACACCGCCATGGGTACGAAACTCGCTATGGTCACCTTTCCGCTTTCGCGCCGGGGCTTAAGGTAGGGCAACGAATCCAACAAGGGACAATAGTCGGTTACGTGGGCGCCACCGGCCTGGCGACGGGTCCTCACCTGCACTACGAAATCCGTATCGCTGGAAAGCCCTTTGACCCGCAAACGGTCCAGCTCCCCGGTCCAGAACCCTTACCCGAAAAAGAATTAGCCCGCTTTCGTCAATATACCGATCTTCCCCTCACCCAGCTCGATATCGCAGCGCGCACTCCCCTCCTTGCTGACCGGAGGAAGAACGAACCTTTCTCCGCACACGGCGGTTGACGCCTCTCTCTCTTCTGCCCTTTCCTCCTCTGCGGAGAAGGGAGATTTCCCTCCCTTTTACGGAAAGAGTTCTGCTGCAGAAAGGAAAGGGGCAGTCCGATCTTTCTCTGAAAGCAGAAACTCTCCGCCCAGCGACGGCCATTCAATTCCGAGCACTGGATCGTTCCATGCCACGACACGGTCGCACTCAGGTGCGTAATAATCTGTAGTCTTATAAAGAACCCTTGCAAATTCGGTGAGGGCAAGAAATCCATGCGCAAATCCCTCGGGGATCCACAATTGGCGGCGGTTATTGTCGGAAAGTTCCACCCCAAACCACTTGCCAAAAGTCGCAGAAGAGCGCCGCAGATCTACTGCCACGTCGAAAATCGCCCCCTCTACGCAACGGACCAATTTTCCTTGGGCCCGGGGCGGTACTTGGTAATGCAGTCCCCGCAGCGTTCCGCGCCGGGATCTCGACTCATTATCTTGAACAAACCGAACCGATCTTCCCACTATTTCGGCAAAGCGCTCCTCTCGGAACGACTCGAAAAAATAGCCCCGCTCATCGCTAAACACCTTTGGTTCCAGGATAAGTACCCCCGGCAGCGCTGTTTCGACTGCTTTCATATTCCTCTCTCTATTTCGTTGACTAAGCGGCGCAAATAGGCCCCATAGCCGCTCTTGCCGAGCCTCTCTGCCTCTGCGGCGACCACCTTAACATCGATCCACCCTTGACGCCATGCGATCTCTTCGAGACAGGCCACCTTCAACCCTTGCCGACGCTCGATCGTTGCGATGAATTGCCCCGCCTCCAGCAACGAATCGTGGGTACCCGTATCCAACCAAGCATAGCCGCGTCCCATCACTGCTACCTGCAGCAGACCATCCTCTAGATAGCTGCGGTTAAGGTCGGTGATCTCCAACTCTCCTCGGGCAGAGGGTTTTAAACGTTGGGCTCGTTCGGGAGCAGAACTATCGTAGAAATAGAGTCCTGTCACCGCGTAGGGGGACTTCGGTTGTGCCGGTTTTTCCTCGATCCCAATTACCCGTCCGTCTGCCGCAAATGACACCACTCCATACCGCTCGGGATCCTGAACATGGTAAGCAAAGATCGTCGCACCCACCGACTGCTCATCCGCCGAAATCAAAAGCTGTTGCAAATCATGACCATAAAAAACATTATCCCCTAAAATCAGTACGCATGCCTCTCCATTCAAAAAGGGCTCTGCAATCTGCAGCGCCTGTGCGATTCCCTCGGGGCGTTCCTGCACCGCATAAGCGATCCTCATCCCCCACCGGCTGCCATCCCCGAGCAATAACTGAAAACGAGGGGTATCTTGGGGGGTAGAGATCAACAGCACCTCCCGTACCCCGGCCAACATCAACGTCGACAGCGGGTAATAGACCATCGGCTTATCGTAGATGGGCAAAAGCTGTTTCGAAATCGCTAACGTACTGGGATGAAGCCGGGTACCGGCACCCCCTGCCAGGACGATCCCTTTTCGGCGGCTGATCCGACGCGTAAATGCATAGGGAAGCCCCTTCTGCTCCTCCTCCAGGTACCTCATTACCCCGCTCTCTCCGATCCCGCAAGTTCCACCAATACTTTCACCAGACGCGCTACCTCTTCCTGCCAATCGGGTAATACCACCCCGAAATATTCCTGCAGGCGACTGCAATCCATACACGAATTAGCCGGTCGTCGCGCGCGGGCTGGGTAATCAGCTGAGGCGATCGGTTCAACGGTCTCCGGTTTTACCCGCAATGGCCACCCCGACTGAGCTGCTACCTCCAACAAAAAGCGCGCATACCCATACCAACTCACCGCTCCCGCAGCAGTAAGATGAAACAGACCAACCGCCCCTCTATCCCCCGCGAGCAATCTCGCCAATACGATTTCGCTCACCTCTGCGATCAACTCTGCGGAGGTCGGCGCGCCTATCTGATCGGCAACAATCTGAAGTCGTTCCCGCTTCTGCCCCAATCGCAGGATCGTCTTCAGAAAGTTATTTCCGTGCAACCCGTAAACCCAACTCGTCCGCAAAATCGCTGCCGCCGCACCGCTCGCGAGGATCGCCTCCTCTCCGGCGCGTTTACTAGCGCCGTAAACATTTAACGGGTTTGGCGTATCCTCTTCTCGATAAGGGCGCATCGCCACACCGTCGAACACATAATCGGTCGAGTAGTGGAGCAGTACTGCTCGACTCTCAGCGGCAAAGCGCGCCAATACCCTCGGCAACTCACCATTGAGGAGGAAAGCGGCTGCCTTCTCCTCCTCGGCGCGGTCCACCGCTGTGTAAGCGGCGGCGTTTACGATCGCCTGGGGGCGAAACTGTTCGAGCCATCCTTCGACCCTCTGCAGATCGGCCAAATCGAGCTCGGAACGGGTCGGCGCCATCACCTCATACCGCAAGGCCAATCGCGGTCTCAACGCCCATCCCACCTGACCCGTCACGCCCAGCAGCACTACCCGCGCCCGCTTCATTCTTTCTTTTCGATCCTTCCTTCTCCGTATTGCCGCTCGACCCACTCGCGGTACGCGCCGCTCTGCACTCGGTGCAACCACTCCTCGTTTTCCAGATACCACGCCACCGTCTTTTTCAGCCCAGAAAGAAAGGTCTCTCTTGGCTGCCACCCCAATTCTTCTCGGATTTTAGTAGCATCGATCGCGTAGCGGCGGTCGTGTCCGGGGCGGTCGGCGACAAAAGCGATCTGCTCACGGTAAGAGCGACCATCGGCGCGCGGCCGCAATAGATCCAATACCGCACATAGTTGCTGAACTACCGCCAAATTGGTCTGTTCGTTGCATCCGCCGATGTTATAGACCTCTCCCACCCGCCCCGCGTCGAGAATCCGGCGAATCGCCGCGCAATGATCTCCCACGTAGAGCCAATCGCGAATCTGTTGGCCATCCCCGTAGATGGGCAGCGTCTCTCCGGACAACGCCCGCGTCAAACATAAAGGGATCAGCTTCTCTGGAAACTGGCGAGGGCCGTAGTTATTAGAACAGTTGGTCGTCAACGTCGGCAGTCCATAAGTTCGATGAAAAGCGCGCACTAAATGGTCGGCTGCTGCCTTACTCGCCGCATAGGGCGAGTTCGGAGCATAAGGGGTACTCTCTCGAAAAGGGGGGTCTTCTGGGCCGAGGGTCCCGTAGACCTCATCGGTTGAAACCTGGACAAAGCGAAAAGCCTGCCGTTTCTCTAAAGGGAGCTCCTGCCAATAACTGAGCACGGCGCGTAACAAGCGGAACGTCCCCACCACGTTGGTTTGGATAAACGCCTCTGGACCTACGATACTGCGGTCCACATGCGACTCGGCCGCGAAATGAATCACCGCTCGAATCTGATGCTCCCGCAGCAATCGACCCACCAACATCTCATCCGCTATATCTCCCACCACTAAGAGATGGCGGGGATTTTCCGCCACGGGAGCCAAATTCTCTGGATTTCCCGCGTAGGTGAGGAGGTCCAGCGTCACCACCTCCTCCTCACGCTCCGCCAACCAGTCGAGCACGAAGTTGCTCCCGATAAAACCGGCTCCTCCTGTCACCAAAATCGCCATGAGCCGCTCACTGCTGCGGGCCAGACAATCGCAGCCATGTCTCTACCACGGTATCGGGGTTCAGCGAGATGGTTTGAATGCCGCGTTTCATCAGCCACTCGGCGAAATCGGGATGGTCGGATGGTCCCTGGCCGCAAATTCCCACATATTTCCCCCGCCGATTGCACGCATCGATTGCCATTCCCAGAAGCGTTTTCACCGCTTCGTTGCGTTCATCGAACGACTCGGCCACCAACCCCGAATCGCGATCGATCCCGAGGGTAAGCTGGGTCAGGTCATTGGAGCCGATGGAAAAGCCATCAAAAAGATCGAGGAACTGGTCGGCCAAGAGTGCGTTCGACGGGATCTCGCACATCATGATTATCTCTAGTCCCGCCTTACCCCGCTCTAAGCCATTGGTGGCGAGAAGCTTCAGAACCCGTTCTCCCTCTGCCACTGTTCGAACAAAGGGAACCATGATTTTGACATTCTCAAACCCCATCGCCTCGCGCACTTTTTTCAACGCCTCACACTCCATTTCGAAGCAATCGCGAAACGACGGTGCCACATAGCGGGCTGCTCCTCGGAAACCGAGCATCGGGTTTTCCTCGATCGGCTCGTAAATTTCTCCTCCCAGAAGTTTTCGATACTCATTGGACTTAAAATCGGAAAGGCGCACAATCACTGGCTCGGGATAGAACGCTGCCGCAATGGTAGCCACCCCCTCGGCTAGCTTCTCTACGAAAAAGGCGCGCGGGCTAGCGTAGCCGCGCGCCCGTCGTTCGATCTCTTCACGCACCGACGCCGGGAGCCGATCGACCTCAAGAATCGCCCGTGGATGAACGCCGATCACGTTGTTGATGATAAACTCCAAACGCGCTAACCCCACTCCACGATGGGGCAATTGAGCGAACACAAAGGCCAACTCTGGGTTCCCGACATTCATCATAATCCGCACTGGCAACGCAGGTAGATCGCTCAAATCGGTTGTCTGGACCTCGTACTCGAGCTGCCCGCGATAAACATAGCCGGTATCTCCCTCGGCGCAAGAGACCGTTACCGTCTCGCCATCCTTCAGAACCTCGGTCGCGTTGCCACACCCGACGATCGCCGGCACTCCCAATTCGCGGGCGATAATCGCGGCGTGGCACGTGCGCCCGCCCCGATTGGTCACAATGGCGGCGGCTCGCTTCATCACCGGCTCCCAATTGGGGTCGGTCATATCGGTCACCAAGACATCGCCCACCTGAACCCGCTCGATCTCCGACACGTCGCGTACTACCCGTACCGCTCCTACCGCCACTTTTTGGCCAATAGCACGTCCGGAAACCAACGCCTTGCTGTGCTCCTTCAAGCGGTACTTTTCCAATACCCGGCCGGTATCGCGCGATTTCACCGTCTCCGGGCGGGCTTGGACGATGTAGAGTTTGCCATCGATTCCATCTTTTGCCCACTCGATATCCATCGGTCTGCCGTAGTGGGTCTCGATCGCCACGGCGTACCGAGCCAACTCGAGCACCTCCTCGTCGGTCAGCGTAAAGCGAAAACGCTCTGCGACGCTCGTCTCGACCACCTCGACTCGTTTCCCGGCCTCTGCGGCGAAGACCATCTTCTGCAACTTCGACCCGAGCACTCGGCGCACTACCGCTGCTTTTCCGCGCGCCAACATCGGCTTATGGACGAAAAACTCGTCGGGGTTCACTGCCCCCTGCACCACCATCTCCCCCAGCCCGTAAGAAGCGGTGATCAATACCACATCGCGGAAACCCGACTCGGTATCGAGAGTAAACATCACCCCTGAGGCTCCCAAGTCGGAGCGCACCATTCGCTGAACCCCCGCCGACAAAGCTACATGGCGGTGATCAAACCCTTTATGGACTCGGTAAGCGATCGCCCGGTCGTTGTAAAGTGACGCAAACACTTCGCGCACGGCGTTGAGGATATTGTCGATCCCGGAAACGTTGAGCAGCGTCTCTTGTTGTCCCGCGAACGAGGCATCGGGCAAATCTTCCGCGGTTGCCGACGATCGCACCGCAAAGCTCCCTTCTCCCTCTCGGGTCAGGTCAGCGTAAGCTGCACGAATCTCTGCCTCGAGCTCGGGAGGAAAAGACGCCGCGGTCACCATCGCCCGAATTTCGGCACCGGTGCGCGCTAACGCCCCCACATCGTTTACATCCAGCTGAGAAAGCATCGTATGGATACGCTCGCGCAGCCCGTTGTAGTCCAAAAATAACCAAAACGCCTCGGCAGTTGTCGCAAAACCGTCGGGAACGCGCACGCTAGCGGGAAGCTGGCTGATCATTTCCCCCAATGAAGCGTTCTTTCCCCCCACCCGCGCCACATCGGTCATCCGCAACGAGCGCAAAGAGATTACATAGCGGCTCATCTACCCTCTCCTCACTGAATCGGCTAAAATAGCCCTCAGGCGCTATTCTACTCACAAGGATGCGCTTTTTCCACTCGAGAAAGAGCAAATGATCCCCCTCAAACGCCATATCTACTACGTCTCTGATGGAACGGGTATTACCGCTGAAACGCTCGGTCACAGTCTACTTACCCAATTTCCGGACATTGAAGTGGTGGAAGTCCGCGCCCCGTTCATCGATACCCCCAGCAAAGCGCGCGACTTAGCGGCGGCAATCACCCGCGTAGCCCAGAAAAGCGGCCATCGACCGATCGTGTTTTCGACCCTGGTAAAACCGGAAGTAATAGCGGCGCTTAATGATACGCCGGCGCTGATCATCGACCTCTTCGCCACCTTTATCGAGCCGTTGGAACGCGAGTTCGGTGTTGAAAGTACCCACACCGTCGGTCGCCTGCACGGTGTTGGGAACTCCCAAACCTACCAGCGGCGAATCGAAGCGATCAACTTCGCTCTCGCCCATGATGATGGAATCACCTCCGACACTACTCTCGCGGAGGCCGATGTGATTCTCATCGGCGTCTCGCGCTGCGGCAAAACACCGACCAGTCTCTTTCTCGCGATGACGCACGCGGTCAAAGCGGCCAACTACCCGCTCATCCCCGAAGATTTCGAGCGCGGTCACCTTCCCGCTGCTTTGCGTCGCCACCGCGAGAAGTGTTTTGGTCTCACTATTTCCCCGGAGCGTCTCGCACAAATTCGCGCTGAGCGGCGGCCGAACAGCGAATACGCCGCCTTGGAGACCTGTCGTCGGGAGGTCGAATCGGCGCTTGAACTGATGCGTCGCGAAGGAATCCCATGGTTGGATACCACTACCAAATCGATCGAGGAGATCGCCACGCTCGTTCTCCTCCACCTGGAAAAACAGCGCCGCTATCATCATCTTTGACCGCGATCGAGGAGTATATTCAATGAGCTCTCCCCAAAACCCCAAACCCAAAAGTCGGCGAAAGGGCCCCTCCGCGATGCTCCGCAGCGCAGAGCACCTCTGTCGTCTGGCCGAAGGGCTCTCGCAATCGGGAAGCCGCATTGAAGACCGCTGGTGGGAGCAACAACTGGAAACCGCCCTGCGGGTCCTACTGGAAGAGGGCGACGAAGCCACCATCGAGCAAGCGCTAGAGCACCTCTACCGCAGCGACGAAGCGGCCTACGGTGAGCTGCTCGACGCCGTCGAGAGTGAAGCAGCGGTCGTCCGGGATAAAACCTATGACCTATTATTGATTGCGGCACCGATTCTAGCCTGGTCGCGCTACTCGGTTCCCGCGAAAGGGGTCCCACCCGCGGTGCTCAGTAACCTTCGCACCGCCTTTGCCGCCTACATCTTCGCCCCTGACGTGCGTTTCGCCATCGCCGACCACCTCTTCAGCCCTGACCAGCTGCCCGAAGGATATTTAGCCACGCGGCGCTTCCTTCTCTCGATGGAAAAAGCGGCTCTTGCCAACGAAGACTTTGTGGTGGATAGCCGTTCTCTCAACGAAACCCTCACGTTTCTTTCGGACATTCGCTATCTTCTTATCGCTGCAGCCGTTCCCAAGGGAGAAGCGATCTACCGCTGGCACCTTGCTGAAACTACGCGCGAAAAAGCCTTCAGCGAATGGCGCAAGCGGGTAGACCCCATTCTCGAACGTCTTTTTGTCGGCTGCGGAATCGAAGTCGAACCCCCTGACGCCTATTTCACTGCGAGCCGCAAAGCCAATCGAGACGCACGGGTTTTTGCGATCCATGCGGCGATAGCCTATTTGGCAACTGAATTCGACATTCCCACCAATCGGCTGAAGGCGGTGGTCGCCCCCTGCGAATCGAACGCTGAATTTGAATTCCGCATCGGTCTCTCTCTGAAACCGAGCGGGCAAGTGGTCCACGGCATCCCCTGGCCGCTCATCGGCAATGATGAAAGCGAGGAAGAGATGATAGAGAAAATTCTCGCTACTCTCCGCGATTGTGGAGTCAGTGACATTGTGGAGCTGCGCCGCACACTTCCGCTCGAATATTGTGAGGACTGCGGGGCCCCGCTTTTCCCCAACGTAGCAGGGGAACTCGTACACGCGGAGCTTCCGGGAGATCCCCACGGCGAAAACGATAACCCCCGAAACCACGGAAACCCGCCTCCTCGTTACCTTCATTAATATCTCCTCAGCGCAATCTCAGGCGATGCTGCTCCGAGCAGCGCTAGGGGTCGCCCTCGGGGTAGGCCTCTGGCACTTGACGCCGACATGGCCTTCCCCCGCCGCGATCCCTCTAGCGATCGCCGCTGGGGTGCTCCTTCTTCTTCTCAGCGCCTGGTTCTCTCGTCGTTCTCCCTCCCCTGCGGTCCCTCTGCGGCCTTCTTACCTTCTCCCCTCCCTTCTTTCCCTGAGCGCGATCGCGCTTCTCGCCTGGGGAATGGCCGCGGAACGGAGTCGGATCGCGCTACCCCTCTCTCCCCCCGCCTCCTTTAGCGCTGTTCTAGAAGCTACCCTTACCGTCATCGACCGTGCGCCTCTTATAGGCCCTCCTCGTGCCGTCGTGGTTCGTTTTGACCCCAGCGAAGAACCTTCTACCTCCTGGATTCGCTCTGCTCGCCTCTCCTTACCCACCGACCTCTCCTACCCTTTGCTCCCTGGAGACCGCTACCGAGCCACGGTTCGTCTCAAACCGGTTTACGCGCCGGCGAATCCGGGCAGTTTCGATCGCGAATGGTGGTGGTTCCGACAAGGAATCGACGCGCGCGGCGCCCTTCTCAGCGCTACCCCACTGACACCGGCGACAGAACTAGGTCTTCGTTGGAAACGATTTCGGAGCCAACTGGCCGAGCGTCTAGAGCGCGCGGCGCCTCAACACGGGGAATGGTTGCGAGCGCTGGCCCTCGGCGACCGGAGTGGTTTCGATGAGTCGCTCTGGAGTCTCGTTCAAACCACCGGCACGGCACACCTGGTAGCCATTTCGGGAATGCATGTCGCGCTGATCGCTTGGCTTATCGGAGGCATCGCCTACCACCTCTGGCGGCAAAGCGTTTTGCTGACCAATACAATTCCCGCCCCCTATGTCCGTTGGAGCACGATTATTCCCAGCGCCTGGCTTTACGTCGCCCTCGCCGGCTTTGGAATCCCTGCGGTACGCGCCGCGATCATGATCACCGTCGTAGCTTTTGCTCAACTTCTCTCCCGCCGTTTTCCCACTTACGCGCCCCTTGCCCTCGCCTTTCTCATCGTGCTTCTGTGGGACCCCTGGGCGATCGGAGAAGCCGGTTTCTGGCTCTCTTTCACCGCCGTCGCCGTTCTTCTTCTCCTGGACCAAACCGAGGGTAGATCACATCCCTTTTCTCCTCCCTCCCGTGCCACTCCTCCTTCTCGCCTGGGACCGCTTCTCGCTGCGCTTCGCCCTTTCGCCTCGCTTTTACGCCTCCAATTTCTCCTCACTCTCTCCTTATTTCCCCTCACCGCCTTCTTTTTTGGGCAAACGCCGCTCCTCGGCACCCTCGCCAACCTCTTTGCGATCCCCCTAGTAGCCTGGATTGCCACCCCACTCGCCCTTTTACTCCTCGCATTTCCCTCTTTGCTTCTTGGGAATCTCTTCGACCGGCTCATCTCCCTCCTCATCCCCCTTCTAGAAGCGTTCGCCGCTCTCCCCGGCGCGGCAATCGCTCTCCCTGACCTTCCTCTCCCCGTACTTCTCCTCACAGCCGTTCTCCTCCTCTCGGCGCTATTTCCCCTCTCTCCTCCTCGTCTACTCGCTCTGCCGGCGCTGTTGTTACCCATCTTAGCCCAACCCGACCGGCCAAAAGAAGGAGCGGCTCGCATCACCCTCCTCGACGTGGGCCAAGGCCAAGCGATTCACATCCAAACTGCCCGTCACGACCTCCTCTACGATGTCGGTCCTGCCCATCGCAGCTGGAACGCCGGCGCCCACATCGTTGTGCCCTACCTGCGTGCGAAGGGGGTCCGACGTCTGGACACCATTATTCTCTCCCATCTCGACGCAGACCACGCTGGAGGTGCTGAAGCGATCATCGATCGTTACACGGTCGATCAAATTCTCTTTGGCGGGACCCTTCCACCCGACCCTCCTTCCCCTCTTACCCACCGCCGCGCGGCGCGCTGTCGCGCGGGGGAACAATGGATCTGGGACCAAGTCCGCTTCACCATCCTCTGGCCTCATGACAGGCTCTTCACCTCTCGCGACAACGACCGCTCCTGTGTGCTGCTTGTCGAAAGCGCCGGCGGTCATCGCTTTCTTGTCGCAGGTGACCTCAGCACCCACGCCGAAGCGGCCCTTCTTGCCACCACCGACCTTTCCCCCGTCACCGCCACGGTCATCAACCACCACGGCAGTTCTACCTCCTCCTCTTTTGCCTGGATCGCTTCCCTCTCTCCGCGCTGGGCGCTTCTCAGCGTAGCGCTCGACAGCCCCTATCGCCACCCTCGCTGTGACGTTCTCTCCCGTTGGCAAAAGGCAGGAGCAGAAATTGCGCGCACCGACGGCGAAGGAGCGCTCACCCTAACGCTGCCTGAAAATGAAGAGGCCTCTCCTCAACTTCGATCCTACCGTCGCGACCACCAGCGCTATTGGCGATCGCTCCCCCATACCACGTGTCACCCCTAACGGCGCGGTGCCGCACTCTTCTATCCGAAAGTCGATGATCAAGAGCAAGAAAGAAAAAGAATCCTTTAGGAAGCCCCTTCACGAGCTGAAAAAAGCTACCCCTTTAAACCTTGACAAACTGAAGAAAGTGTTGGAAGATAGTAAATGCGTGTGGGGAAATCTGCCGCAGCTTCCCTCCGCGCTATCGATCGAGGAGGCCTCATGCTCAACCGCGGAACTGGCGTCAGCGCCTATCAGCAAATCGACCTCGAAACGGCCGTTCAAACAGCCGATCCTCACCGGCTTATCCTCATGCTCTTTGACGGGGCCCTCATGGCGATGGCTCAAGCAGAGCTCGCCATCGAACAGCGCAATATCCCGCAGCGCGCCGCGGCGATCAATAAAGCGGTTGCCATCATCATCGAAGGACTCAAGGCCTCTCTGGACATGGAGGCGGGCGGAGAGCTTGCCGACCGTCTGTCAGCCCTCTACGACTACATCGCCGAACGCCTCCTACACGCAAATGCCCTCAATATTTCTGCACCGCTTCTAGAAGCGATGGGGTTACTGCGCATCATCCGCGATGCGTGGGCTGAGATGCCCGAAGAGGCGCGTCAAAAAGCGTACGTGCGTCGAGAGTCATGAGCACCCTCCACCATCAGTTTCTCTCTCAATGCACTGCGCTGCGGGATGCCGTGGTCCGCGGGGCGTGGGAAGAAGCGGATGCCATCGCCAAGGCGCTGACCGCGCTCATCGAAATCGAGCAACAGCAAAATGTCAGCGACGAGGCATCGCGGCGAGCGTTTATGCGGCAAGCGCTCGAACTGCTTGAGGAAGCGCGCGCCCACCTCTCCCCCGCCCACGCCAGCCTGGCCAAACTGCTCTCTGCCTGGCAACACTCTAAGCCCCGAGGCTGATGATTCCCCCTGACATCGCCGCGCGGCTGCGGCATCTTCTGCTCCAAGAGTTTCTTCGCGACCAACCGGGCACAACTCAAGTAGAAGCCGTCCATCGGGTTGCTCCTGCCGATGCCGTTCCAGACCAACTCCCCAGCGAGCTCCGCGAAGGGCAGCTTTTTCGCGCCACCATCCAACGTCCCCTCCCCAACGGTACCTACCTTGCCCTGGTAGCAGGGCGAGAGATGACGCTGGCGATCGATCGGCCACTCAAAAGCGGCGACACCCTTGAGCTCATCGTCACGGAGCGAGCCACCCACCACGTACGCGCGCGAGAGGCGGGAAGCAGCTTTAGCAGCTCCTCGGCCAGAGCCACTCTCTCCCTTCCCCCCTTCCTCCCGACCTCCTCCCAAACCAATTTCTCTCCCCTCGGCGACCTCCTCCGGAGGTTGCTCACCGCTGCTCCACCTCCAGCGCCCCAACCCCTTCTTTTTCCTTCTCCTCCTGCAACCCCTTCTTTTTCCCCTTCTCCGCCTCCCTCTCTCTCCTCGACAGCTCTCCCCTCTTCAGCGTCTCCCTCCGCTGCCCCGGTGCCACCCCCATCGACCTCTTCCTCCTCCTCTCCGACCTCCTCCGCCCCGCTCATCCCTTCCCCTTTGCTCCGTTCGCCCTCACCGACGACCTTCCTCTCCCCTTCTCTCCCCCCTTTCTCCGGGGCGGCAGAGCCTCAAAAAGCGGCGGCAGAGCCTCAAAAATCCTCACTCCTCCCTAACCCCTCACCCCTCTCAGCACCTTCTCCGCGCTTTATTACCCCTGCTCTATGGGTGGCGATCAACGAGCGCCTCGCCACAACAGGCGCTCCCCTTACTCCCAGCCAACTGGCTGACAGCGTCACGACCTCCGGGCTCTTCTATGAGTCGCATCTCGCACGCTGGGTAGAAGGCCGCCACCCTCTCACTGAGCTCCGACGGGAGCCGCAAGCCAGCTTCGTACCATCACCGTTTTCTCCCCCATCCTCCACCGCTTCCCTTACCTCCTCTCAAAGCGGCTTGGATCGTCTCATCACCTTAGTTCAACAACTTCTCGGCCTTTCCCTCGCAGAAACTTCAGAACACTCTTCCTCTCTTCCCTCCTCCCCTCCCCTTTCATCCCCCCCCGAGCCCACCCTCAGCCGAGGCAATGCCTCGACTGCGCTACCCTCCTCTGACGAAAAAGGAATGGCTTCGCTGGCAACCAGCTCAGCAGAGTCACCCTCCTTACCTATTCCCGAAACCCTCTTACCCACTGTTCAACGTCAGCTCGACGCTCTAGCCCACCAGCGCCTCGACTTCCAATTTTTTCCATGGGCAGGAGCCAATGTTCGTTGGCAACTAGAAACCGACACCATCGACGAAGGGACCGCCCACACTGCTTCGTCCCAAGAAGAGGCCCCTCGCTGGCGATCGTCGCTTACCATTGAAAGCGAGGCGTTGGGGCGCATCACCTTTGCCCTCGACTACAGCCCTGCAGGTCTTGCCCTCGCTGCGACCGCAGAGCGCCCTGAAACCCAATCGCTTCTTAAATCTCACATGCAGCAGCTCATCGACGCCCTTGCCGCCGACGCCATTCCCCTTCTTGCGTTTACTTGGCGCGACTTCTCCCCCGCTCCCTCACTCCCCACCTCTGAAGCCTCCTCATGAGCGCTCATACTCCTCCCCCTGCGGCAGTCGCCCTCAAATATGAAGCGGGGGATCCGGCCCCTAAAGTGGTTGCAAAAGGGCGAGGGCGTCTTGCGGAAGCCATTATCGCGAAGGCCCGCGAGGCAGGTGTCTATGTTCACCAATCACCGGAACTTCTCAAGCTCCTCATCGGTCTTGACCTCGACGAACGGATTCCCCCCGAGCTCTACGTCGCTGTGGCGGAGCTTCTTGCTTGGGTCTATCGGTTAGAGCAAGAGAAACAGACCGCTCGCCCTCGACTATGATATAAATGTTACCCTCGAAATAATCTCCCATCCGTTTACCGATGCAACCTAATCGGCCGGTACCTCAAACCCTTCGGATCCTTGAATTTGACCGCTACCCCGACCACATCATCGCGCATCCGCGCGAGATCGAGACGCTTCTCAAAGCGTTGATCGCCCAACGCACGCAACTCGGTCTCTTCGTCGGGGGGCAGCACCTCTTTACCACCCAACTCATCGAGTTGGATCCTCACTTCCTATGGCTCGACATCAGCCGCAACCCTGCACTCAATCAACGTGCGCTTGGCCAACCAGCGATCTGTCTGGGGCGACTGGATGGAGTCCACACCCAATTCGCCCTCAAAACGCTGACGCTCGACCCTCGTGCCGGAGGGGAGGCCTTTCGCAGCGAACGGCCTACCGCCATTCTTCGACTGCAGCGGCGCGAATATTACCGCCTCAAAGTTCCCCTCTCTCACAATGTAGTTTGCCGCATCAACATCTCCCCCCCCGGAACTCCCCCGGTCTATATTCCGCTGCGCGTCCTCGACCTCAGCGCTGGCGGGATCGCCCTCCTCGCTCCCCCTTCCTCCGTGCGCCTAACCGAAGGACAGCGATACTCTGACTGCTTCCTTTACCTCCCGCACCACGAGCCGATCAAAGTAACCCTCGAAGTGCGCAACCTCTTTCACATCCTCAACCGCACCGGCCACTATGTAGAGCGCGCCGGCTGCTGCTTTGTCGACCTCCCTCTCGCCGCCCAGAAAATTCTCCAGCGCTACATTCTTAATACCCAGAGGGAAGTTCAGCGCGCTGCCGATAACCGCTCCTAGATTCCTCCTCTCTCCCCGCTGCTTCGTCCCTCACACCTGCATGTTCATGATCTCCTGATAGGCGCTCACCAATCGGTTGCGCACCTGCACCATTTGGTTAAACGCGAGCGATGCCTTTTCCAGATCGATCATCACATCGGCCAAATTGACGTTTTGATCCCCCGAGACAAACCGTTCTGCCTGCTCGCGGGCAGCGGATGACTTCGCGCTCACCTCGCGCAGTGCCTGATCCAGTACCGCTGCGAAGTCGGTAGTCCCCCCGGCAGGGTTTGCCGGCGCTGACCCCCCTTTCGCCAGCGCTTGCGCTTGTTGCATCTCGCGCAGCAGTTGATTGATCCCATTGGCATCCATCGCTATGACTCCTCATCTCCTGGAATCGCAAAACCAGCCTCGCGGTACTTTTGCAATCGGTAACGCAACGTCCGCTCGGGCAATCCCAAGCGCTGAGCGGTCCGTTTTCGGGATCCTCTCTCCTCTGCCAAAACCCGCAAAATTCGTTCCCGCTCACGATCTCGCCACGAACTGCCCGCTCCCTTTTCCCAACGTCCCTTCTGCTCCCCACCCTTCGCTCCCTCCCTCTCGAGAGGATCTCTCCCCTCCAGCGAACCCTTTGCCTCCCCCTCCAGCGTAGGAGCAATCGTCTGTCGCTCCGCGGGACGCTCTTTTGGCGGTTCCCCCTCCCCCACCATCACCGCCGGCAGGCAAGACCTTACTGTCTCCGCCGTCACCACTGGCCCTGGCGACAAAATCAGCGCTCGCTGCACCACATTGCTCAACTCACGCACATTTCCCGGCCACCCATAGCGCATCAGAAGCGTCTCCGCCTCGGCGGTCAGTGTTGCCCCAGCACGTCCCCACTCTCGGGCGTAGAGCCCCAGAAAATGGCGAGCTAACGGAATGATGTCGCCGCGCCGTGCCCGCAGGGGTGGGATCGTCAGCGGAAATACATTCAATCGATAGAAGAGGTCGGCGCGGAAGCGTCCCTCCTGCACCTCTCGCGCCAAATCGCGGTTGGTCGTCGCCACCACGCGTGCATCGACCGCAATCGGACGTTTTCCCCCCAACCGCTCCACCTCACGCTCCTGCAGCACCCGCAGCAACTTTGCCTGCAGCGACAAGGGCATCTCCGAAATCTCGTCCAGAAGAATAGTTCCCCCGTTTGCCTGCTCGAACTTACCGGGCTGGGGAGCAGTTGCTCCTGTGAAAGCTCCTCGCTCATAGCCAAACAGCGTCGCCTCCAGCAGCGACTCGGGAATTGCGGCACAATTCATTGCCACGAAGGGTCCCTGAGCGCGTCCCGAAGCCTCATGGATAAAACGGGCAAAAACCTCTTTCCCGACCCCTGACTCCCCCTGCAGCAACACCGTCGCGTCGGTAGCAGCTACCCGTTCCGCCAACGCCACAACCTGTCGTGTAGCGGGATCCTCTGCCACCATTCCCCCCTGGACCAGTCCCGGCTGCCCGTAGCGGCGGATCAACGCCAAAAGTTGGCTACTTTCAAAAGGTTTTATCAAAAACTCACAGGCTCCCCCCCGCATCGCGGCGACCGCTGTCGGCACATCCCCGAAGGCGGTCATAATCGCCACCGGCAAATGCGGCAATTTTTGCCGAATAGCGGCAAGGAGCGATAACCCATCCATCGGGCTCATCTTTAGATCGCTCACCACCATCGCCACCGGCTGGTGTTCCAACAAGGCCAACGCCTCTGGGCCGGAAGCAGCCGTCACCACCTCGACGCCGTGGGCGGTCAACGTCACCTCCAACGCCTCGCGCAGATCGGCATCATCCTCAACCACCAGCACTGGCAACGGTTCCACCGCAATACTCTCCTTGCTCGGCTGGCGGTAAAGCAACCGCCGGCAAACGCACCACGAAGGTTGCTCCTTTTCCCGCTTCGCTTGTTGCCGAAATCGACCCCCCGTGGGCGCGCACCACCTCATGAGCGATAGCCAATCCCAATCCTGTCCCATCCGGGCGGGTCGTAAAGAAAGGCGAAAAGAGGCGGCTTGCTACCGTCTCATCGAAGCCTGGTCCACGGTCGGCTACTGTGATCACCCACTCGGAACCCTCCACAGTCGCACCGATCCCCACCCATCTCTTCTCTCTCTCGCGCTGGACAGCCAACGCGTTATCGATCAAATTGCCGATCGCTCCTAACAAAGCCCGTTCCTCTCCGATCACCACTGGCCCATCTTCGGGTGGCTCTCTCAATACAGTCAACGTCGCTCCCTGAGCTGCTGCTATCGGTTCGTAAGTTGCCCGCAACTGATGCCACAACGTTGGTAGCGACACTGGCGCTCGCTTGGTCGCTCCCCCCCGGGCGAAGATCAGCATATCGCCGATCAACTGTTCCATGCGTTTTAACCGCGATTTAACGCGTGCCAGCGACTCCTGGCGTCGCTTCTCATCGACCCCCTCCATTGCCGCATGATCCAAAAAAAGCAGCGCCGAAGCCAAAGGGGTTCGCAACTGATGGGCTAAACCTGCCACCATCTCCCCCATCGCCGCCAAGCGCTCTTGTCTGGCCAATGTTTCGCGGATTCGAGCTGTCTCGGTCACCTCCTGGATCACGACGATCTGGCTCTCCTCGCCAGGGAGGAGCGCCGAAGAGAGCAGCAATCGCCGCTCTTCCTCTTCTCTTCGCCAAATCCACTCCTTAGGGGTACCCGTTGGGGTCAACGACGCCCTAAATGTGCGCCAATCGGCACCGATTCCCAATACCTCGCCGAACCATGTCAACGCGGTGTCGTTGATCTCAACCACATGCTCCTCGCGGTCAACGACCACTACCCCCACCGGCAACGCGCGCAACAGCACGGTCAATCGCTCCGTTAAGCGCTCTACGCGGCTCTCGAGTTGGCGGTAGGCCGCCGTGAGCGTTTCTGAAGCGCGCATAAACTCACCGAACGCCTGTGCCAATGCCTCAGGGGTCATCCGCTCGCTCGGCAAGAAAATCTCTTTATTCATGATCTCATTGTACCCCAGGGGAGCGGTAGAGGCAATTGGAGGCCTTTTTTGCTCTTTTTCTTTCCCTCCCTTTCTCCCAGCAGCGTCGATAATGGCAAAGGACTCCTTGTAGAGGATCTTTGCGATGGCTGATGCCACTGCTGGGGTTGCTGCTCCGCCTCAAGCCGACGGTGCTGCACCTGACTCGGCGGTTCCTCAGGGACTTCCCCCCTGGCGCCAAGCGCTTGAGCGCATTCGCGCCTGGTCTCCGCAGCAAAAGATCGCCGCGGGGGCAGCCTTTGCTGTAGCCGTTGCCCTCCTTGTAGGCGTTTGGCTCTGGAGTCGTCCTGTCGAGCACGCCGTCCTCTTTTCCAATCTTGAACCCCAAGACGGGGGCGCGATCGTTCAAATCCTCCAGCAAAAAAACGTCAAATACCAACTGACCGACGGAGGCACCACCATTCTCGTCCCTGCCCAGATGGTGCACGAACTTCGACTGCAGCTCGCCACGCAAGGTCTGCCTAAAGGGAGCACCGTCGGTTTTGAACTCATGGACAAACAGCGGCTCGGAATCACCCAATTTGCCGAGCAGATCAACTATCAGCGCTCGCTCGAAGGGGAGCTTGCCCGCTCGATTGCCGCGCTCTCCGCGGTCGCGCAAGCGCGCGTACATCTCGCGATTCCCAAGCGCACCTCCTTTCTCCGCGATAAACAGAAGCCGACCGCCTCGGTGATCGTTCATCTCAAACCGGGGCGCACCCTTGACGAAGTCCAAATCGCGGGCATCCGCCACCTCGTAGCCCAAAGCGTTCCCAACATGGATCCCGCTGATGTCTCGATTGTCGACCAAAATGGAAAGCTGCTTACCCTTCCTCCCGACCCCCACACTCAAGGCCTGAACGCCAAGCAGCTCGCCTACCGTGAAGAACTTGAGACCCGCTATCGCGAACGGATCGAAGCGTTGCTGATCCCGATCGTCGGTAAACCCAACTTTCGCGCCCAAGTCTCGCTCGAACTCGATTTCGACCGCATCGAACGAACTGCCGAATATTACCGTCCGAATCCCGCCCCGGAGCAAGCGATCCGCAGTCAGCAGATTCACGAAACCTTCGGCAACGAGCTCTTACCGCAGGGGGTTCCTGGAGCGCTGACCAATCAACCCCCCGTTCCGGCCACAGCCCCGATTACCAACCCTGACGTCTCTGGTCTTGGCCCCGCGCAACAGATGCGGCGGGAGCGTTCTGCCACCATCAACTACGAACTCGACCGCACGATCGAGCACACGCAGCGTGCTCAAGGTGCGGTCAAACGAATCGCCGTCGCGGTGGTCATCAACCAGCGGCGGGAACAGACACCCCAAGGGGAGGTCGTGATCCCCTCTGAAAGCGAACTGCAACAACTCGAACAGTTAATTAAAAGCGCGGTAGGATTCGATGCGGCTCGTGGTGATACCATAACCGTCTCGGGTGCCCTCTTTACCACCATCGTCGACGAACCGGGGACAACGTGGTGGCGGAAACTCCTCGAAGACCCGGAAATGGTTGAAATCATTCGCGAACTGCTGCGCTTTCTCCTCATCCTTATCGCCCTAACCATCATCTACTTCGGGGTAGTACGGCCGCTGATCCGTGCAATCCTTCCCCCCAAAGAAAAAGCAGCCGCGGAGCAAAAAGAGGAAGCTGCGGCAACCGAACCACGAGTTGAAGAGGAGCCCTCGCCGTCCCCGGAAGGCGTTCTCCCGCACGGCGAGTCCCCCGACGCGCTGCTTCACCTCACCTCGCTCACGCCGGCGGACCCCTTTGAGGAAAAGCTCGCAACTCTGCGGCAACTTACCCAATCTAATCCGAAGCTGATGGCCAACCTCATTAAAGAGTGGATCGGCGTTAGTGAGGAGAAGAAAAAATGAAAGACAAGAGCGCTATTGAAAAAGCAGCGCTCCTTTTGGTCACGCTCGGCCCGGTAGAAGCTGCTGCCGTCTTAAAGCACTTGGGGCCGCGCGAAGTTCAATCGATCGGTCTAGCGATGGCCTCTTTACCCCCCAAACCGCGGGAAGAAGTGGAAGCGCTTTTAGACGAAGCGATCGAGCACTTCAAAAAGGGAGCGCCGATCGAACCCGATCCGGAGCAAATTCGGCAGATGCTCACGCAAGCCCTTGGTGACGACAAAGCCAGTCACATTCTCAGCAAGATCTTGCAAGGCTCAGACACCGGCGCGATTGAAAGTCTCAAATGGCTTGACCCCGCCACTGCCGCTGATCTTATCAAAAACGAACATCCGCAGATCATCGCCACTATCTTGGTTCACCTCGACTTCGACCTTGCAGGCGAAATCCTCAAACGTTTTCCAGAACGGCTGCGAAACGACGTCATCCTGCGCATCGCTGTTTTAGAAGGGGTTCAACCGCAGGCGCTTCGAGAGCTCAACGAAGCCCTCTCTGAACTTCTCGCGAGCGCCAGCAGTGGTTCTAAAGGGAAAGCGATGGGAGGGGTGCGGCACGTCGCAGAGATTCTAAACTTCGTCGGCACCCAAATCGAAACGGAGGTCCTCGACGCTGTTCGGGAATATGATCCCGATCTCGCGCAGCGGATCATGGACGAAATGTTTGTCTTCGACAACCTTATCGATATGGATGACCGCAGTGTTCAAACGCTGCTGCGGGAGGTCTCCAACGATCAGCTCGTCATCGCCCTCAAAGGTGCCTCCCCCGAACTGCGGGAAAAGATCTTCAAAAACATGTCGCAGCGGGCTGCCGAGATGCTGCGCGAAGATCTCGAGAGCCGTGGTCCTGTCCGGGTTTCCGAAGTAGAAGCAGCCCAAAAAGAGATCCTCAAGATCGTGCGGCGCCTTGCCGAGGAGGGCCAAGTAATGCTCCCCAGCAAGGGCGGAGAAGAAGGGTTCATCTAAGATGCCAATCGAACGTCATCAAGCGATTGGTCTTTACCGGACGCTGGCGCTTCCCTCCTTCGACGACCCGCAAAGGGCAAAAGAAGCCCGCTCTGACGAAGGGGCGACGGTCTCCGCCGTTCGTCCGACGGTTGCAGAGATCGAACAGCAGATCGAAGAGGCGCGCCGGCTTGGATACGACGAAGGTTACCGCGCCGGACATGAAGAGGGTTATCGCGCTGGCTTTGAGGCTGGCCGATCTGAAGGCTATACCGCTGGATTTACTGCCGGCCACGCCGAAGGGCAGCAAGCAGGATTTACGGAAGGGTTAGAGAAAGGGCGCGAAGAAGGGCGGGCGCAAGGGTATGCCGATGGCCGCGCCGCTGGCGAAGCGGAAGCACGGGCGGAATGGGAACCGCTGTTTGCTGAACGGGAACGAGCGCTGGCGGAACTCACTGCAAAGTTTGCCGACGAATGGCAAAAACTGCCCCAATCCCTCGCCGAAGGAGTAGTCGCCCTCGCCATCGAAATCGCTCGCGCGGTAGTTACCGCCGAACTTACCACTCGTCCCTACCATGTTGTCCCCCTTGCCGAACGTCTCCTGGCGGAGGAGCTTCTTCGCCCTCTCACCGTACGTCTCCACCCGGAGGATCTTGCCCTTCTCCCGGAAGCGTTTACTGACCGCGAGGGGGTTCACTGGCTCGCCGACCCCTCCCTTATGCGCGGCTCGGTGCTTCTTGAGGGCAGCACCACGATTGTCGACGCCTCGCTTCCCTCTCGCTGGCAAAGGGCAGTCGCCCGCCTCTATCCAGCGCTTGCCCAATGGAAACCGGCCGAACTTCCCGCGCTTTCTCCCGTGGGCGAACCTATTTCCGCGCGCAAAAAACCAGCTCGTTCCAAAAAAAGCAAAGAGGAATCCGCCTCTCCTTCGTTGGATAAAAGCAGTTTACCCCCCACTGACGATCCCTCGCCCTCCGCTTTGGAACCATGAACCCTCCTCTCTCTACTCCCTCTTCTCCCACGGCTCTTCTCCTGGAGATGCTAAAGATCGCAACCGACGAAATCCGGCACACCTCAACGATCCGGCGGGGGGGGCGGCTGCGGCGCATCAACGGCCTCATTCTCGAGGCGGAAGGTCTCCGTCTTCCGCTTGGCGCTACCTGTTGCATTGAACTTGCGGACCATTTAGTAGCGGAAGCCGAAGTCGTCGGATTCAAAGATGATCTCCTCTTTCTCATGCCTACCGAAGAGCTCTATGGAGTCTCTCCTGGTGCTCCGGTCTTTCCCAGCGATCCTTCGCCTCTGCCGCTGGTTCCAGGAGCGCTCCACCCGGAGCGGCGGCGGACTGACCGAGCCAAACACTTACCGGTTGGAGAAGGGCTTCTCGGGCGGGTCGTTGACGCCAACGGGCGCCCGCTCGACGGGCGCGGGCCTCTCGTGCACGTTCTCCCCCGCTCGCTTGCCTCCCGGCCGCTCAACCCCATGGCGCGCACGCCTATCGAAGAGCCCCTCGACGTCGGGATTCGAGCGATCAATGGTCTCCTCACGGTAGGCAATGGACAACGCCTTGGTCTCTTTGCGGGAACGGGAGTCGGTAAATCGGTACTTCTCGGCATGATGGCGCGCAACACCACGGCGGACGTCATCGTCGTCGGGCTTATCGGCGAGCGGGGACGGGAAGTACGCGAATTTGTCGACGAAATTCTCGAGCGCGACGGTCTCGAGCGCTCTGTCGTCGTTGCGGCTCCGGCCGATGCCAATCCCCTTCTGCGGCTGCAAGGGGCGATCTACGCCACCGCGATCGCCGAGCACTTTCGGGAAACTGGAAAAGCCGTCTTGCTCATCATGGACTCGCTCACCCGTTTTGCGATGGCGCAGCGTGAAATCGCCCTATCGATCGGTGAACCGCCGGTCACCAAAGGCTACCCTGCCTCGGTTTTCGCTCGGCTACCGGCCCTTGTCGAACGGGCGGGGCGTGGTCGGGCTGGCGAAGGATCGATCACCGCCTTCTACACCGTTCTTACGGAAGGCGACGACCTGCAAGACCCTGTCGCCGACGCGGCGCGTGGCATTCTCGACGGGCACATTGTGCTTTCGCGCGCCCTTGCCGAAGCCGGTCACTACCCGGCCATCGACGTAGAGCGATCGATCTCGCGCGTCATGCCGGCGGTCGTTGCTCCGGAACATCTCCAGCTCGCGATCCGTTTTAAGCGGCTTTGGGCTCGTTACCAAAGTGCGCGCGACCTAATCGCCGTAGGGGCCTATCAGAAAGGAGCCGACCCTGAGCTCGACGAAGCCATCGCGCGACAACCGATCATGGCTCGCTACCTTCAACAAGGGATGCGGGAAAGAGCCCCATTTGCTGAAGCCCTCACCCAACTGGCGCAAGTTCTGCAATGACTGCCCGCGCTACCCTAGAACTGGTTCAAAAAATGCTTCTGGACGCGGAAGAAAAAGAAGCCAAGCGGCTAGGGGAATGCATTCGCGCTTGGCAAGCGGAGATGCACAAACTCGAAATGTTGCGCACCTTTCGCACCGATTATGAAGCTCGCTACCGAGAAGCTTTGGCGCGCGGCGACCTCCCTGTTCTTATCGCCAACATGCAGGCCTTCCTTGCCCGTCTCGAAGAAGCGATCGCGATTCAAGAGCAGGCGGTTCAACAAGCGGCGCACCAGCGCACTCAACAAGAAGCAGTATGGCAAGCGGCGATGGGAAAACGCAAAGCATTTGACCTCCTTTTAGCTCGCCAAGAGATTGCCGAACACGCGGAAGAAGAGAAAAAGGTACAAAAATTGCTGGATGAATGGGTAACGCAACGCAGCGCTCGCCAGCGCGCTGCCCTCTCGGACGAAGAAGGAGAACACTCATGACTGTGGCAGCCTCTTTTTCCGCCTCTACGGTTTCCACTCCTCTCAAAGTATCCACTCCCCCTTCGGTGGGGGAAGGGGCAGGCAACTCAAGCGCCTTTGCCCAACTCCTTCAGCACAACACTTCTCCCTGCCCCTCTTCTCCTTCCCCTTCCCATCCTTCTCCCCGCCCCTCTTCTCCTTCCCCTTCCCATCCCTCCCCTAAGAGCGCGACCACCTCCGAAAAATTGACTGCTGAAGCGGGGGCCCCAGAAGCGTCTCAGCTCTCTTCCTCCTCCCACAGCGTCTCTGAGGAATCGGCAAACGACCCCCCCGCAGCCGACTCCAATGCACTGATCCAAACGCTGGCAGCATGGCCAACCCTTCCCGCGCATGTAGCGTCTTTATCCCTTCCCTCGGAAGGGGCGGGCGACACTTCCCGCTCTGTGGCGGGTTCCCTTTCGATAGAGGCGACCCCAACGGTTGCAGACTCCTCTTTTGCATCGCCCTCGCTCGACCCCCTTTCTGCCCTTCTCAAACCCGCTGACTCGACCTCTACCAGCGCTGGTGACGAGCTCCTTTCCCTCACCGACAACGGGGAAACCTCTCTTTCCCCTTTTAACTGCCCCGCTGTCTTCTCTCCCTCTATCTCCGAAGCTACCGAAGTCGACCCCTCCCTCCTCCTCTCCTCTCGCCCCCTCAACACCCCTTCCTCAACGGAGTCCTCTATCCCCCTTACCCCTGCTGCGCTCCTCGCTCAGCGGGCGACTCCTTCAATAACCGATCCGACCCTCTCGGGCTCCTCTTCCTCTCCCACGGGCGGCGAACGTTGGCCTCTTCCTCTTTCCCCTGAACGCCCTCTCCAATGGCAATCTCAAGGCTCTAGCGGCGCCGCCAAACAACTCGAAGCGCTCAGCGCTGGATCCCCCTCGCCTCTATTCCCCGTTCCCCACCCCCACCCCGAAGCATCCTCTCTGCTCTTGAACAAAGCCCCTGCAGCCGATCTCTCGGCGGCGCCTCTTTCTTTTTCCGCTTCCTCTCTCTCTCATCCTGATCTAAGTTCTCCTGAGTCCCTTTCTTCCTCCCCCTTTGACGCCAATTCTTTCCTCCACGAAGAAAACCTTCCCTCCTCTTCTTTTCCCTCGGCCGCTGCGCTGCACCCCCTCTCCCCTCCCCCCACCTCTGCCCCGATCAGCGCAAATGACGTTGCGGTCGCAACCCTAGCCACCCCTGCCTCCCAAACCTCCCAATGGGCCGTTGAAGCTGCTGAAAAAATCATCTGGTATGCTGGGCACGCCCTACAAAAGGTTGAACTTCAACTGACCCCTCCAAACCTAGGGAAACTCGAAGTCACCCTGCAGCTTGCCAATGACCAACTCACTGCCCACTTTATCGCGGCCACCCCCGCCGCGCGTGATCTTCTCAACGACGCCCTTCCCCGCCTGCGCGAACTGCTTGCGCAAGCGGGGGTACAGCTCGGCCACACCTCGGTCTCCACCGGTGGGGGCTCCACCTCTGACCAAAAGGGTTTCCGCGATAGAGACAGCAACCCTCCCGCCTCATCTCTAGCTGGTGGAGGAACTGAGATAGGGGGATCTCTCGAAAGGCAACCAGAAGCACGAAAAGGCTCCTCTGCCACTCTTCTGGAGACCTGGGCCTAAACTCTCTTGGCCACGGAAATAATCTCCCTTTCTCACTTTCATCGGACGTTTCCTCTGCGATAATTGCGGCTATCATCCTGTGGAAGCGAGTGCGAGCAAGGAGCGCAAGCGATGGCCAGTAAAGAACCACCTAAAGAAGAGGTTAAAGCCGAAGAACCCCCAAAAAAGGCGGGAAGCGGTAAGCTGATCATTATTCTTCTCATTGTACTGGTTCTTCTTCTCCTAGCGGGGATGGGTATTCTCACGCTTCTGTTGCTCAAAAGCAAAAAAGGAGGGGAATCTGCGGCAGAGCCACCGAAAGCAGAAGCCTCCTCCTCGGCGTCAACTGCAGCGGCCTCCGCTCCTCATCAACCCCCGCCCGTCGTAATCGATCCTGGGAAACCCCCGGTATTTGTCGCGTTAGACCCGATTGTGGTCAATCTCGCCCCGGGGGAAGGGGAGCGCTACCTCCAAGTAGCCATTGTCTTGCGGATCGCCGATCAGAAATTCGACGCCATGCTTAAACAATTTATGCCTGAAATTCAGCATCGGATCAACCTGCTCCTCTCCTCGAAACTTCCTTCTGAGCTCGCCACTCCAAAGGGGCGGGAGCACCTCGCCATGGACATTCGCGATACGGTCAACGAAGTGATGGGCTATCCGCCGCGGCCGCGCGATCAGCAACCATTGGGACCCAGCGGGCCGGTACAGGCGGTTCTTTTTCGCTCCTTCATCATTCAATAGCGACCTACTTCAAGGAGGACGCCGTGGAAAGCTCATCCGAATTTCTCTCGCAAGAAGAGGTCGACGCGCTCCTTCGGGGCGTCACTGGCGAAGCGGATGAGCCAGAAACGCCCCCCGAAGAAGAAGCGCCGGGAGGTATTCGTCCATACAATCTCGCCACGCAAGAGCGGATCGTCCGTGGGCGAATGCCCACGATGGAGCTCATCAATGAGCGCTTCGCCCGCTACCTTCGGGTAGGTCTCTTCAACTATGTTCGTCGCAACATTGAAGTATCGGTTGGGGCGCTCCACGTCCAAAAATACAGCGAGTTTATCCGCAACCTCGTCATTCCCACCAATCTCAACCTGGTGCAAGCCAAGCCCTTTCGGGGCAATGGCCTCATCGTCATGGAGCCCAACCTCATCTTTCTGGTTGTCGACGTGCTCTTTGGGGGGGATGGCCGCTTTCACACCCGTATTGAAGGGCGCGATTTCAGTCCCACGGAACAGCGCATCATTCTCGGCCTTCTCAATGTCATTTTTGAAGACTACCAACGCGCGTGGGCGCCTGTTTATAAGATCCAACTCAATTACGTCCGCTCGGAGATGAATCCCCAATTTGCCTCGATCGCTACCCCATCGGAGATTGTCGTTGCCTCGCAATTTGTTTTAGATTTAGGTATGGGGCAAGCCAACGTTCACATCTGTTGGCCCTACTCGATGTTGGAACCGGTGCGCGATCTGCTCTACTCGACGATGCAAAGCGACCAGATGACTCACGACACTCGTTGGACCCGCAATCTCGCGCGGCGGCTGGTTGACGCCGAAGTCGAACTCAATGCTGTCCTTGGGCGAGGGCAACTGACGCTTGGTGACCTCGTCGATCTACGCGTAGGGGACGTCATTCCGATCGAAATTCCCGAACTCATTACGGTTTACAGCGACGGCATTCCCGTCTTTCGCGCTCACTATGGAGTACGCAATAAGCACTATGCCGTCAGAATTCACCATTTTGTTGCTGAGGAGGAACCTCCGGAAGAGCCGCTCAGCAACAACAATACCGAACTCGCTGGTACTGAGGAGGGTGGGGAGGAATAAGCCATGGCTGAAAACGATATCCCTGAAGGCGTTACAGCGGATGACTGGGAAAAAGCAATGCAGGAGCAAGCAGCGGCGACAACCGACGAAGCTGCGCTGGCCGACGAATGGGCAGCCGCTTTAGCCGAGCAAGAACAGCGCGACCAAGAAATGGCCAAGGTCGCGCATGACCTCAACAACCCCTATGGAGCCAAGCCTGCGAAAGAGCTCTTTCCCGACTTTGGTGAGCAGAATCGAAAAGTCGACAACCTCTCTGATTTTCAAATGATCATGGACATCCCTGTCCAGATCACCGTCGAGTTGGGTCGCACCAAAATGCCGATCCGTAACCTTCTGCAGCTGGCGCATGGTTCGGTCATCGAGCTAGATGGTCTGGCGGGAGAGCCGATGGACGTCTTCGTAAATGGCACCCTTATCGCGCAAGGGGAAGTGGTTGTCGTCAACGAAAAATTTGGCATTCGTCTCACCGATATCATCACCCCTGCCGAGCGCATGAAAAAACTGCGGGGCAATCTTTAACCCCCCTTCCGGGGGCCTGTAGAATCGGGCCCCCTTTTCCGCTCATCTAAGCGAGGAGCAAGCGGTTTACCCGTTTCACAAAACCCGCCGGATCTTCCAGCGGGGCTCCTTCGGCAAGCAAAGCCTCCTCGTAGAGCAACAACGCCCACTCCTCAAAAAGCGATCCCTCTGTCTCGCTTAAGCGGCGCACCAGCGGATGGTTCAAATTCACCTCCAGCAATGGCTCCACTCGTGGGGCGTTCTGCCCTGCCTGCTGCAGAATTCGCTGCAGATGAAGCGTCATTCCGCTCTCCTCGACCACCAAGCAAGCGGGGGATTCCACCAACCGCGCCGACGGTCGTACCTCTTTTACCTTTCCCGTCAATACCTGTTTTAACCGCTCCAGCAGCGGCGCGTTCTCTTTAGCGCTCTCGATCACTGCCGCTTTCTCCTCATCGGCGAGAGCGGCCAACTCCTCGATCCCGCGCGTGACATGGATCAACGGCTTTCCCTGGTACTCGGTCAAGTGGGCTGTCCACCACTCATCGATACGCTCGGTCAGCAGCAACACCTCAATTCCCTTTTTCCGGAAAAGCTCGAGGTGGGGGCTATTCACTGCAGCGGTATAACTATCGGCGGTTAAGAAATAGATTTTACTCTGTCCCTCTTTCATTCGCCCCACGTAATCGTCGAGCGACACGGTCGGCTCAGGTGAGCCGGTATGGGTAGACGCGAACCGTAATAGCGCCGCGACTCGTTCTCGGTTTGCCGCATCCTCGCCCACTCCCTCCTTCAACACTCGGCCAAACTCTCTCCAGAAATGGGCATATTTCTCCGGCTCTTGCTTAGCCAACTGCTCCAAGAGCCCCAACACACGCTTGGTTATTCCCCCCCGGATCGCCTCAAGCGCCTTAACCTCCTGAAGCATCTCGCGCGACACATTGAGCGGCAGATCCTCTGCATCCACCACACCGCGCACGAAGCGCAGATAAGAAGGAAGGAGCCGCTCAGCATCCTCCATGATGAAGACGCGCTTGACATAAAGCTTGATTCCATGCCTCGGTTTTGGCTCCCACAAATCGAAGGGAGCGCGTCGAGGCAGATAAAGAAGAAGGGTAAACTCATGTTTCCCTTCCACCTTGGTATGGACCCAAGCCAATGGCTCCTCGAAATCATGGGCCACATGCTTATAAAAATTCTTATACTCCTCCTCGCTCACCTCTCCTCTAGCCCGTGCCCACAAAGCGGTGCCGCGGTTTACCTGGGTCCAATTGCCGGTACGGCGGTACTCCCCTTTCTCCTTATCCCACTCCTCCTCGGGCATATAAATCGGCCACAAGATATGCTCTGAGTATTTGTGGATCAACTCCTGCAATCGCCAGCGGCTGGCGAATTCGGCCGCCTGCTCCTTCAATCTCAATACCACCTCGGTTCCGCGCTGAGCGCGGGGAATAGCGGCTACTGTAAATGTCGCCTCCCGCTCATCCTCTGGCAATGTACACCGCCACTCCACCCCTGTCTCAGGAGGGGATCCTGCGCGGCGTGTCCGCACTACCACCTCTTCAGCGACAATAAATGCCGAATAGAACCCTACCCCGAACTGACCGATCAAGGCGCTCTTTCGCCGTTGCTCCTCGGCCAACTGGGCGAGAAAATTCTTCGTCCCTGAACGAGCGATCGTTCCCAAGTTTTCGATCACCTCTTGCTCGTTCATCCCGATCCCGTTATCGCGGATTGTCACCGTGCGGCTCGACTTATCGTAATCGACCCACACGCCCAACGCGCCATCTCCTTCATACAGCTCCGGTTTAGCCAACGCCTCGAAGCGCAACTTATCGCACGCATCGGAAGCGTTGGAAATTAACTCGCGGAGAAAAATCTCCCGGTTCGAGTAAAGCGAATGAACCACCAATCGCAATAGCTCTCGAACCTCTGCCTGAAAAGGCAAAACTTTCTCCTCGCGCATCGAACCTCCTTTCACTCGTAACGGACAGCGACGATTTCCAACACCCGCACTCCCTCTGGCAATCGGACCTTTACCTCATCGCCCACTGTCCGTCTCAACAAAGCCTGTGCCAACGGCGATAACCAGCTGATTCGGCCCTTTTTGGCATCTGCCTCGTCTACCCCCACGATCTGCCATTGCTCCTCTCGTTCCTCCACCGGATCATAGACGGTCACCGTAGCGCCGAAAAAGACCCGCTCCTCCTCCTCGCCGTGTGCTTTTGGATCGACCACTACAGCGCTCTCTAAGCGTTTCGTCAAGTAGCGGATGCGGCGATCGATCGCCCGCAATCGCTTTTTCCCGTATAGGTAATCTCCATTCTCCGATCGATCTCCGTTGCTCGCTGCCCACGCCACCACCTCCACCACCTGGGGGCGCTCCACCCGCACCAGAAACTCCAACTCCTCCCTCAATGCTTGGTATCCTGCTGGGGTTAGATAATTTCGGAACGACTCCTGCCCTCGCCCCCCTTCGGCCTCCTCATCGACCTCGAGATCCTCGTATACGAAAGACCTATTCATCCTCTTTTCCTCACCACGAAATAGTCACCACAACCGGCTGATGATCGCTTGCCGGAGTCTCGGCAAGCACCTCGTAGCCCAATACCCGCGGAGCCAACGCCGGGCTCACCCACGCGTAATCGCAACAATAGGGAGTATCGGGCCACGGGGCGCCGTGCAACCCCACGGTTGGCGCATGGGGCTTCTCGCCGTGCACCAACCGCCACGCGTCGACCCATACCCCTCCTTCAGACAATAAGCGATAATCTGAGTCGTCAGGGGCAAAATTTAAGTCCCCTACCAACACTGCCTCTGCGGGCATTGGAAGCGGCGTATATAAGAATGCCTCCTCCTCTTCTCCATCCAGCTCGGCCGAATTTCCCCTCTCCTCTGCCTCCGCGCTCCCCTCCGCCCTCTCCCATCGGCGCCCATGCGCAACGACTCCCTCCTCCCCCAACGCAACCAAGGCCATCGCCTGTGCCAACCGCTGGCGGGTGCTGTAGTACTCCAGGTGGGTAGCCAAAACCCGCAATGGCCGTCCCTCGATCGTCACCAATGCATCGCACACACTTCGCGGCAGCCATCGAGGCGAATCGGTGGTAGGGGTTGGTAAGCTTAATGCCCGAAAGGCCAGCACAGGCCAACGCGACCCTAACCAATTCCCGAAACGCCCTCGGCTGCCGTCGGCGCGGCGGCGATCGAAGCCCGGCGCGAAAAATCCCTCCCAATCTGGGAATCGTCTCCTCAACCACTCCACCTGATCGGTGGAATCGTTTCCGGGAAGTTCTGGCATATTCTGGGCTACCTCCTGCAGACAAACTACATCGGGAGCGACCCTCTCGATCACTGCGGCGATGCGTCCCCAATCGACTCGACCATCAGCCCCTCGTCCCCACTGCACGTTCCAGCTCAAAATCCGGATTACCATCGCCCTCTCCGCAAACACTATATATAAAGAAGAAACTAGAACGAATCACCACTGCTAGCGTAAGGCCGTTGACTTCTCTCTTTTTTCTCGATAAAGTCTACCCTATCTGAACCCCCATCGTAAAGTCCTCCTGGAGGCCTGTATGAGCACATCCATCGCCTCTTGCGCCTTTATTGTCTCATTACCATTGCAAGAAATCTCCCTAGAGGTTCTCCTCGAAAAATATGCCAAAGATGGAGAAACGACCCTGGAAGCGGTTCGGCAGCGGGTAGCGCGGGCGTTAGCTGCTGTTGAAAAGGAAAAAGAGCGTAAAAAATGGCAAGAACGTTTCCTCTGGGCGCTAGAAAATGGTTTCATTCCAGCCGGTCGCATCAACAGCGCTGCAGGCACTGATCTTCAAGCCACTCTCATCAACTGTTTTGTTCAACCGGTAGGTGACTCGGTCACGGAAATGGAAGAAGGGTACCCCGGAATTTACACCGCGCTCGCGCAAGCCGCCGAAACGATGCGGCGAGGAGGGGGCGTAGGCTATGACTTCTCGCGGATTCGCCCGCGGGGAGCGAAGGTGCGCGGCACCCGTTCCAATGCCTCCGGGCCAGTCTCCTATATGCGCGTATTCGATCGCTCCTGTGAAACGGTCGAATCGGCCGGTGCGCGTCGGGGGGCGCAAATGGGGGTTCTGCGCTGCGACCACCCCGACATTGAAGAATTTATCCACGCCAAAGATCATGGAGACCTTACCAACTTCAATCTCTCGGTCGGCGTCACTGACGCCTTCATGCGCGCTGTCCTTGAAAACCAAGAGGTCGAGCTCGTCCACAAAGCAGAACCGAGTGACGAATTGATTGCTCAAGGCGCTTACCGGCGCGACGACGGTCTTTGGGTCTATCGCCGGGTTCGTGCCCGAGCTCTTTGGGAACAAATCATGCGGAGTACTTATGATCATGCGGAGCCGGGGATTCTCTTCCTCGACCGTATAAACGAAGACAACAACCTCTACTACTGCGAACGGATCGAAGCCACCAATCCCTGTGCGGAGCAGCCGCTTCCTCCCTACGGCTGCTGCGATCTCGGCTCCCTCAACCTTACCTATTTTGTACGCGACCCCTTTACTCCGGCGGCTCATTTCGACTTTGCCGCGTTCGAAGCGGTCATCCCGATCGCGATCCGGATGTTGGACAATGTCTTAGAAGTTACCCACTGGCCTTTACCAGAACAGCGGAAAGAAGCGATGACCAAACGGCGAGTAGGGCTTGGTTTTACCGGCCTTGGCGACGCGCTCATCATGCTCCGTCTCAGGTATGACTCAGAAGCGGGTCGGCAGATGGCTGCTGAGATCGCCCGGCGGATGCGGGATGCTGCCTATCTCGCCAGCGTCGAACTCGCCAAAGAGCGCGGTCCTTTTCCCCTCTTTGACCCTGAGCGCTACCTAAACGGCCGTCACTTCGCCGCGCGTCTTCCGGACGCGATTAAAGCCGAGATCGCTGCGCATGGGATTCGCAACTCGCATCTCCTCTCGATCGCGCCAACGGGCACCATCTCACTCGCTTTTGCCGACAACGCCAGCAATGGAATTGAACCCCCCTTCTCCTACACCTATACTCGGCGCAAGCGTCAAGCTGACGGCAGTTTCAAGGAGTATCTTGTCGAAGACCATGCCTGGCGGCTCTACCACCACCTTCAACAGCAAGGGGTCGCTGTAGATCCCCCAGCCCCGGGTCGCGACCTTCCCGACTACTTTCGCTCCGCCCTCGAAATCTCTGCGAAAGATCACGCCGCGATGGTCGCCGCGGTAGCCCCCTACATCGACACCTCGATCTCCAAAACGGTCAATGTGCCGGAGGACTATCCCTACGACGACTTCAAAGACCTCTACCTCGTCGCCTGGCAATCTGGACTCAAAGGTCTTTCCACCTATCGCCCCAACCCCATCTTGGGCGCCGTCCTCACCGCCTCTCCCCCCACCGAGTCTCCGGCTGCGGAGGAAAAGGCCGCCGTTGCGCCCAATGCCAATACCAACACCATTACCTTTCCCGCTGCCAACCGACGGCTGCAACTGCAGCAGATCCCCTCCCCGGTCTTGGCCAGTCTCCGCTGGCCGGGGCGGCCGGAACTTCCTGACGGTAATCCCGCCTGGTGCTACATGCTGAAAACTCCGGAAGGAGAGTTTGCCCTCTTTGTCGGTCATATCGACCAAGAGCACGGCGCTTTTCCATTTGAAGTATGGGTAAATGGAGCCAACCAACCGCGGGGGCTAGGAGCGGTAGCCAAAACGCTCTCTATGGACATGCGCGCCAACGATCGCGCCTGGCTCAAGATGAAGCTCGACCTTCTCGCTACGGTCGCCAGTGAAAAAAGCTTTGAGATGCCCTTCCCGCCGCGCGGTGAACCGCGCCGTTTTCCCTCGGTCGTCGCCGCGTTCGCCGAAGTTCTCCGCTATCGCTGCGAACAATTAGGCGCTTTCGCCACTGTAGAAGCAGGTGATGGGCTTTTTGGGGCCCACACTCCTGTGGTAGACGCCCTATTTGCCCGCTTTGAACCGCGCACGGGCACAGACGGTACCCTCTCCTGGACTGTTGACGTCCAAAACCCAACCACTGGTGATGACTTTGTCCTCGGACTCAAGGAGATTACCCTTCCAGCTCCCGACGGCACCGCCACCATCACTCGCCCCTACTCCCTCTGGCTTGCCGGTCATTACCCCCGCGCGCTCGACGGTCTCACCCGCATTCTCTCTCTAGACATGAGGGTTATTGACCCCGCCTGGATCGGCATGAAGCTGCGCAAGCTCCTCAACTATCCTGAACCGCTAGGGGACTTTATCGCCTTTGTCCCCGGGAAACGGCACCAAAGCAACTATCCCAGCACGGTCTCCTACATCGCTCAACTCATTATCCACCGCTATGCGATGCTGGGCATTCTGGACGAGCGCGGCTATCCGCGACAAGAGATGGGTCTGTTGCAAACCCCTACCCAAGACGACGAGCACCCCTCCCTCCCCGGTAAACGGTGCCCCGAATGCGGAAACTCCTCGATGATCCGCAAAGACGGCTGCGACTTCTGCACCGTCTGTGGAGCGCTCGGTCTCTGTGGGTAAATCCTGCCTCGATCCCCTGCTCCGGGCGGGGCTCCCCCCTCCGCCCTCCTCATGACTCTAACGCGGCGAGGAGGCGTCTTCGCACCTCCTCGATCGGCCCCACCCCGCTTACCTGCGCCACTCGCGGCGCTCTGCGATCTCCCGTAGCCGCCCATGCTAAATAATAAGCGATCAAAGGCTTAGTCTGCTCGTGGTATGCGGCCAATCGTGCCCGCACAACCTCCTCGCGGTCATCGTCGCGCTGCACCAACGGCTCTCCCGTCACATCGTCTACCCCTGCTTTTTTGGGTGGATTATATTTTACATGGTAGCTTCTTCCCGACCCCGGATGGATCCACCGGCCGCTCATTCGCTCGACGATCTCCTCATCGGGCACCTCAAAAACCACCACTGCATCGATAACCACCCCCTCCCGTCGCAGCGCCTCTGCCTGGGCCAAAGTTCGAGGAAAGCCATCCAACAGATAACCTGCCGCGCAATCGGGGGCCTGTAATCGTTCCCGCACCAACGCCAGGATAATCTCATCGGCCACCAATTGGCCGGAATCCATCGCTCGTTTCGCCTCCCGTCCCAGCGGGGTCTCGGCCTTTACCGCCGCCCGCAGCATATCGCCTGTCGAAATCTGCGGAATCCCGTAATGGGCGCAGATCGCCTGCGCTTGTGTCCCTTTACCCGCCCCGGGCGGGCCCAACAAAATCAACCGCACGCGCCCCTCCTTTCCTCAACCCGATCAAAATCGACTCTACCCGTTCTAGATCCTCCTGCGTATCGACCCCCGCGGGCGGTGCCTCGCTTACACACACCACCGCCACCCGCTCCCCGTAGTAAAGAGCGCGCAATTGCTCTAAGCGCTCCGCTCGCTCCCATGGTACCTCCCCCCATTTTGCAAAACGGTGCAGAAACCCCACTCGATAGGCATAAACGCCCAAATGGCGCCACACCGGAAAGGGTGGGGCACTCGCGCTCTCCCTTCCCGCCCCCAAGAAATAATCGCGTCCCCACGGGATGGGCGCGCGCGAAAAGTAAGCCGCCCATCCCCGAGCATTCACCACTACCTTTACCACGCTGGGATCCTGCCACTCCTGAACGCTCCTCACGGGAACCGCAGCCGTTGCCACAGCAGCGTCTGAATCGATCGCGAGCTGCGCGGCCACCCGTTCCACCACAGAAGGGGGCAACAGCGGTTCGTCCCCCTGCCAATTTACCACCACCTCATCTTCTGCCCACCCCAACTGCTCCGCCACCTCTGCCAATCGATCGGTCCCTGAAGGATGATCTGCGCTCGTCCGCACCACCTTCCCCCCTACCGCCTCCACCACGCTGGCCACCTCCTCGCTATCGGTTGCTACCCACACCTCTTTAGCGGCGCACTGCTGAGCGGCTCGCCACACCCACACCACCAATGGTACCCCTGCCAATCGCAAAAGTGGCTTCCGTGGCAAGCGCGTCGACCCTAATCGCGCGGGGATAACCACCTGAAAGGACACTCTACCCTACCCCTTTCGCGGCTGCGAGGGCAGCTACTGCTCGGCCCGTACTGCCTCGACCGCATCAGCCGAAAGGGGTTCCGCCTCCTCGGCGAGCATCACCGGAACTCCATCCTGCACCGGAAAAGCGAGACGGTCGAAAGGGCAAACCAAAGCCAACGGCTCTCGGCGGACCAACAATTTACCCTTGCACAAAGGGCACACCAAAACCTCCAACAGATATCCATCGATTAACCGCACGCTCCACCTCCGCGATCAATTCTCCTGGTAACTGGGCCCGCACCACCAGCACATAATCCCCCGCTTCAGCCCATCTAGCGCATTTTACCGCATCCTTAGTCGTAAAGAGCCGCCACATCTCCCCCTGCCGTGGCGGCAGATCCTGGGCTCGGAATGGATGATGATCGGGGAAAGGGTAAGGCACCACCTCGGCGCCGAGTGTTCGCAACAAGGAAAAAAAACGCTCGGGCCGTGCAATCCCCGCCACGGCGGCCACCCGTCGGCCATACACCGCAGAGAGCGGCAGCAGCGGTCGAGCTGCAAAAGGGGTCAATTCCCGAAAAGCTGACAAAGGCAATAACCCCACTGGCTCCACTCGGCCTGCGAAAACAGGAATCGGTATCCCCTTCTGCGCGCCCTCTTCTCTTTTCTCTCTCTCCCTGCCCAAACGGTCGGCCAACCACTCTGCCGCCTCTCGATCCCCCTCAGCGCCCATCACTACCACCGCAGTCGCCCCCATCACCCGCTCTAAAGGCTCCCGCAACGGTCCTGCTGGCAGCAACCACCCATTTCCCAACCCCTCGGGATCGACCACCACCACCTCAGCGACCCGCGGCAGGCGTGTATGCTGCAATCCATCATCGGCGACCACCACTTCCAACCCTCTCACGCTCCTAGCCAAAAAGCGCACTGCCGCCGCGCGATCGCGCCCCACCGCCACGGGAACCCCGGTTGCCTGAGCCAAATAGGTCGGTTCATCGCCATGCGTTTCCGGTTCCCTCCCCGACGCCAATGTCACTCCTCCGCGGCGAGCCATTCTCCCTCTATACCCTCGGCTCACGATCCCCACACGCCACCCTCGCGCCGTCAATTCTCGCGTCAATGCTTCCACCACCGGTGTTTTACCGCTCCCCCCTGCGGTTACGTTGCCCACCACCACTATCGGCAGCGGCAGTCCCTCCCGTTGCCCCATCTGCCACCGTTGATGCCACTCGAAAAGGCAGCGGTATCCCCACGCCAGCGGTAAAAGCATTGCGGCCGTGACCCCTTGCTTCTGCCACCACCTCGGTGCCTGCACACCCTCTTCTCCGCTTCTGCTACTGTGGTGGTCCCTGGACCGCAAAGGCCACTCGCGCCACACCGGCGCGCTGGGCAGCTGTCAGCACATCGATCACCCGCTGGTGGGGCGTCGCTGCATCGGCCTCTACGGTCACCACTGGCTCTCCCCCTGCTGGGATCAAGCGGACCAGTGCCTGGCGAATCCTCTCCGGATCGGCCGCGCCGATTCCCTCCCCCTCAACGAAAACGTACCCTGCGGCGTCGACCGCCACCACTATCGTCCGCGGCGGATTCTGGCGCGCACTTCCTGCCTCTGGAAGATCGATTCCCAACACCCCCACCTGTGAAAAGGTCGTCGTCACACTTAAAAAAATCAAAATCACCAACACCACGTCGATCAACGGGACCAAACTCAATTCTAAGGTCTCGCCCCTTTCCCCTCTGGCAAACCGCATCTACCCCTCCCTCCGTTCTCCGTGAGCCTGCTCTATCAAGCGCACTGCTGCCTGTTCCATTTCGACCACCAAATCCTCCACATAAGCCCGGAAATGGCGCCAAAAAACCGTTGCGGGAATTGCAATGATTAAGCCGTATCCTGTCGTATATAACGCCACTGAGATCCCATGGGCCAACTGTTGAGGATTAGCGGTAGCCCCCTGCGACGCGAAGATCTCGATCATCCCCACGATCGTCCCCAGCAACCCCAGCAGGGGTGAAATTACCGCGATAGTTCCCAAGGTTGTCAAATAGCGCTCCAGCTCATGAGCCACCGCTCGTCCCTCATCCTCGATAGCCTCCTTCATCACCGCCCGGCTCATCGCGTAATTGCGCAACCCTGCTGCCAGCACTCGTCCCAACGGTGAATGGTCAGACAGCTCTGCGGCCAAAGCGACGGGGGTCTCCCCCGCCCGCAGTCGTTCCAACACCACCCGCAATAATCCCGGCGGGTTGACTCGGCTACGCCGCAAGGCCACAAACCGCTCTAACACGATCGCCAACCCTACCACCGACGCCGCCACCAGCGGCCACATCGTCCATGAGCTCCACAGCTGCACTCTTACCTCCCACCAGGCAATTCAGCGGACAAAAAGTACACCGGCGCCGCAGTCAACTCTCTCAACCATAAAGCGGCGCACTCGTGCCAATCGCAACGGCTTTCGGCTGCCTCTCCCAACCGTTCTAACTCGAACGTCCCTGCCCGATACCACTTCGGTATGCGCCTAAAGGTCTCCTGCTCGGAGTTCCTTTCGCCGCACAACCTTTGCTCTCGCAACCGCCTTACCAACCGCTCGACTCCAACCGCCGGGGTAGCTGGCAAAAGCAGATACAGTTCCTTCTCCGCAAATCGTCCTAGCACATCGGAAGCCCGCACAAAACCGGTCAGCCATCTCCCCATCTCGTAGAGCTCCTTTCTCGACCCATTAGCGCAGCCCAACAACAGCAACGAAACCGGCTGCATCACTCGTGCTGCCAACGCCAACTCCTGCGGCAGTCGCTCCTCGAGGTATGCTCGGGAAAAGAGCTCCACTTCCTCATCCCACATTGCTCCCACGCGTCGCTTCTCGGACGCAGCGCTCTGTTTACGGCGTATTGCTGGCGACAAGCGAGCCTCGAGCAAGCGTGGGTCAAACGGTTTATTTACAAAATCATCGGCCCCTGCTTCGAACGCCCGAATCAACGCCTCGCGCTCCTCCAAAACCGACAAGACGATCACATGGGGTCGCTCTCCCTTTGGCAATTGGCGCAGCTGCTCGATGAAACCCCATCCATCCAAACCGGGCATCAGCAGATCGACCACGACTGCATCGGGCATCTGCTCTGCCGCCGACCTCAAAGCCTCTCTTGAATCGGAAAAGGTCACGATCGTCCACTCAGGGCGCTGCATCACTCTCGGCAACAACCGCAGCAACACGGGATCGTCATCGACCACCATCAACGTGATCGGCACACGCTCGGGCGGTGCCCAACGACCCAACCGTTCCGTGGAACCAGCGACCAGATCTGCCGCAGGTAACTGCAACAAAGACAACCACGCCTCCCACTCTTTTAGCGCCTCGGACACTTTTGCGGGTAACTCCTCCGCACCAACCCCCAGCGCTCTCATCCACGCTTCCCACTCATGTTTTGGCTCTTCCCCGTGGGTCTCCACAAAGTAACCCGCCAGCGCCTCACTCAACGCCAACAGCAGCGCCACTCGTTCCACCCGTAGAGGGACCTCCCCCTCTCCCAGCGCCATGCCCCCTTCCTCTGCCTCAGCCAGTCGGTTAACCGCCTGGAAAAAAACCCTTGGCAATCCCCACCGCGCCATCGCCGCAGCGGTCACTCGCCACGGGTGAACCTCAAAAACTCGCCGCAAAGCCTCGCGGCGCGCCGCTGACCTTCGATCGCCCGCCATGGCCCTCCCTACCTCTTCAGGGCGCCACTCAGCCAATACCAAAACGCCGAAATCGAGCAACAACCCTAGCGTAAAAAGGTCGCTCGCTGGTGCCAACCGCAGGGTTGTCCCTATCTGAGCTGCCAAGACCCCTACCAACAGCGACTTGGACCAAAATGTCTCATATTCCAATCCCGCTACGGCACCTCGCCGGTAGCGATCCAGTATCCCAAACCCCGCTATCAAATGGCGAAGGGTAGTCAACCCAACCCGCATCAACACATCGGGCGTGACGCTGGTGGCCGGGCGTGGTAAAGCGTAAGCGGGCGAATTAGCCACCCTCAATACTCGTGCGCTCAAAACCGGATCGGCCTGAACCTGTGACGCCACCTCGGGCAATCCCGCCTCTTCGTTCTCCAACACCGAGAGCAGTTTTTTAACTTCCTCTGATGGTTGCGGTAACCGTCCCTCCTCCTCGACCTGACTCAGGACGAACTCTGCCCCCCTCTCACGTCGACTCGAATGGATTGTCACGGTACTGCTCCTGGATCTCTAACGCCTTGTTCAATTGCGACAAAAATGCTTCGACACACGCCGGATCGAAATGGCGGCCTCGCTCCTCCTGCAACAAACCCACTGCTCGTTCGAGCGGCCATGCGGGCTTATAAGGGCGGTTGCTGGTCACAGCATCGAACACATCGGCTACTGCAACGATTCGTCCATATAGGGGGATCTCCTCCCCCCTCAATCCTCGTGGATAACCGTTTCCATCCCATCTCTCGTGATGGGTCCAAGCGATCAACGCTGCGGTCTGCAGCAACGGCGACGAAGAGCCCTTCAAGATCTCGTAACCATACTCAGCATGTCGCTTCATGATCGCGAACTCTTCGTCGGACAACCGACCCGGCTTCATGAGAATATGGTCGGGGATACCCACTTTCCCCACATCATGCATCGGGGAAGCCAGCAACACCGTCTCGCACTCCGCCTCCGGCAACCCCAAAGTGCGCGCGATCAACTCGGAGTAGCGCGCCATTCGCATGATATGGGCTCCCGTCTCCGGATCGCGGTACTCAGCCGCGCGCGACAAGCGCCAAATAATCTCCCGCTCTCGCTCGCGAAGAGTGGCTGTCGCCTTTTTCACCTCCTCTGCCAACCATGCGGCGCGGTCTGCCAACTGACGTTTGGCCTCATAAAGTGCTAATAAGTTGCGCACCCGGGTCAATAACTCAACCCGATCCACTGGTTTAAGCAAAAAATCGTTTACCCCCGCCTTCAGCGCTGCGTAGCGAACCTCTCGCTCCTCAGCCGCGGTCACTATTACCACTGGTATATCGCACCGATGGGGAAGATCGCGCAACGCCCCGAAAAGCGCCAAACCATCGATCTCCGGCATCATATAATCGAGCAGCACCAAATCGGCTGGCGCCTCTGTCGGCGGCTGTCTCAAATAAGCCAACGCTGCCTGTGGCTCCTGGAACGTTCGAACCTCCCACTCGGGCATTTCCTGGAACAAATGGCGATACAGCAACAAATTGGTGGGGGTATCATCCACCGCGATGATCGTCGTCATCATCTTCCTTTCTCGTTCTCTACCCCTCTAACCCCCTTACCCACTCCTCGATCTCTCTCAAACATACCGCCAGCCTATCGCGGGCGGCGGTCACCTCGGCGCGATCTTTAGCCTTTGCTGCTGTCGATAAGCGTTTAGCCACTGCAACCACCTGTTCGGCGCCCACATTTCCCCCTGCCCCCTGCAGTTCATGGGCGATAGGCGGGATTGCCTCCCACTGAGGTGGCTCAACTGCCAAAGCCACACCCAAGCGTGCCAGTGCTCCCTTCGCTGACGCCACGAACAAAGAAAAAATCTCTTTTATCAGCGCCTTATCATCGCCAAACAGCTCGGTCAAACGGTTCTCATTCAGCAGCGGAATCTCCTCTCTCTCTGTCGCGTGTCTCGGCTCTACCTGCTCCTCTTCCTGCTCCTCCTCTGTTCCAGCACGTGTTTCCAACATTGCCCGCCACCGTACGAGCACGCTCTCGATTCCTGCCAAGGTCACCGGTTTAGCCAAATAATCATCCATCCCCGCCGCCAAGCAACGCTGCCGATCCTCCTCGGAAGCGTTGGCCGTCAATGCCACGATCACAGGGGGAGGCTCCTTTCCCCATTGGCTTCGCAGCGCTGCGGTTGCCGCGAAACCATCCATCACAGGCATTTGGCAATCCATAAAAATCAACCGCGGTTTCTCCTCGGCATAGCGGGCGAGCGCCTCTTCGCCATTCCCCGCTACGGTCACCTCCAACCCCAACCTCTCCAACATACGCGCTGCAACCCGCTGGTTTACGGGGTTATCCTCCACCAGCAACACCCGCACACCGTTCCATATCCCTTTCGCATCCTCCGCGTACCCTCCTCCCCCCACACTCTGCTCTACCTGCTGGCGGGCGCTCGCCCCCCCGGCTGCCGCCGCTAGAGGAAACGCCACCCTCACCGTAAACGTCGCTCCCTCCCCCGGTGTGCTTTGTACAGCGATCGTTCCCCCCATCAAATCGACGATTCGCTTGACAATCGCCAACCCCAACCCTGTCCCTCCAAATCGGCGGGTTACTGATGAATCTCCCTGCTCAAAAGGCTGAAAAAGGCGTGCCTGCACCTCTGGAGTCATCCCTACGCCGGTATCACGCACCGAGAACTGGATTGTCGCTCGATCCTGCTGGCGATCGACCTCCTCAACGGTCACCGTCACTGCCCCTTTGGGCGTAAACTTACACGCATTGGAAACCAAGTTCAACAAAACCTGCCGCAACCGCACCGCATCGGTCTGCACCACTGGCAGCGGTTCGGACAACGCTAACTGCAGGGCCACTGGCTTGTGCTTCACCAACGGGCGGGCGATCTCGATCACCGTCTTCGCCAAATCCTCCAACGAAACGGGCAGCGACTCCAACGTCACAGCCCCTGCCTCCAATTTTGAAAAATCGAGGATATCGTTGATTACCGACAAAAGGGTCTCCGCTGACGCGCGGATTGTTCGGGCGTAATCCTGCTGCTCGTTATCGAGAGGCGTTCCCAACAACAAATCGATCGCCCCGATCACTCCGTTCAAGGGGGTGCGGATCTCGTGCGACATCACCGACAAAAACTCGCTCTTCATCTTTGCCAGTCGCTCTGCCTCCTCCTTTGCGCGGCGCAATTGAGCCTCGATCTCCTTCTGTTTCGTAATATCGTCGAAAACAGCCACCGACGCCACAATCTTGCCATCGCGGTAAAGAGGTGCCGCCACCACCCGCACCGGAATGGGTTTCCCGCTCTTATGCCAAAAGGTCTCGTTCTCCGAGCGGTAAACCCTTCCCTCTAAAAACGCCCGGCGGATAACGCACTCCTCTGCCGGCACAAAGCGCCCCTCAGCGGTATGGTGATGGATCAAATCGTGGAGGTTTTTCCCCAAAACCTCTTCGCTACGCCATCCTAAGATCTGAGAAGCAGCGGCATTGAAAAAGGTACAGCGCCCGCGATCATCGAGGGTATAGATTCCCTCTCCCAAATGATCGAGGATCGCCTGAAGGTAGTCGTTGCTTCGCCGCAGCTCATACTGCAGACGCACCAACTCCTGTTCGCGCTGTTTCTGCTCGCTGATCTCCGTAAAAACCGCCACGTATCCCTGCACAATCCCTTGTTCATCGGGAACCGCCACCACCGTCAGCAGCTCGGGGTAGAGAGAACCATCCTTTTTTCGGTTCCAAATCTCCCCTACCCAATGGCCACGAGTATTGATCGAAGCCCACATCCTCGCGTAAAAGGCGCGGTCGTGGCGCCCGGAAGACAATATCCTGGGGGTTTTACCGATTACCTCCTCTCGCGTATAGCCGGTGATCCGGGAAAAAGCAGAGTTTACATCGACGATCCTCTGTTGGGGATCTGTCACCACAATCGCGCCTGGGCTCAGCTCGAAGAGCCGATCGTGGATCCTCTTTGCCGCCGCCAACTCCTGAACCATACGGTGCTGATCGCATGCGGTCAGGGTTATAGCCACTCGCTGAAGCAACCGCTGCAGCTCGCGCATCGCTGCCTCTGGGTATCTCTCGCTGTTTGCCGTCACGATCACGAACCACTCCCCCAAGCGCAACGGCCAAACATGGGCGACAGAGCCATCGGGCAATCCCTCTGTCCAAAACCCTGTTTCCTCCCCCTTTCTCTCGCGTAATGCTCGCCAGTATCTCTCCCACGGGAAACGACGAGGAATCGCCTCGAAATGCACTGCCGGACCCTCGCGGACAAAGGCGCACGCCAACGGTGCCAATCGACTCATCACCCCGCTTACAAATCGTCGCTGCTCCTCCGCCGCATCGAGGCTCTGCCCTACCTCCAGCAGAAGCTCTAACAGAACAGCACGCCAATGAGCCAATAAACTTTCTGAATTCATCTGTACCTTTCTGACCCTATCTGCACCATTTCTCGCTAGCCCACCAACCCCACCACGGCGGTTTTATTGTAAAACTGCAGCCCCTCGCGCTGGGTAAAAGCGATCTCCCCTAACGTCAAAGCGCCGGCTGTCGGCAAATCATCGGGAATCAAGCGCGCCAACTCTTCGCCGAACTGCCCCCGCAAAAAGAGCGCCCGGGAAATGCAATCGAAGACCAGTCGTCCCTGTACTGGAAAAGATGCGGCACTCTGAGCAGCGTGCGTTACCCCCTCAGCTGCCGCTAGAAGCATCTCCGGATTCCCCTGCAAAATCGTCACGGTACTCCCCGCCGGCACCGGTCCCACACAGACCAATCGCTCCCCCTCGATCCGGATCGGGTCGCGCACCACAAACTCCCCTGAGGGGCGCACCAACCCCAACGGGTAAGCCTGGGCTACGGAAAAAAAATTCTCTGAGGAGATCGCAACCCCTGCGCGCGGCTCGACGAAACGGCGATAGACGCTCAATGCGGGCTCCCAATCGAACGATACCACTGTGTTTCCCTCGCTCTCGGTCGCCTCGAAAATCAGCTCCTTCGACAACGGCTGCCAGCCATGGCGCACGGCGATCGCTGCCCGACTCCCCAATGAGATCAGCAAAGCCTCACCTTGGACCACTCCCTCGGGCGTCACCAAGCAAGGCTGTTGCCGAAGGGTCAATGATCCCGCCCCTCCCCCTATATACCTCAACTCAATCCCTAGTTCATCGTACAATGTCTCGATCAGTGGCCGAACATACGGTGAAAGCCCATCGATCAACACCACAAAAACCGTCCCCGGGCTTGCCTCTCGCAAGGCCTCCGGCAGCAGAGGCTTCTCCGTCATCGCCACCCGGTGTAGCTCGAGTGGTCGCGGCCATCCCACCACTACCCCCCCCTCGGTTAAAATCTTCCCCTTAGCGATCACTCGGGGAAAGATTCCCCCTGCCACCGGGAATCGCTGGGCTGTAGCCCACTGAGTCAATTGCCTATCATCCCACCCATTACCCTCTGCTAAAAACAGAACAATCCCTTTGACTTCTTCACTGCGAGTCTGCTCCATTGCAGTCTCTAAAGACTCGATGTTTGACGTTTCGAACGACACAACGTGCATGTTTCACGCTCCATACGAATCTTCCTGATTATGGCAAACTTTGCGCCCTTTGTGCTTCTGAACGAACGTTGATTCTGCGCTAAGATTTTTAAGATCAGTTCTCGGACTTCCCGGAGAGTACCTTGGATTCAAATCCTGCTCATCCCTTCCTCATTTATACCGTCTCCCAACTTGCTGGAGTCATCCGTTCAGCCCTTGAAACGCACCTTCCCTCTCCCCTCTGGGTGCGAGGGGAGGTTAGCAACCTGAGTTATGCTCCCTCGGGCCACTGCTACTTCACCCTCAAAGAGGGCGACGCCGCGTTGCGCTGCACGCTCTGGCGGTCGCGTCAGCGGAATATATCCCTCCCCAAAAATGGCGACCTAGTCGAAGCCTTCGGCGCCATTACCACCTACGCGCCCCAAAGCATCTATCAACTCGATGTCGTCGCCCTTCGTCCTGCGGGAGCGGGCAGCTGGTATCTCCGTTTTCTCGAAACCAAAGCCAAGCTTGAAGCCGAAGGCCTCTTCGCCCCTGAACGCAAGCGTCCTATTCCCCCCTACCCTTACCGGGTCGCGATCATCACCAGCGCCCATGCCGACGCTCTGCAAGATGTTCTCCGTACCCTCGCGATGCGGGCGCCGATGATCTCCCTCATCCTCATCGAGACCCTCGTTCAAGGGGCGCAAGCCCCGGAAGCGATCGTTGCTGCCTTTTCACAGCTCCGCCGTTCTTACCGACAACTTGCTTTAGAAGTCGTTCTTCTTGTTCGCGGCGGAGGCAGCGCGGAAGACCTTGCCGCCTTTAACGACGAAGCGGTCGCGCGCGCCATCGCGGCCTCCCCTATCCCTGTGATTACCGGAATCGGTCATGAGACCGACACCACCATCGCCGACTTTGTCGCCGACCTAAGGGCTCCTACGCCGACAGGCGCCGCCGTCCTTCTCTCCCAACACTGGGTCGAAGTCCCCGCCCGTCTCTCCACCCTCTTTCGGAACCTCGAGCGCTCTATCCGCTCCTACTTGCGCGAAGCAGCGCAGCGTTTCGACTGGAACGAACGGGCGTTGCGCCATCACGCCCCTCACCGTCAAATTCGCCAAGCCCACCTCCTCTTCACCGCGCTCCGGCAGCGGCTCATCCATCTTCTCCAACAAAATCTCCATCGGGCGCGTCACCGCGCCGATACGCTTCGTCAGCGGTTAGTTTCCCCCACCGTTTGTCTCTCCCATCACCGTCAACAGACTACTCAACTCGCTCATCGCCTCCATCAAGCAGTCCCTGACCTGCGGGGAGCGTTGCGGTGCACGGCAGCCTTAGAGACCCGCCTCCGCGCGGCCACTCCTACCCCTCGGCTGTTGCGTGCTGCCCTTCACGCGCTCTTTCTTCGCCTCACTGCCAGTCGCCCTGACCCCGCCCGGCTCGCTCACCACCTCTTCCACCGGCGACACGCCCTTGATCACGCCCGCCCTGATCTGGCGGCGCTGGCGCTGCAGGTCGCCGCGCTCCAGGCGGCGCTTGAAGCCCTCAGCCCCATGGCGGTCCTCGAGCGCGGCTATGCTCTGATCGCAACCGAGCAAGGCAACCTCATCACCCGCGCTGCCCAGCTCTCCCTGCCAGCGCGCTTGGTCCTTCACTGGTGCGATGGCGCCATAGTCGCTACTGCCACCGCTTCTGCTCCCTCATCGATTCCCTCTCTTCGCCCCTCCGCGGGCAATCTCTCGACTGCAATTGCCGAATCTGGAATTTCTGAGTAAAATTCTATATTGATATCTTTGCTTAGGAGAGTTCAATGGCACACCAACTCCCCCCCCTTCCCTATCCCAAAGAGGCCCTTGCCCCCTATATGAGCGCCGAAACGCTTGACTATCACCACGGTAAACACCATCTCGCCTATATTAATAATCTTAATAATTTAATCGCTGGAACCGAGTTCGAAGCGATGCCGCTGGAAGCGATCGTTCAAAAAGCCCCGCCTGGACCGATCTACAACAACGCCGCTCAAACGTGGAATCACACCTTTTTCTGGAACTGTCTCAAACCGCAAGGCGGAGGTGAGCCGACCGGTCCCCTCAAGGAGGCGATCCTCAGCAAATGGGGAAGCATGGACGCTTTCAAAAAAGCCTTTCACGCCGCTGCAGTCGGCAACTTCGGCTCCGGCTGGACATGGCTGGTTAAAAAGGGAGACGGCTCGCTAGAGATCGTCAATATGGGCGCCGCCGGCACTCCCCTCACCACCGGCGACGTTCCGCTTCTTACGCTTGACGTCTGGGAACACGCCTATTATATTGACTATCGCAACCGGCGCCCTGACTTCGTTCAAGCGTTCCTCGACCACCTCGTCAACTGGGATTTTGCGGCCCAAAACTATGCGGGTTAACACAAAAGCCCGCGGTCTTGAACCGCGGGCCCCTCTTTTTTTAGCTGCGCTAACCTGCAACCTCTTTATTCAAATCGGCCACGCGCTTCAGTTCTGCTTTAGAGACGCCCGAGCGCCCCGTGCTCGTCTCAAATAGCTCCTTCATATCGAGGATCAACACGATTTGGCCATTGGAAAGGATGGTCACCCCTGCTACCCCCTTTGGTCGAAAATCCTCGAGCGACTTAATCACTGCATCCTCACGGCCTGCAAAGCTATCGATCCCGAGGATGAACGAAAACTCCGCCATCTGCATCAACACCCCATAGTTCGGCATTCGCTCCAGTGGCCAATTGAGGAGGGTCGGCAGCGGCAGAATCGGCAACACTTCGCCTCGCACTACCAATGTCGAACGACCTCCGACCTCTCGTACCTCGTCGAGGTTGATCGGCAAAATTTCGCGCACCATCGACAACGGCACCGCGAAGGGCTGTTCTCCAAGGCGCACCAACAACACCGGCAAAATCGCCAATGTCAAGGGCAGACTGATCACAAAGCTTGTCCCCCGGCCCGCCTCCGATTGAACGTCGATCGTGCCGTTAAGTTTGGTGATGTTGGTCCGCACCACATCCATCCCCACGCCGCGTCCGGAAACGTCGGAGATTTTAGTAGCGGTTGAAAAGCCGGGCAGGAAGATCAAGTTAAGGCTCTGCCGTTCGTCGAGGTTATTCGCCTCTTCTGCCGAGATCAGCCCCTTTTCCACTGCTTTGGCCCTCAACTTCTCGGGGCTCATCCCCCTTCCGTCATCGGCCACGATAATCAAAATGTGGTCTCCCTCCTGTTTTGCGGAGAGATGGATCGTCCCCTCCGGTTTTTTCCCCGCTGCCACCCGCTCTTCCGGCGTCTCGATCCCGTGGTCCACCGCGTTGCGGATTAAATGGATCAACGGATCTGACAGATCCTCGATCATCGTCTTATCGATCTCGGTCTCCTCCCCGGTAATCACCAACTCGATCTGCTTTCCGAGCTGGCGTGCCAAATCGCGGGCGATTCGCGGATACTTCTGAAACAAGCGCCCAATCGGCTGCATGCGGGTCTTCATCACTGCATTCTGTAAGTCGGAAACCAAGAGATCGAGCTGGTTTACCGACACATCGAGCGCATGAAGTGTATCGGGGTCGGTCTTCCCTGCCAGGATATCGCTGCGCAATGCTGTCAAACGGTTTTTGGTCAAACCGATCTCGCCCGCCAAATTCAACACCTGGTCGAGACGAGCGGTATCGATCCGGATTCCCTGTTCGCGGCTATCGGTACCTTTGCGCGCCGGAACCGGCATCGTTGGGCGACGGGCGGCTACGGGCAAAGCTGCCCCTTCGCTGCTGCCCTCACCCTGTCCACCGGCGCCATTCTCCACCGTTTGTCCATTCTCTTTTGCTGCTGTCGGACCAGTGGCCGCTGCCCCTCTCGTTCCACCCTGCGCAGGCGGCTGCTCTCCTCTTTCCCCTGGAACCGCCGCCTCCTCCGTCACCACCGAATGGAGCAACTCCCAATCGGGGCCCTCCTCTTCTCTCTCCCCACTCTTATTGGCAGCGCGGGCTACCGCTGCAGTTTCAGCAGTCAACTTTCCCGCCAGCGCCAAGCGCAACCGCTCGATCAATCCCTCATCGGCAGGGGGCGGCTGTACGCCCCGCTCCAAGTAGGAGAACATCTCGCGCACCGCCGCCGTTGCTTCCAAAATCACATCCATCACCACAGGGGTCACCTGCAGCTGGTCGTTGCGCAGTTTATCGAAAAGGTTCTCCGTCAAATGGCACAAGTTCACAAGCTCGGTTGCCCCGAGAAAACCGGCGCCCCCCTTAATCGTATGAAACCCCCGAAAAATCTCGTTCAACAAATTGCGATCCTGGGGGTTTTTCTCCAATTCCACCAAACGGTTATCTACTCCCGAAAGCAGATCTTCTGCCTCAACCAGAAAATCCTGCAGCAGGTCCTGCATTCCCGCAAAATCGCTCATCGTTCCTCTCCTATCTGCTGCGCTCTCTCAGAACCCGAGGCTGCTGAGCAGCTCATCGACCTCCTCTTGCGAAGCCACGACGCCTTCGGCTTTTGGATCGATCGCCGGCCCGTTCATCAAAGACTCCTCAGCCACCTTTTGCCGCCGGATCTCTTCGGGCATCGCTTCGATGAGGATTCGCAGCAACTCGGTTTCGATGCGACCCACAATTGTGATCACCTTTTTGATTACCTGGCCGGTTAGATCCTGAAAATCTTGAGCCATTATGATCTGCATCAGCTGCTGCGCCGTTAAATTTGCATTTTCTTCAGCTGTCATAAGAAACGCATGGGTTTCTCGCGCCAAGCTCTTGAATTCGCTCGCTGAAAGTCGATTGGCGAAGAGGCGGTCCCATTGCTCTTTCAATCCATGAGCCTTCTCTGCAAGCTCCTTTTGCAACGGCTGGGCGATATCGCAGGCGTTGAGCACCTTGGTTGCGGCCTCCTCCGTCTTCTGGGCGATGTACTGCAGTCGCTGACGCGCATCGGGAACCTTTTCCGCGGCCTCTACCACCACGCTCTCGCAACCGAGCTCCTTCAATGCTTCGTGCAACTTGCGCGCTACCTGGCCGATACGGCGGTAGAGCTCATCGCGTTGCTCACGCGTTAGAACGTCTCCCTCTTCCCCGCTCACCCCAGAACCGGTCGCAGAAGCGGCCTCGCTGAACTCGGCTGCCACCGCGTCGAAAAGCGCCTGCAGCTCTTCGCTGTCTCCTTCCTGGGGGGGTTCCTCCTCGCCCTTTGGCGCTGCGGCTCCGACAATGCTGTCAAAAAGCGCTTGTAGCTCTTCGCTATCACCACTCTCTGTCTTTTTCATTACTCGGCGCCCCCTACTTCTGTCCCATCTTCTCAAAAATGCGGTTTAACTTTTCCTCGAGCACCGCTCCCGTAAATGGCTTGACGATATAACCCGAAGCACCCGCCTGTGCCGCTGCGATGATATTCTCCTTTTTAGCTTCGGCGGTAATCATCAACACCGGCAGATGCTTGAGTTTATCTGAGCTGCGGATCTTACGCAGCAACGTCAGCCCATCCATATTGGGCATATTCCAGTCGGTCACCACAAAGTCAAACGGCTGCGTTTCCAGCTTATGGAGCGCCGCCTGTCCATCCTCTGCCTCTTCGACATTGGTGTAACCCAACTCTTTCAGCAAATTGCGTACGATGCGGCGCATCGTGGAAAAGTCATCGACCACCAAAAAGCGAATCTTGCTCTTATCCATCGATACCCCTCTTCCTTTTAGCGCAATAGAAGCGGTCGGAGGGTCTCCGCCAACGCATGCGCATCAAACTTAGCCACGTAACCATCGACTCCCACTCGTTCTCCCATCGCGCGGTTGGCAGCCGATGACAACGACGAGTGCATAATCACGGGGATTCCCTCAAAGCGGGGATCGGCCTTGATATGCTTGGTCAACACGTACCCATCCATCTCGGGCATCTCCGCATCGACCAAGATCACATCGACCTGATCGCGCAGGTTCGCTCCCGTCTGCTCGGCAAAACTAGCCATGCTCTCGAGTCGCGCCCAAGCCTCTGCGCCGTTTGTCGCGTGGGCGTGCTTTACACCCAACTTATCGAGCACCTCGGCGATCTTTTTACGCGCCACACTTGAATCGTCGACAAAAAAGACATGGTATCGATACCCCTCTGGGATCGGCAAAATCGTTCCCACCACATCCTCCCCGAAAACGCGTGCCAAGATCGACTCCACGTCGATGATCGACACGATCCGGCCGTCAGGCAACTCGGTGATCGCGGTAATCAACCCATGCACCTGCTGGGAAACGTTCTCCGGCTCGCGCACCAAACTCCACTCGACGCGGATGATACGATCCACCGACTCCACCAAGAAAGCAAGCGTCTTTTGGCTATACTCGGCGACCATCATCGTCGGAGCCAAGCGGTCGTCCATCGGTGCCAATCCCATCACCTTTGCCAACGACACCACCGGGATCACGTTCCCCCGCAAGCTCACCAGCCCTTCTACCCCTGGCGGCACGTTGGGCGCACGGGTGATAAAGGGAGTGCTCATCACCTCTCGCACCTTGAAGACGTTTACACCGAAAATCTCGCTCGTTCCCAGAGAAAACATAAGGATTTCAAAACGGTTTGACCCCGCCAATCCGGCGCGCGCCTCGATCTCTTCAAAGGGGCTTTTTTCTCGCTCGTCGAGCACCAACTCTGGTTCGATCACCGTTCTAGATGGAATTCCCATCGCCCTTCTCCTCTCAACCTCTCTCTAAGTAACGTCGTAGCGTTGCCGCCAATTCACGCGGCTGAAACTTAGGCACATACTCATCGACCCCCACCGATTTCCCGAGATGCTGGTTTTGCATCCCCGACAACGACGAATGCATCAACACCGGAATTCCAGAAAAACGGCGGTCGGTCTTGATGCGCTTGGTTAGGATAAAGCCATCCATCTCGGGCATCTCGATATCGGTTATCACCGCCGAAACGTATTCTTTAATCGGCCGCCCGCTTTGGCGGGCTCGCTCAGCGGCGCGTTCCAAATTCTCCCAGCAAATCCGGCCGTTCATCGCCGCGACCGATCGAACCCCGAGACGCTGCAGGGTCCGCTCCACCTGTTCGCGGGCAATCGATGAATCGTCGCAATAATAAACGGTAAACCGCTCCCCGTGCGGCATCGGCTCGATTCCTGAATATAGATCAGCCTCCGCCTCCTGTCCGCCGCTCGTCTCCGAAAGAACTCGCTCGACGTCCAACATCATCACCAATCGGCCGTCGGGAAGCTCGGTGACGGCTGTCACCAATCCACCCATCTTGGCCGTCAGCATCTCCGGTGGGACTCGCATCTGCGACCAATCCAAGCGCAGGATAGTATCGACCGACTCGACCAAAAATCCTTGAATATGCTGGTTATACTCGGTCACGATCATGATGTTGCGCTCTGTACCCGGCTCTACCCCGATGTACTCCCCCAGGTCCACCACCGGTACCAGCACACCGCGCAAGCTGACCATTCCTTTTACCGCACGCGGCATCTCAGGAGCTGCCGTAATGGGTGGCGTTTTCATCACCTCGCGCACCTTAAACACATTGATTCCGAAGGTCTCCCGTCGTCCTGTGGCGCTAGAAACTCCAAGGGTAAACATTAAAATCTCGAGCTTGTTGGTCCCGGCGAGTTTGGTGCGCTCGTCGATTCGCTTCAACAACTCCGACATCGCCCGCTCCTTGCCCGTAGTTGCGATGAGATAAGATTACGGCACCACGCGATACCTCTTAAGGCAATTAAGCAGCAGAAAACCCCCTTTTTTCAAGTATCGCTACCCCAACTGATGATTGATTCTACTCCAAAAAGAAAAAGAAGAACAAAGGGGGGACTTTTTTCCATTGCTCTCGGAGCGAAAATTGGCCCCAGAAAGGACGCTTTCTCGTGATTAAGGCTGTCCCAAACCGCGGCGAATCACGGCGGTAAGTTCAGCTGCTTCTCGACGTAAATCCTCTTCCGCCTCTCGCTTTAGAACGATGATGCTGATTCGACGGTTTTGAGGTGCCAAGGGATCCTCCGGTACGAAGGGGATGGTGTCGGCCATTCCCACTACCCGAAAGACCTTTTCCATCGCCAGTCCTCCGGCAACCAGTTCACGGCGCGCCGCGTTGGCGCGGTCTGCGGAGAGCTCCCAGTTGGAAGTTCCTCGACCGCCGCCGGCAAAAGGGGTCGCATCGGTATGACCCGCGATCATGATCTTGTTCTCAATCCCTTGAAGCGTTCGACCGATCAAACGCAACAAGTCGCGCATATAGGGTTGCACCTGGCTGCTGCCCAACGCAAACATCGGCCGGTTTTTCTCGTCGACGATTTCGATTACTAATCCCTCCTCAGTAACCTGCATTCGAATTTGATCGCGTAACGCCCGCAGAGCCTCATCGGCCTCGATCATCGCCTCGATGATGGAGCGCACGCGCTCCATCTGCACGAGCTCTTTACGGCGCTCACGCTCGCGTTCCACCTCTTCAGCGCTCATCGCCCCTTTTGGAGCGTTCTCTTGTGCACGTTTACTATTCTGTTGGTGGTGCGGTTGGGCTGCAGCCCCAACCACCCTTTGTTGATCTGGTGTCTCCTGTTGGCTGTCGGAGCGCCCTTTCGTGGGCAACGACCCCTCCCCACCGTCGCGCTGAAAGGTGCTGCGGGAAGGAATATCCCCCTTCTTTACCTGGCCGATGCGGCGTGAAAGATCCTCCCCTCCGCCCGGGACAATTCGCTCTGCATCCCCGGAACCGGTTCCCCCGTCGCGGGCCACCCTTAATGGATTCTGAAAAAATTGAGCGATGCCATCGAGATCTCCCTTAGAGGTAGACCCCAACAACCACATCAGCAGAAAGAAGGCCATCATCGCCGTCACAAAATCGGCGTAAGCGATTTTCCATGCCCCACCGTGTGCACCGCCGGAGACCTTTTTGATTCGCTTGATGATAATCGGCTGTTGGGCGTCGTCGCTCATCGGTCGCGTGCCTCACGTTCCCCGTTACTTGCGGCTGCGCAGCTCCTCTTCAAGCTCTTTAAAAGAGGGACGAACCGACGACCATAAAACTTTCCGCCCAAACTCCACGGCCATCGGGGGGGGATAGCCATTCATGCTGGCCAAAAGAACCACCTTTGCCACTTGGAAGGGTTTGCTGCTGTCTTCGACCTTTAGCTCCAGCTGGGCTGCGATAGGCGACACAAAGCCGTAGGAAAGCAGAATTCCCAAAAAGGTCCCGACCAGTGCTCCACCGATCATTTTCCCCAATACCGCTGGCGGTTCCCCCACCGAACCCATCACATTCACCACCCCCATTACTGCTACCACGATACCGAATGCCGGCAAAGAGTCGGCCGCTTTAGCAAATAAGTGGGGAGGCAAATGAGCTTCCATATGGTGGGTTTCGATCTCTTGATCCATTAATCCCTCGATCTCCACCGGGTTCAAGCTGCCGCTCACCATCATCCGCAAATAGTCGGTAATAAACTCCACCAGATGATGATCGTGGAGCACCAGAGGGTATTTCCCGAAAATGGCAGAGCTCTCTGGATTTTCCACATCTTGTTCGATTGCCATCAGCCCTTCTTTACGAACTTTGGTCAAAATCTCGAAAAGCAGAGCCAGCAATTCGACGTAGAAAGCGCGCGTATAAGGCGAATTTTTAAAAACGCTTGAGACGCTCCCGAGCGCTGCTTTTAGCGACCCTGGGTTATTGGAAGCGACAAATCCGCCGACCAACAATCCGACGATCGCGATATATTCGAGCGGTACCCACAGCGCTGCGAGACTGCCGTGCACCGCGTACGTTCCCAGCGACGATGCCAGAATAATCACATACCCGACGAGCAGGAACATGGCACTCGCCGACTTACTCGATAAAGCGGTGGAATTTTAACCCACCGTTTCGGGGGTTCTTCGGCGATTTTTTCGAATGGGGATCATTCTTTGTCTCACCGTGATCGCATGCTTCACGCTCTTTCTGGTTGCAATGGCCCGCGACGGCATATGGCACAACCCGCAGACAAACTGTTTCGCGGGTTCATAGGCATGGGTCACAAAGTGACCGCCGCAGTTGCGACAAGGGGTCAGCTGAAGGATATCGGCATCGATAAAGCGCAGCAACGTCCACGCCCGCGTCACACTCAAGATCGGCTCCACCCCAATCGCATCCACTCCGTCGAGGTATAACTGATAGGCGTTGATCAGCCGCCTCCGGGGCTCTGAACCCTTCAGCGACAACCACAAATTGGCGAAAAGCGTCGAGTGGACGTTCGGCTGCCAGGTCATAAACCAATCGGCCGAAAAGGGCAGCATTCCCTTTGGTGGAGACACGCCGCGCACCTGTTTATACAACTTCAAAAGCCGCTCGCGGCTTAACGCGATCTCCGCTTCCAGAAGCTGCATCCGCGCCCCTAATCGAATCAATTCGGCCGCCAACATAATTTCTTGTGCTTCGGCTTCGACCGCATCAACCCGCTTCACCATGATCGTCTCCCACAATTCTCGCCTTTTTTCGCCCTGGCGCGTGCGCCAAAATCAACGCATGCAATTGTGCGGCTGCCTCGTCTCTTCCCCCCTCCCCTGCCAGCTGCCGCAGCAACTCACCCGAAATGCGAAATTGCGGCACCAACATCGCTCCTTGGGCCAACCGCACCAGCTTAGCGGGCGGTACCGTCAGCAGCCACTCGAGGCTCTCCTCATCGATCCCCAGCTTCACTGCTGCTGTCTCGAGGTTTGCCTGCGCCATCCGCTGGGCGAGGATCAGGAACTGAAGGTTTAACTCACGGATTTCGTCGGAAAAATCTGGTGCCGCCATGACCCGCTCCTTGTCCCCCTCAGTATAGCAAGAAGTAGCCTCTCTCCCAATGCACAAAAAGCGGGCAAAAGAGGAGCTACTTTTTCTCGTCGCCTCTTTGCGACACTTATTGTTACACTATACTTACCTGCCTGTGAAAAAGAATCGATGCGCTTTTGTTCCTCTTGCGGACATCCTGTAGAGCGGCGAATCCCGCCCGGGGATCATCTCCCCCGTTTCGTCTGCCCGCGTTGCAGGACGGTTCACTATCAAAATCCGCGAATTATTGTTGGAACTCTCCCCCTCTGGGAGGGGCAGGTGCTTCTCTGCCGTCGCGCTATTCCGCCGCGCATTGGCTTTTGGACTCTACCGGCTGGCTTCTTAGAATGCGACGAATCGACCTCCACCGCTGCCCAACGGGAGACTGTCGAAGAGGCGGGTGCGCGGGTAACGATCGTTCGCCTCTACGCTCTCATCGACGCTCCTCATATTCAGCAAGTTCACCTTTTTTACCACGCCATTCTTCGCGATCGCGCTTGGGCTCCCGGCGGGGAGACGCTCGAACTGAGGCTCTTTACCCCCCGTCAAATCCCGTGGGACGAACTGGCGTTCGCTACCGTTCGCTCGGTTCTCCGCTACTGGGCAGAAAAAGGGGCTCATGCTCCTACGCCTCTGGTCGCCGTCCTTCCCCCCACCCCTCCTTTTCCCTCCACGTAGTCATTTCAATAGAGCAATTCCACCGCCCCGATGGCGTAGCGTTGAGCAAACGGTCGTGTCGAGTGAACGCCCTCCTCATAAGCGACCACGCGAAAGTCGCGCGCTTCGTGCTGCCGAACTATCTGTTGGGCGGCTCTCTGGAAAATTCGCCACGCCTCTCCCTGCCCACCGGTAGCCAAGGGTCGCATCGCCAATACCAACCGCACGCGCTCTCTCCCCTCGGGGACCACTGAGATCTCCCAATTGGGTGCGAGGGGATCATACAGCGCATAGGCCACCAGCGCTACCCCGCCGAGCTGACGCAAAAAAGCGTAGTAAGCGGCCTGCGACGAAGTGGCACCACCAGCGGCCGCGGCAGCAGCTCCTCCCGCCCCTCCTCCCGCCGGAGCGGCTGCTCCTCCCCCGGCGGCAGCCGCTGCACCACCACCTCCTCCACTCGCCGCCGACCACCCTGTAGAAGCCTCGCTCAACAGCAGTGCCCCTCCCACCGTTGCGGCGCCGACCGCTCGCTCTCCCTCGGTCGGCAATCGCACAGTGCACCCCGCCATCCCCAACGCAACCGCTGCTATCCACAACCACCGCATCGGTACTCCCTCTCTGTCCATCGAGAATTGTTCACAGGTAGTTAAAGAGACTCAAATTAGAAACCTTCACGAAGGACTGCTGCGCGGCCTGCAACACCATCTGCTGCTGCGCCAATCGCGACAACGCTTCGTGGTAATCGGTATCCTCGATTCGCGAGCGTGCGCGGGTGTAATCCTCGTCAAGAGCGCGGTTCAGTTGAGCGATGCCGTCCAACTGAGCCAGTTGCGATCCCACCTTCGCGGTCGCCTCCTGGAGGGCAGCGATCATCCGATCGACCGCTTGGGCCCCGAAGGTGGGCCCATGGACTGGGGCGTATGGGGTCCCGTTCGGGTCGAGGGACTCGATGGCGTTATAGAGATCGTTCAAGAAAGTCGCCTCGGGGTAAACGGTCGGCGGAGGGTTAGGCGGCGAGGGGACAAAGGTACTCTGGTCGGCCCCAAAGAGCCCCCCTACTGTCGAAGGCGCCGACCCCGGAAAAGTCACATCTACCAATACGGTTTCGCCTACCTTCATCTGCTTCACATTGGCGTCGCCTCGATAGTAGTAACGATCTGCCGTCAACGGATTGCCATCATGATCTCCAAAGACCAACGGGGGTTGATCGTTTTTATAGCCAGCGAAGAGATAATTACCTACTCCATCCTGGCTGTTGCCGAGCGCCACCAAGTTCCTCAATTGAGCCCGCAGATCCTCGGCGATTGCGGCGCGGTCTGATGGAGTCAATGCAGCGTTACCTGCCTGGATAAACTTATCGCGCATATACTGCAAAGTCGACGTCATCTCGGACAACCGCGAGTCGGTCAACCGAAGAACGTCCTGTGCATAGCCGAGGTTTTCGAGGAACTGGCGGTTGACCAACTGAGATTGCTGCAATTCCAAACTTCGCGCCGAGCGCACCGGATCGTCAGCGGGGGTCACCATCTTTCGCCCCGACGCCACCTGCTGCTGTGTGGAAACCACTTCCCGTTGGTTGCGCTGCATCTGAAAGATGTTGCGGTCGTAGATGAAGCTTGTGGCTACCCGTAACATGGCCCACCTCCTTTACCGCGCGATCGCCAGGACCTCTTCGAAAAGCTTCTGGGCGATCTGCATCGTTTTACTCGCCGCCAGATAAGCTTGCTGGAACTGGATGAGGTTTGCAGCCTCTTCATCGAGATTGACGCCGGCGTAGTTATCGCGGTGTGCCTTCAATTGATCGGCAAGCGCTCGACTTGCCTGATGTTCGGTCTGCACACGGCTTGCGGTTGCCCCCAGCTCGGCAACTGCTGCCGCCCAACCAGTTTGGAACGTTGCGGTGGCGTTACCGTTTGCATCCACATAGAGCACTTTGGCTGTCTGCAGTTGCGACAACGCCAAGGCATTTCCGTTATCGCCTGGCCCGGTCCCGGCCAGCGATGTGGGATTGTTCGCGGCAGCCGCGACTTGCCGCGGGTCTACCAAGCCGACCGTAACGGCGCTTGCCGCATCTTGGTGGGGACGCAAGACCACCCGCTCCCCAGCTGCTAGCGCTGCGGCGCTAAAGCGAAAACCATCAAACGTCATCGCCGCGGTAGGTGGCGTAGCGGCGCTGTACAGAACACTGTTGTCGCTCAACCGCACTAGCTCGTAATTTGCCCCCACGCGCCGATACTCATAAGCCGATGGACGCATCGCCGCCACCGCTGCTGCAGTCGTCGCATAAGGGGGAACCGGCGCTAAATCTATCGTCACTGTACTGCCGCTCGAACCGGTTGCACTGTAGCTGGTCGCCACGCCGGCAAAGAAATTGAGATTAGTGCTTCCATCTAAGCCGAAACCGAGACGGTGTTGAGCGTTGTAGCGTGCGGTCAGCGTATTGACCAAAAAGCCGACTTGGTTTTGAATCGCATCGAGCGCCTCGCGCCGAAAGGCAAGCACTGCCCCTAACTCCCCATCGGTGATCATCGACTCCGGCAGCAACTGCGCTCCTCCCGACCCGAACTGGTACTCAATCGCGTTCCTTTGTCCATCGCCCGGCGCAGGCACTGCCTTAAGCGTAGCGCTGTACATCCCCTGAACCAACGTCTGGCCGTTGCCGATAAAAACGTTCATCAATCCCTGCTCGTCGACGATCGTCTTTATCCCGACATACTGGGCCAATTCGCGAACCAATTGATCGCGCTGATCGAGGAGGTCGTTTGGAGGCGCCTCATGCCCTCTTGCCATTGCCTGATAGATATTGCGGTTGGCCTCAGCGATCTTTTCTCCGTACTGGGTGATGCGATCGGCCAACAGGGCCACTCGCCCCTCCACATCGCGCCGCAGTTCGTCAAAGCGACTGTCCAACATCCGCAACCGTGCGGTCAGCACCCCTCCCTGCGACAGCAGCGACTGACGGGCGGCGAGACTCTCGGGGTTATCCGCCACCTCCTGGGTTGCGTCCCAGAAAGCCTGAAGCGCTGGCGAAAGCCCTGCCTCCGGATCCGCCACCAGGTTATTGATCGGAGCAATCAACTCCTCGTAATGTTTGCCGTAGTGGTACCGCGCCTCCGCTGCGACCAAACTCCCCTGAACGAACTGATCGTACGCCCGCTCCACATTGGTAAGCTTTGCCCCGCGGCCGATGAACCCGAACCCCCAAAACTGCGGCGACTGGGTGGTCACGTTGACCCGCTGCCGACTGTACCCCGGGGTATCGGCGTTGGCAATGTTGTGGCTCACCGTGTCGAGGCGGTAGCGCGCCGCCATCAACCCCGTGATCCCGATCTCCAACATGCCCATGGCGTGCTCCTCTCCGCAACGATCGCTCTTGTCTCATCCTTCGATCAAGCAAGAGCCGTGCCGGCGGACGCCTGTGCTACGGCGTTACGGAAACGGCTGCTCTGAATCACGCTGAGCAGTTTTTCGGCATAGCGTGGGTCGGTCGCATAGCCTCCCTGTTGCAGCGCACGGGCAAAGCGACGAGGATCGGAGGTATCGCGGGCGGCAGCGTACCGCTGGTTGGACTCAAGAAAACGAACATAATCGGCAAACGCTTCTTCTATCGACGAATAAGCGCGAAACCTCGACCACTCTTGGGTGGGGCGGCCGTTGAGGTACTCGGTCGTTCGAACCCGCACACTCTCTCCCTGCCAATCGCTGGTCGCTTTGAGGTTAAAGTAGTTATGGGTCGACGCGCCATTGGGTCGTTTCAAAACCGCCCGTCCCCATCCCGTCTCCAAGCCCGCTTGGGCGATCAAAAACGCTGGCGGCACCCCCAAACGACCGGCTGCTCGCTGCGCATGGGGCCACAAAGTCTCTACAAAGCGGGCGACTCTGTCCTCCTCACCCCCGAACCGAGGAGAGGCAGATTGCGCGCCTGCTGCCGCTGAGATCGAACGTTCCACCACGGGGGCTATTCCTCTTCTCTCTTCAACCCTCCCCGGAAGGGGGGCAGATCGCTCTGCCATTGGAGCCGCCACCCCACTCGCCGCACCATCGTCTCGTTCTAAAGACACCAACGGCGGGAGGTGCTCTTCCGAAGCAGCTGCAAGCGGAGGGGCGACCCCCAACATTTCCAATAACAAGGTTAAAGGATTGTCACGATCCGCTGTCAGGGATCTCTCGAGCACAGGAGCAGCTCCTCTCTCCCGGACAAAAGAGCGCTCGGCAATCTCGGGTAACTGCTCGCCATCTTCGATCACCTCTCCCTCTCTTGAAGCCGGCAAACGCTCTTCTGACGCAGCCGTCTGCACGCCCAGAGACCGCTCTTCAGTAGGCAACTCCTGCCGCCTCTCGGAAGGGGTAGACGCTCCAAATTCCCCCTCCGACGGAGTTGCCGGCGTTTGCCGCGGCAACCATTGCCGCTCGAGCACTCTGGCCAAACCGAGTCCCCCCGCCCGGGCAAGGTCGTTCGCGAGCTGTTGGTCTGCGAGCTCCTGCCATGTCCGCCGTTCGCTCGACGCTTCGCTGCCGAAGGCTTCGGCGGTCGCGCGCAGATTCTTCAGCAGCTGCTGCAAAACGAGCGCCTCAAACTGCTGCGCTGCCTGCCGTGTCGCTTGCGTCTCACCGGCGCGCGCCGCCCGCCTCAGCGCCTCGACGGACCTTGGATCAAATGCGGGTAATGATGCTACACTCATCTAAATTACCTCCAAGTCAGCTTTCAGCGCCCCCGCTGCTTTCATCGCTTGCAAGATGCTGATGATGTCGGTCGGCGTTGCCCCCAACGCGTTGAGCGCTTTGATTACCTCGCCGAGGTCGGCGCCACCGCGGACGTGGTGAAGCATCGCCGGTGGCTGCTCGATCTTCACCTGTCCCTGCCGCGCCGCTACCGTCTGCCCACCGGCAAGCGGTGTTTGCGGTTGAGAGATCGTCAGATCCTCTCCGATAGTGACTTTCAAATTTCCATGCGCCACCGCCACAGGTTCCAAACGCACGGCGCGGTTCATCACCACCGAACCGGTCCGGGCATTGACAACCACTTTAGCCCGTTCTTCGACGGGATCGACCGGCAACTCCATCAGTCGTCCTAGGAGAGCCACTCGGCTGTTGGCCTCTGCTGGTGCACTCACCTCGATCGTTCGGCCATCCAACGCCCGTGCGCGGCCGCGACCCAACGCGCGGTCGATCGCCTCCACCACTCGGGCTGCCGTCGCAAAATCGCTTGTCTTCAGCTCCACCACGATCGGCCCATCGGTGGCAAAATCTAAAGGAACCTCCCGCTCGACGGTAGCCCCATTGGGAATGCGACCTGCTGCTAAGTGGTTAATCGTCTGTGCTGCCCCCCCCGCCTGGGCTCCGGCCCCTCCCACCAATACATTTCCCTGGGCAATCGCATAAACTTGCCCATCGGCTCCTTTTAGGGGCGTCATCACCAGGGTCCCCCCCCGCAAGCTTTTGGCGTTGCCGATCGACGAAACGGTGACGTCGATTCGCTGCCCTACCCTCGCAAAGGGCGGCAATTCAGCGGTCACCATCACCGCGGCCACATTTTTTAACTGTAGATTGGTTCCCGGCGGCAGGGTAACTCCTAGATTGCGCAGCATATTTAATGTACTTTGAACCGTGAAAGGGGTTTGGGTCGTCTGATCCCCGCTGCCATCGAGCCCAATCACCAACCCATAGCCCACCAACTGATTATCGCGCACCCCCGCGATCGTTGCGATCTCTTTTAACCGCTCTGCAGATACCGGATTCGCTACCAGTGCAAGTGCCATCGCTGCGGCGGACAACCGCTTTCGGCCGCCATCTCCAGTCGCTTTCTGATTTCCCTTCATCGCTCCCCTCCACACTCTCAAAACGGCATCACATTCAGGAAGAATCGCTGCAACCACCCCATCTTTTGAGCCTCGTCGAGATAGCCGCTCCCGACATACTCGATTCGGGCGTCGGCAACCTGCGTTGAATCGACGCTATTCCTCCCGCTGATCGTATCGGGATTGACGACCCCCGAAAAGCGGATATACTCGCGCCCTTGATTGATAGCGATTTGTTTCTCCCCCGAGACCAAAAGGTTGCCGTTAGGAAGCACCTCCACCACCGTCACGGTGATTGTTCCCTCAAACGCATTATCGGCCGAGGCGCTTCCTTTGCCTTCAAGGCTAGAATCGGCAGAGGCAGAGAGCCCTAACCCATTAAGCCCGGCGAGCGGCAAACGGTTAATCGTGTTGAGTTGGGCGTTGCTGCTCGCTTTTTTAGAAGCGGCCGCGTTGCTGTTCTTCTTTGCCGAGGTCTTTTCCACGAGATTGATCGTCAAGATATCGCCCACATAACGAGGCTTACGGTCCTCAAAAAGGGGGCGTGCCGCCTGGGCTCGAAAGATTGTCCCGTTCGCGGCTGGCTGGGCGTCTATCGCAATGGGCCGAGCTGTCATCGGCTGGTGCACGATCGCCGGTGGTGTCGGTTCAAGCGGTGCGCACGCGCTCAAGACCCATAAGACCCCCCCGACTACTGCCGCTCGCCAAACCGCCTGCCATACCCCCCATACCACCGCCGTCACCATCGCTGTGCTCCTTCTCCATCCCCGCTTACAGTTGGGACAACCGGGCGAGCATCTGATCAGAGGTTTGGATCGCCTTCGCGTTGAGTTCGTAAGCGCGCTGAGTCACGATCATCGAAACCAACTCTTCCGCGACATTGACGTTTGAGTTTTCCACGTAACCCTGCATCAAGTTCCCCGCCCCGTTGGTCCCTGGAACATTCACCTGCGGAGGACCGCTAGCCGCGGTCTCGACAAAAAGATTCTCGCCGATCGCCTGCAACCCCCCCTCGTTTACGAAGGTCACCAACTGGATCTGTCCTACCTGTACCGGCGCTACATTCCCCGGCTGCCGAACGCTTACCGTTCCATCTTTACCGATCGTAATAGACAAAGCGTCGGCAGGAATATTGATCGCATCGGCTAAAGGATACCCGGACGCCGTCACCACATTCCCCTGATTGTCGAGCTGCAGGCTCCCATCTCGCGTATAGGCTACCGTTCCATCGGGGAGTTGGATTTGCAAAAACCCCCGTCCCTGGACCGCTACATCAAGGGGATTGTCGGTCTTTTGTAGGGTCCCCTGAAGAAAAATCCGCTCTGTTGCGACAGGCCGCACGCCTGTTCCGATCTGTAGACCGCTACCGATCTGATTTTGTTGGGTATTCTGGGCACCCGGTTGGCGCAGCATTTGGTAGAGCAGATCCTCAAAGACTGCCCGCTGCCGTTTAAAGCCGTTGGTATTGACATTTGCGAGATTGTGCGAAATCACATCCAATTGCGTCTGTTGCGCATCGAGCCCGGTACGGGCCACCCACAGCGACCGAATCATCGTTCTGCTCCTCGTCGTTCCCCGACTCTCGTTCAGGATAGCGCTTCGTGCGAAGCACGAACCGAAAGAGAAAAAGGCTTTTTTTTCGTTAAATCACCCGCTCGACGTTAGCGCGGGGAAAGAAGTGCTGTCGCCCGCTGGGCGTTCTCATCGGCGGCGCGAATCATTCGCGTATTGAGCTCGTACTGCCGCGCCAGTGCGATCATGCGGACCATTTGGTCCACCACCTCAACATTGGATCTCTCCAGATACCCCCCACGTACCTGCACGGTAGGATCCTCCGGCAGCGGCGGCGCTCCCGCCGGCAACCGAAAGAGGCCATCTTCCCCGCGCTGCAAATCGGTCAGTGGCGGATTGACCAACCGCAAGCGGCCCACCGCTTCGATCTGCCGCGTTACGGGATCGATCGCATTGATCGTTCCATCTCTACCGATCAGATACTCGCGGTCGGGCGGCAAGGTAATCGGTGCCCCTCCCTCCCCCAACACCGGCTGGCCGCTGGGCAGTCGCAGAAGACCGGTGACATCGGTCTGAAATGCCCCGTTACGGGTGTAGGCCTCTCCTCCATCGGGAGTTTGGACCGCAAAAAAGCCAGGCCCGTTGATCGCCGCGTCCAGCGGACGGCCCGTCAATTCAAGGGCACCATCGCGGAAGCGGGTTGCAACGGTAGCATCCACCACGAACGCCCGGGACGGCAAAGCCGTTGTCTGAACGTTCACCGCCCGCAGCCGATGCATCGCCTCTTTAAAACCTGGGGTATTTACATTAGCCAAGTTATGGGCAACCGCCGCCTCCTGTTCGAGGGTGTATTTCGCGCCGGTCATGGCGAGGTAGATCATCCGGTCCATCGTCACCCTCCTCTCATCTCACTAGCGGAGGTTGATCACCGTCTGCAAAATCTGATCCTGCGTCCGAATGGACTGGGCATTTGCTTGGTAGGCGCGCTGATAGATAATCATATTCACCAGCTCCTGAGTCAGATCGACGTTCGACGACTCAACGGCCCCACCCGTGACATAACCCAACCGTCCGCTACCAGGAGAACCGACCAGTGGATCGCCCGACTCCAACGTGTTGGTCCACAAATTGTCTCCCATGGAAATCAAGGCGTTAGGATCACGGAAATCGGCTAATGCCACTGTGCCGATATCCTGAACATCGCCGTTGGTATACCGCGCCTGAACTCGCCCCTCGCGCGATACCGATACACTGGTGAGGTTTCCCGGCGGTTTACCGTTTTGCTGCAACGTATTTACGCTTGACGCAATTGCATACTGAGTAGCATTGAAATCCCAAGCGATCGTCCCCCCTGTCCCGATGTTCGCACCATTGGTTAGGGTAATACCTGTTACGTTGATCGTCGCCGGGTTAGGGGCTGTCAGCTGCCCAGAAGCATTAAAAGTTAACGTTTGCGGCCCAAAGGGAGCGGAAGGGGTATAGTTAGACCCATCCACCGTCACATAAACGTCCCAGTTATAGTTAGGGGGGGCAGGCGTTTGTTTGCGGAAATAGAAAGTCATCGCATGGGAAATCCCTAAAGAGTCGTAAACTTGAACAGAGGTCGAAAAATTGTAGGTATTCGGGTCTGAGGCGTTAAAGGGTGCGCTGATCACCGGCGCGTTGGCATCGAGGTTAAATCCCGTTTGCACGCTTGTCGTCTGGACAGGCTGTCCCGCGTCGAAGGGCACCTTCAGCGGCACCGGATCCCCAGAACCCGCTCCCCCTGGAAACCCTAACAACTGGTAGCCTGTGGAGCTGACGATATAACCATCCTTATCGAGCTGAAATTCCCCGGCTCGTGTATAAAAGCGCTGGATATCTCCCTGAACCGCCCGTTTCACCATAAAAAACCCCTCCCCGTTGATCGCCATATCCAACGCGTTTCCGGTATTGACGATTGCCCCTTGGCTAAAGTTTTGGCGCACCGCCGGAACCGATCCGCCGCTCCCCACCTGGTTATAGGGATTCGCCCCGAGCGTTTGCGAATAGATGTCGGAGAAAACTGTCTGGCTCGACTTATATCCTGACGTATTGGAGTTGGAGATATTGTGGCTCACCACATCCAACGCTCGGGCGTTCGAAGTCAAACCGCTTAAACCTTGTTGGAAAGCCATGGTTCTTCTCCCTCACATCAGCACTTGCCGTATCTCGTCGAGCCGGAAGATTCCGTGCTCTCCCACCTGCAGGTCGGCGCCGTTCTGACCGCGCACAACCCCGGTCACTTGGGCAAGCTGCAACTTGCGTGCCACCACGGTTTCGCTGCCGTTCCTCGCCTCCACTTCGATCCGGTAGACGCCTACCGCTGCCTGTTCGCCGTTGTCGGCCTTTCCATCCCAAACGAAATTGTGCGCCCCCGCTGGGCGGCTTCCCAGATCCAACGTCCGCACGGGGATACCGTTGGCGTCGATGATTCGCACCTTCACCGATTGCGCGGGGTTCTCCAGCTCTACCCCCCCTACCGCACCCGCCTGGGTCAGTTCAAGGCGATCCCCTGGAATCAAAACCCCACGCCCCACCAATGTCGCCAGCTCGGAAAAACGCGCAGTTGTGGTGAATTCTTTGAACATCTTGTTTAAATTTTCGATCCCCTGGACCGTCGACAGTTGGGCCAGTTGAGAGGTAATCTCAGCATTTTCCATCGGATTCAAAGGATCTTGATTTTTCAACTGCGTGGTCAATAATGTCAAAAAGCGATTTTGGACTGCATCGATCTCACCGCTTTCGGCCTTTCGACGGCTGCCGAGACGTGCCAAGATCGCCTCCGCCGTAGTCGGTTGAGTGGTAGTCACGCTCATCGTTCATCTCCTTTTTGCCTACGGCAGCAGTTGCCGGCTGAGGTTGCCGCCCTCAACCTCCGTTAACCGCGCAATAATTGGAGCACCTGCTGCGGCAACGCATTCGCCTGAGCCAGCATCGCGACCCCCGCTTGCTGCAGGATCTGCGCCCGCGAAAGCGCCGCCGTCTCCTGCG
>JAOAEZ010000030.1 GCA_026416515.1 Hydrogenophilus sp. | reverse complement strand
ATTCACGAAAAACAAAGACTACCGCTTGCGCTTTACTACGCGCTTTACAGTCTCCAGGTCTTAGGAGGTGGGTATGACGGAATACATTTACGATGTCTATGTCCTTTTGGCCGATGGTTCTTCTGTACCAGCTTTGCAGGGCCTCAAGCTCCACTCTCCACAATATGGGCAACTAACCGACGCCGATGTCCTCAATGCCATTCGCGCTGACCCGGGGCGCTACAACTACTCCGTGGACCGCCAAATGGGCATGGTCTACCTCGGGCCTGTTGTTGTTCCCCTGGAGCAGTTTAGGGGCATCCGAGCCGTGCTCGTGAGCATGAGCATTGTGGACCCTAATGGGGAGGGTGGTTAGCTCGCTTCCACCACCTCAAACTGTCCATCCTCGGACGGGCCCCCTCCACCATTCGTAATCACTTCCCACTTCCACATCCCAATCATGTCTATTGGCACGGCGGCGGTGTAATGCCCCGCCCACTGCCTCTCTATTTCTCCCTTGCCGGGCTCGTTGTTGAAGGGGTAAATGAACTCCATTACCGTCCCGTCCGGCTTATACACCCTTAGCAAAATCTCGCTCGGGTCCACAGGTTGCGGCCTGCCCGCAATGTCGTAGGACCTGTAGTCCAGTACGATGGTCAATGCCCCATCGGGAGCAACCCGGTTGTAGGGAATGACCGCATTGACCGATGAAGCGTTGCGCATGCCCATCACTCACCTCCGTATTTGCTCAACGCTTCATTCAGCATCATGTATGGCCTCATGGCCTTACGCAATCCCTGCAACGCCGCCTCCGCCCTCTTCTTAGCCTCCTCCTCCCCGTACCGCACGGCAGTGTCCCGCAAGCTATTTGCTATCCTCGCCTCAAGGCGCTCAAGCTCCATGATGCTGGAGCGCGTACTTACGCCTCCAATATCTACGCTGATGCGGCGCGGGGTTGCGAGGAAGCCTAGCGCCGCCTCGGCCGCCAGGAAGCCAATCTGCCTGCCTGTCCTCTCTTCCAGCGCCGCTACGGCGGCGGGGTGTGTGTATTGCACATAAAGCTTGCCAAGCAAGGACCGCACGCCATTCAACGGGGCAATGTCGTCCTTGCCCTGGAGCCCGTTTAGGTGCAAGGTCAGTAGCTCGGGGATGTCCGCCCCGGGAAGGAACTGAGTAAGCCAGCGAGGCAGAGTTTTCTCCACCACATAACCCGCAATCCCCCTCAGCGCTTCTTCTGGCCGAGAAAGGGGGCGATACATGGTGTCGCCATACCTAGCCGCCAAGGTGGGTATGCCGCGCCCTGTGGGGTCCTCAAAGTACCTCATCACGCCGTTGGCCGCGTCCACAAATACCTGCAGGATGCCGAAGTTTAGCGGCTCGGTAAGCGTGGACCCCGATATGGCAGGCATAGGCAAGATGCGCCCAAGGGGCAGGACAATGTATTCCCCGCTTCTCGTCCGCATCGGGACTATCATGGGGAGCGTGGATTTGAGCCATTCGGGCATGTAGACGCTAAGCCGCCACTCGTCCTCCCTCTTGTCCACGCCCTCCTCAAAGGACGCCTGGGCAGTCTTTTGCGGTAGCGTCAGCGCCGCGGGCCTTTGCACGGCCCAGCTGAGGCTTTGCTTGGCGATGAAATAGGAGAAGGAGGGGAAAGCCAGGAGGCCGTACTGCCTCAGCAACCTCAGGGCGTAGGGAATATCGGCGTAGTTGAATGTGGCCTCCGAGGCAATCCACAGGGCCCTCTCCACATCCGCTCCCATCTTCCGGGCGGCCAGGTAGTTGGCTAGTCGGGATACGTTCTCTGCATAGGCAAAGGTGTAGAGGGGCATGATGAGGCGGATGTAGGGGTTGTCCTCCTTCCCTATAGCCTCTGCAATCCGCCCCCCGAGGTCGTTGGCCCAGTCGTCCAGCTTGTTGATGAAGCGCTCCACCGAGCCCCGCTGGTACACCTCGGGATGCTCCCGTATTAGCTTCTCTATGGCCTCGTTTACCGCCGTCCGGGCCTCTCGGGATAGGGAGGTCTCGTGCAGGAAATACATCGCCCCCTCAATCTCCTTCGGCACCCGTCCCGTGCGGTAGTATTCGTCCAGCAAGCGGATGGCTCTAGGCGTCTGCGCCGCCGCCTCAACGGCCAGCTCTGGATTGAAAGCCCAGGTCAGATAGCTGTTGCCGATGATGTTTACCAGGGCGGTAGCCCGGTAGTTGAGGAGGCTCCGTCGGATGAAGGACAGGGTAGCGGCAAACGCTCCCGAGGACAGAGGGTCCGTGCTGAGGCTACGCAC
>JAOAEZ010000029.1 GCA_026416515.1 Hydrogenophilus sp. | reverse complement strand
GCAATCCCCTGCTCAAGCGGGAAGAGTGCCTCACCGCGAGCGCACCACTGGCGCGACAGAAAGAGCTTGCTTCGCCGCGTTCCGCGCGGCTCGCAAGGACAAGAGGGGGTGGGGCGGCACGCCCCCGAAGCAATCTCCTACACAAGCGGGAAGAGTGCCTTGCGGCAACCAGACGAATGGCGGAAAGCAGGAGCTTGCTTCGCCGCCTGCGGCGGCTCGCAATGACAGATTGGCCCCCCTGTCCTTGCGCGGGGGCGCAGCCTCTTTGTCCTTGCGCGGGCGCGCAGCGCCCGAAGCAATCTCCCCCTCCAGCGGAAAAGGTGCCGCACCGCAAGCCACCTGCACCCCTTCTGTCATTGCGAGGGCGCGCAGCGCCCGAAGCAATCTCCTACACCAGCGGGAAGAGTGCCTCACCGCAACGGGGCGAATGGCGGAAAGAAGGAGATTGCTTCGCCGCGCTCCGCGCGGCTCGCACTGACAGAACGGCCCCCCTGTCCTTGCGCGGGCGCACAGCCTCTTTGTCCTTGCGCGGGGGCGCAGCCCACGAAGCAATCTTCCCTTCTCGCGAGAACAATTGGGTGATCGCTGATGCCTCTCTGCCATTACGCGAGAGCGCATGAGGATCCAGCGACACTGAATCCCTATGTGCTCCGACGACATAGAGTTACTTCAACCGAAATCCAAGCTGGTGCAAGACCTCGCGCAACACATCGCGTCCCGAAAGGCTCTGCGGCCCAGCCACTCGCCGCGCCGAGTGATCCACCCAATCACCCTCGACGTTCATGCGCTGCGCAGCGTAGAAAGCGGCCATAGTGGCGTTGTACTGTTCAACCGCTGGCGGAATCTGATCGGGATTGTACACTTCACGGTGAAGGACGGCGGCCTGCGGCAGGCGAGGCTTGATTGCTGCTGGCCGGTCAGGGTTGGGTTTGCCAACGCACATGCCAAAGACAGGCATCACCATCGGCGGGAGTTGCAATTCAGCAGCCACATCGAGCGGCTGGTTGCGGATCGCGCCAATATAGACGGTACCAAGACCGAGCGACTCGGCGGCGATCACCGCGTTTTGTGCAGCCAGCGCAGCGTCAATAACGCCAACCAGCCACATCTCAAGATAATCTAAACCATCGTGCGGCATCTGGCGCGCCTCCGCCGCTCGCGCAATCCGGTTGAGGTCGGCCAGCCACACCAGAAAGAGCGGCGCGCGCCGGATGTGGTTTTGGTTGCCGGCCAATGTCGCGAGCCGGTCTTTCCGTTCCGGGTCAGTCACTGCCACGACACTCCACGTCTGCAGATTCGATGAGGTGGCGGCCGATTGCGCGGCTGCAATCATTGTTTCGAGCGTGCCTTCTGGCAGGGGTTCATTGCTGTATGAACGTACCGAGCGATGGCTCAAGAGCAGATCGATCGCAGCGTTGCTTATGATCCGAGCGGGAAAATCATCGCCATAGCGGTGGCGTAAGAGGTCTTGAGTGGTGAGGGCTGTATCGGTCATGGCACTCCTCGGTTATATGCTATGTCACATACTGGGGATTATACACGGTTGTGGGAGCGAGTTTTAAACCGGTCCCATCCCTGTGACAGCTTCACCGCACCCTCCCCCGGCTGGGGCAATGCCCCCTCCGGGGGGCGTCCAGCGTGCGCCGGCGGGCCGGTATCGCGCTCGGGGGCAATGACCCCCTCCCGGCCTCCCCCCTCTGGGGGGAGGTGTACTCGCCCCTGCGCCCAGTGGGGAGGGCCGGGGTGGAGGCCACACCACCCCCCCTCTCCCCGTGTGGGAGAGGGGGCTGGGGGTGAGGGGGTTTAAGCCGACGGCGTTGTACCTTCCGCTGTATCCCGTCGCTGCGCGTCGATGATCGTGATCTCAGGCGCAGGCCGGTTGGGGGCCGGCAGCACTGCCGGCTCGCGGCGGCGGCGCACAAGGGTCGTATTCGACCGGGCCAGCGCAGCGGCAAAGCCGAAAGCAGGTCGCTCAGGCTTTTCGTTGGGCGGCAGATAGGGATGCTCAGCTTCAACCCGGCTCAAAATCTCCTTCACATCGATGTCGGTCAGCTCGCTGCGCAAGATCAACGCCTCAGCAATGGCGATCACCGCCATCCGGTTCTGCTCAAGCATCTGCTTGACGATCCGGTACTGTTCTTGCAAGATTGCCTCGACGCGCGGCTTGACGTCCGGGGCCGACAAGCCTTGCATCCCGAAGAGCAGATATGAGAAGAAGCTATTATCCATGCCATACGCGCCGACCATCATCGCCGCGATGCCGGTTGCGTTCTGTAAATCACTGGTAACACCGCTCATC
>JAOAEZ010000028.1 GCA_026416515.1 Hydrogenophilus sp. | reverse complement strand
GTGCTGCATGGCTGTCGTCAGCTCGTGTCGTGAGATGTTGGGTTAAGTCCCGCAACGAGCGCAACCCTTGCCATTAGTTGCTACGAAAGGGCACTCTAATGGGACTGCCGGTGACAAACCGGAGGAAGGTGGGGATGACGTCAAGTCCTCATGGCCCTTATGGGTAGGGCTACACACGTCATACAATGGCCGGTACAGAGGGCAGCCAACCCGCGAGGGGGAGCCAATCCCAAAAAACCGGTCGTAGTCCGGATTGCAGTCTGCAACTCGACTGCATGAAGTCGGAATCGCTAGTAATCGCGGATCAGCATGCCGCGGTGAATCCGTTCCCGGGCCTTGTACACACCGCCCGTCACACCATGGGAGTGGGCTGCACCAGAAGCCGGTGGCTGAACCGCGAGGGGGGCGCCGACCACGGTGTGGTTCATGACTGGGGTGAAGTCGTAACAAGGTAGCCGTAGGGGAACCTGCGGCTGGATCACCTCCTTAAGAGAGTGGAGACACGCGCACTGCTGTCGGCACTAGACGGTCTCGACCCCAATCCTTGACCTCCGTGGTGATGGGTCTGTAGCTCAGGAGGTGAGAGCGCACCCCTGATAAGGGTGAGGTCGCTGGTTCGAGTCCAGCCAGACCCAGGTTAGGGGTGTGGGGCCATAGCTCAGGCTGGGAGAGCGCCTGCTTTGCACGCAGGAGGTCGGGAGTTCGAACCTCCCTGGCTCCAGAGGGTGGAAGAGTTCTTTAACAAGGTGGTGGTGGAGAGGCACGCCCTGGGGTGAGGGTGTGTTGTGGGTTATATGGTCAAGCGAGGTAAGCGCACACGGTGGATGCCTAGGCGGTTGGAGGCGACGAAGGACGTGGCAGCCTGCGAAAAGCCTCGGGGAGCGGGCAAGCACGCGTTGATCCGGGGATGTCCGAATGGGGTAACCTGCCTGGTTAGCCGGGCAGCTTGGTCTGAATCCATAGGGCCAAGCGGCGAACCCAGGGAACTGAAACATCTCAGTACCTGGAGGAACAGAGATCAACCGAGATTCCCCAAGTAGTGGCGAGCGAACGGGGACGAGCCTTAAAGTCTGAGTCGCGCTAGGGGAAGCAGGTGGAACCCTGCACCGGAGGGGGTGAGAGTCCCGTACCCGAAAGGGCGGCTGAGATGATGCTGAGTAAGGCGGGACACGTGGAATCCTGTCTGAAGCTGGGGGGACCATCCTCCAAGGCTCCATACTCCCAACCGACCGATAGTGCACCAGTACCGTGAGGGAAAGGCGAAAAGAACCCCGGTGAGGGGAGTGAAAGAGAACCTGAAACCGTGTGCGTACAAGCAGTCGGAGCCCCTGCGAGGGGGTGACGGCGTACCTTTTGTATAATGGGTCAGCGAGTTACGCTCAGTGGCAAGCTTAACCGGATAGGGGAGGCGCAGCGAAAGCGAGTCTGAAGAGGGCGTTTAAGTCGCTGGGCGTAGACCCGAAGCCGGGCGAGCTACCCATGGTCAGGGTGAAGGCTGGGTAATGCTGGCTGGAGGCCCGAACCGCAAGCTGTTGCAAAAGCTTCGGATGAACTGTGGGTAGGAGTGAAAGGCTAACCAAGCCCGGAGATAGCTGGTTCTCCCCGAAAGCTATTGCGGTAGCGCCTCGTGTGGTCACTCTGTGGGGTAGAGCACTGTTTCGGTTCGGGGGCCATCCCGGCTTACCAACCCGAGGCAAACTCCGAAGACGCAGAAGTGCAACACGGGAGACAGACAGCGGGTGCGAACATCCGTTGTCGAGAGGGCAACAACCCAGACCGCCAGCTAAGGTCCCCAAAGCAGGTCTGAGTGGTAAACGAGGTCGGAAGGCGAAGACAGCCAGGAGGTTGGCTTAGAAGCAGCCACCCTTTAAAGAAAGCGTAATAGCTCACTGGTCGAGTCGGCCGGCGCGGAAGATGTAACGGGGCTTGAAAGACCTGTACCGAAGCTGCGGCTGTCGTCAGACAGGGTAGGGGAGCGTTCCGTAGGCCGGTGAAGGTGGATTGAAAGATCCGCTGGAGGTATCGGAAGTGCGAATGCTGACATGAGTAACGTCAACGGGGGTGACAATCCCCCGCGCCGAAAGCCCAAGGGTTCCTGCGCCACGGTGATCGACGCAGGGTGAGTCGGCCCCTAAGGCGAGGCCGATAGGCGTAGTCGATGGGAAGCCGGTCAAGATTCCGGCACCAGCAGCCACTGCGATGGGGGGACGAAGACGGCTAAGTCAGCCAGGGGTTGGTCGTCCTGGTGTAAGCGTCTAGGTAGGCCCCCTAGGTAAATCCGGGGGGCTAATACTGAGGCGTGATGCCGAGCCGGCAGGCGAAGTGACTGAGGCCCTGCTTCCAAGAAAAGCCTCTAAGCTTCAGGTGGTTGCTGACCGTACCTAAACCGACGCTGGTGGGCGAGGAGAGGATCCTCAGGCGTTGAGCGAACTCGGGT
>JAOAEZ010000027.1 GCA_026416515.1 Hydrogenophilus sp. | reverse complement strand
CCGCATAGTCGCTTTGCGAAAACGCGATGCTGGCGTAATACATCCCATCCAAGGTCTCATCGAGCCAGCGATAAAACGCCATCTCATCGCGGTCATCGAGCCCCGAAAAGGCCGCCCCCCGCAACGCAAAGGGATGGGTATGCACATCGATCAGGGCATTAAGATTGCCGCGCTGCTGCATCTCCACTAAGCAGTCATAGACATACTCGCGGCGCAGGCGCAGATGGGCAGGCCCCTGGCTTTCATAATCATCTGGACCCGGATAGCGCGCCTCGACCACCTTAATGACGAGATATTCTCCCACCTGCTCTGCCTGACCGAGTAACAACGCAAAGTGTTCTTGCCCCAGATCGGCCAGGAGGCGCGCGCGCAGGTTGGCAAACAACCCCTGTGGCAAACGCAGATCGACCTGGTCCATGGTCTTAATTCCCCAAGGCCTCGTTGATGAGATAGAAGTAGGTATAGAGGTTATCCCCCTCCCGCCAGTTGGCTGCCGGCCGCCAGGCCCCCTCATGGATATAGACGCAATACCACTTCCAGCCATGCGCCAACGGCTCCGCCCAGGCGTTATGAGCCACCCCGGCAAAGAAGTGCCCATCGGGTGAGAGCGGGATGTCGGCCTTCATATAGAACCCCACCGGCGGCAAGGCGGGATATTCGACCGGAAAGGCGATCAGCAAGGGCGTTTGGCGCGCATACTGATGCCAGCGGCGCGGCAGACGATAATTGGGCACCACCAGCCAATGGGCCTCGTCCTCATCGAACTCCAGGCCCTGCTGGAACAGATGCTCGGCGATATCGATCACCTGTTCGGTGATGATGCGTTTGGAAAGGGCCGAGCGGGGGCGACCGAAGGTATGTCCCTTCGAGCGGTCGGGCATTGAGGAGACCTTGGCCCCGCGCCCATTCTTATCGATCAACTCAAAAGGACTATACCGCCGGTTCGGGTCGATCTGCTGCACCCGGCCATTGCGCTCGAGGATGGGGCGCCGACCCGGGTCCACCTTGAGCTCCTTGAGCAAGTCCTTGCCCCATACGCCCTCTTTCCCGATGCGCTCCGCATCAATCCGGCGGCCATTGATGATTGCCATGGGTGAATCCTCCTGTGGTAGGTCAGTCATGAGAGTTCAAGGGGGAACAGGGGTGCTAGTAGCGGTGGTCCCACCAGGGGCGCCGGCCGTACATGAAGAGCGCCCCGCTGCCCCAGAGCGCCGTCGCGCCGAGCCAGAACTGCAGACTGGCGGAGGGATAAACCATCGTCAGGACCAACCCCCCCAGCCCCAACAGCACGCTCCCCAGCAGCGACAACCGGCCCCTGCCAACCGGCGGCAGGCGCTGCCCCCATCCTTCTGCCCCCGCTGGACGCGGCCGCCGGGGGGCATAGCCACCCCCTGGGCGAGGGCGCCACTGCTGATACTGCTGATAACGACGGGCATGCGGGATCTCGGCCATGGGTTTTCTCCTTGGGTTGGGGGAGCAACTCAGGGTGATCAGAACGGGATCATGTCACTGCGACTGCACCGCGCGCCATCGCGCACACAGCGCTCGGCGCTGGGCGAGGGGTGCCATCCGTGGCTTCCGTCTCCTGTCCTTCACCCCTCGCCCTCTTCAACGCCGCTGCCACACCGTTTTTTTACATGTTTTCGCCCCCTTGGCCGCAGCGGCATGAGGTTAAGGGGACATACGCTTCATCCCGCCCAGTCGATGCCCAGGCTGAGCCGATCGCTCAGGATGACACCAATCATCATTTTCCCCCTCCTCTCTCCCTGGTCCGTGGTCACCGCCGAAACTGTTTGATCTTGCTGTCCTCTCTTCCCCAACGTGCCTGGTCAGCGGTTTTTTCAACCCCTGGGCAACCGAGGTGCAGGGGTGAGCGCGCTTGGTCTAACAACGCCGTTGCCACACCATTTTTTAGCCTTGTGGCTTTGCCACCCTACAGCGCAACCGGCCAATCCCGCCATGTTCGGCAACGCCGGCATCTCGCGAAAGCCGATGTTTGGTCAGGGACAGCCACACCCTCGCCAGCATCTAGACCCCACCCGCGGCACCCCACGAAAGAACCCCGCCATTAGAAAACCAGCGGGTCTAAAACCAGTCGGCACCCCGTGCCTCTTTGCCCACCACCTGCACTTAGCAAGCGCACCGCCTGGCATAGCAGGGAAAGAAAGAAAGGAAGTAGGTAGGGTGGATGAGCGCAGCGAAATCCACCACTCACGCTCGTTCACAGTCAAGTACCTCGAACGAGAAAAAGCACGCAGGGACTAAGACCCCACCGTCTCATCGCCTCTAATTCGGCTCAGTGCGTCGAACGAAATCTTGGTGTCGAAAGACACCAAGATATAGTCTCATCGCCTCTAATTCGGCTCAGTGCGTCGAACAGTAATCGTCGCGGGTCCTACCATCGAGCTCAGTCTCATCGCCTCTAATTCGGCTCAGTGCGTCGAACAAGTCCAGTAGTTGGGAGGACGGATATATCAGTCT
>JAOAEZ010000026.1 GCA_026416515.1 Hydrogenophilus sp. | reverse complement strand
GGGGGGGGGGGGGGGGGGGGGGGGGGGGGGGGGGGGGGGGGGGGGGGGGGGGGGGGGGGGGGGTGGGGCAAAGGGGGGGGGGAGGGGGGGGGGGGAGAGGAGGAGAAGGAGGAGGAGAAGGGCGCGGGGGAGCGCGGACACGGGCGGGTTAGTCGGGGAGGTCTTGGCCAGGGGGGAAGTGGGCGGCGCGGAGGTGGTGGAGGTAGCGCGGGCCAGGGATTTGAAGGGGACGGCCAAGGAGTTTTTGGGCAAAGCGCTGGTAGCGAGGGTCGGTGCGATAGGTGCGGGCGAGGAGGCCGTTTTGAAACATGCTGAGGTATTTGCCGTCGCGGGGGTGCAGGACGTGTTCGGTGAGGATGGCTTCGCGGGTGAAGCCGAGGTGCTCGGTGCTTTTTTGGGAGTAGGTGTTGTGTTCGTAGACGAAGGTGAAGAGTTTGTGAAGCCCAAGGGTGGAGAAGGCGTATTCGAGGATGAGGAGGGAGGCTTCGAGGGCGAGACCGGAGCGCCGACGGTGTTCGAGGGGTTGAATGCCAATAAGGAATTCGGCACGCAGGTTGAAGAGGTCGAAGCTGGCGAGGGAGGCAAGGCCAATGGGTTGACGGGTAACAGCATCGAGGATGATCCAGTGTTGTTGCCCGGCGTCAAGGGGGTGCTGAGCGGCAGCGGAGAGGTGGGCGTCGATGCTGGCTTCGTCGGCGAAGAGGAAGAAGTTGTAGTCGTCGGCAAAGGAGCGGTCTTCCCGCCAGGCGATGAGTTGAGGACGATGGTCGGCGGTGAGGGGTTCGAGGTGAAGACGCCGCCCGGTGAGGGGGGCTCGCCAGTAGGGGGCATAGGAAAGGGTGTGCTGGGCGAGGTATTTGAGGAGTTCGCGGTCGCCGAGAAGTTCGTGAAAGCGAGGCCAGAAGAGGTGCGCGTAGTGTTCGGCAAATTCGCGTTCGCCAGCAAGGGCAGCGGAGAGAAGGAGGGCGGCGAGGACGTATGGGTTGGTAGGGGCGAGGATTTCAGCACGCCGGGCAAGGGAAAAGGCGAGGGCGGGATGGTTGTGTTCGATGGCCGCTCGACAGTAGGCGAGGGGGATGACGATTTCAGTGGGGAGAAGCCCCATGAGACGTTCGAAGATTTCCCAGGAGCGACGCCGGTCGAGAGGGTCTTGACTGGCAGCGAGGCGCTGGGCTTCGGTGAATTGGGCGAGGAGCTCGGCGTGGGTGGGGTCAGGAGGAGCAGCAGCAGGGGAGAGGGGGGGAGCGGGGGAAAGGGTGGGTTGGGGGGAGGAGGTCGGTTGGGGGGAGGAGGTCGGTTGGGGGGAGGAGGTCGGTTGGGGGGAGGGGGAAAGCGTCGATTGAGAGGAGAGCGAAAGTGTCGATTGGGGGGGGAGACGGGTGAGGTCGACCATGAGGTTCCCTTTTTATATTACGAGGAGTTTGTCGGTGAATTGGAGTTTTTCGATGCCGATGAGGAGGGCGGCGTAGGTGGGACCGATGAGGAGGTAGGTTTGGTCGGGTTGGGGTTGGAGTTGGTGGTCGGTGCTTTTGCCGGGGAGGATGAGGGTGTCTGTGCCCGGACCACCGTCGATGGTGTCGAAGCCGCCCGCGCCGAGGTAGATTTGGTCGTTGCCAGCGCCGAGACGGAGGTAGTTGTTGACGGCGTTGTCCCAGATTTGGTCGTCGGCAGGGCCGAGGTGGGCGTTTTCGATGATGGTGCCGTAGGCGATGGCGAGGTTTTTTTCGCCGTAGTAGATGCGGTCGGCACCAGTCATGGTGAAGAGGTTTTGAACTTGTTGGGTGACGAAGGAGAGGACTTCGCTTTGGGTGCGGCCGTGTTGGGCGAAGAATTGAAGACCGCTTTGGGTGAGTTGTTCGGCGAGTTGCTCTTTGGTGCGAAGGCCGATGGAGGAGAGGGTGCCCGGACGAAGGTCAAGCCGCGAGGGACGGGTGATGGCGGTGAGGTCTAGGGTGTCGGTGCCGCCAGCGTCGAAGAGGGTGAGATAGGCCCAGGTGTCAGGACCCCAGGGGTCGAGACGGTGAGTGGTGTTGCCGGCGTTGTGGGTGGGGTCGGGACCGTAGAGGGCCATGAGGGCGGCAAGGTCGAGAAGACCCCAGCTTTCGGTGCGGCGAAGGGTGGGTTGAAGGGTGCGTTGGGCACTGAGTTGATAGCCGGTCGCGGTGGCTTGATAGCTCCAGTTGATGCCAGGTTCGTAGGCGGCTTCGTGGGTGTAGGTCATGATGGTCCAGTGCCCGTTGTCGTAGGCGGAGGGGAGGGTGGGAGCGCCTTCAAAGGGGTGCTTGAGACCTAGGGCGTGACCGAGTTCGTGAAGGAGGGTGGCTTTGAAACGGGGAAGCTGTTCGGGAAGGGGGAGCACTCGAGTATGGTTGAGGACGATGTCGCCGCCGACGTCCGGGCCCGGGTGGGCCGCGACGCCAGTTTCGAGGGTGTTGGGGTCGTTGCTGGTGCGGGCAAGGGAGAGGCGAATGTCGGCAAGGGCAGGGTCGGAGGCAAGGGTGAGGTCGAGGGCGAGGGGGGCAACGGCGGTGCGGAGGAGTTCGGTGGCGATGCCGCGTTGGTCAAGGGTCATGGGACGCCAGTCGGTTTTGAGGGCAGGGTCGAGGGTGTAGGAGGAGGGCATTTGGGTGGGAAAGCCAAAGGTGAGGGCGGTTTGGGCCCAGCGTTGCCCACTGAGGAGAGGGGCGATGAGGGGGTCGGTGGGGGAGGGAAGGGCGTCGAGGCCAGGGATGGTGCGGGAGTGGGCGGCGGCGAGCGCGGAGGCGCTGGGGCCGGTGGTGGTGCTGGCGGTGGTGTTGGTGGTGGGGAGGGTGGCGCCTGGGGGATTGGTGTAGGTTCCGGTGGCGACGCCAGCGGCGGTTT
>JAOAEZ010000025.1 GCA_026416515.1 Hydrogenophilus sp. | reverse complement strand
GCCTGTGCCCCATGTGCAAGACGGAGATGACGACGGTGCCGTGTCCCGGATGCGGCTTTGAGCCGGGCTACCTGCCTGAGTTGAAGGAGCTGGAAGTGCTCGGGGGGAAGGTAGTGGAGGTGGACTCACTGCCCCTGAGCGAGAGGGCTAAGGCGGCCTTCTACCTCCAGCTCCTGTGGTATGCGCGGCGGTACGGGAAACGGGATGGGTGGGCCGCATACCTGTACCGGGACAAGTTTGGGGATTGGCCTCCGTGGAAGTGGAGAAAGTTTGAGCCCATTGAGCCGGGGAGGGAAGTATTGCGGTACATTGAAAGGTGGCAAAAACTGAGGCGGAAGATGGATCCCATGCCAGAAGGGTGGGTAAGGAGGCGGTTATGAAGCCGAAAGCGGCACGGGCGGCCGGATTACAACCCAAGATGGAGGAAGCGAGAAAGTACCTGTTTGAGCACATTGACGAGTACCTGAAGGCCTCCGACATGCTGAAGCCGATGGGCAAGAAACTCATGCGGAGCCTCCGGCATATCCAGATACCCCCACAGGTGTTTGCTTGGTTGTGGAAGCATAGGGGGTGGCCAAGGGAACTTATCCCATATCCAGTCCCCCTGGAGGAGGAATGGCCGCGCAAGGTGTGGGCGGCCATAGCGGAGTGGTCAGATTTGAGGCGCATGGCCGAGGCCATGAGCCGGGCGGTGGGAGTGGTGGTGGACAGGGAGGAGATTATCCGTTGGCTGTACGGGAAGGAGGTGCCAGAGGTGTTTAGGGGATGGATTGAGAGGCAGGCGGAGGCTGGAAGATGAAGGGGCGTTTCTTGAAGAAACACGTCCCCCCCATGGAGCCTAAGCTCAGGGGGGGGCCTTATGCTCCCATTATAGCACATGCCAAAAGGGAACGGGCGGCCTCGGCCGCCCGTAGCCCCAAGGGGGTGGCCCTAATCAAGGGCACCCCCATCATAGCACAATCCCCCACAAAAGGCTAGTGGGCAGGGGTTGAACCTGCCCACCAAGGTGGAGGGGGTGGCCCCGGTTGCTTCCGGGGCAACCCTATTGTACAATAGGGAATGTGGTGGTACAATAATACACAAGGTGGAAGGAGGGTGATCGAATGAGCAAAGAAAACGAGTTGACCACAGTAAAAAGACTGGAGAAAAAGCTTTACAACTGGGCGGAAATGCTGGTTCGCGCCGAAGTGGCCGCAGAAGAGGCCGCCGACGCGATCACCGAGCTATTTGTAGAAATCGGGAGCAGGCTCAAGCATTCTTCTCCCTTTATGAACTCCTCCGCTTACCCTGACTTTGTACCGTGCAGACTTTTCGTAGATTGGGAGGGAAATGCGCCAGAAAAGGTACTAAGTGCTTTCCCCCTCTTAGAGGGTGCGGTCCATGTGATTGAGCAGGAGACCAGAGAAAAGCTGAAAATCCCGTTCTTCCACAGTGCGGCAAAGATAAAGCTCGCCAATGGCAAAATGGCTGTCAGCCTGGAAGAACTAATGATGGTAGCCGAGTACCTTTGGCCTATTTTCAAGGGGCACGAGGAATACTTTTGGCACTGCATTGCTCAAGCCGGGGAACCTATTTGCAATGTGCAGGGCTTTGTAGATATCGTGGACGGGAAACCCCGGTTTGACTTCGTAGAGGAAACTGGCACAAAAAGCGGAAAAGCCGAAAGGGTGAGACAGGCCATAGAACGCTTTGCCAAAGCATGGGAGGAAAAACATGGCGCTTAGTACAAGCGACATTCGCAACATCCTCAAAAGCCTAGGAGCCGAAAAGGTAGAGGTCTATAGTGGCGGGGTGAGGTGCCGCGCCCTCCACCGGGAAGACCGCAACCCCTCCCTCTCCATATTCAAGGGCCGGGACGGAAACTGGGTTGTCAAGGACCACGGGACCGGGGAGTCTTGGTCCCTCTACAGCTACCTTCTCCGCATCGGCCTCGGGGCCGACGAGGCTCGGGAAATGCTTGGCCTCGGGCAGTGGGAGCGGAGAGAAAAGCCCAAGGACCAGCCCCTCTCCTGGCTCAAGCGGGTGGTGGACATTCAGCGGCCCGTTCCCAACCCGCATCCGCTTTCCGACGAGGCCGTCCGCAAGGTGGAGGAGGCGTGGACCGAGGCCCTCAGCAGGCTAGGGGATGAGAGGCTGACCAAGTACCTCCAGGAGCGGGGCTTCTCCCCGGAAAAGGCGGCCGACCTCGGCCTTGGGGTTGACGAGAAGGGGAACATCATCATCCCCACCTTTGACCCCGACGGACGGCCCCGCAACCTCCAGGTCCGAAAGGCAAAGGGCGAGCCGCGCTACTACTTCATCTTCTCCGGGCACGAGGGCGGCTACTACATGGCGGGGGAGCTGGAGCGGCCCAGCCTGGTCCAGCTGGTAGAGGGCCCTTTGAATGCGGCGAGCCTGGCCCTGATACGCCAAGTGGAGAACGAAGCTTACATCGGCGTCCCAGGGGCTTCCCACGGCCTTACCGAGGCCCTGGTGGAGCGCCTCCGCCAGTGGGGTGCACCCATCATCATCTGGGTTGATGCGGACGATGCGGGAAGAAGGGCCCGGGAGAAGTGGGTGGAGACGCTACTTGCGGCGGGTTTTGAGCGCCGAAACATCCTCATCCCCCACGAGGACCACGGGCACCGGGACATCAACGACATCCTACGCAAGGACCCGAAGCCGCATGAAACGATAGCCCGGCTCCTGGTCCGGTCCAAGCATGTGAGCAATAGGAGGGGCGTGAAGCACCTTGCCCGCATGGCCCTGGAGGTTGGGGCAAAGAGCCTCCGGGGTATCAGCACCGCCCTAGGCATCCACAATGTGCGCTTTGCCCGGATGGGGACCGCTCCCTACGCGGCCCTCCACTCCGAAGCCACGGCCAAGACCCTGGA
>JAOAEZ010000024.1 GCA_026416515.1 Hydrogenophilus sp. | reverse complement strand
AGATGTGTATAAGAGACAGATCCTGCACGGGGCGGTGGCGGCGATGGGAGCGCCGGAAGAAGCGGTGCGCTATGCCGAGCGGCAAGGGCTGTATGTGCTCGTGCAGGCAGACGACGACGTCGTGTTGCGCAATCGTCCCGACTTCGTGCCGAGGAGCTGGTAGCGATCTTGGTGCCAAGCGGGCGTTTTGCTTTGGGGCCGACAGGTAAGTCCTGATCACCCGCGCGTTTGTTCTCGATCGCCGCCTCCTGCCCGCCGGTCTCCTCATCGAGCTCGACGACGCCGCTGCCTTGCGGCTCGTCGCTCCAGTTGCTGCTTTTTTCGCCGGTTGCTGCTTTTCCCAGAATGGGGCCGGGGCATGCTCAACCTCAGCAACAAGCCGCGCCAACTGCCCCCCGAAGAGCTCAACCCCACACCCCCCTGACCCACCGCAAAGATCCTGCCCGCACCCCCTCCTGACAGATCCTGCACGGCCCCCTCCCCTATCGGCCACACCGTAGCCAGGGCGGGCGGGGGTGATGGAAACATCCATAACTTCTCATTTTGTACCTATAAAATCCAAAAAAGACAAAGGTCAAGCCTTTGTGCTAGCATTGACTCGATATCTCTATCTCTGGAACCATCGAATGGACGCTTCGATCATCGTCGCAAAGCTCGCCGCTCTGGCGCAAGAAACGCAGCGGCCGATCTCTCATTTATCGCAGCGGTCGAATTGCAAAAGCCTATCGCGCGCCTCCCGAGCCCACCCTTCGAGCCGCCCCTCGAGCCGCCCCTCGAGCCGCCCCTCGACAAGCTCCACCGCGTGGCGCGCGTACAGCGGCTGAAAGAGAGGGATCGATCATGAGCGCGCAATGTGAAATAACGGCAAAAGCAGCTTCTGGCGCAACGCTTAGCTTCTTCGAACGCTGGCTTTCGCTATGGGTGGGGCTGTGCATCCTCCTCGGCATCGTACTTGGCCAAGCATGGCCACAGCCGTTCCAATGGCTAGGCCGTTGGGAGCTCGCCCAAGTCAACATCCCCGTCGGGGTGCTCATCTGGGTCATGATCATCCCCATGCTCGTCAAAGTAGATTTCTCCGCCTTACATGAAGTAAAAAACCATCTCCGCGGCATAGCGGTGACGCTCATCGTCAACTGGCTGGTCAAACCATTCTCGATGGCGGCCCTCGCATGGCTATTCATTCGCCACCTCTTTGCCCCATGGCTTCCCCAAGAGCAAATAGATGCCTACATCGCCGGCCTGATCCTCCTCGCCGCTGCCCCCTGCACAGCCATGGTCTTCGTCTGGAGCCGCCTCTCGAACGGCGATCCGCTCTTCACCCTCACCCAAGTCGCCTTAAACGATACGATCATGGTTTTCGCCTTTGCGCCCATCGTCGGCCTACTGCTCGGCATCTCGGCAATCTCCGTCCCCTGGAACACCTTGCTCACCTCGGTCATCCTCTACATCGTCATACCGCTCGCCATCGCACAACTCTGGCGCAAAAGCCTCCTGAAAAAAGGCCCCGCCTCCCTCGAAACAGCGATGGCGCGCGTTGCCCCATGGTCAACGGCAGCCCTCCTCGCCACCCTCGTTCTGCTCTTTGCATTCCAAGGCAAAGCCATCCTAGAACAGCCCATCGTCATCATCCTGCTAGCCATACCGATCATCATCCAGGTATTCTTCAACGCCCTCCTAGCCTACAGCCTCAACCGCGCCCTCGCCGAAAAACACAGCGTAGCCTGCCCCTCTGCCCTCATCGGCGCCTCGAACTTCTTCGAACTCGCGGTTGCCACAGCAATCTCCCTCTTTGGCTTCGAATCAGGAGCAGCCCTGGCCACAGTAGTCGGCGTCCTCATCGAAGTACCCGCCATGCTCGCTGTCGTAAAACTAGTCAGCCTCACCAAACCATGGTACGACCGACGCACCAAATAAAGCGCACTTACCTTCCCCCACCCTCAAACCATCACCCAAAAACCCCCACCCTCAAACCACCACCCCGAAAATTCTCTCACCTACGACCCCGTCCCCTTACAAGCGCGCACGTGCCCCTTAAAACATACCCCGCTCCCTTACCAATGGGAGATTAAATTAAATATGTGGCAGCCGCTATGGCGTTCACCAGGATGAGGTCGAATCTTTTCTTAAAAGAGGCTGCCACAATGGCATGATTAACCGCCTCACCCATGCTCAGGTTTATGTCCTCATCAACGAAAAACTCGAGCTTCCGGTGGCTGAATAAGTGACTTCGCCCCGCCCCTCCCCGGAAGTAATCTCGGCAACAAGCGCAAGATCGATGCGGACGCAAAACCAAGCGCCCTTCAAAAGCGGACACTAGCGCATTACGGCGTGGAACCATTTAGGAACTCCCCGCGAACTGGTACGCTTCGACTCGACAAGACGCGAGCGCATTGCGGCGTGAGGCCATTCAGAACCTCGCCGAAAATTGTGGTAGAATACAGCTCGCAGGCCCGAGGTCCCGAATGGGATGCCTGTTTTTCCCTTTTGGGACAAGGACTTGCAAAGGGTAGACCTATATCCCAGCGCGCTGGGCTTGAAACTGTAAGCATAGTATTACCAACACCAACTGGGGTTTCCACCCATATCCCAGCGCGCTGGGCTTGAAACGCCTCGCGAAGCCCGCGCCAGCCGCTCAACCCGCGAAGCGTCGGCGCGAGTCATCCGCCTCACCATCGCGGCGCACGCCCAGGGCTTGCGCGCATTGCCGACCGCACGGCGCACGGCCGCCGCCAAGGCGCTCACGCACGTTATGACGGGAAGATGTATAGCGGGTGGAAGGAATAGCTAAAATACCGAGAGAGAAAAAGCGTTTGAGAAAAAGCGATGGGCAGACGCGACAACATTTCCTGGGATGACCTGAAGGC
>JAOAEZ010000023.1 GCA_026416515.1 Hydrogenophilus sp. | reverse complement strand
GTCAGATGTGTATAAGAGACAGCCCTCCACCCCTCCTTTTTTCCGACCTGTGACCCATATCACTTGCCTCCCCCGCCCACCTCCGCTACAATTCCTCGCGGAATCGTCCCATTCTCCCCGGCCGCTCGGCCGCTGCTCGGACGTGGGCACCAACTCGGACCTTCCGACCGACGCAACGCGGATGAGAGACAGGGGGGGGTAAAGGGGCGGTTCAGGAGATTCAGACCCACTCGAAAGGAGCTTCGACCATGTCTATCCTAGCCACTGACACCAAAGTCCAAATCGTGCGCCTCACCAAGGCCCTCTTTGACGCCGCCCCGGGCGCCACCTACCTCACCCAATTCGAATCGGCAGCCAAAACCAACGGCATCAACGCCGTCGCCGCCGAACTCATGAAATATGCCGCCGCCACAACCCCTGACGCGGCGGCCAACAAAGTCGTCACCAACCTCGGCCTCACCGGCGCTGCCAAAGACGCCGCTGTCAACTACCTCAAAGCCCACTTCACCAACGCCAAAGACGCGCTGACGATGGGCAAAGTCCTCGTCGAATCCCTCGACCAATTTGCCACCCTCGTAAATGACTCCACCTACGGAGCCGCCGCGCAAGAATTCAACAAGCAAATCCTCAGCGGCTACACCTTCTCCATCAACTCCGCCAACACCACCACCGACATGACCGCCCTCAAGGCCGCCCTCAACGCCACCGTCGCGCCGGTCTCGGGCGTCCAAGGGGCGAGCACCCACAACCTCACCCTCAACAACGACACCGTCAACGTCACCCTCACCACCATCGGTGCCGGGGACGCCTACCTCGACCCCAACCCGAACGACAACGACCGCATCAACGTCTCCACCACCAGCTGGGCCACCCAGCCCCTCAACGGCGTCCGCATGGAAAACATCGAAACCTTCGCGATCGACGCCACCGGCTTCAACAACGTCAATAACGCGGTCGTCTTCGACTTTGCCGCTCCCCAATCCCACATTCAAGGGGTGCGCACCATCATCGTCTCGGGGAACGCCGTCGGCGGGGATGTCGTCCTCACCAACGTTCGCGACAGCGTCACCACCATCGACGCGAGCGGCCTTCTCAACTCCACCCTGCAACTGCAAGGCTTTGTCCCCAACATCGGCGGCGTAGACACCAGCACCGGCCGCACCATCATCGGCTCTCGCGGCAACGACCTCATCGTCGGCAGCCAAGGCGCCGACACCGTGCGCGCGGGTGACGGCAACGACATCATCAACGTCACTCAAGGCGGCAACGACAACGTTCAAGGGCAAGGGGGCAACGACATCATCCTCTTCGGCGGCACCGGCTCGGCCACCCTCTCCGGGGGAGACGGCGCCGACACCATCGTCATCGCCCCCAATGCCACCACCGCCGCGCTCACCGGCGTCAATATCGTCGCGCCGGCCACCGGTGGCACCCTCACCGTAAACGGTGACGCTGACAACGACACCGTCATCGTCACCGCCGCCAGCACCGCCGACTTTGCCACCCTTGCCGGCGGCGCCGGTGGGGCCGACACCCTCATCGTCGAAGTCGGCGCGGTCGGTCAAATGACCCCCACCGGCTTTGAAACGATCATCCTCGCCCTCACTCCCAACAGCGCCGGAGCGGTCAATATCCCCACCCTCATCAGCGGGGGCTCCATCGCCGGCAACACAGTGATCCGCTTCCAAAACGGCATCGCACCGGGGTCGGTCGCCACCTACACGGCCAACCCGGCAGCCGGCACCCTCATCGCAAACGGTCAGCTCATTCGCCTCACCGACCTGGCAGGGGGTCAAGACCTCTCCACCAGCGCGGGCATGACCGCCGCCCTCGCCGCCGGCGGTGAATACGCCAACCTCGATATGGCCCCCAATACCGCGGCCGCCGCGGCCACCATCAGCGGGAACAGGCTCTCCCTCTTCCTCCTCCAAAGCGACGGTACGGCAAACATCACTGCCACCCTCATCGCCCAAATCACCGGCGTGAACCTCATTGACCCGGCCCTGCTCGTTCAGGTCGTCTAACTCGCTACTTTCAAAACCTCAAAGCGCGGGTTCCCCCCGCGCTTTTTTTATCCCCCGCGCTTTCTTTACCCCTCGCGCTTCTTTACCCCCGCGCTTTTTTTATCCCCCGCCCCCCTCCGCTCCCCCCTCTCTCCCGCTCCTGTCTCCTCTCTGCCACACATGTGATCCCCATCACCCCCTGTTGAAAAATTTTACTTGTCCTTTTTCCCCCTTCCCCATATAATCGCGTGTAGCTGCGCGTAGCAGCAAGGGTTTTGGATTATCACAGAAAGGAGTTTCTCATGAGCAAACTCACATCGGGCAAAGGAGCAAGCGGCAAAGCCAACACCGCCAAAGGTACCCCCGTCGCCGGCGGTAAAGGTGCCCCCGTCGCCGGCGGTAAAGGTACCCCCGTCGCCGGTGGTAAAGGCGCCTCCGTCGTCGGCGGCAAGGGCGCCCCCGTCGCCGGTGGTAAAGGCGCCTCCGTCGTCGGCGGTAAAACCGGCTTTACCGGCGGCACTCAAGGCGGCATCCCGGGTGGAACCCAAGGCGGCATCCCGGGTGGAACCCAAGGCGGCACCCAAGGCGGCACCCAAGGCGGTCAAACCACTACGCCCGCCGCCTTCTCCCTCAAAACCGACAAAACCGCCCTCAAAGAGGGAGAAACCCTAACCCTTACCTTTGAAGTCCCGCAAGCCCCCACCGCCGACATCTCCTACATTTACTCCATCAAAGGCGAATCCACCGCCACCGCTGCGGCAACCGACGCCGCGGACTTCCCCGCCCTCACCGGCACCTTCACCCTCAAAGCCGGGCAAAAGAGCGCCACCTTCACCATCACCCCGGTCAGCGACGGCAAAACCGAAGGCCTCGAAGCCTTCAAAGTCGTCGTTCTCGACCCCAACGACCCCTCCAAAGCCGCCGCGACCTCCTCGGCGATCGTCGTTCAGGACGACCCCAACGTCGGCCAGACCTTCACGCTCACGACGGGTGTGGACAACGTCGGCGCGTCCTACAACACCGTCAATGGCCTGTCTCTTAT
>JAOAEZ010000022.1:2693-4660 GCA_026416515.1 Hydrogenophilus sp. | reverse complement strand
GTTCATGGGCGAGGCTGATGAGCCTACCCCGCATGCGGGGGTCCTCTTCCCGTAGCAACTCCCGCATACATGCGTAGATGACGAGAAGGGGACCGCCCCGCTCACGGGCCATCGGGCCGATGACCATTTCCGCGAGTTCAATCTTGGTCATGTCCCGCCTCCGCCTTCTTGAAGAGTTCATCTACAACATCCAGCAAGTCGTTTTCTCTTCCGAGGTTGACAAGCGTGAGGTTCCACCCCCTCACCAACCTGACGATGTCCTCGTAGCTTGCTCCCCGCAAGACCCGCTCCACATCCTCGTCTCCCCCACCGAGTCCCCGGATTATTTCGCCAGCCATGTCTTCAAGCCACGAGTAAGGCAACTTTGCCTCCTCAAGCTTCCCATCGTCGTTCACCACGAACGTCCTCCCATCGGGCATGAAGACATAATCACGTTGCCTCCCGAAGACAATGGCGCCCCCGGTTTCCAGAAGGTCCCGCAAACGCCCCTTTTCCTTCTCGTCTTCCAGCCTCAACAGCAACCCGTGCCTGTTCATCTTTGACCTCCTTTCTCCCCCTACTTCACAATCTGAAGCGCTAGCTCGTCAAAGGAAACAACCTCCGTCTTTTCCCCGTGCAAGCTCGTCAAAGGAGCGATACCGCTCCAGGCTTTCGTAAGCGGTCGGGCAAAAGAGGAGCCCCTCGCGAAACTGCTCCTCCGCCTCGTCTTCATCACCAATCTCAAGCGCCTCCTCCCCCCGAAGAAGAGCGCGAAGGATGTTGAGGGTGGTCTCCGCGCCTATTACAAGGTGGAGGTCCGTCAAGGCCCTAATCATCTCGCTCGGGGCCGTGGCGTCACCCTCCCGCACCCCCCTCTTGAGGGCGCGCACCCGCGCCTCCAGTTCCAAGCGCGGGAGGATGGGAGGCACCAGCCGGGGAATGGCACCCTCGGCCAATTCCCTCATGACCCCTCCCGCCAGGTGGAGGGCATGGTCCTGGCTCTGGGCGAGGATGACGAAGCCATCCCCCAGCTCCCGCAAGGCGTGGCGCAACGCCCTGCGGGCCTGTTCCAGGCTACCTTCCTTGCCGATATCCCTGTAAACCTCCTGAATGAACCACTTCATCCTTCACCTCCTCCAACGCGTCAAGCAACACATCCTTCACGAGCACCTCTTCAGCGCTCCCGAGGAACTTTTCCCCCTCGGGAGAGGAAAAGAAGTCCTCGGGGTCCACTCCAACCTCCTTCAGCGCACCGATGGGGTTGTAGTCGTTGAAGGGACCGTAAGCCTCGCTCCAGTCCCTCACCTTCTCCGGATGGGCGCGAAGAAGGTACTCCAGCACGAAGTCGCTGTCCCCGTAGTGCTCGGGGAAGTACGGGACCTCAGTGCGAAGGCTCCCGCGCACCTCCGCGACTACTTCCTCTCCCTCGTCAAGGTGAACATAGCTTCCATCCGTGATGAGGGAGGAGATTTCGTAGTCCCCATTGGCCCGCTTGATCACGAGCCGCTTCCACCCTACGGGTGGAAGTCCCTCAGCCGCCAGCCTCTCCACAACCTCATGCCACCTCATCTTCCACCTCCTTTTCCTCACCTCCACTCAATCCCCTCAACCCCAACCTATCTGCCGCGTCGTTGTAGAAGATGCGGCCCTCTTGCGAGAGTAGCCCCTCCTTGACTAGGTAAACCCACAGGGCCTCTGCCCTGACGAGGTCCTCGTAAGCGATGAGGAACCTCTCCTCATCGCTCTTGATGCCCTCCCTTTCCCAAAGCTCGCTTCGGATGAGGCTTGCAAGGGCGCTAGCCAGCTCTTCCCGTGCTCCGTATCGTAGGCTCTCCACCCCGTACCCCGTGGTGGGGCGGGAAGAGTGCTTGAACTCGGAGATGGCCCTGAGGGCCCTTTGCAAATCCTCCCAGCTTATCTCCCCTATCTCCCCCCGGAAAATCCGGAGGGCAACTTCCTCTGCCCCATAGGGGGCGAGGGGGGCCAGT
>JAOAEZ010000022.1:0-2683 GCA_026416515.1 Hydrogenophilus sp. | reverse complement strand
AGCTTATCTCCCCTATCTCCCCCCGGAAAATCCGGAGGGCAACTTCCTCTGCCCCATAGGGGGCGAGGGGGGCCAGTTCCACAAACCTGCCGCACCCGATGATTCCCAGCAACTTTTCCCGCATCTTCCCTCTCCCCGATAGGAAGGCGCTCCCCTGGGACTCCAGGGGAGCGCCGACAACCCTAGTCTACCCCTTCCTCCACGCCCAAATCCTCTGCTAAATCCTCCGCAAACTCGGGGCTGTTCCTTTCTACCCAGGAGACCACCGCTTTGGGTGTATCCAGGACCTCAACTTCTCGGGTGTCCCTCTCCCCTTCCCAGATCGTTTCTCTCAGTAGGTACACCACGTACTGCCCCCCTTTAGTTCGGTAAACTCTGATTTTGTGCCATCGTCCTAGCCCAGTGCGGGTTCTATCCTCGAAAACGAGTTCCCCCGCAAACACTAAGGGCCTCTTGCCTTCTCTGCTCAACTTGATCTTTTCCATCACTCACCTCCCCGTCTAGTCCCCGTACCTCACGAAGCCCGGTACGGAGACTATTTGCCCCCTCTCATCCCTCCGCGCCCGATCGGTGTCAGGCGCGACAACATCCTCCCTTCCCTTGAGCGCCTGCGCCACAAGGGAGGAAACCACGAATATCACCCCATCCCGGGGCTCCGGGATGGTGGCGGCCCTTGGCCTGATGAACCGGATGGGAACCCCGATATGCACGGGCTCCCTGGCCGCGCTATCCATCTCCGCCCTCGCCACGAACCCCGAGGGCGGGATGCGGAGGACTACGGGGTCCCAATCTTCAGACCCCGGGTAGTCCACCACCACCTCATGCGGCGTGAGGTTGATTAGGGTGTGGTCCCCCAACCTCACGCCGACAACCTTGTGGAACTGGCTCCCCTGCGAGGAGCCAGTCCACACTTCCAGCATGGTCTCCACCTGCTCCATTCTTCACCTCCCTTCACGGGAGAGGGGAAGCCTCTCCCGTAATTTCCCTTGCCCAGATCTCCACCCGCACTCCCCTGGGAGTGCGGGCCTCCACAAGGTGGGAGCTACCAGTAGGAGCGGTTTCGTAGAACCGCACCCACCGCCCCCCTTTCAGCCTCCACAGCCACCTGGAGAAGTCCCTCCAGGTGGCAAACCGCTTGATGACCATCTTCCCTAGCCTTTCTACTCTGACTTGCGCTTTGATCATAACTCCTCCATCTTCAGCCACGGGAGGCACTTGGGTAGCGCCTCCCGTAGCGGGGTCCACTTTGGGACCCGGGGATCATCCGGGTCCCAAAGCTCTACGCGATCGGGGTCAACCCCGACCGCGTAGACCTCTCCCTCATCCAACCACTCCCACCCGGGGACGACATTCCCCTTGTGGGGGGGTGGGGCTAGGACTAGGGCCTCGCGGGGGACACGGGCGATGACCGCCCATGTCCCCGCACCCAAAACCCACTTGGCCGTCTCCCTTAGCTCCAGCCACAGCCGGAGGGCGGCCCAGTACCGGGGCGTCCAATACCCCGGCACCAGCCTCGTACTGGTGCCGGGGAGGGAGCGCCCTATGGCGTCCTCCCCGAAGACCCTGTACAACATTCCCCTCATCCTCAACCTCCTTTGCTCAGGGGGCCCGAAGGTCGTCCGGGCCCCCTCAAGCGCTACGCACCAACGCCCACCTCAGGGAGAGGAGGTCCATTCCCAGGACCTCCTCGGCGTCTTTCATCGCTTCCCTAAGGCGGTGGAACGCTTCCTCCCTCAGGGCCCAGTCAGCCTCGGCGGCCGCGCGGAAGGCCGCCGCCGCCTTCTCCAGCTCGTCCTCGATGGCGGCGCTGGAGAACCTCCAGCGCTCACCCTCCAGGGCGAAGGAGAGGTCGCGGAGGACGTCCGATTTCTCCCCCGCGCCCTCCAGGAGCCCCAGCAGGAAGGCCCAGTGCCTGGGCCTGGCCTTCGCGGGGCCCTCCTCCAGCCTCCAGGAGGCGAGGCCCCACGAGTGGGCCTCGGCCCGCAGGATGAGGGCCACGCCCTGGGGGCGGTGTACCTGGACCTCTATTCCTACGCCCTCGGGCTCATACCGGACGGAGAGGACGCCCCGTCCGGTAGCGGTAGTATGTTCCCACACCATGAAGCCCCCTTTCTCCCGAATGGTGAGGGGGAGGGGCGGGGGGAGGTGGGGGTGGACGGTGAGCGCCACAGCCTCATAGAGAGCCTCCCTCCCCTCGGGGTCAAGAATGACCTCCTCAAAGCTGGGGAAGCTTGCCAGCTTCCCCAAGTGGCTCCGGAGGATCCCGAGGTCCTCCGGAGCCACCGGGATATCCTCTGGGCGGCCCTCCCTGGCCGCCCGGAAGACCTCTGGCCCCCGTGTGGCCCACAGGTGCCCTAAAGCCTTTCCGAAGCCGCAAACCACTTCCGCAAAGGCCTTCTTCATCATCTTTCCCCCCTCTCCCCGCCTTCCGCACGCCCGCATGGGCGTCCCAGGCCGCACCGCGTGGAGGTAGCGGGGGAAGCGGCCCAAATCCGGGCAGTTCTGACTGCCCGGCCCGCGGGAAGCCGTTCCCTGCCCCCAGCTTCCCTAGCCTTGCCACGCGCCCCGGTAGGCAGTCCGTTGAGCGCGTAGCGCCCCAACCCTCGGGATGGACCTCCACCGCCTAGCCCATCCCCGCGCATGGTGGCCGCACGTTTCTGCCATGCCTTCTGCCCGTCCAGCC
>JAOAEZ010000021.1 GCA_026416515.1 Hydrogenophilus sp. | reverse complement strand
GGAGGCAGGTCACCACGGTAGGGTCAGCGACTGGGGTGAAGTCGTAACAAGGTAGCCGTAGGGGAACCTGCGGCTGGATCACCTCCTTTCAAGGATGCTGCCTGGGCTTGGGGTTGTGGTCCTGGGCTCGGTGGCATGTGCATGTGCAGCTGGTGGTGGGGCCTATCCGTGAAGGGTGTGGCTCTGCTGTGCTGGCTGTGTGATCTGCAGCATGCCTGGCTGGGCTGTCCGCTGATCCGGAGGGGTTGGCGGTGGAGGTCTGGCGGCTTGGCTTGCTCTCTCTCTGTCATCTGCATGGCATCTGCCTGGTGCTGGCTGGGTGGATGTGTGGCGGCGGCTGTGCCTGGGGTTGATGGCTCTGGGTGCCGGCACCGGCCGCGCATCGCGCTGCTGGTTTGGGCGGGGGTTTGCCTATCCGTTGTTGTGCCGTGGTGCTGGCGTGTGCGTATCGGCTGCTGGTGGGGCGCTGGTCCTGCCGGTGGTGTCTGGGTGGGGGCCAGTAGCTCAGTTGGTCAGAGCACACGCTTGATAAGCGTGGGGTCGGAGGTTCAAGTCCTCCCTGGCCCATGGTCTCTGGGCTGGGGCTGCTGGTTGGGGCCTTGGGGTGGCTGTCTGTGTCTGGCTGGTGCTGGGGCGGGTGGCTGGTCTTGGGGTTCGGATGCGGGGACTTAGCTCAGGTGGTAGAGCACCTGCTTTGCAAGCAGGGGGTCACCGGTTCGAATCCGGTAGTCTCCAGGCTGTGGCCTGTGCCGGTGGTGTGATGGATAGGTGGATCATCCGTTGTTCCCGGTGATGGTCCGGGGGCGTTGGGTATTGGGCCGATGGGCTGTGCCGTGGGGCGTGGCCTGTGTTTGTGCCGTGGCGGTGGCTGCGGTGGGATCCCGGAAACCGGAATGGCCGGTCTGCTGCTGCTGATCTCCTGTTGGGGGTGGCGGTGGTGGCGGATGCGGGCGTGCTGTTTGGACAGGTGAATCGGGATGTGTGTGTAGGTATGGTGCCTGCCGCTGCAGAGGCGCGCGGGGCTGGCCGTGGGGCTGGGTTGCTCTGCGGGTGGATGGTCCTGCGTGCGGGTGTGTGGTGGTGGGTTGGAGTGTGAGAAGGGCGTTCGGTGGATGCCTTGGCGCCAAGAGGCGATGAAGGACGTGGCACGCTGCGAAAAGCCGCGGGGAGATGCGAGCGATCGTTGATCCGCGGATGTCCGAATGGGGAAACCCACCCCTTTGGGGTATCCTGGCCTGAATCCATAGGGTCGGGAGGCGAACCCGGGGAACTGAAACATCTCAGTACCCGGAGGAGAAGACATCAACAGAGATTCCGCGAGTAGTGGCGAGCGAAAGCGGAGGAGGCCATTCGATCTGCATTCTGAAGCCGAACCGTCTGGAAAGGCGGGCCGGAGAGGGTGATGGCCCCGTAGGCGTATCGGGATGCGGGTTGATCGAGTAGGGCGGGGCACGTGAAACCCTGTCCGAAGATGGGGGGACCACCCTCCAAGCCTAAATACTCCTTGGCGACCGATAGTGCACGAGTACCGTGAGGGAAAGGTGAAAAGCACCCCGATGAGGGGAGTGAAAGAGACCTGAAACCGGACGCCTACAAGCAGTCGGAGCCTCTTTATGGGGTGACGGCGTACCTTTTGTATAATGGGTCCGCGAGTTCGTGTCGGCAGCGAGCTTAAGCCGTGAGGTGGAGGCGCAGCGAAAGCGAGTCTGAAGAGGGCGCAGAGTTGCCGGCATGAGACCCGAAACCGGGTGATCTAGCCATGGCCAGGCTGAAGGTGGGGTAACACCCACTGGAGGGCCGAACCCACGCCTGTTGAAAAAGTCGGGGATGAGCTGTGGCTAGGGGTGAAAGGCCAATCAAACTCGGAAATAGCTGGTTCTCCGCGAAATCTATTGAGGTAGATCGTCAGGTGGTCACCTTCGGAGGTAGAGCACCGGAAGGGCTAGGGGGGCCCAAAGCCCTACCAAACCCTACCGAACTCCGAATGCCGGAGAGTGCAGCCTGGCAGACAGTCCGTGGGTGCTAAGGTCCATGGACGAGAGGGAAACAGCCCAGACCGCCAGCTAAGGCCCCCAAATCGTGGCTAAGTGGGAAAGCATGTGAGACGGCCAAAACAACCAGGAGGTTGGCTTAGAAGCAGCCATCCTTTAAAGAAAGCGTAATAGCTCACTGGTCTAATAGCTGTCTTGCGGCGAAAATGTAACGGGGCTCAAGCCACGTGCCGAAGCTGTGGGTGCACGCAAGTGCGCGGTAGCGGAGCGTTCCCTAGGCCTGTGAAGCCGGACCGGCGACGGCCGGTGGAGGTATGGGAAGTGCGAATGCGGACATGAGTAGCGACAAACAGGGTGAGAACCCCTGTCGCCGAAAGTCCAAGGGTTCCTGCGCAAGGCCAATCCGCGCAGGGTGAGCCGGCCCCTAAGGCGAGGGCGAAAGCCGTAGCCGATGGAAACCAGGTTAATATTCCTGGGCCCGCCAGACGTGACGGCCGTGAAGCGTTGTCATCCCTTATCGGATTGGGGTGGCAGCCGGATCGGTCCAGGAAACAGCGCTGGCATATGGACCGTACCCGAAACCGACACAGGTGGACTGGTCGAGAATACCGAGGCGCTTGAGAGAACCATGCTGAAGGAACTAGGCAAATTGCCCGCGTAACTTCGGGATAAGCGGGACCCGTCGCTGGGCAACCAGTGGCGGGTGGCACAGACCAGGGGGTAGCGACTGTTTAGTAAAAACACAGGGCTCTGCGAAGTCGAAAGACGACGTATAGGGTCTGACGCCTGCCCGGTGCCGGAAGGTTAAGGGGAGGGGTGCAAGCCTCGAACCGAAGCCCCGGTAAACGGCGGCCGTAACTATAACGGTCCTAAGGTAGCGAAATTCCTTGTCGGGTAAGTTCCGACCTGCACGAATGGCGTAACGACTTCCCCACTGTCTCCAGCATGGGCTCAGCGAAATTGAATTCCCCGTGAAGATGCGGGGTACCCGTGGTCAGACGGAAAGACCCTATGAACCTTTACTGCAACTTGGCAGTGGCGCCAGGAAGGGGCTGTGTAGGATAGGTGGGAGGCTGCGAAGCGGGGGCGCCAGCTCCCGTGGAGCCAACCTTGAAATACCACCCTGCGCCTTTCTGGCGTCTAACCGAACCCCGTCACCCGGGGTCGGGACCCTGCCTGGTGGGCAGTTTGACTGGGGCGGTCGCCTCCCAAAACGTAACGGAGGCGCGCGAAGGTGGGCTCAGGCCGGTCGGACATCGGCTGTCGAGTGCAAAGGCATAAGCCCGCCTGACTGCGAGCGTGACAGCGCGAGCAGAGACGAAAGTCGGCCTTAGTGATCCGGTGGTCCCTCGTGGACGGGCCATCGCTCAACGGATAAAAGGTACTCTAGGGATAACAGGCTGATCTCCCCCAAGAGTCCACATCGACGGGGAGGTTTGGCACCTCGATGTCGGCTCATCGCATCCCGGGGCTGGAGCAGGTCCCAAGGGTTCGGCTGTTCGCCGATTAAAGCGGTACGTGAGCTGGGTTTAGAACGTCGTGAGACAGTTCGGTCCCTATCTGCTGTGGGTGCTGGAGACTTGCGAGGATCTGTCCCTAGTACGAGAGGACCGGGATGGACGCACCTCTGGTGCACCAGTTGTCGCGCCAGCGGCACCGCTGGGTAGCCAAGTGCGGAACGGATAACCGCTGAAAGCATCTAAGCGGGAAACCGACCTCAAAACCAGGTCTCCCCGAGGGCCGTGATAGACCATCACGTCGATAGGTCGCAGGTGTACGTACGGCAACGTACTCAGCCGAGCGATACTAATCGCCCGATCGATCTCCACCCCACCACACCACACACGCGCCGGCTCACACACCGGCACCGCACGCAGCACCATCCACAACCACACACACATCCCCACACCACCCAACCCAACCACCAGCCGGGTTCGGTGGTCTGGTGGCCATCGCGGGGTTGCCACACCCGTTCCCATCCCGAACACGGCCGTGAAACACCCCAGCGCCGATGGTACTGCCGCATCAGCGGCGGAAGAGTAGGTCGCCGCCAGACCACCCAACCCGACACCACCGCGGGGTGGAGCAGCCCGGTAGCTCGTCAGGCTCATAACCTGAAGGCCGCAGGTTCAAATCCTGCCCCCGCACCCCCCCACCACACAACCAGACAACCAGACAAACAAAGGCCAGAAGGCAGACAGGCGCCACGCCAAAGCCGCCCACACCGCCACCCAACACAGCCAGCCCCACGCCCAAACCTCGGGAGAGGGCGCCAAAAAGGCACGCGGCACAGTCTCGCCGCAACTCACGCCAACTTCTCGGTCGAGACCTCGTGCACCGGCACACCGCCTTCAGCGAAGGCATCCAGATTGTCAAAAGTAGCCCGGGCAATGGCGCGCAGCGCCTCCTCGGTGAAAAAGGCCTGATGCGCGGTGATCAGCACATTCGGAAAGGTCAGGAGCCGGGCGAACACATCGTCCTGAATGACTTGGTCGGACAGGTCCTCGAAGAAGAGGTCCGCCTCCTCCTCATAGACGTCCAGGCCCAACAGCCCAATCCGCCCCGATTTCAATCCCTCGATCACGGCCCGCGTGTCGACGATCGCGCCGCGGCTCGTGTTGATCAGCATCACGCCGGGCTTCATCCGAGCAATCGCCGGCGCATCGATCAGGTGGCGTGTGCCGGGCGTAAGGGGGCAGTGCAGCGTAATGATG
>JAOAEZ010000001.1:86429-533109 GCA_026416515.1 Hydrogenophilus sp. | reverse complement strand
ACCGCCGCCGCCTGCTCGCTCGACGACTGCGCCAAACTCTGCGCCGTCGCCGAAACCTGCTCCGCCGCGTGCGCCAACCCATCGGCGTTGCTCTTCACCTGCACCACTGTCTCCTTCAACCGAGCAACCATCGTCGCCAGCGCGGCGAGCAGCTGCCCCACCTCATCCCGCCGCTCTGCCTCCACGCGCACCGTCAAATCCCCCCCCGCCACGGCTTCGGCCACGCTCACCGCCTGCGCGAGCGGTCGCGACACCGACCGTGCGATCAATATCGCCACCACTATTCCGAAGAGGAGCAACGCGATCCCCAACCCCGACAACCACACCGTCGTCTCTGCTACCGCCTTCTCAGCCGCCTCTCCATCCTCTTCGGCAAGTTTTGTCTGATAAGCGATTAGATCCTCAACCTTCTTGATGTACTCGTTTGAAGCGGTCCGGTAGTCGGTAAACGCCAGTTTGCGCGCCTCTTCGCTTCGCCCCCCATCGATTGCTGCCCACAGTCGTCGCTCCTCGTTCAAGTAGCGTTCACGGGCCGATTTCAGCTCGGACAACAACCGTTTCCCCTCTACCGAAGTGATCTTCTCCTCCAAGCGCTGGAGATTTTCCACCACTCTCTTACGCGCCTCGGCGATATTGTTTTTGATCCGCTCTCGCTCTGCCGTCTCCTCAGGAGTAGTCAGCAAATAGAGACGCACCGAGCGGATCACCACGTTTACATTATCGATAATCGTATTGGCCCATACGGTCTTCGGAAATCGGTCGTTGACCAACCGATCGACTATCCCTCCCACCGCTTGTACCTGGAGGAGTCCAAAGGCGGCGATCGCCACCAATCCGACGATCATCAACCCAAACCCCAACCCAAGTTTTACTGCGATGCGCCAATCTTGCAGTCTCATAGTTACTCTCCCTCTGCTACTTACCCGATTAACCTCGCTCCCGCGAAACCGAACCGCTCAGTCGTACAACCCCTCCCCCTTGACCGACGGCGGAGGCCTCTACCCGCTCGGCGGCCTCGATCAAGCCACCCACATCAAGAATCAGCGCCACCTCTCCCGACCCCAAGATGGTTGCGCCGCCGATCCCGCGCACGGAATGGAAAAGGCGCGATAAAGGTTTGATCACCGTCTGATGCTCCCCCAACAGTTGATCGACCACTACCCCTGCTGTTCGCTCGCCATGGCGAACCACCACTACGCTCTCTCGCTTCGCCTTCTCCCCCTCGATGGTAAAGAGCTCGCGCAACCGCACGTAGGGCAATACATGGCCGCGGAGGTTGAAAACTCGCTGGCGCTCCTCCTCTTGGGGTAACTCGACGCACTCGACCACATGATCGAGGGGGATCACAAAGGTTCGGCTCGCCACCCCTACCAAAAATCCATCGATAATCGCCAAAGTCAGCGGCAAGCGGATCTGAAATGTAGCCCCTGCCCCGGGGCGGTGACGCACGCTGATGGTTCCCCGCAATGCGGCGATATTCTTCCGCACCACGTCCATTCCCACGCCGCGACCGGAGATATTGGTCACGCGTTCGGCGGTCGAAAAACCTGGTTCAAAGATCAGATTGATCAACTCCTGCTCCGAAATCACCTGATCGGCGGCAATCAACCCGCGCTCGACCGCTTTGGCGCGGATTCTCTCCACCGGCAAGCCTCGTCCATCGTCGCGCACCTCGACCACGATACTTCCCGAGTCGTGGTAGGCGTTCAGCATCACCGTCCCCACTCGGGGCTTCCCGTGCGCTTCCCGCTCCTCTGGCGGTTCGATTCCGTGATCGATCGCGTTGCGGACCAGATGCATCAGGGGATCGGCGATCAGCTCGACCATCGACTTATCGAGCTCGGTCTCCGCCCCCTCGATCACCAGATCGATCTCTTTTCCCAGCTCCTTCGCGGTATCGCGTACCACCCGCGGAAAGCGCTGAAAGACTTCGCCGATCGGCACCATTCGCAACGACAGAGCTGAATCGCGGATCCGCTCGACGTAGCGAAGCAAGCCGGCGACCGCCTCCATCAACGTCGTCTCACCGGCCCGGCGGGCCATCGTCTCTGCGGTCGACCCCGCGATCACCAACTCACCGACCAAATTGATCAGCTGATCCAATTTCTCCGCGGCCACCCGGATGAAGCGCACCTCCTGTTGACGCTTCTCTTCGATCCGCCGCTGCTTTTCCACCGCCGCCTGGACAGCGGGCGCTGGGGCCGCCGCCTCCTGCTGCAGCAGTTCCCCCACCTTTGGCAGCGACGGTGCTCCTGAAGCGGCGGCAGCCTGCTGCAAGCTAAGCGCTCGCTCCAGCTCGTTTTTGGTCACCACCCCCGCCCGCACCAGAATTTCGCCCAATCGCATCGGCTCCTCGGGCAACTCCTCGATCAACCGCACAAATGCCTCCACCCGGCTATGAGGGGGAATAATTCGCAGTTCACACTCATCGATACAAAAGACAAAAACCCCTTCGATCTGCTCCTTAGTCGCTTCGGGAGCACGCAGCGTTATCTCAAACCCCAAATAGCAGCGCGTTGGATCGAAGGTCTCGTCGTTAGGAAGCGCATCGGCGATGGTTTCTAGAAAAATAATCTCCCCGATCGTTTCCAAAAACCGCAGAAAAGAGTATGGCTCTATTCCGTGTTGAAAAATATCGGCGCCAAAACGGACCGAAATGTGCCAACAGTCGGCAAGCGGCGTCGAATCCCCTACTCGCTCGACTACCTCGTCACTCCCCCCCCTAGCGGCGGTGATCGACGCCTCCCCTACCCTCCCCTGCTGGAGCGTTTCCCCTTGTTTTTCCCCTTGTTTTTCCCCTTGTTTTTCCCCTTGTTTTTCCCCTTGTTTTTCCCCTTGTTTTTCCCCTTGTTTTTCCCCTTGTTTTTCCCTTACTGCGGCCTTTAGTTCCGCGATGAGCGCCTCGGTTGTTTGGCTCAATGGTGAAAAGTCCTCGGTAGGAACAGCAGCCACCAACGCCCTTAAATGGTCATGAGCCCGAAGGAGTAAGGATACCCGCTCGGAGGTAGGACTCAGCGTTCCAGTGCGAAAGGAGTCGAGCAGGTACTCCAGCGCATGGGTGAGACGCTCGATTTCACTGAGCCCAGCCACCCCGCTGCTCCCTTTAAGGGTATGGGCAGCGCGAAAAACCGCGTTCAGCAAATCGGGATCGCGTTCTCCTGCCTCCAGCCGGAGTAAACCCGCTTCGAGGTTTGCCAATAGCTCTTCGGCCTCGGCCATAAAAACGGCGCGCAATTCATCCATGGTTTGCCTCTCCCCGCCAACCCACTGCCTCTTCGGCTCTAAAGAAGGAGACCGCCTCAAGCACCGACAACGACGCGCTCTCCACCGTTGCGGAGACTCCATGAGCGGCCGCGTAGCGTCTCGCCCAAAGGAGAAATTGCACCGCGGCGGTATCGACTTCGCTCACCTTATCGAGCAAGAAAACCACTGCTTTTTTGGCCGCTGCTCGGGCGATCACCTCCCGTTTCAAATCGGGCAAACGGTAGATGGTCATCGCCCCTTCCACCCGGATCCCTTCTCCTCCCTCTTTTTTCCCTTTCGCTTCCCCTGTTTTTTCCCCCCGCCGTCCGGCAGAATCCATTGTCGCTTCGACCGTCGTGGCCATCGCCTCCTCCCATTCCCGTTGCCACCGGTTATGTCTCACGGTGCTTTGCTCCATCCTCAAAACAGCTCCACGCTCGGCGCGTCATGCTCCGCGTCGAAACGACCGCCGACCCGCTCGGCATGGACGCGTCTCTGGCTCGCCATCACATACCGCTCCTCGATGGCATCCAAATGTTGGTCGAGCGGCTGAATCTCCTCCTCCGCGATCTGTCCCTGTAGCATATCGGCCAACGCGATCAAGTGGCCTTGGAGTCGCTCCAGCCCATGAACCACCTGCTCGACCTGTTGCCGAGTGACATCCTGAAATTGAATCCCCGCCATCGCTTCATAGAAAACCTCCTCGAGCGACTCGCTTGCCTGCAGGATAGCCTTCGCCATCGCGCTAGAGGAAGAGACGAAACGCTCGCTCTGCGTAACGATATGTTGAAATTGCGACGAAAATTCACGCAGCAAACGGCTCTCCTCTTCTATGTGCTCGGAAGTTACTTTCTCTGAAAACTGCGCGTCGATAAAGTTGGTTACCCGCTGGATCCCTCCCTCGATCTCCCCCACCGTCTTTTCCACCTGCTGCGACAACTTACGCACCTCATCGGCGACCACTGCAAAGCCGCGCCCGGCCTCTCCGGCCCGCGCCGCTTCGATCGCGGCGTTCAACGCCAGCAGATTGGTCTGCCCTGCTACCCCGCGGATCAGATCGACCAGTTTATGCAACGAGCGCGTTTCGCCGATCACTTGGGTTATCCGCTCCCGCTCCTCGTGGATCATTCCCAACCGCGAATCGATATACTTCTCCATCTGCTGCAGACGGAGACGGTTAGCTTCGATCGTGCTTTGGCTCGACTGCAACTCGGCCGCATTTGCAGCGACAGCTTCATTGACGCGCGCCTTCAACATAGCCATCTGTTGATCGACCGATTGAAGCCGCTCCATCAACTGGATCGCCGCGTCATTGGTCTCGCGGGTTACCGTCTCCAGATGGCCGACCAACAGATGGATGAACTGGGGAATCTCGCGCAAATGCTGAACCGCGCGTTCCTCTCGCGAATATTCGCCGGCGAGAAAGCGCTCTTGTTCCTGCTCCAATTCCAATACCCCGAAAGCCACATCGCGCCACAGAAAACGCGACACCACAGCCTGCGCCAAAAACGACATCAGCACCAACAATCCAGAACCCACGGCATCGGCCACTCGCGGGGAGATTCCCACAGCGGGTGCAAATACCTCGTGATACCAATCGTTTAAGAACAGAACAGAGACAAAAGCACCCACCGCCACTACCCCACCCACCACCCACGCCCGCGCCATAAACGGCGGCGAGAGATCGGCTAAGCTCTTTCTCTTCATGATCATTTAAGCACCAGCTTAATCGTATTGAGAATTTGCTCTGCGCTCGCCGGTTTCACGATCCAACCAGTCGCTCCTGCCGCTTTCGCCTCTTGCCGTTTGCTCTGCTGCGATTCGGTGGTCAAAAAAAGGATCGGCATATACTGATAGCCCGGCAATTTGCGTACCTCTTTGATAAAGGAGATTCCGTCCATCCCTGGCATATTTAGATCGGTCAGCAGCAAATCGATCTTAGTGCCGGAACGAAAATGGCGCAGTCCCTCTTCGGCATTCGCCGCTTTCAGCACGTTATACCCCGCTTTCTGCAAGATTGCAGAGACGCTCATCAAAATCGTCGCCGAGTCATCCACCAACAGGATCGTTTTCATAGTCCTATCCCTTTCTCTTAAATAATAACGGTTGCACCTAAATCCCCTTTAGCCAAAAAGGGCCGTTAAACCCGCTTATTTTTCATCCACCGCTGGCGAACCGCTTCAAAAAGAAGCGCCGCTGCTGCCGCTGCGACGTTCACCGATTCGATCCCCTCCATCGGCAACGCTACTACCGCCGAGGCGCGCTGGCGCCACTCCCTCCCGACTCCTGCTCCTTCGTTACCGAAGACCCACGCCAGCGGACCTTTCAAATCTAACCGCCACACCGTTTCGCCTTCGCTGGAAGCCACCAGCAACCGACCTGCGGCCGCGTAAGGCTGCCACACCTCTCTCGGCACCTCTCCCTCGAAAAGGGCTACCCGCGCATGGGCTCCCTGAGCAGCGCGCAACACCTTTGGGCTCCACCCCTCTGCGCAACCGGGAATCAACCACACCGCTTTCACGCCGGCAGCGGCGGCCACTCGGATCAGTGCCCCTACATTTCCGGGATCCTGAACCCCATCGGCCAGCACCACATCTACCTCCCCCCAAGGCACCCCTCCCTGTCGCGGTCGCTGCACCTCCGCAACGACCCCCTGCGGGGTAACCGTTGCCGAAACGGCTGCTAACACCCCTGGGGCGACCCGAACCACCGTCCCCCCTTTCGCGCTGACCTCAGCCAACAAAGCGGCATGACGGCCCACGTCGCTCACCCAAACCGACCGCACCTGCCACCCTGCTGCCAATGCCATCTCTATCAGGTGTGGTCCCTCCAAAAGGACCCACTCGCTCTTTCGCCGAACCGAAGCTTTTCTCAGCCATTCGCGCCAACGCTTTACCTCGGGATGAGCTCGCGACAAAATGTCAAATCTCTCCTCCACCACACCCGCAATTCCTTTTCGTTCTAGGACACTTTTTACTATCCTATCCTGCCATTATGTCACCATCATGTCATTTTCTCGCTCCTCGCCCGCACTTCTCTCTCTTTTGCAGCTATTTAACAAAAATTGGGCCACGGGTGCAAACGAACGGCGGTGGGCGGCGGTCGGTCCCCATCGGTTCAACGCCGCTCGATGTTCGGCGGTACCATACCCTTTATGGCCAGCAAACCCATACCCTGGGAAACGCTCCTCCAACGCCGTCATATACTGATCGCGCACTACTTTTGCGACGATCGAAGCTGCCGCAATCGCCGCTACCGTAGCATCGCCGCGCACGATCGCGCGGCTTGGATAAGGCCAGCGGGGGAGCTCTTTTCCATCCACCCACACCCCTGCCGCCTCCACCCATACCCGCTCAGGCCGGCCAACCATTTTTTCCCAAACTGCTGCCACCGCACGGACCATTGCTGCCTCGGTAGCCCCTCTAATCCCCACCTTATCGATCTCCTCGACCTCTGCCCACCCCACCGTCCACACCACCGCCTGTGCCTTGATCGCCTGAAACAATCCTTCCCTCTGACCGGCGGTTAACCGTTTTGAATCGGCCAATCCCTCAATCTCCACTCCCCTCTCTCCCAAAACCACCGCCGCGGCCACCACTGGTCCTGCCCAAGGGCCCCGTCCTGCCTCATCGACGCCCACCACCCACGGGTCGCGCCGTAACTCCTCACCTCCTTCTCTCGGTGCCTCTCTCCCCCTTTGAGTTCCCTCGCGCTGTCGCGCTGCTCGCCGCCGCTGCATCTCTTTCTCTTCCCTCACCGCTCTCCCCTCTTCAGCCACTCCGCCAACAGCGCCGCGCTTCCCTCTGCCATATTACAGCGCAGGACCTCATGCAACTCCATAAAGCGCTCCTCCAACTCCCGCACCCGTTGTGGATCCTCCCACCACGCCAACAACGCCCTCGCCAACCGCTCGGGCGTTGCCTCCTCCTGTAGCAACTCCGGTACCACCTCAGCCCCACACAAGATGTTCGGCAAACCGATCCACTGCACGCGCATCTGCCGGCGCAACCAACGGTACTGCCACCCCGCGGTTCGGTAAGCGATCACCATCGGCCGCTTCAACAGCGCCGCCTCGAGCGTCGCAGTTCCGCTCGCCACCAATGCTACGTCGCACGCTGCCAGTGCAGTATGCGCTTGCCGAGGCGCTATCACCAGCTGCCCCTTTCCCTCCCATCGCTCTGCCCAGTCTGCCGCGAAGCGATCCCCCACCTCATCAGCGGTCGGCACTATCACTGTCGTCGCTCCTACTCTCATCGCCACCCGTTCAGCAGCCGCCAAAAAGATCGCTCCGTGGCGTTGCCACTCTCCTACCCGGCTCCCCGGCAACACTGCCAACACTGCTCCCTCATTGATTCCCAATGCAGCTCGCGCCGCCGCCCGGTCGGCAACCGGCGGCAAAAGATCGGCCAGCGGATGGCCCACATAGACCGCCCGCACACCCTTATTGCGGTAATACTCTGGCTCAAATGGAAACAAGCACAACAGCAATTCAACCGCTTTTGCCACCCGTTCGACGCGGGCTGGGCGCCATGCCCACACCGCTGGGCTCACCACCTGCGCGGTCGCTATTCCCCGCTGGCGCAATCGTTCGGCCAAGCCCAAATTAAAATCGGGCGCGTCGACCCCTATAAAAGCGTCCGCGGTCGCGAAAAGCTCTTCCAACCTCTGCCGCAATCTCAAAAGCTGCGGCAAACGAAGCAATGCTTCCGCGTACCCATGGAGAGCGAGCGGCGTGTAAGAGCAAACCATTTCGGCTCCTGTTGCCGACAAGCGCTCTCCCCCCACTCCCACCACCCCCAACCCCGGCAACTGCTGCTGCAATCGCTCCACCACCGCTGCGGCGATCGCATCCCCTGACGCCTCACCCGCCACTATCCCCACCCACTTTGTGCTCCTCTTTTCGGCGTTTTGTCTGTTCATCCCCTATTCGAATGTTTTCTCTCTTCCTTCTCTTGGTGCTCCTCTCTCCTTACCTCACCGAATAATTCCCCGTCCTGGCTGGCGCAGAAAAGTTACCAACGGTCCAAGCTCTGGGAAACGGCCCACCTCCGTCTCGATTGCTGCCACCGCCTCCTCCAACCGAAGCCCTTTTCGATATATAGTCTTATAAGCCCCCTTGATTGCAGCGATCACTTCCGGCCGAAATCCCCGTCGTTTCAACCCCTCTCGGTTGATCCCATGGGGTCGCGCGGGGCTTCCTGCTGCCATCACATAAGGGGGCAGATCCTGGGTCAGCACGGTCCCTACGCCGCAAAAGCTATGGGCGCCCACGCGCACAAACTGATGCACCCCTGTGAATCCTCCCAAAATCGCCCAATCCTCGACTATCACATGGCCCGCCAGCGTCGCATGATTGGCAAAGATCGTATGGGAACCGACCACACAATCGTGGGCGATATGGACATAGGCCATGATCCAATTATCATCGCCGACGGTGGTCACCCCGCGATCCTGAACAGTTCCGCGATTGATCGTGACGAACTCCCGAACGGTGTTGTTATTCCCGATCACCAATCGCGTCGGCTCTCCCCCGTACTTTTTATCCTGGGGCGCCAATCCGATCGAACAAAATGGGAAAAAGCGATTATCGCAACCGATGATTGTTTCGCCCTCCACCACACAATGGGCCCCCACGGTTGTGCGCGCGCCGATGTGCACCCCTTTACCGATGATTGCGTAAGGGCCTATCACCACCCCCTCCTCTAGCTCAGCCTTTTCATCGACAACCGCGGTCGGATGGATGAAGACGCTCATTCCTTTAGCGCGCACATAATTTCCGCTGCTGCCGCCAAATCCCTCTCAACATAAGCGCTCGCCGCGTAGCGCCAAATATGGCGCATCGTTCGAAGGATCGTTACCTCCAATCGCAGCTGATCGCCGGGAACCACTGGCCGTTTAAATCGCGCCTTATCGATTCCCGCGTAATAGACCGTCGACGCCTCCCCTGGCAACCGACCCATCGTCTGAAACGACAAAATCGCTGCTGCCTGTGCCAGCGCCTCTAAGATCAAGACTCCTGGAAAAATCGGCTGTCCTGGAAAATGGCCCTGGAAAAACGGCTCGTTTACGGTCACATTTTTGATCGCCACGATTCGCTTCCCCAGCTCGACCTCGATCACGCGATCCACCAGCAGGAAGGGGTAGCGGTGCGGCAAAAACGACATGATCTCCCGTATTTCACCCATTCTCGAAATCCCCATCGCTTCCAGAGACGCGCCGCCGCCACCAATTCCCGATCTCTGCCAGTCGGCGCCACCACACAGCGTTTCTCTGCCACTCTCGAAACGGCAACAAAGGCAACTGCGCTACATAGAAGCCGGGTTTTTTGACCGAACCGCTCACCAACGTCGCCGCTCCAATGGTCACATCGTCGGCCACCTCCAGATGGCCAGCAAATCCAGCCTGTCCCCCCACCCGGCAACGCCGTCCCAATATCGTACTTCCCGCCAATCCTACGCAACCGGCGATCGCTGTCGCCCGCCCCACTCGGCAATTATGGCCGATCTGCACCAAATTATCGATCTTTACCCCATCCTCGATTACCGTATCCTCGACAGTTCCCCGGTCGATGGTCGTATTTGCGCCGATCTCCACTCCGTCGCCGATTACCACCCGGCCGCTCTGGGCGATCTTTACCCACTCCTCGCGCAGTGCATCCCAAGCGTACCCGAACCCATCGGCACCGATCACTGCGCCCGCATAGATGCGGCAATCTTTTCCCACCACGCACCGCTCTCCGATCACCACTCTCGGTCCCAACCATGACCCATCGCCCACCACTGCCTCTCGCCCCACGAAGACCCCTGCCTCCAATATACACCTCTCCCCCACCTGCGCCCCCTCTTCCACCACTACGAATGGCCCCACGAATGTCGACTCTGCCACTCTGCCGGCAACCACTGCGGTAGGGTGCACCCCGGCGGGAAAATGGGGTGGTCGGGCAAACCACTGGCTAACGCGGGCAAATGCCAAATAGGGATCGTCGACCACGATAAGCGCCCGCACTGCTTGGGAACGGCTCAACTCCACTCCCCATGGAGCCACGATCACCGCGCTTGCCCCCGTCGTTCCCAACGCTGACCTCAATCGGCGGTCGCTTAAAAAGCTCAGCGCCCCCTCTCCCGCCCGCTCCAATGCAGCCAAGCCTCTTAACCGAACTGTCCCATCCCCCACCACCCTCGCCCCTAGCTCCTCGGCGATGGCTGCTGCCGTACACGGCAAGCTCAGCGGTCGATCTATGCCCATCGCCGCCCCTCTTTCCTACTGTGGCGCTAACTCAGCGGGCGTTTTCGAGCGCTTTGATCACCTCATCGGTGATATCGATGCGCGGATGGGCGTACACCGCCTCCTGAAACACGATATCCAGATCGCGCCGCTCCGCCACCCGTTTGATCGCCTGGTTAGCCAAATCGAGCACCTGGACCAGCTCCTCGTTGCGCCGCTGGTTTAGATCCTCGCGAAATTCTCGTTGCTTGCGCTGGAACTCACGGCTAAGATCGGCGAACGCCCGCTCCTTTCGCTGGCGCTCGCTCTCGCTCATTGTCTTTCCCTTCGTCTCCAGCTCCTGCTGCATCTTCTGCAGCTCATCGGCCAAGCGCTTCAACTCGCGATCGCGCGGCTCAAACTCCTTCTCCAACCGTTTCTGCGCGGCGATTGCGGGAGCTGCCTCCTTAATCAATCGATCGGAATTGACAAAGCCGATCTTCGTCTCGGCGATCGCCCCACACGCCATTATCGAACAAAGAGCTGCCACAACCGTTTTTCGAACCATAGTCACCCACTCTCGCTCATGCAAGGATTACCCAACCGTTGCGGTCGTTAAAAGACCGCCCCCAACTGAAACTGGAACCTTTCGGTACGGTCCCGCTGCCCTGGCCCCTCATCCAAATCCTTCCGCACTGGGAAAGCCAATGCGAAGCGCAGCGGGCCGATCGGGGAGATCCACGACAAACCCACCCCTGTAGAAACGCGCAAATCGCTCAATCGCGCTCGCTGGGCAGCATCCCACACGTAGCCCGAATCGACAAACAGAGACCAACGCAGGGACCGATCCTGCCCTGTCGCGGGCATCGGCAAAAAGTACTCTGCGCTCAACAATAACCGCCGCGTTCCCCCATATGCGTCGCCGTTCTCATCCTTCAACCCCAATGATCCAGCCCGGAATCCCCGCACGGACGTTACTCCTCCCGCATAGAAATTGCGGTAAAAAGGGACCTCTCGCTCCCCGTAAGCCTTCTGCACTCCCACCTCGGCGTTGAGCATCAACGCTGACCGTTCGAAAAAGGGGAACCAATGCTGATGCTGAGCCACCAATCGTACCAACCGAACGTCGCCGGGCGGCAAATCGACCTCCCCCGACAATCGCTGCCATACTCCCTGGCGCGGGATTAACCGCGAATCGCGGGTATCGCGCGACCAACCGGCCGTCAACGCCAACGTTGAAATTCCATCGCAATCGTAAACACTGGCAGCGCAAAAATCGCGGTATCGTTTAGGGCTATCGGCGAAGGTCTCGATCGCGGTGTGGTCTGCCGAAAGGCCAAAGTGGACTCTATCATCCTCACCGATTGGCCATCCCACTCGGATCCCGCCCCCCAACGATTTTGTTTTATAGTTCGAAATGTAAATCGAAGCAGCGTTTCGCGGATCGTATACGCGACGGTAGAGGTCGTACCCTACTGACACGCCCTCCACCGTATAGTAGGGATCGGTAAAAGAGAGCGATGCCGATCGGCGCGACCGGCTTGTATCCACTGCTGCGGCAAGCGACTTCCCCGTTCCTAAAAAATTCTCCTGAGCAATTGACCCCATCAGCACCAACTTCTCGTCGCTCGAAAACCCCGCCCCTACCATCAAACTCCCTGTGGGCCGCTCCTTAACGGTCACCCTGACATCGAGCTGATCGGTCGTCTCTGGAACTGGCTCGGTCTCCACCCGCACCTCTTCGAAATATCCCAATCGCTCCAATCGCTGTTTTGACTTCTGCAACTTCGCCACATCGTACCACTCCCCCTCGAGCTGGCGCAACTCGCGGCGGATCACCTCGTCGCGTGTTCGGCTATTGCCGCCGATCTCGATTCGCCGCACGTACATTCGCCGTCCTGCATCGACCAACAAGGTTACTGCCACCTCCTGTCGCTCGCGGTCGATCGTCGGCACTGCTTGCACGTTGGCAAATGCAAACCCCTCCTCCCCCAAACGGTCGATAATCCCCTGCACGCTCTTATCCAACTTTTCGCGCGAAAAGAGGTCACCGGGGCTCAGCACCACCGCTTTTGCCAACTCAGCGGCGGCGAGCGGAAAATCTCCCACCACTTTTACTCCGCTCACTCGGTAAGGCTTTCCCTCGGTAATCGCGATCGTGATAAAAATATCGCGCTTATCGGGGGAAATCGCCACGCTTGCTGAATCCACTCGGAAATCGAGGAAGCCGCGGTTGAGGTAAAACGACTTCAACCCCTCTAGATCCTGCGACAACTTTTCCCGCGAATACTGATCGGAACGGGTATACCAGGTAAACCACCCCGGTGTTGTTAACTGAAAGCGCTCCAAAAGCTCCTTCTCCGGAAACGCCTGCGCCCCCACGATGCGGATCTCGCGGATCTTTGCGGTCTCACCTTCCTGCACCTGAAACGTGATCGCCACTCGGTTACGCGGCAAAGGGGTGACGGTAGTCGTCACCTCTGCGCCGTACTTCCCTTTCGCCAGATACTGGCGCTTTAACTCCTGCTCTGCCTGGCGCAGCAAGGACCGATCGAAGATGCGTGCCTCTGCCACCCCCAACTCGCGCAGCGCCTTTCGCACCTGCTCGGGCTCAAACTCCTTCATTCCCACGAACACGATCTCCCCGATGGCCGGCCGTTCCTCCACCCTCACCACCAGCACCTCTCCCTCGCGGTCGATCGTCACATTGCTAAAAAAACCGGTCTCGAACAACCGCTGGATCGCCTCGTTGGCCAACTCTCGGGTCACCTGTTCCCCGATGCGCACCGGCAGATAAGCGAAAACCGTCCCGGGCTCTACTCGCTGAATTCCCTCCACTCGAATATCGCGCACCACGAACGGCTCAAATCCCCACGCGGACGACGCCGCCACGGCGACGATCACCCCCGCTGCCCGTCGTCGGAACTCTTTCCATCTCCACACTGCGCTCATTACCCCATCCACCGCATCAGATCGTTTATCAACGCCACGCCCATCAGCAACGCGAGGAGCGCTATCCCCACCCGCAACCCCCATGCCTCAACCCACGGCGGCAACGGCTGGCCGCGCACCCACTCAGCGAGATGATACAGCAAATGGCCGCCATCGAGAATTGGAATCGGCAGTAAATTCAGCACTGCGAGGCTTACGCTCACCAACGCCAAAAAATCCAAAAAAGGCGCTGCTCCCAATTTCGCGCTTCGGCCAGCGGCATCGGCAATTGTCAGCGGTCCGGCCAAATTCTTTATCGAAGCCTCTCCCTCTACCATCTTCACCAGCAAGCGGATCGTCAGAAGGGTCGTCTCCGCCGTTCGCTCTGCCGCTCTAATCAACCCATCCCAAAACCCATACCTCACTCGAACCGTCGTGGGAGTGTGCTCTACTCCCTGCACCCCCAACCGTCCCACCTCGCGTCCATCCCTCTCCCTCACCCGCTCGATTGTCACCATCCCCTCCTGCATCCCCCCCTGGCGTTCCCAAACCAACCGTACCTCTGCTCCTGGATGGGAGCGAACAAACTCCGCCAATCCCTCCCACGTCGTTATCTCCTCCTCTCCCACCCTCACGATTCGATCTCCCGGCTGCAAACCCACGCGCGCCGCTGGGCTGCCGGCCATCACCCTTCCCACCACAGCAGGCTGCGGAGGGCGCCACGGCATTAATCCCAACTGCTGCATAGGTTCTCCCCTCTCGGGATCGAGGGTCACGTTGCTCAGCGGCAGAAGCGTTGTAAACGCCTCTCCCGCGCGCATTACCCTCACCTCAACGGAACTTGCCCCTCCGGCCAGAGCCGACAGCACCCGTGTTCGCAACTGTGTCCACGAATCGACACGTTCCCCTCCCACCGCCACCACGGTATCTCCTGTGGCGATCCCTGCTGCTGCCGCTGGGCTCTCCGCGGGAGCCATCACCTGTGCTGCTGGCTCCTCCACGCCGAGCCATGCCACCCCCGTATAAAAAGCAAACGCCGCGATAAAATTTGCCGCTGGTCCTGCTGCCACGATAATCATCTTCACCGCTGGATGTTGGCGGTCAAAAAATGGGGCATCCTCTCCTCCCTCCTTCCCCCCCTCGGCCATTTTCACAAATCCCCCTAATGGCAACCACCCTACCACCCATTCGGTACCCTGGCGATCGCGCCATGCGAATACTGCCCGGCCGAAACCCACTGAAAAGCGCTCCACGCGCACTCCTGCCCAACGAGCTGCTGCATAATGACCCAACTCGTGGAAAAAGACTAAAATTCCCACCGCCACCAGGAAAGCGATCAACGGCTCCAGCACAGCTATCTCCCCCCGCCTATGCTCCTACCTCGGGCCACTACTCTCGCGGCGTAAGCGCGCGCCTCTGCATCGGCCGCCAAAGCCTCCTCGAGTGAATGCTGGAGTCTCAGGGGTACCCCTGCCAACGTTTCAGCGATCACAGCGCTGATGCGATCGAAAGAGAGATCGCCTGCCAAAAAGGAAGTCACCGCCACCTCATTAGCCGCATTCAACACCGCTGGTGCTGTCCCCCCCATGCGCAAAGCTTCATACGCCAACCCCAGGCAAGGAAAGCGCCGCCCATCGGGGCGTTCAAAAGTCAAAACCCCCCGTTTGGCCAAATCCAACCAATTCGCCCCCGACGCGATCCGGTTTGGCCATGCCAACGCATAGGCGATCGGCACCCGCATATCGGGCTCTGACAAATGGGCGATCACCGAACCATCGGCATACTCCACCAACGCATGGACCACGCTCTGCGGATGAACCAACACCTCGATCTGCGTCAACGGCAATCCAAAAAGCCAATGTGCCTCGATCACCTCGAGGCCTTTATTCATCATCGTCGCGGAATCAACGGAAATTTTACGTCCCATCGACCAATTGGGATGGGCGCACGCCTCGGACGGCGTCACCAATGGAAAGGTTTCGGGATCGCGCGTTCGGAAAGGTCCTCCCGACGCCGTCAACACCAATCGTCGCACCTCTCGCTTCCCCCCCTGAGCTCCTGCCAAGCACTGAAACAAGCCGTTATGTTCCGAATCGACGGGCAGCAGAAGCGCTCCTCTCTCGCGCGCGGTCGCCATCAGCACCTCTCCAGCGACCACTAAAGCCTCCTTATTTGCCAGCAGCACTCGTTTTCCCGCTGCGACCGCAGCGAAGGTACTCGGCAACCCAGCGGCGCCAACGATTGCCGCCACCACCGTATCGACCCCCTCGTTTGCCGCCACCTCCACTAATGCTTGGTGGCCGCTCAACACCCTTGTCGGCAAACCCCGCTCTGCTACTATCTCTCGCAAAGCTGCTGCGGCTCTCTCATCCACCACCACCGCCCAATCGGGCGTAAATTCAACCACTAAGGGCAACAAGCGCTCCCACTGGCGGTATGCCGTCAACGCAGCCACCTGAAAGCGTTCTCGATGTTGGCGGATGACTGCCAGCGCGCTGGAACCGATCGATCCTGTCGCGCCAAGAACTGCAATTCGGTGGGGCATCCTGGAATCACCGTCTCACCAACCGAGCCACCAAAACGCCAGAAAAGGCAAAACTGCCACCAGCGCATCGACTCGGTCTAATACTCCACCGTGTCCGGGCAACAAATGTCCCGACTCTCTCACCCCTGCCAATCGCTTCAACCACGACTCCCACAAATCCCCTATCACTCCCAACGCGCTTGCCCCTGTCATCGCCCCGACCCATCCCCAAAACCCGGAAGCATCCCCAAGCAATGGGTAAAGGATCACGCCGTAGAGCGTACCTGCCCCCAATGCCCCGTATAAGCCGGCCCACGTTTTATTAGGGCTGATATGCTCCGCCAACTTTCGGCTTCCGTAACGGCGGCCGACGAAAAAAGCGGCGGTATCGATCACCCACACCAACGTTACTGCGGCCAGTACTACTCCTGGTCCTTGGGCGCTCAACCCCAACATCGCTATCCCGGCGGCCACCAGCACGGTCGCGCCCACCATCAACCCCACCCATCCGCGCAATCCCGGAATCCTTCGTCCCATCAACAATGGAGCGATCCCCACCCAAAAAAAGAGGGCCGGCAACACCACCGCTCCTGCCACTGTGCGATCCACTATTCCTATCGCGATTCCGGAGACACGCCACAACACTGCCGTCGCCACCGTCACCAACACCGCGAAACCGATCGCCTCGACTCGGCTCAATCCTGTCAACTGCCCCCACTCCCACGCCGCCACTCCCACCATGGCCACCACAAAAAAAGCCCACGCAAGGGGCGGTGCACCAAACAGCAGCGCTAAAAAAAGCACCAAAGCCACGGCGGCGGTAGCGGTTCGTTTCACCAATTCGCTCATAACTCACCTTCACGCTCATTATCTCTGAATGCAACTCGCTCGCTGCGCTCCTGATGCACTTGTTCGCTGGTTCGGCCAAAACGTCGCTCGCGGCTGCGGTACCATGCCAATGCCTCATCCAACGCCGCCTCATCGAAATCGGGCCAAAGGCGGGGGGTAAAGAAAAGCTCGGTATACGCCAATTGCCAAATCAAAAAATTGCTGATTCGCTGTTCTCCCCCTGTACGGATGAAGAGATCGGGCTCTGGGGCATCCCCCAACGCCAAGTAAGGCCACAGATCGCGCTCCGACAATCGACCGGCCAACTCAGGATGATCTTGCAAACAACGGTTTACCGCTTGAAGGATATCCCATCGGCCGCCATAATTTACCGCCACGGTCAATGTCAATCTCCCCCCCTGTGCCGTCTGTCGCTCCGCTGTTTCCACCAAAATCGCCAGATCCTCCCCCAATCCCCCTCGATCCCCGATCACCCGCAAGCGGACCTCGTTGCGCTGCAGCTCCTCGACCTCACGCTGCAACAACCAACGAAAAAGTCCCAACAAAAACTGAACCTCTTCAGGCGGGCGGCGCCAATTTTCGGAACTAAAAGCAAAAAGGGTCAAAAAAGCCACTCCTTTCCGTGCGCAGGCGGCGACGATGCGTCGTACTGCCTCTACCCCCTGTCGATGGCCCTCCATTCGAGGCAATCCTCGCACGCGCGCCCATCGTCCGTTGCCATCCATAATCACCGCGATATGGCGCGGGATATCACCCACGCGCGGTATAGTCAAAGTAGTCGACTCGCGCACGGCGTCAAATCTGCAGCAAATCGTGCTCTTTCTTTTCGGTAATCTCGTCGATAATCTTCACAAATCGGTCGGTTAACCGCTGCACCTCCTCCTCTGCCCGTCGCAGCTCATCCTCGGTGATCAGCTTTTTCTTTTGCAGCTCTTTTAATGTCTGATTTGCCTCTCGGCGCACGTTGCGCACGGCCACTCTCGCCTGCTCTGCCTCCTGGCGCACCACTTTTACCAACTCCCGTCGTCGCTCCTCGGTCAACGGCGGCATAGGTACCCGCACCACATCGCCGACGGTCGCCGGGTTTAATCCCAAGTCGCTCTCGCGAATCGCCTTCTCGATTTTAGCGACCATCCCCTTTTCCCACGGCTGCACCGCCAGGGTTCGGGCATCGAGCAGCGTCACATTAGCCACCTGTGGGATCGGCACCTCGGCGCCGTAATACTCGACCAACACATGATCGAGCAACCCGGTATGGGCGCGGCCGGTGCGCACCTTAGCGAAAGCCTCCCGCAGCGCTTCCACCGCTTTATTCATCCGCTGCTCCGCCTCCCTTTTAAGATCGGCCACACTCGTTGTCATCGCCGCTCCTCACTCCAAAGTCACTCGTGTTCCCTCCTCTGCCCCCTCTACCACCCGGCGCAATGCTCCTGGCTGCAAAATCGAAAACACCACCACTGACAACCGCAACTCGCGGCACAATGCAAATGCGGTAGCATCCATCACCGCCAGACGGCGGCCGATTGCCTCATCAAACGTCAAATGCGAAAAACGGACCGCTGTCGGGTCGCGTTTGGGATCGGCGCTATAGATCCCGTCGACCTTGGTCGCCTTCAGCACCACCTCAGCGCCGATCTCTCCTCCTCGCAAAGCTGCTGCGGTATCGGTTGTAAAGAAAGGGTTTCCGGTGCCCGCGGCAAAAACCACCACACGTCCCTTCTCTAAATGGTGGATCGCGCGCATTCGCGCGTAAGGTTCCACCACTGGATCGATGCGCAGTGCCGACTGCACCCGCGCCTCCACACCTGCGCGGGAAAGTGCCTCCGCGAGCGCCATCGCGTTCATCACAGTCCCCAGCATCCCGATATAATCGGCGGTTGCTCGGTCCATACCCACCGCTGCTCCCTGTAAGCCGCGGTAGAAATTTCCCCCCCCGATCACCACCCCTATCTCGACGCCGAGTCGTGCTACCTCTGCGATCTCCCCCACGATGCGCCTCAGCATCGCCTCATCGATTCCGAAAGCGCGCTCCCCCATCAACGCCTCCCCCGACAGTTTCAACAACACACGGCGGTAACACGCAGCCACTCGTGCTCTCCGCTCAACCCTTTGCGGCCGCTGCTGCTGCCGCCACCTCGGCCGCGAAGTTGCTCTCCCGGCGTTCAATCCCCTCTCCCACCACAAAAAGAGAGAACGCCGCCACCCGAGCGCCCCGGCGCTTCAGCAGCTCCTCAACGCTCACTTTCTCATCCTTCACAAAGGTCTGACCCAGCAGCGTCACCTCCCGCAAAAACTTCTGCACGGCCCCCTCGACCATCTTTTCGACGATGTGAGCTGGCTTTCCTGACTGCTGCGCTTTCTCCACAGCCACGCGGCGCTCCGAATCGATCAACTCCTGCGGCACCCCAGCGGCATCGATCGCTTTGGGTTTAAACGCTGCCACATGCATTGCCAAATCTCGTCCCAGCATCTCATCGCCGCCTACCAAATCGAGCAGCACCCCGATCTTTCCACCCCCATGCACGTAATGGAAAAGCCGCCCTTCCGCCTCGATACGGCTAAAGCGGCGGATTGTTATGTTCTCTCCGATTCGTCCGATCAATGCCCGGCGCACCTCCTCAACTGTAGAACCATCCAACGGCAACGCGCTCAATGCCGTCATCTCTGCTGGGTTTTCGCGAGCCACCAGCTCTGCCAAGCGTCTCGCGAATATTTGGAACTCCTCATTCTTCGCCACAAAGTCGGTCTCGCAATTTAGCTCCACCATCGCCGCCACCTTTCCATCCTCGGAAAGGTAGATCCCCACCACTCCTTCTGCCGTCACCCGCACCGAAGCCTTAGCAGCCCTATTTCCCAACCGCACTCGCAAAATCTCTTCGGCCTTTTCCAAGTCGCCATTAGCCTCGGTCAGCGCCTTTTTGCACTCCATCATCGGCGCATCGGTTCGCTCTCGCAACTCTTTCACCAACTGTGCGGTAATCTCCGCCATCGACGCTCTCCTTCTCAACTCAAGTTTGAGGGTAGGTTCGCCTCTCTCTTTTTACGGCGCGCTCTCCTCGCTCATATCGCTGGTCGGCTCCTCCTCAACCACCTCGACGAAATCATCGGCAACGGCTGCGACCACCTCCTCTAAAGCCATCGCTCGCCCCTCCAGCACTGCATCGGCGATCGCTCGAGCGTACAATCGCACAGCGCGGGCCGAATCGTCGTTTCCTGGAATCACATAATCGATTCCCTCTGGCGAATGGTTGGTATCCACCACCCCTACCACGGGGATTCCCAACTTTCGCGCCTCAGCCACAGCGATTCGGTGGTGGCCCACATCCACCACAAACACTGCGTCGGGCAACCGTTCCATCTCTCGGATTCCCCCCAAACTCCGCTCCAATTTATCCATCTCCCGCTCCAATCCCAACTGCTCCCGCTTTGGCAACTGGGCGGCGGTTCCATCCTCGAACATCTGTTCCAACTCCTCGAGCCGTTTGAGCGACTGGCGAACTGTTCTAAAGTTGGTCAACATTCCCCCTAACCATCGCTCGTTCACGAACGGCATCTCGCAGCGCCTTGCCTCCTCCGCGATGATCTCCTTTGCCTGTCGTTTTGTAGCCACAAAGAGGAGGGTTCCGCGGTTCTGTGCCAAGCGACGGACAAAGTCGCATGCCCGGTGCAACCGCTCCACCGTATGCTCCAAATTGATGATATGGATCTTATTGCGCTCCCCGAAAATGAAAGGGGCCATTTTAGGATGCCAAAAGCGGGTCTGATGACCGAAATGGACTCCTGCCTCCAAAAGCTGTCGCATCGAAATATTCATCACAATCTCCTTACCAAGGGTTAAACCTCCGCCCGCCGATCACCCGTTTTTTTTCGGGACCCTGGCTTAAAAGCGGGCGTGTGGATTTGCCTTTGCCCGTCGCGGCTGGCCTTTCCATTATACCCGACAACCCCCCCGCTCGCGCTCACACCTCTGGCGCATCCAACCCAAATGCTCGATGCAATGCCCGCACTGCCAACTCGAGATATTTTTCCTCGATTACCACGGAGATCTTAATCTCTGATGTCGAAATCATTTGGATATTGATTCCCTCGTCGGCCAACGTTCGAAACATCTTTGCCGCCACGCCGGGATGGGAACGCATTCCTACCCCCACCACCGAAACCTTACAGACCCCCTTATCGCCGAGCACGGCGCGGGCCCCCAACTCCTCTTTTACCCCCTCGAGAATCGTCAAAGTCTTTTTTAGGTCCCCTTTCGACACGGTAAAGCTAAAATCGGTTGTCCCATCGTGGCCCACGTTCTGGACGATCATATCCACATCCACATTTCCCTCGGCCACTGGTCCGAGGATACGGTAAGCGATTCCGGGGCGATCGGGAACTCCCACCAACGTTACCTTCGCCTCGTCGCGGTTGAAAGCAATTCCTGAAATCACCGGCTGTTCCATCGCTTCTTCCTCAACGGTAATGAGGGTACCTTTTCCCTCCTCATCGAAACTCGAAAGTACGCGCAATCTCACTCGATACTTTCCTGCGAACTCCACCGAGCGGATCTGCAGCACCTTACTCCCCATGCTCGCCATCTCGAGCATCTCCTCGAAAGTGATTCGCTCCAACCGGCGAGCCTCGGGGACCACGCGGGGGTCGGTTGTATAGACCCCATCGACATCGGTATAAATCTGGCACTCATCGGCTCCCAATGCGGCAGCCAATGCCACTGCGGTCGTATCGCTACCGCCGCGCCCCAACGTCGTCACATTTCCATCGGCGTCTATTCCTTGGAATCCCGCCACGATCGCCACCTTTCCCCCCTGCAGTACCGCCTCGAGTCGCTCGCGGGCGATCGACTCGATCCGCGCCTTGGTATAAACGCGGTCGGTGCGGATAGGCACCTGCCAACCGGTGAAGCTCACCGCTGGCACCCCGATCACCTCCAACGCGATCGCCAACAAACCGATCGTCACCTGCTCTCCCGTACTGATCACCTGATCGACCTCGCGGGGGTTGGGCGACTCCGAAAAAGCCTGGGTCAACGCCACCAAGCGGTTGGTTTCACCGCTCATCGCTGAAACCACCACCACCAACTGATGGCCCTCGCGATAAAAGCGGGCGACCCGCTCCGCCACGCTCTTAATTCGCTCCACCGACCCTACCGACGTTCCGCCATATTTTTGAACAATCAGTGCCATCGCTGGTCCCACCGAAAAAGAATGTAAAAGTTGCTATTTTAGCACTCCTTCCACCGTCCCAGTCGAGCCACATCGAGCGCTTTCGCCAATCGGCGGCTCACCGGCAACGGAGCCCCCACTATTCGATCGGCCAACAGCTCTGCTCCGAGCAATGCCCAAACTACTCCCCGCGCTCCCAATCCGTTGATCGTCCAAAGACCGCTCCCCTCTCGTCGCGGGTCATCCCACCGTTGCGAGAGAGGCAAAGCCCCTATCAATGGGCGATGATCGCGCACGGTCGTTCGCCACGAAACCCTTCCCCCCAAAAGCATTTCTTCCCCTCTCTCCTCCTCCTTGTTCTGCTCCTCTCCCTCCACCTCCCGCTCCTCTCTCTCTCCTCCCTCCTTCTGCTCTCCACTCTCCTTATTCCACACCCTCTGCGCCACCTCCGGCAACAACCGCGCCAACCGCGCTCCATTCTCCTCATGATCTCGCCTTCGCACCCTCCCATCGAAATCATCGCGCTGGGCGGTCGCCCCAAAGAGCAGCATACCCGTCGCTGCAGGTGGGACCACATACCCGGACCCCGTCACCACCGCCCACGGCGGCATCTCCGCGGTTACCTGCCTCCATGAAACCTGGCCCCGCACCCTCACCAAAGGGAGCGGTACGCCGGGATAGCTCACTGTCGCAAGGGAAAGTCCCCCCTCGCTCGACCGCACGCCGGCGCCGGTAGCCAACACCACTGCCTCCGCCTCGGCAATCCCCTCTCTTCCTCCCTGCTCGCGGAAGCAGACCCGCCATCCCTCACTTCCCCTCACCAACCCCGTCACTTGCCTCCCCCCCAGCAGCGACACCGGGTACGCCTGCAACCATGCTCTCGCCAAACTTGCGGGACTAACCCATCCCCCGACAGCGAACCACCACCCCCCGTAGAGTACCCGGCTCCCCACTCGGGCCGACAACTCCTCTGCCTCGACCCACTCCAAAAGCCCTCTCGGCAAAGCAAGCGCGCTCGCGATCTCCCGCAAACGCTCCTCCTCTGGAGCGGACCGAGCCACCTGTGCTACCCCCACCCACCCCCCACTCGCCCCCAATGCTGCCCACCGCTGCCAGCGGCGCCTCAACAACAGCAAGCCGCTTCTTGACCCCTCGGCCACCACGTTATCGTCGCGGCTCGGCAACCAGCGGGCCACCCCTGCGGGATTCCCCGAAGCCCCTCCCGCTGGTCTTTCCCCAGCCTCCAAAAGCGTCACCGCCACCCCTCGCTCGGCCAACGTCAATGCGGTCGCTGACCCTGCCAACCCTGCTCCCACCACGATCACCCGTTCAGGCTGGCGGCGATCTCCTGGTCCGCGGCAGGGTGCGTATGCCTCCAACCGTTCCCGTTTTCCCCCGTATCCTGGGCGGCGCACTACCTCCAACCCTGCCTGTGCCAATGCTCTCCGAACGCGCCCCGCCACGCACCACGTTGCAACCCGTCCTCCCGCTCTCAACCGCTGTGCCAAATGGTGGAGCAGCTCCTCCCCCCACATCTCTGGGTTGCGGTCGGGCGCGAACCCATCCAAAAAAAGGGCATCGAAACGTCCGACGATCTGTGGTGCCACCACCTCTGCCTTTCCCCACACCAACGTCAATGCCAACCGCCCCTCTGCCAACACCAAACGGTGCCATCCTGTCACTGGCAAAGGCCACTGAGCGCACAAATCCTCCACCAATGGGGCCACCGCTCGCGGTGCCTTTCCCTCGCTCAATACTCTCCCCCAGAACTCTCTCAAATCGGCGGCGCTGCGGGGATAACCCTCTATCCCCACGTAACTCAACCGCTCGGGGCGGCGCCGCGACACCATCCACTGCCACCACACCGCCGCAAAATTGACTCCGAAGCCAAATCCATTCTCCAACACGGAGAAGGGTTCCCCCTTCTCCCAACGTTCGGGGATCCCCACCCCCTGCACGAAAACCTCCTCTGCCTGTCCCCACCCCCCGGCGTGGCTATGAAACCCATCTCTATACCGGCGAGACCACGCTACCTCCCCCTTCCAACACCAATCGGTCTCTTCCCCTTCGCCGCTCATCCTCTCACGCTCTCAACCCACAACTCGCTGCAATCGGCTCAATGTCTCCTCGCGGCCGAGCACAGCCACCACTGTCTCGATATCGGGAGACTGGCTTACCCCGAGCAATGCCACGCGCAGAGGTACCCCCACCTGGGCCATTTTCACCCCCAACGCTCTCATAACCTCTCGGAGTGCTCTCCCAACCTGATCAGCTGTCCACTCCTCGGCGGCGATCGCTGCCAAGCGTGTCTGCACCTCTGCCAATACCTGTCGATCCTCTGTCCGCAGGTACTTCTCCGCCAATGCCGGGGGCGGCTCACCGAACCGAAACAGTGGCACCAATGCATCGGCCAGCTCCTCCAGGGTCGCCACTCGCGGTTGGTACAACGCCACTGCCGCCACGATCCGCTCCTCCCCCCACACCGACACGCCCCTCTTTGCTAAACGGTGTTTCACCTCTGTCACCAGCGACTCCGGCTCCTTAGCCCGCAGGTAGCAACCGTTTACCCACCGCAACTTCTCGAAATCGAACCGTGCTGCTGACGGAGTAATCGCCTCCAACGAAAACCACGCCACCAACTGTGCTCGGTCGAACAGTTCCTCATCGCCGTGGCTCCATCCCAACCGCGCCAAATAATTCACCATTGCCTCGGGCAAATAGCCATCCTCGTAGTACTGCATCACCGAAACGGCCCCATGGCGTTTCGACAACTTTTGCCCATCTGGTCCCAAAATCATCGACAAATGGGCAAACTGAGGCACCTCTGCCCCCAACGCCTGATATAAATGGATCTGTTTTGGGGTGTTGTTCACATGGTCATCCCCCCGGATCACATGGGTAATTCCCATCTCCCAATCATCCACCACCGCGCAAAAGTTATATGTTGGGGTTCCATCGGCCCGCAGCAACACAAAATCGTCTAATTCCTCATTCTCAAAAGCGATCTCCCCTTTTACCAAATCGCGCCAACCCACCCTCCCCGTGCGCGGCATTCGAAAGCGGACCACTGGGGTCACTCCAGGTGGTGGCGGTGGAAGCGTTCGTCCGGGTTCTGGTCGCCAGCGGCCATCGTATTTAGGTTTTTCCCCCCGCGACCGCTGCTCGGTGCGCATCGCCTCCAGCTCCTCGGGCGTTGCGTAGCAGTGATAAGCCTTTCCCTCGGCCAATAACCGCTCGGCCACCTCTTGATAGTGGGCCAAGCGTTCGCTCTGAAAGATCGGTCCCTCATCGTAATCGAGCCCCAACCACTCCAGCGCCCTCAAAATTCCCTCCACCGCCTCGGTGCTCGATCGTTCTCGATCGGTATCCTCGATCCGCAGCACAAACTCTCCCCCGTGGTGGCGCGCGAAGGCCCAATTAAACAAAGCCGTTCGTGCTCCCCCCACATGCAACATCCCTGTCGGGCTCGGTGCGAAGCGAGTACGGACCCTCATTCTCTCTCCTCAACGCAATCAAAACTGTCCCCCCGCCGCTCCCTGCGGCCGCCCGCCGCAAACGATCGCGCACGGCGGTTGACAACGGATCCTCCCCCCGTGGGAGAGCCGCCACCAGCTCCTCCACCCCCAAACCATCCATTGTTCGCAGCACGGCGTACAAAGCGCGGGCCACCGAATATCCATCCTCGAGTTGCACAAAACGCACCACCTCCCCCGGCACTCGCGGCCAATCGGCGGGTGCCCACACGCCGCGTCTTCTCTCTCCCTCTGGCACACTCTCTTCCGCATCTTCCCACAATACCAACCGCGTCTGCGGCGCGTAGTGGGCGGGCAGGCTTCCTGGTACCCGCACGCTCTCGCTTCTCTTTCCTCTCTCTCCCTCTCCCTCTCTCTCCCCCTCCTCCACGCGCACGGTGCACCCCTCCTCTGCCAATGCCCTTCGCAGTGCCTTCACGCCCACCGCCCCTAAGCGGAGGACGCGCACGCATCCCTCTTGCTCCACCTGGGAGCAGTCGACGATCGTCGACTCCACCCCAATGGCTGTTCTTCCTCCATCGACCACCAACAGATCGACTCCCGCAAACTCCGCTGCCACATGGGCCGCGGAAGTCGGCGAAATCCGCCCGAAGCGATTTGCGGACGGAGCCACTACTCCCCGACCCAACCTCGCGATCAACTGTCGCGTCCACTGGTGTCGCGGAACGCGCAGTGCCACCCTGCTCTGTCCCCCTGTCACCACCGGCAATACCCGTGCGCTCGCCTCTACCACCACGGTCAGAGGCCCTGGCCAAAAGCGTCTCGTCAAAATAGCAGCCGCTCTTGGCCACTCTGCTGCGTACGCCGTTGCCATACCCTCATCGGCCACATGGACGATCAACGGATGGTTAGCCGGGCGCCCCTTCACCGCGAAGACCCGCCGCACTGCCTCCTCCTGCTCGGCGTCGGCAGCCAAGCCATAGACCGTCTCCGTTGGGATGGCCACCAACTTTCCCTCCTGCAACCAAGCGGCTGCCACCCCAATCATCTCAGGAGACGCCGCCACCACCCTCCCCCTCTGCTCCTCCTCGCTCTGCCTGCGCCCCCTCTCTCTCAACCCCTCTCCTCCTTCCTCTCCTGCCCTCTTCCCCCCAGCAGCCGCTCCACCGCTCCTACTCGCTCCTCCACCTCCCTCCAATTCTCCCCCACCACCGTCACATGGCCCATCTTTCGCCTGGGTCTTGGGACATTTTTTCCATAGAGATGGAGCACTGCTCCTGGTATCTCCAGCAATCGTTCCCACGGTGGCTCTCGGCGTATTCCCCTCTCATCGAACCACAAATCCCCCAACAAATTCACCATCACGGCGGGCAGATGGCACCAAACCCTCGCCAGCGGCAATCCGCACAATGCCCGCACTTGCTGCTCAAACTGCGACGCTGTACACGCATCCAATGTGAAATGGCCGCTATTATGGGGGCGAGGGGCCAACTCGTTCACCACCACATCTCCCCCCTCCACCACAAAAAACTCCACTCCCAGCACCCCCACATAATCGAGCCGCTCCGCTATCTCCACAGCCAATCTCACTGCCCTCTCGGTCACTGACGCCGGCAAGGCGGCGGGCGCTCTACTCCTTGCCAAGATTCCTCTCTCGTGCACATTCTCTGCCACCGGGAAAGCTGCCCACCCTCCCTCTCCATCGCGCGCCAAGATCACCGAACACTCCGCCTGCAAAGGCAGCTGCTCCTCCGCCACCACTGGCACACCGCCCAAAAGCCTCCACGCCGCGGCTATTCCCTTTACGTTCTCCTCTTGCACCACCACCTGGCCTTTTCCATCGTAGCCGAAGCGCGCCGTCTTCACGATCAAAGGGCGTCGCAACATGGACGCCATCGCAAGATCCTCCTCCCGCTCGACCACTGCAAAGGGAGCCACCGGCAATCCTGCCTCTCTCAAAAAGCGCTTTTCGCTTCGGCGATCCTGCGCCAAAGCCACTGTCTCGGGGCTAGGGTGCACCACGATCCGCTCAGCCAAAAACGCCAATGCGCTTGCCGGCACATTCTCAAACTCGGTCGTCGCGGCGCTACACTCCCTTGCGATCTCCCTCAATGCCTCCCTATCCTCGTAAGGCGCCACCAGATGGCGATCGGCGACCGTGCCGGCTGGCGCCTCTGGATCGGGATCCAGCACCCACACCCGGTATCCCAGCTCCTGAGCTGCCCGAACGAAAAAACGTCCCAACTGTCCTCCCCCCAACACCGCCAAGGTCGCCGGCGGGCGGATACACGCTCTCCCCATCGCTCACCACTCCAACCCCATCTCCAGCACCCGTTGGTGCTCCCTGCTCCGGAACTCTGCCAAAGCGGTCGCCAATCCTGCATCGGTTCCTGACAAAAGAGCCACTGCGAACAACCCGGCGTTTACCGCCCCCACCTCGCCGATCGCGAACGTCGCCACTGGCACCCCCCGCGGCATCTGCACGATTGAATACAGTGCGTCGACCCCTCCTAACGAACCGCTCACGATCGGCACCCCCAACACTGGGACGGTCGTCACCGCTGCCAACATTCCCGGCAGATGAGCTGCGCCCCCCGCCCCTGCCACGATCGCCCGCAATCCTCGCGCTCGCGCCCGCCTACCGTATGCCATCAACAGATCTGGCGTTCGATGGGCCGAAACCACCAACGCCTCAAACGGCACCGAAAAGCGCTGCAAAACCTCTGCCGCTTTTCGCATCGTTGGCCAATCGGACGCCGACCCCATTACCACTCCCACTACTGGTCTCTCTCCCCACCGCAGCACGCGTCCTTCTGCCAATCCCTTACGCAGCAACCCCTCCTCCTCTTCCCCGCTGGCGCTCTTCCCCTCTTCCGCGTACGGTCGATCTTCTCCCTCCCTCATTGCCCTCCTCCCAACTGCGTCTGAGCCGCCTCGAGGGTATTTACCAGTAACATCGCCACGGTCATCGGTCCCACGCCGCCGGGGACTGGGGTAATCGCCCGAACGCGGGGAGCCACGGTAGCGAAATCGACATCCCCTGCCAACCGGCCATCGGGCAAGCGGTTGATTCCCACATCCACCACTACCGCCTCCTCGCGCACCATTGAAGCGTCGATCAAACCTGGTTTTCCCACTGCCACCACCAGCAACTCTGCGCGGCGCGTCACCGCCCCTAGATCGCGCGTCTGCGAATGGGCGATCGTCACAGTGGCGCCGGCGTTGACCAACAAGCCCGCCATCGGTCTCCCGACGATACGGGAGCGCCCCACCACCACTGCCTCTCGCCCCCTCACCTCTATCCCGTAAGCCGTCAACAACCGCATCACGCCAGCTGGTGTACACGGCACCAACTTCGGTCGTCCCTGCCACAACCGTCCCACATGGAACGCATGGAACCCATCGACATCCTTAGACGGCTCGATAGTATCGAGCACAGCCTCCTCATCCACCTGGGGTGGCAACGGCAACTGGACCAAAACGCCGTGGACCTCAGCCTTAGTGTTCAGACCTCTAACCGCCGCCATCAATGTCTCGGTAGTAACCTCCCCCCCGAAGCGGTGCACCTCCGACGCGATTCCCACCTCGGTACACGCCTGCACTTTATGGCGCACATAGACTGCTGACGCCGGATCCTCGCCTGCCACCACCACAGCCAACTTCGGCTGAACCCCTTTTTTTGAAAGCTCGGCCGCTCTCTGGGCCACCTCTGCTTTTATTTTTCCTGCTACTGCTCGACCATCGAGGATCATCTTTTCCCACCAACGAAAAAGGCCGGCTAAACCGGCCATCTCTCAAACTGGGGCGACATGTCGGACTCGAACCGACGACCACTGGAGCCACAATCCAGTGCTCTACCAACTGAGCTAATGCCGCCACATCACCGCTTTGGCCTGCCCGACAGGGCTCGAACCTGTAACCCCCGGCTTAGAAGGCCGGTGCTCTATCCTATTGAGCTACGGGCAGTTGCCCTGTCGGCTCCGGGCATGCGTTGGTCGGGGTGGAGGGATTTGAACCCCCGACATCTTGCTCCCAAAGCAAGCGCGCTACCAGACTGCGCCACACCCCGGAGGAACTTTCATTCTACAAAACCGCTCTTCTACTGTCAACTCTTAGGGTCGCTTATTCCTGGGCCACCCCCCGCATCGACAACCTGATTTTTCCTCGCTCATCGGTCTCCAGTACTTTCACCCGCACCATCTGTCCCTCGCGCAAGTAATCGCCCACATTTTGTACCCGGCTCTCTGCGATCTGGGAGACATGAAGCAGACCATCGCGTCCTGGCAAGATATTGACGATCGCCCCGAACTCCAGCAACTTCACCACTGTTCCCTCGTAGGTTTTTCCCACCTCCACCTCGGCGGTGATCTCGGCGATGCGCCGTTTTGCCGCCTCGATTCCCTCGGCCTGGGACGAGGAGATCGTCACCGTTCCATCCTCGGCGATCTCGATCACCGTTCCTGTCTCTTCCTGCAGCGCGCGGATCACCGCTCCCCCTTTGCCGATCACATCGCGGATGCGTTCGGGGTTGATCTTGATTTGAGTCATACGGGGGGCGTAGACCGACAACTCAGAGCGGGCCTCGCCGATCGCCTCGCGCATTCGCTCGAGAATATGCAACCGCGCCTCGCGTGCCTGGGCCAACGCCACACGCATAATCTCCGGAGTAATTCCCTGAATCTTAATATCCATCTGCAATGCCGTCACGCCATCGGCCGTCCCTGCCACCTTGAAATCCATATCCCCCAAATGATCTTCATCTCCTAAAATATCGGTCAGAACCGCAAAGCGGTTTCCCTCTTTGATCAACCCCATCGCCACCCCTGCTACATGCTTTTTCAACGGCACTCCTGCATCCATCAATGCCAGCGATGACGCACACACTGTAGCCATCGAACTGGAGCCGTTGGACTCCAAAATCTCCGACACCACGCGGATCGTATAGGGGAACACCTCCGGCGGTGGGATTAGTGCCTTCAGTGCCCGTTTAGCCAAATTTCCGTGGCCGATCTCGCGTCGTTTAGGCACCCCGAAGCGGCCGATTTCTCCCGTAGAAAAAGGTGGAAAGTTATAATGCAACATAAAAGGCTCGCGGTACTCGCCGGCGAGGGCATCGACGATCTGCTCGTCGCGGCCGGTCCCCAATGTCGCCACGGCCAGTGCCTGGGTCTCGCCGCGGGTAAACAAGCACGACCCATGGGTACGCGGCAGCACCCCCACGCGGATCTCGATCGGTCGCACGGTTCGCGTATTGCGTCCATCGATGCGCGGATCTCCCGACAAAATACGCCCGCGGACGATTCCCGCCTCTAACTCGAAGAGCAACCGATGGATCTCATTCAAACTGGGCATTGGCTCTATCTCACTCAACAGCCGTTCGGTCACCTCTCGGCGGATTGCCGACAACTCTGTGTTGCGTCGCTGTTTTTCGGGAATAGAAAACGCTGTCTCCAGCCGCGGTGCCGCCAACTCCCGCACCCGGGCGATCAGCAGCTCGTTTCGTGGCGGTGGTTGCCAGCTCCACGCCGGTTTTCCTGCCGCCGCCACCAACGTGCGGATCGCCTCGATAGCTGGCTGCATCGCCTGATGGCCGAAGACCACGGCCCCCAACATCACCTCCTCGGGAAGCTCCTTTGCCTCTGACTCCACCATCAGCACTGCCGTTTCGGTTCCGGCCACCACCAAATCCAAAGCGCTCGCAGCCAGCTCGCTTTGGGTAGGATTTAGCACATACGCCCCGTCGATATAGCCCACCCGGCACGCCCCGATTGGTCCCAAGAAAGGAATCCCCGCAACCGCCAATGCGGCGCTTGCCGCCAACATCGCCGGTATATCCCCATCGATCTCTGGGTTCAACGAAAGCACCTGAACGATCACCTGGACCTCGTTATAGAACCCATCGGGGAACAATGGCCGCAACGGCCGATCGATCAATCGGGAAGTCAACGTCTCTTTCTCGCTCGGCCGCCCCTCGCGTTTAAAAAATCCTCCTGGGATACGGCCAGAAGCGTAGAACTTCTCCATATAATCGACCGTCAACGGGAAAAAGTCCTGCCCCTCTTTGACCTCTGGGGCCGCCACCACGGTAGCCAACACCACCGTATCCTCCATATCGACCAGCACGGCACCGGTTGCCTGGCGGGCCAACTCGCCGGTCTCCAACCGCACCCGATGGCGGCCGAAGTGGAACACTTGACTTACTGCTTGTGGCATCGTCAAACCCTCAACGCACAATCAAAAAAGGCCCTCTACTGAGGGCCTTCTCCCGCACCCCCGGGCCTACTTACGTAGCCCGAGTCTCTGAATGAGCGCCACGTATCGATCGGGATCGGAGCGCTTTAAGTAATCCAACAATCGACGGCGCTGCGAAACGATCTTCAGCAATCCCCGCCGCGAATGAAAATCCTTTTTATGAACGGCAAAATGGGGCTGCAATTGGTTGATGCGCGCCGTCAGCAACGCCACCTGCACCTCTGGGGAACCGGTATCGTTTGCGTTTCTCCCGAATTCTGCGATGATCTTCGCTTTGGTCTCTTTATCCAGCATGCCTTTATTCCCGAATCGTTCCACTCACGGAATCACCCAAAAAGCGTCTCTCCGTCAAGACAGTCGCTAGTTTAGCACAACCCGCTTTGGCGACAAGACCCCATTGGCTACCGTTCCGACCCCCAAAAATCGCTCCTTCTCCTCTTTATAGACGCGGACCAAGCCCCCTCTCTCTGTTTCTCCCTCTCTCAAAATCACCTGCGCGCCGTTACAAAAACGCTCGGCCATTTTTGCGGGCAACACCACCGCTGGCAAATGAGCAACCAAGCGATCCACTGGCCACAAGCGTGCGCGTGCCTCGATGCGTGACAAAGCCACCCACTCCGCCAGCGGTAAAGCCCTTGCCCGCGACCATTCTCCCACTGCCTCTCGCCGCAAAAAATCGACATGGGCGGGTACCCCAACAGCAGCGCCGATCTGTTCGGCTAATGTCCGCACATAGGTTCCCTTACTCACCCGCGCCCAAAAAAGGGCTCGCTGCTGCTCCTCCTCGAAGGCAACCAACTTTAGTTCCCTCACCTCTACCCGCCGTGCTGCGCGTTCCAACACTATTCCCTGGCGCCACAAACGGTAAAGCGGGATCCCTCCCTGTTTCACCGCCGACGCCATGGGTGGTATCTGCTCGATCTCGCCCTGGAAGCGGGGCAACACCGCCTCCAGCATGGGCGCCGACACCTTTGACTCGCTCCTTGCCACCACGCTCCCCTCTGCATCGCCGGTAGAAGTCCCCACTCCAAAGACCACCCGGAACGCATAGCACTTCTCTGCCTCGAGTCCGAAGTGGGCCAAGCGCGTCGCTGCCCCGAAAAGCACCAACAGTACCCCTGTTGCCATGGGATCGAGTGTTCCCCCATGGCCGGCCCGCTCTGCCCCCAAATGGCGTTTCAACCGTGCCACCACTGCGGCGCTCGACCAACCCGCCGGCTTATCCACCAAAGCCACTCCATGGACCCCTTCCCATTTTTCTCCCTCCCCCTCTCTTCTCTGTTCCTTTTTGCCCTCCTCCTCCGCAAAACCCAATCGGCGCAGCTTCTCGATCATCGCTGCTGCTCCCCCTCATCTGGCCGATTGGGCGTTCTCTTCTCCTCTCCCCTCCTCTCTTCGCCCCCCTCTCTCTCCCTCTCCGCTGACTCCTCTCTTGCTCTTTTCTCCTCCATCTGCGTCAGCAAGTGGCTCACCCAAAAAGCTCGCTCCAACTGCTCGTCATACAAAAAATGGAGCTCTGGAACTCGGTAAGTCGTCAAACGGCGGGCCAATCTCTGGCGCAAAAATCCTGACGCCCGACTCAACCCAGCCACTGCCTCCCGGCTGCTCTCCTCTCCTCGCCACGATGTACAAAACACCCGTGCATGGGAGAGATCGTTGCTCACCTCCACGGCGGTGATCGTCACCGGGCCTAGCCGCGGGTCGCGCAATTCGCGTTGGATTAGATCGGCCAGCTCCCGTTGAATCGCCTCGGCCACTCGTCGGACGCGGGTTTGCTCTCTTTTCACTCCCTCCTCTCTCCTTTTTTTACAAGGTACGCGCCACCTCTTTCACCTCATACACCTCGATCTGGTCCCCCACCGCCACATCCTGGAAATTTCGCAGGGCCAACCCGCACTCATATCCCGCTTTCACCTCGCGGACATCCTCCTTAAACCGTTTCAACGACTCGAGCTCTCCATCGAAGATCACCACCTGGTTTCGCAGCAACCGCACTCGAGCGTTGCGGCGGATTACCCCCTCGAGCACGTAGCATCCTGCCACCACACCCACCTTTGGAATCCGGAAAATCTGGCGAATTTCCACCAAACCCAGTACCTCCTCCCGCTGCTCGGGGGACAGCAACCCCGCCAGTGCCGCCTTCACCTCCTCCACAGCGTCGTAGATGATGTTGTAGTAGCGAATCTCGACCCCGTACCCCTCTGCCAAGCGGCGGGCGTTCGCATCGGCGCGGACGTTGAACCCCACCACGATCGCATTTGAAGCGCGCGCCAAGTTCACATCGGATTCGGTGATTCCTCCCACCCCGCTATGGAGAATGTGCACCTCCACCTCGCTCGTCGACAACTTTTGCAGCGCCTGCGACAAAGCCTCCACGGATCCCTGTACATCGGCCTTGAGCACGATCGACAATCGCTTCACCTCTCCCTCACCGACGCGCTCAAACAGATTCTCCAATTTCAACGTTGCCCCTTTGGCCAACTTCTGCTCGCGGTACTTCCCCTGGCGGTAGAGGGCGATTTCGCGCGCCTTTCGCTCATCGGGCAAAACGTAGAAACTCTCCCCTGCCTGCGGCACCTCCTCCAACCCGAGCAGCTCCACAGGGATAGAGGGGGTAGCCGCCTCCACCGGTCGGCCGTTCTCATCCAACATCGCCCGCACGCGGCCCCATGTAGCCCCCGCCAACACCACATCGCCGCGGTTCAATGTCCCCCGCTGCACCAAAACGGTTGCGACGGGTCCCCGACCGCGATCCAACCGTGCCTCCAGAACCACCCCCATCGCGGGGCCGTTTTTGGGAGCGCGCAACTCCAACACCTCGGCCACCAGCAAAATCGCCTCCAACAATGCATCGATTCCCTCTCCCGTCTTCGCGGAGACATTCACGAAGATCGTATCGCCGCCGTACTCCTCGGGGACCACTCCCTCCCCCACCAACTCTTGACGCACCCGCTCGGGGTTTGCCTCGGGCTTATCGATCTTATTCACCGCCACCACGATCGGCACGTTTGCCGCCTTTGCATGGTGGATCGCCTCGCGGGTTTGCGGCATTACCCCATCATCGGCAGCCACCACCAGCACCACCACGTCGGTTGCCTGGGCCCCTCTCGCCCGCATTGCGGTAAACGCCTCATGGCCTGGCGTATCCAAGAACGTCACCACCCCCCTTGGGGTCTCCACATGGTACGCGCCGATATGTTGGGTGATCCCCCCTGCCTCCCCTGCCGCCACTCGGGTTCTCCGGATATAATCTAGCAACGACGTCTTTCCATGATCGACGTGGCCCATCACTGTCACCACTGGCGGTCGCGGCTCGAACACCACTTCCACGCCGGTTCCCCACGTCTCCAAAAATGAATCGGGATCATCCAATTTAGCGGCGACCGCCCGATGGCCCATCTCCTCCACCGCCAACATAGCGGTCTCCTGATCGAGCACCTGGTTGATCGTCGCCATCACCCCTAACTTCATCAACACCTTGATCAGATCCACCGCTTTGACCGCCATCAAATGAGCCAGCTCAGCCACGGTGATCGTCTCAGGGACATGCACCTCGCGCACCACTGGTTCGGTCGGCTGCTGAAAGGCATGCGCTGGCGCCTCCTCGGTTCGTTTCCCTCCCCCCTTCGCGGCCTTCTTAACCTTTCCTCTCCACCCCTCCTCCCCATCGTCGAGCACTCGTATCTTCAAACCGACCCGTCTCGACTCCCGTTCCTCGCCGTTTCCTCGCTCTTTACGCTTCTCCCCTTTCCTCTTTCCCTCCCGCAGCTCCTCAACCTCCTCTTCCAAATCGATTGAGGTCACTGCAGCCAGCTTCAACTCGGCCGAAGCCTCCGAAACCCCTCTCGGCTCTCCTGCTCCTTTGGTTTTCACCTCCGCGTTCTGTTTTGCTGCAAGGCGCGCCGCCTCCCGCTCCCGGCGCGCCCGCAGCTCTGCCTCCTGCATAGCCCGCAACTTTGCCTGTCGCTCCGCCTCCTGGCGCCGTCGCTCGATCTCCTCAGGCGAAAGCACGGGTCGCAACGTCCGCTCTCCCTCTACCGCCACCGGTCGCGTTGGCTCCTCCTCGCGGCCTCCCTCTACCGCGGCACCCCCTGCTCCCTCCCCCTTTGCTCCTGCTGGCGGCTGCTCCTCCCTCTCCTCCGCCGGCGGAGCCTCCTCCTTCTCGCTCTCCTCTACCCCTTCCTCCGCCGCCTTCTCCTCTTCGCCCCTCGCCGGCAGCGGTACCTCCACTGCGGTAGCGGTCGTCTCCTCTTTATCCCCCCCGGCAGCAATCGGTTCTTCCTCTCTGGTTCCTTGCTCCTCACCCCTCAACCCCCCTTCGGAAGCTGCAACCACCCCCTCGCGCTCCCTCTCCCTTCTCTCTTCTTCTCTCTCGCTCGGCCGGGCAACCTCTTCAGCTGCTCTCTCCTCCTCGCCGCTGGCTGCTCTCCCACGCAATGCTGCCTCGATCCGTGCCCGCTCCTCCTGCGTTCTCGCCACCACCTCATCTTTCTTGATCAAAATGCGCTTTTTGCGCACCTCCACCTGTACGGTCCGCGCTCGCCCCGAAGCATCGGTAGCGCGGATTGCGGTCGTCTCCTTGCGCTTCAACGTGATGCGGCGCTCCTCTCCCCCCCCGTGTTGACGTTTCAAGTAAGAAAGGAGCTGCTCTTTATCGCTCGCCGACAAGGATGAGTCAGCATCGCGCACCGCCACGCCCGCCTCCCGCAGCTGGGCAATTAACCGCTCCACCTCCACCCCAAGCTCGGCCGCCAGCTCTCGGACATTCTCACTCTTCATGGGTGATGCTCCTTACTCAAACCAATGAGCGCGCGCCTGGCGGATTAAAATTGCCGCCCGTTCTGCGTCGATTCCGGCGATCTCGACCAACTCATCCACTGCCAAATCGGCCAAATCATCGCGGCTGGTAATTCCCGAGCGCGCCAACTTCACCGCCAATGCCTTATCGATCCCCTCCAGCGCTAACAAATCGGGCTTCAACTTCTCGATCGCCTCCTCCTCGGCGATCGCCTCAGTTAACAACGCGTTGCGGGCGCGCTCGCGCAGCGCCTGGACGATCTCCTCATCCAACCCCTCGATCGCCAGCATCTCCCCCACCGGCACGTAGGCTACCTCCTCTAAAGTTGTAAATCCCTCATCGATCAACAGATCGGCCAAATCCCCATCCACATCGAGTCTCTCCATAAAAAGGGCCCGCAAAGCGGCGCGCTCTGCCTCCTGTTTTGCCCGCGACTCCGACGCGCTCATCAAATTGATCGTCCAACCCGTCAACTCGGAAGCCAACTTCACGTTTTGGCCACCGCGGCCGATCGCGATCGGTAAATTGGCATCGTCTACCACGACATCCATCGCATGTCGCTCCTCATCCACCACAATCGAAACCACCTCAGCGGGCTGCAATGCAGCGATCACATACTGAGCGGGATCGGGCGACCACACGATGATATCGATCTGCTCCATTCCGATCTCCTGGCGCACGGCCATCACCCGCGTTCCCTTCATCCCCACGCACGTCCCGACGGGGTCGAGGCGCGGATCTTTCGAATGGACGGCGATTTTTGCCCGCAATCCGGGATCGCGGGCGCACCCTTTGATCACGATCAAGCCCTCCTCGATCTCCGGCACCTCCAACTCGAAAAGCGCCTCCACCAATGCTGGTGAACTTCGCGACAACACGAGCTGTGGACCGCGGCTCTGGCGGTCAACACGCAGAACCACAGCTCGGATTCGGTCCCCCACCCGCAAGGTCTCGCGTGGGATCATCTCCTCGCGCGGTAAGATCCCCTCCAAACGGCCGATCTCGACGATCGCATGGCCGCGCTCCAATCGTTTCACCACCCCTGAGACCAATCGTTCGTCGCGTTCCAAGAACTCCTTCAACATCTGCTCGCGCTCGGCATCGCGAATTTTCTGCAGAATAATCTGTTTTGCTGTCTGCGCCCCGATTCGTCCCAACTCCACCACGGGGATCTCCTTCTCAATGATCTCCCCTACGCGGACCTCTGGCTTTAACTCTCGGGCATCGATCAAGCCCATCTCCCGCTCGTCGTTGGTCACCTCTGCGTCGGGCAGCACCCGCCACCGGCGCCATGCGCGCGCCTGCCCTGTCTGGCGGTCGATCTCCACCCGCACATCGGCGTCCTCGTGCAGATGTTTCTTCGTCGCCGACGCCAACGCCGACTCGACCGCTGCAAATACCACCTCTTTACTCACACTCTTTTCATGTGCCAACGCATCCACCAGCAGCAGCACCTCGCGACTCATTCCAACTCCTTATTTGACCCGACCTCATGAAAAACGCGGAACGAGGCGTGCTCGCTCGACCGCTGTCACTGGAAACTGCACCCTCTGGCCATCGTCCAACCAAAGGGTGACCTCCTCTCCCTCGACCGCGGCGATCACCCCGGCGAAGTGGCGCCGCCCTCCCACAGGCGAAGCGAGGCGCACCTGTGCCCTTTCCCCCACAAAGCGGGCGAAGTGGTGGGCCTTTTTCAAAACTCGGTCGAGTCCTGGGGACGACACCTCTAAGCGATCGTAATCGACCCCCTCCACCTCGAACACCCGCTGCAGCTGGTTACTCACCCGCTCGCAATCCTCTAACGTAATCGGTCGCTCCGCGTCGATAAAGACGCGGATCAACCGTCCTCGGGGGCTAACTTCGAGATCGAGGAGTTCGTAGCCCAACCCTTCGGCCACTTGGGTTATCAATAACTCAAGCTTCATTTTCTCACAAACAAAAAAAGGGCTACTTGCCCCGCTTCCTACGACAACATTACACAGCTATCGTAGTGGGTAATGATACCGCGAAAAAATGTTTTTGAGTAGTCCTTCTATCCCACCCAGCGGCGCGCATTCATGAAAAATTGAAACCACGGACTCAACTCCCCCAACCCTTTGGGCGCCCAACTCCACTGCACTGTCCGCCAACACCGTTCGGGATGGGGCATCAAGATGGTCACCCGTCCATCCCGCGTAGTAAAACCGGTCACCCCTCCTGGGGAACCGTTCGGATTATAGGGATAGCGCTCGGTTGCGCTCCCGTAATGATCCACATAACGCAACACCGCAATTGCCCGGGTGTGCTCCTCCTCCTGTGTCCAATGGACTCGACCCTCTCCATGGGCCACCACCACGGGCAAGCGGCTTCCGTTCATTCCTGCGAAAAAAAGCGACGGGCTCTCCAGTACCTCCACCATCACAAACCGCGCCTCGAACCGCTCCGAGCGGTTCGCCACGAAACGAGGCCACCCCTCTGCCCCTGGGATCAGCGGGGCAAGGTAGGAAAGCATCTGGCAACCATTACACACCCCCAGTGTAAAGGTATCGCCGCGAGCGAAGAACGCTGCGAACTCCTCTCGCAGCGCCTCGTGGAACAAAATTGTCTTTGCCCACCCTGCTCCTGCTCCCAGCACATCGCCGAAAGAAAAACCGCCGCACGCCGCCAACCCCACAAACGACTGCAACCGCTGGCGTCCTGCCACGAGGTCGCTCATCGTCACATCCACGGCCTCAAAGCCTGCCGCGTCGAATGCGGCGGCCATCTCCCGATGGCTATTGACCCCCTGCTCGCGCAAAATCGCCACGCGGGGTCGAGCCCCGCTTATCACGGAAGGAGCCTCTCGTTGCCCATCGAACTCGAAGGTCAGCGCCACATGCAATCCTGGATCCTTGGAATCGGCCAATCCCTCGTACCATTCCAGAACGCTCATCTCATTGTCGCGGCGGCTCGCGATCGCTCGGCTCACTGCGCTCCACCGCTGTAACAGAGCGGTCCGCCGTTCCGTGTAGAGCAACCTTCCCTCGTACCACACGCGCAGCTCATCGCGGTCGTTTATCCCCCCTACAAAATGGAATGGCACCCTGCACTTTCTCAAAATCTCCACCACGCGATCGCGCTCGGCGCGGGCAATCTGAATCAACGCCCCTGGGGCTTCTCCGAAAAGTGCCTCCAACACCGCGTCGCGTCGTCGTCCTGCTACCGTTTCGTTTACCCTTCCCGCATCGTGGTCGTGGCTTGCCGCATCGAAAGCCACCGTATCCAAATGGAGCGACACCCCAACCCCTGAAGCGAACATCATCTCTGCCGCTGTGGCCAGCAACCCCCCATCGCTTCGGTCATGGTAAGCCAGCACTAAATTCTCGGCCCGTAAAATTGCCAGCGCCTCCCAAAAAGCCACTAACGCCTCTGGGGTTATATCTGCTGGGCTCTCCCCTGCTGACCCGAAGACCTGTGCCAACACAGACCCCCCCAATCGTCTGCCGCGCACCCCTACCTCGAGCAGGACCAAATCGCACTCTCCCACATCCTCCTGAAGCACAGGCGTCCAGGTACGGCGCACATCGGCAACGGGCGCGAACGCCGTCACTACCAATGTCACTGGGGAAATGACGCTTCGCTCCTCCCCGCTCGATGCATCGCGCCAAACGCACTTCATCGACAACGAATCTTTTCCCACCGGAATCGACAACCCGGTAGCCAAGCAAAAATCACGTGCAGCGGTCACTGCCTCGTATAAGCGGGCATCCTCTCCTGGCTGGCCGGCTGCTGCCATCCAATTGGCCGATAACTTCACTGCCGACAAACCGCCCGCCACATCGGCCGCCGCCAAATTAGTCACCGCCTCGGCGATCGCCAATCGCGCTGCAGCGGCGGGATCGTTTACGGCTGCGGGCGCTCGCTCCCCCACCGCCATTGCCTCGCCTCGGTATCCCACAAAATCGGCCGCGGTCACCGCCACATCGGCCACCGGAATCTGCCACCGTCCCACCATGGGATCGCGCGCTGTCAATCCCCCCACCGTTCGGTCGCTGATCGTCACCAAAAAGCTCTTATTTCCCACTGCCGGATGGCTCAACACCCGCCCGATCGCCTCTGCGAGATTGATTGGCGTCAAATCAAAGGGCGGCAAAAAAATCGGCCGCGAAAAAACTACTCGCCTCATCCGCGGTAGATCGCCCAACAACACCGTCATCGGCAGCGCCACGGGCTCATTGGCGAACAGCGTATCGCGCACCCTCATGACCCCATCATCGGTAGCCACTCCCACCACCGCATAAGGGCACCGCTCTCGCTCGCAAATCTCAACCAAGCGGGGAAATGCTGCTGGATCCACTGCTAACACGTAGCGCTCCTGCGCCTCGTTGCACCAAATCTCGCGTGGGCTCATCCCCGGCTCCGCCACGGGGATCTCACGCAGCGCCACCTCTGCCCCCAATCCTGCTCGATCCACCAGCTCTGGAAGCGCGTTTGCTAATCCCCCTGCTCCCACATCGTGGATTGCTAAAATCGGGTTATCGGCTCCCAGCGCCCAGCAACGGTCGATCACCTCCTGGCATCGTCGCTGCATCTCAGGGTTATCGCGCTGCACCGACGCGAAATCGAGGGCGGCATCGTTATCGCCTGCTGCCATCGATGATGCTGCTCCGCCCCCCAATCCGATCGCCATTCCCGGTCCCCCCAGCTGCACCAACAACGTTCCGGGAGCAAAACTCACCTTATCGACAGCCGCACCATCGATCGCCCCCAACCCGCCAGCGATCATCACCGGCTTATGGAACCCCCAAACCGTCCCCATCACCTCTATCTCAAACGTCCGGAAAAATCCTGTCAATGTGGGTCGTCCGAACTCGTTATTGAACCCTGCTGCCCCAAGCGGTCCAGCCATCATAATCTCCCATGGTCTGGCCAATCGCTCGGGATGGCCGAAATCGCGTTCCCACTCAAACTCCAACTCAGGCAAATCGAGGTTGGAGACGATAAAACCCACCATTCCCATTTTGGGTGAAGCCCCGCGTCCTGTTGCCCCCTCATCGCGGATCTCCCCCCCTGCGCCGGTTGCCGCTCCCGGGTAAGGAGCGATCGCGGTAGGATGGTTATGGGTCTCCACCTTCCCCAAGAAGTGGGTTAGCCGCTCATGGCGTCGCCACACGCCATCGGCATCGGGAAACCAACGCTCCTGCACTCCGCCCACGAACACCGCTGCGTTATCGGAATAGGCCACCAAGGTCCCCTCCCTCTGCGCGGCATGGGTCTCGCGGATCATGGAAAAGAGCGAGGACGTTTGGGCCACCCCATCGATCACCCACTCGGCGCGGAAGATTTTATGGCGGCAATGCTCCGAATTAGCCTGGGCGAACATCCACAGCTCCACATCGGTCGGATCCCGCCCCAACTCCTCGTAAGCCCGCAGCAAATAATCGATCTCCTCCTCCGCAAGGGCCAATCCCCACTCCCTGTTTGCCCGGACCAAAGCCGCGCGGCCCTCTGCTCGCACCGGCACTATCGAAAAAGTCTGAGGAGAAAAATGGGAAAAAAGCATCTCCCCGGCGGTGGGCTCGGCAAAGATCGACTGGGTCATTCGATCGTGCAGCAACTCGCCGATCTGCTCCCGAATACGCGGGGAAAAGCGGTGCCAACCCAAAACTCGAATCGCCCACCCCAGCTCGATTCGCTCCACCCCCTCCAAACCGCATCGCACTGCGATCTCGGTCGCCTTAGAAGACCACGGCGAAATCGTCCCCACCCGTGGCCCCACCACAAACCCCTCCTGCCACACCGGTACCGGCTGCAGTTTCGCCTCCAACAAATCCTCCAAACGTCTAATCTCCTCTACGCTCAACCTTGGGGTTCCCCCCACCCAAAACCACCCCTCCACCTCCACGGTCACCCGTTCCCCCACAGCGCGCGAAATGCGATCGCTCTCGCGCGCCTCTCGCGCCGCTGACCAAAGTCGTCCTCCCCGAAAATGCCATACCCGTTCCGCCATCTGCTGCTCCCGCGCCCATTTCACTAAAGGGAGTGATTGTACGTGACCCTTCTTCGCTTCTCTCCTCTCGCCCCCCGACTCATCTTTTCTTACTTGGTCCCTCTTATTTGCTCTCGAAACCTCTTCCAACGTGCCAATGCTGCTGCCCGCGACGTCGCCACCTCCACTACCGGCTCGCGGTATCCCACCTCTCTCCGCACCAACGGCCCGATCCGCTCGGGGTCGTGGATCACCTCCCTCGGCAACGCCCGGAGCTCTGGCACAAACGCACGCACAAACGCTCCCTCTGGATCGAAGGTGCGTCCCTGCAACACCGGATTAAAAACCCGAAAATAGGGGGCCCCATCTCCCCCGCACCCTGCCGCCCACTGCCACCCGAAGGCATTATTTGCCAAATCGGCATCCACCAAAGTCTCCCAAAACCACGCTGCCCCCACTCGCCAATCGACCCCCAAATTCTTCGTCAAAAAAGAAGCCACCACCATCCGTGCCCGGTTTGGCATCCATCCTGTCTGCCACAACCCTCGCATAGCGGCATCGACCAAAGGGATCCCTGTCTCTCCTCGCTGCCACGCCCTTATCCAATCCGCGCGCCCCTCCAACCATGGGAAATTGCGGAACTCCTCTCGCAGCGGCTCAGAAACCATTCGTGGCACATGCCGCAGCAACCCATAAGCAAACTCTCGCCATCCCAGCGCTCGCACAAACGCCCTTCCCCCCTCATCCCTCTTTTCTTCCCCCCACAGCCCTGCCTCCACCAAATCGGCCACCAATCGAGCCGCCGCCACCTCGCCGAAATGGAGATGGGGCGACAATCGGCTTGTTCCCTCTCTATCCAAGCGATCGCGATCCTGGTGGTAGCGACGCACTCCCTCGGTCAAAAAGCGGTGCCATCGCCTCACTCCCCCCTCCTCCCCCGGCTGCCAACGATCGAGCCACCCCTCTGCCCATCGCCCCTTTGGCAACAACCCCAATTCCTCTAAGGATACCGGGCCGATTGCCACCTCCCTATCCCCTCTCTTCACCCGCACCGTCTTCAAAGGAAGAGGAGCGGGGATCGAAAAAGGTGCCGATCGCAACCACCGCGCCTCCACTGCCTCCTGCACCCACCCCTTGCTCAACGCAGAGCGCCAAAAGGGAGTAAACCTCTGAAAAACTCCTCCACTCGCCTGGCGCACTCCATCGTGGGGAATCAATCCTCCTCCTACTGTCCACACCACTCTCACCCCCTCTTTCCTCAATGCCTCCTGCACCCGCTCCTCGATAGCCACCGAACTCGGTTCCACCCGTCGGCACGCCGTCACCACCCCTGCCCGACTCTCCTCTGCGATCGCCCTCAACGCCTCAGCGCACCCCACTCCCTTCGCGGACAAGTCGAAGCACTCCAACTCTCCGCCTCGTCTTCTCAACTCCCTTGCCAAAGCCGCCAGCGAATGGTGCAACCACCACCGTGCTGCTGCCCCGGGAGCTGCCTCCCCCTCCTCCTCAGGAGCCCACAAAAAGACCGCTCGTACCGGCAATCCCGACGCCAATGCCTCCTGCAATGCGGGGTTATCGGCCAACCGCAGATCGCGCCGCACCCACCAAATAGCGCTCTCTTCCATTTCACCTCCTCAGTCGCACACCTACCTCTCCGAGAAAGGTACGACGCGCCAAAGTTCCGCTACAATCGCACCCGCACAACAAGCGCAAAGGAGTTCCCATGGCTGTCTCCCCCCTGAAGACCATCACGGTTACCTCCAAACCTCACCTCTCCCGTCCTGCTCTTTCGGTAACCCCTACCACACCGCAATCCCCAGCCATTGATGTTATGACCGACTTTATGCGCGTTCCCCCCGTCGTCGCCGCCCCCAATGAATCGGCGGCAGAAGCCGAGCAGCGTATGATTCGGCGAGGGGTTCGTTCGGTCCTCGTCGTCGACGACCAAGACCAAATTGTCGGCCTTCTCACCGCCGCCGACACCATGGGCGAAAAGCCGCTGCAAACGGCCGACCGTCTCGGGATTTCCCCCAAAGAACTGCGCGTGGTCGACCTTATGACGCCCATCGAACAACTCGACGCTCTCTCCTTCGATCAAGTAGCCCGTGCCACGGTCGCCGAAATCGTTGCCACCCTTCAACACATCGGGCGGCAACACGCCCTTGTCCTGGACACCGCTCAACGCGAACCGATCGTTCGGGGGATCTTCTCGGCCACGCAAATCGCCCGCCAGCTTGGCACTGAAATCGCCGTCCACACCACCGCTCGCACCTTTGCTGAAATCGAAGCCTACCTCAAGTGACCTCTTCCTACCCGCGCGCTTTTCCCCTCTCCCGGCAACGTCGCAAGCTCCCCTCCCTCCTGGCGGCGGCGGGGGGGGTGCTCCTTGTCCTTGCCCTCCTTCTACGTGCCCCTGAGCTCAACCAACCCCTCTTTCTCACCCTCAATGCCCTTCTCCAAACCCTTCCCCATCCTCTCTGGGGAGCGCTCAGCAACCTCGGCGCCACCAGTGTCGCAGCCGCGCTCCTTCTTCTCCTTGCTCTCTGGTCGCTGCGGCCTCTCCTTCTCGCCACCCTCATGCTCCTTCCCACCACTTTTCTCGTGCACACCCTCAAACACCTCCTCGCCGACCCGCGTCCCGCTGCCCTCCTCTCCTCCGAGCTCTTTACCCTCCTCGAAAAACCGCTCAAAAGTGGCGCTTTCCCCTCGGGTCACACCGCCACCGCCACCATCCTCGCCATCGCCATCGCCCTCACCCCCTCCCCTCCTCATCGTCTTCTTCACACCGCGCTCTTACCCCTTCTTCCGCTCGCGGTCATCGCCATTGCGCTCTCGCGCATCGCGGTAGGTGCTCACTGGCCGAGCGACCTACTGGCGGGCGTCGGAGTAGCGTTTCTCGGCGCAGCGGCAACGCTTTGTTCCATCGTCTTCTATCCCCCTCTCCTCTCCACCCTTCGCCGTCGGCGGCGGCTGCTCCTCACCCTTACCGCGGCGATCGCCCTTTATGCTCCCTTTGATGCCGCCCTCTACCGCAGCGGGGCTGCGATCGTCTGGGTCATTACCCCTCTCTCCCTCCTCGCCGCGCTCACTCTCCTTCGTCGATGAAGACCCTCCTCCTCTCTCCCCTCCGGCTTCCCCGTTCCCTCCTGCGGCTCTTCCCTGCCATCGCGATCACTGCCGCGGCGCTCTTTCTCGCCTATCCCCTTCTTCTCCCTCACCTCGCCACTCGTCCCTGGCAACACTGGTCTTTTTCTGCCTTTCTTCCCCCTCTTCTCTTTTTGTTCCTCAGCCACGCCACCCGTGCGCTGCGACTTGCGGTGGAACTTCCCGAGCTCCCTCTCAGCGCCGTCTGGAAGCTCCTCGCTTGGCACACATTTGCTGTCAACATTCTCCCCTTTCGCACGGGTGAACTTACCCTTCCGCTTCTCCTTCACCACCGTCACCACCTTTCCCTCTCCCGCTCCACCGCCACCCTCCTCTGGCTCCGTCTCCAAGACCTCACCGTTCTCACCGCCCTCGCGATCCTTCTCTGGCCGACCCTACCCCTCTCCCTTAAAATCCCTCTTCTTCTCCTCCTTCCTCTCCTCTTTCACCTAGTGCACCTCGCCCTCCGCTCCCTCGCCCGCCGCTCTCTTCCCCTCCTCGCGCCCCTCCTCGCAGCCCTCGCCGCCGCCGCTGCTGCCACCCGAGGAGTCTGGCACTGGACGCTCCTCAGCTGGTCTCTCAAAATCGCCGCCCTCGCCCTCCTTCTGGGTGCGCTCCTTCATCAATCCCCTCTTGCGGTCGCCATCGCCGCAGTCGGAGGAGAATTTGCCGCTATTCAACCCCTTCAAGGAATTGCTGGCTTTGGCCCCTACGAAGCCGCGGTCGCTGCCCTTCTCCTCCCGCTCGGGGTTCCCCTTGCGGCTGCGCTCACCGCTGCCCTTGCCGCCCATCTCCTTCTTCTCTTCACCAGTGCCTTCCTCGCCCTTCTTGCTGCGTTGCACCGATGAACCTTCCCCCGCACACCCTCTCGATTGTCGTCCCCCTCTACAACGAAGCCGAAAACGTCCTTCCTCTCGTCGCCCGTCTTCACGAAGCCCTTCACGCCTATCCCCACCCTTGGGAACTCCTCCTCATCGACGACGGCTCCACCGACGCCACTCTCCTTCAATGTCAACACGCGCAACAGCGCTACGGTCCCCACGTGCGCCTCATCGCTCTGATGCGCAACTTCAAACAAACCGCCGCCATGCAAGCTGGAATTGACCATGCCCGCGGCACAGTAATCGTCACCATGGACGGCGACCTTCAAAACGACCCGCACGACATTCCCCGCCTCGTCGCCCGTCTCCTTACTGAGGACCTCGACCTCGTCGCCGGCTGGCGCAAAGCGCGCAAAGACTCCTTTTGGTTCCGCACCCTCCCCTCGCGGATCGCCAACGCCCTCATCGCTCGCCTCACTGGCGTTCGGCTCCACGACTACGGCTGCAGCCTCAAAGCCTATCGTGCCGACGTTCTCAAAAATGTCGTTCTCTACGGGGAGATGCACCGCTTCATCCCCGCCTGGCTCGCCACCGTCACCCACCCTACTCGTATCGCCGAAGAGATCGTCACGCACCACCCCCGTCGCTATGGCCGCTCCAAATATGGCCTCTCCCGCACCGTTCGGGTCCTCCTCGACCTCCTCTTTGTCTTTTTCTTCATGCGCTACCGCACGCGGCCGGGTCATTTCTTCGGGGGTCTCGGTCTTCTCTTACTCACGATAGGAGGAGGAATTCTCACCTACCTTCTCCTCCTCAAACTCCTCGCCGACGAAGCGATCGGGCAACGCCCCCTCCTCTCGTTGGGCTTTTTTCTCCTGCTCAGCGGGGTTCAATTCCTCACCACAGGCGTTCTCGCCGAGATGGTCACTCGCATCTACCACGAATCGACCGACCGTACCCAATACCAAATTCGCCTTCTGCTTCCCTCGGACGTCGCCTGGAAAACCCCCACCGCTCCCTCCCCTCCTGCCGATGACCCCTAACCTCGTTTCCCTCCTCTCCCTCATCCGGACTCTCCCATCGAGAGCTCTTCCCGCCCGCGCTGCGTCCCTCAACACCCTCTGTGCCGGCGCCTGCGGCGACTCGCTCATTCTTATCCTTATCGCCCTACTGACGCTCTTCCCCAACCTCGGAGGCTATCCCCTCTTCGACGTCGACGAAGGCGCCTTCGCCGAAGCGACCCGCGAAATGTGGGTCAGCGGCGACTACGGTATGACCACCCTTGACGGTGTACCGCGCTATGACAAACCGATCCTCACCTATTGGCTACAGCTTCTAGCCATCGCCCTCTTGGGAGAAACCCCCCTTGCTGTTCGTCTCCCCTCGGCGATCGCCGGCCTACTCTGGGTCCTCGCCACCTGGCATTTTGTCCGAGCCCGTTTTGGTCGAACTCCTGCCCTCCTCGCCGGCTTCATTCTCGCCACTGCCCTCGGTCCCTGGGCAATCGCCCGCGCTGCCACTGCCGATGCTCTCCTCAACCTCTTTCTCGCCCTCTCGCTTTTTGACCTGTGGCGTTATCTCGAATCGCATCGTCTTCCCCACCTTCGCCGAGCCCATCTCTGGATTGCCCTGGGTCTTCTCACCAAAGGCCCCATTGCCCTCCTCATCCCCTATGCCACCCTCACCCTCTACCTCGTCAGCCGGCGCCAATGGGCTCGGCTCTCCCGCGTTCTCCTCGAACCGCGCTCCTGGCTCATCCTCATCACCGTCGCCCTCCCCTGGTACCTCTACGCTCTCGGGCGGGAAGGGTGGGCCTTCATCGAAGGCTTCTTCCTCAAGCACAATCTGCAACGCTTCGCTACCCCCCTCGAACGCCACAGCGGTCCCCTCGGCTACTATCTTCTCGTCATTCCCCTCCTCCTTCTTCCCTGGACCCCTCTTCTCCTTCGCCCTCTGCGGGCCCTCCGCACCGACACCCGATCGATGCTTCGTCGCTTTCTCTGGATCTGGTTTCTCTTTGTCCTCCTCTTCTTCACCCTTGCGCAAACCAAGCTTCCCCACTATGCTCTCTACGGCCTTACCCCCCTCACCATCCTTATCGCCGTCCACGCCACCTCCTCTCCTCGCCCCGCATCGCCCACCCCCATCCTCCTCACCGCCCTGCTCTCACTCACCCTCTTGATGTTTCTCCCCAATCTCCTGGCATACCTTGTACCCCGTCATCCCACCCTCAACGATTACTACCGCGCCCTCCTGGCTGATTCCACTGCGGCCTGGGGGTTTGAACAACTCCTTGCTGCGATCGCTGCCCTCCTGCTCATCCTCACTCTTCCCCGTGTCGCTGCGCGCCACCTCCCCCGTTTTCTCCCCTCCCTCTTCCCTCTCTTCTCCACCCTCCCTCCCCTCCTTGCCGTCCTTCCCCTCACCCTCTGGCTCTCCCACCACCTCCTCCCCTGGGCTGGAGAGACTCTTCAAGGCCCCATCGTTCGCGCCGCCCAAACCGCGCGGGGACACCCGGTCGTCAATATCGGCCTCCGTGCCCCCTCTTTCAGCTTCATCCGCGGCGCTCCCACCCCCAAGCGCCCCCCCGACGTTGGCGAATGGTTCCTCACCCGCATCGACCGTCTCCCCGACTTCCCCTACCGTATTCGCTTCATCGAGCGCGGTCTCCTTCTTGGCGAGCGGCTTCCCTCTCCACCGCTTCCCTCCCTCCCTCAACCGCCCCTCCCCTCTGCCCCATGACGCGCCCTCGTCTCCTCCCTCGCGCCCTCCTCTTCTCTCTCCTCCTCGCCCTCCTTCTCCTCCTCACCCTTTGCCTCAACCCTCCTCAATCTCCCCCCACCCTCCCCCCCTGGCAAATTCCCCTCATCGGTGGCCGCTGGGCCCCCTTTGGCTGGCCGCTCGGTGCCCTCGCTCCTCAAGACCTACCCCCCTCTCTCCAAAGAAACCTTCAATGGGCTCTCCTCGCCCCTCCCTCTGCCCCCCCCTTCCTAGAAGCCTGGCTTCCCGAATTCGACGCCCAAGGGCTCATTGGCCAACTCCTCCTGCGCTTTCAACTCCCCCCCACCCTCAGCGCGGAAGCGGAATCTCATCTCACCCGCGCCTCCCTCACGCCCAGCGGCAACCGGCGTCTTCCCTTCGACCCCCTCTCGGACCCTCGCTGGCGCGAACAACCCACCCTCACCCTCGTCGCCTTTCTTCCCCGTCCTTCTCTTGACGAAGCCACGCTCACCGCTCGTTTCGCTCACCTCGGTGATCCCCACAAAGCTGCTGCTCCCGACCACACTCTCCTTCTCTATCCTCTCTCCTCCGCTCTCCCCGACCTCCCCTCCGTCGCCGTTCAAATCCTCATCCCCACCCGCGGGCGCACCATCATCGAATATGGTTATCGCACTCACCTCACCCCCTCGCCCCTCAATCCCTCCTCTCTCACCCTCTCTCCCTTCCCAGCAACAGCAGCACCATCGGCACCACGAACAGCGTCAATGCCGTAGAAAATCCCAACCCCCATACGATCGCCGACGCCACTGGTCCCCACAACAACGAATGGCCCAAAAACCCGGTAGCCAAAGACCACAATCCCCCGATAGTAGTGGTAGACGTAATCACGATAGGCACTAAACGGCGGCGTGCCCCGTACACCACCGCATGCAATCGACCCATCCCCGCGCTCTGTCGATCGTTCACCGCTGCGACCAGCACAATCGCGCTATTCACTGCGATCCCTGACAACGCCACCACTCCGTACATCGCGTACAGCGACAACGGCAACCCCTGCAGAGCCAAACCGAAAATCGCTCCTGCAAATGCCAAAGGCACAGTCAACAACACCACCAACGGCTGTGCGTAACTCCGGAACTGCGCTGCCAAAATCACATAAATCAACCCCACCCCCACCGCCAAAACCCGCTGCAATGCCTCCAAGCTCTCCCGCACATCATCCAACTCCCCGGAAAAACTGAGCTGCACTCCCGGGAATGACGCCGCTACGGTACGCCACTCGCGCTGCAATCGCTCCTGCACCGCCTGGGGTGTCGTCACCTCTCGGGCCACCTCTGCCTCTACTGTCGTTGTTCGCACAAACTGAAAGCGACGGATTGCCCCTACTGACGTTCGCACCTCTACCTCGGCCAATGTCCCTAACGTCGTCACCTCCCCCTTTCCTCCCACCACCGGCAAGCGCAACCAATCCTCCACCGTCTGCAGACCATCCTGACGCCCCCGCACCACCACTCGAACGCGTTCTCCAAACCGGCGGCTCTCTCCCACATACTCTCCATCGGCCAGCAGCACCGCCAAACGGTTGGCGGTCAGCGGATCGACTCCTGCTGCGGCCAAAGCCATCTCTCGCCATCGCAACTGCACTGTCGGTCGGCCGCCCACGCGATCATCCTGCACATCGAACACTCCTGGGAAGGTTGCCAACCGCTCTCGCACCCAAGCTGCTGCTGCCTCTCGCGCCTCATCCTCCTCCCCCTGCACGCGCACCCGTATTGCCCGCTCTGCCGGTGGTCCCCGCTTCACCACCAAAAACGACGTTGGCCACGGTGCAACTGTCTCCATCACGATCGGGCGCAAAGAATTCACCACCTCCTCCGTAGTTCGCCCCCCCTCCTGGCGTGGGTGCAATGACACCACCACCTGAGCCAAATGATCCCCGTAGAGGGGCTCGGTCTCGGTAAATTTCACCCCTGCCATCGCCACCACTGCTCGCACCTCCTCGGGCGGCAAAGTCTTGGTGATTCGCGCGCGCAGACGATCTGCCACCGTCAGGGACTCTCCCAATGGGACCCCTACGGGCAAATCGACATGGACATAGAACAGCCGTTCGCTCTCAAAAGCGAAAAACTGCACCTGTACCCATCCTCCCATCACCACGCCGGCGGCTCCCCCCAAGATTCCTCCCAAAACCAACCACGTCTTCCCCGGATGGCGCAATGCCCCCACCAATGCTCGGCCGTAACTGTTACGCAAGCGGCGCTGCACGCACGCTCGCCATCGCTGCCACTGCTCCTTCCCTGCTGTAAACGCCTCTCGCCACCCTAAGATATGGGCGGGCAACAACCAAAAAGCCTCCAGCAAACTTAGCCCCAATGCAACGGTCACCACCAACGGCACTACCCGCAAAAAATCCCCCAGCACCCCTGGAAGCACCATCAACGGCAGAAATGCTGCCATGGTGGTCAATACGGCGCTTGTCACAGGCCACCCCACCTCGCGTAAACCCTCCACCACAGCCTTCTCGATCGTCGTCCCCCGCACCAATCGCTCGTGGACCGATTCCACCACCACCACAGCGTCGTCCACCAACATTCCCAACGCGATCACCACCCCCAGCAGCACCGTCAAATTCAAAGTACTCCCTGCTGCTGCCACCACTCCCATTGTTCCCGCCAACGCGAAGACCATTCCCAGTGCCACCAACACTGCCAACTTCCCCCCCAGAAAAAACCCCACGATCGTCAATACCAAGACAAACCCGGCGATGGCGTTCCGTTCCATTACCCACACTGCCGTACGCGTCTCATGGGTTGGATCATCCACCAATGCCAATCGCAATCCCACCCGCTCCAAACTCTTATTTCGCTCCTCGACAAAGGCCTGCACTCGCTCGATCAACCTCAACGTATCGGCATCGGTCTCTTTGGTCAATGAAAAAAGAAGCGCGGGCTCTCCGGCAAAGCGCACCGAATGGCGGGGTCGCTCTGCCGACCACGACACCTCGGTCAAAGACCCCAATGGCTGGAACATCTCCCCTTCTCTCCCTCCGACGCGCACTGGAAGGGCGGCCAATGCCTCTGCCTCGTTCTCCTTTCCCCGCACCTCCACCAACCACTCCCCCTCCCCTGTTGTTACTCGGCCGGCTGCCAACTCCTGAAACCATCCCCGCACCTGGTCGGCCACGCTCACTGGCGACACTCCCCACCCTGCCAAAGTCACGGCATCGAAGACCACGGCCAGCTCGGGCTCCTGCTGGCCGAACAGCAACGCGCGGTCCACCCCCTCTAACTCCTCCAACTCTCGGCGGACGATCTCCCCGAAGCGGCGCAGCACCTCTCCCCCTACGGGTCCATACAATGTCACCATCGCAGTCGGAAAGCCATTGGACGTTGTGATCTCCTGCACCCGCGGCATTTTGATCGGCTCTGGGAAATCGCTTGCTCGGTTCAAAACCTCACGGCGTAGATCGGCCAATCGCTTATCGAACGATGGCGGATCGAGTCGCTCGAACCGCACCAAGATAGACGAAATTCCCTCCCGCGACGTCGACACCACGAAGCGGATATCGGCCACGCTCCGCAATGCCTCCTCCAAAGGCTCGGTTACCTCGCGGGCCACCATCTCCGCCGATGCTCCTGGGAAGACTGTCCACACGTTCACCCAATTGAAATTGATCTCTGGATCGCGCGCCCGCGGCATCAACGCGTAGCTCACCGCCCCCCAAACCACCACCAAAGCGAACACCAAATTGGCCAACGGCGCGTTGCCGAACCACTTCAACCAACCTGGCTCTCTCACGGTCCCTCTCCCGCCCTCTCCCATCCCAACGCTCCATGGCCCTCCACTGCCACCCATGTCTCCTCTGCTCGCCACCCCTCGGGAAGTAGGATCTCAGCCGACCGTCCGGGCAATCCCAAACGCGGGCTCACAAATGCCACTCGTTCCCCATATCGCAACCACACTCCCACCCTACCGCGCCACGTCGTCACCACCCTCCCAGGCACCACTCCTCTCCTCCCCTGCCACACCACCCGTCCGCTTTGGCCGGGTTGCAATCCCTCACACACGGGAGCCCACCGCACCTGCACCACTCCTCCTCCCCGAACCTCGCCGCTCACCCCCAACAACCGCAATCGGCTCTGCTCTGGGCATCCCTCTGCCTCTCTTCTCTTTATCCACACCCCCTCGTGCACCTGCACCTCATCCACCCACTCCTCGGGAACCCACCCCACCACCTCCACGCGCTCTCCCACCAATACCACCAATGGCTGTCCTGCTGTTACCCAATCTCCCTCCCCCACCAACTGCTCCACCACCACTCCTGAAAACGGCGCGCGCACCACGGTCTGCTCCAAGCGTTGCTCCGCAATTGCCCGTTGCACCTCGCGCGCCCGCCGTTCGGCCTCTGCCAATCGCACTCCCTCCTCGGCGCTCGCCTCGGCATCGCGGCTCACCACCTCTCGCCCGGCCAACCGGGCTGCCTGGGCGCGCAATCGCACCGCCTGAGCCAACCGCACCTCAGCCGCGCGCACCCCTGCCACAGCCTCCTCGCGCGCCAACCGCAGCAACTCATTCTCCAATCGCGCCAACACTGCCCCCTTCTCCACCCGTTCCCCCACCCGCACCGGCAACGCCGCGACGCGTCCCCCCACCTCGGCGGCCACCATCGACCGCTCTCGGGCGACCACTCGCGCTGCCACGCTGCGCAGTGGCGCGCTTACCACCCTCTGCCAAGGAGCCCAAACCACCCCCTCTGCAACTCCCTGCTCTCCGCTCCTGCTCCTCTCCCCTGCTCGCTCGCTCTCTGCCCCCTTCCCTCCCCCTCTCACGCTTCTCTCTTCCTCTCCTCCTGCTGCCATCCCCACCCCTATCCACCCGATCCAAACCACCACCCCCCACACCCTCACCCACCGCCTCCACCCCTCTCTTCCCTTACCCCTCCCCCTTTGCACCTCCACCTTGTCAAACCTCGAGCACTTCGGTATCGTAGCGGATGTATTCTCAACTCTCTCTTCATTCTTCATGTACTCCTCTCCGGTAGCTCTCTTCACCACCTGTCTTGCCAACGCCATTCGTCCCAATCTCCTCTGGTCGCTCGTTCGACTTCTCCGGGAATCGGGGTGGGAAATCGAAGTTCCCACTGCGCAAACCTGCTGCGGGCAGCTCCACCACAACGCCGGCGACCTCGACAGCGCCCGCGCCATCGCCCGGCACACCATTGCCCTTCTCGAACCCTACCCCACGGTCATCCTTCCCGCCACCTCCTGTCTGGTCACTCTCCGGCACCACTACCCCTCTCTCTTTGCCCCCCGTTCTCCCTGGCGTCTCCGCGCCGAAGCCCTCGCCCGCAAAACCCACGACGCGCTCACCTTTCTCTATCACGCGGTAGGTCCGCAAAACCTCCCCGCCCCCTTCACCCCCTACCGGATTCTCTACCACGACTCCTGTACCGCTCTCAGAATGCTTCACCTCAAAGAGCTCCCGCGGCAACTTCTCACCCGTCTCCCCGGTCTTACCCTTCTCGAACCCCCTGACGCCGTCCACTGCTGCGGCTTTGGTGGCACTTTCTCTCTCGAATACCCTGAACTCTCCCAAGCCCTCCTCGACCGCAAAATTCGCCACATCCTTGACCTACAACCCCACATCCTCACCGGTCCTGATCTCAGCTGTCTTCTCCACCTCGGTGGTCGTCTCTCGCGTCTAGGGGTTTCCATCCGCGTCTATCACATCCTTGAAATCCTTGCTGGCTCTATCCACACTCCCGACCTCTTCTCTCGCCCTCTCCACGCCTCTAACCTTTTCACTCATGCGACCCCCTCCGTTTCCTCCTCCTCTCCCTCCTCTTCTCCCTCCTCTGACCCTGTCTCTCTCGCCGCGCCGTTCCCCGTTGCTCCCCTTCCTCCCTCGGGAACGCACCCATGACCCCCTCCTTCCCCACACTCACCCCTCGTCGCTTTCGGCAGCAACTCCATCGCGCCCTCCACGACCCCCTACTGCAAGCGGCGCTCACCCGCATCCCCGACGGATTCATCGCCAAGCGCGCCCGTGCCCTCTCCCAAATCCCCAACTGGGCTGAACTCACAGCAGCCGCTGCCCGTCGCAAAGACCAAATTCTCGCCCAACTCGACGAACACCTTCTTCACTTCGAACGCGCGGTCCGAAGTGCTGGCGGTCATCTCCACTGGGCTCAAGACGCCCAGCAAGCTCTCCAAATTATCCTCGCCATCCTTCGGCAAAACGCTGCGCGCCTCATCCTCAAAAGCAAATCGATGCTTGCCGAAGAGATCGGGCTCAACCAAATTCTCGACCGCGCCGGCTACCGCCGTCTTGAAACTGATCTCGGCGAATATATCATTCAGCTCGCCCAAGAACCCCCCTCGCACCTCATCGCCCCGGCCATTCACAAAACCAGCGAACAGATCGCCGAACTCTTTGCCCGCGCGCACGGCACTGCTCCCCCTCCCGATCCTCTTGCCCTTGCCGCCGAAGTTCGCGCCCAACTTCGTCCCTATTACGCCCAAGCCGACGTCGCCATCACGGGGGCCAACTTCCTCATCGCCGAAACGGGGCAAGCCCTACTCGTCACCAACGAAGGCAACGCTGACCTTGCCCACACCCTGGCCCGCACCCACATCGTCCTCGCTAGCGTTGAAAAAATCCTCCCCACCCCTGAAGACAGCGCCCTCTACCTCCGTCTCCTTGCCCCTTCCGCCACTGGACAACCCACCACCGTTTACACCACCTACCTCGTCGGTCCCCGTCGGCCGGGTGACCCTGACGGCCCCCACCACTACCACGTAATCCTTCTCGACAATGGGCGCACTCAGCTCCTCGGCACTCCCTTTCAGCCGCTCCTTCGCTGCATTCGCTGCGGCGCCTGTCTCAACCACTGTCCTATCTATGCTGCCATCGGCGGGCACCCCTATGGTTGGGTCTATCCCGGTCCCATCGGCGCCCTGCTCACCCCGCTCCTCCTCGGTCCTGATGCGGCCCCCGACCTTCCCCATGCCTGCACCCTCAACGGTCACTGTGCAGAAGTCTGTCCCGTTCAAATTCCTCTCCCCGACCTCATCCGTCACCTCCGCCACCTCCACCACCGCCACCGCCTTACCCCCTCGCGCAAACGCCATCTCCTCACCCTCTCCCGCAATCTCCTCCTTCGTCCCTCTCTCTATCACCTCCTCGAACGGCTCCTCGCTCGTCTCCTCCCTCACCTTGCCCGAAAAAGATGGGCGCGCTCCCTTTCCCCTCTAGCGCCCTGGCTGGAGGCCCGCGATCTCCCGAATCCTCCCGGTCGCACCTTTCTGGAACTCTGGCAACGCCACCCTCCCTCCTCCTCCCGCGCGGAGAAGCTTCCATGACCGACCCCCGCACCGCGATCCTCACCGCTATTCGTGCTGCTCGCTCCTCCTCCCTCTCCCCTCCCTCCCCCCTCTCCTCCTCTTCTTCCCCTCCTCCTGCTTTCTCCCCCTCCCACGGCGTCTCCTCCTCTCTCCTCCACCCGCCTACCCACCCCCGCATCCCCCTCACCGACCCTCCTCCTCTCCACTGGGAGCGTCTCTGGACCCGCCACGCCGCCACTCTGGAACGCCTCTCCCATCAAGAGCAACTCCCCTCCGCTGTAGCCCGTTGGTGTCTTGACCACTCTCTCCCCCCTCCCACCCACATCAGCGCCACGCTCCTTCACCTCTCCTGGCCCTCAGAATGGTCCCTTACCGCCGGGCCGGCCTCCTCCTCCACCCTCACCACCCTCACCGACGCCTATGCGGCGGTCGCCGAAATTGGCGCTGTCGTTCTCCTCACCACTCCCGACCACCCCAACACCCACAACTTTCTCCCCGAAAACCACCTCATTCACCTCTCGCAACGCCGCATTCTCCCTCACCTCGAAGACCTCTGGGCCCTTCTTCGACAGGAGGGCTACCTTACCCCCTCTCCTCCCCGAACCATCACCCTCATCGCTGGGCCATCCCGCACGGGCGACATCGAGCAAACCCTCATCCTGGGCGCCCACGGTCCCAAACACGTTCACCTCTTTCTCACCCCGTAACGGGCTAAAAACTCTCACCGACCCTTCATTCAGCGACTCGACTCCGAAACCTCGTATCCTCCCGCCGGCCAGAGAAGCAGCGATTCCGGTCCTCATCGCGCCGAACAAATCGGTATTCTTACGTCTCGCCTCGATCGCGCCTGGGGCATCGCAGACCCCTGAAGCGGCAAAGCCAAGGCTAAGAAACTAAAACAAGGCTAAGAAAGTAAACCCGCTCAAGACAAAAGAGCTCCCTTTCAGAGGCGTAAATACCGATAACCTCAACGAATAGGCTTCCGATTTAAAGCCTTATTAAAACTCGAAATAAAAAAGATTGCACAGAAGTCCTCCGTTATCCACCCGCCATCTAGCCTTCGGCCGCATTCCTAGCCACTGCGGCACTTGCTCCTCCAACGACAATACCGCCGCCTGCCAACCTGAAAAACGGCGCAGTGCCCTTCCAAAGCGGCCATACCATACTGCAGGCTCCTCCTTCATCCTCAATCGGACTCCATACGGCGGGTTGCTCACCACTACTCCCTCTCCTCTCCCCGGCGGCGGCCGCAATGCTGAAACATCGCGCACCATCCACTCCACTGGCAACCGTTGCTGTATGGCTGCCTCTAACGCTGCCCAATTGCGCTGCGCTGCAGCCACTGCCCTCTCCTCCACATCGCTTCCTACCAGCAAAGGCAGCCGCGGCAACCGTCGCAATCGCGCTTCAGCCTCGCTGCGCACCGCTCGCCACACCTCCTGCGGTACGCCCCGCCATCGCTCAAAAGCGAAGGAGCGGAACAGCCCTGGTGCCACTCCTAACGCCAACAATGCCCCCTCCAGAACAAAGGTCCCGCTCCCGCACAGGGGATCGACCAACGGCCGGTTCCCCTGCCATCCAACCCGTTGTAAAATCCCACAAGCCACATGCTCCTTCAACGGCGCGCGTCCTGCGGCTACCCGCAAACCCCGCTGAAAAAGGGGTGCTCCGCTCGTATCCAAAAAAAGAACCGCTCGTCGCTCCTCCACCAATCCAACCACGCGGGCAGTCGGCTCCTCTTTATCCACGCTCGGGCGTCGTCCATAATAGCTTCGCAACGCGTCGCACACGCCATCCTTTACCCGCAGCACCAAAAAAGGCACCGCATCGACCAAAATCTGTCGCTGCACCCGCACATCGACTCGCAATCGATCCTCCGGCGTCAGCCACTGCTGCCACGGAACCTCGCGGGCCAAGCGATAGAGCACCTCTCCCTCTCGCCCTTCCTTCCCTTTCCCGGTTGCAAGGTATGCTTTATCCCCTTCTCCCCCTGCCGGCGGAAGCGCGCACTCCCCCACCGCTATCAGCACCCGCACTGCCGTCCGCAGCCACAAATTGGCGCGCATCATCACCTCCCAACCGCCGCGGAAAGCCACCCCTGTCTGCCTCACTGTCCGCACCTCCGCGCCCAAAGCGCGCAGCTCCTTTTCCACCAAATCGGCAAAGCCGCGGGGAGCCGACGCAAATCCCTCCATTTAAAAGGGCTTCAACTCCACCAAAAAGACCACAGCGGTTAACACTATCAAAGGAACCTCGTTAAATACTCGGAACCAGCGGTGTGAACGCTGCTCTACCCCCTTTTTGAAGCGCTCCAAAATTACGCCGCAGTAAAAATGGTACCCCGCCAACCCTGCCACCAACACCGTCTTTGCATGCAACCACCCCCCCGAAAAACCGAACCCGAACCATAACCACAACCCCAACCCTATTGCCAACACCCCCAACACCGACATAAACCGGAACAATCGCTCCGCCATTCCCAACAACCGTGCGCGAGCGATCTCATGCCTCTCCATCGCCAAATTCACAAAAATTCTCGGCAAATAAAACAACCCTGCGAACCACGCCGTCACAAAAACGATATGGAAAGACTTCACCACCTCAACCATCGCGCTCGCTCCGTTCCTTTTGGGTTTTTGCAAAAAACATCGCCACTGTCGGAAAGCACAAGCGAAACCGCAATTCCGACCGCAATCGGCTATTGTCCAAACGGCGGCTCTCCGCCAAAAATGACGCCCGAACTGCACCAACTGCTGCCAGCGCTGCCGCTCGCGGCAGGCGGGGAGGCCGCGGCAAGCCGGTGAAATCGGCCACCGCATCGAACCAATCCCCTATCGGCAATGGAAAATCATCGCATGCATGGTAAGCTCGGCCATTTTGCCCTCGCCACCCTGCCCACCACAACAATCGAGCCAAATCATCGGCATGGATATGGTTAGAGAAGCTATCTTCCTCTGCCACGATCGCCGGAAGGCGCTGGCGCAACCGCTCCACAGGCAAGCGATCTACCGCGTAGATCCCCGGTACCCGTATCCGCACCACCCACCCTCCCCGGCGGCTCCAATCGCGCCACTGTCGTTCTGCCTCTGCTCGGCGGCGCGCCCGATCGTTCATCGGCTGCCAGCGGTCGCTCTCGCGCACCCACTCTCCCCCCCGATCCCCGTAGATCCCCACTGTTCCCACATACACCCCTCGCGGCCTATTTCGTTCCCCCTCGCTGCTCCCCCTCACCTCTCTTCTCCCCATCGCCCGTGCAGCGGCCCGCCGCAATGCTGCCTGCACCCATCGGCCACGTCGATCCTCCTCATTCTCGGCAGCGGGGGGGGCCAACATCCAGAACTGATCCACTGAACCGGGCAACCGCTGCAGCGATCGCCACTCATCGAGATCCCCAAAAATCACCCGCGCTCCCACTGCCCGCCACCTTGCTGCCTCTTCGTTATGGCGCACCAGTGCGACGAAATCGACCCGTCTTCCCAATCGTCGTGCTGCCCGCAAAGCCACATCCCCTGCCCCCAATATCAGCACGCGTCGCCGTTTCATCTTCCCTTCCCGAGTACAATTTTGGAGCACCTGCCGTACAATCCTATCCATCCATCTCGATCTTACTCCAACTGCCATGTCTTACACCATCACGATCGTCAACCACGCAAATCTTCGCTTCTCTGCCGAAAGCGGTCAAACCATCCTTGACGCCGCGCTGGCTGCGGGCTATCTCTTTCCCTATGGCTGTCGCGATGGCGCCTGTGGAGCCTGCAAAGGGCGGATTCTCTCCGGCGCCTATACCCTAAAGGGCATCATTTCCTCCACGCTCCTTACCGACGACGAGCGGGCGCGGGGAACAACGCTCTTTTGTCGTGCCATTCCCACCAGCGACCTCACCATTGAAGTAGAAACGGTGCGACGCACCAGCGATCCCCCCGTCCACAAATTCCCGGCGCGGGTAGAAGCCATCGACAAAATCGGCCACATCGCCATTCTCACCCTCAAACTTCCTGCGACCCTTGACTTTCGTTTTCACGCCGGTCAATACGTAGACATCCTCCTTCCCGACGGTGCGCGGCGCAGTTTCTCGATCGCCTCCAGTCCTGACCACGGCGGCTATCTTGAACTGCACATTCGCCTGGTTCCGGGGGGGCGTTTTACCACCCACGTCTTCGCCCACACGCAAATAGGGGACCTGTGGCGGCTCGAAGGCCCCTTTGGCACCTTCACCTTGCGAGATGAGGAGCAGCCCCTTCTTTTTGTGGCGGGCGGCACGGGTTTTGCTCCCGTTCAATCGATGCTTCTACAACTTGCTGCGCGGTCCTCTCCTCCCTCGCAGCCGGTGCGCTGCTACTTCGGAGCGCGCACCGCCGAAGAGCTCTACCGCGACGCCTGGTTGCGCGACTTTATCCGCATTCACCCCTGGCTCATCTACACCCCCGTACTCTCGGAAGCGGATGCCACCTGGAGCGGGCGGCGCGGGTTAGTTCACCGGATTCCGCTTGAGGAACTCTCCGACCTTTCCGCTTATCAAATTTATCTCTGTGGGGCGCCGGCGATGATCGAAGCGGCGCGCCGTGACTATCTCGCCGCAGGAGTCCCGGCTGCTTCCCTTCACCTCGATGCCTTTACCTTTCAACACCCCCCTTCATGACCCCTGCCTACCTCACGCGCGAGCCGGCCCTCAACCGCAAGCTTGCCATCACCGCCAATCGTCTCCTCATCCACGCTACCACGACTGAGGAGGCGGTCGTCACCCTTCTCGAGCTCATCCCTCATTGGCCGCAAACCCACGCGGTTCTTCTCTCTTTTGTCCGGCTCGTTCCGAGCGAATCGCTTCTTGCAACGCCGCTCCCGGAAAACAGCTTTTTCGAAATTCCCCTCGCCGCGCTCTCTCACCCTGTTGCTCACGAGCTGATCGCCTGCGCCCGCCAGAAAAATCTCCCTCTCTGTCTCTCCTGGCACGACGGTCTCTCCCCTTTTCCGACCGACGCGGGGTGGCGTTTTACCCTTGTAGACTGGCGCAAAAGCAAAAGGCCTGGCAACTCCCCTGGAATCGTGCTCGCCTGGGGAGTTCCCGACCCCGAAAGCGCCCGTGCGGCCCTTCACGCCGGTTTTGCAGGGTTCTGCGGCTGGGAATTTCTGCGCCGCCTTCCCCCCCCTCGGGACGAGCCGAAACCTGCCCGCGCCACTATTCTCCAAATTATGGCCCTTCTGCAGCGGGACGCCGACATTGGCGAGATCGAGCAGCTCTTCAAACGTGACGTTGCGCTCGGCTATCGTCTCCTCAAGTACCTCAACTCGGCGGCGATGGGGCTGCGCGTGGAAATTACCTCATTTCGTCATGCCGTCAATATCCTCGGCTATCATCCTCTCTTTCGCTGGCTCTCTCTACTCCTTCTCCACGCCCACGACCACCCGGCGATGCCGGCGCTTGCCCAAACAGCCCTCACCCGCGCTCGCTACCTCGAACTCCTCGCCTCTGACACGTTTGGTCCTGAAGCTGCCGAACCTCTCTTTCTCACCGGTCTTTTCTCCATCCTCCCGCAGCTCACAGGAAAACCCGCCGAAGAGGCTCTCGCTGACGTCGTTCTTCCCGAACCGGTCGCCGAAGCGATCCTCCGCCGCGCTGGTCCCTATGCTCCTCTTCTCGATCTTGCTGCAGCCAGTGAAAACACCGCGCCCACTTCTCTTTTAGCGGCCGCTGAAACGCTCGGCATTGGTCCCGCGCGGCATAACATTGCGCTTCTCACTGCCCTAGAATTTGCCGATCAACTCAACCAGCTTTAAAGAGCCCTCACCGAACGCCAGGGCCCGCGCCTCTCCCGCGACGGTCAATCCTCTTTCTTTGACGCTCTTGTTGATGGAACGCCCCCTCTTGGCCCTCCTCCCGCGCGCGAAGGTTAGCTGCCTTTGCGGCAAGCAACCTTCGCAGACCTTTAAGGACTTTTATACTTTTCCGATCAACCGGATGCTCTCTTCAAAAGGACCCATATAGCGCATCGCCGTAATCATCGACCCTTTAAATTTCAACTTCCGGCTCAACAGGGCCGCCCGCCCGGAAAGCGATCCGTCGCGCAGCGCCTGCCACACCTCCTCTGTCGCATGCATCACGAAATCGGGGCTTCGGCCATCGGGCAAGCGGTCGTAAGTTGCGACCGCCTCTCCATCTTTTACCTCTAAAAAAACAGAGGGGCGAGAGCCATCGGCCCATCCATACTCGATCAATGCTGAAAAGCCGCTTAAGCCCTTTACCAACTTCTCGTTTGCATTCCACGCCTCGCGGTAACGAGCCATCCACTCGGGTGACAAAAACTGCATCTTATTCCCCTATAAAAAAACCCCGCGCTTGCGGGGTTTTCCAATATGGCAACCAACAATCCTTAACCTTCTGGCATCATCGACCGCAATGTCTTGAAGATCTCGTTAAAGCTCGCTTCCCCGTTGCGGGCAAAGACGCCGACGTTCCCCATCACACACACCGAAAACTTCGGTCCTGAGACGGCGAAGCCGATCGCCGGCGACCACCCCGACTCTCCGGAGAGCGCCGTATACCCATCGGCCTGCATGCGCGCCATCTGCATATTGGCCGCACACATCGCCGCCGCCATCGCCGCCTCCTCTTGGGTAATATCCCCCTTATAACTGGTCAGCCGCCCATCGTTCTCAAACGTCCCAGCTGCAAACACCCCTTTGAGCCGCAGCAGTGCATCGAGATTAGCCATAGTTTCACTCCTTCAAAAAACCGGTTACAGGGACGAAAGCACCGCAAACGCGCGGTCGAAATCGGTCTCGCTGTTCTTCACAAATACGCCCACGTTCCCAACGACCAACGCGCTTTTTTCTGGTCCCGAGACCGCAAAACCGATCGCTGGCTCAAAGCCCTCTTTTCCGGTATAAGCAGACCATCCCGCCGCTTCCATCTTTGCCATCAGCTTATTGGCCGCACACATCATCGCCGCCATTCGCGCCGCCGCCAGCGAGATATTTCCGACGTAGTTAACCAAATTACCCTGATTATCAAACTCTCCCGCTGCAAACGCGCCGGGAATCGCCATCGCCTTGCTGAGGTCAGCCATTGTCTCCTCCTAGTTACACACACAGCACTTTCTTTTATGCAAATAAAATGCCAAATGAAAACCCCTATTTCCTCTGCCTTCGTCATGTTTCAATAGTGTTTATGAAACACTTCATTGTTTCAATAAACGCTACTTGCGAACGCTCGCACATTCTGATAATCTCAAAAAAAAAGTACAAGGAGGAGCCATGGGATGGATCGAACTGCCTGGACTAGCGCCGATTCTTCCAGAAATCAACTCAGTAGCCGCCAGCTCGGTAGCGGTTCTGCTGCTCGGGGAGACGGGGGTAGGCAAAACGATGCTGGCGCGCTATTTACACGAACATTCACCGCGCGCCCACCGTTCCTTTGTCGCGGTCAATTGCGCGGCTATTCCCGAAGCCCTTTTTGAAGCGGAACTCTTTGGGCACACGCGGGGGGCGTTTACGGGAGCAATCGCCACGCGGGAAGGTCTTCTTGCGCGCGCTGACGGCGGTACGCTCTTTCTCGATGAAATTGCCGAACTCAGCCCGGCGATGCAAAGCAAGCTTCTCAGCGTGGTGCAAGAAAAATGGTATTACCCTCTCGGAGCCAACACCCCGCGTCGCAGCGACTTTCGCCTCATTACCGCCACCCATACTGACCTTAAAACGCTCGTCGCTGAGCGTCGTTTTCGCGCCGACCTCTATTATCGTCTCGCCGTTTTTCCCATCATCGTTCCGCCGCTGCGGGATCGTCCGGCTGACATTTTGGTCATCGCGCGCCGCTTTTTTGCGACGCACGCCCTTACTCCCACCCCTCGCCTCGAAGAGGCGCTCTGCGCCTATTCCTGGCCTGGGAATCTTCGCGAGCTCGAAAACACGCTGGAATATATCGCAGTCAAAGCCGCCGCTCGTGGAGTTGCCGATCTCGACCATCTTCCGCCCGATTTCGGCCGGAGCGGCCCAATTCTTTTTCTCTCCTCTCCGGGGGGGAACTCTGATCTTTCGCGGCGCCCCCGTCGTTCCCCGTCGCTAGAGGAAATTCTCGCGGCGCTTGATCGTCACCGTGGAAATCGCGCCCGCGCCGCCCGTGAACTTGGGATCGGTCGCGTTACCCTCTGGCGCCGTCTAAAGCGTGCGGAGGCCATTCCCTCCTAAAAACCAAAAGGCCCGCCTCTTGCGGCGGGCCGCAGATATATTCTTTTTTATTTCAGCGTCAAAGTCCAACGCACAATCTTTTCGATATCGGCTTCTGAGACCTGCGGGTGCGGTGGCATCGGCACCTGTCCCCACACCCCCACACCGCCCTTTTTCACCTTCTCCACCAACTTCGGCACATCGGCATCGGTGTACTTCTTCGCCACCTCCTTATAAGAGGGCCCCACCAACTTCTTATCGAGCGCATGGCACGCCATACACCCCTTTGCCTTTGCCAACGCCTCATCGGCAGAAGCGGGGGTTATCCCCATCAGCACTACCGTCGCCCCCACCATTAGCGGTGCCCATTTTTTCATTTTCCTGCTCCTTTTTGGGTTGTAGAAACTATCCTCTTCTATTCTACACTCGCCCGTCACTCTATGCAATCACTGGCGGGGGTCGAACCACCACCTCTGCGGCAACCAATCGCCTCCAGACGCGCGCACCGGGTTGATCTCCCATCCTCCCCGTCGCAAAAAGCGGCCCCACACCAACCACCGCTCTGCGCCGGCCTCTGCGAAATCGGCTGCGATCTGCGCCACACACTCCTCATGAAACGCCGCATGCGTGCGAAACCCCATTAAATAAGCGAAAACGCTCTCGGGCGCAAAAGGTGGACCCCACACGCGGATGTAAAAGCTTGCCCAATCGGGTTGGCGGGTCACAGGGCAGCAGCTGCGAAAAGAGGCTAAGCGAAAGCGCTGCTCGCGTACCTCCCCCTCCATCTGCTGGAGCAAAGTGCTCTGTGGCGTTCTCTCCTCCACGCTCCATCCCGCTCGCTTTGCGCACTCATCGAGATTGATCGCCTCTGGATCGCCGAAATCGGCCGCCACTGCCCGCGCTCCTCCTGGTCCGGAAGGCCAACGCTCGGCCAGCGCTCGCCACCGCGGATCCTCGAGCGGCCATCCCACCCACTCCTCACCCATCGCCGCCACCGCCACCACCACTGAGCTCCTCGTGCACCGCGACAAATCCTCCCCCAACCGTGCCGCCACCTCTGCCGTCGATGCAAAGCGCTCGCGGTAGAAACCGTTCGCATACAACTTCAACGACTTCGACTCGACGATCGCTGGTGAATCAGCGGGAACGCTCAGCAGTGCCGCCCCCTGTCGGGGTGTTCCCCGCGCGTCGAGCCACGCCAACTCATACCCTACCCAACAATCTTCGCCCACCGGTGGTGGGCTCACGCTTTTGCTCGGCCTACGCGCGATGGGAGTAAGCAACTCCGGAGCGTACCCCTCGGGCGGCGTGACTCTCTCTCCCAGCAGCACCCTATTCCCCTATCGAAGCAACGACCACCACATTTTTGCTGCCAACACCAACAATACCCCTGCGAAGATCCGGCGTAACGTTGTCACCGGCAATCGATGGGCCCAGCGGGCGCCGACGGGTGCTGTCCACACGCTCGTCGCACCGATCCCCAGCACCGCGGGCCAGTAGATAAACCCTGTCGTCCACGGCGGCAACGACGGATCCCCCCAACCGATCCACGCGTATCCCAAAGAACCTACCACCGCGATCGGTACCCCCAATGCTGCCGACGTGCCGATCGCCTGGGGCAGCGGCACGTTGCACCAACTCAGAAACGGCACCGTCAGCGATCCGCCGCCGATTGCCACCCATGTCGAGATCGCGCCGATTCCTATTCCCACAGCGACCAAACCTGCGGGAGAGGGAAGTATCCGTCGGGCGCGGAGCGGCCTCGCGCGCAACAACGACCACGCCACATAGACCAAAAAGAACGAAAAGAAGAGCGCCAACCAAAATCCGGGGAGGAGTGCGGCGATTCGGGCAGCGAGCGCGGAGCCCACCCCTACTCCTAGCGCCAAGGGCCACACCAACGACCACCGCACGCTTCCCTGGGCTGCATGGGCGCGGGCGCTCGCCACCGCCGTCACTACGATCGCAGCCATTGACGTTCCCAACGCCAAATGGACCACCTTCTCGGTAGGGAAACCCTGCCACGCGTAGAGCGTGGTAAGCACCGGCACCATCACGGCGCCTCCCCCTATGCCCAGCAATCCTGCTAAAAAACCCACCACCACCCCGAGCAGCGGGTATACCAACCACCACAGATCCATTTCATTTTCGAAAAAGATCCCCCGCCTGCGCCGATCCGGTCGAGGGTCCTGAACCATCGGTTCAGGGTGGCCGCTTTCCCGCTACCATTAGGCACAAGAGGAAACTCTCGCGCGCACCGGCAGCGTCTGGGTCGGCAGCCAAGCTTTTGCTTATTGGTTCACGGGACGTTCGACCTTCCCGAGCGCCGCAGGGGATTTATCGGCTTGCCCGCGTCTCGACGGCACCGAACTCGTCGATCAGCCTATCGAGTCGCGCTGCGATATCCTCCATTTTACGACGAATTAACCCTATGTCAAATCCCCCCCGCCGCTCTGCCCGCACGAACTCGGTTGCAACCTCGAACGCCGTCCACAGATAGAGTCGCTCGCCGCTCAATTTTCCCTCTGCTGCTGCCCGCTGAAGTCGCTCGTCGAGCATTCGCGCCGCCTCGAGCAAAAAAGGGGCATCCTCTCCATCGCATACCAATCGGTAGGTTCGCTCCCCCAACCTCACCTCAACATGCTGCTCGTCCATCGTGTCCCTCCATCTCGGCGAGCAACCGGTCCACTGCCTCGCGTGTTCGCACCAAAATCGTTCGCAACCGCTCGCGCTCAATCTCAGCGGCGGCCATCCGCAACCTCAGATCGTTGTTTTCGTTTCGTAACCGCTCCAGCTCTGCTCCCAACTCCCGCGCCATTTGAGCCAATTCCGCCTCCTTCTCGGAGCGCAGCGCCTCCAACCGGGCCTCAGCCTCTGCGGTCAAACGCGCTGTCAGCGCCTCTTGCTCTGTCCGCCACCGAGCCAGCGTTTCATCGCGCTCGCGCATTAACTCACCGATTCGCGCCTCGTACTGTCGTTTAGCGTGCTCCTGTGCGGACAATGCCTCGTCGCGCTCGCGCAGCAATCGTCCCACTTGGGCATCGCGCTCAGCGGTTAAGCGAGCGATCGCCTCATCCCGCTCGCGCATCACTCGCGCCACCACCTCCTCTCGCTCGCGTGCCAATGTCGCGACCGCTTCCTCTCTCTCAGCCTTCAACTGAGCGATCCGCGTCTCCATCGCCGCGGTCAATTGTGCGATCGCCTCCTCCCGTTCGGCGGTCAAGCGAGCAACTGTCTCTCTCTGGAGGCGGTCGCGCTCGCGCAACTGCCGATCGCACTCCGCCCTTTGGCGCGCCAATATCTCCGCCAATCGATCGATCTGGTGCTCGATGCGGGCAAGCAGCGCCTCCATCGCTATCGCTCCTTCTGGCTCAAATCACGCACTGCCCCTGTATCGGCGCTGGTGGTAAGCGCTGCGTAAGCCTGCAGTGCTGCCGAGACAAAGCGCTGTCGATGGCGCGGTCGGTATGCCGCGGTTCCGCGCCTGCGCATCTCCTCCTCGCGGCGCCGCAGCTCCTCATCGCTAACGGCCAAATGGATTCGGCGAGCTGGGATATCGATCTCGATCGTATCGCCCTCCTCCACCAAGGCGATAGGCCCTCCTGCGGCTGCCTCCGGCGACACATGGCCCACCGATAATCCCGAAGTCCCCCCTGAAAAACGGCCGTCGGTCACCAATGCGCACACCTTTCCCAACCCCTTCGACTTTAGATAGCTCGTCGGATAGAGCATCTCCTGCATCCCTGGTCCCCCTTTCGGCCCCTCATAGCGCACCACCACCACATCGCCGGGGTGGATCTGATCCCCTAAAATAGCGGCCACGGTCTCCTCCTGGCTCTCGAAAACGCGCGCACGGCCGCGGAAGCGCCAAATAGAGGGATCGACGCCCGCGGTCTTCACAAGGCAACCCTTTGGCGCCAAATTACCGTACAAAACCGCCAATCCCCCATCCTCGGTAAACGCATGAGCGCGGTCGCGGATCACCCCATTTTCGCGGTCGAGGTCGAGCGAATCGAAGCGATTTGTCTGTGAAAAAGGCTTGGTCGTCGGCACCCCTCCTGGAGCGGCGCGATAAAAAAGAGAGACCCTCGGATCGCTGCTCTGGCGCACATCCCATCGGCGCAGCGCCTCGGCAAGGGTTGAGCTATGGACAGTCGCCACTCGATCGTCGATCAACCCTGCTCGCTGCAACTCCCCCAAGATCCCCATCACTCCCCCCGCTCGATGGACATCTTCGACATGGACATCGGGAGTTGCTGGGGCCACTTTACACAAACACGGAACGCGGCGGCTGATTCGATCTACATCGGCCATCGAAAAGGGCACTCCTCCCTCATGGGCTGCCGCCAACAGATGAAGCACGGTATTGGTACTTCCCCCCATCGCCACGTCGAGCGCCATCGCGTTTTCAAATGCCGCAAACGTCGCGATCGATCGCGGCAACACCCCCTCATCTCCCGCTTCATAGTAACGCTTTGTTAACTCCACGATGAGTCGTCCTGCCTCGCGGAACAACATCTCACGATCGGCATGGGTAGCCACCAATGTGCCATTTCCGGGCAATGCCAAACCCAACGCCTCCGTTAAGCAGTTCATCGAATTGGCTGTAAACATCCCCGCGCACGAACCGCAGGTCGGGCACGCGCTGCGCTCGTAGCCCAATACCTCCTCATCGCTTGCACCATCCTCAGCTGCCTTTACCATCGCATCGATTAAATCGATTCGGTGCACCCTTCCATCGGCGGCGACCCACTTGCCTGCCTCCATCGGTCCCCCCGAAACAAAAACCGTTGGGATATTCAAGCGCAACGCCGCCATCAACATCCCCGGAGTGATCTTATCGCAATTAGAGATACACACTAGGGCATCGGCGCAATGGGCATTGACCATATACTCCACCGCGTCGGCGATCAACTCTCGGCTCGGCAATGAATAGAGCATTCCCCCGTGGCCCATCGCGATTCCGTCGTCGATCGCGATCGTATGAAACTCGCGCGCCACTCCCCCTACGCGCGCGATCTCCTCGGCCACGATTTGCCCTACATCGCGCAGATGGACATGTCCCGGGACAAACTCAGTAAAGCTATTAGCGATCGCAATAATCGGCTTACCGAAATCCTCTTCTCGCAAGCCGGTTGCGCGCCACAAGGCGCGCGCACCCGCCATATGGCGGCCATGGGTAGTGGTCCGGGAACGGTAGGCTGGCATCGCTGCTCCTTTGAAAAGGTCCAGGCATCATTCTACCTCCATCATCGGCGGCGCAGCGAGCCGAAAAAGATTTCTTTCCCCTGGCGACCTGGCGGAGAGGGCGGGATTCGAACCCGCGAGAGGGGTACAATCCCTCTACACGCTCTCCAGGCGTGCGGTTTCAACCACTCACCCACCTCTCCGCGCTCCCTCGCAAGTATACCACAATTCGGGCGGTTCGCACCCCTTCCCCCGCTTCTGCCCACGTCAGCGGGAAGGGAAAGCGGTGCTTCAACAAAGATCGAAGTTATAATTAATCGGTTTTCCTCATCGCCTACTGATGAACGAGGCGCTCCTCACCCCTCTTCCTCACACCGACCCTCCTGAACTCCAACGCGAATTTCTCATCAACTGTACTCCCTACGAAACGCGCGTTGCCGTCGTTGAAAACGGGGTAGTTCAGGAGCTGCATATCGAGCGCGCCGCCCGGCGGGGCCTAGTCGGCAACATCTATCGCGGCAAAGTCGTGCGAGTGCTCCCCGGGATGCAATCGGCCTTTGTCGAAATCGGTCTCTCCCGTACCGCCTTTCTTCATGTCACCGACCTTGCCCTCAGCGCTACTGGAAACGACGGTCTACGCATCGAACGGCGGTTAGCCGAAGGGGACTGGGTTACAGTGCAGATCATCAAAGACCCGATCGGGGCCAAAGGTGCACGTCTCACGGAACAGATCTCCCTCGCCGGCCGTTACCTAGTCTATCTCCCTCACGACGCTCCCCACGTCGGCGTCTCTCAAAAGATCGACGACGATGCCGAACGCACAGCGCTCCGGGAACGGCTCCGCTCTCTCCTCCCTCCCGGGGAAACGGGCGGCTACATCGTCCGCACCAACGCCGCTGACGCAAGCGACGAAGCCCTCCTTGCCGATATCGCTTATCTCAAGCAGCTTTGGAATGATATTTGTGCCAAAGCCATTCAAGCCACCGAACCCTCGCTTCTCTATGCCGAGCTCGACCTAGCGTTGCGGGTTGTGCGGGACCTTAGCGATCGCGCCACCACGCGCATCCTCATCGACTCGCGCGAAAATGCCGACCGTCTCATCGCTTTTGCGCAACAATATGCTCCCCACCTGGTTCCTCTCATCGAACGCTACCGGGGAGAGCGTCCTCTCTTTGCCCACTACCAAGCGGAAGAAGAGCTCGAACGCGCTCTTGCCCGCCGCGTAGAACTCAAATCGGGCGGTTATCTCATCTTCGACCAGACCGAAGCCCTCACCACCATCGACGTTAACACCGGTGCCTTTGTTGGCACCAAAAACCTCGAAGAAACCATCCTCAAAACCAACCTCGAAGCCGCTCAAACCATTGCCCGGCAGCTTCGTCTCAGAAATCTCGGCGGGATCATTCTAGTCGATTTCATCGACATGGCGGTTCCGGAACATCGGCAACGGGTTCTCGACGCTTTCAAAGAAGCCCTCTCTCGCGACCACACCAAAATTGCCATTTCCGGTTTCACCCAGCTCGGTCTCGTCGAACTCACGCGCAAGCGCACCCGCGAATCGCTCGCGCAGCAGCTCTGTGAGCCCTGCCCTACCTGCAGTGGGCGTGGCTACATCAAAAGCGCGGAAACGCTCGCTTTTGAAATTCTACGCGCGCTTATCCGTGAAGCGCGCGCCTTTCCCAACGCCTGCGAACTGAAAATCCTTGCCCCTGTTGCGGTTGTAGACCGTCTCCGCGACGAATACGCCCCCGCTCTTGCGCTAGTCAGCGAATTTCTCGGAAAACCCGTCTCTCTCTATGGCGACACTGACTATCCTCCCGAGCACTATGACATCGTCCTCCTCTAGTCCTCCCCCTATCGTATTCTCTCACGCTCCAGGAACGTCCTCTCTCCCTTTCATCCTTCACTGGTTAGAGCTTCCGGAATGTCCCAGTACCAATGACATCGCCTACCAACACGCCCGGCACCTCCCCCTCGGGGAAGCGATTGTCGTCACCACCCCTCGACAAACAGCCGGTCGCGGTCGCAATGGTCGGCGCTGGCACGCGGCGCCCTCTGCCAGCGTTACCTTCTCGATCGCTGCTCCCCTTCCCTCCGCCGTCGACCTCTGCTCTCTTCCTCTCGCAGCGGGCGTCGTTTTAGCAGAAACCCTCACCGAAATTGCCCCTGTTCGCCTCAAATGGCCCAACGACCTTCTCCTCTTCGACCGCAAACTCGGGGGAATTCTCGTCGAAAGCCACTGGAGAGCCTGCGGCTCTTCCCCCCAGCCCCTCATCGTCCTCGGGGTAGGCCTCAACCGTTTTCTCCCTCCCTTTTCTCCTGCTGACCCCCCTTCTCCCTGTCCCCCTCTATCGCCTGCCGCTCTCTCCGAACACCTTCCCGATCCCCCTTCCCCCTCCATGCTCATCGCTCGCCTTGTTCCCCCCCTCCTCGACCTTCTCGCCCACTATGCTGCTGGAGGCACTTTTCACCCCTACCGCTCTCGCTGGTGGGCGCTCGCTGCCTGGCGGGAGATCGATCTTCTCCTCATCTCAGACAACGGCGACTCTCCAATTGTTGGGCGGATCGTCGGGATCGACGCTGACGGAGCGCTTCTCTTTGCCACTACCCTCGAATCCTCCCCACGTCGTCTTATCAGCGCGGCGTATCACCTGCGGCCGCTGCTATCCCCACCCCCCGCCGAAGAAGCGGGTGCCAATTGCATCTGAAACTGCCGCGACGCGCACCTGCAAGCGATCCAAAAGGGTATGCATCTCCGCGGGGGAATCGGGGAGACCCTCGCGGATCCGCTCCACAACGCGGCGCCACTGCTGGACCGTCCCCACCACCGGCTCGCTGCGCGGCAGAGAGGAGACCAACTCGAGTGCCTCCTCAACCAAAAAGGCCTCGGCGCGTGGAAAACGGCGCTCCCCGAGCAAAAAAGCGCACACCGCTTTTCCATCCACCTCAACCCCCACATGGCGGCGGTATGCCTCCAGAGCCGACAGTGCCCGCAATGTAGCCACCCACAATCGGCTTCTCAACGCCGCCACTGCTAGTGGATCCCCCTGTGGTTCGACCGCCGCGTTCAAATCGAGCGCTCGAGTAGTCATATCCCCTCGCTCCACCACCACCCCTAACCGCCAAAAAACGTATGCGGCATCGTGCATCGTACCGTTTGCCATTCCCCCCTGGATTGCGTCCAAACGCTCGATTACCTCGCTCAGCCACTGCGACCGCGCTCCTGCGTCGCGTTGTGCGCTCTCTGCCCCCTCGCGCACCAAGTGGTACAAGCGGTTGATTCGCGTCCACACTTCGCTTGCCAACACATCGCGCACAGTACGGGCGTTTTCGCGTGCCTGGGCCACTGCCCGCACCAGCGCGCTGGGGTTATCGGTCTCTGCCACCAAAAACCGAACCACCGCCTCCTCCTGGCGCTCCCGATGCGACGCGGCGAACACCTCCTCCAAACCGATCACTGCCACCAACGCCCCCCAATCGACGGTTGCCCCTGGTGGGGCATCGCGCAAGGCATCTCCCACCGCCAACAACAAGCGCGCTGTATTCTCGCACCGCTCTAAGTAGCGTGCGGCCCAAAACAACTGCTCTGCCACCCGCGCCAACATCACCGTTCTCCCTCAACGATCGACCACCACCCATGTATCTTTTGAACCGCCCCCTTGGGACGAATTGACCACCAACGACCCTGCGGCCAAAGCCACGCGCGTCAATCCCCCTGGCGTCACGTAGAGATCCTCTCCCTGTAACACGAAGGGGCGTAGATCGACGTGGCGAGGAACAAAGCGCCCCTCCTCGTACACCGGTGCTGTAGACAACGCCAACGTCGGCTGAGCCATATAACTGCGTGGATCGGCCTCGATGCGAGCGGCCACCTCGGCCAACTCGGCGCGGCTTGCCCGCGGGCCGATCACCATTCCTTTTCCCCCTGACTCGTTGGCCGGTTTAACCACCAACTCGGGCAGATGCGCCAACACATAATTGCGCTGGTCGGGGTAGAAGCAAAGCCAACTCGGCACGTTCGGTAAGATAGGTTCCTCCCCCAAGTAGTAGCGGATCGCCTGCGGCACAAAGGCGTACACCACCTTATCGTCCACAACGCCGGTCCCTGGCGCATTAGCGATCGCCACCTTACCGCGGCGCCATGCGCGGATCAACCCCCGAATGCCCAGCAACGAATCGGCGCGAAACACCTCGGGATCGAGAAAAACATCGTCGACGCGGCGATACAACACATCGATTCGGCGCGGCCCTGCCACCGTTTTCATATAGACCCCGTCATCCTCCCCCACAAAGCAATCGCGGCCCTCCACCAAAAAAGCCCCCATCTGCTGAGCCAAATAAGCATGTTCGAAATAGGCCGAGTTATAAACTCCTGGCGTCAGCACTGCCACCACCGGTCGTTCTCCTGCTGTATGGGGAGCCAAGGCGGCCAATGTCGCGAAAAGGCGCTGGGGGTAATCGTCGTTGGGCAAAATCTCTCCTGCCGCGAAAAGATCGGGGAAAAGGCGCTTCATCAACTGGCGGTTCTCCAACATATAAGAAACGCCCGACGGTACCCGGAGATTATCCTCAAGCACATAAATCGTCCCATCGCGATCGCGGACCAAATCGGCCCCCAGCACATGAGCCCAAACCCCTCGCGGCGGTTTTGCTCCGACGCACGCTTTCAAAAAATGGCGGGAAGTAGCGATCAACTCCCCCGGAATTGCGCCAGCGCGCACGATTCGCTGCTCGTGGTACAAATCGTTCAACAGCAAGTTCAAAGCCATCAAGCGCTGTTTCAGCCCTCGCTCGATTCGCTCCCACTCGGAGAGCGCCATCGTCCGCGGGGTCAAATCGAGGGGCCAAGCGCGGTCGAGGCTCTCTCCCTCCCCGTAAACCGTGAACGTTACCCCCGTCGCGATGATCTCAGAGCGCAGCGTTGCCACTGCGGTTTCCCAACGTTGGGGGGACCACGACGAAAGCCGCCCTAAAATTCGCTCGGCGTGGGGGCGGAACCCTGCGGTTGGGTCCACCATCTCATCGTAACCAACCGTTGTAGAATAGTCATACCAAAGGCTTTCGTACTCCATCGCTCACCCTCACTCCCAAAAGGACAGTTCATGACCTACTGCGTTGGCATGCTTACCGAAGAAGGGCTCGTTTTTCTCGCCGACACCCGCACTAACGCTGGGGTAGACCAAATCAACACCTTTCAAAAAATTTTTCCCTTTCAGATCCCAGGCGAACGGGCGATTGCGGTGATGACGGCTGGCAATCTCGGCGTCACTCAATCGATCATTGCTCTCCTCACCGAACGTTTTCGCTCTCGTCACGACCCCAGCCTTGCCTCGGTCTCCACGCTCTTTTCTGCTGCCCAGCACGTCGGCGACTGTGTGCGGGAGGTTTGGCGGCGCGACGGCGAAGTTCTTCGGCAATTTGGAGTTGACTTCAATGTCACCCTCATCATCGGTGGGCAAATTCAAAACGAACCTCCCCGTCTCTTTCTCGTCTATGCAGCGGGGAACTTTGTCGAAGCCACTCCCGACACTCCCTACTTTCAAATCGGCGAATCGAAATATGGGAAGCCGATCCTCGACCGCATCTTTCGCTTTACGACGCCGCTCCTTGACGCCGCGAAATGTGCGCTCATCTCGATGGACTCCACCCTCAAATCCAACCTCACGGTAGGAATGCCTCTCGACCTTCTCTGCTATCGGCGCGACCAACTCCATTTCCCTCCACCGTTACGTTTTGAAGAGGATCACCCCTACTGGCAAGCCCTGCGCACCGCCTGGAGCGCCCGCATCCAAGAAGCCTTCGCGGCCCTTCCCCCTGTTCCTCTCCCCCTCGAGGAGGCCTTTCCTCTTACTCAACTTCCCGCATAAAGTATGCCATTCATTTCCACTCCCAGCGTCGCTCCTACCTCCTCTTCTCGTCGCTCTGTTCACTGCTCTTTCAAAAAAAACCAACTCCCCACCCCGGCGCCAGCGCACCCGTTTGGTGCAGATCTCCCCTCCTTTGCACCAATCTTATACACCTCTCACCCACCCTCTACCGATTTTGCTATACTCTCTCTTTTATCCAACCGCTATAGGAGATACCTTATGGGCAAAGGCGATCGCCGCACCCGGCGGGGAAAACTTTACCGGGGCACCTACGGAAACAGCCGCTCGCACCGCACCAATCGTCCGGTTCCTCACCTCGCGCCGCCGAAAAGCGACGGCAACCCCAACAACGCTCGCTGATTCTAGCGGTCTGCCTCTCAAACCCAGTGCCCCGTATCCCTATCCGAAAACCGAGCCATGCAGTGGGGGAAAGAAAACCGGTGGCTCCTCCTAGACCTTGGCAACCAGCGGGGCAAATGGGCGGTCGTTTCAAAGGAAGATCCCCTCGGTCCTTGGGTCGTAGCCCCGGCTGCATTCGCCTACGACTCAACCTCGCTCCAACAATTCGCTCAGACGGTGCGTCCTCACTGGCCCTTTCGGGCCTTTGGCGTCAGCGTTGTTCCTCCCGAGATCCGCAGTGCGGTCGAAGCGGCCCTTCCCGCTCCCGTCACCTGGTTCTTCCCTCAGCCGGAAGCCTGTGGCGTCACTTGCGGCTATCCAAACCCGCGCCACCTAGGCGCCGATCGGTGGGCCGCCATCATCGCTGCCTGGCGCCAACAGCAGCGCGATCTCATCGTCGTCCTTGCGGGCACCGCCACCACTCTCGACTGGGTAGATGCGAGCGGGCGTCATCGAGGCGGCGCGATCCTCCCCGGGATCGACGCGATGGGAAATGCGTTAGTTGCTGCCGCCCCCAACCTTCGTCCCTTTCTCTCCTCGCCTCATCTTCCCTCCTCCCTCATCGCCACCGACACCCTCTCTGCGATTGCTGCTGGGGTTATCCTCGCCCAAACCGGTGCGATCTATCGTTTTCGAGAGCACACGAGTCCCGCCCCTCCCATTCTCCTCCTAGCAGGCGGTGCCGCTCCCTATCTCCTTCCTCATCTCTCATCCCTACCGGTACAGCACTCCCCTCACCTCATCTTTCAGGGGCTTCTTTACCTTATCCATGATCTCTCTTCATAATAAAAGGACGCGACCATGACCGTTCGTCTTCTCCTCTCCGACGACCAGATTCCCACCCACTGGTACAACATCGTTGCCGACCTCCCACAGCCGCCTGCTCCTCCCCGCGCTCCTGACGGAACTCCTGTTTCCCCCGCTCAAATGGCGGCGATCTTCCCCGAACCCCTTCTGGAGCAGGAAACCAGCCGGGAACGCTGGATCCCCATCCCCGAACCTATTCGGGAAATCTACCGTCTTTGGCGTCCTACCCCTCTCGTTCGCGCCCAGAATTTAGAAACCTATCTCGGCACCCCCGCTCAAATCTTTTACAAATATGAAGGGCTCTCCCCTTCTGGCTCTCACAAACCCAACTCTGCAGTTGCCCAAGCCTACTACAACCATCTTGTCGGAATTCGTCGTCTCACCACTGAAACGGGAGCGGGCCAATGGGGCTCCTCACTCGCCTTTGCCGGGCAAAAATTTGGTCTTGACGTTCGGATCTACATGGTCAAAATCAGCTACGAACAAAAACCCTATCGCCGCGTCCTCATGCAAACCTGGGGTGCTGAAGTCTTCCCCAGCCCCTCGCCGCACACCGCGGCAGGGCGCGCCGTTCTTGCGAACGATCCAGACAACCCCGGCTCGCTTGGAATTGCCATCTCTGAAGCGGTCGAAGAGGCGGTGCACCGCCGCGACACCAACTACACCCTCGGCTCGGTCCTCAACCATGTGCTCCTTCACCAAACGGTCATCGGTCTTGAAGCCAAAAAGCAATTCGAACAACTGGGTCTCTATCCCGACCTGATCATCGGTCCCTGCGGCGGCGGCTCCAGCTTCGGCGGGATTGCCTTCCCCTTTCTCGCCGACAAATTCGCTGGGGATCGGCGCGCGCAAAATCTTCGCTGTATCGCGGTAGAACCCACCTCCTGTCCCACGCTCACAAGGGGAATTTACACTTACGACTATGGAGACGCCTCTGGCTATACTCCGCTGATGCTCATGTACACCCTTGGCCACGACTTCATGCCTCCCGGAATCCACGCCGGCGGTCTGCGCTATCACGGTGACTCACCGCTGGTCTCTCAACTCTACCACGAGCGGCACCTCGAAGCGGTCGCGGTTCCCCAACGCGCCACCTTTGAAGCGGGGATCCTCTTTGCGCGCACCGAAGGGATTCTTCCCGCTCCCGAATCGTGCCATGCGATCCGCGTCGCGATTGAAGAAGCGCAACGTTGCACAGAACGGCGAGAACCGAAGGTCATCCTCATCAACCTTACTGGTCACGGTCACTTCGACCTCGCCGCCTACGAGCAATACCTTCAAGGGCAACTTCAAGACTACGACTACCCTGCTGAAGCGATTCGCGCCTCCCTCGATCGTCTGCCCAAAATCGCCTTTTAACTCGGTGTCATGCGTCTACTTCTCGCCCTTCTCCTCGTCACCAATGCCTTTCTCCTTGGAGTTCAAAGTGGAATTCTCACCCTCCCTGACCCTCCGCGCCCCGACCGCATCCCCCAACCGCTGCGCGAAGATCAAATCGCCCGGCTAGAAGCAACCGTTCGCCTTACCCCTTTTGACCCTTCCCCCTCTGTTTCTTCCCCCCCTCCTGCTGCTGCGCTCCCTCACCCCTCTTCACCTCCCTCTCCCCCCTCTTCCTCTTCTTCCTCCGCCTCTTCTACCCCTTCCCCTCCTCCCCGTCACCCCCCTGCGCCTCCCCCTCAACCCTCTCCCCTCCCCCCCTCCTCCCCCCCCTCTCCTGCCGCCGTTTCGCCTATCTCCCCCTCCGCTGAACCCTCCTCTTCCAGCGCGCTCTCCTCCCCTGCTGCCTGTCGGCGCATTGAACTTCCCCCCAACACCGATCCGCGTCTCATGCGCGAACTCCTTGCCCCTTTCCCTACCCTCAAATCCCTCTTTCGCACCCAAACGGAAGCCGAGCGCTGGTGGGTAGTCACCCCTAAGCAAGCCAATGAAACTGCCGCCAAGCGGCTTTCCGACCATCTCGCCCGCCAAGGGATCGGTGACCGGCATATCCTTCGCGACCCGGGTCCCAACCAATGGCGCATCTCTCTCGGTCTCTTCAGCAGTCGGGAACGCGCGGAAGCCCACCTCAAAGCCCTAAAAGCCCGAGGAGTAAACGGTCTCGAAATCATCCCTAAAAATCCGATCACTCGTACCACCGTCACCATCGAAGGGCCGGAAAAAGAGCTCGACCGCCTCCTTGCCCGTCTCACCGCTCGAATTGCCACAGCGCAAATTCTTCCCTGTCCCTCCTCACCCCCATGAACCTCTCCCCGAAACCTTACCTCGTCGCCCTCACCGGCGGCATTGGCAGCGGTAAAACCGCCGCAGCCGCCCACTTCGCCACCCTCGGCGCGGGAATCATCGACGCTGACACCATCGCCCACCAACTCACCACCCCGGGCAAACCAGCGCTCTCTGAAATCGTTGCTGCTTTTGGCGACACCATTCTCACCCCTGAAGGAACCCTTGACCGGGCGCAGCTCCGCCGGCGGGTCTTTGCCAACCCCGACGAGCGGCGGCGACTCGAAGCGATCCTTCACCCCAAGATCGCCCTTGAACTGCGGCATCAGATCGCTGCGCTCACGCCGCAGTACCCATATCTCATCATGGTCATTCCCCTTCTTCTCGAAACTGGCATCGGTCTTGACCTTGCCGACCGAATCCTTGTCGTTGATCTTCCTGAATCTCTTCAAATCGCTCGAGTTGTAGTCCGCTCTGGTCTCACCGTCGAAGAGGTCCAGCAAATCATCGCCACCCAAGCCACCCGTGCGCAGCGGCTTGCCATCGCCCACGACGTTCTCCCCAACCACACCACCCTTGACGACCTTCACCGCCGCGTCGCGCTCCTTCATAGCCGTTACCTTACCGAAGCCGCGCAGAGAAATCGATGATCCTCTTTGAATTCCCCCTTACCGAGCAGGTCCGCACTTGGCTGCGGCTCGAAGCAAGCGGGCAACGTTGGCGTCACCACCTCGGCAGCGACTCCCCTCACGATCACCACGCAGCGTTGCTCACCTTTTTTGAACTCATCGCCATCGCCAACCGCACCGACCTCAAACGCGACCTCGTCGCCATTCTCACTGCTCCCTCTCCGCCCTTACCCTCCGCCTCCTCGGAGCTAAGCGATGAGACTCTCGCTGCCCAACTCCATGCTCAAAGCGGGCGGCTCGTTCACGCTCTCAATGACGATCCCTTTCTTCACACCATCAAAACCCGCGCCCACCTTGCCGGCGGTCTCTCTCCCTTTGACCTTCCCGCCTACTACCGCTGGCTACAGAAACCCCCCTCTCAGCGGCGGCGCGATCTAGAGGAATGGTTCTCCCCTGTTCAACCCCTCCTCACCGCCGTCGACCGCGCTCTCGAGCGGCTGCGGACGGGTGGTAAACTGCAGGACGCCGTTGCCGAGCGCGGTATCTTTCAACTTCCCCTTGGCGGGCAACTTCCCCGTCTCGTCCGGGTCTGGCTAGACCTCTATCCTCCGGTTATCCCCAAAATCGCCGCCAACAAATACCAGCTCAACCTCCACTTCCTCATCGCCGACTGCGGTCGGGAACTCCCCTATCTCTCTCCGCTTCCCTTTCGTCTTGCCCTCTGCGCTTAGCTCTCTCTCCTCGCAAAGTCAAATCTCCTTTCTCCTCCCACCCGCGGATTGCTGCCACCCCATGTCCTCCTGCTGCCCGCACGCGGGACAAATCCTCTCCGCGCAAACCGCCGATTGCGTAAACGGGTACAGGCGCCTCACCGACCAGCGCTGCGAATCCCTCCCACCCCAAAGCGTTAGCTCCTGGGTGGCTCAAGGTCGGCTGGACTGGCCCTACCACCCAATAATCGGCTCCCACTGCCAACGCCACCGCTCGTTCTCCCTCGTGATGGACTGAAACCCCCAACCACAATCTCCCTCTCTCTCTTGGATCCTCTCCCCTCTCTCTCCTCTCCCAATACCCTCGTGCGCGGGCCGCACTCCAATGGGCCCCATCGGCCCCTGCTTCGGTTGCCCAACGCATCTCTCCGTTCACCACCACCCGTACTGCCCCTGCTGCGCGTGCGTGGTGCACCAACTCTCTCAGCCGTTTCACCCCCAGCGCGGGCGGCTCGCGCACCTGGGCTACCACCCTTCCCTCTGCTGCTGCCAAGGCCACCCGCCTCTCCCACCGCGCCAAAGCCTCGCTCCACCCCTGCTCCCTTCCGCTCTCCAATCCCGCTGCGGCATCGGAAATCACCATATATTCCGGCCACGTCAGCGCCGCCAACACCGGCGCGTTAGCCGGCAGCAAAGGCGCCACTCCTCCCTCCTCGGGTCGTACCCAAGCCAAAGCGCGGTGCACTCGTGCCTGAGGCTCCCCCCGCCACTCCCACACCTGAAAAAAGAACAACCGAACCGTACCGTGGGGGTATTCATGGGTGCGCACCACCCACGGCGTGATTGCCCCCTCTGTTACCTCGATTCCCAGCTCCTCCCTCAACTCCCGCGCCACGGCTGCCTGCGGAGACTCCCCTACCTCCACTTTTCCCCCGGGAAACTCCCAAAACCCCGCAAAAGGCCCCTCGGCCCCTCGTGCCCCCAACAATACCCTTCTCTCCCTATCCCAAACCACCCCAGCCGCGACCACTACCTCGTGCATCGTCTCTCTCACCCTCTTAACCGTCGCTCCCCCAACCATGCTCGGGCGAACTGCTCGGCCACCCGGCCTGACCGCGATCCTCGCTCGATAGCCCAAGCCAATGCGGCGGCCCGGGCTTCGGCCACCTCCTCCTCAAACGCCCCGTAGACGCGCAACCAATGAGCGGCTATTTGCCAATACTCCTCCTGGGAAAAAGGATAGAACGACACCCACAACCCGAATCGCTCAGCGAGCGACACCTTCTCCTCTGCCCCCTCCATCGGATGGATCTCTCCTCCCCAATCGCGGCTCGCCTCATTCTCGCGCCAATACTCCGGCATCAAATGGCGGCGGTTAGAAGTTGCGCACACCAAAACGTTTTTCGGTCGTGCCCAAATCGACCCCTCTAAAACGCTTTTTAACTCCTTATAACTCCCCTCCCCCTCTTCGAACGACAAATCATCGATAAACACCAAAAAATGGTACGGAGCCCGTCCCAGCAAGGGCAACAGCTCGGGCAAATGGGGCAACAACTCCTTCTGCACCTCCACCAACCGCAACCCCTCTCCGGCAAACTCCGTCAACAACGCCTTCACCAATGACGACTTACCGCAACCGCGCGCCCCCGTCAACAAAAAATCGTTTGCCGGCAACCCTGCCAAGAACTGGCGCACGTTAGCGACCACTCGCCTCTTCTGATCCTCGATTCCCTGCAAATCGCTCAACCGCACTCGATCGGGCTCCGCTACCCCCTCCACCATCACCCCCGACCGTCCCACCCGGCGCAACCAAAACGCCGGCGCCGCCCCCCAATCGGGAGCCGTCAATCTCCCCCCCAGCTCCTGCTCCAACAAAGTGGCGATTCGGCTCATCGCCGTCGCGATCTCCGACAACAAGATGCGTTTCTCCTTTCCCAAAATGGACCTCCTTTCCAATAAGTCTCTTCTTTTCCCCCACCCCTTCTGCGTTCCTTTACTCTCTCTGACCATGATACCATCGCGCTCTCTCCCTAAAGCACCCCCCATGTTCTCTCGTCCTTTTCTCCTCCTCCTTATCGTCACCCTTGCCGCCTGTCATCCTCTCCCTCATTCCCTTTCCTCTCCTCCCCCCGCTCCTCTTGTGGTGGTCGACCCCTCCCCCTGCCTCCCCCTCGAATCGCGGCAGACCCCTCTTGCCCCTCCCCTTCGTGGGCAACTGCATCTTCACCCTGCCAAATGGGAAGAACTCCCCGGCTGGGAAACGGATCCTCTTGACGGAGTCCTCCTTGCCCTCCAGAGAGCCTGTCCCTCCCTGATCCAGCAATACCCCGAATGGCATCCTTTTTGTGAATCGCTCTCCTCGCCTATTGCGTCCTCTCCGCCGAAGCTTCGTTCTCTCCTCACGCGTCACCTCACCCCATGGGCCCTCACCGCGCGGCTCATCACGGGGGAAGCCCGTGCTACGGGGCTTCTCACCGGCTACTACGAACCCACCCTTGCGGCCAGTCGTACCCCTGCCCCTGGATATGAAACGCCCATCCACGCGCCCCCTCCCGACCTCATCACAGTAGCCCTTGTCGAAACTATTCCGGAAACCAAGCACCTTCGCCTCAAAGGGCGAGTGGTCGGACAACGACTTATCCCCTACTGGACCCGGCGGGAAATCGTTGCCCAAGGCGATCGTTTTCCCGCCCCCATTCTCTTCTGGGTCAAAGACCCTCTCGACCTCCTAATCGCTCAAACCCAAGGGTCGGCTCGGCTCTCTCTCCCCGACGGCACGCATGCCCGCATTGGCTATGCCGACCACAACGGTCACCCCTATCGCTCTATCGCGCGTCTACTCATCGACCGCGGTGAACTCCCTCCCCACCGTGCCACGCTGGACGCCATCCGCGCCTGGTTTGAGCGTCACCCCCACCAACGCGATCAGATTCTCGCCGAAAACCCCGCCTATGTCTTCTTTCGCGAACTTCCTCCCCCCGCCGACCCCTACGACGGGCCCATTGGCACGCTTGGAGTTCCCCTCGTAGCCGGTCGAAGCGTCGCGATAGACCCGGCTCTTCTTCCCCTTGGTGCTCCTCTCTGGCTCTCGGCCCCCGAGGCGCCTCAACCCTTACACCGCCTTGTCGTTGCCCACGACACGGGCGGCGCGATCCTCGGCCCCCTTCGCGGCGATTACTACTGGGGAAGCGGTGCTCCGGCCGGTTATCTCGCCAGTCGCACCCGTGCGGAAGCGCGGTGGTGGCTTCTCTGGCCGCGCGGGGTTACTCCATCCCTCTCTGGCGCCAACGCACCGTAAACACGGCTCCCCCCTCCTCCCCGCGCTGGTAGTACACCTCTCCCCCATTCAACCGCACCAACTCCTGCACCAAAAAAAGACCCAACCCTATCCCCCCCGTGCGTCCCGACACGAACGGCGAAAAGAGTGCTCGTTCCACCTCTGGTGCCACTCCTGGTCCATCGTCGGTCACCTGCAGCGCGCACCACTCGGCTCCCTCGCTCACTACCGTCACCCGCACTGCACCCTCTCGCTGGGAAGCGAACGCCAACCCATTCTTCACCAAATTCTCCACCACCCTCTCCAAATGGTCTGGATCGACCCATGCCTCTCCCTCATCTCCCTCCACCGCCACCCGTCTAGCCTCGGCGGGGGGCAACCGCGCTCGCCACTCCCTTAGCCACTCTCGCAAAGCCACCCCCCTTGGCTCGGGTGGGCGCAACCGTCCCAACGCCAGAACCTCCTCGATCAAGCGCCCGATTCGCGCCACATTTCGCTCGGCCACTCCCAACCACTCTGCGCGCTCCTCCTCGGAGGCATCGCGCAGCAGATCGAGCGCCTGGGCGATTCCTGCCAAAGGGTTTCGCAACTCATGGGCCACTCCTGCCACCAACAATCCCAACGCTGCCAACCGCTCGCGCTGGAAATGGCGGGCGGCGGCGGCCAAATCGCTCATCCACACCAACCACTCCCCTGCGCTATCCTCTCTTCCCCCCACAAAACGCCAACACCCGTCGGCTCTCACCCACCATCGCTCTTCCCCCGGCTGCACGCCGACTGGCAACACCTGCTCCACCCTCTCCCCTACTGGATCTCTTCCCAACCACGCCACCACTCGTGGGGACGCGTACCGAATCCGGCGGTCAGCCCCCACCCACACCACCCCATCGCCCAACTCAGCCACGATTCGATCGTTCACCTCCTGCTGCCAAGCCAACAACGCTCGCTCAAACGCCAACGCAGCCTCGGACGCCCGCACGCGCCCCCCCACGCTCGCGGCCAACCATGCTGTCGTCAGCAACCCTGCCCCTGTCACCCCCACCCACCACGGGTCGGCCCCTCCTCGCTCCTCCCACAATCGCCACCCATTTTCCCCCAACAACCCCACCACGCCCACAGCCGCACCGAACAAAGCCAAGCGCGGCGGGCGTTCGAAAGCAGTCGCTGTCCCCACCAAAAAAAGCACCAAAGGCAACCCTGACGAAAAGCCCCCGCTCACCGCCATCAACAACGTGATCGCCGTTCCATCCACCACGGAAGCTGCCATCGACCACATCACCTGCAACTCGGTCACCCCTTTGCTTGTCGCCCACTGCAACCGCTCCACCCACCACCCCCGAACCACTGCCAACACCACTGCGGCGCTCAAATAAGCCAATCCCACTCCGAAAAACAGACGGGGGTTCTCCTCACCCAACCCCATCCCCGGTCCTGACACCCACAGCAACCCCGCCACTACCACCCGCAGCGCATCGGATGGGAATGTCAGCGCCAGAAAATCGCTCTGGTGTTCACTCCTCTCTCTGCCCACTCCCCTCCCCCCCGCTCGCCACATGCTCGCGGCACCACGTCTTACCTCTATTTCGCACGGCCTCGCTCGCCGGCAGCAGCACCCCGCAGTAGTTGCAAGCCACCAACTGCTCTCTTTTCTCCCCCATCTCTCCCTCGCGTTGGGGCCGAGGTATCTCCGCCCACCTCCTCTCCCTCTGCCGCCACCATCGTCGCACCCACCACACCACTCCCCCCATCAAAACCAACACCACAAGCCACCGCGCCATTCTCGAACTCTCTCCCGCTAAGCCACTCGAAGAGACAGAGCTTCTATGCCCTCTTCTCCCCTCTCTGGCTCCACTCCTCCAACAACCGCAATACCGCGATCGAATCCTCCTCCCCCTCCCCTCGGGCCACCAATGCCTGGAACAACTGGGCGGCCACTGCTGACAACAACGTCGGTGCCCCCACCCGTCGTCCCTCCTCGAGCACAAATCCCATATCCTTTGCATGCATCCACCCCTTAAATCCGGGGCGGAAATCGCGCGCCAACATTCGTGCCCCATGCTGCTCCAAAATCCGCGAATAGGCGGCTCCGCCCAACAGTGCCTCGCGCACGCGCTCTGGATCCACTCCGGCGGCCCGTGCCAAATTCAACGCCTCTGCCACTGCCACCACAGTCACTCCCGTCAACACCTGGTTACACGCCTTAGCCACCTGTCCTGCTCCCGCCGGTCCAACGTAGGTAATTCGCTCCCCCATTGCTGCCAAAATCGGTTGCACTCTCGTCACCACCTCCTCTCTCCCCCCCACCATAATCGTTAAAGAACCCCGCTCTGCCCCAACCACTCCCCCGGACACAGGAGCATCCACGAACTCCACCCCGCGCGCCGCCAATGCCCTTCCGATCGCCCGAGCCTCCTCGGGTGAAATCGTACTCATATCCACATGGACATGTCCTGGCTGGGCCCCTGCAGCGATCCCATCCTCTCCCAACGTTACCTCTGCCACCGCTGCGCCATCTGACACCACGGAAACCGTCACCCCGCACTCCTCTCCCAGCGCGCGCAAAGACTTCACTGCCTTTGCCCCTGCCTCCACCAATGGTTCACACGCCTCTGGCCGGCGCGCCCACACCAACACCTCAAACCCAGCGCGCAGCACATTTAACGCCATCGGTCGTCCCATCAACCCCAACCCCACGAAACCCACTCTTAGTCTCTCGCTCATCATTCCGATCCTTAAACACACTGCTTCAAAGAGCAATCTACCACAAAATCCCCTCCACACTCGTGGCACAATTGCGCCATGCACCTCCTCATCATCGACGACGAAGAAGACCTGCGGCGCACCCTCATTCGCCTTCTTGAACGGCTTGGCTGCACTGCCGATCAAGCTGCCACCCTTGCTGAAGGTACCCATGCTGCGCTCTCTCGTTTCTATCACCTCATCCTCACCGACCTCAAGCTTCCTGACGGCAACGGCATTACCCTAGTCGAGCACCTTACCCGTCATCGTCCGGAAACTCCCATCGCGGTACTCACTGCCTACGGCGACATCGAAACAGCTGTTCGCGCCATGAAGCTCGGTGCGATCGACTTTCTCACCAAACCCGTTACCCGGGAGCGGCTTCAACAACTCCTCGCTGCCGCTCAAGCTCTTCACCCCTCTGTTTCCTCTCCCGTCTCTTTCCCCCCTACCTCTCCTCTTACTCGTCTCATCGGCTGCAGTCCGGCGATCGTTCACATTCGTGAACAAATCGCCCGTTATGCCAAAAGTCTCGCCCCCGTTCTCATTCAAGGCCCATCGGGCTCGGGCAAAGAGCTGGTCGCCCGTCTCCTCCACGAAACCTCTCCCCGCGCCTCTGCCCCCTTCATTGCCGTTAACTGCGGAGCGCTTCCCCCCGACCTCATCGAAGCCGAACTCTTCGGTGTTAAAAAAGGTGCCTACACCGGTGCCACTGCCGACCGGCCGGGCCTTATCGCTGCGGCCCATCGCGGCACGCTCTTTCTCGACGAAATCGGCGAACTTCCTCTCTCCCTACAACCCAAGCTTTTACGCGTCCTTCAAGAACGCACCTATCGGCCCCTTGGGGCCCCTCATGAACAAAGTGTAGACACGCGCATCATTGCCGCCACGCACGTTGACCTCGCCGCCGCGGTAGCGGCCGGTCGTTTTCGGTCTGACCTCTACTATCGTCTAGCGGTCCTTCTCATCGACATTCCCCCCCTCGCCGCTCGGCCAGAAGACATTCCTCTCCTTGTTCACGCCCTCATCGACCAAATCGCCCGGCGGGAGCAAACCCCTCCTCCGCTCATCCTTCCCGAAGCGATCACCTGGCTCACGGCTCACTCCTGGCCTGGTAACGTTCGCGAGCTCGAAAACCTCCTCGCTCGTCTCATCGCCTCTGGCGTCAACCCCATCACACCCACCGCCCTTGCTGCCGCCTTTCGACCCCTTCCCCCTGCCCCTTCCATCTCCGTCCCCCCTTACTCTCCCTCTCCATCCTCTCTCGAACCCACTCCTGACCAAATTCACGCCGCTCTTGCTGCCGCTGGTGGAAACCAATCGCGGGCGGCGCAACTTCTCGGTCTTACCCTCAGTCAACTCCGCTATCGCCTTCGCAAATGGCGTCTCAAACCCTAGGCCCTTTCCTCTCTCTCCCCCTATAAAATACAAAAGCGGTACAATGTGTTTTTTTCCACCCTTCTCTCTCATGCGCCTCCTCATTGTCGAAGACGACGCCGTCATCGCCGATGCCCTCACGCGCGCCCTCAAACGCGCCGGCTATGCTGTAGACTGCGTCGGTGACGGGCTCACCGCCGACGCTGCCCTCGCTGCCACCGCCTACGACCTCATCATTCTAGACCTTGCGCTTCCCAAGCTTCCGGGGATCACCCTCCTCGAGCGGCTTCGTGCCCGCGGCAATGCCACACCGGTCCTCATTCTCACCGCCCAAGACGCCATTGAACAACGGGTCGCGGGGCTTGACGCTGGCGCCGATGACTATCTTACCAAACCCTTCGACCTACGGGAGCTTGAAGCCCGCGTTCGCGCCCTGACGCGGCGCGGTGCGGCTGCCCCCCCGCGCGTCACTATCGGGCCGCTCACCTACGATCTCACCGCCCGCCGGGCGCACCTTCACGGTATTCCGCTTGACCTCTCCGCTCGTGAACTTGCCCTTCTGGAATACCTCATCCTCCGTCCGGGTCGTCTCGTCAGCAAAGAGCAGCTCCTCGAACATCTTTGTGGCTGGCAAGAAGCCGTCTCCCTCAACGCCATTGAAGTCTACCTTCACCGTCTCCGCAAAAAGCTTGAAGGCAGCGGTGTCATCATTCGGACGGTTCGCGGTCTTGGCTACTGTCTCGAAAGCGACCATGTCCCCCCTCCCCAAGCCTCGCTCTGAACCCGCCTCCCTCTTCGGCGAAATTCTCGACTGGATGCTTGTTCCTCTTCTCCTTCTCTGGCCACTCACCATTCTCATCACCCACCGTTTTGCCGCCGAAATCGCTGAACGTCCCTATGACGAAGCCCTCACCGACCATGCCCGTCGGCTCATGCAGCACGTCACGCTCCGTGGAGATCAACTTCACTTTGACCTTCCTCCCTCTCTCCCCTGGCTTCTCCCCTCTGCTGGTAGCGACCTCCTCTACTATGAAATTCGCACCCCCTCCCAGCGGTTAGCGGGCAATGCTCAACTTCCCACTCCTCCCTGGCCATCGGGTCCGCACCTCACTCACCGTACCGTTACTCTTCACGGAAGCATAGTTCGACTCCTCACCCTCATCGAACCCAAAACCACCCCTCACGGTCCCGTTTTGGTCGCCGTTCAGATTGCTGAAACCACGCGGCGGCGGGAAGTTCTCGCCACCGAACTCCTTACTGGGATTATGCTCCCGCAACTTCTTCTCATTCCCATCGCTCTTATTCTCGTCTGGTTTGGTCTCACCCGTGGTCTTGCCCCGCTCGACCGTCTTCAAGCCCACCTTGCCCGCCGTCGTCCCACGGACCTTTCCCCTCTCGACCCTGAGCGGGTCCCCGACGAAATCCGTCCCCTCATTCTCGCCTTCAACCATCTCATGGCTCGGCTGGAAAGCAATCTCGCCGCCCAACGGCGTTTCATCGCTGATGCTGCTCACCAACTCCGTACCCCCCTCACTGGCCTCAAAATGCAAGCCGAACTCGCCCGCGACGCCCCGACCTATGAAGCCATGAAAAGTGACCTCGACAAAGTCATCGTCGCTGCCGAACGCGCTGCCCACCTCGCCACGCAGATGCTCACGCTCGCGCGCGCTGAAGCCGCCTCGGAAGCGGCCCTTCCCTTTACTCCCACCGACCTCACCGCGATCCTCAAAGCCGCCCTCACCGACCTCTACCCCAAAGCCCGGCGCAGAGCGATTACCCTTGCTCTCGACGCCCCCTCCTCTCTTCCCCCTATCCTCGTAAACCCTATGCTTCTCACCGAATGTCTCAAAAACCTCCTCGACAACGCCATCACCTACACTCCCCCTGGCGGTGAGGTCACCGTCACCCTCACGATGGCTCCTAGCCTTATTACCCTGACTATTGACGACACCGGTCCTGGGATTCCCCCAGAAGAGCGGCAGCGCATCTTTCAACCCTTTGTTCGTCTCCCCACTGCCGAAAGCTGCTGTCTCGGTTCGGGTCTAGGGCTTGCCATCGTTCGGGAGATTCTCGACCTTCACCGAGCTACCATTACTGTCTCGGATCCTCCTCACGGTCGTGGAACCCGCTTTACCGTCTATTTTCCAATCCATTAACCCTCTCCTCTCCTACCTCCTTTCTCTCTTCTTTATCCTCTCCCCATCTCTCCCCCTCCTTCCCTGCTCTGCAAAGCCGCGCTACAATCCTTTTCATCGTCACAGCTAAAGGAGCAACCTGTGGTCTCGCTCACCACCCCTCTTTGCAACTTTGACTGGCCTGCTGTTGACTTTAACCTCCTCGGTGTAGACGGCAAGCGCTACACCCTTGCCGATGTTCGGGGACCAAACGGTCTTCTTCTCATGTTTATCTGCAACCACTGCCCCTACGTTCAAGCCGTTCTCGACCGTATCATTCGCGACGTGCGGGACCTCAGCGCATATGGAATCGGCGCGGTCGCGATTATGAGCAACGACCCCACCGACTATCCTGAAGACTCCTTTGAAAACATGCAGAAGATTGCCCGCGAACGCGCCTTTCCCTTTCCCTACCTCTGGGATGAAACTCAAGAGGTTGCCCGTGCCTATGGAGCGGTCTGCACCCCCGATTTCTTCGGTTTCAACAAAGAGCTGCGGCTCCAATACCGTGGGCGGCTAGACGCCTCGGGCAAAAAGCCTGCTCCTCCCGACGCTCGGCGGGAACTCTATGAAGCCATGGTTCAAATTGCCCAAACGGGTCGAGGGCCGCGCGAACAAAATCCCTCGATCGGCTGCTCGATCAAATGGCGCAATGCCCCCTCTCCTGCTCACCCATGACCCCCGACGCTTCGCCGTCTCCTCCCTCCTCCTGCTATGTCGCTGGAAAAGCGACCTCCTCCTCTTCATCCCCTCCCTTGCGGATTGTCGTCATCAGCGGTGTCTCGGGTGCGGGCAAAACGGTCGCCCTGCGGGCCCTTGAAGACAACGGTTTCATTGCCCTTGACAATCTCCCGGTACCCTTTCTCGTTTCGGTCGTCACGCACATTGTCGAACGCACCCTCGCCCCCTCGGACCGGCGTGAAGGGGTCGCCGTTGCTGTCGACATTCGCAGCGGCGACTTTGCAGCGCTCCCTGCCGCCCTTCGCGATGTCGAATGCGCCACGCACATTGCGCCGGAACTTCTCTTTCTAGACGCCCGCGATGACATTCTCCTGACCCGTTTCTCTGAAACCCGGCGCGCTCACCCTCTTGCCGGCAACCATCGCACACTCCTCGAAGCGATTGCCCACGAACGAGAACTTCTCGCCCCCATTGCGGAAGCGGCGCACCGGCTCGACACCAGCAACCTCACGCCCCAGCAACTCCGTCGCTACCTCACGGACTGGCTGCAAACGGCTGCTCCTCACCCCTCTGCTCTTACGCTCACCCTTCAATCCTTCGCCTTTAAACGCGGCGTTCCCCTCGACGCCGACCTTCTCTTTGACGCTCGCTGTCTTCCCAACCCTTACTACCATCCCGACCTTCGTCCGCTCACCGGACGTGACCCGCCGGTGCGCGACTATCTCTCTGCTCAACCTCTCGTCAACGACATGGAAAATGCCATCGCTGACTTTCTCACCCACTGGCTTCCCCACTATGCCGCTGAAGCCCGTCGTTATCTCACGGTCGCCATCGGCTGTACAGGAGGGCAACACCGCAGCGTCTACCTTGTCGAACGGCTCGCTGAGCGTCTTGCTCCCTACGCCCGCATTCTCATCCGTCACCGGCTCCTTCTCTAATCTTTCACTCCCAACAACCCTCTCCCCGCCCTACGCTCGCGATGAACTCCTCTCGGACGCCTTCCCCTCCTCGCCCGCCTCGGCGGCGTCGCAAAGAAGCGCGGCCTCAAGAACTTCTCGCGGCTGCTGTCTCCCTCTTCGTCGAACGTGGCTATGCTGCCACCCATCTCGCCGACGTCGCTCGGCGCGCTGGGGTCGCCAAAGGCACCATCTACCGCTACTATCGCGACAAACTTGACCTTTTCACCGCGGTAATTCGTCACCACATCGCCCCCCTTCTCGACGCCGACGCCCTCTGGCTTGCCGAGATCGCTCATCACCCCCCTGCCGACCGTCTCTGGGCGCTCCTTCGCCGCTGGGGGGAACGTCTCTTTCACACCCCGCACGGCGGCATGGTCAAGCTCATCCTTGCTGAAGCCCACAACTTTCCTGCCATTGCCCAAATCTATCATACCGAAATCATCACCCCCGCTCGTGCTCTCATTGAGCAACTTCTCATCGAAGGGCAAAAGCAAGGCCACTTTCCCCCCTCCCCTGCGGCAGCTGAACTCACCCCACTGCTTCTTGCTCCTCTCATTCACCGCACCATCCTACTCTACTCGATGGCCGCCATTCTCCCTGATGCCCTCGACCCCGAAGAGAACTTTTGGCGCAGCTATCGCTGGCTTCTCTTTGAGCGCCTTCTCATGCCGCCCTTTCCTCCCTCCTACCCTCGGCCCCAAAACTTCGACACTCTCTCTCCCCCATAACTCCCTAACCCCTCCCCCTCCTTCCCCGACTCCGCTCATTTGTCATCAAATAGTCACAAATACGTGCTACGCTTCCTGCTGCCCGTCGCTGGCCCATCGGCCAGCAACCGATGCAAATCAACGAAAGGAGCACAACATGAAAAAAACCCTCATCGCAGCAATTGCCCCTCTTTTCCTTGCTGCTTGCGCCGCGCAGACCTCTTCCCCAGAGTCCAAACCGGCCGCTCCGGCAGCCCCTGCTGCCCCTACTTCTGGTGAAAAGAAAGCCGAAGCCCCCGAACCCCGTTGCTTTAACCCCAACGACAACAAATTCTACAAAGTCGGCGAAACCGCCGTCATCGCTGGCGTCGCCTCGAAATGCGAGCTCACAGGAGACAAAAAAGGGGCCATCTGGAAAGCCGCCAAATAACCACCTCCTGCCTCTTCTTGCGGGCGCTCGGCCGCCCGCATCCGCTTCTCTGCGCTGCTTTTTACGGCGAAGGGGAGCGGTTTTACCGCGCGCGCTCCTCCTCCTTCCCGATCCTCTCTCGTAATTAAGCCGCCGTTAGTCTAGCTCCTGAAAGCCCTTGCCAACTCCCATCGCCTTCCCTACAATTTGTTGCAATGCACAATCATGGAGGTCTCATGAACCGCGCCACTGTCTGGATTGAAAATGTCACCTTTGCCGAAATCGCCATCGGTCAAAGCGCCTCCCTCTCGCGCACCCTTCGTCCGGAGGACATTCAACTCTTTGCCGCCCTCTCGGGCGATCTCAACCCTACCCACATCGACCCTGAGTACGCCAAAAGCAGTCAATTTCGAGAAATCGTCGGCCACTCGATGTGGGGAGGTGCCCTCTTCTCAGCGATCCTCGGTACCCAATTCCCTGGTCCCGGCACCGTCTATGTTCGGCAAAACCTCACCTTTCACCGACCTATTCTCATCGGCGACACCCTCACCGCTCGGGTCGTCGTTCGCAACAAATTTACCCATAACCACCATATCCTTTTCGACTGCACCGCGTATAATCAAGATGGGCTTCTCGTCATCGACGGGGAGGCTGAAGTCATCGCCCCCACTGAGAAAGTACGTCGTCCCCTGATCGAACCCCCTGAAATCACCATCTCCGACAAAGCGCGCCGCTATCAGCACCTCATGAGCCTCGTCGATGGCCTCCCGCCGATTCGGATGGCTGTCGCCCACCCCTGCAGCGAGTATGCTCTCCTGGGAGCGCTCGAAGCGGCTGATGCGGGTCTCATCACCCCCGTCCTCGTCGGCCCTCGCCCCCGCATCGAAGCGATCGCCGCTACCCTCGAACGCTCTCTCTCGGGGATTGAGATCGTCGATACCCCCCACTCGCACGCTTCCGCTGAGGAAGCGGTTCGCCTTTGTCGCACTGGCGCCTGTGCCGCTCTCATGAAAGGGTCGCTTCACACCGACGAGCTGATGTCGGAAGTGGTGAACAAAGAGCGCGGTCTGCGGACCGGGCGGCGCATCTCGCACGTCTTCATGGCCGACGTTCCCACCTATCCCCACCCGCTTCTCATCAGCGATGCTGCGATCAATATCGAACCCACCCTCGAAGAAAAGGTCGACATTATCCAAAATGCGATCGACCTCGCCCACGCTTTAGGGATCGCGGAACCCAAAGTAGCGATCCTCTCCGCTGTTGAAACGGTAAATCCCAAAATCCGCTCCACGTTGGACGCCGCTGCCCTCTGCAAGATGGCCGACCGCGGGCAGATCACGGGGGGGCTGCTCGACGGTCCGCTCGCCTTTGACAACGCCATCTCCCTGGTTGCGGCCAAAGTCAAAGGCATTCGCTCTGCCGTCGCCGGCAACGCAGACATCCTCATCGTCCCTGACCTCGAAGCCGGGAACATGCTCGCCAAACAGCTCGAATATCTAGCCAACGCCCTCATGTCGGGGATCGTCCTCGGGGCGCGCGTTCCGATCGTTCTCACCAGCCGAGCCGACACCGCCGAAACGCGCGTCGCCAGTTGTGCGCTCGCGCAGATCCTCGTCACCGCCAAAGCCGCTCCCCCTCGCTCCACCTCCGCGGTCGGCTAAAATCCCCTCGCATTCAACCCATCTAGTCGGAGGCCCTAGCGATGACCTCTCCCCGCCCCACTGCGGTTCTCACTCTCAACGCCGGCTCCTCCAGCCTTAAATTCGCGCTTTACCGCTGTCGCGACGACGCCGACATCGACGAACCGCCCCTCCTCCTTGGCCAAATCGAGCGGATCGGGACCGAAAACGCTCACTTCACCGCTCGTTGTGGTGCTGAACTTCTCGCCGACCAACCTTGGTCGCTCGCCGGCGATCTCGACGCGCAGCACGAAGAAGCGCTTCTACGCCTCATCGTCTGGCTCGAAGAACAAGCGCGGGGCTACCGCATTCTCGCCACCAGTCACCGCGTTGTCCATGGGGGTGCTCTCTTTACGCAACCGGTGCGGGTTACCCCGGAAGTCCTGGCTGCCCTCACCGCCCTTATCCCTCTTGCCCCGCTGCACCAGCCGCACAACCTTCGTCCCATTCGCACCCTGTTAGCCCGCCACCCTGACTGGACGCAGATCGCCTGCTTTGACACCGCCTTTCACCGCACCCAACCTTGGCAAGCGCAGATGTTCCCTCTTCCCCGCCGCTACTGGGAACAAGGCATTCGCCGTTACGGTTTTCACGGTCTCTCCTATGAATACATCGCCGAAGCTCTCCCCCGTTACTTACCGGCTCAAGCCGAGGGCCGCGTCGTCGTCGCCCACCTGGGAAATGGGGCCTCCCTTGCCGCTCTCAAAAACCGCCGCAGCATCGCCTCGACGATGGGGTTTACTGCCCTTGATGGCCTCATGATGGGCACTCGCAGCGGCACGATCGACCCCGGCGTTCTCCTCTACCTTCTCCAACAAGAAAGGCTCGACGCCGCCGCGATCGAGCATCTTCTCTACCGCGAAGCCGGTCTCCTTGGGGTATCGGGCCTCTCTGCCGACATGCGCACCCTTCTTGCCAGCGACCACCCGCACGCCCGCGAAGCGATCGAACTCTTCTGCTACCGTATCGCGCGCGAGCTCGGCTCTCTCGTCGCTGCGTTAGGGGGGCTCGACGCGCTGATCTTTACCGGTGGGATTGGCGAGCACGCCCCTCCCATCCGCGCGCGGGTAGCCGAACTCAGCGGCTGGCTCGATCTCTCCCTCGATCTCGCCCGAAATGAGGCGGCGGTTGGCGGCGACGCCCTCATCCACTCCCCCACCAGCCGAGTTGCCGTCGCCGTCATCGCCACCGACGAACAAGCGATGCTCGCTCGTCACGCCGCGCGCCTTTTAGCCCGCGCTACGTTTTGAAGAGCGCCGCTGTCGCTGTCACGCGCGCCGTCGCCGCTCCCACCTGTTTGGCGGCGTTTACCACCTCCTGCGCTCGGCTCTTCACCATCTCGCTCCCCTCGGCGATCTGATGCGCATTGGTTTCGATCAACTTTAATGCCGCCAACTGCTCCTGCATCGACCGCTGAATTCCCTGCGCCGCCAAAATCACCTTCTCCGCTTCGCGCTTGATCGCCTCCACCGAATCGCCGGCCTCGTGAGCGCTTTCGGCTCCCTTCTCTACCAACGCAACCCCCTCCTGCATCGAAGCCACCGAGGTGCGGGTCTCCTCCTGGATTCGCTCGATCATCGCTCCGATCTCCAGCGTCGCCTTCGCCGTTCGCTCGGCCAATTTCCGCACCTCATCGGCCACCACCGCGAATCCTCTTCCCTGTTCACCGGCGCGCGCTGCCTCAATAGCGGCATTCAAGGCCAACAAATTAGTCTGATCGGCGATATCGCGAATCGTTTGGATGATCTGGCCGATCTCGGTAGCGATCCCTTCCAACTTCGTCAAATTCGAAGAAGAGGCCCGCACTGCATCGGCGATGCGGGCGATCTCATCGGCCGCCCGGTGGACCACCGCTGCCCCATGGTCGACCGCCTCCTGCGCCGCCGCGGCCGCCTCAGCCGTCACCGTCGCGTTTTGAGCGATCGCCTCCGCCGCTGCGGTGTTCTCGGTCACCGCCGAAGCAATCGACTGGGTATTGGCCGCCTGCTGAATAGCGCTGGTAGCGATCGCCTCCGCGCTCATCTCGGCCTGGTTTTGCGCCTCCCTCACCTCGCGCAACTGCTGCTGCAATGTGAAAATCAGCTCGAAAAGGCGGTTGCGCATGATCTGCATCTGATCGAAAAGCTCCCCGATCTCATCGTTCCCCAAGTCGGTAAACTCCACCTTCAACTCGCCGTTGGCGATCCGCCGTGCTACCGCCTGTGCCCGCGCCAAGCCATTCTGCAATCGGCCCATCGTCCACCCCCCCACTCCCAACACCAGCACGATCCCCAACAGCGTACAAACGAACGAGGCCAACGACGGTCGGCCATACTCTTGCCACTCCAAACCCAAAAGGAGGAGAAAGCCGATCACCGGCAACACCATCAGCAACGCCACCCGCTGCACCAAGGTTACCCGCCGCAGCAAACGGATCACCCCATTGGCCCGCACCCTCCCTCCTTCGAGGCGGATCTTCTCCCCCGCCCGCATCCGGGCGTAGAGCGCATCGGCGGCAGCGATCTCCTCCCGCGACGGCTTCATCCGCACGCTCATATATCCCCCCCCTGGCTTCGGCGTTGCCGTTGCTTTTACCCAGTAGTGATCCCCATCCTTTCGCCGGTTCTTTACGATTCCCTGCCACGGGCGCCCTGCCTTCAAAGTCGCCCACAAATCGCGAAACGCCTCCGGGGGCATATCGGGATGACGAACGATGTTATGGGGTTGCCCCATCAGCTCTTCAGCGGTAAACCCCGAATACTCCAAAAAATCTTTATTAAAATAAGTAATTCGCCCCTTCTCATCGGTATGGCTGATGATCGCACAATCATCCCGCACTGGATATTCGCGTTGGGTGACCGGTTGGTTGATCCGCATGATGCCGACTCCTTTCTCTTTACTTTTTCGGACTATAACACTAATAAACGGCACCTAGAACGAAAAAATAAGCGATTTTTCTATGCTTTTTAAAACGTCCCCCCGCCAGGAATCGAACCTGGATTTAGCGCTTAGGAGGCGCTCGTTCTATCCATTGAACTACGGGGAGTTGGGAAAAATGGGTCGGCAGATGCGATTTTACCACACCCCCTCCCCCCTACGCCTCCTCCTTTTCACCGTCGTGGCATTCACACGCCCCATCTCGGGCATAATTGCCTCTCTCTCCCTCTTTCGAAGTTAAGGGGCTTAACCGATCACCCTCAACCAAAACCTCAAAAAGATGCGACCCTACCTTGAACTTCTCGAAGCACTTCTCACGCGCGGCATTCGCAGGGAAGACCGCACCGGCGTCGGAACCCTCTCGCTCTTTGGCTGGCAGATGCGGTTTTCCCTCAATGGAGGTGAAACCTTTCCCCTTCTCACCACTAAAAAGCTTCACCTCAAATCGATCATCCATGAACTCCTCTGGTTTATTCGCGGAGATACCAACATCGCCTATCTGCACGAACACGGCGTCACCATCTGGGACGAATGGGCCGATGCCAACGGCGACCTTGGCCCCATCTACGGCGCTCAATGGCGGCGCTGGCAAGCCCCTGATGGGCGGGTGATCGATCAACTTGCCGAGGTGGTAGCCGAACTGCAACGGAATCCTCACTCGCGCCGCCACCTTGTCGTTGCTTGGAATCCCGCCGACCTTCCGCGGATGGCGCTCCCCCCCTGTCACGTCCTCTTTCAATTCTATGTCGCCGAAGGGCGGCTCTCCTGTCAGCTCTATCAACGCAGCGCCGACGTCTTTTTGGGGCTCCCTTTTAACATCGCCTCCTATGCGCTTCTCACCCTCATGGTCGCCCAAGTCTGCGGCTACCTCGCCCACGAATTCATCTGGACCGGCGGCGACTGTCATCTCTACCTCAACCACATTGAACAAGCCAAACTGCAACTCACCCGCGCCCCTCGGCCGCTGCCGCGCATGAAGCTCGACCCGACTATCCGTCGTCTCGAAGACTTTCGCTATGAACACTTCACCCTCGAAGGCTACGACCCTCACCCCCACATTCCGGCTCCTGTGGCCGTTTAACCCCTCTATACCTCCTACGATTCCCTAGGATGTCTGAGATTATTCTCATCGCCGCCATCGGGCGCAATCGCGAAATCGGCTGGAACAATCGCCTCCCCTGGCACCTTCCCGACGACCTCAAGCGTTTTAAAGCCCTCACGCGCGGTGCAGCCGTCGTCATGGGCCGCAACACCTGGGAATCTCTCGGCGGACGGCCCTTAGCGGAGCGGCGCAACGTTCTCGTCAGCCGAACCCTTGCGGCTTTTCTCTCCCCTCGCTCGCTCTCTCTCTCCACCAGCCTCCCCTCTTCCTTCGCTGTTCTCCCTCCCTCCGACCCTTCCGCCTTGTCTTCTGCGCTTCAACGTCCCACCACCCTCGAAATCTACTCCTCTCTTACCGAGGCCCTTCTCGCCCTCGCCCAAGAACCGCGAATCTTCATCATCGGCGGTGCTCAACTCTATGCTGCGGCTCTTCCCCTCGCCCACCGTTTGGAACTCACCGAAGTAGACGCTGCTCCTCCCGCTGACTGTTACTTTCCCCCCTGGTCGCCCGATGACTTCTATCCTATCGCCGTCATCCCTCACCCTGCCGACGCTCGCCACCCCTTTTCCTTTCGTTTCACCACCTACATTCGTCGTTCTCCCCCATGCTCTTCTCCTCTCCTGTCCTACTCCTCCCAGACCGAACCTCCCATCGCCGAAAAGATGTAAAATAATCTTACATGATGGACACGTCCCTCGACTCCTCTGTTGAAAACGGCACTCGTCGCATTATCGACGGCGTTGAACGCGTGTACTATGAAGGCTACTGGGTTAAAACCTATCCTCTTCCCGAAAACGAGTTCGACGCGCGCAAAACCCTTATCCGCGACCTCACGCGCCGCCTCTTCAACCATGTCGAGCACGGTATCAACGTCCCTGGCCGCAGGCTCGCGGAGGTCCGCGCCGCCTACGAAAATGAAACCGACCCTCAAAAGAAGCGGGTCAAAGGGGCAATGCTCGCGGGCGCGCTCCTCAACCGCGCCACCGACATCTTCACTCACCTCGTTGAACTCCAAGAGCTCGGTGTGCAAATCAGTCCCTCGGACGAACTGATGCGCGAATGCGGTCGCTGTCTGCAAGAAGCGCTCGAACTCAAACGGCTCGTCCTCCACCGCAGCGGAGAAGAGAGCATTGACGAACTCTGGGGAGAACCCTTCCGCGCCTTTTCCGTTCCTCTCTCTGATTTTTACGAAAGCCGCTATCTCAAAATCGCCTGGACCATGCGCGACATCGATCGCATTATCGCCACCATGAAAGCCACCATCGCCGTTCATCCCTTTTTTGAAGGGCTTGCTGGGCGTCTCGATCAGCTCGCCAAAGCTGCCAAAGCCAAAGTCGAAACCCTGCGCACCGACCCGGCGATCTTCGACATCTGGGCCGACTTTGTCGTCGCCAGCGAAAATATCCTCCACTTTCGTCCCAAGCTCGCTGCTCCCCCTACCCGCGACGAGCTTTTGCTCCTTGCCGACGGAGAACGCCTTCTCGTCGACGGTCAATCCCTCATCGCCTATATCACCCGTGCTCGGACCCCCATGCCCAAAAGCACTGCTCACTACCTCGAACGCTGTGCTCACTTTGCCAGCGGCCAGATCGCCCTTCTCACCCACCGTTTTGCTCCGCGAATTCTTCCCGACTAAACCCCTCTCTCCCCTCTCTACGGAGCCTCTGTCCGCCACACCTTATCGATCACTCCTCCCCCTAAACACACGCGCGACTCGTAAAGCACCACGCTCTGTCCAGGGGTCAACGCCCATTGCGGCGCCGCGAATGCCACCTCCATTGCCTCCCCATCTCTCGAAATCCACTCCACCTCGCACGCTGCCTCTCCAGTGCGGTAACGCCCCTTCGCGGTGTAGACCCAATGGATCTGCGGCGGCTTGCCGGCAATCCAATGGGCCCGCACGGCGCGCAATCGATCGGCAAAAAGGGCGGGATGATCATGTCCCTGCACCACATACAAAATATTGCGCTCGATATCCTTAGCTGCTACATACCACGGCGCGTGGTAACCCCTCTCCCCGCAGCCCCGCACGCCCCCGATTCCCAACCCCTGTCGCTGGCCGATGGTAAAAAACACCACCCCCGGATGCTCTCCCAAAACGCGCTCGCTCCCCAACTCGCGGATCTCTCCGCGCCGCGCTGGCAAAAAGCGCCCTAAAAAAGTCCGCAACGGTCGTTCGCCGATAAAGCAGATCCCTGTCGAATCGCGTTTGGTTGCCACCGGCAATCCGACCGCTGCTGCCAAACGGCGCACATCGCGTTTATAAAAGCGCGCCAACGGGAAGATCGTCCGTGCCAACTGCTCCTGAGTCAATCGATATAAAAAGTAGCTTTGATCCTTACTTCCATCCACCCCCTTCACCAAGCGGTACTGCACCCTTCCCTCTTCATCGCACCACGGCTCTACTCCAGCGTAGTGACCTGTAGCGATTGCCTCTGCCCCCTGTTCCAACGCGTAGTTTAGAAAAGCCGAAAACTTCACCTCTGAATTACACCACACATCGGGGTTTGGTGTCCGTCCCGCCGCGTACTCCGCCAAAAACTCCTCCTGGAACACGCGCTCCCAATAGGTGGCCGAAAAATTCACATGCTCCACCTCTATCCCCAAGCAATCGGCGACACTCGCCGCATCCACCCAATCGGTGCGGCTTGAACACGGCTCGTCGGGGCGATCCTCCCAGTTCTTCATGAAGACCCCTACCACCTCCCACCCCCGCAAACGCAGCAACCAAGCCGCTACTGCCGAATCGACTCCCCCTGAAAGTCCCACCCTCACCCTTCTTCCCTTTCCCTCTGGCACAGCCGCGTAAGCCCACTGCAGATTGAGCGACGCCAACAACTGCTCCCCTGCTGCCCGATCGCGGCGCGCCGCCCGCACCATCTCCTCGCTCTTCATAGCGGAAAGACTCCTGTACTCAAATAACGATCCCCGCGGTCGCACACGACAAAGACGATCACTGCTCCCTCCAACCTTGCTGCCAACCGCAGTGCCACCGCGCACGCACCCCCTGAAGAGACACCTGCGAAAATTCCCTCTCGTCGAGCCAACTCCCGCGCCATCTCCTCTGCCTCCTCCTGGGTCACAAACTCCAATCGATCGACGCGCTCGGGCTCGTAAATTTTCGGCAGGTACTCGGGTGGCCACTTACGGATCCCTGGGATCTGTGCCCCCTCGGCCGGCTGAACGCCCACTATCTCCACTCGCGGATTTTTCTCCTTCAAAAAGCGCGACACTCCCATGATCGTTCCGGTCGTTCCCATACTGGACACAAAATGGGTCACCCTCCCCTCCGTCTGCGCCCAAATCTCCGGCCCCGTTCCCACGTAATGGGCGTAGGGATTATCGGGGTTCGCAAACTGGTTTAAAATTCGTCCCTCTCCTGCGCGCGCCATCGCCTCCGCTGTATCGCGCGCCTGCTCCATCCCTCCCTCGGCGGGGGTCAGCACCAACTCCGCCCCGAACGCCCGCATTGTCTGGCGTCGCTCTACGCTCTGGTTCTCTGGCATCACCAGAACCATTCGGTAACCGCGCACAGCGGCGGCCATCGCCAACGCGATCCCTGTATTGCCGCTGGTTGCCTCGATCAATCGATCTCCTGGCCGAATCTCGCCGCGCCCCTCGGCGCGGCTGATCATCATCATCGCTGGTCGATCCTTCACCGACCCGGCGGGGTTATTTCCCTCCAGCTTAGCCAACAGCACGTTATCGCGCCCTGCGGTCAGTCGCTGCAAACGCACCAACGGAGTTTTCCCCACAAACCCCTCCACGGTCGGGAACAGAGTCGCTATCGCCATGGTTTCTCCCCTTACTCACGCTCCTTTATTTCCAATGAACGGCTAGGAGGAAAAGTTCCCCATCCCCCGCACGCGGGGCACCGCCAATAGTGCTCGCGCGCTCGAAATCCGCACGCCTGGCAAGCGTAGCGCGCCAACCGCACCAAACTACTCCTCAGCAGATCGCGGGCGCGATCGAAATCGGCTCGCCACGGTTCGGGAGCGCGCCACGCGGCCACTCGGAAGAACTGCTCCAACACCTGCCAACTTGGTGCCGTACGCAAAGCCGCCTGCACGCTGCGGTAAGCCTCCTCGCTGCAGCCGTTCTCCAACTCCAAATCGACTGCCCACTCCCATCCATCCACCTCGGGGTGGCGCTGCAACCATCCCCGCACCGTCGGCAGCAGCGTTGAGCGTCCCTCGATCGGCCAAACCGTCGCCAACCGGCGGATCACCAAAGCCAACCCTGCGGGCGCCACTCCTTCGATCTGTTGCCACGCGGCGAGAGCCTCCTCCCACAGGCCCTCGGCCGCCTTCAGATCGCCCGACAACAACAACACCCGCAGCGGCGCCCCTCTTGTCGCTGCTGCCTCCTCCAACAAGCGGCGCATCTCCCCCAAATCGCCCTTTGCCAAAGCCTCCTCTGCCAACTCGCAGCACAAATGGGCATAATGCTCTCGTGCCCCCGGCAACGGTGTTGGCGCCGTCCCCAACAGCTCCAATGCCCCCCGCCATTCCCGTTCGCTCTCAAAGATCGCCACCAATGCTGCCCGCGCCCACTCGTCGCGCGGCCCCCCCAGAAGCGCTCGGTATGCTGTCTCGGCTCGGTCGAGCATTCCAGCGCGGTGGAAATCGACTGCCAACTCAGCCGCCACCTCCAACCGCACGCTCTCCGGCAACTCCTCGCGCTTTGCCAACGCGCGGTGGATGGCGATCGCTGCGCCGAACTCTCCCCGCTCCCGGCGCAAAGCGGCCACCGCCAACAGCAGCTCTGGGGGCGCTCGGTGCTCCTCTGCTGCCTCAGACAATGCGGCCAATGCCTCATCGCGTCGTCCCTGCAACAGATAATTAAGTCCGCGCAGGTAAGCGCGCGGCAACTCGGTCGCCGACCGCACCACCGCCCCTAGATCGACTCGTCCGGCCCCCCAACCCAAGCCGAAAAAAAGCGCCCCCACCATCAGGGCATGCCACCACTCCAACTCGATCATTCAACGGCTTTGTCGGAGCCGGCGCACTCGCCAGGCGGTCCGCACCAATGTCGGCGTCAAAAGGAGGGCGGCCACTCCCATTCCCGCAGCGAAAGCGGCCAACAGCAACCAAACCAAAGGCACCTCTCCCTGCCACACCAACAGATCGATGGCCACCGGTTTTCCGTTGCGGAACGCCACCGCCCCGCTTGCTAAAAACACCGCCGCGAAAAGAAAGAGGCGGACCAACCGACCGATTTTCACACCTAGCCACTCGCCCCTTTTGCCGCGGCGTCCACTCGCTCGCGCAGCTCTTTGCCTGCCCGAAAATAGGGGATCGCCTTTGCGGGCACCTCCACCGTCTCGCCGGTTTTCGGATTTCGTCCCTTTCGAGGGGGGCGGTAGTGAAGCGAAAAGCTCCCAAAGCCCCGAACCTCCACTCGCCCGCCCCGCGCCAATGCTGCCGCGATCTCCGCCAACACGACGCGCACCGCTGTATCCACCTCTCCTGCTGGCAACTGAGGAAAACGCGCTGCCAGCGCCGCGATCAACTCTGAACGGGTCATCAGCCGTTGCTCCTTAGCGCTTCTCGCTCAACTTCTGTTTGATCAGGTCCCCCAAGGTAGCTGGGGCGCTCCCCTCTGTCAACCGCTGCACCGCCTCTTGTTGTTCGGCCTGCTCTTTTGCCTTCACCGAAAGCTGGATCGTGCGATTTTTGCGATCGATCGCGCTGATCACTGCTTCTACTCTCTCTCCGGGTTTAAGCTCGGTCGTCAGGTCATCGACCCGATGGGTCGCGAGCTCTGACGCTCGCAGGTAACCCTCCACATCCTCTGCCAGCGCGATCACCGCCCCTTTTGCCTCCACCGTCTTCACCGTTCCCGTCACCGTGCTTCCTTTTGGATGAACGGCGATGTAATTCGTAAAGGGATCGACCTCGATCTGTTTGATCCCCAACGAGATGCGCTCGCGTTCCACATCGATCCCCAAAACGACCGCCTCGATCTCCTCTCCCTTTCGGTAGCGGCGTACTGCCACTTCCCCTGGTTCCGTCCACGAAAGGTCAGAGAGATGGACCAACCCATCGATTCCCCCCTCCAAGCCGACAAACACCCCGAAATCGGTAATCGATTTAATCACCCCGCGCACCTTATCGCCCTTTTGGTGGTTTTGGGCAAACTCCTCCCACGGGTTGGGGCGGCACTGCTTGATCCCCAACGAGATGCGGCGGCGCTCCTCGTCGATCTCCAGCACCATCACCTCCACCTCGTCGCCCACCTGAACCACCTTAGAGGGATGGATATTCTTATTCGTCCAATCCATCTCTGAAACGTGCACCAATCCCTCGATCCCTGGCTCGATCTCCACGAATGCCCCGTAATCGGTCAAATTGGTCACCTGACCGAAAAGGCGTGTTCCGGCGGGGTAGCGGCGGGAAATTCCCACCCATGGGTCATCTCCCAACTGTTTCATCCCCAGCGACACCCGCATCTTTTCGCGGTCGAACTTTAGCACCTTAACGGTCACCTCTTGGCCGATCGAAATCATCTCGCTGGGATGGCGCACGCGCCTCCACGCGATATCGGTGATATGAAGCAATCCGTCGATACCCCCCAAATCGACAAAAGCGCCGTATTCTGTGATGTTCTTTACCACCCCCTGGACCACTGCCCCCTCCTCCAGCTGAGCCAACAATCGTTCCCGTTCTCCCCCCATTTGTTCCTCGAGCACGGCGCGGCGCGACACCACGATATTATTGCGTTTGCGGTCTACCTTGATGATCTTGAAATCGGACTCCTGGCCCTCGAAGGGAGCGGTATCGCGTACTGGTCGGATATCGACCAAAGACCCGGGCAGAAAAGCACGCAAGCCCATGACGTTCACCGTCAATCCCCCTTTGACGCGGCTGGTGATGCGTCCATGGACCACGCGTCCCTCCTCGAATGCGCGCTCGATCTCCTCCCACGCTTCGGTCATCTTCGCGCGGCGGCGCGACACCACCGTTTCGCCGTATCCATCCTCGAGTGCCTCGATTGCCACCTTCACGAAGTCGCCAACCTTCACCTCCAATTCGCCGTTAGCGTCCAGGAACTCCTCGCGCGGGATATAGCTCTCGGACTTCAATCCCGCGTTTACCACCACGTAATTGTCATCGATCGACACCACCTCAGCGGTAATTACCTGGCCTGGACGGAGCTCTTGGATCAAGCTCTCCTCAAACAAACTCGCGAAACTCTCGGCCGACTTCGTTTCCGTGACTGCAGTTGCAGAATCCATCTCACCAATTTCCAATTCAAACCCGATTAGGCTTTTGGTTACTCCTCGCGCGGCCGGTGCAACGGTCGCGCACCCAATCCAGCGCCTGCTGCACGGTCTCCTCAACGGTCCAATCGCTCGTATCGAGCACCTTTGCGTCGGCGGCTGGCTGCAGTGGTGCTGTCGCCCTTCTTTGATCGCGGAGATCGCGGGCGGTCAGCGTTTGCTGCAATTCCGCTATATTAGCATGCATACCATTCTCGATCAACTGCTTATACCGCCGCCTTGCCCGCACCTCGACGGAAGCTGTCAAAAACAATTTAGCGCACGCCTCTGGAAAAACCACGCTACCCATATCGCGGCCATCGGCCACCAACCCTGGGGAACGGGCCATCGCCCGCTGCTGCCATAAAAGTGCTGCCCGCACTTCGGGCCACTGAGCGATCTGCGACGCCGCTTCGCCCACTGCATCGGCGCGGATCGCTTGCTCCGCCTCGGTGCCGTTTATATGAACTCTGCCATCGACGAATTCGACTGTCAGCGACTCCGCCAACGTCGAAAGCGCACGGGCATCGTCAAGGGGTATGCCTCTGGCGAGCGCCTGCCACGCCACAGCGCGGTACAAAGCTCCACTATCGAGGTAGTGCCAACCCAAGGAAGCAGCCACCTCTTTGGCCACAGTTCCCTTTCCCGAGGCGCTGAGTCCATCCACCGTCACCACCGGCATCGGCCTCACCAACCTCTCCCACCACTCCCAATAGGTAGGGAAGGTCTTCGCCACACAACCGGGATCGAGCAGCCGCAACGCTACTCCCCCGAAAGCGGCCAACGCCATCGCCATCGCCACTCGATGATCGTCGTAAGTTCTCACCACAGCGGGTCGCCACCTCCGAGGGGGATGGACCACCAACCAATCCTCTCCGCTCTCCACCTCAGCTCCTACTCGGGACAACTCCTGAGTCATCGCGGCGATGCGATCGGTCTCCTTCACGCGCCAACTACCCACCCCCGACAAACGCATCGGGCGATCGGCAAAAAGGGCCAAAACTGCCAAGGTCATTGCTGCATCGGGAATAGTCGTCGCGTCGCAATCCAGCCCGTGCAATCGCGGGCCATCCGGCCACTTTCCCTCGCGGATCGCCTTCTCCACCGCAGGAAGGGCGCGCACCTCGACCGCCTGGGGCTCCCACTCGACCGCTGCCCCCATTGCGGCCAGCAGTTCGGCAAATGCCACATCCCCCTGGATGCTCGCGCGTCCAACCCCCTCTACCCGCACTGGTCCTCCCCCGACCGCCCCCATTGCCCAAAAATAGGAAGCTGCTGAAGCATCTCCCTCCACATACCACACCTCTGGGGAACGGTAGCGGCTTCCCTCTGGGATCACGAAACGCCTTCCCTCCTCCTCCACTGTTACATTTACCCCGAAGTGCTCCATCAGCGCCACTGTCATCGCCACGTAGGGTTGGGAGATCAATGCTCCCTCGACCTCCACCACCACTCTCCTACCCGTCAACGGAGCGGCGATCAACAGCGCCGACACAAATTGACTCGAAACGCTACCGCGCACCCGAGTCTGCAACTCCTCTCCTAACGGTCTCTCTGCCGGAGCGATCGCCAGCGGCGGATACCCCTCTTGCTCTAAGTAAGTGATCTGTGCCCCCCACTGTCGCAGCGCCTCGACCAAATCGCCGATCGGTCGCTCATGCATTCGGGGCACCCCCCGCAATCGGTAATTCCCCTCCGCCAAAGCCAAAACAGCGGTCAACGGGCGGAACGCTGTTCCCGCGTTGCCCAAAAAAAGCTCCCCCTCCCTCACCGGCACTCTCCCTCCGCACCCGGTGACCGTCCACACCCCCTCCGCAACCCGTTGCACCTCTATCCCCAATACCGACAAAGCCTCCCGCATTCGCATCGTATCGTCGGCCGAAAGCACGTTGTGCAACACCGTCCTACCCTCGGCCAATGCCGCCAGCAGCATTACGCGGTTGGAGATACTTTTGCTCCCAGGCAAGCGGATCACCCCCTCCGCTGCCTGTGCGGGCAGCAAGTCTAAAAACCCTCTCCCCTCAGGCTCGTTTCTCATCGCTCTTTCTCGTCACCAGAAAATCCCCTTCACTCTGGACTTGTCTCTCCGCGCACCGACAAACCCGCCACCCAGCGGTTACGGGCTCGGCTTGCCGCCGCGAACACCTCGAACAATCCCGCTCCATCTCCCTCCTCCAACAACTGTCGCAACTGCGTCAACCGCGCTGAATATGCATCGACCTCGGCCAACAGCGCCGTGCGGTTCGCCAGGCAGATATCGCGCCACATCTCTGGATGGGAACCGGCGATGCGGGTGAAATCGCGGAATCCTCCGGCGGCGTAAGAAAAAAGCTCATCGGCGTCGGCGCGGGCAGCCAACTCGGCCACCAACGCAAATGACAACCAATGGGGCAAATGGCTCACTGCAGCAAAGAGGCGATCATGTCGTTCCGGTGTCATCGTTGTCACCACTGCGCCGCACGCCTCCCACAGCGACGCCACTCGCGCCACCGCTTGCGGATCATTCTCGGCGAGCGGAGTCAATACCACCCGGCGCTCGACGAACAGATCGGCCGCCGCTGCCTCTGGGCCGCTCACCTCCTTTCCGGCGATCGGATGGCCTGGCACCACTCGCGCCAGATGGGAAGAGAGCTGTCTACGGAAGGCCGCCACCACATCTCCTTTGGTACTCCCTACATCGGTCACGATCGCCGTCGGCGACAAATAGGGTGCGATCGCTGCTGCCACTGCCTCTGTCTGAGCCACAGGCACTGCCAACACCACCACGTCGGCCCCACTCACCGCTGCCGGATCGGTTGCCGCCCGATCGACGATTCCGAGCACCTTTGCCCGAGCCACGGTCGCTGCATTTCGGCCGATCCCCACCACCTCGGCCACCAATCCTCGCTCTCGCAAAGCCAACGCAAACGAGCCGCCGATCAACCCTACCCCCACCACCGTCAATCGTCGTACCAAAACTTTATCTCTCTCTTCCTTCCCCATCTCGACACCGCAACCACTCTCGAAGAGCGCGCTTTTTTATCAACCCAAAACCGACCGCAACGCTGTCAAAAACCGTTCATTCTCCTCAAAAACCCCCACCGTCACCCGCAGCCACTCCTCCATCCCGTAAGGAGCGAGCGGCCGCACGATCACGCCCCGATCGAGCAACCCCTCATAGATTCGAGCAGCCTCTCCCACTCGCACTGTCACAAAATTACCGTAGGAAGGCAATGACTCCAAACCCAGCGTCTCGAACGCTTTCACCAACCGCTCCCGCTCGATACGGGTAAAATGAACTGACTCGGCCACAAAGCGGTGATCGTCCAATGCCGCCTCTGCGGCCGCCAGCGCGAAACCATTCACATTGAATGGTTCGCGCAATCGATCGTAAGCGGACGCCAAAACTGGGTGGAGCACAGCGTAACCCACCCGCAGTGCGGCCAACCCATACGCCTTTGAAAAAGTTCGGGTAACCACCAAATTAGGATAACGTTTCACCCATTCCACCGAAGGCAATCGCTCCTCGGGGGGAATATATTCAAAATAGGCCTCATCGAGCAAAACCACCACCTCCTCGGGGACCCGCGTTAAGAAGGTCTGAAACTCCACACGCGACACGAAGGTTCCCGTCGGATTATTTGGATTAGCCACAAACACCACTCGCGTATCCTGCTCGACTGCCTCTGCCATAGCGGTAAGATCGTGGCCGAAGCAGCGGGCGGGCACCACAATCGCGCGCGCCCCCAGGGCCTGGGTCACGATCGGATAGACCGCAAACGCGTACTGAGAAAAGACCGCGCTTGTCCCAGGTCGCAAGAAAAGGCGGGCGATCAACTCAATCACCTCGTTAGAGCCGTTCCCGAGCACGATCCACTCCGGCTCGACCCCCAAGCGCTGCGCCAATGCCTTTTTTAGGGCGTAGCCGCTCCCGTCGGGGTAACGTGCTCCCTCTCTCAGCATTGCCCCCACCGCCGCCATCGCCCTCGGGCTCATCCCCAACGCATTCTCGTTGGAAGCCAATTTCACGATCTCGTCGGGTCGGAAGCCTCGCTCCCGCGCCAACTCCTCGATCGGTTTCCCGGGCTGGTAAGGAGAAAGGCTCAAAACCCACTCAGGAATGAACCGCACCGCTGCCACCATCTTCTCGCGCCTCCCCTTTCTCCTTCCTATTCGCTCTTCATCCCACCGCCATCGGGTAAGAACCCAGCAACTTCACGAATGCTGCTCGTTCCGCCAACTCAGTCAACGCTGCGGCCACCGGTGGATCGGTGCGGTGTCCCTCGACATCGATAAAAAAGAGATACTCCCACAGCCCACCCTTTGCCGGTCGCGACTGCAACTTTGTCATTGAGACGCCGTACCGAGCCAGTGGCTCCAGCAATCGGTGCATCGCCCCCGGGCGATTGGGTGTCGAACAGACCAACGACGTCTTATCGCGGCCGGAAGGACCGGAATCGTGGCGGCTAATCACCAAGAAGCGGGTAGTATTATTGGGATCATCCTCGATGTTATGGGACAAGATCGGCAAACCGTACCGTTCGGCGGCGGCGGCACCGGCGATCGCCGCCCCATCTTCATCCTGGCTTGCCAAGCGTGCCGCTTCGGCATTGCTTGCCACCGGCACCCGCGCTACGTGGGGCAAGTGTAGATTGAGCCACTCATGGCACTGAGCCAAACTCTGCGCATGGGAATAGACCCGTTTTACGGCAGCCAACGACGGCGCCTGACTCATCAGATGTTGATGGACCCGCACCATCACCTCCCCGCACACCTGCAAGGGGTGAAGCACCAGCAGATCGTGAGTCACTCCCACCGCTCCCTCTGCCGAGTTCTCGATCGGCACCACGCCGTAATGGAGGTTTCCTGCCTCCACCTCGCGAAACACCTCGTCGATCGTCGTCATCGGTCGGAACTGCGGCGCCGATCCGAAATGTTTCCGAGCCGCCATCTCCGAAAAGGTCCCCCACGGTCCGAGAAATCCAACCTGAAGTGGCTGCTCCAATGCCAAACACGCCGACATCACCTCACGAAAGATTACCCGCACTGCATCGTCGGGCAACGGCCCCTTATTTGCAGCGATCAATCGGCGCAGCACCTCTGCCTCGCGCTCCGGGCGGTAGATCACCCCTTTCCCCTTTAACTCCCCGATCTGGCGGGCGCATCTTCCGCGTTCTGCCAGCAACCGCAAAATCTCCTCATCGATGGCGTCGATACGTCGCCGAATCGCCAGCAGTCTCTCCTCATCTGTACCGAACGCGCGCCCTCCCTGGGCGGAGTACTCCTCGCCCTCCCCTCTCCTCTCCTCTTGCTGCGCTCCCTCGAACCTCGGCGCCTCCCTTTTAGCCTTCCCCCTTCCCTTCTCCCCCTCCTCGGAGGGTTCTATCCCATCCCTCTCTCGCACGCTCTCCCCTCCTCTTCTATTGTGCCCCTCCTATCTTCTCCTTATCCCCCGTAGCGGCCGGCGAAATCGTGCAAAAAGGCCACCAACGCGTCGACCGCCTCCTCTGGCAACGCATTATAGAGCGACGCCCGCATTCCCCCCACCATTTTATGACCTTTCAAATACTTCAATCCCGCCTCCTCGCTCTCGGCTAAGAAGCGTTCGTTGAGTCGCTCGTCGCGCAAGCGGAAAGGAACGTTCATTCGGCTACGCGCCTCTCGATCGACTCGATTTTCGAACAAAGGCAACCGATCCAACGCCGCGTACAATTTATGTGCTTTCCGGATATTTACCTGCTCGATCGCTGAAACCCCCCCCAACTCCTCCAACCACGCGAAAACCAACCCCGCCACATAGATCGCAAAGGTGGAAGGGGTATTCAACATCGACTGGTTAGCCTCCTGAAGGCCGTACTGCATTACCGCCGGCGTTCCTGGCCAAGGATCGGAGAGCAGGTCGCGGCGTACGATCACGACGGTTAATCCTGCTGGTCCTATATTCTTTTGAGCTCCCGCGTAGATCAATCCGAAACGGTGCACCTCGATCGGTCGTGACAACAAATGGGAGCTCATATCGGCCACGATTGGCACCCCGCTCTCGTAAAGCGGCTCGAGGCTTAACCACTCCACTCCGTGGATGGTTTCATTCGTACACACATGAACATAAGCTGCCTGCGGATCGAGGTTCAGCTCCGTCGGCAAGGGCAGGCGGGTAAAGCCGCTCTCCTCGGTAGAAGCGGCCAACCGCACTCGTCCGCCCACGAAGGGAGCCACCCGCATTGCCTCGCGGTACGCTTTCTGCGACCACGCCCCCGTCACCACATAATCGGCCGATCGTCCCCTCAGCAAATTCATCACCACTGCGGCGAACTGCAAAGTGGCCCCCCCCTGCAAAAAGAGCACCGCGTACTCCTCGGGAATCGCCAACAACCGCCGCAACCGCGCCTCTGCCTCGTCGCGCACTGCCATAAAATCGCGGCCGCGGTGGCTCACCTCGATAATGCTCGACCCGATCCCTCGCCAATCGAGCCACTCCTCCCTCACCTGTCTCAAAACCGCCTCTGGCAACGTCGCTGGTCCCGCGCTAAAATTAAAGACTCGCACGCCCTCTCTCCCTCTTGCGTTTTTCTCTTCCTTTCCTCTTTTTCTTATTCTCCTATTTCGTTCTCTATCCCCGCCTCGCCGTTTGGTCCCTCCACCACCTTCACCACTGCGGCCAATGTATCCTGTGCCTCCAAGGCCATCAACGTCACCCCCTGGGCAGCTCTCCCCATCTCCCGAACGTCGGCCACGCGGGTGCGGATCAAGACCCCGTTCTGAGAAAGCAGCATCACCTCATCCTCTGGAGTCACCAAGCATGCCCCCACCAAAGCCCCGTTGCGCGCCGTTTTCTGAATCGCGATGATCCCCTTCGTTCCTCGTCCGTGGCGTGCAAACTCGCTCACCGCTGTTCGTTTTCCGAACCCCCGCTCGGTAGCCAACAAAAGCGACCCCTTCTCCTCACCATCTGCCACGCTCACCATTGCCACCACCCGCTGTCCCTCCTCCAACGCCATTCCGCGTACCCCGCGCGCCTCGCGTCCCATCGGCCGCACCTCTGACTCCGCAAAGCGGACTGCCTTTCCTGCATCGGAAAAGAGCATAATATCGGCGCAGCCATCGGTCCGCACCACCCCCACCAAGCGATCTCCATCCTCGAGGGCCAACGCCACGATTCCGCTCTTACGCGGATTAGCAAAAGCGGCGAGTGAGGTTTTTTTCACTATCCCTTGGGCGGTCGCAAACACCAGGTAAGCATCGTCGGCAAAATCGCGCACTGCCAATACCGCCTCGATCCGCTCTCCTCCCTGCATCGGCAGCAGGTTGACGATCGGTTTACCGCGACCTGTTCGGTTCCCCTCTGGTAGCTCGAACACCCGCAGCCAGTAGACTCGTCCTCGATTTGAAAAACAGAGCAACCAATCGTGCGAATTGGCCACGAACAGCTGCTCAGCGAAATCATCCTCTCGGGTTGCCGCCGCCACTTTTCCTCGTCCTCCCCGGCGCTGGGCTCGGTAATCATCGAGCGGCTGTCGTTTTACATAACCCGAATGGGTCAATGTCACCACCACGTCGTGGGGAGCGATCAGATCTTCGAGGCGGATCTCCTCTACCTCCTCGACGATCTCGGTTCGGCGTGGATCGCCGTACTGCTCCTTCACGGTGCGCAACTCCTCGGCGATGATCGCGGTCACCCGTTCGGGCCGTGCCAACACATCCAGCAGATCGGTAATCTGAGCTACTACCTCTTGATACTCGGCAACGATCTTCTCGCGCTCTAAAGCGGTCAGCCGCTGCAACCGCATCGCCAAAATCGCCTCTGCCTGCCCCTCGCTCAACCGGTATCCTTCGGCGGTCAACCCCAAACCGGCTGGCAATCCCTCTGGCCGCAGTCGCTCGCGCTCCCCCGCCCGCGCCAACATCTCCGCCACCAACGGCGCCGGCCACACGCGCCCCATCAATCGCTCCTTCGCCGCAGCTGGCGTTGGCGACGACTGGATCACCGCGATCATCGCGTCCATATTGGCCAAAGCCACCGCCAATCCCTCGAGGAGATGGCCTCGCTCGCGCGCCTTTCTCAACTCGAACGCCGTTCGGCGCACCACCACCACCCGGCGGTGGTCGAGAAAGGCCTGCAGCAACTCTTTTAGCGTCAAGGTCTGTGGGCGTCCCTCCACCAACGCCACCAAATTGATCCCAAAGCTCTCCTGGAGTTGGGTCAATTTAAAAAGCTGGTTCAGCACCACCTCTGGACGCTCTCCGCGCCGCAGCTCGATCACCACCCGCAACCCGCTCTTATCGGACTCATCGCGGATATCGGTCACTGCCTCCAATCGTCTCTCGCTCACCAACTCAGCGATCCGCTCGATCAGTAGACGCTTATTGACCTGATAAGGCAGCTCATCGACGACGATTGCGGGCCGTTCGTTTCCCCCTCGGCCGATCATCTCCACATGGGTACGGGCGCGCATCACCACCCGTCCTCGTCCTGTTCGGTATCCCTCGCGCGCCCCCTCGACCCCGACGATTAATCCCCCGGTCGGAAAATCGGGGGCGGGGATCACCTCCATCAGCGCCTCGATTGAGATCTCGGGATCCTCCAGCAACAACAGAGACCCATCGATCACCTCTCTCAGGTTATGGGGGGGAATGTTGGTTGCCATCCCCACGGCGATCCCGCTCGCGCCGTTAATCAGTAAGTTAGGGATGCGCGTCGGCAACACGAGCGGCTCTCGCTCGGTATTATCGTAGTTAGGGCCGAAATCGACTGTCTCCTTCTCGATATCGGCCAAAAGCTCATGGCCGATGCGCGCCATTCGCACCTCGGTATAGCGCATCGCCGCCGGTGCATCGCCATCGATCGACCCGAAATTTCCCTGACCATCGATCAGCGGGTAGCGCAACGAAAAATCCTGCGCCATCCGCACGATCGCCTCGTAGACCGCTGCGTCGCCGTGGGGATGGTATTTTCCGATCACATCCCCCACCACCCGTGCCGACTTCTTATACGGCTTATTCCAATCGTTGCCCAACTCGTGCATCGCGTACAAAACCCGCCGATGCACCGGCTTTAACCCATCGCGCGCATCGGGTAGCGCCCGCCCCACGATCACGCTCATCGCGTAATCGAGGTAGCTGCGGCGCATCTCCTCCTCGAGGCTTACAACCCCCACCTCCCGCGCAAATAGCTCCATCTTCCTCTCAGCTCTAAATGCTCTGAAGTTGCTATTTTACTGCGTTACTGCGTCGGCCACCCGCCACTTGCCCCCCTCTCTCGACGGCGGCGGGGGCCTTCCTCCGCTCAACGGCTCACGCGGGCGTTTCCGTAACGATCTTGAGTTAAACGCACCCGCTCTCCTACCCGAAACCCCTCCCCTTCATCCTCCTGGGTCACCGCAACGACGCGCCCGTTATCCAACCGTACCGTCACCTCCACACCCGGTTTCGCCGTTATCAATCCCTCCACCGCTTGTCCTGCGACTGCCCCAGCTGCTGCTCCCAACGTCGTCGTCGCCACCCGTCCTCGTCCTCCCCCCACTGTGTTCCCCGCCACCCCTCCCAGCACGGCCCCCGTGATCGCTCCTGCCCCTGACTGGGTTCCCTCCAACCGCACTGGGCGTACCCCCTCTATTACCCCGTACTGCACATCCATCACTCGTCGGGCCTCTGGGCGGCTGTAACTTCCCGCCCCCAAGCCCGGTACACAGCCGCTCAACACTATTGCCGCCACGGCTACTCCGCCCACCGTTTTCCAACGATTTCCTCTCATCGCTATCCTCCCTTCGATCGACTGTTTTTCCTGATCAATCGGCCCACTGTGCCGCCACCCCATAAACCTGGCGCATTTGCGTCACTGCCTCTCTCCAAGAGATACGGTAGTTCTGAGCCCCGGGGTACGCGACCTTTTTCGCGCCCAAGACCGCTCCCAACCGCACCGCATCGGCCCAATCGGCCCCTGCCGCTACCGCTGCCAACACTCCGGCGCGAAACGCATCCCCGCACCCTGTCGGATCGACGATCGCCTCGGACGGCGCGGCTGGGATCACCTGTACGCCCTCTCGAGTATAGAGCAGCGCCCCCTCGCTGCCCCGGGTCACGATCAATGCCTCGACCCGTTCGGCAAGCGCGATCAATGCCAACCCCGTTCGCTCCTCCATCAACTTTGCCTCATAATCGTTCACCACTGCCCCCCGTGCCAACTCCAAGCAGCGCAGCAGATCCTCGCGCGAAAGGAGTGGCAATCCCTGTCCTGGATCGAACAGAAAAGGGACATCGATCTCCGCCAACTCCTCTGCGCGATCCACCATTGCCCCACGATCATCGGGAGCGACGATTCCCCACACCACCCCCCAGCTCGAATCTACCGTGCAGCTCTGGGCGTGTGCCATCGCCCCTGGATGAAATGCGGCGATCTGGTTATCGTCCAAATCGGTGATGATATATGCCTGAGCGGTGAGTAAGCCGGGAATCACGCGAATCCCATCGTCGCGCACCCCCCACGAACGCAGGCGCTCTAAGTAAGGGCCAGCATCGACTCCCCCCACTGCTGCCACCACGACCGGAATCATTCCCAACAGGTGAAGGCCATACGCGATGTTGCCGGCGCAGCCGCCGAACTCTCGCCGCATCTCCGGTACATGAAAAGAGACGTTCAAGATATGAATTTGTTCCGGCAAAATACGATTGCGGAAGCGGTCGGGAAAGACCATAATGGTATCGTAAGCCAGGGAACCGCAGACGGCGATGGGCAATCTTTTCATCTTGCTTTTCCCGAAAACGCGTTTTCCCATTCTACCCCAAAGCGTCCTTTTCTTTCCTCCTCTTCCCTGTCATCCCTGTGTCATATTCGCTCGCTATCATCTTTCAGATCATCACCCGGGGAAAGGCCATGACCGAAAACGACAACCATCTCCTCGCCGTCTCCGAGCGCTATCGCGTGCTCATCGCCCACACCGAAGAACAGCTCATCGCGGCGCAACGTCTTCGCTATCGCGTCTTTGCAGGCGAATGGCAAGCCCGGCTTCACAACCGTATTCCGGAGCTCGACCACGACCTCTTTGACCCTTTCTGTCACCACCTGGTCGTCGTTGAAAACGCCACCGGTCAAGTCGTCGGCTGCTATCGCCTCCTACCCCCTTCTGGAGCACGGGCGGTAGGCGAACGCTATGCGGAAAGCGAATATGACCTCACCCGTCTCAAAGGACTCAACTTCGTAGAGCTCTCGCGCGCCTCGATTGCCCCTGAGCACCGCAACGGAGCGGTGATCGCGCTTCTCTTTCGCGGGCTAGCAGCCTACCTCGCCCGTCACCAGATTCGCTATCTTTTCGGTCTTGCCTCGTTTCCCTATCATGGTGGGCTCGACGCGGTCCTCGCTCAGTACTGGCAACTGCGCCGCCGCCACGAAGCGCCGATCGAATTTCACGTCACCCCATGGCGGCGTATCGAACCGATGCCGCTCGCGGGGGTAGAGCCGGCCCCCTGTCCGCCCCTCATCCTCGCCTATCTTTCCGCCGGCGCCTGGATCGCCGGTGATCCCACGATCGATCCTGACTTTCACTGCGTCGACTTTCCGGTCTTACTCGACGCCGAGCGGCTCAGCCCCCGCTACCGTCGTCACTTCGTTCGCCCGGCTCTTCTCGGACAAGCGGCCTAACCTCCTGCAGTGTTATGGTTACTGCCGAACCCCCTTCTCTCCCTGAAGCGCTTGCTTCTCCGGCGCCCTCCCCTTCGGTTCAACTCCCGCGGTGGGAGCCCTGTTTGGGTGCCGCGATCGTGCTGCTGGAACCGCTCTCTCCCTCCTCTCTACGGGCGTGGGTCGTTGCACCGCTCCGTCTCTTAGGACTGCTCTTTTGGCTTCTGGTAGGGCTCTCCCTCACCCTCTTCGTCAGCCCCTGGGTGACCCAAGCCACCCGCGACGCGCTCAAGCAGCGGTGGGCGCGGGGCGTGCTCGCCGCCCTTGGGGTCACGCTCGAGACCCGCGGAATGCCCTCTCCTGGGGCTCTCTGGGTAGCCAACCACATCTCCTGGCTCGACATCCCCGTACTCCTCGCGATCCTTCCGGCCCGCTTTGTTGCCAAAGCTGAAGTGCGACGTTGGCCGCTCCTCGGCTGGTTAGCCGCTTGTCATGGAACCCTCTTTCTCGCCCGGCGCTCGCGCCAAGACACCGCGCGTATCGGTCGCGCCGTTCAAGCGGCCCTCACCGCGCGCGAAACGGTTGTGATCTTTCCCGAAGGAACCACCACCGACGGAACCTCTCTTCGTCCCTTTCACTCCTCGCTTTTTGAAGGAGCGGTAGCGGCATCTGCTCCCGTTCAACCGGTCGCCCTTGAATACCGCACTGCAGAAGGGAAACGCACCGTTGCGGCCGCCTTTGTCGGCACCATGACCTTCTGGCAAACGCTGCGCAATATCTTGGGTGCTGCTCCGCTGGTCGCCGCGGTTACCTTTGGCGAACCGTTCACCGGTCAAAACCGCAAGCTCCTTACCCGCTCAGCCGAACAAGCGATTGCTACCATGCTCTCTCTCCCCTCCCCCACCCCTCGCGCTCTCTACTCCTCTGTAGCTACCGCTACGGGGCACGAAACCGAGTAGACTCTACCATCCTCCAACCGCACGGCGGTAAGCCGTCCGCCGTAGACGCAGCTCGTATCGACCGCCAACACCTGACGATCGCAATAAAACCCCAAAAGCGACCAATGGCCGAAAACCACCCGATAAGGGAGAGGAATGCGGCGGCGGAAGCGAAACCACGGCACCACCTTTCGCGGTGCGTCATAAGGGGGCCCTTTCTCCTTTAGCTCGAGATCGCCTGTTCGCTCATCGACAAAGCGCATGCGGGTAAAACCGTTTACGATATATCGCACCCGCGCCATACCCTCTAAATCGTCGCGCCACTTCCCCTCCCCTCCCTTCAACTTTGCCAACCATCCAGCAGAATCCCCGCGCAGCAGCGCCTCTACCTCAGCGGCGGCGGCCACCGCCCCCGCCCATGACCAAACGGGCGGAACTCCCGCGTGGGCCATCGCGTACCCTAACCGATCGTCCCACACCAACAGAGGGCGTGAACGCAGCCATGCGAGTAAGCGGTCGCGGTCTGGGGCGGCGAGGAGGGCATCGAGCGTATCGTCGTCACCTCGCCCCACTCCTCCCCATGCCCGCATCAAACAATAGAGATCGTGATTTCCGAGCACCACCGCCACCGACTGCTCGGGCAAGCCGGCCAAAAATCGAACCACCTCCAACGACTGAGGTCCGCGGTTCACCAAATCTCCCACCAGCCACAACCGATCGCGCTCGGGCGAAAAAGCGATCACCTCCAACAAGCGGCGTAATGCCTGCCAGCACCCCTGCACATCGCCGATCGCATAGGTCGCCACCGTGCGGTTCCTCGCCGACGCAACTCAACGACTCCTTCCTCGATCGATCGTACCACGAGAAAGAACATCACGTGCGCCCCGGCTCTCTTTAACACAGATAATTGTTTCTAAAGCGAAAAAATTGATTTTTGACGCGACCCTTGTAAAGCACTGATGGTCTGGCCGACGAACGGCCCGGCGGGAAGGACGATCCCTGCCGCGTCCCGCTCCTGCCAAAACCCCTCCAACTCTCCCTCAAATGCTACCCCTTTAGTCGCCGCACGGCTCAACGAAGAAAAGGACCACACCGTCGGCACCCCCGCTGCCTGGCAGCAACGGGCCAGTTCGGCGTACCGTCGGCCCATCGAAATGGCGTTCAGATCGAGCTCATGTTGGATCACCCAAACGCCGAAGTTCCCGTAACGAATTCCCTCCAACAGCAACGACTCGAAAACCTCTACCGACACCGCGCGGTCAACTCGCAGCAGCAACGGGCAAGAGTTTGAAATGCCCGTGCTTTGCTCTACTTCGCGGATCGCCTCCACCATTTTTGCCAACTCCAAGGCGCTCGTCACCAACGGCAAGACCACCCCGTCACCCTCTTTCACCAAATAGGGCAACAGAGCCCGGTCGAACTCTGAAAGGGGAGGAAATGTCCACTCTCCCCCCGTCACCACCACCTCGATACCGCTGAAGATCTTCCCCCCCTGGCGCGGGGCCACGTCGACCAAAATCTCCACCTCGCGTTCCGAGGAGCGGATTACCCTACCTCCGATACGCCCATCGCCCAACCACAGCTGCTGCCCTACCTCCAAAAATTCCAATGCCTCTGGAAAATTAACTGGAACGCGAAAAAAAGCAGGCGCATGCTCCAACGGTCCCGAAACCTCTGCGGTCACCTCCCCGCCGAGGACCAGATCCTCCTTCGTCAATATCAGATGGTCTCCGCGGTGAACCACCAACTTAGGCTTCTTCGACTCCATTCCCAAGAACTGAAAAAAGAGGGGGCGTTTTTTACCCTCTGGCTCCAACCGCACCTTCACCTGGTCGGTCAGCACACAGGTCGCCTCGCTCACCGCCAACGCCTCCTCCTCGTTGCACCGCACCACCGATAGCGTCCGTCTCTTTCCGCAGTCATCCTCGAATCTCAACTCTGCTCCGGCCCGCAGCTCAACGAAGACCTCATCTAAGACGAAGACGGTAGGGACCTCCTTCTCCTCCACATCCCCTGCGGCGCTTAGCGGCAAAATTCTCAAACGCGCCGGTTGCAGCACCTCGCCATTTGTCGCCACCACTGGCTTCAACCGCAATTTCGGCGGCCCGGGGCGCAGCTCTCCCACCCGCAGCACTCCCCCCTCCAAAGTCACAAACAACCGCGGTCGCTCCCCGCTCGGGGTCGGCAGCGAGCGGAGAAAAGAGAGCCGCTCCCGGAACCGTTCCGTCGACCCCTCTCGATACTGAACGATATACCCATCGGCTCCCGCCCCTGCCAGATGCCAACCGACCCGTTGCCACTCTTTAGCGGCAGTCACCACCACCCAAAATGAAAGAGGCGCTTTACCCAAAAGCGCTCGCGCGCGTTCGCTCCGCCGCTCCTCTGGCGACGGCAAAGGAGGCCATCCCACCCCCTCCGCCTGCCCTTCTCCTACCGCGGACGCCAGTAAGCGCGCCAACCTGCCGATCTGCTCCAACACTGCCACCGCTGCTGCGGCTTCTCTCTCCAACCACCACCGCCAGCCCAAGAGCGTTAAATCGGCCAGCAGCTGCGGCGAAAGATTCTGTCGGACGAGGCGATAGCGGATCAAATTTCGCGCCCGTTCTCCCTCCGCCCCGTACTCGGACTCGAACGTCCTCTCCCTCCTCGTCTCCTCCTGCCGTACCTTCTTCAGCAACCCCTCCACCTCGAACGCCACCCGTGCGGCAACAGCGGCCACCTCCTCCGCTTCCATCTCTCGCGCTCCTCAAAAGAGCTGAACCTCGTACTTCTGTTCCACCATCGCGTGCAAATCGCGCAACAGCAGCTCGCTCGCCCGTCGGCAGCGATCCACCGCTGCGAAAAACTCCTCCCGCACTGCTGGCGCCATTCCTCTTCCCTCTGGCTGATCGGCAACGATCGCCAAAACCGCATGCATCGCTTCATGAAACGCCCGGTGGTGCTCTCCCAGATCGCGGAACGCCGCGGTATCGCCGAACGTGCTCTGCGCCTCAGCCGAGCCGTACCACTGGCCCAACGCGCAGAGATCGCTCCGTTTTGCCTGCTCCAACTCTTCGCGGCGCACTGTTGTTGTGGTACTCATCGTTACATAGAGTTGATTCACCACCAGCAGATGATCGATCGCCACGCTGGCCACTCGCGACAGGTCGATCATCTTATTCAATGTAAATTTATTCTGCGTCGCGCTATCGGCAACCTGTGAAAACTCAAACGCAAACGATTCGGTCTCCTTTCCCGCCTCAGAGAAAGCGGCGTGCAACGCGCGCATCTCCGCGCCGATCGGCGCCACCGTCTGATCGAAAAGGGTCACGAAGCGGTGGATCTCCTCTGCCGCTAAGCGGGTGCGGTCGGCCAATTTTCGCACCTCATCGGCGACCACGCCAAATCCTCGGCCGAAGCTCCCCGCGCGGGCTGCCTCGATCGCGGCGTTGAGGGCCAATAAGTTGGTCTGGTCGGTGATCTCGGTAATCAAAGCGACTGTCCGCTGAATCGACCGACTCACCTCCTGGAGCTGCTCTGCCTGTTGGGCTTGCACTTCGACCCGCCGACCGAGTGCCGCGATCTGGCTCGTCAATTTATCCGCCTCTGCAGCGCGCTCTGCGCTAAGTACGCGGGTTCGCTCGATCTCCTCAGCAAGGAGCGAAAGGGTCTGTTCAATCTCCTTCAGGTCGCTTCGGTACTGACCCAAGTTATGTTCATACTGCACGGCGACCCTTCCCATCAGCTCCCCCAACAGTTCTACCCGCCCCTTCAACGTCTCATGCTCGGCTAACGCCCGCATCGCCACGTTGATCCGCTCCAGCGTCTCGCCGAAGGCTCCCGGGAAATCGCGCGCCAACGCCAAGCGCTGAAAATCTTGGCGTGCCGCCGCCTCGAAGCACTCGCGCACCTCGTGCATGAAGAGCTCTACCACATCCAGCGCTCTATTGATCTTCTCGATTAGCCCTGCCGGCAAACGCCGATCGGCAGAGGTGGCTCGGATCTGCAGATTACCTGCGGCGGCCTCGCTGATCGCTGTCTCGATCCACTCGAACTCTCCCCCTCTCCCTCGCGTCCGACGCCACCGCTGCCATGCGGCCACTCCCAGTCCCCCTAGCAAAATCGCGTGGGAGGCAGCGGCGGGGATCAGACCCGCCAGCCCCGAAACGATCACTCCCCCTGCCAACAGCCAAGGGCTCCATGCTCCGATTCTAGCGTTCATCTGAGTCCCTCCTCTTTCTACCGTCCGCCCCCCTCTTCGTAGAGGTCGCGCACAAAATGGGAATACTTCTCGTAACCAAACCTTCGCACCATCGCGCGCAGCTCCTCCACCGATGCGGTGCATTGTTTCAGCGGGTCGTACGTCGTGAGCAGCCGTTCCACCTCATTCATTCGTTCGTAAACCCGCTCCATCTTCTGGACTGCGGCGAAAGGCGCTGGCCGACGGGAAGCGATAAACCCCACGTTCTTTCCTTGGTGCGCCTCGGGCAGCACATGGACAAACACCCAGTAATGATCGCCGTCTCTTCGGATGTTCTTAAAAAACCCAAAAAACTCCTTTCCCGCTTTCAGTTTTTTCCACATCAAGTGGTAGATCCCCCGCGGCATCCAAGGATGGCGAAGGACGCGGTGAGGGCGATTCAGCAACCCATGAAGGTCGTCGTAACCCGACGCTTCCAAGAGGTCGCGGTTCGCGTAGGTGATAAAACCGTTGGGATCGCTGCGGGAAACAAGAAGCGCATGTTCGCGTAAGCTAAATTCCCGCTCGGTTGGCGTCACTGCTCTCTCTTTCATACCGTCCCTCCCTGACTCGTCGGTACCGGTATGATTCATTCTATTCTCTGAAAATGACAATCTTATGTCTTAACAACAATAGGCTCTCCCCTTCGACCTCCCCAAAACTCCATCGACCCCGCCCCCATCCCACAACGTTCTCTTCCGCACTGCAGCCCGAGCGCGAACCCTCGCCAAAGACGCGAGAGCTTTCCTTTACCACTTTTTTCGATAGAATAGTGTCTTCCCACACTCTTGCAGAGGGCACACCATGAAAACCACGCTCAAGACTCTCTGGACGCTCGCGGTCGCGGCGGTTACCCCTTTCGCCCATGCGGTGGACCCCGCCCGCATTCAAGAGCTCGTCACCACCGTCTGCGCTGCCTGCCATGGACCGGACGGCAACAGTCCCATCGCGGAGTACCCCATTCTCGCCGGTCAGCACGCCGCCTATCTTTATAAACAGCTCCTCGACTTCAAAAGTTGGGAAGGGGCACCTCCTAAGCGCGAAAACCCGATCATGTTAGGTATGGTCGCGGATCTCACGAAAGAGGAGATGCGCGCCCTTGCCGAATACTATGCCCAGCAAAAGCGGGCTGAAAACAGCCCCAAAGACCCGCAAGCCCTAGAACTCGGGCAAAAGATTTGGCGTGCCGGGATTGCCCGGAAAGGGGTTCCCGCCTGCGCTGCCTGTCATGGCCCGACCGGTAGCGGTATCCCGGTCCAATACCCTGCTCTAAAAGGGCAACATCCTGAATACACGGTCGCGCAGCTCAAAGCCTTCCGCGAAGGGCAACGGGCCAACGACCCGGAAGCGATGATGCGCATGAGCGTCAATTCCCTCACCGACAGCGAAATGGCGGCGGTAGCTCACTACATCGCCGCGCTCCGATAACCGAAACTGCCGACGCCACGACGGCGCGCAACGGAGGGTGCGATCACCCGATGGGTCCGCTAAACGGGGTGACGGTTCCAGAAGCGGCAGTTGCGGAGGTCCGCGACTTTATCCTCTCCCTCATCGAACCGATCTCTGCCGTCGAGGCGGTTCCTCTAGCTGCCGCTCGCGGTCGCGTCCTCGCTGAACCCCTCACCGCCCCCTTTGACGTTCCCGCCCACACCAACGCGGCGATGGACGGCTATGCGCTGCGCGCTACCGATCTCGACCCCACTGCGCCCACTACGCTCCCCCTCTTCGGCACTATCTACGCCGGTCACCCTCACCCCACGCCCCTTCCCCCCCGAGCGGTCCTGCGCATCATGACCGGTGCACCGATTCCGGAAGGGGCGGACACTGTCGTAGCCCAAGAACTCTGCCACGCGGAGGGCAGCTATGTCACCATTCCGCCTGGGCAAACCGCTGGGCAGAATATTCGCCCCGCCGGCGAAGATTTAAAAGCAGGTAGCTTGGTTCTCCCGGCGGGAAGGCGACTCACCGCTGCCGACCTCGGTCTGGCCTCCTCGCTTGGCTACCCCTTTTTGACCGCTTACCGCCCTCTACGGGTCGCCCTTCTCTCCACAGGCGATGAAGTAATCGCTCCCGGTAAACCTCGGCGAGAAGGGCAGATCTACGACAGCAATCGTGCCGTCCTGACGGCGCTTCTCACCCATCTTGGCTGCACCGTCCTTGACCTGGGCGCCGTCGGCGACGATCCAACCTATCTTCTTGCCCATCTTAACCAAGTAGCCCCCCATGTAGACGCTATTCTCACCTCGGGCGGTGTTTCGGTCGGCGACGCCGACACTACCCGCACGGCGCTTGCCTCTCTGCCCGCGTTTTACTTTTGGCATCTCGCCATCAAACCGGGTCGTCCCTTTGCCTTCGGGCGGATGGGAAACGCCTGGTTTTTCGGGCTGCCGGGCAACCCCGTCGCGGTGGTCGTTTCCTTTATCGCCCTCGTGCGCGACGCGATCCGGAAGCTCCAAGGAGAAACTCCTCTTACTCCACCCCGCACCTATCTCGTGCGGCTAGCGCAGCCGCTCCGTCGCAAACCGGGGCGCCTCGAATATCTTCGCGTTACCCTCGACCCAAACGATCCCGAAGGGGCCGCCTACCCTCTCCCCACTCAAGGTTCAGGGGTTCTCTCGAGCCTCTCTCGCGCCGATGGATTTCTTCTTATCCCCCCCGACGCCACCATCCTCGCCGCCGGCGACCGATTCCCCTTTCTTCCCCTCGATGGGCTCCTCTAGGGGCAAAACCATTGCCCTTTCTGGCCCTATCCCCCTTCCTCTTTATCGCGATCGTGCCCTTTATCCTCACTCCCTTCCCTTTTCACTTTGCCGCCTCCTTGACGCCTCTCCACAACGCGGCGACAATCGAATGGACTCACTTCTCTCAGGAGACTACTGATGGACCAAAATGCCCTCAAACGGATTGTGGCGCAAGCCGCCCTCAGCGAAATTCCCGACGGCGCCCTCATCGGCGTCGGCACAGGCAGCACCGTCAACGCCTTTATCGACGCCCTCGCTGCCAGCGGCAAAAGCAAGAAGCTCGCGGGTGCTGTTTCCAGCTCCCGCGCTACCAGCGAACGGCTCACTGCCATCGGCGTTCCCCTCCTCGACGCCAATGAGGTAGAAGCGCTCGAACTCTACATCGATGGTGCCGATGAGATCGACTCCAACCTCTGCATGATCAAAGGGGGGGGAGGTGCGCTTACCCGCGAAAAGATCGTCGCTGCGATCAGCCGTCGCTTCCTCTGCATTTGCGACTTTACCAAGCGGGTGGAACGTCTCGGCCGTTTTCCGCTCCCTATCGAGGTGATTCCAATGGCGCGTACCTATGTAGCGCGCGAACTACGTCGGCTGGGTGGGCAACCCAAGTGGCGAGAAGGGTTCATCACCGACAACGGCAACCATATTCTCGACGTCGCCGGACTTACCCTCGACGATCCCCTCTCCTGGGAGCAGCGTCTCAATAACATCCCCGGCGTGGTGACCAATGGGATCTTCGCCCAGCAAGCGGCCCATCTCCTGCTTCTCGCCACTCCTCAGGGAATCGAACGCTACGAACGCCCCCTCCCCTCTCGCTGAGCTCAACCCCTTACCCAGTGGCTCGCCCTCGTAATCGCGTTGTCACACAACTGTCATAAATCTATGTTATGCTCTTTGTTTGCCCATCGTGACTCACAATGGAATCGTTGCAATGGAACTCAAACCTCACACGCTTTCCATCATCGACAAAGAGATCAATGAAGTACGTACCATGGTTCTCACCATGGGGCGAAACGTCGAAGAGCAGGTACTCCGCGCTGTCGAAGGGGTACGCACCGGCAACAGCGTGCTTCTCGATGAAGTCCGCGCTAAAGAAAAGGAGATCAACGCCGAAGACCGGCTGATCTTCGAACGAACGGTTCAAATTATCGCGCGCAACGCCTTTGCCGCCAACGACCTGCGGTTGGTTCTTGCCTCTCAACAGATCGCCACCGATCTCGAACGAGTCGGCGACGAAGCCAAAAAGATCGCTAAAGCAGGCCTGCGGCTTCTCGGCAAACAACCCACCTTTGCGCCGGGAATCGAGCTCGAGCTCATCACCCGTTCAGCGGCCGACCTTCTCCACACGGCGCTGGACCGCTACGCGCGCCTCGATGATACGGACGCCGCAGAACTCCTTACCCGCGACCAGCTAACCGACCGGATGTTCGAATCGATCCTCCGCGAACTCATCACCTATATGATGGAAGATCCCCGGACCATCTCTCAGTCGATCGAACTTCTCTTCATCGCCAAAGCGCTCGAACGGGTAGGGGATCACGCCAAAAATATCCTCGAGTATGTCATCTACGCCGTCGAAGGGCGCGACGTACGCTTCCCCAACTCGCCCGGAACTCCTACCTTCACGACCTAACACCCTTTTCCCTCTCCCTCCTTTTCGCTCCCCAAAAAGGGGGGGTGTTCTTTCTCGGCAGGCCCCTTATCGGAACCCCTCGCTGTTTCTTCGCCGAAAAAGTAGCGCTCCAACTGCTCGCTCAGAAACTTCCGCACCGCTGGATCGAGCAGGTTAAGGCGGTACTCATTGATCAACCTCGTCTGATAGCGCTGCCACTCCTGCCACGCCTCCTTGGAGACATGTTCAAAAATTCGCTGCCCCAAAGCGCCCGGCAAAGGAGGGCGATCCAATCCCTCTGCTTCGCGGCCCAACTTCACACACTGCACCCTTCGCGTCATCGTCTGCTCCTCTTTTCCCCACTTCACGACAAGATCTTCACCAACACTTTACTGCGCCGCTGATAGTTATAAAGTGCCTGTTTTCGTTGCGGCAACGCCTCGACCCCCACCTCGACAAATCCTCGCTCCAAAAACCAATGGGCTGTGCGGGTAGTCAGCACGTACAAACGGGACAACCCGGCGGCACGCGCTCTTGCCTCTATCCGTCGCAACAGCTCCTCGCCGATCCCTGCGCAGCGGAAATCGGGAGCTACTGCCAAGCACGCCAACTCTCCCGCCTGTTCCTCTGCAAAGGGATAGAGGGCAGCGGAACCCACCACCACGCCGTCGTGTTCTGCCAACACGAATCGATCGATCTCCTGCTCGAGCAACTCGCGGCTGCGGCGTACCAACGTTCCATCGGCCTCTAACGGAGCGATCAATGCCAACAATGCAGCAATATCCTCGCTCCGCGCTTCGCGAAAGCGGAAGACCGGATCGCGTGTAATCATCGTCCCCACCCCAGCGTGGGTAAAGCACTCCAGTAAAATGGCTCCATCCAAATCGCGGGGGATCAAATGGGCGCGGTTTACCCCCCGCTTCACCGCATCGACTGCGTAAGGAAGATAGGCGCGCAGATCCTCGCTCCAAAGCGTTCCCTCCGCAGCCAAGCGGTGCTCCGCCTCCGCCACCGTCATTGCTGAAACGATTCCGCGTCCATCGACCGTTGGCAACCCTACCGCATCGCACAGAAAGATCAATTTCTCAGCCTCGACCGCCACCGCCACCTCTGCGGCCACCTCCTCCATATTGAGATTAAAGAGCTCTCCCGACGGCGAAGGCGCCAACGGCGAAATCAGCACTACATTCTCCTGCTCCAGATCGGCGACGATCTCCTCAGCGATCACCTTCCGCACTGCCCCTGTATACTGGAAATCGACCCCGTCGATCACTCCCAGGGGGCGGGCCACCAAAAAGTTCCCTCCCGTCACGCGCATAAAGCTCCCCGCCATCGGGGTATTGGGCAACCCCAATGACAATTTCGCCTCCACCTCCAACCGCGTCACCATCTGCGCAGCTTTTACACACTCCAATGCTGCTGCATCGGTCACACGCAACCCTCGATGAAACACTGGCGTCAATCCCCGGCGTCTCATCTCTGCGTCGATTTGAGGGCGTGCGCCATGCACCAACACCAATCGCACCCCCAAAGCAGCCAACAAATTGCAATCGTACGCCAGGCGCTCCATCCGCTCTCCCTCGGCCACCTCGCCATCGAAAGCGACCACGAAGGTCTTTCCTCCAAACGCATGGATATAAGGCGCGGCGTGGCGCAACCACGCCACAAACTGTGCCACGGCGTTCGGATCCTCCAACGCCAGCGGCACCACTGCCTCGGGTGTTTCCCCTCGTACCATTCTCCGCTGGACTCCTCGTTCCCCCATGGTACCGCTCTCCTTCTCGACGAACTCACTCTACTCCCCAAACTCCTGCAGCAAGCGCCAATACCGCCACTGCTGCAGTCTCCGCGCGGGCAATCCACGGTGAAACAGCCACCCGAACGCCCCCCGCGGCGGCAAACTGCGTTTGTTCCCCCTCGCTCCATCCCCCCTCTGGTCCCACAAAAAAGACAACCCCCTCGCTCGGTCGGGGGATCTCTGGAAAGGACCTTCCCTCCGGATCCAACCACCACCACGCCAAAGCCTGTCCCTTAAACCACTCCCGCAATCGCTCGCTGACGCCTGTCATAGGTGTCACGGGCAGCACCTCTGGCACCACCGAGCGGCCGCACTGCTCCGCCGCGGCCGTAGCCACAGCTCGCCAATGGGCCAACTTTCGCGCTGCGCGCTCTACCGACAACGTCACCTGCCCGTAAGCGGTCACCAGCGGTAACCAGTGGGTCATTCCCAACTCGGTCCCCTTTTGCACCACCCAATCGACTCGTTCTGCCGGCAGCAAAGCGGTAGCCAACACGCGAGGTTTACTCGGCTCGGGCCGGCTCGTCACCGGCTCGCTCAAAACCACCATCCATTCCCCTTTCTCTCGCACCAACTGACCGAGCCACTCATTGCCTTCTCCGTCGAAAATCTGCACCCACTCCCCCTCGTGCAAGCGCCGGGCGGCGAGATGGAGTACCACCTCCTTCGGCAATCCCAACCGCGCTCCCCTTCTCAACGGTGTGCCGCGCACGCAAAACCGTGCTCTTTCTGCGCGCTGCCTCCTCCCACTCCTCCTTTTCTGCTCCCTTCTTTCTCCTCTTTGCAAATCCATGGCTTATCCCCCCAAGCGAAGCGCCAAAACTACTGCCACTGCGCCTACTCCCCCCAAAGCGTAGCGCCAATTTCCCACCGCCAACCGCACCGACGACAACGCAAAGCGACCCTCGAACAAAAGATGGACCCCTGCGAAAGGATTCAAAGCCAACCCAATCGCCCACGCCCCCAAGAACACCAGCGCCAGCGCCACTGGATCGGGGGACAACGGCGCAAACCCGCTGCTCACCACCGTCATCGTCACCACCACATGGACTCCCGCTGCCGCCAGCAACACCATTACCGTCAACGTCGCCACGGCCACTCCCCACGAAAACGACTCAAAAGGAAGCCACTCTGCCAAAAAAGGGGCCCACCCCTCCAAGCCGACCGCCAAAACCCCTGCCGCCAAAAACAGCAAAAACTCGCTCCGCATCGCCGGCAAGCGCTCTACTGTATGGCGCACCATTCGCGCGGCCGCCTCGGTCGCCCCTGCGCGCACTACCAACACCACTGCCGGCACTCCCACTGCGGCCACATTGACCACTGCCACCATCGCCCACTCGCGGTGCCACGCATGCACCCCCGCCACCACGACGGCCATCAGCACCGGCAACCACAACTGGCGCCCCTCGAAAGGATAGGAAGGGATCCCCCGCAGCACCTCTGGGGGCGTCGACCACAACACCTCCATCACTCCCCACAGAAGCAGAAAAAGCGCAATACCTACCCCGTATCCCGCCACCTCCCCGAAAGAAGCTCCTGGCGCATAAGTCAAAGCCACCGCCATCGCGGCAAAAAAGGGCGACCAGAGTGCTGCTGCGAGGAAGGCGCGTGCCGCCACTCGCGCGACCACCTCTGGCACTCTTCCCCCTGCCTGGCGCGCCAACTGCTCAGCGGCGATCACCACCATCGACAAGTTGATCACCGCCCCGATCCAATGGATCGCCGCTGCTGTCTGGGCCAAGCGGCGCCATGGCTGAACCTTTTCGGGTTCCCTCCTCGCGCTCCCCTCCGGAACCACCAACTGCAGGTAGGTTACCGCGGCCAACATTGCGATTAACAACGTATTTTGGGTTAACATCCGCTCCCACGCCACCGCTAACCCTTTAGCGGCAGCTGCGATTGCCAATCCCCCTCCCGTCGCTATCAACCCCACCACATAGCGGCGTTGGCGAACATCGAGCTGTCGGAAAAGCCATGGCGCAAGCCCCCACGCGATTCCCCCTGCCCACGGCAACGTTCCCCCTCCCATTCCCCCGGCGGTTGCCAATAGGGCCACCCCTGCGATTCCGCCTCCCAATAGCCCCCTCACCGCCCCTCTCCCGCGCGGTGATCCCTTGCCCTCGCTCCTCTACTCCCTCTTTGGCGCGCCTCTAGGGATCCCATCAGCGGCGTGGTGCTCCCAGGTAATGGACGCGGGCCTCCCCCTCACCGGCCACTATTCTCCCGATCCCCCACACCACCTCTCCTGCGCTCACCAACGCCTCGGTCACCCACCCCGCCCACTCGGGCGAGACCACCAACACCATTCCCACCCCGCAATTGAAAACGCGCCGCATCTCCTCCTCGGCGATCTCTCCCGTCTCCTGCAACCACCAAAACAGCTCAGGTCGGCGCCATGCTCCCAGATCTACCTCGGCGTTACATCCCTGAGGCAATACCCGAGGTAAATTCTCTGTAATTCCCCCGCCGGTGATATGGGCTATTGCCTTAATCTCTTCTGGGAATTTTGCCAATGCCTCGCGGACCGCGCGCACATACAAACGGGTCGGCCGCATCAATGCCTCCCGCAACGGCACACCATCGAAACGCACCGCCTCATCGCGCACGGGATCGCTCCCCAATCCCGCCCGCGCTAACACTCGTCGGATTAACGAAAAACCATTTGCATGGGGACCGCTTGCCGCCAATCCGAGCAGCACATCCCCGGGCTCCACACGGTTTCCGTCGATTACCGAATCGCGCTCCACCACCCCCACTGCGAACCCTGCCAAATCGTACTCCCCTGGCGCGTATATATCGGGCATTTCTGCTGTCTCTCCCCCCACCAAAGCGCACCCTACCTCGGCGCATGCCTGGGCGATTCCCGCCACTACCCGTTCTGCCACCGTCAGGTCCAGTCGGCCGCATGCGAAATAATCCAAGAAAAAGAGCGGCTCTGCCCCGGTGACCACCACATCGTTCACGCACATCGCCACCAGATCCTGTCCGACGCTATCGTGGCGATCCCACGTCCACGCCAACTTTAACTTTGTTCCTACGCCATCCGTTCCCGCGACCAGCACGGGATCGCGGAATCGACCGCCCAATGCGACAAGCGATGCGAATCCCCCTACCCCTGCTAAAACCTCTGCTCGGCGGGTTCGATCGGCCAATCGTTGGATTCGTCTTACCAATGCCTCCCCTGCGTCGATATCTACCCCCGCCTCGCGATAGCTCAACCCTGCCACAAGCGACTCCTTGTCGAAAGCATCCACTCTCGGCGATAATTCGCACCGCTGCGATTGTACGACAAACCCGACCGGATCCTCGGTGCAACTCCTTCTCGACCTCTTTGACCCGCCGCCCCCGACTTTTGCCACCTTCGAAACGGGCGCCAACCAATTTGTCGTCGACGCGCTGCGGCGTTTTGCCGCCGCCGAGAGCGGCGAATCCTTCTTTCCCCGTCTTTTTCTTGTCGGTCCCCCCGGCAGCGGTAAAACTCACCTACTCACCGCCACCGCTGCTCAACTCCGTGTGGAAGGCCGTACCTACTGCCATCTTGACCTCGCCGCGGGCATTCATCCCCCTCGGGCAGTCTCATCTGATCTCCTCCTCATCGACCATCTCGACCTCGCCACACCTCTCCAGCAACACACCCTCTTTTCTCTCCTTCTCACTGCAGAACAAAACGGTCAGCGCTGGCTGGTAGCTGCCCGCGTACCCCCCTCTGCGCTGCCGCTTCGGCCGGACCTCACCACGCGTCTCGCTCAATCCCTTCTCCTCACCCTTCAACCGCTAAACGAAGCCGCCTGCGCCCACCTCCTGCAACGTCGGGCGGCGGCGCTCGGCATTTCTCTCACCGCCGACGCCATCGACTGGCTCCTGCTTCGCGCTCCCCGGCGCGCTGCGGACCTCACCCTCATTCTCGACGCCGCCATCGAAGAAGCCAGTCGCACGCATCGTACGATCACCCGTCCCTTTCTCCAAGAGCTGGCTGCAACGATGGGGCTCATTTCGTCACCCCTGGGAAATGAACGCGATGGAACTCACCCTCTTTGACCTCGACAACACCCTTATTGCTGGGGACTCGGACTACGAATGGGCCAACTTCCTCGCCCGCCATGGACTTGTCGACCCCATTGAACACGAAGCCAAAAACCGCGTTTTTTATCAAGACTATCTCGCTGGCACTCTAGACATTCACGCCTTTCTTCGTTTTCAACTCGCCCCGCTCGCCCGTTATGAGCGCTCCATGCTTGAAGCGCTTCGCGCCTCCTTTCTCGCCGAACTTTTCCCTCGTCTTTTTCTCCCCAAAGCGCGGGAAGCGGTCGCTCAAGCGCAAGCCCGCGGCGATCTCGTGGCGATTGTCACCGCCACCAACAGCTTTGTCACAGGCCCCATCGCTCGTTACTATGGAGTAGAGCACCTCATTGCCACCATTCCAGCCGTCGAACATGGTCGTTTCACGGGGCTATGGCGGGGAACTCCTGCTTTTCAAGCTGGCAAGATCGAACGCGTCGAACTCTGGCTCGAATCGCTCGGCTACTGGTGGAGTTCCTTCACCACTGTGCGTTTCTACACCGACTCCCACAACGACCTTCCCCTTCTCGAACGCGTCGACGAACCGATGGTCGTCGACCCTGACCCCACCCTCGCTGTGGTCGCGCGCCGTCGCGGCTGGCCGATCCTCTCTTTTCGCGGATAAGCGATGATTCGGAAGTTTCTCAAAACCCTCACCACCAAACTAAGTCCTTTCTCCTCCTCCAAGCCTGCGCTTCTACCCGGTGAACGTTATGGAATCACTCCAGAGGCCATCTCAGAAGCGGCCCGCCGCGTCTGTGAAACGCTCCAGCAACACGGTCACCAAGGGTTCATCGTCGGCGGTGCGGTACGCGACCTCATCCTCGGTCGTACCCCCAAAGACTTTGACGTTGCCACCGACGCTCGTCCGGAGCGGGTTCACGCCCTCTTTCGTCGCTCCCGTCTCATCGGTCGGCGTTTTCGGCTGGTGCACGTCTACTTCGGTCAAGAAACGATTGAGGTGGCCACCTTTCGTGCCCACCTCACCCCTGACCAAGCCGAAATCGACGAACATGGTCGACTCCTCACCGACAACACCTTTGGCACCATTGAAGAAGACGCCGCGCGGCGCGACTTTACCGCCAATGCCCTTTACTACGACCCGATACGGGGTCTCATCCACGACTACCACCATGGCGTTGGCGACCTCGCGGTACGCACCCTCAAAGTGATCGGCGATCCGGAGACCCGCTACCGGGAGGACCCTGTTCGGATGCTGCGAGCGGTCCGCCTCGCTGTCAAGCTGGGGCTCACCATTGACCCAGCGGCGCATGCACCTTTTCGTCGGCTCGCTCCCCTCCTCGCCCACGTTCCTCGTGCTCGGCTTGCCGACGAATTTCTCAAAATTCTCCACTCGGGGCACGCCGAACGCTGCCTCGAAACTCTTATCGCCGAAGGTCTTGCGGCGCACGCTTTTCCCCCTCTTGAAAAGCTGGTTCAACGCCCTGAAGATCGGCTCTTTGTTCAAGGCGTCCTCGCCGCCACCGACGAACGGATCCAAAACGGAAAGTCTATCTCCGCTGCTTTTGCGCTCGCCGCGCTTCTCTGGCCCGCGCTTCAACACGCCTGGCACACAGAACAAGCCGCGGGTCTCAATCCCCACGATGCCCTCTACGCTGCAGGCGCGCGGCTCCTCTCCACTGACAGTGGGGCGCTCATCCCCACCCGCGCCCTCGCTGCGGAAATTCGCGAACTCTGGTATCTTCAACCGCGCTTTGAAAAGCGGCTGGGTCATCACCCCTATCGGCTTCTCGCGCACCCCCGCTACCGCGCTGCCTGGGAACTCCTCGCCCTTCGCGCTCGGCTAGGGGACAGCTCCGAAGAGCTCGTTCGCTGGTGGGACTCTTTTGCCGATGCCAGCGAAGAAGCGCGCGCGCACCTCATTCGCGCCCTTCACCCTCTTCCCACATCCTCCCCGAAGAAAAAGCGGCGGCGCAAAAGAGCCAAGCCTCCCTCTCCCTCTCTTTAACCCCACGCCCGCAGTGCCACTATCAACCCCAATATTCCCACAGCCGCCCATCCCAGCCCCTCGATCCACTGGTACAACTGTTTCTCCAACCGCGCTCCTCCCCACGCCATCAGCAAAGCCACCAAAAAAAAGCGTGCTCCTCGTCCCACCAACGACGCCACCACAAATGGCATCAACGCCATCTGCAACGCGCCGGCTGCGATTGTAAACGCCTTATAAGGAATCGGCGAAAAACCGGCCACCACCACTGCCCACACCCCGTATGCGGAAAACCACGCCTGCGCCTTTGTGTAAGCCTCGCCCAAGCCGGCACCCTCCACCCAAGGTCTCAGCAGTTCCCATCCCCACCACCCGATCCCGTATCCCGCCACTCCCCCCAACACTGACGCCACCGTCGTTAATAACGCCAACCGCAGCGCCTGCCCGGGCTGAGCCATCGCCATCGGTGCCAACATCACATCGGGCGGGACTGGGAAAAAAGACGACTCTGCAAACGACAATGCAGCCAAATAGCGGGAAGCATGGGGATGACGGGCCCACGCCATCGTTCGAGTATACAGCGGGGTAAACACGCGCATCTACTTACGCCACCACCACAAAAGGAGTGTTAACACCAACGACACCAAAAGGCTTGTCGTCAGTGGAAAATAAAACGAAAAATGCTCGCGCTCCACGATAATATCCCCTGGCAAGCGGCCGAAAGGGAATTTGCTCAACCACGGCCACAGCACTCCCAGGATCACGAGCACCACTCCCGCAACCAGCAAAGCCTTCTGCATAACACCCTCCCCTCAACGCTGGCAGCGTGAAGTTCTGGCGGAGGGGGCGGGATTCGAACCCGCGTGTCGGTGTTACCCGACCATCCGATTTCGAGTCGGCGCCGTTATGACCGCTTCGGTACCCCTCCGCACCTGCCGTTGGGCGGACTCGAACCGCCGACCTACTGATTACGAATCAGTTGCTCTACCGACTGAGCTACAACGGCTCGCTCACTGCAGTCTAGCAAAAAAGGGCGACTCCTGCAAGAACCTCACCCGCACGATCCTTCCTCCTCGCCATGCTTAGCGGAGCCTACTCGCTCCCACAGGGAAAACCACTCCACAAATCGTCGGACTCCCTCCTCCAACGGCGTCTGCGGCCGGAATCCCGTCAATCGCTCCAGCAACGAACAATCGGCCCATGTCTGCAGAGCCTCTCCCGGTGGGCGGGGCAAATAGCGCGGGCGTGCGGAACACCCCGTCGCCTTCTCGATTGCGGTGATTAACGCATCGAGGCGAACGGGCACCCCGTTGCCGATATTCACCACCCGCCACGGTGCCACAGGGCTTAACGTATCTCCTGTCACTCCTTCGGATTCTCCCTCCGCTCCTCGCTGCTCTGGTGCTGGAGGCACCACCTGCACCAACCGCACGACGCCCTCCACCAGATCCCCCACATAGGTAAAATCGCGCCACATCTCTCCGCGGTTATATATCTCGACCTCCTCCCCCTTCAAGATCGCTCGGGTAAATTTAAACAACGCCATATCGGGGCGACCCCAAGGTCCGTAGACTGTAAAAAAGCGGAACACCGTTGTCGGCACCCGATACAGGTGAGCGTAAGCGTGGCTCATCGCCTCAGCTGCCTTCTTCGTCGCCGCGTAGAACGACAACGGCCAATCAGCGGGATCGATCTCGCGGAAAGGCACGCGGGGGTTTCCCCCATAGACGCTACTTGTCGACGCCATCAACAGATGAGCGGGCGGCCAACGGCGAACCGCCTCCAGCAAATGGAAGGTTCCCACCAAATTCGCGGAGACATATGTCTCAGGTGCCTCTACGCTATAGCGCACCCCGGGCTGAGCGGCCAAATGGACCACCACCTCTGGCTGAGCTGCTCTATATGCGGTCCACAACTTCTCCTGCTCCTCCAACATCGCCTCGGTGGCCGAGAACCTTGGCCACTCGCGCAAGCGTTCGTGGCGTGCTCGTTTCAATCCCACATCGTAATAAGGGGTCATCCCGTCAAACCCGTAGACCTCATGTCCATCGGCCAGCAATCGCGCAGCCAAATGAAAGCCGATGAATCCTGCTGTTCCGGTCACAAAAAAGCGCACTCCTTCTCCCTCTTCGCGAATCTCTTCCCGCTCTATCCCTCTGCTACAACACGGCCGCCAACCATCGTGCCGCCTCCTCCTCGCTCGCTCCGTAGCACGCCGCCCACTCCTGCGCCTGCTCCTCCCCGATTCTGGGGATTGCAAAATAGCGCGCCTCGGGATGGCTAAAGTAAAAACCGGCCACACTGGCCGCCGGCACGATCGCGCAATGCTCGGTCAATCGCACTCCGATTCTCTCCTCCGCCGCCAGCAACGCAAAAATCCCCTCCTTTGCGCGATGATCGGGACAAGCCGGGTAGCCGGGCGCGGGGCGGATTCCCTGGTAACGCTCTGCGATTCGCTCCTCATAAGACAACGCTTCACCGGCGGCGTACCCCCAATCCTCTCGTCGCACGCGCTCATGGAGCCACTCGGCTGCGGCCTCAGCCAAGCGGTCGGCCACTGCCTTCACCAAAATCGCATGATAATCATCGTGGCGCGCCTTGTAAGCTGCCACCACCGGCTCCACCCCGATTCCCGCGGTCACCACAAAAGCTCCCAACCAATCGGGAAATCCTGCTGGTGCGACAAAATCGGCCAATGCCAAGTAAGGCTGATCGGCCGGCCGCTCATGCTGTTGGCGCAACGTATGCCACCGCCACAACGGCGCCATCGCACCCTCCCTCCAAGGCTCGCTGCCGGGTGGGTAAAACGCGATCACCTCGGGAGCCACCCGTTGTGCCGGGAACAATCCCCATGCGACGCGCACCTGCAATTTTTCCTCTCTATCGGCGACTCCGTCGGCGATCGGCTCCACTGCCGACCCCTCCCAATCGCGCACTACCGCCCCATCGAACCAACACCCTCCTCCTCTCTCGAAGAAGACCTTCTCGCCCATCCCCCTCGGTGACCCCTCCTCCTTGATCTCTCTCAGCACCCACGCCGCCAACAATGCCACTGCCTCATGGAAAAGATGGCGGGCCGTTGTTCCCACCGCTGCATCCTCCAATAAACTCGGGAAGCGGCCGCTCAACTCCCACGCCTGAAAAAAGGGAGTCCAATCGACATAAGGAAGCAACACCCTAATCGGCACCTCCATCGCCCAAACCCCCTCGCGTTTTGGTCGTAGCGGCGAATAGCGCTCCCACTCCCACTGGAAAGAGCGGCGGCGAGCCTCCGCCAGCGGCACCAAGCGGTAAGCGCTTCGCTGCGTTTGGCGCTCGCGGATCTGGGCATACTCCCGTGCCACGCCCGCCAAAAACTCCCTTGCTGCCGGCGACGTTAACGCCGCCACCACTCCCACTGCCCGCGACGCATCTGGCACCCACACCACTCCTGCCTCGTAATGAGGCGCGATCTTCACAGCGGTATGGGTTCGGCTTGTCGTCGCCCCCCCGATCAACAATGGGATACGAAACCCATTCCGCTGCATCTCTTTCGCCACATGGGCCATCTCCTCCAACGACGGCGTGATCAAACCCGACAACCCGACCATATCGGCGTCATGTTCTCGCGCTGCCGCTAAGATCTGCTCACACGGCACCATCACCCCCAAATCGATCACCTCGTAGCCGTTGCACGCCAGCACCACCGACACGATATTCTTCCCGATATCGTGCACATCGCCCTTCACGGTTGCGATCACCACTCGCCCTTTAACCCCTCCGCCCTCCTGCGCACGCGTCTGTTCGATGAACGGCAGCAGATGAGCCACAGCCATCTTCATCACGCGGGCCGACTTCACCACTTGCGGCAAAAACATCTTCCCCGCCCCGAACAGATCTCCCACCACCCGCATTCCCTCCATCAACGGTCCCTCGATCACCGCCAGCGGCTCTCTTCCCATCGCCGCGAAGAGCTGCCGCATCTCCTCGGTATCCTCGACCACGAACTCGGTGATCCCCTTAACCAGCGCATGCTTGAGCCGCTCCTCAACTGGCCACTTTCGCCACTCCTCCTCTCGGGCCTCTCCTCTCTCTCCTTCCCTCTTTCCTCGCGCGGCGATCTCCTCCGCCAATGCGATCAATCGCTCTGCTGCGTCGGGTCGGCGGCAAAGGATCGCATCCTCCACCCGTTCGCGCAGCTCCGGTTCCACCTCATCGTAGATCGCCAATTGGCCCGCGTTGACGATCCCCATTGTCAACCCTGCCCGCACGGCGTGGTACAAAAAAACCGCGTGCATTGCTGCTCGCACTGGCTCATTGCCGCGAAATGAAAACGACACGTTGGAAATTCCGCCGCTCGTCTTAGCCAACGGCAGACGATCGTGGATCCACGCCACTGCCTCGATGAAATCGAGCGCGTAGCGATCGTGCTCAGCTATCCCGGTACAAATCGCAAAAACGTTAGGATCGATGATGATCTCCTCGGCGGGAAATCCATCCTCTACCAACAATCGGTACGCTCGCTCCGCGATCGCCACTTTGCGGTCAAACGTATCGGCCTGTCCTTGCTCATCGAAGCACATCACCACCACCGCCGCCCCCAACGCCCTTGCCCGGCGCGCCTGCTCCAAAAATCGTTCTGGCCCCTCCTTCAACGAAATCGAATTGACGATCGCCTTCCCCTGAACGCACTTCAACCCCGCCTCGATCGCCTCCCAGCGCGACGAATCGATCATCACGGGGACCCGGGCGATCTCTGGATCAGCTGCTGCCAACAGCAAAAAGCGGCGCATCGCCGCAGGAGCGTCGATCAACGCGTCATCCACGTTCACATCGATCGCCTGAGCCCCTGCCCGGATCTGCTGGGCCGCCACAGACAATGCCTCCTCGTAGCGCTCCTCGCGAATCAAGCGGGCGAACTGGCGGGAACCGGCCACGTTGGTTCGCTCGCCGATATTGACAAATCCCGTCGTTGGCGCCACCACCAACGGCTCTAACCCGGCCAACACCAGCACTCCTCGGCGTTCTGGAGGGCGGCGAGGTCTGTAATAGGGAACCAGCTCCGCCAATGCAGCGATATGGGCTGGCGTTGTCCCGCAACAACCGCCGATCACATTCACCAACCCCTCCTCCAACCATCCCCGCACCTCGTTTGCCAACATCTCTGGCGTCTCATCGTATCCGGTCGGCGCCAACGGGTTCGGCAATCCAGCGTTGGGATGAGCCGAAATGAACACCCCCTCCCCCACCCGTGCCAATGTCTCCACATGGGGACGCAGCTCACGAGCCCCCAGCGCGCAATTCAATCCGAAAATCAACGGATCGGCATGTTTCAGACTTGCCCAAAACGCCTCCGGCGTCTGTCCTGACAACAACCGTCCTGAAGCGTCGGTGATGGTCCCGGAGATCATCACCGGCCAGCGGCGGCCCCTCTCTGCAAACAACCGCTGGAGCGCCCACACTGCTGCCTTTGCATTCAACGTATCGAACACCGTCTCCACCAGCAGCAAATCGACTCCCCCATCCACCAACCCCCGCGCCGCCTGGTAGTAATCCTCCGCCAACTCGTCGAAAGTAATCGCCCGATACCCTGGATCGTTTACATCGGGAGACAACGACAACGTCTTAGAGGTCGGCCCCAGCACCCCGGCCACAAAGCGCGGGCGTTCCGCCGTTGAAAAGGCATCGGCAGCCGCGCGGGCTAACCGTGCGCCAGCCACATTTAGCTCATACGCCACATCGGCCAACCCGTACTCTGCCTGTGACGTGCGGGTACTGTTAAACGTATTGGTCTCGATAATCTCCGCCCCTGCCGCCAGATAAGCGCGGTGGATCTCCAAGATCACCTCTGGGCACGTCAAATTCAGCACATCGTTATTGCCCTTGAGCGCGTGCGGATGGTCGGCAAAGCGCTTTCCGCGGTACGCCGCCTCATCGAGGCCCTGCTGTTGGATCATCGTCCCCATCGCCCCATCGAGCACCATCACCCGCTCGCGCAAAATCTCTTCTATCTGCCCTATCCCATCGCCATGCTGACTCAAAGCACCCTCCTTACCTCTCCGAAACCCAACTCTATCTCCTCGCCGCAGAGGAGTGTTTATCTCCCTCCCCCAAAAACCGACAAAGCACCTCGTTGAGGTAGCGCCAACCCAATGGCGTACACCGCAACCACCCCTCCTCTCCCGTTACGGGCTCCACCCAACCGCGGTGCACCAACTCCTCCCACCGCTCGGCCACGCTCTCCCACGGTACACCGGTACGCGCGGAAAAAAGCGCGCGCGGTACCCCCGCTCTCAACCGTAATCCATTCATCAAAAACTCGAAAGGGCGCTCCTCCTCCGGCACCACCCACTCTCTTGCCACCCATCCCTCCCCCCTCTGCGCCGCCAGCAAATAATCGCTCGGCTGGAACGTTTTTACTCTTCGTTCCACCACCACCCCTTCCCCCTCCCGTTGGGTCACTTTTCCATGGGCTCCCGGGCCGACCCCCACGTAATCGCCGTAGCACCAATAATTTACATTATGGTGGCACCACCCTCCCGCTCGGCTCCACGCGCTCACCTCGTAACGCGTCAAACCGCACGCCTCCGCCTCCTCGAACAACACCCTCTCGAGATCCGCTAACGCCTCCTCTCCCGGCAGATCGGCGGGCGGAGCGACGGCGAACCCTGTATTTGGCTCGAGTGTTAACTCATACAACGACAGATGATCCACTCCCAACGCTGCCAAGGTGCGCACCTCTGCTGCGGCCGTTGCGCTCTCCTCCCCGGGCCATCCGTAAATCAGATCGCCATTCACATGAGGAAAGAGTCCAACCGCCGCTGCCACCGTCGCCAATGCCTCCTCTGGCCCATGAATCCGTCCCAAGCGTCGTAACCCCGCGGGCGACAACGACTGAACCCCCACCGACACCCGATTCACCCCTGCCGACCGCCACCCCTGCAACCGCTGCAGCGAACTTGTCCCGGGGTTTATCTCCAGCGTCACCTCCACCCCCTCTGCAACCCCGAACCAGCGATCAACCGCCTCCACCACTGACCCCACAGCGGACGGCGACAACAAACTCGGTGTTCCGCCTCCGAAAAAGATTGTCTTCACCCTTCTCTCTCCCACCCGCTCGCGCTCCCTCGCCAAATCGGTCACCACTGCTGCCACAAACGCCTCCTCGGGCAAAGGGCCTCTCAATGGGTACGAATGAAAATCGCAATAAGGGCACTTCGCCACACACCATGGCACATGGACATAGACCGAAAGCGGGATAAATTCCTTCTCCTCCTCTTTCCTGGGAGGTCTCTCCGCCCCTCTCTGCATTTCTCCTAGTTCTTTCGGCCGGTGCCTCTAGCCGCGGCCCACGCCTCGATTCCCCCCTCCTCGCGCACCAGCGCGATCAGCCGCGCGGCGGCTATCGCTCGGTGGCTCACGCTATTTTTCTCCTCTGGGCTCAACTCCGCTGCGGTCGCCTCGCGGTGAGGATCGTAAAAGACGGGATCGTACCCAAAGCCATTCTCACCGCGCGGCTCCTTCGCGATCACTCCCCACCAGCGCCCCTCACCGATCAGCGGCGCTGGATCCTCTGCATCGTACACCAACACCAAGCAGCTGTAAAAAAAAGCTCGGCGTTCAGCAGCCGACAACGGTTCCATCTCTCTCAACAGATGCTCGATATTGCGCGCATCGGAGCGCGGCTCCCCAGCGAAGCGAGCCGAGCGCACCCCCGGCGCTCCCCCCAAAGCGGGGACGACCAACCCCGAATCGTCGGCCAATGCTGCGCGCCCTGTCATCTGAGCGGCATGTCGCGCTTTAGCCAGTGCATTCTCCACGAAGGTAGCGTAGGGTTCATCGGTCGGTTTCACCCCCAACGCGCTCTGCGGCACCCATCGCACCCCCAATGGCGCCAGCAGCATTGCCAGCTCCGCTGCTTTACCCTCGTTGTTGCTCGCCAAAACTATCTCCATCATCGCTCCTTTCTCCTCATCGCCTCACCCTCGGGCACGCAGCACCGTTGTCAACTCCTCATCGCTCAACTGCACGGGGTTTGTTCGCATACTGGTTCCTCGGGAGTGGGCCACCACCCGGGGGAAATCTTTCTCTGACACTCCCAATGCGCTCAAATGCGGCAAAGCCAACTGTTCGCTCCACCCCTCCAGCAAGGCCACCAACGCCTCGCGGGCCTGTCTCTCCTCCAAATCTCCCCTCCCCGTCAAAATTCGGCCTGCCTCTGCATACTTTGGCAGCGCAGGAGAATCGGGAAGTCGCTCCTCCAAAGCCTGTATATTTGCTCGGGTCACAGCGGCCACCAACGTCCCGCACACCACCCCATGGCCGATTGAGAAAAAAGCTCCCAACGGGCTTGCCAATCCATGCACTGCGCCCAATCCTGCGTTTGCCAAGCAGATCCCCGACAAAAGCGCCGCGTAAGCCATCGCTGCCCGTGCTGCAGCATCCCCGGCATCGGCGTAAAAGCGCAGCAATCCGGCGCGCACTGCGGACAACCCATCGCGCGCCAACGCATCGGTCAACGGTGACGCCCGCAGCGACACGAACGCCTCCAACAGCTGTGTCAACGCATCCATTCCGTTAGCTGCCACCAACGGTGGCGGGCATGTCGCCAGCAGATCGGGATCGACCACGGCCACGGTCGCCACCAGCTGCTCATCGCGGAACGACTTCTTAAAAACCCCTGGCTCCCCCAGCACCGCGTTTTTTGTCACCTCGGAACCGGTACCCGCGGTCGTCGGCACTGCCACCCACGGCACCGCCGGCCCTGGGTAGGGCAACTCCGGTCCCACTCCCTCGAGGAAATCGCGCACGGAATGGTTCACCCGCAAAAGCCCTGCCAACGCCTTTGCCGCATCGAGGACCGACCCTCCTCCCACCCCCACCACCACATCGAACCCATCGGTGCGACACGCTGCTGCCTGCTCATCCACCCACTGGGCACTTGGTTCCCCTTCCACCCTCAACTGCTGCCAAACCACCCCCTCCGCCCTCAAGCCCGCGAAAAAGCGCGCTCCCTCCTCTGACTCCGCAAAGTGGCGACTCCCGGTCACCACCAATGCCCGCTTTCCCAAGCGGGCGACGATCGAAGGGACCTCCCCAACTCGCCCGGCCCCGAAGATCACCCGCGGTAATCGGGCCACTGCGAACTCCCTCTCATACGAAGTCGCGCTCGCCATGGTATCCCTCTCGCGAAGCTCCCTTGCGCCTCCTCGGTCGCTCACCCCTCTGGGGAAAGCCCTCGCCCCACCCCCCCTCGCGTCCTCGCCATATTAATTGGTGCAACGTGCTTCTGCTCCCTCATCTGGTTTTACCCGCACCTCCACCGCGGTCCCATGCATCCTCTGATCCCCCCTCTTCCCCCTCGGCCACCTCACTGTGCCCCCCCATCGTCAACCCATCCGTCCTCTCCCTCTCCAACGCCCTCCTCTGTGCCGCAAAAATAGCTCCCATCGAAGCAGCCGCCAAATCGATCAACACCCGTATCATCTCTCGGCCCAAAAGCTGTTGCTCTGCGGCAAAATGGACCTCCACCACATCGCCCTCTGGTGTTAACACCACGCTCCCATCCACCTCCGCCGCCGCATCCTCCGCGTAGCACAAATCGACCATCGCCTCTCCCTCCACCATCCCCACAGAAACCCCCGCCACCTGTCTTCGCAATGGTGGCTCCTTCACCACCCCTCGCTGCACCAACTGCGCACACGCCTCGGCCAACGCCACCCATCCACCGGTCACCGCTGCCATTCGTGTCCCCCCATCGGCCACCAGCACATCGCAATCGACCGTAATCTGGCGCTCTCCCAACGCTGCGAAATCGACGGCTGCCCGCAAGCAACGGCCGATCAACCGCTGGATCTCCACCGTTCGGCCCATCTGCCGGCCGCGCACTGCCTCTCGCTCGGTGCGCACCTCGGTTGCGCGCGGCAACATCCCATACTCGGCCGTCACCCACCCCAATCCCTTCCCGCGGCGATGGGTCGGTACTCGCTCCTCGCACGATGCTGTGCACACCACGCGCGTTCTCCCCCACTCCACCAATGCTGATCCCTCGGCATAGGGAACCACCCCGCGCACGATCTGCAAAGGCCGCAACTCCCAAAACGCTCGCCCATCGGCCCGGCTATTTATGTTCGAAACCATTTGCTCCTCCACGCGACGTCCACCTCTCTCCTCTCATCGCGCTCCCCGCCAAGACGCGTGCACTTCTTCCCAAGTACAATTCTCGCATTATACCCATCCCCGGAACTCCTATGGCCCGCAGCATGACTGGCTATGCCACCACGACTATCTCGCTCACACACGCTGTTGCGCACTGGGAACTCAAAAGTCTTAACCACCGTTTCTTTGACCTCACCATCCGTCTCCCCGACGCCTGGCGTACCCTCGAACCGGAAATTCGCGCGCGCCTCGCCGCGCAACTCACCCGCGGAAAAATCGAAGTTCGGCTCACCCTCGACGAAGCCGAACTTCTCCCCGCGCTAACCCTCAACTCTGCGCTCCTTCACGCGCTGCGGCAACTTCAAGAGCAACTTCTCCACCACTTCCCCAACGCTCAACCGCTCACCATCGGCGAACTTCTCACCTGGCCTGGGCTACTCATCTCCCCTCCCTCTGCTCACCCGCGCGACCGGGAACAGCTCCTCGCTGCCTTTGACGCTGCCACTGCCGAACTCATCGCCCACCGCACTCGCGAAGGGGAGCAACTCGTCGCGGCCATTCGTCAGCGGATAGAGCAACTCGCCGAGCTCCTCGCCACCGCTCGTCGTCTTGCCCCGGAAGCCCAGCAACGGCACCACGCGCAGCTCCTCGCGGCGCTTGCCCTTCTCACCCCCTCTAACCCCCCCGAACGCCTACAGCAAGAGATCGCCCTCCTCCTGCAACGGATCGACATCACCGAAGAACTTGACCGACTCGACGCGCACCTCCGTGAACTCACTGAAATTCTCGCCAACCCTCATCCCATCGGCAAGCGCCTCGACTTCCTTCTCCAAGAGCTCAACCGCGAAACCAACACGCTTGCCGCTAAATCGGCCCATCCCTCCCTCACTCGTCTCGCCCTCGACATGAAGCTCCTCATCGAACAGATGCGCGAACAAGCCCAAAACCTTGAATGACTCCTCTTACAACGCCCTCCCCTTAGGCCTTTTCTCCCCCGCGATCGGCTATAATTCTCTATCCCTTCTCCTTTTTTGCAGGAATCGCCGATGCCTCCCCCCGCCGGGATCCTCTTTATCATCACCGCCCCCTCTGGAGCGGGAAAAACCTCCCTCGTTCGCGCTCTCATCAGCCGCGATCCCTCCCTCACCCTCTCCGTCTCCCACACCACCCGTCCCCCGCGTCCAGGCGAAATCGATGGCGAACACTATCACTTCGTCACCCCCGAGCGTTTCACTGCGATGGTTCAAGCCGACGCTTTTCTGGAATGGGCGGAAGTTCACGGAAACTGCTACGGCACCGCACGGGCAAACGTCGAATCCACCCTTGCATCGGGGCGCGACCTTCTCCTTGAGATCGACTGGCAAGGTGCTCAACAAGTTCGCGCCAAGCACCCTGCGGTCGGCATTTTCATCCTCCCTCCCTCCTTTTCTGAACTCGAAGCCCGTCTCCGGCGGCGGGCCACTGAAACCCCTGAAACGATTCAACGGCGGCTCTTTAATGCTCGTCGGGAACTTGAACACGTCGACGAATTCGAATACGCTATCATTAACGACTCTTTTGACCGTGCGCTCTCTGAGCTACATGCGATTGTGCAAGCCGAGCGCTGTCGGACCGTGCGGCAACGGCAGCGCCATCCGCTTGCCTTTCAAACCCCATAGAAGGAGCATCACCATGGCTAGAATCACGGTAGAAGACTGTCTCAAACACATCCCTAACCGCTTTGAGATGACGCTTGCTGCTGCCACGCGGGCGCGGCAACTCGCGCTCGGTGCTGAACCGCTGATTCCTCTTTCCCCGAATCACAAAGACAAACCCACCGTCATCGCCCTTCGGGAGATCGCCGCCGGTGCTGTCTCAAAAGAGATTCTCCACAAACGCAGCACCTAAATCCCATTGCGATGCCCCTTGCCCGCCGCTCCGACTCCCTGGAAGATCTGCGGGCGAGTCCCTCTCCCCCCGCCCCGTCCCTTCCTCCTTTTTCATTTCCTGCTGAAGCCTCTACCCCTCGCGGTGACGCTTTACCCTCCCCCTCTTCTTCCTCTTCCCTTCCCTCCGCTCCTCTACCCGATCTCTCCGCCGCCTCCTCTTTTTTTCTCCCCCAGCTCATTCCGCTCTCCTATGCCCAGCTGCGACGGGACCTTGACTACCTCCCTGAAGCGGCGCGGCGGCGGATCGACGAAGCTCTTCATTTTGCCGCCTGGGCTCACGAAGGGCAAACGCGCGCCACTGGAGAACCCTATATCACTCACCCCATTGCCGTTGCGCGGATTGTTGCCCAATGGAAACTCGACGACAACGGGTTAATGGCGGCGCTCCTTCACGACGTCCTCGAAGATTGCGGCATCTCCAAACAAGAGCTCCAACGTCGTTTTGGTGCCACCGTCGCTGACCTTGTCGACGCCCTCACCAAACTCGAACGACTCGAGCACCAAAGCGTCGAAGAAGCGCAAGCCGCCAACTTTCGCAAAATGTTTCTCGCGATGGCTCGCGACCTCAGGGTCATCCTCATCAAACTCGCCGACCGGCTACACAACATGCGGACCCTCTCCGCCCTCAAACCCCACAAACGCAAGCGTATTGCCCGGGAAACCCTCGAACTCTATGCCCCCATTGCGCTTCGGCTTGGCCTCAACGCCCTCTATCGGGAACTCCAAGACCTTTCCCTCGCTGCGGAGCATCCCTGGCGGCACTCCGTACTCGCTGCCGCGCTCGAAACAGCCCGCGGTGCCAACGCCGAGCTTCTCGACCGTTTTCAACGCGCTGTCGCTGACGCCCTCCGGGAATGGGGAATCTCGGCCCAGCTCAGTCGGCGTGAAAAGCACCTTTACTCCATCTACCAAAAGATGCGGCAAAAGCGGGCCCGTTTCTCCCAAATCCTCGACCTCTTTGGTCTTCGGGTGATCACCTCTGACACCCCCAGTGTCTATCTCGCTCTGGGCGCCATTCACCGACGTTTCAAACCCATCCCTGGGAAGATCAAAGACTATATTGCGCTTCCCAAAGCCAACGGCTATCAATCGCTTCACACCACGGTGATTGGCCCCGACGGCATCCCGGTCGAAATCCAAATTCGCACCCAAGAACAGCACCGTCACGCCGAGCAAGGCATTGCTGCGCACTGGCGCTACAAAGCCGAAACCCCGCTCGCTGCCGAAACCCATGCCTGGCTTCAAAACCTGCTCGAGCTTCAACAAGAGACGGAAGCCCGCGACTTTCTCGAAGCCGTCAAAATCGACCTCTACCCTAACGAAGTCTTCGTCTTCACCCCTAAAGGTGACATTGTCGCCCTTCCCCGCGGTGCCACGGCGGTAGACTTCGCCTATGCGATCCACTCCCACATCGGTCACGCTGCGATCGCCTGCCGCGTCAACGGCGACCTCATGCCGCTTCGCACTGAACTCCAAAACGGCGATCGAGTTGAAATCATCACCAGCGCCACCCCTACCCCCATTCCCAATCCCGCCTGGCTCAACTTTGTCAAAACGGCGCGGGCGCGCGCCGCCATTCGCCGCACGCTGCGGCGGACCACGGAAGAACATGCGGTGGCCCTTGGCGAGCGGCTCCTCGATCAAGCCCTTCGTCCCTATGGTCTCTCGCTAGGGGACATCTCCACCCCTACCTGGGTGAGGCTTCTCAAACAAACCAACCATCGCGACAAGAAGCCGCTCTTTCTCGACATTGGCCTTGGGCAAAAAAACCCCCTGCACATTGCAGAACTGCTCGTTGCCGCGCAAGACCAAGAAACGGGGCGCGGACCTCTACTCAAGCCGCACCCTCTTCAACGGCTTAAAGTTGGTGAAGGAAACGACGCCACCCTCACCTATGCCCTCTGCTGTCGTCCCGTTCCAGGCGACCCCATCCTCGGGCTCCTCCGCAAAGGGCGGGGTCTAGACATCCACCGCCTCGACTGTCCCATTGCCCTTAAAACCAGCAAAGGTCGCTGGATCGAACTCGACTGGAGCGAAGCCATTCCTCCCGAGCGGCGTTTTTCCGCCACCCTCACCGTCCTAGCCCAAGACTGCATCGGTCTCCTTGCTCGTCTTACGGCGGCCCTCGCGCAAGAGCACACCAACATCACGGGGGTCATTCTGGATCCGCAACCCGATGCCATGATGCAAATTCACTTCACTCTTGACGTTCGGGACACCCTTCACCTCCAACGCCTTACCGAGCGGCTTCGCCGTCTGGAGGGGGTTACCCGTGTCGACCGCCCTCTCACCGCGCGCTGATCTCCCGGCACCCCCTACCGTGCGCCAGCCTCTTCAAAAGTGGCCCAACGCAGCGTAGCGGATCAAATGCCGTTTCACCATCGGCAACCGATTGACCAACCTCAACCCCCAACGGCGCAAGCGTGCCACTCCCTCATCCTCCCACCCGAACCCCCACGCCAGCAGATGGGTTGCCGTCTGCAGCAGCAGTGGCTCCGTCGCGCGCCAACGGGCGTAACGCGCCAACGCCACGCCATCTCCTGGATCGTCTCCCTCACCGGCCCTGCCGATCGCCCGCGCCAACTCTGCGGCGTCGTTTAATCCCAAATTCACGCCATGTCCGGAAAGCGGATGGATCCCATGCGCCGCATCGCCTACCAGCGCCACCCGTTTTCCCACCACTCGCTCGCACCGCAGCCACGACAACCTAAACCCCGCCCGCGGGGTCACCATCTGCAGTCGTCCCACTACCTCCCCGCTTGCCGCGGTCACCCGCTCTGCGAACGCCTCCGCCTCCTCGGACAACAAAGCCGGCGCGCTTGCTGTCGCTGTCGACCACACCAACGACACGAAGCGCCCGGGCAACGGCAGCAAAGCCACCACTCCATCGCTTCGGAACCACTGGTAAGCCACCCCCTGATGATCCCGGGAACACGCCAAATTAGCCACCACCGCCACCTGACCATAATCGACCACCTCGCTCGCGATTTTGGCGGTCTCGCGCACCCATGACCCCCGTCCCTCTGCGCCCACCACCAACCGGCAGCCCCACACCTCCCCATTTGTCAACGCCACCTCTACTCCCTCTTCCTCTACTCGCAACATCTGAAGATGTCCCTCCGTTACCACCCTCACGGCACTGCTCTGCTCCTCGATCGCCTGCCAAATCGCCGCCCGCACCCGTTCTGCCTCTGCCACCATCGCCAAATAAGGCAACGTCGTCTCCTGCGTCTGAAATCGCAGCGCTATCCCCTTCTCGTCGCCAACCGCTATCTCCTGCACCCTCTCAGCGCGCGGCAAAGGGACCTCCAACTGCTCCAACCATCCCCACGCGCGCGGCGTAAATGCGAAGACGCGCTCCTCCCACCCCTCTTGCTGAACTCGCGGCGGGTTTGGCTCCACCATCGCCACTCGCCACCCCTCGCGCGCCAACCCTAACGCCAACGCCGACCCGCACAATCCCCCCCCGTTGATCACCACATCGAACCATCTCATCGCTCATTCCCTCCTCGATATCGATCTGTCCCCACCGTCTCTGTTCCGTTCCCATCCCGATCGCCCTTCCCCTTCCCCCAACACACCCAATCGCTGCGCCACCGCACGCACTCTCCGCTTATCTCTGACCGCCGTTTCACCAAGCGCAGCACCACCCCCTCGCGAAAGCGCGATTGCCATGCTGGCACCTCATGCGTCTCCAAGCGGTACAACGGCTCCCGCAAGCGACCCGCGAAATTCCATGCCCCGTGGTGGCGTCCCCCTACCCACGCCACCGCTCGTCCTTCCGCCTGCCACGCTGCCACCTGGTTCCCCAACACCCGTGCGTCGAACGCCCCCATACTCGCCCACACCGCTCCCCACGACAACCACCCCACGGTCGCCCAACTCACCCCCACCCCCACCTCCATCCTCCCCCAACGGTGCCACCCCCAAAAGCCCGTCACCCCCAACCCCACCAACCCTGCGCCGACTACTCCCCACCGTGGCGACCACCAAGCCACCTCCTCGCCCAACTCGGCTGCTGCGGCAGTTCCCATCAATATCGCTCCTCCCACCCCCAACGGTGCTGCAATCGCTGCTGCCTCCCACCTCCTTACCCTCTCGGCAGCGCGCACTCGCTCCCATCCCGCAGCGATTCCCACCGCCACCAATGGCCAAAGCGGCAAAAGGTACTGCGCCCGTTTCCCGCTCACCCACGACAACAACACCAACGCCGGCAGAGTTCCGGCCACCAACCATCGCCCCACTGCTATCCCCTCCCCGCTCTTTCCCACTCCCTCTCGGCGGAAGAGCTCCCGCAGTGCCCGTATCCCCACCCACCCCGCTGGCCACACCACTGCTGCTGCGACGGGCACGTACCACCACCACGGGGCGGCATGATCCGCCTCCTCCCCCAACCGTCCCAACCCCTGTGCCACCACCACCGCCCATGCCACCTCTCTCCCCTCGCTCCATGCCACCCACCCCAACCACGTCAACGGCAACACACTCCCTGCTGCCCCCCACCCCACCACCGTCGCGACCGTTCGCCACCCTCTACCCGGTGCCCACCACCGCAACAACCCCACCAAACCCACCAACGGGACGGCCACCAACGGGCCCTTCATCAATCCTCCCAAGCCGACCCCCACCGCCAACCACCATCCTCCCTCCCTTTCTCCCGCTGCCAACCGCACCACGCCCAACACCGCCAACGTCGTAAAAAATACCAAAGGTCCATCGAAATATAACGTCGTACTCCACCCCGCCCATGCCGCTCCCGAAGCCACTGCTGCCACTGCCAATCCTGCTCTCACCCCCAACGTCCGCGCCAACGAAGCCACCACCCCTAACGTTGCCAGCGCAAATCCCCCTGCCACCACTCGTGGCCACCACTCCGACACTCCCCCCACCATCCATCCCAGCCGCCACAACCAAAAAAGGAGGGGTGGTTTCTGCACATACGGCTCTCCCTCCAACAGCGGCACTCCCCACACTCCCCTCCATGCCATCTCCCACGCCACCGCCAAATAGCGTGTCTCATCGACTGGAAATGGCGGGCGCACGGCAGCCGCCCACACGCATCCTATAGCCACCACCGCCGCGGTCCACCATCCCAACCGATCGTCCTCTTCATTCATCTCTCTGCTCCATCGCGGATTCCTCTAGAGTTTACCCCACTCCCTCTATGCTCTCCGTCCCTCCCGGCGCCCCATCTAAGCAAACGCTTACCATCGCCCCTCAAGGAGCAATCGCCTCTGAAGCGTTCATAGCCTTGGCACTCATGCAGCCTCTTTCCTTGACATCTTTTCCTCCCTCCTGCTAAAATAATGAATTCCATGGGTCGTTAGCTCAGGCGGTAGAGCAGCGGACTTTTAATCCGTTGGTCGCAGGTTCGAGTCCTGCACGACCCAGCGATTGCCGGTCGTCATCGTCTTTAGTACAGTCCACCCATTCATGCGCGCCCGCATTCTCTCCTTTTCCGACGGCTGGCGATGGATGATCGCCGGTCTTCTCCTTGTGCGGCGGGCGCCAGCCCTCACCGCTTTTGTCACCTTTGGTTATCTCCTGCTTCTTCTCTTTGTCTCGGCGGTCCCGCTCATCGGTCCCTTTCTCGCGGCGCTTCTGATGCCGATCCTCCAAATCGGCGTTCTCGCGGGAATGCGGGCAGCGGAACGTCTAGAGCGTCCCTCCCCCGATATCCTCTTTCACGGCTTCAAAGTCCCCTGGCAACCCCTAGCGGCGGTGGGAGCCCTCAACTATCTTGCCAACCTCCTCATTCTCCTCCTCGTCGACCTTTCCTTTGGCAACCCGATCACCGTCAAACCGGTTCCCCCTCCCCACCCATCGCTGGAAGGTGATCCTCTATTTCTTCCTATCGTCGACCTATCCGCCCTTCTCCTCTTTCTCACGCTCTCTCTTCCTGTCACGGCGGCCTACTGGTATGCCCCTCCCCTGATCGCCTGGCATGGCGTTCCCTGGCCCAAGGCCCTCTTTTTCAGCCTCTATGCTGTCTTTAAAAATTGGCTTCCCCTTCTCTCCTGGACTCTCTCCTGGGGAGCGCTTCTTGCTGCTCTCGCCCTAATAGTCGGCTGGATTGCCTCCCTTACCCATCCCTTGGTCTTCTATCTCCTCCTCTTTCTCCTTCCCCTCGTCACCATTCCTGCTCTCTTTGCAGGTTACTACCTGCAAGTCAAAACCCTTTTTCTCCCCTCCTCCGCATGATCGGTCTACTTGGTGGAACCTTTGACCCCATTCACCTTGCCCATCTTCGTCTTGCGGAAGAGGCGCGCGAACTTCTCTCCCTCGAACAGATCTGGTTCATTCCCTCGGCGGCCCCCCCTCACCGTCCTCCTCCAGCAGCGGCCATACACCACCGCTGTGAAATGATCCGTCGTGCCATCGAGGGCAACCCAGCCTTTCGCCTCGACGCTCGCGAACGCTCCCTTCCCCCTCCCAACTACACCATCGACACCCTCTCCTCGATTCGCGCCCAGCTCGGTCCGCACCTTCCCCTCATCCTTCTCCTCGGTGCCGACGCCTTTTGTGCTCTCCCCACCTGGCACCGTTTTGAAGAACTTCTCACTCACGTTCACCTCGCTGTTGCGACCCGTCCCGGTTACTCCCTCACTACCCTGCACCTTCCCTCCCCCTTTCGCTCGCTCTGGGAAAACCGCTGCACCCCCTCCTACTGGCAACGTGCCGCTCCTCCCCCTGCAGGCTGGATCCTCGAACTCCCCATCACCCCTCTGGCGATTGCTGCCCGCGACATTCGCGCCGCCCGCGCTGTTGGTCGCTCCATTCGCTACTTGCTTCCCGACGCTGTTCTCGAGTATATTGAAGCCAACCATCTCTACACCCAGGAGCAGCTCTGACGTGGTCTCTTCCGCCAACTCCGCCTTGACTGTCTCTCAACTCACCCAATACCTCATCGCCGTTTTAGAAGCCACCAAAGGGGAAGCGATTGAAGCCTACGACACCACTCCCCTTACGCCCCTATTTGAACGGGTGATTCTCGTCACTGGCAACTCTATCCGCCACGTCAAAGCCCTCGCCCGACACCTCATCGACGAAACCAAAAAAATAGGGATTCCCATTCTCGGGGTCGAAGGGGAAGCGGTCGGCGAATGGGTTCTCATCGACTTTGGCTCGGTCGTCGTCCACATCATGCTCCCGGCGGTCCGCGCCTACTATCGGCTCGAAGAGCTCTGGGGCACCCCCCCCGCGGTGCGGGTCGCCGCCGCTGCGGTTCCCCCCTGGCAGCCGCTCTCTCCAGCGTTTCCCCCGGACGCTCCCTCTCCTTCCTAATGCCCTCTCCCTGGCTGGTTTTAGCGATAAGCGACCGACCTCCCCGCTGGGTAGAAGAAGCCACCGCCCACTATCTCACCCGTCTCCCGCGCGACTGGCCGATAACGTTGCACCAAATCCGTCCTGAAGCGCGTCGGGCGAACCTTCCCTCGGCGGTCGTCAAAGCCCGGGAAACGCAGCGGCTTCTGGCACGGATCCCCCCGCGGGCCCTCCTCATCGCCCTCGACGAACGAGGCGCGCTATGGACCACTCCGCAGCTTGCGGAACACCTTACGCATTGGCGTGCTCACCCCTATCCGGTTGTCTTTGCCATCGGCGGTCCTGACGGCCACTCCCCTGAACTCATCGCCCGCGCCCACCACACCTGGAGTCTCTCTCCCCTCACCCTTCCCCACTTCCTCGTTCGCATCCTTCTCGCCGAAGCCCTCTATCGTGCCTATACCCTCCTCACCGGTCACCCCTATCACCGCCCCTAATCTCTCCTCCTTTCTCTTTTCCGCCGCGCACGGGCATCACATGTACCCAACTGGTATCCAGCCACACCCGCAACACCGCTCCCTCTCGCAACAAACGGCGCGACGGTCCGCACCGCGCCACCTTTAACACCTCTCCTCCTGTCTCCTCCACCGCCAACACCCCCAACGCCAGCTCTCCCAGCGGCCGCACCTGCACCACTCGCGCCTGCAACTCCACCTCTTCGCCTGCTGGAGCCATAGCGGGCTCCCCCTCCAACCGCAACGCCTCTCCCTGGAAGACCCATGTCACCGGAGTTCCGCTGCGGATTCGGCCCTTATCGCGCACCCGCAATCGCACGCCCTTCCCTTCTCTCCCCCACGCCACCCAAGCGCGTCCTGCGGCTCGGTCCTCGGTTGTCAAAGCCCCCAACCACACCCCCGAAAAGCGGTTCAGCACTCCCACCAAATCGGCCACCCGCCCGTTGCGGGGTGCTTGGTAGATCGCCGCTGCTGCCCCTGCCTGAAGCACCTCTCCCTGATCGAGCACCACGATTCGATCGGCCAACTGGCGCGCCTCCAGCAAGTCGTGGGTCACCAACACGATGGGGATTTTCAGATCGGCGCGCAACTCTCCCAACAGATCGTACAAACCGTGGCGGGTCACCCCATCCACCGCTGAAAAAGGCTCATCGAGCAACAACAACTGCGGTGAGCGCGCCAACGCGCGGGCCACTGCCACCCGCTGCTGCTGTCCCCCCGACAAAGCTGATGGTCGGCGGTTCATCTCTGCCGGTGTCAGGCGCACCCGCGCCAACCACTCTCGAGCCACCTTCTCTCGCTCCCCCCGCGGCAAATGCAATAATCCCAACGCCACATTCTGGACAGCGTTCAGATGGGGCATTAACCCGTAGCTCTGGAATACAAATCCCACTCGGCGCGCCTGGGGGGGCCAAAAGATTCCCCGCGCCCGATCCATCCACACTGTCGCATCCACCCGCACCACCCCCTGCTCTGGGCGCAGCAATCCCGCCATCACCCGCAAAAACGACGTCTTTCCGGCCCCCGACGGTCCCACCAACGCCACCATCTCCCCTCGGGCGCACACCACCTCTCCCGCCAATCGCATCGGGTGCTCCTGCTGCACCCACACATACAATCCCTCGGGTTCAACCTCTGTCATCTCCCTCATCGCCTGCGGTAGCGGCTAGCTGCAAAAAAGGGCACTGCCACCCCCACCAATGAGACCAAGAGCAACACTAAGGCCATCTGGTCGGCTGCGGCCAAATCGAACGCTTGCACGCGATCGTAGATACTGATCGCCACAGTCCGAGTCTCCCCTGGGATATTCCCCCCCACCATCAGCACCACGCCGAACTCTCCCAACGTATGGACAAAGGTCAACACCGATCCCGACAACACTCCTGGCCATGCCAATGGCAACTCCACGCGCCAAAAGCGCTGCCATGGAGAGACGCCGTGCACCGCTGCGGCCTCCAACAACTCCCGGCCGATTCCCTCGAATGCCCTCTGGACAGGCTGCACCATAAACGGCACGTTGAACACCACCGACGCCACCAACAACCCCGCGAAGTTAAACGTCAGCTGAACCCCGAACGTCTCCCACAACCATTTTCCCAATGGCGATGCCCCCCCTAAAAAAACCAGCAGATAATATCCCAGCACCGTTGGCGGCAACACCAATGGCACCACCACCAACGCCTCCACCACTGCTTTCCCGCGGAACGTCGTCAAAGCCAACCACCGTCCGCACCCCAATCCCAGGGGCAACAGTACCAGCAACGTCGCCCCTGCCAACTGCAGTGACAATCCGAACGCTGTCCAATCCATGCGGTTAGTCCACGCTTCCCTCCTTCTCCGGCACGACGAACCCGTAGCGGGCCAGAACCTCTCGCGCCGGTGCTGACTGCAAAAACGCAAAAAGCGCCTCTGCCCCGCGGCTTGCCCCTCGCAGCAAAGCCATTCGCTGCACCAATGGCTGATGCCACTCGGCCGGGATCAAATCGAACGCCCCGCGGGTTGCCACCTGGGGAGCCCGTGCCAACGACCATGCCACGATTCCCCCATTGGCTCCCCCTGACAATACGAACTGAAGTGCCTGGGAAACATTCTCCCCAAACACCAAAAATGGTCTCACCTGCTCCCACAATCCCACGTACTGCAGTGCCTCCATCGCCCGTTTTCCGTAAGGCGCATGCTCTGGGTTAGCGATCGCAAAGCGCTGCAATCGTCTCTCGCGCAGGGCGGCGGCCAAATCTCGCAACGACCCATCAGCTCGCAACGTCGACCCCTCTGGCACAAACACGCCGATTCGTCCCACCGCGTAAACCGCCCCTCGCCCGATCGTCTTACCGGCGGCCGCCAGGCGGAATACAAACTCCTCATCTGCGGAAAGGAATAACTCAAACGGCGCCCCCTGCATCGCTTGGACGAACAAATTTCCCGACGACCCGAAAGCCACCCGCACCCGTACTCCCTCGACTCGCTCGAACTGGGGCAACAACTCCTCCAACGCGAACTTTAAATCGGCTGCTGCCGCCACGGTCACCCCCCCTTTTCCCCACCCCAACTGTGGCAAAATACCTCCCAACGCGCTCAGCAAAAAAAAGCGACGACGCACCTTCTCCCCCTCAGCAAATTCATCGGAAAACAGTATACAATCTTACTCAACCCCATCACCCCATCTCCCTGATGGTCTCTATTTCTCCCTCTCCCACCCTCTACCTTGCCTCCACCAGCCCTCGTCGTCACCAACTCCTCGCCCAACTTGGCGTTTTCTTTCATCCTCTCCCTCCCCCTGACGGTCAATGGTGTGACGAGACCCCCTTTCCCGACGAATCGCCTACCGCCCATGTCGAGCGGCTTGCGCTCACCAAAGCTGCAGAAGCCCACCGTTATCTTCGTCGCTCCCACCCCGCTCTCCCTCTGCTCACGCTAGCTGCCGACACCATCGTCACGATTGACGGACTCATCCTCGGCAAACCGCGCGATGCTGAAGAAGCGCGGGCAACCCTTCAACGTCTCTCGGGGCGCACCCACGCGGTCCTTACCGCCGTTGCCCTCACCGACGGCAAGCAAATCCACCGCGCTCTCTCCGTCGCGCACGTCTCTTTTGCCCCTCTCCCCCCTGCCTGGATCGATGCCTATATCGCCAGCGGTGAGCCCTTTGACAAAGCGGGCGCCTATGGCTACCAAGGTGCTGCGGCTGCCTTCATTCCCCGTATCGACGGGAGTGCCAGCGGCATCATTGGTCTTCCCCTTTATGAAACGGCGCAACTCCTTGCTCGCTTCGGCCTCGGTCCTCACGCTGCCTCCTCCCTGCTCCCCCCCTCACCTTTGTAAAGTCTTTTATCTCTCCTCCCCGGCAGCGCCGGCCACCGCAACCCCTCGCGGGCATTGCCATACTCTCGCGATATAATTGGAATTTTGGCGCAGGAACACCGCTATGGGTTACCGTCTCAGCAAAATCGTCACCCGCACCGGCGACGACGGCACCACTGGAATTGTCGGCAATGAACGGCTCCGCAAAGACGCTCCTCGGATCGAAGCGATCGGCAACGTCGACGAACTCAATTCTGCGCTCGGTCTGTTGGCTGCCGAATCGCTTCCCCCTGACCTCATGGATCTCACCATCGCGCTTCAACACCAACTCTTTGACCTCGGCAGCGAGCTTGCTGCCCCCGGCTGCTCCCTCTTTACCGAAGAACACCTCGCTGCGGTCGAAGCCCACATCGAGCGTCTCAACGCTGCTCTTCCCCCCCTCACCGAATTTATCCTTCCCGGTGGTACCCGGCCGGCGGCCTATGCGCACCTCGCCCGTGCCATCTGTCGGCGCGCCGAGCGGGCTCTCGTTCGGCTTGCTGCCGACGAATCCCCTTCCCGCGTTCGGCCTATTCTCTACCGCTATCTCAACCGCCTCTCCGACCTCCTCTTTATCCTCGCGCGCACCCTTAACGCCCGTGCTGGCGTTTCCGATCGTCTCTGGGCTCGCCCCCCTCGATAACCGTTCCCTCCCCTGCTGATCCTCTCCTGCGTTTCCCCTCCCCTCTACTCGTCGCGCTCGGCCAATACCACCCGCCGTCGCCACACTGCCTCTGCCAACACCTCCAAAATCCCCACGCTCTCCTCCCACCCCAAGCACGCATCGGTGATGCTCTTTCCGTACTCCAATGGCCGTCCTGGGATCAAATCTTGGCGTCCCTCCTTCAAATGCGACTCCACCATCACCCCCACGATTCGCTCTTCTCCCCCCGCCACCTGCTCGGCCACGGCGCGCGCGACTGTCATCTGGCGACGGGGATCCTTTCGGCTATTGCCATGGGAGCAATCGATCATCACCCGGGCGGGCAATCCCGCGTTTGCCATCTCCTGGCACGCTGCCTGCACGCTCTCGGCATCGTAATTTGGGGTTTTTCCCCCTCTCAGGATAATATGGCAATCCTCATTACCGGTCGTGGCGACGATCGCCGAATGGCCCGCTTTGGTCACCGACAAAAAATGGTGAGGTGCTGCGGCGGCCCGCACTGCATCGATCGCGATCCGGACATTCCCATCGGTACCATTTTTAAACCCCACCGGGCACGACAATCCCGACGCCAATTCCCGGTGCACCTGGCTCTCGCTCGTGCGTGCTCCGATCGCCCCCCATGCGATCAGATCGGCGATATATTGCGGCGTGATCATATCTAAGAATTCGGTCGCCGCTGGCAGTCCCATTTCGGTAATCTCCGCCAACAACTGTCTCGCCAAACGGATCCCCTCGTTGATCCGGTAGCTTCCATCCAAATAAGGATCGTTGATCAACCCCTTCCACCCCACTGTCGTCCGCGGCTTCTCGAAATAGACTCGCATCACCACCACCAACGCCTCCCGCAAGCGATCCGCCTGCTCCTTCAACAAACGCGCATACTCGCGCGCTGCCTCCACATCGTGGATTGAGCACGGCCCGATCACCACCAGCAAGCGATCATCGGCTCCGTGCAAGATGCGGTGGATCGCCAAACGAGTCTCATAAGTAGTTCGGGCCGAATCCTCGCTCACCGGAATCTCCCGCAGCACCTGCACGGGAGGCACCAACTCGGAGATCGAACGGATACGCAGATCATCGGTAGGAAAACGAGCAGCCGTACGGTTCATCATCGCCCCTTTTTTACCTTCTCGTTCCCCTTGGGCGAAAAGCGGGGATCACATCGGGATCGGTATCGATATACCCTCCGCCGATCAACTCCACGCAATAAGGAATCGCTGCAAAAATTCCCTGATGGCGCCAACTCCCATCCGCATGGCGCAACCCTTCCAATGTCTCGACGATCGCTTTAGGCTGGCCGGGCAAATTGACGATCAACGAGCGTCCGCGTACCACCGCCACCTGGCGCGACAAAATCGCTGTAGGCACGAAATTCAAACTGATGCGGCGCATCTCCTCACCGAACCCTGGCAGCACCCGTTCCCCTACCGCCAACGTCGCCTCTGGGGTCACGTCGCGCGGTGCTGGTCCTGTTCCCCCTGTGGTCAAAATCAAGCTGCACCCCTCTACATCGGCCAATGACCGCAGCGTCTCCTCGATCACCGCCTGCTCATCGGGCACCAAGCGGGTCTCTGCGCGCCACGGGGTCACCAGCGCCCGGCGCAGCCACGCCTGTAAGGTAGGGATTCCCTCATCCGCGTAAATTCCCTGGGATGCCCGATCGGAAACCGACACCAAACCGATCACCACCTCTGCGTTGGTCACCATTGCTCCCATCCTCTCCCTTTTGCTCTCCTACTCCCTATCGCTCTGCGGAAACTCTTCCTCCTCGATCGCCTTAACTCGGCGAGGCAACTCCAAACGGACGCCAGCCAACAGCAATCTCCCCAACTCCGAAACCAACTGTTGCCACTCGGGCAACGCTCTCCCCTCGCCTCCCTCGGCCATCACCACAGCCCGTCGCAACCGCCGCCAATGGACCAAATCGGCTGTCGGAAAGCGCTCGCGCAGCACCCCCACGAATGCCTCATCGGCCAAAAAGCGTCGTGCCAGCGCTTCCGCCTCGGCCCAGCAGTGTCGCTCCACCGCCCCCCCTGGCGCCAACGCCGCCACCAATTCGGCCATTCCCTCTGGCTCGTACGCCTCCAGCAAGCGGCCGATATACTGCAACTGACGCCGTCGTCCCTCAAACGACGCAATTCGGCGCGCCTCGGCGATCGCCTGGTGCAACCGCTCGGGCAGTGCCAACCACGCCACGCGCTCGGCGGGCAACGACACCAGCTGCTCGCCCACTGCCTGCAGCGCCTCCATCGCCCGTTTGGCCTTCGTTTTAGACCACCCTGACCGCTCCATCATTGTAGAATTATCGCAGATCGACCCTCTGGAACCAACGATGCTGACCCCCCCATTTGATTTTCTCCTTAGCGCGGCTGAAATCGCCCTAAAGCGAACCCAACAGCTTGGTGCAGAAGCGCTCGTTCACGTTCACGAGAGCGTTGGTCTCACCGTCACCGTTCGGCATGCGGACTTAGAAACCATCGAACACCATCGCGACCGTGGGCTTTCGATCACCCTCTACCACGGTCACAAAACGGGCCATGCAGCGAGCAGCGACCTCAGCCGCCACGCGATCGAACAGGCCGTCGCCACCGCCTCAGCCATCGCTCGCCACACGGCCGAAGACCCAGCGGCGGGGATGCCCGACCCTTCCTGGCTTGCCGACCCGGATGCGCTTCCTGACCTCGACCTCTTTCACCCCTGGCCGATCGACGCGGAAGCAGCAATCGACCTCGCGCGGGCTGCTGAAGCGAGCGGTCTTGCGGTATCCGGAATTGTCAACTCTGAAGGAGCCACCTGCACCACAGGCTACGACCTCGAAGTCATCGCCTCCACCCTCGGCTTTTTAGGGACCCGCCGCCACACCCTTCACACCCTCTCGGTCGTTCTTCTCGCCCGCAGCGACGATGGTGACCTGGTACGCGACGGGGCCTGGGCCAGCCGCCGTGCTCCTGTCGACCTCCCCTCTCCCGAGACGATTGGCCGGCAAGCTGCCGAACGGGCGCTGCAGCGGCGTAACGCTCGCCCCCTCCCTACCGGCAGCTACCCCATTATCTTTGACGCCGAAGTAGCCCCCTCCCTTCTCGGCCACTTTGTCGCTGCGGCCTCAGGAGGAGCCCTCTACCGGCGAGCCTCTTTTCTCCTCGACCGGTTCGAAGAACTGCTCTTTCCCTCCTGGTTCTCCCTCTACGAAGATCCCTTTCTACCGCGCGCCCTTGCCTCGACGCCCTTTGACGACGAAGGGGTACGGCTTTCCCCGCGGCCGATCGTCGCCGAAGGGCGCTGGGTTGGGCGTTTCCTCTCCACCTACTCTGCCCGCAAGCTTGGCTTAAGCAGCACCGGTAACGCTGGCGGCGCCCACAATCTCCTCCCCACTCCCACCCATCCCACCCGCGACGCCCTTCTGCGCGCCGTCGGTCGCGGTCTGCTGATCACAGAACTGCTTGGCCACGGCGTCAACACCGTCACCGGCGAATATTCTCGTGGTGCTGCGGGGTTTTGGGTAGAAAACGGCGAAATCGCTTTCCCTGTCCATGAAGTCACCGTTGCTGGCCTTCTCCAAGACTTTTTCCGCGATCTCGTCGGCATCGCCGACGATGCGCGGCCGGATCGACGTATTCGCCTCGGCACCACCGCGATCGCAGCGGCGCAAATTGCCGGCGGTGGGAAAAACGATTCCATTTAGAGTATCATAAGCAACACGACCGGTCCTCGGATCTGGTCTCTTTCTGCAACCGATTCAACGCAAGGAGAGCAGCATGGAGCGTCGTCATTTCCTTCAAGGAGCCGGAATCGCAGGGATTCTTACCGCCGGTGTTGCCCCCGCCCTCATCCATGCCCAAGAAACGATTCGCTGGCGGCTCGCCTCGAGTTTTCCCAAATCGCTCGACACCATCTATGGGGCTGCCGAAGAGTTCTCCAACACCATTAAAACGATATCGGGCGGCAAATTTGAAATTCAGGTTTTCGCTGCGGGCGAACTTGTTCCCGCCTTTGGGGTTCTCGACGCCGTTCAGCAAGGAAATATCGAAATGGCCCACACCGCCCCCTACTATTTTTTTGGCAAAAATGAAGCCCTTGCCCTTGACTGCGCCGTTCCTTTCGGTCTAAACGCGCGCATGCTCAACGCCTGGATGTATGACGGTGGGGGGCACAAACTTCTTGCCGAACTCTATGCGAAGTACAACATCGTCAGCCTACCGATGGGCAATACCGGCGCGCAGATGGGCGGTTGGTACCGCAACGAAATCAAATCGGTGGACGATCTCAAAGGGCTCAAGATCCGTCTCGGCGGATTTGCCGGTCGGGTTATCGCCAAGCTCGGTGGTGTCCCTCAAAATTTGCCAGCGGGGGAGATTTTCCAAGCGCTCGAAAAAGGCACCCTTGACGCTGCCGAGTGGGTTGGTCCCTATGACGACCTCAAACTCGGCTTTTACAAAGTAGCCCCCTTTTACTACTATCCGGGCTGGTGGGAAGGGAGCGCGCAGCTCACCCTCTACATCAACGACAAAAAGTGGGCCACGCTCAGCAAAGAGTACCAAGAGATGATCCGAGCGGCCGCCTCGCATGCCCACATCGCCATGCAAGCCAAGTACGATGCCCGCAATCCCCAAGCGCTCAAGCAACTCATCGCCAACGGCGCCAAACTGCAACGCTTCCCCAAAGAGATCATGGACGCTGCCTTCAAAGCGCGCAATGAAGTCTATGCGGAGCTGATGGAGAGCAACCCCGACTGGCGGCGGATCTACAGCGAATATGAAAAGTTCCTCCGCGATCAATACAGCTGGTTCCGCCTCGCTGACCTCAGCTACGACCAATACATGGCCTCGGTGAAACTCTAAACCGCTACCCCCCACCCTTGGGGTGGGGGTGCGGCTGGGGTGCTCCATGAACCTCCTTCTAGCGGTAGCTCAACGGATCGACGCCTTCACTCGGCAGCTCGGGAAAACGCTCTGGTGGTTGATCCTCGCCGCCACCCTTATCAGCGCCCTCAACGCCATCGTTCGCAAACTCTTTAGCGTGAGCTCCAACGCTTTCCTCGAAATTCAATGGTACCTCTTCGCCGCCACCTATCTCCTGGGTCTCGGTTACGCCTTTCTCGAAAATGCCCACGTGCGCATCGACATCATCGCCCATCGCTTTTCCCCCCGCACGCGGGCGTGGATCGACCTCTTCGGCATCCTCCTTATCATCTTTCCCCTCTCTCTCTTCCTCATTCGCTTCTCCTGGCCGGTCGTCATCCAAGCCTTTCGCTCGGGTGAAGTCTCCTCCAACGCCGGCGGTCTTCTTCGCTGGCCTCTCTACGCCCTCGTTCCCGCAGGCTATGCCCTTCTCCTGCTTCAATCGATCGCTGAGCTGATCAAACGGATCGCCCTCTTACGCGGCATCGACAGCGCCCTACCCTATCGCTCGGAGGCTACATGAGCGAGCTAATCACCGCTCACTTTGCACCGATGATGTTCATCGGCCTGGTCCTCCTTCTTCTCTCGGGCCTGCCGGTTGCCTTTGCGCTTGCGGCCACTGGTCTCTTCTTCGGCTTTCTCGGAATCTCCCTTGGTCTCTTTCCTGAAACGCTCTTTCAAGCCCTTCCCCTCCGTCTCTTTGGCATCATGCAAAATGAAACGCTCCTCGCCATCCCCTTCTTCACGCTCATGGGTTTAATCCTCCAACGCTCGGGGATGGCCGAAGAGCTCCTTGAAACGGCGGGTCACCTCTTCGGTCCGCTGCGCGGGGGTCTGGCGATCGCTGTGGTCGCCGTCGGCGCGCTCCTTGCGGCCTCCACAGGAGTCGTCGCCGCTGCTGTTATCGCGATGGGGCTCATCTCTCTTCCCGTCATGCTGCGCTATGGCTACCACCGTCCTTTTGCGGCGGGCGTCATCGCTGCCTCTGGCACTCTTGCCCAAATCGTTCCCCCCTCCTTGGTGCTTATCGTCATTGCCGATCAACTCGGCCGCAGCGTCGGCGACCTCTATCGTGGCGCGCTCATTCCCTCGCTCCTGTTGATCGCGCTCTATCTTCTCCTCATTCTCCTCATCGCCCTGGTTCGTCCCACCTGGCTTCCCGCGGTTCCCCCCGAAGCGCGCCACCTACGGACCGAAAAGGGCACCCACGGCTATCCTTCGCTCCTCTGGCTCCTCGCCGCCGCCGCTGGGGTAGCTCTACTCACCGGGAGACACTACGACGCTCTTCGTCTCCTTCTTGCTGGTCACTCAACCCCTGCCCCCCTCGACGAAACCATCGTCGCCGCTACGACGATCGGCGCCCTCTTTACCTTTACCGTTGCCCTCATCGACCGTCTCCTTGGGGGGCGGTTCCTCTCTCCTCTCGCTCAGCGGATCGTCTGGGCGATGATTCCCCCCATCATCCTCATTTTTCTTGTTCTCGGCACCATCTTCATCGGCATAGCCACGCCCACGGAAGGGGGAGCGATGGGAGCCGTCGGCGCGCTCCTCATTGCCCTCCTCAAGCGGCGTCTCTCCTGGGAAATCCTCAAAACGGCGCTTGAAGGAACCACAAAACTCTCGATCTTCGTCCTCGCCATTCTCCTTGGCTCGACCATTTTCAGTTTCGTCTTCGTTGCTGCCGACGGCCCGCACTGGGTCAAGCAGCTCTTCCTTCAACTCCCTGGCGAAGCGCTTGGTTTTCTTCTCGTTGTAAACCTCCTTCTCTTCTCTCTCGGCATGTTTCTCGACTTCTTCGAAATCGCCTTCATCGTCGTTCCCCTCCTTGTCCCTGTCGCCGAGCACTTTGGCCTCGACCTTGTCTGGTTTGGAGTGATGATCGCGATCAACCTGCAAACCTCTTTTCTCACACCCCCCTTTGGCTTTGCCCTCTTTTATCTTCGCAGTGTTGCCCCTACCCACCCCTACCGCGACCCCGTCACCGGCTCCCTTCTTCCTGCGGTTCGGACCATCGAAATCTACCGCGGTGTCTTCTTCTTTATCCCCCTGCAGCTCTTTTTAGTCGCGCTCGTCGTGATCTGGCCTGAGCTGATCACCGCTCAGATCCAAAAGCCCCCCTCCCTCAACCCAGACGCCATCACCATTCCCTTTGACGAAACTGCTCCCTCTCCCTGGAACGAATAGCCTTTTCTAAGCCAACCTCAACCCGAAGCGTGCTCAACGTCGCTCGATATACCCCCAAAGCGCGGCGGCTGCAATCGCAAACAACATCGTCGGCGCAGCGGCCGCCCAAAAAGGAGGCAGGGAAAAGAGCAAAGCCAAACGCTCTGAAAGCTGATGCAGCAGATGAAAAGCCACTCCCAAACCGGTCACCGCAAGGACCCGCCACCCGAACTGGGCAGTTCGGGTGGTGGTCAACACAAATGGAATCGCCAACGAAGCGAGCACGACAAAGGTCAAGGGTAATAACCACTTACGCCATAAAGCGACCCGATAGGGGGTTCCCTCCAAACCGTTAGCCGTCAAAAACTCCACGTAGCGGTCCAACGCCGACAGCGCCATTCGCGACGGTTCGACCCACAATACCGAAAGGGTCTCGGGGGTCAATGGAGTTCGCCAAAAGAAATTACCCACCACCTCCTCGCGAACCTCCTCTACCGTAAAAAAGCGGCGGGTCACAGAAGCGAATCGCCACCCCTCCTCTTTTGGGTAAAAGACCCCCTCTCTCCCCTCCTCGATCGCGATCAATCGTCGCCCTCCCTCGGCCAAGCGGTACCATGTTGCACGCGGCAAGCGTTGATCGGGCGTCAACCCGCTCAAATGCACGATTGCCTCCCCCTCCACCACCCACAACCCCACCCCCGACCGGCCCGAAGCCATCTCCTTCTGTTCCCACCGTCGCGCCCTCTCCTCTGCGAAGGGGACGCCCCACTCTGCCAACGCCAAGGTAACGGCTGCCATTCCCGCTGCCGCCAGCGCCACTCGCCACCACAACCCCCATCGCGAAAGGCCGGAAACGCGCAACACCGTCAATTCCCGCTGGCGAGCCATTGTCGCCAATGCTGCTGCCGAACCCACCAGCAGCGCCACCGGCAGCAACTCGAGCCAGCGTCCCGGTTGCAGCAGCGCCGCGTACCCCACCACTCGCCCCAACGTCCATCCATCCTCTCCCAAGCGGTCGAGCGCCTCGAGCAAATCGAAAAAAAAGAGCACTCCTCCCAACGCTGCCGCCACCAAAAGCGTTGTTCGCCAAATCGCGCCCACAATCCAACGTGTCAGCAACCCGCTCATTTTCCTTACAGCGTTCGGCGGATTCGCCAAATCGCGAGCAGAATTCCCGCTCCTCCTGCGACCAAGTGGGGGAGGAGCAATCCTGTCGCGAACCCCACCCGTCCGCGTCCCACCTCGCTCTGCACCAATGACAACCCGTTCACGTACAACAAAAACAGCACCAACGCCAGCGCCAAACTCGCCCCCCGTGCCGCCCGTGGTTCGAACTCGGCCAGCGGCAACGCCAACATCAACAAGATCCCCCATGCGATCGGCAACCCCAAACGTCCCACCACTTCACCTGCTGCCGCGCGGTTTCCAGTCATTGCGGACAACCACAAAGCGGGCAAAGGCACGCTACGCAGGCGCACTCCCTCCGGCGTTGGCGTCGCGGGTGCCAACCAAATTCTCATCTCTGCGAAAGCGGTTATTCCCCACGCGCGTGGGGCGTCGCCCTCCTGATAACGCGCGCCGCCGCTCAACACGACCCAGCGTCCCTCGCTTTGAGTCTCCACGCGCGCCCCCTCCGCCACTGCGATTATCTCTTTTCCTCTCCGCACCTCTCGCCAAAAGAAGGGCCCCATTCCTTTCTCCCGCTCGCCCCCCACAAAAAGCACCCTGCTGCCGTCGCGGGCCACTCGAAACACCCCTGGTGCCACCTGTTGCGCCTCATCTCGGGTTTTTGCCTTTGCGCGCAAGGCTGCCTTTTGGTGCTCGGCGTAAGGCGACACCCACCCCGTCATTCCGACCAAAACCGCTCCTCCCACCACCCCTGCTACCCCCATCGGCCATAAAAAGCGGCGGCGGCTCACCCCCAACGAACGCCACACCACCCACTCGGCATCGCGGATAGAGCGCTGAAAGGTAAGCAATGCGGCGGCAAAGCCGCTCAACACCACTGCCAACGGCAACTGATCCACTACCGCCCACGGGAAATAGGCAAGCAGCAGATCGGCAGGCAACTCCCCCTCAGCCGTTCGGCCCAGCAACCGCACCCACAACACTGCCGCCAAAATTGCCACCAATGCGAGCATGAAAAAGAGCGCATTACGCGCAAACTCAGCTAGAATCGACCGGTCGAAGAGCATGCTCACCACTTAGCAGGAGTTAGCGGATGAACTCTACCATACGCGTCCAATCGTTCGAAACTCTTACCGTCACGACGCTTGCGATCGCCCTCTTTGCCGACAACGACCCGCTTGTGGCCCAACTGGACCAGCACACGGGTGGGCGTTTCGGTCGGCTCTGGAATGAGGAACCGGAGCGCGACAAAGTCGGGCGGCTCTTTCGCTATGCAGGGTTACCGGGGCTTGCCTGCGACCGTCTCTGGGTTGTCTCCCTCGGAGAGCAAAGCCGATTTACCCCCAGTCGCTGGGCGAAAGCGGCCCAAAGCGTCGCGGCCGCTTTTGCGGAAGGTCCCACTGGTGCTGCCGCTCACACCCTTGCGCTCGTAGCGGTTGAAGGTCTCACCGACGCCGACAAGCTTCGGCTTCTCGGGCGCTGGTTTCGGGAAGCCACCTATCGCTATGACGCCACCCTCAGCAAATCGACCAAAGAGAACAGCGGTAAACGCGGCTGCGATCCCCTCATTCACCTCGTCGAGCGCGACAGCGCCGACCTCGCCGCCGCCCTCGCGGCGGGCGAAGCGGTCGGTGAAAGTGTTCTTCTTGCCCGTCGGCTCGGAGACCTTCCCGCGAACCTCTGCACTCCTGAATTCCTCGCCAAAACGGCCCAAGAGCTCGCCGAGCAACACCATCTACACGCCACCATCCTCAATAAGAAAGCGATCGAAAAGCTCGGCATGGAAGCCCTTCTCGCGGTAGCGGCTGGTGCCAAACATCCCCCTCGCTTCATCCTTTTGGAGTACCACGGCAGCGGCGCCCCCAAAGAAGAGCGGCGTCCTATTGCGCTCGTTGGCAAGGGGATTACCTTCGACACCGGCGGTATCTGTCTCAAACCCTCTGCTCAACTCGACGAGATGAAGTACGACATGTGTGGGGCCGCCGCCGTGCTCGGGGTGATCGATGCAGCAGCGCGTCTCTCCCTCCCGATCGACCTAGTAGCTGCTATTCCCGCCACGGAGAACATGCCCTCTGGGGAAGCCACCCGTCCTGGGGATGTAGTCACCACCCTCTCTGGGAAGACGGTTGAAATCCTCAATACTGACGCCGAAGGGCGGCTGATCCTCTGCGACGCCCTCACCTATGTCCAACGCGAATATCGTCTCTCAGCGATCGTAGACATCGCCACCCTTACGGGCGCCATCGTTATAGCCCTCGGCAAAGAAGCCACTGGGCTAATGGGCAACAACGACACGCTCATCGCGGAACTGCAGCAAGCGGGCGAGCGAGCGCACGATCGCGCCTGGCCTCTTCCCCTCTGGGAAGAGTATCAAGACCTTCTCAAAAGCCGTTTCGCGGATCTCGCCAATATTGCCAGCGAACGGGGTGCTGGCTCGATCACCGGTGCGGCCTTTCTCTCCCGCTTCATCGAACCGGGGATCCCCTGGGCCCATCTCGACATTGCTGGAACTGCCTGGAAAGGAGGAGATCAAAAAGGAGCCACCGGTCGTCCTATCCCGCTCCTGGTGGAATGGCTTCGTCAACGCGCTGGCAGCACCTCCTCCCCATGACAGCGCTCAACATCCGCTTCTTCATCGACGAACCCGACCCTCTCACTCGTGCGGTAGAGCTCGTCGAACGAGCCTACCGCTCGGGAAGGGGGGTTGCCCTACGCGCTGAGTCGCTGCTTCTCTCTGAACTCGAACGGCGGCTATGGGAAGGGCGGGCGCGTGCCTTTCTCCCCAACCTCCCGGCCGCCGACCCCGACGCTGCCGACACGCCGATCGTTCTAATTACCCCTGACGAAGCTCCCCCCAACCCCCGCTCTGTATGGGTCAACCTCGCATCTCCCCCCTTCGACCCCCCAAACGGCTGCGAATGGCTTTTTGAAATTGTCGGCACGGCGGAAGCCGAAAAAGCTCAAGCCCGTGCGCGCTATCGTCGCTATCAACAGCTCGGCTATTCTCCCCTCGTCAAAACCTCCCTTCCTTCCGACTCCCTTTCGCGCTGACGCTGGGCCTTTGCCCTGGAACGTCTAACTCGTTATAAAATGCCCCCCTCTCATTTTTTTATGGACTCGGCGCTGATGGATCTCGCCAAAAGTTTTAACCCCGCTGCCATTGAACACGACCTCTATCGCCGCTGGGAAGCGGCGGGCCACTTTCGTGCCGGTTTTACTCCTGGCAAACCTGCCTACTGCATCCTCATGCCCCCGCCCAACGTCACCGGCACCCTTCACATGGGGCATGGCTTTAACCAAACCATCATGGACACCCTCATCCGCTGGCGGCGGATGATGGGCGACAATGTCCTCTGGCAACCGGGCACCGACCACGCCGGGATCGCCACCCAACTCGTCGTCGAACGGCTTCTTGAGCGCGAAGGGCTCACCCGGCAAGAGCTGGGTCGCGCCGCCTTCCTCGAGCGGGTCTGGCAATGGAAAAACTACTCCGGCGGCACGATCACCCAACAGATGCGTCGTCTTGGCTCCTCTGCCGACTGGAGTCGGGAGCGTTTCACGATGGACGAAGGGCTCAGCCGGGTAGTCCTTCAAACCTTTGTTCGCCTCTACCGCGAAGGGCTCATCTACCGCGGCAAGCGGCTCGTCAACTGGGACCCCAAACTCAAAACCGCCCTTTCCGACCTCGAAGTCGTCACGGAAGAAGAAGCCGGCTTTCTCTGGCACATCCGCTATCCCTTCGTCGGCGGACCGATCGACGGCGTCGCCGGCCTCACCGTCGCCACCACGCGGCCGGAAACCCTCTTTGGCGACGTTGCGGTCATGGTCCACCCTGAAGACCCTCGTTACCGTTCCTTCATCGGCGCGCAGGTACACCTTCCTCTCACCGAGCGCACCATCCCCGTCATCGCCGACCCGCTCGTCGACCCCACCTTCGGCACTGGCTGCGTAAAGGTCACGCCGGCGCACGACTTCAACGACTTTCTTGTCGGCGAACGCCACGCTCTTCCCCGCATCACCATCTTTCGCCCTGATGCCACCCTCAACGACGTGGTTCCTCCTCCCTTTCGCGGTCTCGATAGGCTGGTTGCCCGTGAGCGAGTAGTCGAAGCCCTCAACGCCCAAGGCCTGCTGGTTGAAGTGCGGCCTCACCGGGTGATGATTCCTCGGGGCGATCGTTCTGGCGTCATTCTGGAACCGATGCTCACCGACCAATGGTTTGTCGCCACCACCCGTCCTACCGCCGACGGTCGCTCCCTCCAGCAGAAAGCGATTGAAGCTCTGGAAACAGGCGCCATTCGCTTTATCCCCGAAAGCTGGGGAGCTGTCTACCGTCAATGGCTGGAGAATCTTCAAGACTGGTGCATCTCTCGCCAACTCTGGTGGGGGCATCAAATTCCCGCCTGGTATGCCGCCGACGACCTTGTCGACGGGGGAGCGCTGGCCCGTACCGGGGCCAGTTCCTGGAGTCTGGTAGCCAAAGAAGGCGTCTCCTCCCCCCGCCTCTGGGTCGCGCACGATGAAGCCGAAGCAATCGCCCTTGCGGCCGCTGACGGCTATCAAGGGATGCTCGTTCGCGACCCTGACGTCCTCGATACCTGGTACTCCTCAGCCCTCTGGCCTTTCTCGACTCTTGACTGGACCCCAGACTACCCCACGCGCAGCAATCCGGCGCTCGACCTCTACCTTCCCAGTTCCGTCTTGGTCACCGGCTTTGACATCATCTTCTTCTGGGTAGCCCGTATGGTGATGATGACCACTCACTTCACCGGCAGGGTTCCCTTCCGCGACGTATATGTTCACGGGCTCATCCGCGATGCGGAAGGGCAAAAAATGTCCAAATCAAAAGGAAATGTTCTCGACCCCATCGACCTCATCGACGGCATCGACCTCGAATCCCTCATCGCCAAGCGAACATTTGGGCTCCTCAACCCGAAGCAAGCTGAAGCGATCGCGGAGCGGACCCGGCGCGAATTCCCCAATGGCATTCCCTCCTTCGGCGCTGACGCGCTGCGCTTTACCTTTCTCAGCCTTGCCAGTCCGGGGCGAGACATCAAATTTGACCTAAACCGCTGCGAAGGGTACCGCAACTTCGGCAACAAACTCTGGAATGCAGCCCGTTTCGTCCTCATGAACACGGCGGGCTACGACCTCAACCGTTCCGCGGCTCCCTCCCTCATCGACCGCTGGATTCGAGCGCGCTTCACCCAAACCGTCTCTGAAGTTCACCGTCACTACACCGACTATCGCTTCGACCTCCTCGCCCGCGCCATCTATGAGTTTGTCTGGGACGAATTTTGCGATTGGTACCTCGAACTCGCCAAAGTTCACCTCCGCGGTCAAGACGAAGGCGTCGCCTCTGCCACGCGTCGCACGCTACTCACCACTCTCGAAGCGACGCTGCGGCTTGCCCACCCCCTCATTCCCTTCATCACCGAAGCCCTCTGGCAAGCCATCGCCCCTGTCGCTGGTCTTCAAAACACCCCCTCGATCATGGTTGCCCCCTACCCCATACCGGAAGAAGGGGAAATCGACCCCCTCCTCTTTGCCCAAATCGCCGAACTCAAAGCGATTATCACCGCTGTTCGCAGTCTGCGCACGCAAATGGGGCTCAATCCGGGGGCGCGTCTCCCCTTGCTCGTCGCCAATTATCCTACCGATCGTCTCGCCCTCTTTGCTCCCTACATTCAAGCCCTTGCCCGCATTGAAACCATCACTCCTGTCGCTGCGCTCCCCACCGATACCCTTGCCCCCATTGCGATCGCAGCAGGGGGTCAATGGCTGATCGCCGTCACGATCGACCGCACGGCTGAGATTGCTCGTCTCACCAAAGCGATCGCCAAGCTCACCGCTGAAATCGCCCGCGCCGAAGCCAAACTCGCCAATCCTGACTTCACAACCCGTGCACCCGCTTCAGTGGTTGCCGAAGAGCAGCAGCGACTAACGCGTGCTCGAAACGAACGGACCCAACTGGAAGCGCAGCTCAACCGCCTTCAAGCGGCGGGTTAAGCATTTCCTCGGCAACGCGCTCCACCCCCTCGCGCCACGCCGCGGGCAGCTCTCTCTTAACCTGCACCCCCAATCTCTGCAGCTCTGCGGCGATAGCGATCGCGCTTCCCTTCCCCGTTACCAATCGCTGTCGTGCCCGCATCCATGCCTCCTCTCCCTTTGTCAAACAGCGTCCCACCTCATCGAGCGCCTCGACAAATCCTACCAACCGCTCGTACAACAACCCCGCTCGCCGCGCGATCTCTTCAGCGTTATGGCTTCGCTCCTCCTGCCGCCACAAAAAAGCCACGGTGCGCAGCACAAAGAGCAACGTTGCGGGGCTTGTCAGCAAAACCTGATGTTGCCACGCGAAATCGAAAAGCTGGGGGTCGGCCTCTATCCCCGCCAAATAAGCTGGATCAGAGGGAACAAACATCACCACAAAATCGAGGGTTTTACCAGGAAAAGCGCGCAGATAATCGCGCCCTGAAAGCGCCTCGATATGGCGGCGCAAGGAAGCGGCGTGAGCTTGACGGTGGTATTGCCGCACCTCCTCCTCGCCCGCTGTCACCGCTTGGACATAATCGCGCAAAGAGGTCTTTGCATCCACCACCATCACGCGCTCCCCTGGCAGCTGAATCACCACATCGGGACGCAGTCGCTCTCGCTTTCCCTCCTCGGAGACCACCTGCAGGACGCTCTGGCGGAAAAACTCGCGTCCCTCGCGCAACCCTGCCAACTCCAACAACCGCTCCAGCACCACCTCTCCCCACACCCCCTGCTGACGGGAATCCCCTCGCAGCGCCTCGGCCAACTCCTTTGCCTCTCTCGCCAAGCGCTCGTTCAACACCGCCAACTGTCGCACCTGCTCTCCGATCACTGCCCGATCTTTACTCTCTGCCAGATGAACCGCCTCCACTCGCTCGCGAAAAGCGCGCATCTCCTCGCGCATAGGGGTCAGCAACGCCGACAACCGCTCCTCACTCATCGCGACCCAGCGGGCGCTCTTCTCCTCGAAGATTCGCTGGGCCAACCACTCAAACTCCCTATGCAAAGCCTCGCGCGCAGCGCTCCACTGCGCCAACTGCTCCTGCAGCGTCTTCACTCGCTCCTCGGCCTGTCGTTCCACCGCGCGCAGCCGCTCCTCCCACAGCGCCTCTTGCTCCCTTCGCTCTTGCTCGACCCGTCTCTGCTCCCCTGCCAATCGCTCCTCAAGTGCTGCCATCCGCTGTTGTGCCTCCGCCAACGCCTCTTTTGCCCCCTCTGCGCGCTCCTCCCAGCGGCGTGCCTCGGCGCTCCATCGCTCTGCCTCCTGCTGCCAATAGCGGCGCTCCCCCTCCAAAGTCGCTACCTCGCGGTGCAACTGCTCCCCTCGCGCCTCGGCGCTCGCCCACTGAAGACGCACCCTCTCCAACTCCGCCAAAGTCCTTCGTGCCGCGTGGTCACGCCACCAACCGATGCCCACTGCCGCGCCTACCACCACCCCTCCTACCAAAGCCCATACCCAACTCCATTCCATTCCCTATCCTCCCCCTACCCCTTCGCGTGCATGCTATAATGCATAGTGATCTCCCCAAGAGGAGCCAGCCATGCAAACCAATGTCGGTGGTATCGACAAAATCTCCCGTATCGCCGTAGGGGCGCTTCTCATTCTCTTAGCCATTATGGGCATAGGTACTCCCTGGACCTGGATCGGCGTTATTCCTCTTGTCACGGGGCTCATTGGCTTTTGTCCCCTTTACATTCTACTCGGAATCAATACAGCAGCCCCCAAGGACAACCAGACCCCTGGAACCTCCTCCTAAAATACCCCTCACGCCCCTTTTTGGGCGACCCACTGGAGCGCAAGTCGTTCGAAATCGGCAGGGGTTAGTTCCTCGGCGCGGGCCTCTAACCGAACCCCAGCCGCGGTAATTGCCGAAGGAGAAAGAAGCGGCGCGAGAGCGTTCACCACCATTTTGCGCCGCTGCTGGAATGCGGCGCGCACCACTGCTGCAAACAAAGGGAAAGGCGCCTGCGGCTCAAGCGGTGGGGGAAGCGGCGTCAACCGCACCACCGACGAAACCACCCGCGGGCGTGGGCGGAAAGCCCCGCTCCCCACATCAAAAAGTCGTTCCACTCGGAAATGGCGCTGTACCATTACCGACAATCGGCTATAGCTCTTCCCTCCCGCGGCAGCGGCCAATCGCTCGGCCACCTCGCGCTGTACCATCACCACGGCGCGCGCCACTTGCTCAGCCACGGCCGTCCATTGAGCGATCAGCGTCGCCGCCACCTGGTACGGCAAATTTCCCACTACCACCAAGGGTCCCTCTGCCGCCATCGCCCGCCAATCGAGGCGGGCAGCGTCGGCGCGTACCACCCTCAATGGTGCGCCGGCCGCTGCGCGCTGCATCCAAAACGCCGCCAGCGCTGGATCCAGCTCCACCACGGTCAAAGGGACCCCTCCTGGGATGCGGGTTGCGAGCAACCCCTCCGTCAATGCCCCTCGTCCGGGTCCCACCTCCACCACTCGTTCCTCGGGGGTCGGGGCGAGCGCTGCCACGATGCGTGCTGCCACCTGGCGATCGTGCAAAAAGTTCTGTCCTAACCATCGCTTCGGCCTTTCCCAACCCTCCTCTTTTCCCTCTGGGCCTCTCCTCCCGCTCACCCTCTTCTCTCTCCTTCCTCTAAGCGATCGGCCATCGCGCACGCCTGTAGGACAGCGGCGAACAGACTCCCCGGGTCAGCCACTCCTCGGCCGGCGATCTCCAAAGCTGTCCCATGATCGACGCTCGTTCGGACAAATGGCAATCCCAATGTCACATTCACAGCTCGTCCAAAGCTCGCGTATTTCACCACGGGCAATCCCTGGTCGTGGTACATCACCACCTGAGCGCTGCTTCCCGCTAGGACCCGTTGGGAAAAGAGGCTATCGGCCGGCAGAGGCCCCACCAATCGCAACCCCTCGGCGCGCAACTGAGCGAGTGTGGGCTCGATCACCTCAGCCTCCTCCCGTCCCAAATACCCTCCCTCTCCCGCATGGGGATTTAACCCAGCCACCAAAATGGTCGGCTCAACCACTCCATAAAAGCGGCGCACTCCCGCATCCACCACGCGCAACACGTAAGTCAAGCGCTCGCGGGTAATTGCCCCCGGTACGTCGCTTAGCGGCAAATGGGTTGTCACCAACGCTACGCGCAGATCCTCCGCCACAAACAGCATCACTGGCTGCGCGCACCCACAGCGCTCTGCCAAATACTCCGTATGGCCTGTAAAAGGGATACCTGCCTCGTTGATCACTCCCTTATGGACTGGAGCGGTCACCACCCCTGCGAAAACCCCTGCCTTTGCTCCTGCCACTGCCGCATCGAGCAACCGCAACACATAGCGGGCATTCGCCCGCTCCAAATGGCCAGGGCGGACTGGTCGTTCCACCGGCACATGGGCCAACGAGATCGGCGGCAACCTCTCCGCGTCCACAAACGGTGGCCAATCGGCCCCGCAGCGGCGCAGCACCCCTTCATCGCCGAATACCACTAAAGGTCTCGGCCAAGCAACCTCCCCCAAACGGGCGCATATCTCTGGGCCGATCCCGGCTGGCTCACCGCTGGTCACCGCTAACGGCCGTCTCTCTCCCCCCTCGCCCCTCTGCCACCCCCTCCACCCCTTTACCTCACCCTCTTCTTGTCCCGCTGTCATCGTCTTTTTCTCTCCCCTCACAGTGCCTCTGGCATCGGCTTCGGGCGCTCGATCACCGCCTCAGCCTGTAACGACTGCAAGAACGCCTCCAACGCCTGCTGGCGTTTTCGCTCTCGCAACTTTTGGCGAGCGAAATTGCGGAACGCATCGGGATCCTCTGTCAATGGGCGGCGGGCGATCACCTCCACCAAATGCCATCCTAACCGCGACTTGATCGGTTCTGAAATCTCTCCCGGCTTCAGCCGTTCTACCACCCGTTCCGCCTCGGGGACAAACTCTCCTGGGAGCACCCACCCCACCTCTCCTCCCTCCACCGCCGATCCATCCTCGGAATGGACGCGCGCCAAATCGGCAAACGACTCCCCCTGCGTCAACCGTTCCCGCAGCGCCCACAATCGCGCCCGCAACTCCTCATCGCGCCCTCCTCGCAGCCCCTTTAACAGAATATGGCGTAGCCGCACCTGCATCACCCCTGCGGCCTCCTCGGCAAAGCGGCGGCGCAGCTCTGGAAAAGCGGCGACGAAATGATCCACCTCCGCCTCGCTTACCGTATCGTTTCCCTGCGCCACTCGTTCTCGCAACCGCTGCAACACCAATTGCAACTCCACCTCTCTTCGGAACCGCCTCCACTCCATCCCCTCGCGCGCCACCGCCTCCTTTAATCCCTCCACCGACAAACGGTTGCGGGCGGCGATCGCCTCGATCGCCCTCTCCACCTCCTCTGCGGTCACCTGCACTCCCAAGCGGCGTGCAGCCTGGAGCTGCAATCGCTCCTCGATCAACAATTCCAGCGCTTCCGCGAACAACCCCTCCTCTCTGACTCGCTCCCCCCGTTGGGCCAAGCGAGCAGCCAACACGCGCTGTCGCTCCTGCACCTCCAGTGTGGTCACCGCCTCCCCGTTGACCACGGCGGCCACCCCCACCGAACCCATCTCAGCTGCAGTACCAACCGTCATCCACCCTGCGATCCAAACTGCGACCCACCACCGCTGCATCACCGACCTCACTCTGCCCAGCTCCTCAATCCTCAACCGCACTCCTCCTGATTCTACCCCTGATCCTCTCTCCCAGCTACAATAAAGGCTCTCTCGCTTTTTCTCTCTCCTCCTCGATGCTCACCACCCATCACACCCCCTGGATTGAACACCTTGTCGACCAACTCGCCGAACTCCTTGCTGCCTATCATCTCTCCCCCTTGACGCGGGTTCCCATCCTCACTCCCAGCAATGGCCTTGAACGCTGGCTGGAAGAAGCCCTCGCCGAACGCGCGGGGGGCATCTTTACCCAAGCGCGATTTCTCTTTCTCACCGCCTTTCTCGATCGCCTCGTCGCTCATCTCCTTCCCTCCACTCCTCCTCCCCTCCCCCCTCGAGCTCTTCGCTGGCAGATCGCACAGCTCCTCGCCACTCTCGACCCGGAAGACCCCATCTTTCTTCCCCTCAAACCCCACCTCACCTCTCCTCGTCAGCGGCTTGCGCTCGCCGAACAGATCGCTGACCTCTTCGAACGCTACGCCCTTTATCGTCTAGACTGGCTCGACGCCTGGGCGAACGGCCAATCTCTCCCCTGTTCAGACCTCCTCAAACCCCACGAAGCCTGGCAGCGCGCCCTCTGGCGCCGTCTCCAACCCCTCTCGCACCGCGGTCGATCGCTCGCCCTTCTCACTCGACATCTCGCTCTCCTCTCTCCCTCTCAAGCCGAAGAAGAGCTCTCCACCGCGCTTGGAGCCCCCCTCCTCGTCCTCTTTGCGCTCTCTCATCTCCCGCCCCCCTTCTACGAACTTCTTCGCGTAATCGCCCAAATCATTCCTGTTCATCTCTTTATCCTCACCCCTACCCTCGACTTTTTTGGCGACCTTCAGCAACGGCAAAAACCGATCGCCACTCTCTCCCCTCTTCCCCACCACCCCCTTCTACTCGCCTGGGGGCAACACGGACGGGCTCTCGAAAATGCTCTCCTCGACCTCGTCGACACCCCCTCTATTCACATTCGCCCCGACCCTTCCCCTCTTCCCCCCTCCTCCCCCACCCCTTTTGCCGCTCTCCTCCACGACCTCATCCACAACCGCTCCCCCTTTTCGACAGCGGAGTCGATCCCCTTCGCCCCCTTTTCGGCACCCTCCTCCTCCGACGCTGTCTCCCCCTCCCCCCTCTCTTTCCCCACCCTCGAGCTCCACCGCTGTCACACCCTCTTACGTGAACTTGAAATCGCCCGCGACCGCATTCACGCCCTTTTGGATGCCGACCCTACCCTCACCCCGGACGAGATCCACATCCTTGCCCCCTCCATCGACCCCTATCGCCCCTTTATCTCTGCTTTATTCTCCCATCTCCCTCACTCCATCGCCGACCGGCCGCGGCGCGACCATCAACCCCCTCTCGCCACCCTCATCGCCTGGTTGCAACTCCTCTCCGACTCCGAACTCCCCCTCGACCAGTTCCTCTCCTTCCTCGGCCGTCCCGACGTCGCACAGGGTCTCGGTCTCTCTCTCGACCAGCTCGAAGACCTGCGAACCCTTCTCGCTAACCACGCCCACATTCGTCGTCACCATCGCGCCCTCTGGCACCGCAACGACTGGCACAGCGGTCTTGCTCGCCTCCTCCTCGGAGCGATCTATGACCAGCCGGCGCACCCCTGGCCCCCCGACTCTCCCCACCCCATCGCCCCGCTCACGCACCTCACTCCAGAAACCCTTTTCCTCCTTCGCCCCCTCATCACCCTCTACCATCACCTAGAAACTCAACTCGAACACGACCGAAAGGGGCCGCAACCTCTCTCCCTCTGGATCGATCTCCTCACGCAATTTGCCGAAGACCTCTATCGCCACACCCCCTGGCAAACGGCGATCTGGCGCGAAGCCTTTCAGCAACTCCACCTCGAAATGGCCTTCCTCCCCTCCCCTGGTGCCCTTACCCTCGCCGAACTTCTTCACTGGGCCGAACACCTCGGGCAAGAACGGCTCCACAGCCAAGGCTTTCTCACGGGGGGGATCACCTTTGCGGACCTTCTTCCCATGCGCGCCATTCCCGCTCGTCTCATCATCCTTCTCGGCATGAACGACAAAAGCTGGCCGCGTCCCCACTATCCCCCCGATTTTGACCTCATTGCCGCTCTCCCTCGTGACGGCGACCACCACCCCCCTGCGGAAGAACGCTACACCTTTCTCGAACTCCTTCTCAGCGTTCGTGGTCGGCTCATCATCCTCTGGCAAGGGCTCACCCCTGACACCAATCAACCTCTCCCCCCTGCCCCCATCGTCGTCGAACTCCTCGAAACGCTCCAATATGCCTACGGCGTCGACCCCACCCTCCTCATCACCGACCACCCTCCTCTTCCTCTAGCGTCCTCCACTCCCTCTCCTGCTCCCCTCGTCCACTCCGCGGCGCACCCTTCCTCCTTCCCTCCCTTCTCTCTTCCCGACCCGCTTCCCCTCTCTGAGCTGATCCAACTCCTCAGCAATCCCCTTCGCTGGCACCTTCAATCCCACCATGTCGCCCTCTATCCTCTTTCCCCTCCCCCTTCCAGCGTTCCGCTTCTCGTCCCCGAGATTCCTCGCATTCGCCAAACTCTTCTTCAATCTCCTCCCATCTCCCCCACCGACGCCCAGCGCCTCTACGCCCGTCTCATCGCCGAAGGGCGTTGGCCTCTTCCTCCCACACCCCCTCACCTCCTCCCCGCTGCCGCCCCGGACTCTGCCTGGTCTGCTCTTCTCGCCGAAGAACAAACCTTTCTCGACCTCACCGCCCAAATCCGCGCTCAAATTGGCCCTCCCCACAACCCGCCCCCCATCTACTCGCTCACCCTTCCCTCCCGCGGCAGCTCCATTACCCTCACCCTCACTGACGATGCAGCCCATCAAAAAGGGCGTCTTCTTCCGCCCCGTCCTCTCAGACCCACCGTTCTCCTCACCTTCTACCTCAGTCACCTTCTCACCAACGCCCTCGTGCCCCAACCTACCCACCTCCTCCTTCGCACCGATCCTCCCCGCCACCTTATCCTCCCCCCCATCTCTCCCTCCCGTGCCCGCCGCCAACTCACCCACTGGCTCTCCATAGCGCTCTCCCTTGCTCGCTCCCCCCTCCCTTATGACCTTGACTGGTGGCCTCTCTCTGCCTCTTACCTCCATACTTCCCCCACGCCGCACACCCTTTTCTCCAAAATCTACGCCACTGCCCTCCGCGCCTTTGGCTATTACCCCCACTGGCCGGACGAATCTCGTCGAGACCCTTACGACCCCCTCCTGGCCACCCTCTATCTTCACCTCACTCCTGACGAACTCCGTACCCTTCTCACCCCCCTTCACCGTCGTCTCCTCAACCACCTCCGTCGCCTCACCCGCTACCTCTCCCTCTCTGGAAAAACCTCATGAATCCCCTCACACCCTCTTTTGACCCCTACACCCACCCTATTCCTCCTGGCATTACCGCCCTTACGGCCGGAGCGGGAACAGGGAAAACCCACGCCATCGTTCAACTCTATCTGCGGCTCCTTCTCGAACACGGACTCACGCCCCACCAAATCCTCGTCGTCACCTTTACCCGTGCGGCGGCGGCCGAACTCCGGCAACGTCTTCACACCGCGCTCCTCACCCTTTACCTCTCCCTCACCCAAGACCCCTCCTCCCCTCCTCCTCTACCCTACCCCGACCTTCCCCCTCTCCTGGAACTCCGCGCCCGTCTTCAACGCGCCCTTGCCGACCGTGATCAAACCCTCATCACCACCATCGACGCTTTCCTTTTAGAGATTGCTCGGCGGCACGCGCTCGCCCTTGGGATCTCCCCCACCCTCACCCTCATTTCCGACCAAGCCCTTCAACCCCTTCACCACACCCTCATCGCTCGAGCCCACCACGTCTTTGCTCAAGAAATCGCCCGGCTCGATCCCAACCTTCTCGCTCTCCTTCCCAACCCCAAAGAACTCGTTCAGACCCTCCTCGCCTACGGTCTCGATCTCACCTTTCCCCCCTCCCTCTGCACCCTTACCCCTTTTCTCGACCGATATCGCCGAAACCCCTACCATACCCCCTCCGCCCGTCGGTTCCTCGGCGAAAAACTCGAAAAGCTTCTCGAATCCTACCGGGCCCTTTTACACCAAAGGCGCCTTCCCGCCTTTTTTCACCGCCACATAGAACCCCTCAAAGCCGGTCTCTACCCCGACGACTCAAGCGCCCCTCCCAGCCAAGCCCTCTCCGCGCTCCTCCGTCGAGACACTCCTCCCCGATGGCATCAAGACCTCGCCGCTGCTGTCGATCTTCCCTCCCTTGACGCCATTGGTCGTTCCTCTCTCCAGAGCTCCCTCATCCACCACCAACGCGCCATTGTTCACACCTCCTGGCAAGAAGCGCTTCAAGCCTACCTTGCCGAACGCGGCGAAACCACTCTCTACCACCTCCGGCGCGCCCTCACCACCGCCATCTCTCGCGACCCCCTCCTCGCCCGTCGCCTTGGCAACCTCTACCCCGCCATTCTCATCGACGAATTCCAAGACACCGACCCCGACCAATGGCAACTCTTTCACACCCTGCACACCGCCGCCACCACTCCTCACCGCTGGCTTTTCCTCGTCGGCGATCCCAAGCAAGCCATCTACGCCTTTCGCGGCTGTAACCTTGAAACCTACTTTGCCGCCATCGAAACGGCGGACCATCGCCACCACCTCACTCGCAACCACCGCAGCCATCCTCACCTTCTCGACGCCCTCAACGCCCTCTTTGCCGACCCCTCTCCGGAAGCTCCCCATTTTCCCCCCAACCCCTTTGACGACCCTCGTCTCTCGGTTCCTCCCCTTCAACCCGCCGTTTCGCAACTCCCATTTCCCCTTCTCACCGACGCAGAGTTTCCCTTTCCCCTCCTTCGGCTCATCACCTATCCCGACACCCTCCCCTCCATCCCCGGCGTCGACCCCCTTCACCACATTCTCGCCACAGACCTGATCACCACCCTCCTAACCTCCACCACCCTTACCGCCACTGGCCGTCCTCCCCAACTGCGAGAGATCGCCATTCTTGTTCCCCATCACGACGCCGGCAACCGTCTCCAACGCCTCCTCACCCGTCTCGGTGTCCCCACCCTACGCATCGCCCCCACCACTGTCTGGAAAAGTCCCATCGCCGCCTCGCTTGTCGAACTTCTTGCGCTTCTCCTCAACCCCACCGACTCTGCGCGTCTCCGCCGGCTTCTCCTTGGTCCTCTCTGGGCCGAACCTCCTCAGCACCTCACCGACTCCCAACGCCTCACCGACCTCCAACACAAGCTTCATCTGGCGGCCCAACTCTGGCACCAGCAAGGCCTCTACGCCGCCCTCGACTACCTCTTCACCGCCGACGCGCTCTGGCAAAAGCTTCGCCATCGCCCTGACGCCTCGCGTCTCCTCACCGACCTCCGTCACCTCAGCGAATTGCTGCAAACCGCGGCCCATCGTCACCGTTTCACCCCGCTCCAAACCTATCACTGGGCCCTCCACCAACTCGACTCCCCGGCGCGCGCTGAAGCTGACGAGCAACGGCTCCGCCTGGAAACCGACCGCGATGCAGTCACCATCCTCACCGTTCACGCCAGCAAGGGCCTAGAATATCCCATTGTTCTTCTCCTCGCCGACTGGAACCCCAACCCTCGCTCTCAACCCATTGGTCTCACCCCCACCGGTCGCTGTTACCATCCCGACCCCGACCCCAACAACCCGCCGCAACGAGAAGCAACGCGGGAAATCCTCCGCCAATTCTATGTCGCCTGCACGCGCGCTCGTCACCACCTCACCATCTACTATCCCCCCACTCCCTCGCACCACCCGATCCTCCGCCTCCTCACCCAGCGGAAAGCCTCTCTTCTCGCCCTCAACCCTCCCGGATCCCCCCCTCTCGTCGCCCATGAAGAGCGCCTACCCCCCGCCGAACCGCTCCCGCGCTGGCGACCCTCTTCCTCTCCGCCCTCCCTCTCTCCCTCCTCCTCCTCCCTCCTTCGCCGCGCTCTGCCGCTTCCCCACCGCGAACGCACTAGTTTCACCCGTCTCGCCCGCGCTCTTGACGACGACGCCTCCCCTCTCTTCCCTCTCCTCGAACGCTCGCCTGAAAATCTTCCCTCTCTCGCACCTGCTCTCTCGCCTCTCTCTCTCCCCTCCGATCCCCTTCCCCCCGGAATTGCCTTTGGCAAACTCTTTCACACCCTTCTTCAGCAACTTCCCCCCCTCTCTCCCCTTTTCCCCTCCTTCGACCCGCCCCATCTCCTTCGCTTCCTTCAACGTCACCCTCTCGCCGCCGCGTTCCCTCCCGAAATGCAAGAAGCCCTTGCTCATCTCCTCTATCGCACCCTGCACGCCGACCTCGGCGGGATCACTCTCGCCCATCTCCCCTCTACCCACCAATCGCGCGAACACCCCTTTCTCCTCATCGCCCCCGCCTTCGACGCGGCAAAGATCGACGCCCTCCTCGCCGATCTCCCTGGCTGGCGCCCGATTCCTCCTTTTCCTCCTACCGCCCATCCCCGCTTTGAAGGGATCATCGACCTCATCTACCGAGACCCCTTCGGCCGCTACCACCTCCTCGACTTCAAAACCAACCGTCTCCCTGCCTATACCCCTCGCGAACTCATTCGCGCCGCGCAGACCCACGGCTACCTCTTTCAAATCGTCCTCTACACCCTTGCCCTTCACCGCCACCTTCGCGCCACCCTCCCCTCCTATACCCCTGCCCTGCACCTTGGCAGCAGCCACCTCCTCTTCGTTCGCGGTCTCGGCAACGGCGACGCCCGTCTGACCTACACCCTCACCGACCGCATCGAACGCATCGACGCTGCTTTTGGCTCTTCCGTCCCCCCCTCTGCGCCTGCGGTGCTGTACGGCAACTCTCCTCTCACACCCGCAACCGAGCGATAGCGCCGTGCACCCGCTCCACCTCGCCGTTCAACCGCTGCACCGCAAACCGCACGCGATCGCTCAGCTCCTTCACCTCCCCCGACCCTGTCGACAGGCGCTCGGAGCGATCGGCCAGCGACTGATTCGCCGCGCGCTGCTCCCGCAACGCCGTTGCGATTCCCTCGATCGACGCTGCGCTCGTATGGATCGCCTCTGCCAACCGCTCCCGATCGCTCGCTAACTGTCGAATATCCTCCCGCGCCTTCTGTACCCCCTCCACGGTCACCCCCATCTCCTCGCGGCTCTGCGCCACCGCCTGCACCACCTCCTCGACAATCGAGCGGATCTGCTCTGTCGCCGCTGCGCTCCGCTCCGCCAATTTTCGCACCTCATCGGCCACCACTGCGAACCCTCGCCCCTGCTCCCCTGCGCGCGCCGCCTCGATCGCCGCATTCAACGCCAGCAAATTGGTCTGATCGGCGATCTCGCGGATTGTCGCCACCACCGTCGTAATCCGCGAAGTCATCTCCCCCATTCGGGCGATCGCCTCGCTTGCTTCCGCCATCCGCCGCTCCAAGTCGTTCATCGCCGCCAACGTCGCATCCACTGTCTGCGCCAAATGGTCGGTCGCTTCCCGCGCCTCGCGGTACTCGGTTACACTTTTCTGCGACCCCCCCTCGATCGACTCGATCGCCTGGCTCATCTCGGTGGTTGCCGACGCCACCTCCTCTGCGCTTCGCGCCAAAAACTCCGCCTCCTTCTCGGCCGCCACCGCCTCCCGCTCGAGGTTGCGGCACTCCTCCTCCACCCGACGGAATGCTGCGCCGATCTCCTCTGCAATCCCCCGCAATCCCATCCTCGCCGTCTCCAGTTGGCGGGTCAGCTCTGCGATCTCATCCTCCCCCTCCACCTGCAGGCTCCGGCTCAAATCTCCTTCTGCCAAAGCCTCTGCCGCAGCGCGCCCCACCGCGACTGTCCTCTTCATCCTCCCCACCATCACCGCAGAGATCGCCACCACCAGCGCCAAACCCACCAACCCCCCTCCCACCATCTTCCCCACCCCCTTCATCACCGCCCCCTGCAAATCATCGATATAGATCCCCGTCCCGATCACCCACCCCCACGGCGCAAAAAGCTGCACGTACGAAAGCTTCGGATAGCTCTCCTCGGTCGCGCCCCCCCCCTGTTTCGGCTTCGGCCACGAATACTGCACAAACCCTCGCCCCTCCCCTTCCACCATCTCATTCATTACCACAAACAAGTTTCGCATCTGTCCCAACGCTCGAAGTGCCAACGGATCCCCCCCTCGCACGGCGTGGGTTGCCTTCTCAAAGCGCGCCTCCACCAAAGGCTGACCGTTCAACCGCGGTACGGTCGGATGCATCACCATCACCGGCGGCGAACTCATCGTATGGATCCACAGATACTCCACCCCATGGTAGCGCATCGTCTCGATCGCCCGGGCGGCGCGTTTCTCCGCCTCCTGCCGCGACAATTTCCCCTCCGCCACCTCCCGCTCCAACGCCGCTGCCACGCTCACCGCGCTCTCTACCACCGCCCGCAGCTTCTCCCCCTTCTCCACCAAAAGCGTCTGATACAAAAACCACCCCGCTGCTCCGCTCACCACCCCCACCGCCACCACCGCTGCCCCCACCAACCCCCACAGTTGAGTCGACAATTTCATCCTCACGCTCCTCCTAATCGCCTTCTCTCGATTCTAATTCACGACCCCCTCCACAAATCGCAAAATAAATCCTCATTTTCCCTTCAATCATGCTAATTCCTTACCCTCCTGGAGCGCTAAAATCCTCTCCGTTATATATAATTCTTGGTTTCTCCTATCTTTCCCCCTCCCCGCGATGTCCCTTGACGAATTCGCGTTGATCGCTCGTTACTTTTTCCCCCTTACTCCCTCCTCTCTCCTCGTTGGCGACGACGCTGCGCTGCTTCCCTGTCCTCTCTCCTCCCCTCATCGCCCCTCCTCCTCTCCTTCTCACCTCGTCCTCACCACCGACACGTTAGTTGTTGGAACCCACTTTCACCCCGACGTCGCCCCCAGCGACCTCGGCTGGAAAGCCCTTGCCGTCAACCTCTCCGACCTCGCCGCGATGGGTGCGGAGCCCGTCGCCTATCTCCTCTCTCTCACCCTTCCCGCTGTCGACGACTCCTGGCTCGCTGCCTTTACAGCCGGGCTTGCCGAGTGCGCCCGGTGCTATCAAATCTCGCTCATCGGTGGCGATACCACCCGCGGACCTCTTACCATCACCATCACCGCGATCGGCTCAGTCCCCCCGCACCAAGCCCTTCGCCGCGACACTGCGCAGGCAGGCGACCAGATCTGGATCAGCGGTTTTCCCGGAAGAGCCGCTCTCGGCCTTGCCGTTCGCACCGGTCAACTCTCCCCTCACCTTCCCGGCGCTCGCGACTGGCTAGCGGCTCTCGACCGCCCCACTCCCCGTCTCGCCCTCGGTCAATCGCTCCGCGGTCTTGCCACCGCTGCCCTCGACTGCTCGGACGGTCTTACCCAAGACCTCATGCACCTCCTCGACCGTCGCCCTGACCTCTCCATCCTCCTAGAGGAAGAAGCGCTCCCCCTTACCCCTCTCACCGACGAAGGTGCTCCTCTCCACCTCGCCCGCACCGCCCTCCTCAACGGTGGTGACGACTACGAACTGATCTTCACGGCCCCCCCTGCAGCGGCTCACTCCATCGCCGCGCTCGCTCACCGTCTTCAAACCCCTCTCACCTCCATCGGCACGATCCTTCCCCGCTCCGCTCATCCCCTTCTCCTTCGCCGCGCCGACGGTACAGCTGCCCCCCTCCCTCCCTCGGGCTGGCGCCACTTTTAGAGAAAACCTCCCATGCTTTTTCTCCCTCCCCCACGCCGCGCGCAGATCCGCTCCCTTCTCCGGCGAAACCCCTTTCACCTCCTCTCCTTTGGTTTTGGAATCGGTTTCCTCTCCCCAGCGCCGGGAACGCTCGCCTCGCTTCTTGCCTGGGCTCTCTGGCCCCTCCTGACCCTTCTCCCCCCTTTTTTTCTTCTTCTCACCCTCACTCTCGCCACCCTCTTTGCGCTGCTGTTTACGCCCTTTACCGCCCACGCCCTCAATCACCCCGACCCCTCGGAGATCGTCTGGGACGAAATCACCGCCTTCTGGTGGTTGCTCTATTTCGCTCCCCCTGACCCCCTCGCTCAACTCCTCGCTCTTTTTCTCTTTCGTCTCTTTGACATCGCCAAGCCCTGGCCCATCGCTCTGCTCGAACAGAAGCTTCCCACTGGCCCTGCGATTCTCCTCGACGACCTCCTTGCCGCCCTCTACGCCTTTCTCCTCCTCACTCCCCTCACGCACCTCCCTTCTCTCCTCTCATGACCTCTTCTATTCTTCCCCCCGCCCCCTCCTGGGACGTTCCCCTTCTCCTCACCGCTCTTGCCCGCCATCTCGGGCAAAAGCTCCTCATCCACCGTGCCCGCCTCGCCACTGCCGAATCCTGCACGGGTGGGCTCATCGCCGCGGCCCTCACCAGCGTTCCTGGCAGCTCTGGCTGGTTCGAATATGGTTTCGTCACCTACGCCAATGAAGCCAAACAAAAAATCCTCGGCGTTCCTCCCACCACCCTCGCCACCCACGGTGCTGTCTCCTCTGAAACGGTCCTCGCGATGGCCCGAGGTGCTCGCGCGCTCAGCGGTGCTGAGTGGTCTCTCGCCGTCTCCGGAATCGCCGGCCCCACCGGCGGGACTCCCAACAAACCCATCGGCACCGTCTGGTTTGCGTGGGTAGGCCCCTACGGCCACGAAATCCTTCATCGCTCTTTTCCCGGTGACCGTCCCACGATTCGCCTCGCTGCTGCAGCCACCGCGCTTAGTCATCTACTCGACCTTCTCTCCTAAATTCCCCGGCGGGCGCCCTCCTGTCATCGCTTCGTCATTTTTCCTCTCTATCCTTACGCCTGCCATGGATCGCGATGCCCCTTTCAGCGGCACACCTGTTCGTGCCCTCTTTCTCTCTGACCTTCACCTAGGCGCAGTAGCCTGTCAGCCGCTCGCGATCTTACGGTCCCTCAAGGCCTTCTCTCCGCAACGCATCTACCTCGTCGGCGACATTCTCGACCTCTGGGCGATGCAGCGGCATGTCACCTGGCAACGCCCTCACAACACCGTCGTCCAAAAACTCCTCCGTCACGCCCGGCGAGGCACTCAGATCACCTGGATTGCTGGAAACCACGACGAACTTCTTCGCGACTTCGTTGGTCTCACCTTTGGCGACATTGCGATCGCTGCTGAAGCGGTATACACCGCCGCCAACGGGGCTCGCCTCCTCGTCACCCACGGCGACCGCTACGACGAAGTCACCCGCTACCATCGTTGGATCGCCCACCTCGGCGACCGCGGCTATGAATGGCTAGTCCGTCTCAACCGCACCGTCTCCTGGTTGCGGCGTAAGTTTCGGCGTCCTGGGCATTGGTCCCTTGCCGGCTACGTCAAAAGCCAAGTCAAGCAAGCCCTCCAATTCATCGACGACTTTGAACGCAACATCAAAAACGAAGCCCTGCGGCGAGGGCTCTGCGGCGTGATCTGCGGTCACATCCACACCCCTGTTTTACGCCTTGACTCCGACGGTTTTGGCTACTTCAACTGCGGCGACTGGGTCGACAACTGCACGGCGATCGTCGAATGCGACGACGGCCTCTGGCAGCTTTGGCGCTTCGCCACTCCCGAAGCGGAACTTCTTGCAACCCTTCCCGCCTTCTCTTCCCTCTCCCCCACAACAAACGCCGAACGCTCTCCTCTCCTTCCCTCCCCCTCTCCGGTTGTCCCTCTCTCTTCCTCCTCCTCTGTGGAGATCGACACTCCTTACTCTTTACCATGAAAATCGCTTTTATCACGGACACTTATCTCCCAGACCTCAACGGTGTTGCGCACAGCCTTGCCGAACTCATTCAAGCTCTCCACGCCCTCGGTATCGAAACCCGCATCTGGAGTCCCACCGGTGAAGCCTCCAATTTACACCGCGTGCCCAGCATTCCCCTTCCCCGCTACCCCGAACTCAAACTTGCCCTTCCCGTTGCTGCTCACCTCGCCAAGGTCTGGCGCTCCTGGCAGCCTCACTGGGTCCATATCGCCACTGAAGGGCTGCTCGGTCTTGCGGCGCTCTGGGTAGCGCGTCGTCTGGGCATCCCCGTCGTCAGTTCCTACCACACCCACTTCCTTCGCTATCTTCCCCATTACGGCCTCAGCTGGCTTCGGCGGCCGGCGCGCTCTTACCTTCGCCGCTTTCACGCCGCAACCGCCCTCACCCTCTGTCCTACTGCCTCGCTTGCCGCTCAACTCACTGCAGCCGGTTACGGTTTCACTGCCGTTCTCGGGCGGGGGCTTACCCCTGGGGTTTTCTCCCCCAACCACCGTTCCGCCGCGCTGCGCACTGCCTGGGGTGCCGACGCGCACACGGTCGTCTGGCTCACCGTCGGGCGGCTAGCTCCAGACAAAAACCTCCTCTGGATTGTGCGCGCCTGGAAAGCGCTTCCTGCACACGAGCGGCAGCGTGCTCGTCTCGTCTGGGTAGGGGACGGACCGTTGCGCCGTACGCTGCAAGAGGCCCTTCCGGAGGCCATCTTCACCGGGCGACTCGACGGGCAAGCTCTTGCTGCCGCCTATGCCAGCGGCGACCTCTTCCTCTTTCCCAGCGGGACTGACACCTTCGGCAATGTCGTCGTCGAAGCCCTTGCGAGCGGTCTACCGGTCGTGGCCCAACACGAGGCCGCCGCGCTCGAATGGGTCGCCCCCGATCCCCAAAGGGGGGAAACGACCCCCATCGGAGACGAAGAGAGCTGGCAGCGAGCTGTCCACCGCTGGCATACCCGAATCGCCGCCACCCCCTGGCCGCGTCTTACTCCCCCCCTCTTTCCCACCTGGGCGGAAATCGCGACCAGCTACTGCCATGCTGTGGCGCGCGCGATCGGTCTTCCCCTCCCGAACGGGGGCGCTCTTTTCCCAGCAGTTTCGTAAGCGAGAAGGGAGCGGCCGGTGGCGTTCCCAGGGGGATTCGAACCCCCGTTACCGCCGTGAAAGGGCGGTGTCCTAGGCCTCTAGACGATGGGAACGTTGGCGGAGCGGACGGGACTCGAACCCGCGACCCCCGGCGTGACAGGCCGGTGTTCTAACCGACTGAACTACCGCTCCTCATCTTTGGCGTCCCTAGGGGGATTCGAACCCCCGTTACCGCCGTGAAAGGGCGATGTCCTAGGCCTCTAGACGATAGGGACCACCCACTGGTGGAGGTAAGCGGACTCGAACCGCTGACCCCTTGCATGCCATGCAAGTGCTCTACCAGCTGAGCTATACCCCCAGCCAAGAGAAGAGCTATTATATCACGCTCCTCTTTATTGTAAACCCCTATCTCTTGCCTCTTCGCCCTGCTCCTCCCGCCACCCCTGAGCGTAGATCGCCAACTGCCAATCGATCGATTCAGGCAATCGGTAGCGGCCTACCCACACGCGGTACTGGCGTCCCAACCGATCGGAAGCTCTCAACAGCCACCACCCCCCCACCCGTTGGATTTGCATCAAACGCGCCTCAACGCGCTCTCGCCGCTGCCACTGCAAGCGATCCCCCTCCCACACGACTCTCGGCGCCACTCTCTTTTCTCCCAGCATCGCTATTGTGGTAGCCATCGCCCAAAACGCCCACCACACCCCCGCCGCATCCACCGCCCACCCTGCTGCGGCCAATGCGACCGCTCCCGCCCCTACTGCTCCCCATCCCCATCTCGATACCGGCAACGTTATTCCCCCCTCCACCGCCCCCTCACCCGCCCGCATCGATTTGGCGAAACACCAAAGTCGCGTTGGTCCCCCCGAACCCGAACGAATTCGACAGCGCTGTTCTGATGCGCATTGGCCGTGCGGTATGGGGGCAATAATCGAGGTCGCACCCCTCATCGGGCTCCTCTAAATTGATCGTCGGCGGTGCTATCTGATGGTAGACAGACAACACCGTAAAAACCGCCTCCACTCCTCCGGCGGCTCCCAACAGATGGCCGGTCATCGACTTCGTCGAGCTCACCACCAACCGTTTAGCATGATTGCCGAACGTCCGCTTAATCGCCACCGTTTCGGCCAGATCGCCCAACGGAGTTGACGTTCCATGGGCGTTGATGTAATCGACCTCCTCGGGGGCCACCCGCGCGTCGCGCAGCGCGTTGCGCATACAGCGCATCGCCCCCTCTCCATCCTCGCACGGGGCGGTCATATGGAAGGCATCGGCGCTCATCCCATAGCCCACCAATTCGGCATACATTCGCGCTCCTCGGCGACGCGCGTGCTCATACTCCTCCAGCACCACCACCCCAGCCCCCTCGCTCAGCACGAACCCATCCCGTCCTCGGTCCCACGGGCGGGAAGCGGCCTCGGGCGCGTCGTTGCGCACCGAAAGCGCCCTCGCCGAGGCAAAACCGCCGATCGCCAACGGCGTTACCGTTGCCTCTGCTCCTCCCGCGATCATCACATCGGCATCGCCGTACTGAATCAACCGCGCTGCCTCACCGATCGAATGGGATGCGGTCGCACACGCCGTCACCACAGCGATATTGGGTCCCTTCGCCCCCAGCAGAATAGACAAATTCCCCGAAATCATATTGATGATCGCGCCCGGGATGAAAAAGGGCGATATTTTCCGCGGGCCACCCGCCAAAAAGTCGGCGTAAACCGCCTCGATCATTGGCAATCCGCCGATTCCGGAGCCGATTGCCACCCCAACTCGCTCTGCGTTCTCCTCCTCGATCACCAATCCGGCGTCGCGGACCGCCTCCACAGCCGCCGCGATCCCGTAATGGATGAAGAGATCCATTCGCCGTGCTTCTTTTTTCGGCAAGTATTGACCGACTTCAAACCCCCGCACCTCCCCGGCGATACGCACTGGAAAATTTGAAGCGTCAAAACGGGTAATCGGTCCAATCCCCGAACGACCCTCGAGAACATGCGTCCACGCCTCCGCCACGTTATTACCTACTGGCGACACTATGCCCAGGCCGGTAACGACCACCCGTCGACGCATGTTCCGCACTCTCAGATTACTTTTTCAAATGAGCAGCGATATAGTCGATCGCCTGCTGCACCGTCGTGATCTTTTCGGCTTCCTCGTCGGGAATCTCGCACTCAAACTCCTCTTCGAGCGCCATCACCAACTCCACCGTATCGAGGGAGTCGGCCCCTAGATCCTCGACGAACGAAGATTCGTTCTTCACCTGATCCTCAGAGATCCCGAGCTGTTCGGCAACCACTTTTTTGACGCGCTGCTCAATACTTTGGTCCATCGGGTATAACTCCTTTTGCGGAAAGGTCAATATATTCTATCAAATGGCAGGGAAAATCAACCCCTCTTTACCCCATATACATCCCGCCGTTTACGTGGAGTGTGGTACCGGTTACATACCCTGCCCCTGGCGACGCCAAAAAGAGCACACATGCGGCCACCTCGGCGGGCGTTCCGAAACGTCCCAGCGCGATCGGAGCCATCAACCGCGCCCGCTGCTCCTCGCTCAAGTGAGCGGTCATATCGGTCTCGATAAGCCCTGGTGCCACGCAATTTACGGTCACGTTACGGCTCCCCACCTCTCGCGCCAGCGCGCGGGTCATTCCCTCTACTCCCGCTTTAGCCGCTGCATAATTGCACTGACCGGCGTTTCCCATTCTCGCCACCACCGACGAAACATTGATGATACGACCATATCGCCTCTTGACCATTCCCCGCAGGACCAACCGCGACAAGCGAAACACCGCGGTCAAATTGGTCTCGAGGACTGCCTGCCAATCCTCCTCGCGCATTCGCACCGCCAGATGATCGCGGGTAATTCCGGCGTTGTTCACTAAAATCGCGATTGGACCGAACTGCTCCTCCACGCGCTGCACCAACGCCTCGGCCGCCGCCCCATCGGTCACATCGAGCACTGCTCCCATTCCTGCGCTGCCGAGGGCGGTCAGCCGCTCACCGATTGCTTTTGCCCCTGCTTCGCTCGTCGCGGTTCCGACCACCACAGCTCCCGCTGCGGCCAATGTCCCTGCGATCGCCGCCCCGATCCCCCGCGACGCCCCGGTTACCAGCGCCACCTGCCCATCGAGGCGAAAAAGCGCATCTAATCTCTCCTCGTCACCCACGCCTTTACTCCCTTTTTAGCGGCTCGGCGCGCCTGCCGACCGCTCCGCTCTCAACGCCTCTTCCACTGCGGCCCGATCGGCAAACGCGATACTCACCATTGCCGGCGCGATCCGGCGGGTCAATCCCGCTAAGACCCGCCCTGGCCCACACTCCACTGCGACCCCTACCCCTGCGCGCGCCGCCCACTCGATCGTCTCGCACCACCGCACCGGTCTCCACGCCTGGTCCACCAGTGCCATGCGGATCTCCTCGGGGTCGTCGTGCACAGCCACATCTACATTATGAATCACCGGCACCTTTGGTCTTGCAATCGGAATCTCTGCCAATGCTGCGGCCAATCGCTCGGCAGCCGGCCGCATTAGCGGGCAATGAAATGGAGCGCTCACCGGCAAGGGTATTGCTCGTTTCGCTCCGGCCCGTTTCGCGGCCTCCACCGCCCGCATCACCGCTGCGGTATCGCCCGCGATCACCGTCTGCTCTGGCGAATTATAGTTAGCTGCGGCCACCACCTCCTCTCCCGCCACCTCGGCGCAGACTCTCTCCACCTCGTCTGGCGGCAAGCCCAAAATAGCGGCCATTGCTCCCTGACCGGGGGGCACTGCCTCCTGCATCGCCTCGGCGCGCAATCGAACCAATCGCACCGCATCGGCAAACGCGAGCGACTCGGCAGCCACCAATGCGCTATACTCCCCCAAACTATGGCCGGCCAAAAAATCGGGTAATCCCCCTCCCAACGCCCGCCACGCGCGCCAAATCGCCACTCCTGCGGTCATCATCACCGGTTGGGTATAACGCGTCAGCGCCAAAACCGTCTCAGGTCCCTCTGCCGTCAACCGCCACAAATCCTCTCCCAAAACCTCGCTCGCCTCGGCGAAAGTCTCGCGCACCTCCGGCAAACCCTCGTACCCCTCCATCATTCCCACCTGCTGGGACCCCTGTCCGGGAAATACGAACAAGCGCCTCATTCCCTTCTCCCCCGATCTACCAGCGAAGCAGCGCAGCGCCCCACGTAAACCCTCCCCCCACTGCCGACAACAAAACCAAATCCCCGCGGCTCAGCAACCCCTGGCTATTTGCCCACGCCAGCGCCAACGGGATCGACGCTGCCGACGTATTCCCATGAAGCGCGACCGTTTCTACCACCCGCTCACGCGTCACCCCCAATCGCCGAGCGACCGCGTCGAGGATGCGGGCGTTCGCCTGGTGGGGAATCCACCAATCGACAGCTGTCGCCGGCAATTGGGCGGTGGCCAGCACCTCCTCTGCCACCGCCACCAGCGCCTGTACTGCAAACTTAAAGACTGTTTGCCCCTGCATGCGCACAAACGGATCGCCCAACACCTGTCCTGCGGCGGTCTGTCCGGGCACGCACAACGCCGCGCGGTAGCGGCCATCGGCGTGCAAGCGGGTAGCCATCACCCCTGGTTGATCCGCCGCCTCGAGCAATACCGCTCCTGCGCCGTCGCCGAAAAGCACGCACGTAGTTCGATCGGAAAAATCGAGCAAACGCGAAAAGGTATCCGCCCCCACCACCAACGCCCGCTGTGCCTCTCCCAAACGCACGAACTGGTCGGCCAACGCCAAAGCATAGACAAATCCGGTGCACACTGCCTGCACATCGAACGCGGGAGCGCCGTTAGTACATCCCACCCGCTCCTGGACGATCGTCGCGGTACTGGGAAAGATCATATCGGGGGTAGTCGTAGCCACCACGATCAGATCGAGATCGTTTCCTGTCCACCCTACCTCTGCCAGCGCTGCCTGGGCCGCCGCCACTGCCAAATCGCTGGTCGTCTCCTCGCTTGCCGCGAAGTGGCGCTGGCGAATCCCCGTGCGTGTCCGGATCCACTCATCGGAAGTATTGATCCCGCGGGCCACCAAATCGTCGTTAGTCACCGGTCTCCCCGGAAGGTATCCGGCCACGCCGGCGACACGCGCGAAGCGCTTCACGCGCCCTCCCCGTTGGGCCCCAACATCGCCACCTGGTCAGCGATTCGCGTCACCAAACCGTGGCGTCCTGCCTCCCATGCCCGATCGAGCGCCCACCCGAAAGCGAACGTATCGGCCGCCCCATGGCTTTTCACCACCGTCCCGCGCAATCCCACCAGCACCGCCCCGTTATAGCGGCGGGGATCGACGCGATCCTTAAAGCGCTGTAACACCGGAAAAGCGGCAACTGCCGCCAACCGCGTCCACCACGAACGGTGGAACTCAGCGCGCAAAAACTCGGCCAACATCTGCGCCAACCCCTCGGTCGTCTTCAACGCCACGTTGCCGACAAAACCATCGCACACCACCACGTCGGCTGCCCCCGCGTAGATATCCTCCACGTTTCCCACAAAATTTAACGGTGACGCCGCCAAAAACTCGGAAGCCTCCCGTACCACCTGGTTGCCTTTGATCGCCTCTTCGCCGATATTCAGCAATCCGACGCGCGGCTCCTCGATCCCCTCAACGGCCCGCACCAACGCCGCTCCCATCAACCCGAACTGCAGGAGATGTTCGGCGGTGCAATCGACGTTAGCCCCCAAATCCAACACCCACACCCGTCCGGTACGCGCGGGCAACACCGTCGCGATCGCCGGGCGATCGATCCCTGGAAGCGTCTTCAGTACAAAGCGAGCGATCGCCATCAGCGCGCCCGTATTTCCCGCAGAGACTGCCGCCACTGCTTCGCCATCGCGCACCAATTCGATCGCGCGGCGCATTGAAGAGTCGCGCTTCGTTCGCAATGCCACCTGTGGCGGTTCATCCATCGCCACCACCTGGGAAGCCGCGACGAATCGAAACCGCTCGCCGAAATGTTCTCGCAAGCGCGCCGCTGCCCCCTCGACATGGTCTGGGGTTCCCACCGCCACCACCCGAGCCTCTCCTCGTCGCGCCAAGAAAGCCTCCACTGCCGGGAGGGTCACAGCGACCCCCTGGTCCCCGCCCATGCAATCGACGGCCAGCGCCGGCTCGGAGGCGCTCATTCGCCGCCGCGTTCGATCACTCGCCGGCCGCGGTAAAAGCCGCTCGGAGTCACATGATGGCGGCGATAGACCTCGCCTGTTGTCGGATCGACCGCCAACGGGGGAGCGGTCAATCGATCGTGCGATCGGTGCATCCCGCGTTTCGAAGGAGACTTCTTATTTTGTTGAACAGCCATCGTCAAACTCCACTTGGGTCAAGTCCATGAACGGTGAAATCGGCTTCCCCGCGTGTGGTGAAGCGGGAATTGTACACGACGCACACACCGCTCCTATCGGCAAAGCCAACAGTATCTCCTCCTCCACCAACCCCGCTACCGTCAGATCCTCCTCTAACAGGCGTGCGTCCCACCCCTCCTCCTCCAGCTCCTCCGGGGGAATTGCCTTCTCGCTGCGAAACCACACCAAACGGCGCTCCAGCGCCACGGACCATGTCACTCTCTTCAAGCAGCGAGGACAGATCAACGGCAACGAACCCGACAAAAAGAGATGGGTTACGGCCCGCTGGGCATGGTCGCGCTCGGGAACGAGCCGGCAGAAGAGCGTTCCCTCCCCTATCGCCAAGCGGTCAGCCAAGCGCTCCAAGCGGGTTGGCGGGATATTCCCTTCCCACACCGCTCCCGAGCGTACAAACGCGATAGGGTCAAACCTTGCGAAAGGGAGCAGTTCACCATCAGACATAAGGCCGCGATGATATAATTTTTCGGTCTATTTGTCAAAACTCTTCTCTCGAACGTGGTGCTACCGCTCATCCTTGCCTCCACTTCGCCCTACCGGCGTGCCCTTCTCAGTCGGCTGGGTCTCTCCTTTCAAGCGATTGCCCCCGAGATCGACGAAACACCGCTCGAAGGCGAAACCCCGGAAGCGCAAGCAGCGCGTCTAGCGCTTGCGAAAGCCCGTGCGGTGGTGCAGCGTCTCTCTTACCCGGCGCTGGTTCTTGGCAGCGACCAAGTCGCTGCGGTCGGCTCTACCCGTTTTGGGAAACCTACCTCCCCGCAGCGGGCGGTCGCCCAACTGCAGCACCTTCGGGGAAAGCGCGTTGAGTTTTACACCGCCGTCGCCCTCATCGACCCTATCGCCGAGCAAACCCATCTCGACACTATCGTCACACGGGTATACATTCGCGCTGACCTCAGTGACGCCGAAATCGAACGCTATGTCGCCCGCGATCAACCGCTCGACTGTGCAGGGGCCGCCAAAATCGAATCCCTCGGCATTACCCTTGTCGATGCGGTGGAAACGAGCGATCCCACCGCCCTCGAAGGGCTACCCCTGATCACCGTTTCCCGTTGGCTGCGACGAGCGGGCTTTCTCCTCCCATGAAGCGATGGTTCTCCTCTTGCTGTTCCCTGCGGCTCTTCTCCTCTGATCCCACGGGATGGTAGCCTCCCTTCTCCTGATCCCCACCCCCATCGCAGAAGAGGGCGCTCTTCACCTCCCGGCGGAAACCCTCGTGCGGCTGCACTCCACCCGGCGTTTTCTCGTCGAAACCCCCAAAGCCGCCCGTCGCCACTTAAGCCGCCTTGGCCATCCTCTTCCCCCCGCCGAATGGATCCTTACTCCCATCCCCCCCTCCCCCGACCCCGCCTGGTGCCAGATGGCTCTCGCCCCCTGTCGTGCGGGGGAATCGGTCGCCCTCCTCACCGACTGCGGAGCCCCTGCGATCGCCGACCCCGGTGCGGCGGTCGTTGCTGCTGCCCACCTTCTAAGCATCCCTGTGGAACCGCTCGTCGGTCCCTCTAGTCTTTTGCTTGCGCTCATGGCCTCTGGTCTCCCAGCGCAACGTTTTGCCTTCCACGGCTACCTCCCGGTCAAAGAAACCGCCTGTCGAGCAGCGATCGGGAAACTCGAAACCCTCAGCCGGCGAGACGCCTGCACGCAGATCTTTATCGAAACCCCTTACCGCAACGACCGTCTGCTGCGCCTACTCCTCACGGTCCTCTCCCCCACCACCCGTCTAGCGATCGCCTATCACCTCACCGCCCCGGATGGTTGGGTACGCACGCGTACTGTCGGCGAATGGCGGCACCATCCTCCCGTGCTCGCTCGCCGGCCGGTCACCTTTCTTTTCAACGCGGCCCTCCCTCCGCCGCCGGATATACTTCTCCCAGGCTCGGCGGGCCCAACGCCGTCAAAAGTCTCGTCAGATCGGCAGGAAGGGGCGCTGTAAACGACATTTCCTCGCCGGAAAGCGGATGAAAAAAAGCAAGGCGGTATGCATGCAGCGCCAAGCGCATCCCTGGCCAGCGTTTAGCAAACACCCGATTCAACGCGAAATCGCCATACTTCTCATCCCCCACCAGCGGATGGTGCACGTAAGCCAAATGGGCGCGGATCTGGTGCGTTCTCCCTGTCTCCAAAGAGACCTCCAGCCATGAAAAACCAGGAGAAGGCTCCTCCCACACTGCCAACCGTCTCACCCTCGTCATCGCTGCTTTTCCCTCCGCGGCGACGCGCACGCGCCGCTCGCCGCCAGCGGTCACCCCGCGCAGCAAGGGCGCATCGATCACGAAGTCTCCCTGCCTTACCTGTCCCAACACCAACGCCAGGTAGTGTTTCCTTACCCTTCCTGTGCGCCAATCCGCCTGTAGCGCCGTCAGCGCGCGGCGCCGTTTAGCCACCACCATCAGCCCCGACGTATCGCGGTCGAGCCGGTGCACCAACGCCCAATTTCCCCCCTGCGGTCGGCTAGCGCGCAGCCACTCGATCAGGCCCCACCGCACGCCGGAACCGCCATGGGCCGCCAATCCCGCCGGTTTGCTCAAAACAGCCAACGCCTCATCCTCGTAAAGCACCTCCACGCTCGGAGCAGGGCCGATACAAACGTTTCTCCCCCTCTGCGCCCCCTCTCCCAAACGTACGGGCGGCACACGCACCCTCTGGCCTGCGGTCACACGGGTAGCGGGGTCAGCGCGGCGGCCATCGATTCGCACCTCGCCCGAACGGATCGCTCGCCAAATCCAGCGGCGCGGTACCCCCTTTAGCGAACGCGCCAAGAAATTATCGAGACGTTGCGGTCCCTCATCGACGGTCAAATAGCGCACCCCCCCTTTCTCGTTCACGCTGGGCACTGTCACGCACTTGTCGAAAAGCAAACACCCGTACTATACTCTCACCTCAGCGGCAGGCCAACGGTCTGTCAAAACTGGATGGCGCGAGGAAGGGTCGAGCGCTGCTCCCGAATTTCCTCGAGGATCCTCGATTAACCCGGCGCTGCCCGGCAACCGACCACACGTCAGGGCAAACGAGCAAGTGATCGCGGAAACTTTTTGGAAAAAACGAGAACTCCCCTTCGGGCTGGTTCTGGTTCTCCTCTCCTTCGCTGCTGCTATTGTCGAGCAGCGGGTCCGTTTCGCCTCTGATCAAGCGTGGAGCGCTCTGTGGCGTCGGTATCGGGCGTGCCCTTTCACCTTCAGGAGACTTCACCCCGATGAAACGCATGCTCTTCAACGCCACGCAGCCGGAGGAGCTGCGGGTTGCGATCGTCGACGGTCAGAAATTGCTCGACATCGACATCGAATCGGTTCACCGCGAACAACGCAAAGGCAACATCTACAAAGCGCTCATCACCCGTATCGAACCCAGTCTAGAAGCGGTCTTTGTCGACTACGGCGAAGAGCGGCACGGTTTTCTTCCCTTTAAGGAAGTCGCCCGCGACTACTGGCGGGGCTCCTCCGCAAACGGCCGAGCGCGCGTTCAAGACGCCCTCGAAGTCGGGCAAGAGCTGATCGTTCAAGTGGAAAAGGAAGAGCGGGGCAGCAAAGGGGCGGCGCTCACCACCTACCTCTCGCTCGCGGGGCGTTACCTAGTGCTTATGCCCAACAATCCGCGGGGAGGGGGGATTTCGCGGCGCATCGACGGCGAAGAGCGGCAAGAGCTCAAGCAGCTCCTTGATGAATTGGAAGTACCAGAAGGGATGAGCCTCATCGCCCGCACGGCGGCGATTGGCCACACCAAAGAGGAACTGCAATGGGATCTCAACTATCTCCTTAAACTCTGGCGAGCGATCGAGGAAGCGGCTCAAGCCCAGAAAGCTCCTTTTCTCATCTACCAAGAGAGCGCGCTCGTCATCCGCGCCATTCGCGACTATTTTCAACCCGACATTCAAGAGATCCTCTGCGACACGGACGAGATTTACACGCAAGCCGTTCAATTCATGCAGCACGTCATGCCCGACTGTGTTCGGCGCATCAAGCGTTATACCGACGACGTTCCGCTCTTCTCGCGCTTTCAGATTGAGCACCAGATCGAGACCGCCTATGCCCGGCAAGTCGTCCTACCCAGCGGCGGGGTGATCGTCATCGACCACACCGAAGCGCTGGTCGCGATTGACGTCAACTCCAGCAAAGCCACCAAAGGGGCTGACATCGAAGAGACCGCTCTAAAAACCAACCTCGAAGCCGCCGAAGAGATCGCCCGGCAACTCCGGCTGCGCGACCTAGGGGGGCTCATCGTCATCGACTTCATCGACATGGAAGACCCGAAAAATCAGCGCGAAGTTGAACAGCGGCTCCGCGAAGCGCTGCACTACGATCGCGCGCGGGTTCAGATGGGGCGAATCAGCAAGTTCGGTCTCTTGGAACTCTCCCGGCAACGGCTGCGTCCAGCCCTTGCGGAGGGCACCTATGTTCCTTGCCCCCGTTGCAGCGGTACCGGTCACATCCGCAGCACCGAATCGGCATCCCTGCACATTCTCCGCATCATCGAAGAAGAAGCGATCAAAGAAAACACTGCGGCCGTATATGTCCAGGTACCAGTAGACGTCGGCACGTTCCTCCTCAACGAAAAGCGTTATGACGTCGCCCGTCTGGAAGCCCGTCACCGCGTCCGCATCGTCATCATCCCCAACCGCCACATCGAAACCCCGGCACACGAAGTGGTTCGGCTCCGTCACGATCAGATCGACAATCTCGACGTACGTCTTATCAGCTACGAACTGGTCACGCCTCCGCAACCGGAAACGGTCGCAGTTGGGCCTCTCGCCGAAAAGCGAACTCCCAAACAAGAAGCGGTGGTTAAAGGAATCGCCCCTGACGCACCGCCCCCCGCCCGCTCTGAAACCATCGACTCAGACGCTGACGGTGACGAAGAGAGCGCGGCGACTCGGCCTGCCGTTACGGAAGCGGCTAAAGTCGGAGAAAAGCCTCCCCTCATCGCCCGCTTTTATACCTGGCTCAAGAGCCTCATCGGCAGCGGTGACGTTTCCCCTCCCTCGCCGCCGGCTCCTCCCAGTGAGGAGGGGCGTTCCGCCCTCTCCGGCGACCGGCGGACGCGTCACGATCGCCGTAAGCGCTACCGCTCTGGAGAGCGGGCGCTCCCCTCGATGACTCCCCCTAGTTCCTCCGCCCTTCCCGCCGCCCAACCTCCCCTCTCCTCATCCGTCTCTTTCTCACCTTCCCTCTCTTCCTCGCTCTCCGCACCCACCGAAGCCCCTTCGGAGAAAAGTCAACCAAGCGACCCATCCCGCTTTACCGAGGAAGAGAACTTTTCCCGTCGGCGGCGCCGGCGCACGCGCACGCGGCGCTCTCCTGAAACGGAAGCCGCAGCTCCGCCTCTCCCTCTCCCTGATGAAGGGCCACCTTCCTCCATCGCGGCGGAGCGTCCCTTACCCTCTCCTAACCTCTCTGAAGAAAGCACTCTTCCCCTTAGCCCTTCTCCCCTTGCCGCGGAGAGTTCCCCTGCACCGGACGATCGCCTTCTCCCTGTTCCCCTCTCTCAAGCCTACCCGCCGATCCTCAAAGAGGCGATCCCCTTCTCTTCTCCCTCACCAGATCCCTCCCTCGCCTCTCCGCCTGACCTCACCCTCGCCTCTCCCTCTTCCCTCGAAATCTCGGAAGAAAAAACCGTCCTCCCTCTCTCCCCCTCGGCCGACGAAAAGAGCCCACCTCACTCCCCCCTCGTTCCTCCTCCGGCGGCAGCTGTCGCCGAGAAAAGCGATTCGTCGGTTCCCCGCGAGGAGGCTGCAGCCTTCCCCTCTGCTCCTTACCCCCCCGAGGAACCCCCTGCGGAGGAATCCCCCGCTCAGACCCCAGATCCCTCCCTCGCGGCGACCCCCCTCGCCGATGAAACAAGCGAACCGCCGCTTGCTCCTCTTCCCATCCCCGAACGAACTCTCCCCCTTCCCCCCTCAACCCCCCCCGATGTAGCCTCACCCTCTAAACTCCCCCCCCCCTTTTCCCCCGCCTCGGGAACCGCTCCCCCTGCCTCCCCCCCTGCCTCTTCACCTTCGCCCGTTGACTCGGGCCCCTCTAACCTTGCGGCGCTCCTCTCCGACACGGAGCTGATCCTCGTCGAAACTGACCCTGCGCGCCTCTCCCCCGCCCCCTCCACGGCGCTCGCCAGCGGCGCAGGGCCAGGCCGGCAACTTCCTCCCTCTCCGCCCCTCTCCACCGAACCGCTCATCCTTGTCGAAACTCGCCGCGACGAGCCGCGCTAATATCCATTGTCCTCCGCTCGGCCGCTCCGCCGGAAGCGGCCGGCGGAAAGCCCTCCTACACCTTTTTAGCCCTTTTATTAGGCACCTCTACTCCTCCTCCCTTCCCGCCCCCGAATACCAAGCAATCGCCACCAACGGCGCATACGCCACCGCCGTCAAGATCCAACCCCACTCTCGAAACCAAAAAGAGCCCACGGCCAACGGCAGCAACCACCCCCCATTGATCGCCATCGCTCCCACCGTCACCCATCGATGACCTGCGGTTCGCTCCTGCCAACGGCGGGAGAGTCGCTGATAAGCGTGGCTGCGATGCGCCTCGTAAAATCGCGCGCCGCGTCCCAACCGTACCGCTAATGTTATTGCAGCGTCGGTCACGAACACTCCCAACAAAATCGCCCATGTCGCCGCCGGCACCCATTCGGCCGCTACTGTCTCCCACACCCCCGCCCAAATCGCCAACCCCAGCCAAGTGCTCCCCAAATCACCCATAAACACCCGCGCTGGAGGCCAATTCACCACCAGAAATCCTGCCACCCCCGCGGCGCACGTTGCCATCCACCACCCCAACCCGCTTGCCATCTCCCCGGCGCTGCTGACCGCCAACAAAGCCCCCGCTGTAAGCAAAAAAACCCCCTCACTTCCCGCTAATCCATCGATCCCGTCCATGAAATTGAAAAAGTTAACCCATGCCACCCCCAGCACCCACGCCGCAGCGGCCTTGAGATCCCACTCCTCTACCCCCGCCCCCACCACTCCTGCCACGCACGCCGCTTGTACGGCCAATCGCAACCACGGCGACAAGGGGTACCGATCGTCTGCGGCCCCCACCATGGCCAACAGAGCCCCCCATCCCGCTACGGCGGTCCCCATCGGCCACTTCCCTGCGGCCGCCAACAGAAGCGCGGCTGCTGTTCCTCCTATCACAAATCCCACTCCGCCCCCTGTCGGCGTCGGCTGTTGATGCGATGACCGCTCGCTTGGCCTCGCCACCCACCCCCACTGGGCTCCCCCGCGCGCCACCCATAGTGCGCCCAACCACCCTATTCCCCCTACCCCCACCATCCATGCTACCCCTTCGATCAACCCACATCCTCCGCATTCAACACGAAAGGTCTAGGGGTAATCCCTAATACCTGAGCCGCCTCGCTTCCCTCGAACACCAAATCCTCATTCATTCGTCGCACTGCCGCGGCCGACCCCTCTCCTCCCAACCAACGCCCTATTTCGGCAGCTGCCGCGAGCCCCCAACACGGCACCGGCACGATTCGCGGGCGGCGGTGCAGTGCCGCGAATACTCGGATCACCATCTCCCGGAATGGCAACGTCTCCCCTCCTGTCACGGTCAACACGCGATGAGCGGTTTCGGGGCGAAAAAATGCGGCCACGCTCATCGCTGCTGCATCATCGGCATGAAGAGGCTGGCGCAATCCCTGTGCCGAACCGCACACTGGGAAAAAACCGAAGCGGCGGATCCAACGGGCGATCAGCGCCACGTTGCGGTCCTCCCCGCCGCCGTAAATCAACGTCGCGCGCAGCACTGTGGCCATCGCTCCTGACACTGCCGCCATCTCCTGCAATCGTTCCTCCCCCGCTCGCAACCGCGCCGCCAGCGCTCGCTCTGCCCTACTGGGGGAATGGGCCTTTGTGACCACGCTCGTCGACGAAAGGGCCACCACACGCGCTCCCCTCCCCAGCCATCTCCCCATTTCTTCCCCGATTCCCCAAATTGGTCCCAACCAAAACCACCCTACCAAACCATCGGCCACTCTCTCCCCCTCCGCGGGCCAACGGCGCCACACCACCCCCTCTCCCTGTTCTCCTTCTATCGGCGAGGGGTTACGCGAAAAAGCCACTACCCGCCACCCCATCGCGCGCAAATGTGTCACCACTCGCCGGCCCACGAAACCGCGCGCCCCCACCACCCCTATCCACCGCCTCGTTCCCCCCTCCGCCAACGGTGGCCCTTCACTCGCTCCTAGCGAGCTCATCCCCTCTTTTTTTCCTCTAAAAGATCTCGCCAAAAGGCCACCCATCCCCTCGCCCCCTCCTCCAGCCAATCGAGCACCTCTTCGAACGCCTCGGGTCCGCGATAGTAAGGATCGGGCACCTCAGCATTGGGGCGTACTTTACTCCTTGCCAAAAAAAGGGCCACCTCCGTCTCTGCGGTAGGTGGCCGCAAGCGCTGCAACCAATGCAAATGGCCTCGATCCATTGCCAACACCCAATCGAAGCGGAAAAAATCCTCCCGCTGCACCTGGCGGGCTCGCAACTCGGAAAGATCGTAACCGCGGCGACGCGCCGCCTGCTGCATTCGTGGGTCGGGGGCCTCCCCCACGTGGTAACTATCGATTCCTGCTGAATCGACCACCACTCTCTCTCCCAACCCCTCCTCTTTTAGTCGCTGGCGCAACACCACCTCTGCCGTCGGCGAACGGCAGATATTTCCGGTACACACGCACAACACCCGTATTGGCTCACCGCTTCGCTGTCCCCTCATGGTGTCTCACCCTTCCTCTCCCGCGCCGCACCCTCTACCTCGGCAGCGACTCCACCCCAGCCGCACCGAACACCTCGGCCCGCAGCTGCAGCAGCAGATCGCGCACCGCCGCTGCCTGCTCAAACTCCAGACGCTCGGCGTAGGCGCGCATCTCCCGCTCCAACCGCACCAGTGCGCGCGCCACTGCCTGGGGATCCTCTCGGTCCACCGATGCCAGCCACGAATGGACCTCCTCTAACTCTCGGGGGCGATCCCCCTCCCCTCGGCTGCGGCGGGAAGGGCGCTGGGGCTCCTCTCCTCGTTCGACATCGATCCACTCGCGCACCGCTTTCACCACCGACCGCGGGGTAATTCCGTGGACTGCATTATACTGAAGCTGTTTGCTTCGTCTCCGCTCTGTCTCCTCGACGGCCCGCGCCATTGCAGCGGTCACTATATCCCCGTACAAAATCGCCCGCCCGCGCACATGGCGAGCGGCGCGGCCGATCATCTGGATCAATGACCGTTCGGAGCGTAAAAATCCCTCCTTATCGGCATCGAAGATCGCCACCAAAGAAACCTCTGGAAGATCCAATCCCTCGCGCAATAAATTAATTCCCACCAGCACGTCGAACGCTCCCAAGCGCAAATCGCGCACGATCTCGGCGCGTTCCACGGTATCGATATCGGCGTGCAGATAGCGGGCACGCAACCCGTTCTCGTTCAAAAAAGCCGTCAACTGCTCTGCCATCTCCTTTGTCAGCACTGTCACCAACACGCGCTCCCCGGCGGCCACCCGGGCGCGCGCCTCGTGCAGCAGATCATCCACCTGATGAGAAGCGGGCCGGATCACCACCTCTGGATCGATCAACCCGGTAGGTCGCACCACCAGCTCCACCACCGCATCGGCCACCTGCAACTCATAATCTCCGGGGGTAGCCGAAACAAAGATCGTCTGGGGCATGCGTGCTGCGAACTCCTCCCACGTCAGCGGGCGGTTATCCAATGCGCTCGGCAAGCGCCACCCGTACGCCACCAACGTCTCCTTCCGCGATCGATCGCCGCGGAACATTCCCCCGATCTGTCCCACCGTCACATGAGACTCATCGATAAAAAGCAGTGCATCTCCCGGTAAGTAGTCCATCAATGTCGGCGGAGGCGTCCCGGGTGCCCGCCCGGTCAAATGACGGGAATAATTCTCGATCCCTTTGCAAAACCCCACCTCCTGCAACATCTCCAAATCGAACAGCGTTCGTTGTTCCAACCGCGCGGCCTCCACCACTTTACCGGCGGTCAAGAGCGCCTCTCGCTGAAGTCGCAGCTCCTCCTTAATCGTCTCGATCGCCCGCAGAACTGTCGCCCGCGGCGTCACAAAATGGCTCGCGGGGTAGATCGTAAATCGGGGCAGCGAGCGCACTACCCGTCCGGTCAAAGGATCGAACAATGCGATCGACTCCACCGTATCATCGAACCAGCTCACTCGCACCGCCCACTCGGCGTGCTCAGCCGGAAAGACATCGAGCACATCTCCCCGCACGCGGAAAGTACCGCGCTCGAAATCGACCTCGGTACGGGCATACTGCATCGCCACCAATCGCTCCACGGCCGCGCGGACGCTCAACTGCTCCCCCACCCGCACGTGCAAAATCATCGCATGGTAGCTTGCCGGATCGCCGATCCCGTAGATACATGACACGGTAGCCACCACGACCACATCGCGGCGCTCCAAGATACTTTTGGTTGCCGACAACCGCATCTGCTCGATATGGGCGTTGACACTCGCATCTTTCTCGATATACAGATCGCGGCTTGGCACATACGCCTCGGGCTGATAGTAATCGTAATAAGAGACGAAGTACTCCACCGCATTTCGTGGGAAAAAGGCCCGAAACTCGCTATACAACTGAGCTGCCAACGTCTTATTCGGCGCGATCACCAACGCCGGTCGGCCAGTGCGGGCGATCACGTTTGCCATTGTAAACGTCTTTCCCGACCCGGTTACCCCCAGCAGCACCTGGCGGTGCAGCCCGCTCTCGACTCCCTCCACCAAAGCGGCGATCGCTGCGGGCTGATCCCCGGCAGGCTCATAAGGCTCTGCCAACCAAAAGGGGCTACCGGGAAAACGCCGCCAACGCTTCGGCCCCATGCTAGAATCGGCCTCGACAATTTTTTCCTCGGGAGACTTCATCGATGCCTCCTTCATCGCTTTTTGCTGCCGTCGCGATGGCCCCGCGCGATCCCATTCTGGGGCTCAACGAAGCCTTTGCGCTCGATCCTCGTCCCCGCAAAGTCAACCTTGGGGTTGGGGTTTACTATGACGAAAACGGTCAAATTCCTCTCCTAGATGCAGTCCGAATCGCCGAGCAACGCTGGCTAGAACGCGCCGAAGCGCGCGGCTATCAACCGATCGAAGGCGCGTCGCGCTATTGTCGGGCGGTTCAGCATCTTCTTTTCGGCGCCGACCATCCTTTGATCGCCGAAGGGCGGCTGGTCACCGCTCAATCGCTGGGTGGCACGGGGGCCCTTAAAATCGGTGCCGACCTTCTCAAACGGATCAACCCCACGGCCCAGGTCCTTATTCCTGACCCAAGCTGGGAGAACCATCGCGCCCTTTTTGAAGCTGCCGGTTTCAGCGTCGGCCTCTACCGCTACTTTGACTCGGCGACGGGGGGAGTCGATTTTACCCGAATGGTTGCCGATCTCGACGCTGCGGAACCGGGCACGATTGTTCTCCTGCACGGATGTTGTCATAACCCCACCGGTGCCGACCTCACCTCAGCGCAATGGAGCACTATCGTCGATCTCTGTCAGCGCAACGACCTCATTCCCTTTATCGACCTCGCCTATCAAGGTTTTGCGGACGGTCTCGAGCAAGACGTGGCAGCCCTTCACCCTTTCGTGGAGCGTCACCTTCCCACCTTTATCGCTACCTCTTTTTCCAAAAACTTCTCCCTCTATGGCGAGCGGGTAGGGGCGCTCACCATCGTCACAGCAAGCTCCGACGAATCGGCGCGTCTCCTCTCTCAGCTCAAGCGGGTCATTCGCACCAACTACTCCAACCCTCCTATCCACGGCGCCGCGTTGGTCTCTGAAGTGCTTACCGACGCTGACCTCACTCACCGCTGGCACGGCGAACTCGCCCGCATGCGCGAGCGCATTCACGCGATGCGTCGGGGGCTGCGGGAGCGGCTCGAAGCGCAGTTGCCGGAAAGGGACTTCGCCTACATTACCGCCCAGCGCGGGCTTTTCTCCTACACCGGGCTCACCCCATCGCAAGTCGCGAAACTTCAAAGCGAATACGCGATCTATGCTGTCAGCAGCGGTCGCATCTGCGTGGCTGCCCTCAACGAGCGCAACCTAGACTTTGTCGCCGAAGCGATCGCCGCGGTCTTGCGTTCTGAAGCAAATGCGCTAGAATGAAAGAATCATGGGCGTACGGGTTGTCGAATTTCCGGAGCTAGTAGAAGCGGGGGAAGTGAGCAAGCCTCCCCCCCTCTATAAGGTTTTACTCCTTAACGATGACTTTACCCCCATGGATTTTGTCGTCGAAGTGCTCGAGCGTTTCTTTCACATGCCGCACGAACGCGCGGTAGCTGTGATGCTCAAGGTTCACCACGAAGGGGCTGCGGTCTGCGGCATTTTCCCCAAGGACATCGCGGAGACTAAAGTTCGCGAAGTCACCGCCTATGCCCGTGCCCACGAACACCCGCTCGCCTGCACGATGGAGGAAGCCTGATGATGTTTACGCCCGAGCTTGAAATCACCATCAACGCCATTTTTGAGTATGCGCGGCGCGAGCGGCACGAATATGTCACGGTCGAGCACCTTCTTCTAGGGCTTCTCGACAACCCTTCCGCCAACGAAGCGCTCGTTGCGGTAGGGGCGGACATCGAAGGGTTGCGCAACGACCTTTTACAGTTCATCGCCACCCATGTCCCGCGTATCCCCGGCAAAACCGCTCATGAAGCGCAACCCACGCTCGGCTTTCAACGGGTCATTCAACGGGCGATCCTCGCGGTGCAATCGGCTGGAAAAACGGACGTTCAAGGCTCCGCGGTTCTGATGGCCATTTTTGGGGAAAAAGAGTCGCATGCTCTTTTCCTCCTCCAGCGCTACCATGTCACCCGGCTAGATCTCGCCAACTATCTCGCCCATGGTGTGCTCCCCTCGGAGCGCGCCAATCCGGGTTCGGGTTTTCGCGCCGCGCGCGTCAAAAATCGTCCGAACCCCTCCTCCTCTTCTCCACCCTCCTCCGCGCAAAGCGACGACGACGAAGAGGGGAAAAGCAGCGCCGCCCAGCAAGCGCTGGAGCACTTTACCATCAACCTCAATGCGCTGGCGCGGGCAGGCAAAATCGATCCCCTGATCGGGCGGGAGAACGAGCTGGCGCGGGTGGTGCAAGTCCTTTGTCGGCGGCGAAAAAACAACCCGATCCTCGTCGGGGAAGCTGGCGTGGGCAAAACCGCGATCGCCGAAGGGCTTGCCAAACGGATTGTAGATCAGCAAGTCCCGGAAGTTCTTGCCAACGCCACTGTCTTCATGCTCGACATCGGCGCGCTGGTGGCGGGCACCAAATACCGCGGCGACTTCGAGCAGCGCATGAAGAACATTTTGAAGCAGCTCACCGAACACCCCAACGCGATTCTCTTTATCGACGAAATTCATACCCTCATTGGTGCGGGGGCCAGTTCGGGTGGCAATCTGGACGCTTCCAACCTTCTCAAACCCGCCCTCGCGAAGGGGCAAATTCGCTGCATCGGCGCCACCACCTATGCCGAATACCGTCAAATTTTCGAAAAAAACCATGCGCTCGCCCGTCGTTTTCAAAAGATCGACGTTCCGGAACCCTCGATTGAAGAGACGGTGGAAATCCTCAAAGGACTCAAAGAGCGCTTTGAAGCGCACCACAATGTGAAATATACTCTAACGGCTTTACGGGCGGCGGCGGAGCTCTCTGCCCGTTATATTACCGATCGTCACCTTCCCGACAAAGCGATCGACGTCATCGACGAAGCCGGAGCCGCCCAACGTCTGGTTCCGCGCGCCAAAGCGAAACGCACCATCGGTCGGGCCGAAATTGAAGCGGTGGTTGCCAAGATCGCCCGAATTGCTCCGCGGGCGGTACAACAAGATGACCGAGAAAAGCTCGCCACGCTCGAGCGCGACCTCAAAAATGTCGTCTTTGGTCAAGATGAAGCGATCGAGCGCCTAGCGCGGGCGATCAAACTCAACCGTGCCGGCTTAGGGCAACCCAATCGGCCGATCGGCTGTTTTCTCTTCTCGGGGCCCACCGGCGTTGGGAAAACGGAAGTCGCGCGGCAACTCTCTCTGCTCCTGGGTATCGATCTCATCCGCTTTGACATGTCGGAATATATGGAGCGTCACACCGTCAGTCGCCTCATCGGCGCGCCCCCTGGGTATGTCGGCTATGAGCAAGGGGGGCTTCTTACCGAAGCGGTGATGAAAAAGCCCCACTGTGTTCTTCTCCTCGACGAAATCGAAAAAGCCCATCCCGACGTTTTCAACCTCCTGCTACAAGTGATGGACAACGGCACCCTCACCGACAGCAACGGGCGGGCCACCGACTTTCGTCACACCATCCTCATCATGACCACCAATGCCGGCGCCGAAGCGCTCCAAAAAAGCGCAATCGGCTTTACCGCCCAACGCGAACCGGGCGACGAACTCACCGAGATCAAACGCCTTTTCTCCCCTGAATTCCGCAACCGTCTCGACGCCATCGTCCCCTTCAAGCCCCTTACCCCAGAGATCATCGCCCGCGTCGTGGATAAGTTTCTCCTGCAACTCGAAACGCAACTACACGAAAAGCGGGTGGAAGTTCGCTTTACCGACGAGCTCAAAGCGTGGCTTGCGGCGAAGGGATTTGACCCCCTTATGGGGGCGCGGCCGATGGCGCGGCTCATTCAAGAAACGATCCGCGCCGCGCTCGCTGACGAGCTCCTTTTCGGCCGCTTAGCCAACGGCGGCGAAGTCACCATCGACATCGACGAAAAAGGAGAGGTACGCCTCATCTTCCCCAGCGACGGCACCTCCTCGGCGATTGCCCCCGACGCTGCAGCGGTATAGGTACAAAACCGTCGATAAAAGGAAGCTGCCCCACCATCGCCGATAATGAGCGCAGGTGCGGAGCGTTTCGCGCGAAGGAGCGCACCGTGTCGCCGCCGATCTGGCACGCCATCACCGCCCAAGAAGCCCTCGCTCACCAACAGACCAGCGTTGCAGGTTTGACCACAGCGGAAGCGGCGCGTCGTCTCGAGCGTTATGGTCCTAACCGTCTCACGCCGCCCAAAAAGCGGGGTCCGCTGCTGCGCTTTGCACGTCAGTTCCACAACGTCCTGATCTATGTGTTGCTCGGCGCAGCCTTCGTCACCGCTGCGCTTGGCCATCTCACCGACACAGCGGTAATTCTCGGCGTCGTCTTCATCAACGCGCTCATCGGCTTTTTACAGGAAGGTAAAGCCGAAAAGTCGCTTGAAGCGATCCGCCGCCTCCTTTCCCTTAACGCCGTCGTAGTACGCGACGGAAACCGACAAGAGATCGAAGCAGCTGCTCTGGTACCTGGAGACATCGTGTTGTTGAACTCAGGCGACAAAGTTCCAGCCGACCTGCGTCTGATTGAGACACGCCATCTGCGGATTGAGGAAGCGGCCCTCACCGGTGAGGCCGAACCGGTCGAGAAAAGCGCCGACCCTGTTCCCACCGAAGCCTCGATTGGCGATCGCCGCTCCATGGCCTACTCCGGTACGCTCGTCGTCTTTGGCCAAGGCAAAGGCGTTGTCGTCGCCACTGGCGATGCCACTGAGATCGGCCGCATTGGTCGTTTGTTAGAAACTGTCGAAACGGTCGAAACGCCACTGATGAAACAGATGGCCATTTTCGGTCGTTGGTTGACGGTCGGCGTATTGACGCTAGCGGCGCTGACGATCGTCTACGGGACCTTCGTTCATGGCGAACCCCCTCAAGCGATGTTCTTAGCATCTGTCGGATTGGCGGTAGCGGCGATTCCAGAGGGTCTCCCGGCAATCATGACCATTACGCTGGCCATCGGCGTACAGCGCATGGCCAAACGTCATGCGATCATCCGTCGCATGCCCGCTGTAGAAACCCTGGGCGCTGTCACCACCATCTGCACAGACAAAACGGGCACGCTGACGAAAAATGAGATGACCGTGCAGCGAATCGTCACCTTTGACGGGCAAGCCGAAATCACTGGTGTCGGTTATGCACCACAAGGTCGTTTCGTTATGGAAGAGGGCCATGCGATCGACCCGGAGTTATTGACTGAGATCGCGCGGGCGGCGCTGCTCTGCAACGATGCGCGGTTGTATGAAGTCGATGGGGAATGGCGGCTTGAAGGTGATCCCACGGAAGGGGCGCTCCTGACGCTGGCGCTCAAGGCGGGGCTCGACGCGCGCTCTGAAGGAGAAGCGCGGCCACGCCGCGACGCTATCCCTTTCGAATCGGAACACCGTTTCATGGCCACCCTCCATCACGACCCCAGCGGGCAGCTCCTCCTCTATGTCAAGGGTGCACCGGAGCGTCTTCTTTCGATGTGCACCCAGCAGCGCACCGCCAGAGGCGATCAGCCGCTCGCGGCCGATCTCTGGCGCACACGTCTAGATGAGCTGGCCGCAGCCGGATACCGCGTTCTCGCTTTAGCCACCAAAGCGATGCCGGCGGATAAACAAGAACTTCTCTTCGCCGACGTCGAATCGGGGCTAACGCTCCTCGCGCTCGTTGGAATCATGGATCCGCCCCGTGAAGAAGCGATTTGTGCTGTTGCCCGCTGCCGTGAAGCAGGTATTCGCATCAAAATGATCACAGGGGACCATGCCGCCACCGCTGCAGCCATCGCCCGGCAAATGGGACTTGTGCAGGGAGAGGTCAACGTGCAAAGCGGCGCTGAGCTCGATGCGCTCACGGACACCGCCTTGCGGGAGGTGGTGCGTGAAGTCGACATCTTTGCGCGCGCAAGTCCCGAACATAAACTTCGTTTGGTTCAAGCCCTGCAGGCAAATGGCGAAGTGACGGCGATGACCGGCGATGGTGTCAACGACGCACCGGCGCTCAAGCGGGCCGATATCGGTATCGCGATGGGCAAAAAAGGCACCGAAGCGGCTAAAGAGGCGGCCGAAATAGTACTCGCCGATGACAACTTTGCCTCGATCGCCGCTGCCGTCGAGGAGGGACGCGCCGTCTATGACAACCTAAGAAAAGCGATCATTTACGTCCTGCCGACCAGCATCGGTCAGGCGTCGATGGTATTGATTGCCGTGCTTGCAGGCATGACTTTGCCAATCACGCCGCTGCAGATCCTCTGGGTCAATATGGTCACGGCAGTAACGCTGTCACTGGCGATCGCCTTCGAGCGGCCAGAACCTGGGATTATGGGGCGTCCGCCGCGCAATCCATCCGAACCGCTCGTCACCGGTTTCATGCTCTGGCGAATCGCCTTTGTCACGGCGCTGCTGGCCACTGCAGCGTTTGGACTCTTTCACTGGGAAATCGCTCGCGGGATGCCGCTCGAATTCGCGCGCACGACTGCTCTCAACATGTTGGTAGTAGGCCAAATCGTCTATCTCTTCAACTGCCGACGGCTCACCGACTCGGTAGTTTCCAAAGAAGGGCTATTGGGCAACCCCGTTGCCCTGAAAGCCACCGCGCTCCTCATCGCGCTACAGATGGCGATAACCTACCTACCCTTTCAGCAACGACTGTTTGGCACCGCACCCTTAGACGCTGCAACATGGCTGCATCTCCTCGCCGGCGGGATAGCGATCTTTGCCGCCGTCGAGCTCGAGAAAAGCTTCTGGCGCGGGCGAACCGCGCGTCCAATCGCTACAGCCCCATCGACAGCGACGTCCCGTGAATAGATCATAGAACGCGCACCGGCTCACTTCTATTTAGCCGGTGCAGACGCAGTTACGGCCGCTGCGTTTAGCCTGGTAGAGGGCGGCATCGGCGCGCTTGAGCCACGCCTCGAGGGTCTCCTCCGGTGAGAGTAAAGCGACCCCGAAGCTGGCCGTTACCTGCAAAGGAGCGGATGAACCGATCTCGATCCTCTGGGCGGCGATCGCCGCGCGAAGGCGTTCGGCGATCTGGCAGGCGGTATTGAGGCTTTCGGTATGGGTAACGACGACAAACTCTTCGCCGCCGGTGCGGCCTAAGAGGTCGGCATCGCGCAACACCGACTTAGCGGCGGCAACGGCATCCTTGAGGACGGTATCGCCCGCAGCGTGACCATAAAGATCGTTCACCGACTTAAATCTATCGAGGTCGAAAGCGATGGCGGCGAGGGTACGGCCATGTTTACGGGCATGCTGGAAAACGGCTTCGAGGCGTTCGAGGAAATAGCCGCGTGAGTAGGCAAACGTGAGCGGATCGTAGTGAGCCTTGAAAGCGAGCTCATCTTCGCGCGCTTTTCGTTCGTCGATGTTGATGATACCAACCATCAAAGCCTCTTGACCCTGAAATTCGACCGGTGTAACGCTGATCAAACCCCAGAAAGTGCTCCCATCCGGGCGGCGCAGGTGCACTTCAAGGTTCTGGGCCTGAAGCGTGCGTTCGAGCTTTTCTCGTGCGTCTTCGCCAAGCAGCACCTCGATCGAACGGCCGAGCAGATCCTCCTTATCAATCCCGAGCGAACGCGGAGTATCCTCGTTGGCATGCAGCACGCGAAAATCGGTTTTATCGATGACGATGAGCGGATAACCAAGCGATTCGACGAGGGTGCGAAATTGGCGGTTTCTCTCGCTCTCGTTCAACGCTGTTTCGATGGCGTTTAGTTCTGCAGCGCGCGCCGCAAGCCAGCGGCGCACCAACACGAAAGAAAACACGAAGAGAGCGAGGTAAGCGCCGGCCAACCAATAGATATGGGCGCGCCAGGGCGCGAGATAGTCGGTCTCGCTGCGGCCGATAACGGTAATCAACCCTAGCTCCGTACGATGAAAGCTGAAAAGACGCGGGATATGGTCGAGCGGCGAGACGAGCTTGAAACTCCCCTTATCGCTATCCCCTATCAGCTTGAGGATATGCTCGCGATCTGGCAACGGCTTGCCGAGATTATCTGGTACAGCAGGGCGACGGCCGAGCATTACCAGATCGTGGGTGTAGAGCGCTGCTACCCCTTCTACCCCCAACTCGAGCTTTTCAATGATTTCCTCGAAAAAGGCGAGCTTAACCGGCGTAAGTGCCAAACCCAAAAACGGTGTCTCCGGCGTGCGAATACGCCTCGCCAGAAGAATGGCTGGATCGTTGCTGCCCGAACGGATGCGGATAAATTCGGATAACGAGATCTCTGCACTCGGCGTATTACGCAGAAAATGGTAATAACGCCGATCGTCGACGCGAAACCCTGCCTTGCCCTCAGCGACATATAAAGCCAACCCGCTCGCATCGGTAATCCCGATGTTAGCGATCGGTTTAAAGCCCTCTTTGTGGCGGCGCAGCAGCGAAACGATCTCTTCCTGCCGTGAAGGCAAAACATTCTCCTGTAGATCCTCAGGGCGAATCTCAGCAACGATCAGCTTCAGCGATCCATCGACGGTGGCAAAGATGTCATCGACCTTTTCCTTGAGCAGACGCGCCGCCTCCGCCGTTTGACGCATCACCTGCGCTTCGATCAATTGCCGATCACGCTGGATGACAATCGACAGTAAGGCAACGACGAGCATATGGGCGAGAACAAAAGCGCCCCATGTTCGACGATGGATGCGCCGATACCCTTCATTCTTTGAAATACTTCCTACTCCACGCACCACCCACACCTCCTCCCTTAATAAAACTCGGCGTATCCAGCATTTTTCCCTCCCCTTATCCCCATCTTCTGTTATTATCTTATCAAAATTTTAAGGGTGTTGGCCAAATGGCGCGACCTCAACACTCGGCTCCGTGCTGGAGCCCACCTCCTCCGCCTCCTTCATCGCCTAACCCGCTTTGGGTCAGGGCAGAACGGCGAGAGCAGCGGCATAAGCCTAAGGAGCAAGGCCATTTTCGTCTTTAGAGTGCTCAGCGGTACCCAGAAAGCTCCATCCTAAAGTGATCTGCCAAACTTCACGCGATTCTAGCGATTGCAGTTAGGAGGAAGCGTATAATTTCTTTACTGACTTTCATACCTACTTTACGGAGCCGGCCATGAACGACCCCACCGCCGAGACTCTCCCCGTGGAGATTGACATTCCCCCTTGCCCAGCCGTCCTTGGGGAAATTACCCACCTTTGGCAGCAAGAAAACCCGGACTTTCGCCAACTCGCGATCCTCATTCAACAAGACCCGGCTCTGGCGGCGGCGGTTCTACGGGCTGCTTTTCGTCTCTCCGGAAAGCGCAACAGCACCTCGATCCTGCAGGCGATTCAGCTCCTAGGGCTGGCGCGGCTCCAACAGATCGCCCTGCATGTACTTTTGCACGCCGAATTTGGCATTCCCGCGGGGGTACGCGCCACCCTATGGGACGAGCTGCGGCTTGCTGCGCAGTGGTCGGAGCGGCTTGCCCGGCGATTTCGGAAAGTTCCTACAGCCACCGCGTACACCGTCGGATTGCTGCATGATGTCGGCATCTTTCTCATGGCCCGTAAATTTCCTAATTACGAAGCCACTACCAGTCTGGCGCGCGGAAACCCCTCGGAGTCTTACACCCTCATCGAGCAGCGCCGCCATCAAGTCGACCACGCCACGCTCGGCTATTACCTCGCCCGACGGTGGGGGCTTGCGGAACCGATCCCGATGGTGATTGCCGCTCATCACGAGTATGAACTTCTCCTCGATTCGCCCGACGAAAGAGCCCATCTCATCGCCTACCTGGTTATCGCCGACCGAATTGCGGGTGAATTGGTCGGCGTTGGTGCCGACCACGAATATGGCAAAGCGCGCGATGGAATCGCAGAACTTTTAAACTACGACCCTGAGGATCTCGATGCATTCGTGGAAATGGAGATCGACATCGCTGCCGACGAATTGGCGAAGCACCGTTAGCCCTCACTTATGTCTTATGTCTTATATAAGATACTTGACCAGGTGTTTGCCATGCGGTATCATTTATTTCTTTCTTTGAAAGGATGGCGCGATGAATCGACAACAACAGATCGAAACCCTCAAAAAGGAATGGGCGGAAAATCCCCGGTGGCGCGGTATTGTTCGCCCCTATCGAGCGGAGGATGTCGTACGGCTGCGCGGTTCTCTCGTTCCCGAATACACGATCGCTCGCCGTGGGGCCGAAAAGCTCTGGCAACTTCTCCACACCGAGCCCTTTATCGCTGCGCTCGGTGCGCTCACGGGCGGACAAGCGATGCAGCAAGTCAAGGCAGGGATCAAAGCGATCTATCTTTCCGGATGGCAGGTGGCGGCCGACAACAATGAATATCGAGCGATGTATCCCGACCAGTCGCTCTACCCCGTTCACTCCGTACCGGTCGTTGTCGAGCGGATCAACAATGCCTTTAAACGCGCTGACGAAATTCAATGGTCCCGTGGCCTCAACCCGGGCGATCCTGGATGGATTGATTACTTTGCGCCGATCGTAGCCGACGCAGAAGCAGGGTTTGGCGGGGTCCTCAACGCCTTCGAATTGATGAAGGCGATGATCCGCGCGGGAGCTGCGGGCGTTCACTTCGAAGACCAGCTCGCCGCTGTAAAAAAGTGTGGCCATATGGGGGGCAAAGTGCTGGTTCCCACCTCCGAAGCGGTCCAAAAGCTGATCGCAGCCCGTCTGGCTGCTGACGTCTGCGGGGTGCCCACCATCCTTATCGCTCGGACCGACGCTGAAGCCGCTGACCTTCTCACCTCCGACCACGACGAAAACGATAAGCCGTTTCTTACCGGAGAACGCACCAGCGAAGGATTCTTCCGTACCCGTAAAGGGTTGCAGCAGGCGATCGCCCGGGCGCTTGCCTACGCCCCCTATGCCGACCTCCTGTGGTGTGAAACCGCCACCCCTGATCTCGACTTCGCGAAAAAATTTGCCGAAGCGATTCATGCCAAATTCCCGGGGAAGTTGCTCGCCTACAACTGCTCTCCTTCCTTTAACTGGAAGAAAAACCTCGACGACGCCACCATCGCCAAATTCCAGCGCGAACTTGGAGCGATGGGGTACAAGTTCCAATTCATCACCCTGGCGGGGATCCACAGCATGTGGTACAACATGTTCGATCTCGCCTATGACTATGTCCGGCGGGGAATGACCGCCTACGTCGAAAAGGTTCAGGAACCCGAATTCGCAGCGCGGGAGCGCGGTTACACCTTCGTCGCCCATCAAGCCGAGGTAGGTACCGGCTACTTTGACGAAGTGACCACGGTCATCCAAGGGGGACAATCGAGTGTGACTGCGCTCACCGGTTCCACTGAAGAAGCCCAATTCCACTAAATTCCACGGAGAGGGAGCGTCCTGCCGCCGGTAGGAACGCACGGGAGACCTCCGAAAATTAGGGCGACCGCAAGGTCGCCTTTTTTTGCGTTGCAAATAGACAAGCCTCGCCCGACGTGCTATCGTTGGTCCCTCTGCGTCATCGTCAGCGGCCATGATCACCCTTCAGGAACAGAGCGGCCTCATCGAAGCCTCCGTTTTCGGCGAATGGACTGTAGCGGACCTCCATGCTCTTGAGGAAGCGGTCGACCACGCCGAACGTTTCAGTGGCACTGTCCGGATACTCCTGGACCTTCGGCAGATGCTTACCTCCACGTTGGACGCTGCTTGGGAAGAGGTGGGTTTCCTCTCGCGCCATGCCCCCTTAGTCGACCGAATCGCCGTGATCACCGACTCCGAATGGCTCACCTGGATCGCCTGGTTGGAGCGGCTTTTTTTCGACGCCGAAATCGCAGTATTTCGCGATGAAACCGAGGCCCGTATCTGGTTGGCCGCCTCGCCATCTGAAGGAGAAGCATGAGCAGTCACGATTACTTTCACACCATCATCTCTGTCGACGCTGCCAAACGCTGGCATGACTCTGGGCGGGCGGTTTTTATCGATTGTCGTTTTGAACTCGGAGACCCAGACGCAGGAGAAGCGATGTATCGCGCCCTGCACCTCCCTGGAGCCTATTACTGGCACCTAGAACGCGACCTCTCTGGCCGAGTAACGGGAACCAACGGGCGCCATCCTCTCCCGGAGCTCGATCAATTTGCCGCGCTGATTGCTCGCGCGGGGATTACTCCGCAAACCCAAGTCATTCTCTACGATGAATGGGACGGTCTCAACGCCAGCCGCGCCTGGTGGCTGCTGCACGCTGCGGGCTATGAAGCCAGCGCTCTCCTCGATGGGGGGATTAAGGCCTGGCGGCAAGCGGGGCTCCCTTTAACCAAGGTAGTCCCCCTTTCCCCCCTCCGGCAGATCGTTCCTCAACTCACCGCCTGGCGCCTTCCTCTCATAACCACCGACGAACTCCTTTCCCTCCTCGGTCGTCAAGACTATCTTCTAATCGATGCTCGAGCTCCAGAGCGTCACCGCGGCGAAACGGAACCTTTCGACCCGCTCGCTGGCCATATCCCAGGCTCTAAGAATCGTTTCTTTCGTCAGAATCTCGACCTCAACACCGGCCGTTTTCTCTCTCCTGAACGGTTGCGTGCCGAATTTCTCGCCCTTTTTGGGGAGACCCCACCTCAGCGAACCGTTCACTACTGTGGCTCTGGCGTCACCGCCTGCCACAACCTTTTGGCGATGGTTCACGCTGGTCTCCCAGTAGGTCTCCTCTACCCTGGATCCTGGAGCGAGTGGTGCGCCGACCGCTCGCGGCCGATGGTCCTCGGCCCCGCCAGCGCTCCTCAGCGAGGGGAAACACACTAATCGCCCATCTTTACCCACTCTACCTTGGGTAAAGAACGAGCAAGAAATCGTTCCGCCAACGCATGAAAGCGAGGCGGTTGGTCGGTCACCACAAAGCGGTGGGTAGGAGCGGTGGAGATCTGCCGTTCTAACCCCTCTGCTGCAAGCAATCGAGCGGCTGCTTCGGCCACTGCTACCGCAGAATCGACCAAAGTCACCCCCTCGCCCACCACCTGGGTCAACACCGATTTCAGCAACGGGTAGTGGGTACATCCCAAAACCAACACATCGATTCCCTCCGCTACCAAAGGGGTCAAATACTCACGGGCTACCCACTCGGTTACTGGATGATCGACCCACCCCTCCTCCACCAGTGGCACGAAAAGCGGACAGGCGCGGGCTACCACCCGCACCTCGGGGGCCAACTGAGCGATGCGGTGCACGTAAGCACCGCTCTCTACGGTCGCACTCGTGCCGATCACCGCCACCGTTCGCACCCCCGGTGTCGCCACCGCAGCCTGTGCCCCTGTCTCGAGAACATCGAGGACAGGAACTTCTCCGGCCGCTCTTCGAATCTCTTCTCCCGCCACCGCCGCCATTGAATTGCATGCCACGATCAACAACTTGACCCCCTCCCCCACCAAGAACTCCACGATCTCCCGCGCATAGCGTCGGATCGTCGCTGCCGACTTCACCCCGTAGGGTACCCGGGCTGTATCGCCGAAATATAAGACCGCCTCGTTGGGTAACCGCTCCATTACCGCCCGCACCACGGTCAATCCCCCTACCCCCGAATCGAAAACCCCGATCGGCTGTGCGCTCTGCTCCATCCCTACACCACTGGCAAAAACGCCACTATACCGCAACCCCGTGGCGAGCCAATGCCCAGCGTACATGCGCCCGCACCAAAAGCGAGGGATCCTCTTTCCGTTGGGACAACGCTGCCACCACCTCCGCGGAAGTTGGGGCATTTCCCAATGCCACCGCGACGTTGCGTAAAAAACGCTCATACCCTACACGGCGCAACGCCATTCCCCTGCTGTGCTGCAAAAACTCCTCCTCGCGATAACCGAAAAGCGCCACCAACGAAGGGGCGCGCCACTCCGGTCGAGGGATAAAATCGCTGTCCACTTCTCCTGAAGCAAAGCGGTTCCACGGGCAAACCAACTGGCAATCGTCGCAGCCATAAATCCGATTTCCCATCAATGGTCGCAGTGCCTCTGGGATCGGGCCGGGATGCTCGATCGTCAAGTAGCTGATGCAACGGCGAGCATCGAGTCGATAAGGAGCCACGATCGCCCCTGTCGGGCACGCCTCGAGGCAGCGGCGGCAACGCCCGCAATGGTCAGGAACAGGAGCGGAGAGCGGCAAAGGCACATTGGTTACCATCCCGCCTAAAAAAAAGAAGGACCCAGAACGGGTAACCAATAAAGTATGTTTCCCGCGCCATCCTAAACCCGCCGCTGCAGCGAAACCCACCTCTGAAATAGGCGCTGAATCGACAAATACCCGCCCCTCATGCTCGGGAGCCATCGCTTTTAAGAAACGGCTTAATGCGATCAACCGCTTCCGCAACACGCGGTGGTAATCCTCCCCCAACGCGTAGCGCGAACAATACCCCAAACGGCGATCGGATAAAACCTGCTGTGCCTCGCGCGAATCACCATTCCCATAGGGAAACCGAACCATTATCACCCGTGCGCCCTTTGGTGAAAGCGTTCGCCCGTCGAGCCGTCGTTCCCCCCAGCGGCTCAAAAAATCCATTGCCCCACCGAAACCTGCCCTCAACCACGCGCTAAGCCGCTCTCCCTCCTCTGTCGGCAAAGAGATATCGGCCACCGCCAAATCGGCGAATCCCAACCGCCGGGCCTCTCGGCGTAAATTTGCCACCACCTCTGCCCCATTCATTTTTTTCTCGATGCGTTTTCAAGCCGATCCAACCCAACGACAATCGCGTACAATCTCGCCGTTACCTGTGCCCACGCTCCCTCTTTGCTTATGTTCTCTGCGCACCGTTTGTTGCTCCTCCCCACGGAAGCCGCCACTGCTGTGCTTGCGGCGCAGATTGCTCCTCGGCTCGCAGCGGGGGGAGTTTTCTACCTCAATGGCGAGCTCGGAGCGGGCAAGACCACCTTTGCGCGGGCGCTCCTTGCCGCTTTTGGCTACCGCGGCCCGGTCAGAAGCCCTACCTATACCTTGATCGAATCCTACCCCGAATGCATCCCTCCGGTCTACCACCTCGACTGCTATCGCCTCGCTGACCCCAGCGAATACCTCAGTGCGGGTCTGCATGAATACCACGAGCCCGGAACCCTTCTCCTCGTAGAATGGCCCCAACGCGCTCAACCCTATCTTCCCTCGCCTCACTGGACGCTTACCCTAACCATCCTCGGCCCCAATGCTCGTCGCGCCCACCTCACGGCCCACACGCCTGCTGCTGCGGAAGCCCTCACGGCTCTCAGCGGGGACGCCTTTTGGATTACCACCTCCTCTGCGGCGTTATGAAGCACCCTCTCGATTCCCTTTTTCGTCTTCACGCGCTCTCCTTCCCCTCTTTCCCGCCCCTCCCCGCCCGCCGTCTGCTGTTGATTCAAACCCTCTCCGCGCTTCTTCTCCCCTCCTCCTTTGCCGCCGTCACGCGTCCTCGTTTCATCGCCGTTCGTGTCTGGCCATCCGCTGAATATACCCGCGTTACGCTTGAAGTCACCCAACCTCTCGAATATGAGACGCGACTTCTCGTCGATCCTTTGCGGCTTGTAGTCGACCTCAAAAACGCTCAACTCGACGCCATCTTGCAGCGTATCGGCGAAAAAATTCCATCCTACGATCCATACATTGCCGGCGTCCGAATCGGTCAATTCACCCCAGAGATCGTTCGCATTGTTTTTGACCTCAAAGAGCTCGTCAAACCCCAGCTCTTCACCCTCGACCCTGTAGCCACCTACCAGCACCGTCTTGTCATCGACCTCTACCCTCAAACCCCGCGCGACCCGATCGAACAGCTTTTAGCCCAACTCCAACAAACCCTTCCCCCCTCTTCTCCCTCTTCCTCCCCGCCTACCTCTTCCTCCTCCACCCCCTCTTCCCCCCCCGCTGCTTCCCCCTCTCCCGTCACTCCTCAACCCCCCCAATCCTCTCTCTCAGATTCCCCCTCACCTCCCTCCTCCTCTGCCGGAACCGCTGCGTCCTCTCCCCAACCCTCTGCCCCGGCAAGCTCTTCTCCCCTCATCTCCTCCCCCAACAACCGTCCTGCCTCCCCTGAAGCTTCTCCCTCCTCCTCGGCCTCTACAGCCCAGCGAAGCGGAAAACCCTATGTCATCGTCCTCGACCCCGGGCATGGGGGAGAAGACCCGGGAGCAATCGGGCGTCTCGGTACGCGGGAAAAAGAAGTAGTCCTCGCGGTAGCGCAACGCGTCCAAAAGCGCCTCAATGCCGATGCCCGAACTCGAGCTGTTCTCACCCGCGACGGCGACTACTTCATCTCCCTTGCCGAGCGGGTTCGACGAGCGCGGCGGGTGCGCGCCGATCTCTTCATCTCGATTCACGCCGACGCCTACATTCGTCCCGACGTTCGCGGTAGCTCGGTCTACATCCTCAACGAACGCGGTGCCTCCAGCACGGCTGCCCGCTGGCTTGCCGACCAAGAAAACCGCTCCGACCTCATCGGTGGGGTCAAACTCGCTGGCCACAGCAGTGCTGTTGCCGAAACGCTCTTGGACCTCTCTCTCACCGCTGTGCGCGCCAATGCGGTCAACCTCGCCCGCCACCTCCTTACCGAAGTCGCTCATGTCAGTCGTCCGCACCGACCGGAGGTGGAGACTGCCAATTTTGCGGTTTTGCGCAACCCTGATGTTCCCTCGGTTCTTTTAGAACTCGCCTTTATCACCAATCCCCACGAAGAGATCCGTCTCGCCGACCCCGCCTACCAAGAAGCCCTCGCGCAAGCCATCTATCGCGGCATTAAACGCTATCTCGAACGCCATGCTCCCAGACCGCGCGCCCTGATAGCCAGCGATTCTCCCTCTTTTTTCCCCTTCCTCTCTTAGCCGTTGCCCGTATGGGCCTTTGCAGAGACGATCCGCGCCGCTAAATCGAGGGCAGCGAATGTCGCCGCTTGCTGCAAAGGATGGATCACCTCCACCCCTGGGATCGCTGCCAAGCGTGCCTCCTCCTCATCGCTGCGGGCCACCACTGCGATCCCTCCGGTAAACCCCAAAGCCCGCAACCCCCCCACTGCTGTCTCTGTCGCCTCGGGGGAAGGCAATGTACTCACCACCCATCGCACCGACGACAGAGGCAACTCCGCCAAAAAATCGACTGCTTCGGCATCGCCGAACTGCACGGGGATCCCCGCTCGCTGGGCGATGCGGGCGTTCTCTGGGTCGAACTCTACCGCCAACACCTCGATTCCCCGCTGCTGAAGAGCCTCTGCGAACGCCTCCCCGTAGCGCCCTGCCCCCAACACTACCACCTCCGGTGCGGAAGGAGCTGCTGGTCCTGGGCCCACCTCCTCAGCCTCACGGAAAGGAACCTGGCGTTCGAACACCCAGAGGAAGCGCGCCAACTTTCCATACAACACATGCGAATAAAGAATCATATAGGAAGAAACGGCGATAGTGATCAACCCCACCAATGTCGTCAATCCCAACGTCTCGGCCCCCACATGCCCTACCCCCACCCCCATCGCCACGAACAAAATCGAAAACTCCGAAATCTGGGCCAACGACACCCCTGCCAGCGCCCCGGTCCGTTTGCTAAATCCCATATAGCCCATGATCGCCATCACCACAAGCGGTTTTCCCAGCAACACAAAGCAAGACAAAACCGCTGCCTCCCATGCCATCGTATTGACCAGTGCCAAATCAAACTTTCCCCCCAAGTCGATGAAAAAAAACAGCAACAAAAAGTCGCGCACGCTGGTCAACCGCGACGCGATCGCATCGCGCCAAGGAGTTGACGCCAATGTAAATCCCGCTAAAAATGCGCCTACCTCTCGGGAAAATCCTGCCCACTCACCCAACGCTGCCAAGCCGGTTCCCCACCCCAGCGCGAAGATCAGCAGCAGTTCCAACGACTCCGCCAACCGCGGCAACAAGGTCGGCAGCACCCAACGCATCGTCACCCACGTAAATCCTACTAACGCCAATAACTTTAGACCCAAGTCGGCCGCCACCGCCCATGTGGGCGCCCCCTCGCCCACTCGCAAGCTTCCCATTGCCATCATGGCCACCACCACCGCGATATCCTGCACGATCAAGATCCCCACGGTCACGCGGCCATGGAGCGAATCGAGCTCTCGTTTATCCGACAACAACTTGATAATGATGATCGTACTTGAAAACGCCAACGCCACCGCGAGATAGATCGCCTCCAACCAACCGAAGCCCAACAACGCCAAAAGGAGCAGTCCAGCCCCCACGGTCAGCACCATCTGAGCTGAGCCGGCAGCCAACGCCACTGGGCCGATCTCGCGCACCGCCTTTACATCGAGCTTCAACCCCACCAAAAAAAGCAGCACCGCCACCCCTACCTGCGCCAACAGATCGATCTGCGCATGGGCCTCGGTCAATGCCAACCCGCTGGGCCCCACCACCAACCCCAGCAGCAGATAGGCGATCAGCACCGGCTGGCGCAAGCGGGTCACGCCCAACCCCAGCAATGCTGCCAACGCCAGCAGCAATGCCACCTCTGCGAAAGGTTTAACCGCTGTTGCTCCCCCTATCTCGAAAAACATCGATCCTCCTCTGTCGACTGCCCCGATTTTACCGGGAGCTCTCTCCCATTCGGTATAATCGCCCCCCATCATGAAGATTACCCGGCGCTACACTCTCCTCTCCACGCCGACGGTCCTTACCATCGGTAACCTCGACGGCGTCCATCGCGGCCACCAAGCGTTGCTGCGTCTCGTTGTAGAACGCGCTCGTACGCAGCAACTCACAGCCGCTGTCCTCACTTTTGAGCCCCACCCTCGCGAGCGGCTTCATCCCCACGATCCCCCTGCTCGGCTCACCCCTTTTCGCGCTAAAGCGCTCGCGATCGCTGCGGAAGGGATCGATCACCTCCACCTTCTTCCTTTCACGCGTGCTATCGCCTCCTGGTCCCCAGAAGCCTTCATCGCCTATCTCACAAAAACCCTGAACCTTCGTTATCTGATTGTCGGTGACGATTTTCGCTTTGGGGTCCATCGCAGCGGCACGCTGGAAACCCTTCTCGAAGCTGGTGATCGTCTCGGCTTCACCGTTGAGATCCTCCCCGCGCTCACCCACGGTGGGGAGCGGATCAGCTCCAGCGCAGTTCGCAGTGCCCTCGCTCGCGGGGATATGCGGCAGGCGGCCAAGCTCCTCGGTCGGTGGCACACCCTCTGCGGGCGGGTTATCCGCGGTCTTGGGCTAGGGCGATCCCTCGCGGCGCCCACCCTCAACCTTGCCCTTCCCGCCAACCTTCTTCTTCCCCGTGGTGTTTTTACAGGTTGGGTTACGGAGCTCACCGCTCGTCCCGAACCGGCGGTAATCGCCATTGGCGAGCGGCCTACTCTCGCCCTCTCGTGCAGTATCCCCACCGTGGAAGCCCATCTGCTCACCTGGAGCGGTGACGCCTACGGGCGGCGGGTGCGGCTACACCTCGCCGACCGTCTTCGCCACGAGCGTCTCTTTCCCTCGCTCGCCGCCCTAGCGGACCAAATCGCTGACGACATCGCGCAAGCGCGGCGCTGGCACAGCCAGCACCCTGTCGTCGAAACCTCCCTCCCTGGAGTAGTCGCATGAACGTCCCTGATTACCGTGCCACCCTCAATCTCCCCGAAACCTCCTTCCCCATGCGGGCTGATCTCCCCAAACGCGAACCCCTCTGGCTTGCCGAATGGCAACGCAAGCGGATCTACGAACGGCTGCGCGCGCTCAGCCGTAACCGTCCTCAGCGCTTTGTCCTCCACGACGGTCCTCCCTACGCCAATGGCGACATCCACATCGGTCACGCGGTAAATAAGATTCTCAAAGACATCATCGTTCGCTCCAAAACTCTCGCCGGCTACGATGCCCCCTATGTTCCGGGCTGGGACTGTCACGGCCTTCCCATCGAACACCAGATCGAAAAGCGTCATGGCCGCGCTCTCTCGGGCTCGGAAGTGCGCCGTCTCTGCCGCGCCTACGCCGCCGAGCAGATCGAACGGCAAAAGCGCGACTTCATTCGGCTTGGCATTCTCGGCGACTGGGACAACCCCTATCGTACCATGGACTTTGCCAATGAAGCCAATGAAATTCGCGCTTTGGGCAAACTGCTCGCCGCCGGCTTCATCACGCGGGGGCTAAAGCCTGTCCACTGGTGCTTTGACTGCGGCTCGGCGCTCGCGGAAGCCGAAATTGAATATGAAGAGCGTCTCTCCCCCGCGATCGATGTCGCCTTTCCCCTTGACGATGCCGAGCGTCCGCGGCTAGCGGCTGCGTTAGGGCTTTCCTCACTCCCCTCCAAGCCTATTCTCGCCCTTATCTGGACCACCACTCCCTGGACCATTCCCGCCAACCAGGCCCTTAATCTTCACCCCGACCACCCCTATCAACTCGTCGCCACCGCGCGGGGGCTTCTCCTTCTCGCTGCGGAGTGCAAAACCGCTGCTCTTACTCGCTACCACCTTGACTCTGCTGCTCCTGTTCTCGGACAAAGCGACGGTCAAGCGCTCTCCGGTCTTATCTTCCGCCATCCCCTTTACGATCGTCCCACTCCTGTTCTACCCGACGCCTACGTCGACCTCACCACTGGAACCGGCATTGTTCACGCCGCCCCAGCCTATGGTGAAGAGGACTTTCGCGTCTGGCTCGCCGCCGGGCGATCGCAAGAAGAGATCCTCAACCCCGTTCAAGGTGACGGGCGTTTTTCCCCCGACCTTCCGCTCTTTGGCGGACTCTCCATTTGGGATGCCAACCCTCGCATCATCGACGCCCTAGCCGAGCGGGGGTTCCTCTTCGCCCACATCCCCCTTCACCACAGCTATCCTCACTGCTGGCGCCACAAAACCCCCACCATCTATCGCGCCACCACCCAATGGTTTATCGCGATGGACCGCCCTATTTCCGACCCCAACGCGCCCAACGAGCTGCCCACCACGCTTCGGCAGCGGGCGCTCGCAGGGGTAGAAGCCACGCGCTTCTATCCTGCCTGGGGCAAAGCTCGGCTGCACGCCATGATTGCCCAGCGTCCTGACTGGTGCATCTCCCGGCAGCGCCACTGGGGGGTACCTATCCCCTTTTTCTTGCACAAGGAAACTGGGCAACTTCACCCCCGCACCCTCGAACTCCTCGAAGCGGTCGCGCAGCGGGTTGAACGCAGCGGGATCGAAGCCTGGTTCTCTCTAGACCCTCTTGAACTCCTCGGCGAGGAAGCAGCCCACTACGAAAAGGTCACCGATATCCTTGACGTCTGGTTCGACTCAGGCACCACCCACCTCCACGTCCTGCGCGGCTCTCACGCCCATCTCGGTCACCCAGCAGCGATGTACCTTGAAGGCTCGGACCAGCATCGCGGCTGGTTTCACTCCTCGCTCCTTACCGGCTGTGCCATTGACGGCCACCCCCCTTACCGGGCGCTTCTCACGCACGGCTTTGTCGTAGACGGTCAAGGCCACAAGATGAGCAAATCGCGCGGCAACGTTATTGCCCCGCAGCAGATCTGCGACACCCTTGGCGCCGACATCCTTCGTCTCTGGGTTGCCAGCACCGACTACTCTGGCGAACTCTCCATCTCCAATGAAATCCTTCAACGGGTTGCCGAAACCTATCGGCGGCTGCGCAACACCCTTCGCTTTATCCTGGCCAACCTCGCCGACTTCGACCCTAAGCGCGACGCCCTCCCCCACGACCAGCTCCTCGCCATTGACCGTTGGATTCTTCACGCCACCGCCGAACGGCAACGGTCGGTCACCCTCCATTACGAAACGATGGAATTTCACCGCGTTGTTCAAACGGTCACCCACTTTGCGGGGGAAACCCTTGCAGCTTTCTACCTCGACGTCCTCAAAGACCGCCTCTACACCACTCCTGCCGCGGGGATAGCCCGGCGCAGCGCTCAAACCGCTCTTTACCACCTCATTCACGCCCTTGTTCGCTGGCTAGCTCCCATCCTTCCCTTCACTGCCGAAGAGGTCTGGCAACACCTCACCCTCGACCCTGACGACAGCGTTATGTTTCACACCTGGTATCACCTCCCCCCGATTGCCGACGCTGCCCTCCTCACAGCGCAATTTAACGCCCTTCTCACCCTTCGCGACCACGTCACCAAAGCGATCGAAAACGAACGCGAAGCGGGGCGGATCGGCGCCAACCTTGAAGCCGAACTCACCCTTACCCTCCCCTCGCCTCTTTATACCCTTCTCTCCCCCTTTGGCCACGAACTCCGCTACGTCTACCGTGTTTCGCACCTCGAGCTCCGATCTACCCCTACAACCGACGCTCAAGCAGTAGTCGAAGTCCGCAAAACTCAGAACCGCAAATGCGCCCGTTGCTGGCATCACGAACCCGACGTAGGCAGCGACCCCGACCACCCTCACCTCTGCGGCCGCTGTCGCATCAACTGTTTTGGTCCTGGGGAGGAGCGGCGGTGGGTCTGAAAAGAGCCGCTCTTGCCGCAAGCGTCACCCTTCTCCTCGATCAAAGCAGCAAAAGCTGGGTAGCTGCTCTTCTCCCCTTTGGCGAAGCCTATCCCCTCACCCCCTTTTTGCAAATTGTCGCTGTTCGCAACCCCGGTGCCGCGTTTAGCCTTCTTGCCGACGCAGGGGGTTGGCAACGCTGGCTCTTTCTCCTTCTCGCTCTTCTCATCTCCCTCTGGCTGCTCCGTGAAGCGCGGCGGGTATCCCCCTCCACCGCCGTCGCGCACGGGCTTATCGTCGGCGGAGCGCTCGGTAATGCCTGGGACCGGCTCATGGATGGGGCTGTATTCGACTTCATTCTCATCCACATCGGCAAATGGGCCTGGCCCGCTTTCAACCTTGCCGACACAGCGATCACCCTTGGTGTCGGGTGGCTTTTTCTCGACCTCTTTCGCCCCACCTCTTCTCCCTCCCCGCCCCCTAACTCCCCTCTCCCTCTCTCCTCCGACCGCGAATCTCGGCGATGACCCTTTCTGAGCCTCCCACCGTTTCTCCGCACGCCATCGTTACCCTCCGCTATCGTCTCACCATCGAAGGCGGTCCCACCATCCTCGACACCTTTATCACTCCTCCAGCCACCCTGCAAATCGGCGACGGCACCCTTGCTCCCTTTCTCGAACGCCATCTCATCGGTCTTCCCCTCGGGGCCAAGCGCACCTTTCGTCTTCCTCCCGAAATTGCCTTTGGTCCTCGCGACCCCCAACGCATCCTCTCTCTCCCGCGCACCCTTCTCCCCCCTGATGCTCGTCCAGGCGATATCGTCACGGTGGCGTTTCCCCCTGGCCCCTGCAGCGGTCTCATCGCGGAACAAAACAGCGAAACAACCGTCGTTGACTTTAACCATCCCCTCGCCGGCAAAACGCTGCTCCTGGAAGTCGAAATCATCGGAATCTGCTGACGATGGCTTTTACGGTCACCCTCGCCAACCCCCGTGGATTCTGTGCCGGTGTAGACCGCGCCCTCGCGATCGTCGAACAGGCGCTGCAGCGTTTTGGCCCCCCTATCTATGTCCGCCACGAAGTCGTTCACAATCGGCGGGTCATTGAAACGCTCGCCGCCCGAGGGGTGCGCTTCGTCGAATCGCTCGAGCAGATTCCCCCTCGCTCGATTCTCATCTTTAGCGCGCACGGTGTCTCCCCAGCGGTACGCACTGAAGCCCAACGGCGGCAACTCACCATCCTAGATGCCACCTGTCCTTTAGTCACCAAAGTTCACCGTGAAGTCATCCGCTTGCATGCCACCGGTCACACCATCGTGATGATCGGTCACCGCGGTCACCCTGAAGTCGAAGGAACGATGGGGCAAGTTCCCGATCGCATCTGGCTCATCGAATCGGAAAAAGAGATCGCTACCCTTCCCGACCTCCCCGCGCCGCTCGCCTATGTCACCCAAACCACCCTCTCCGTCGACGACTGTGCCCGTCTAGTCGCTGCGCTTCGGCGCCGTTTTCCGCACATCGTCGCCCCCCCTAAAGAGGACATCTGCTACGCCACTCAAAACCGGCAAGAAGCGGTCAAGCGCCTCGCCCGCGACGTCGACCTGATCCTCGTCATCGGCTCCCCCAATAGCTCTAACTCTAACCGGCTTCGGGAAGTGGCCAGTGCGCAAGGTATCGACGCCTACCTCATCGACGACGCCAGCTCGGTCGACCCCTCCTGGCTGTCAGGCAGGCGTCATATAGGCGTTACCGCAGGCGCCTCGGCGCCGGAAACTCTCGTGCAAGAAGTCGTTCATCGTCTCCTCGATCTAGGGGCGACCCACGTTTACCAGCAAGAAAGCCCCCCTGAAACCGTTCGGTTTACCCTTCCGATGGAGCTTAGCCGATGAGCTCAGAGAACCCATTTGCTCACCTCACCTTTGAAGAAGCGCTGCACGAACTCGAAAAGGTGGTCCAGCAACTCGAAACGGGCAAACTCACCCTTCAAGAATCGCTTGACCACTATGCCCGCGGCAAGCAGTTGCTCCTTCGCTGCCAAGAAGCGCTGCAAGCCGCCGAAGAGCAGCTTTTACGCATCGAACAGCTCACCAATACTTCCGCCCTCTCGGAATTCACTGCTCCCCCCGATGGCGACGCCCCCCCTGTTTGATCCCTCCGCTTTCGAAGCCACCCTGGCAGCCACTCTTGAAGCTGCGGCGCCGCTCAGTGGTCGGTTGGCCAACGCGATGCGTCACGCGCTTCTAGCCCCTGGGAAACGGGTACGACCCCAGCTTGTTTTTGCTGCGGGCGCCCTAACGGGAGCTCACCCCGACGCGCTTACCCCTTTTGCCGCTGCGGTCGAACTCATCCACACCTACTCGCTCATCCACGATGACCTTCCGGCGATCGACAACGACGACCTGCGGCGGGGGCGCCCTACCGTACACATCGCCTATGATGAAGCCACAGCGATCCTCGCCGGTGACGCTCTCCAAGCGCTCGCCTTTGAAACCCTAGCGGCGGCGCACGCCCTTACCCCGGAGCAACGGTTACGCCTCATCGCCCTTCTAGCGCGAGCGGCAGGTGCAGCTGGCATGGTAGGCGGGCAAGCCCTCGACATCGAAGCCGAACGCCATCGCGAGGACTCCCTCTCCTTCTCCGTGCTAGAACAACTTCAACGGGGGAAAACAGGCGCTCTTATTGAAGCCGCGATTCTCGGCGGAGCCCTCTGCGGTCGCTCTCTTCGGCGCTCCCACCTCGTTCCCCTTGCCCAATTGGCTGCCGCCCTTGGTCTTGCCTTTCAAATTACCGACGACCTCCTCGACGCCACTGCAACCAGCGAACAGCTCGGCAAACGCGCCGGCAAAGACGCCGCCCGTGGCAAAATCACCTCGGTTACCCTCCTCGGAATCGAAGGCGCTCGGCATCGGTTGCAACAACTCCGCTCTGAGATTGAAATCCACCTCAAAGCCCTTCACCCTCGCCACAGTCAACCGCTGGCCCTCCTTGTTCGAACGATCCTCGACCGCACCCGGTAACTGCGATGATCGACCCTGCCGACCTTCGTCTCCGTTATCCTCTTCTCGCCACCATCGATACCCCTCTCGACCTCAAGCGACTGCCGCGCGACCGTCTTCCCGCGGTTGCGGCGGAGCTTCGGAACCTCATCCTCGAAGTTGTCGCCCAAAACGGGGGCCACCTCGCCTCCAACCTTGGCGCCATTGAACTCACCCTAGCGCTTCACTACGTCTATGACCTCCCTCGCGACCGTCTCATCTGGGACGTTGGTCATCAAACCTACGCCCACAAAATCCTCACCGGTCGGCGCGACCGTTTTTCCACCCTTCGCCAATTCGGAGGCATTGCCGGTTTTCCGCGGCGGGAAGAGAGTCCCTACGACTCCTTTGGCACCGGACACTCCTCCACCTCTCTCTCTGCAGCGCTAGGCATGGCTGTTGCCGCCAAACTCCAACGCCGACCCACCAAAACCATCGCTGTCATTGGCGACGGCGCCCTCTCCGCCGGGATGGCCTTTGAAGCCCTCAACAACGCCGGCGCTCTCGAAGAGATCGACCTCACCATCATTCTGAACGACAACAAAATGTCGATCTCTCCCCCGGTAGGTGCGATCACCAAGATCCTCGCTCGTCTTCTCACCAGCCGCCCCGCGCGCGCGGCCCGCGGCCTGGGGGGCGCCCTCCTAGCTGCCGCCCCCCACCTCAAAGATATCGCCCGGCGGGTTGAAGAACATATGATCGGTCTCCTCACCCCCGGAACCATCTTTGAAGAATTCGGCTTTCACTACATCGGTCCCATCGACGGGCACGACCTAGACGCCCTCATTCCCACCCTTCTCAACCTCAAAAGCGCCCCTGGCCGCTACCTCGTTCACACCGTCACCCGCAAAGGCTACGGTTACAAACTCGCCGAAGCCGACCCCGTCCGCTACCACGGCGTTCCTGCCTTTGATCCTCAAAAAGGCCTTCTCTCCCCTCCCTCTCCTCCTCCTCCTCCCCTCCGGCGTGCTCCGCTCACCTACACCGAAATCTTCTCCCGCTGGCTGCTCGCGGCGGCGGCCCGCCACCCGAATCTCATCGCCATTACCCCGGCGATGGCCGAAGGATCGGGTCTCGTCGAATTTGCCCGTCGTTACCCCGACCGTTTCTTCGACGTCGGCATTGCGGAACAGCACGCCGTCACCTTTGCTGCTGGCCTAGCGGCAGAAGGCTACAAACCGATTGTGGCCATCTACTCCACCTTTCTCCAACGCGCCTATGACCAACTCATCCACGACGTTGCGCTTCAAAATCTCCCCGTCCTTTTCGCCGTCGACCGGGCTGGGCTTGTCGGCGCCGATGGTCCCACCCATCACGGTGCCTTTGACCTTACTTTTCTCCTCTGCATTCCCAACCTTACGATCATGGTTCCCGCCGATGAAACCGACTGCTGGCAACTTCTCACCACTGCGCTCCTCCACCCTGGCCCCGCTGTCGTTCGTTACCCCCGCGCCCCGCTTCCTTCCCCATCCTCTCTCCCTGTCGACGACTTCACCCCCCTTCCGCTCGGCCAAGCCCAACTTCGCCGTCGAGGTCGGCGGCTCGCTCTTTTAGCCTTTGGTCCGCCGCTTCACGCGCTTACCCCCATTGCCGAGGCCCTTGATGCCACCCTCGTGAACATGCGTTTTGCCAAGCCCCTCGACACGGCCCTTTTAGATACCCTCATCGCCGAAGGGCACGACCACTTCGTCACCGTTGAAGAAAACGCGGCGATCGGCGGAGCCGGAAGTGAGATCGCCCGCTATCTTGCCCGCCTCTCTACCCCCCCCCGCCTTCTCACCCTTGGTCTTCCCGACCGCTTTATCGAGCACGGCGATCTCCCGCGCCTTACCGCTCAGGTCGCTCTTGACACCGTCGGTCTTCGTCGCGCCATCGAACGCTTTTATCGTCCAACTCCGACCGCCCCTTCCTCAACCCCATCAGGAGTCGAAACCCATGACCCATCCCTCTGAACTTCCCCTTTTCCGCGATCCCCTTTGCGGCATTCCCGACGTGCAACGTCTCACCGACACCCGAAATCTCGACATCGACCGGGTCGGCATCAAAAACCTCCGCTATCCGGTGCGCGTCAAAGACCGCAGCGGTGGCGTGCGCCACACCATTGCCCTCTTCAACATGTACGTCGGGCTCCCGCGCCACTTCAAGGGCACCCACATGTCGCGTTTTATTGAAATCCTCAACCGCGACCACTCTGAACTCTCAGTTGAATCATTCGAACCGATGTTGCGGGAGATGGTTACCCGCCTCGAAGCGCATACCGGCTGTATCGAAATGACCTTTCCCTACTTCGTACTCAAAAAGGCGCCGATCTCCGGCGTAGAAAGCCTCATGGACTACGACGTCACTTTCATCGGCGAAATCGACGGCCACAGCCGTTATCGTTTTACCCTCAAAGTAGTGGTCCCCGTCACCTCGCTCTGTCCTTGCTCCAAAGAGATCTCTGAGCGCGGCGCCCACAACCAGCGCAGCCACATTACCATCACTGCCACCATTCGCGACCACCTCTGGATCGAAGAGCTGATCGACATCGCCGAAAAAGAGGCAAGCTGTGAGCTCTACGGTCTTCTCAAACGTCCCGATGAAAAGTATGTCACCGAACGCGCCTACGACAATCCGAAATTTGTCGAAGATCTTGTGCGCGATGTCGCTGCCCGTCTCAACGGCGACCCGCGCATCGAGCATTACATCGTCGAATCCGAAAACTTCGAATCGATTCACAACCACTCCGCCTATGCGCTGATCACCAGCGCGCGCTCTTAAAACTCCCCCTCCCTCATGTCCGAAAGCGGTCTGCGGCTGCATTAACCTCGCGCGCCACGGTTGCCAATGTCTGCGCGGACTGGCTCAATGTCCGCGCTGTCTGCTCGGTCTTCTCGGCCATCGTCACCAGCTTCGCTAAACGATCGCTCACATCGTGGATCACCTTCGTCTCCTCCTCGACCGCATGCGCCACCTCACCCGCTTGAGTAGCTACCACTGCCGCCTCGCGGTCGATCGCAGCGATTTGCTCGCCCACACTCGCTACCCCTTCTGCCCCTTTCTGCACATCGAGGACATTGCGCTGAATTTCGCCAATCGCCTCAGCGGTGTTGCGCTGGATCGTTTCAATCATCTGGGCGATCTCCCCGGTCGCTTTAGCCGTCCGTTCGGCGAGCTTACGCACTTCATCGGCCACCACTGCAAAGCCGCGGCCATGTTCGCCGGCGCGTGCTGCCTCGATCGCCGCGTTCAACGCCAGCAAATTAGTCTGATCGGCGATCTCGCGAATATGGCCGAGAATTGAGCCGATCTGCTGCGTCACCTCCCCCAACCGCTCAAAGCGTTCGCTCGACGCGGTTACCTCTTTCGACACCTCCTGGATACGAGCGGCCACCTCAGTCACCGCGGTGGCTCCTGCCTGCACCGCTGTGCGCGTCCGCTCAGCCGCGGCGCGCATCACTGCAGCATTGCTGCGGATCTGCTCGCTGGTCGCTGACAACTCCTGAGTGGCTGCTGCGATCGCCTGGGTCTCTTTCGCGCTCTCGAACGCCTGCTGTTCCAAAGCCACGCCCTCTCTCTGCACAGCCTGCTCGGTTTCACCCAATCGGCGCACCTCCCGCTGCAATCCCACCACCATCGAAACCAAGCCCTCCTGCATCTTGCTGAGCGCCGTTAACAACTCTCCTACCTCGTCGTGTGAGGGTGGCGGGAAAGAGACGGTCAAATTCCCACCCGCCAATTGTTCCGCAGCCATCTCGGCCCTCCGCAAGCGGCCCACCACTCCGTTCATTACCCAACCGACTATCGCCATCGCCACGACAGCAGCCACGGCTATCGCCGCGATGCTTATCCACACCGGCTTTTCGATCGCCTCATGCAACGCTGTCACAGGCACTTTGGCGGCGATCACCCCCCGCACATCTCCCACCTTCCAATCGCGCTTAGGCGAGTCGGGGTGGCTGTTATGGCACGACGTACACGTCTCATCCACCATCACGTCAGCTCGCGCGACGCGCACCACATTTCCCTCGCGCACCACGATGGTCTCTTTAGGGTTGGCGCGCAGTCGCTCCAACGCCAGCCGTTCGAATTCGTCTAGCTGCGCTTCGCTACTCGAACGAAAACGGAAAGGCAAGTCGCTGAACAAGCGAAGCTCCGATCTCTCCCCCTCTCCGCGCGATAACTCGGCGAGCGCCCTCATGAACGAAGCTGGCAGTGGAATACGCGTCTCGTGCCCCTTATATTCATGATGAATTTCCAACCCCACCTTTCTCCCCTTAGGGACAATCTCAGTCGAATAAAAGCGGCGCGCGTTCCGCGCCGCCTCGATCAGGTCTATTCCTGTGTTGCGGCCCGCGATCAGAACGGCTTCTTGCTCCAACGCAAACATTCGCTCCAACAGCACTGCCCCCGGAATCAACAATCCAAAAACGGTCAATGGGACGAAAATCTGCACAAAGATAGAACGATCCTGCCAGCGCATCACGCTCTCCTCCTTTGATTTAGAGCGAGTATACCTTTACGCGCCTCTTCTTACGCAAAAAAAAAGCGGCATTTTTGGCCGCTTTTTCGTATATAGAAAGGTACTTTTACTCGTCGCTTCCCATTGCTCCGATCAGATGGAGTAAGCTGGTAAAGAGGTTATAGATCGACACATAGAGAGCCACCGTCGCCAGCACATAGTTGGTCTCGCCGCCGCGCACAATTTGATTTACCTCAAACAAAATCATCCCCGCCATCAACAGAACCACTGCTGCGGACACCGTCAACGAGAGCGCGGGAAGTTCAAAGAAGATTGCCGCCAACCCCGCCAAAAACGCGACCACCATTCCTACAAACAGGAAACCGCTTAAAAAGGAGAAATCGCGTTTAGTAGTCGACGCATAAGCCGCCAACGCCACGAAGGTCACTGCGGTCCCTGCCAACGCCTGGAAGACGATCATCGGTCCGTTGGCCAATTTCAGATAAGCCGCTAAAATCGGCCCCAGCGTATAACCCATAAAGCCGGTCAGCGCAAAGACGGCCAAAATTCCCGCCGCCCGGTTTGCCAGCTTATGCACTAAGAAAAGCAACCCGAAATAACCGATCAACGTAATCAGCAACCCGGGATGGGGAAGCTCCAACGCCATCGCCGTCCCGGCCGTGAGCGCCGAAAATGCCAACGTCATCGCCAGCAGCGCATAGGTATTGCGCAGTACCCGCTGCGTCTGCGCTCGCTCTGCGACCCAGACGTCGCCGCCCCCTCCTCCCTGTCCCTTCTCCCCCTGCTGCCATGCGCTCAACTCTTCCCACGACAAGGTCCGGCTCTTCAGTTCGTTCTCAGATTTCCACATCTTCCTTCCTCCTTCGTTTTACCTAACTCCATTTCCCTTCGCCAACAACCCCTTACCCTGCCACCGCTGGTTTTTGGCGCAATCGGCGCGCCAAAACCCGCTTCAGTCGCTCTGCCGCCAGCGCCACTGCCTCTCGCGCCGAAGGGTGGGTTACCGCAAAAACCACCTGGGGCAAGCGGCGCAGCCGCATCTGCACCACGCACCGCTTCATCACTCCCCCTTTTTCATCGCGCACCTCCAACAACTTCACGCGCGTCCATGCCACTTTCCCTCGCATTCTCCCCACCAATCGGCGAAAAAGACCCTCTGCGATCGGTCGTACCGGCGCATCTCCTACTTCGCACACCACTTCGACCGGAACTCGCTCATCGACCTCTCCTCTCACCATCGTATTCTCCTCTCTACTGCCTCCATTCTTTTCTTTATAGCACCGCCCTTTCTCCGATACAATAAGAATATCTCAGAATGACAATCTGACGAAATCGAAAATGATCAGCCTCAAACAACTTCACCCCTTCTGGCTTGTTGCCCAAACCGGCTCGATTCAACGCGCATCGGAAGCGAGCGGTCTGGCCCCCCAAACGATCAGCGCCCAGATCAGCGCCCTCGAAGCCTCCCTCGGTAAGCTCCTCTTCGAACGGGTCGGGCGTCGTCTCATTCTTACCCCTGCTGGCGAAACGGTTCGTCGTTACGCTGACCAGCTCTTTCGTCTTCTCAAAGAGTTGGAAGAGGCGCTCGCGCAAGAGACCCCTCAATCGCGGCGGGTACGCATCGGTCTCCTCGACAGTGTTCCCAAACCGATCGCCGCTCTTCTCCTTGCTCCTCTTCGCTCCTCCTACACGCTGCACGTCATCGAAGAGCGTCTCGCGCGTCTCCTCGGGGAACTCGCCACGGGTGCCCTCGATCTGGTTCTCGCCGACACTCCTCCCAGTGAAATCGACGGGCTCAAACTGGCTCGTTGGTGTTTGCTCGATGCTCCCCTCTCTTGGTTCGGTGCTCCGCGCTGGGGGCCTGGACCGATCACCTGGAAAGACCTCGAACGGGTGCCGATTCTCCTTCCTGCGGCCTCCACCTACACGCGGGTTGGGCTTCTCGCCCAATGCCAAGCGCACGGTATTCCTCCCAAGATCGCTGGAGAATATGCTGACAGCGCACTCATCGCCGAAATGGCCAAGCTCGGTGACGGCGTTTTTGCAGCGCCTAAAATTCTTGCTCCCACTTTTACTCGTGACGGGCAGCTTCTTCACCTCGGCGACATTGAGGCGCTACACGAACGCTACTGGCTCATTACTGCTGCCCACAAGCGCCACCATCCTGCGGTAGCAACGCTTTGTGCTTCGTGCCGAGAGAGGGAGTCGAACCCTCACGGTGTTGCCACCGGCGGATTTTGAGTCCGCTGCGTCTACCTATTCCGCCATCTCGGCTACGAAACCTCAATTATAGGAAAAAAAATGAATCTCTGCCAAGAGCCGAACCTTGATCTCCTCGACGCCTATGATTATCCCCTCCCCGACCATCTGATCGCCCGCTACCCCCCTCCCGAGCGAGGCCACAGTCGGCTGCTTGTTGTCGAGAAAAACCATCTTGAGGACCGCCACTTTACCGACCTTCCTCACCTCCTCACCCCGCGCGACCTCTTGGTCGTCAATGACAGTCGCGTCTTACATGCTCGCCTCCGGGGGCGGAAAGCGACCGGGGGTGCTGTCGAACTCCTCTTCGAGCGCCTCCTCTCCCCCCGAGAAGCCCTTGCCCTTATTCGCGCCAACCGTTCTCCTAAGATCGGCACCTCCCTTATCCTCGCTGACGCCTTCACCGTAGAAATCCTCGGGCGTAGAGGGGAATGCTACCATCTCCGCCTCTGCGGGGAAGGCGACCTCCTTACGCTTATCGAACAGCACGGAGAACTTCCCCTTCCCCCTTACCTTCAGCGCCCCCCTACGCCTGAAGACGAAGGGCGCTACCAAACGATCTACAGCCGTGCCCCCGGTTCTGTCGCGGCCCCCACCGCGGGGCTGCATTTCACCCATGCCCTCTTCGAACAGCTCCACCGAAAGGGGATTGCCACAGCAGCGATTACCCTCCACGTAGGAGCGGGCACGTTTCTTCCTGTTCGCCACACCCATATCAGCCGCCACACCATGCATCGCGAATGGTTCTCCATTCCCCCCGCCACCGTTGCTGCGATCGAAGCGACTCGCGCGGTCGGCGGTCGCGTTGTTGCGGTAGGCACCACTGTTCTCCGAACGCTAGAAGGAGCCATACTTCTCTGGGGCGAACTTCGCGCTGGAAGCGGCGAAACCGACCTCTTCATTCGTCCCGGCTTTCGTTTTCGCATCGTAGACGCCCTCATCACCAACTTTCACCTTCCCCGCTCTACCCTTCTCATGCTGGTCGCTGCCTTCGCTGGCTATCGGCGAACTATGGCCGCTTACCAACACGCGATCGCCGCCGGCTATCGTTTTTACAGTTATGGCGACGCCATGTTTATTCCTTTTCCCTTCGGTTCTATCGACCATGGCCCCCCTCATCCTCTCTCGCCCCCTACCCTCTAAATCCCTCTCTCCTTGAAAGCGCCTTTTCACCTTCTCTTATTAGGAGATTCGCTCCCATGGATCCTACCCCTTTTACGGTACGCTATCACCTTCTTGCCTGCGACGGCCAAGCCCGCCGGGGCCGTCTCTATTTGCGGCGGGGAGCGATCGAGACACCCGCCTTCATGCCGGTCGGCACCTATGGCACGGTAAAAGCGATGACCCCTGCCGCGCTCGAAGCCACAGGCGCCCAAATCATTCTCGGCAACACCTTTCACCTCTGGCTGCGCCCCGGTCTCGAGGTCATCCGCACGTTTGGTGGGCTTCACCGCTTCATCGGCTGGTCGCGGCCGATTCTTACCGACTCAGGCGGGTTTCAAATCTTTTCGCTCGGAGCGCTGCGCCGCGTTGACGACCGCGGCGTTCAATTTACTTCCCCCTTCGACGGCAGCCGTCATCTCCTTACCCCTGAAACGGCGATCGACATTCAAACCACCCTCGACGCCGACGTCGCCATGATTCTCGACGACTGCCCAGCCTACCCCGCCACCTACGACGAAGCGGCTCGCTCTGTTGCCCGAACCACTGCCTGGGCGCAACGGGCGCGGGCTCAATTCGACCGCTCTGGGAACTCCAACGCTCTCTTTGCCATCGTTCAAGGAGGAATGTATGAAAGCCTCCGGGACGAAGCCCTTTCTGCCCTCACAGCGATCGGGTTTGATGGTTATGCGCTCGGCGGCCTCTCGGTTGGCGAACCTAAAGAGGAGATGATGCGAATCCTCGCGCACACCGCTCCTCGTCTTCCTCCCGATCGTGCCCGCTATCTGATGGGGGTAGGGACACCCGAAGATCTCATCGCTGGCGTCGGTTTTGGAATCGACCTCTTTGACTGCGTTCTACCCACTCGTAACGCACGCAATGGCTACCTCTTTACCCGCTACGGCGATCTTCGCATTAAAAACGCCCGCTATCGCACCGACCCTCGCCCGCTCGACCCCACCTGTTCCTGTTACACCTGCCGCCACTTTAGCCGCAGCTACCTTCACCACCTCTTTCGCTGCGGTGAAATCCTCGCTGCGATTCTCAACACCACCCACAACTTAAGCTACTATCAGACCCTCCTCGCCGAGCTGCGCGCGGCCATCGAGGCAGGTCGTTTTGCGGAGACCGCGCGCCAGATTCTTGCCGATCGAGCGCGCGGGATAGAATAACTACGCTCGCAAATCGACCTGCTGTCCCAAGTGAGGCGGATTGTTTGCCGGAGGTTGCGGTAAAGCCGCGAGCAGACTCATTGCCGTCGCCTCACTTACCTCTTCTATTTTTTTGAGCACGGAAAGCTGCACTGCTGCATTCGTCTCTTGCTGCTGCAAGGCGGTCGCCCATCGCGTCACGTCGCCGACTTCCATCGCTTTCTCCTTCCCCTTTGCACCTCTGATTTCATCATAGTCGGTATTTACCTTTTTCGCAACCTCTCCCCCCCCCAAAAAAAAAACGCCGCATCGATAATGCGGCGCTAATCCACACCAAAGGAGGAGGTGGAGGAGACATCTGCGATACTGCCCTGCTTTCTGCAGCGCACAACCATCACTATATATCAAAATCGAGAAAAATGCAACTACCATTTGCGCTTTGCACAAAATTATATTATAAGACAATAAGCATAGTAGAACATTTTAATATACTCTTTATTTTCAAGCCCATTTTCATCAACGATTGCAGTATAATGGGGAGACACTGTACCTGTGGAGCATTACTTCATGCAATGCACTGTGCGTTGGTTTACAGGCAAAAGTTTCGTTGCCGAAACTGCCTCGGGCCATCTTATCGCGATGGATGGCCCCCCGGAAGGAGGGGGGCGTAATCTAGCTCCTCGGCCGATGGAGCTGCTTCTGGCGGGAACAGGCGGTTGCACCGCCTATGACGTGGTCGCGATCCTCGAAAAATCGCGGGAAACTGTCACCGGTTGCACGGTCACGCTCACGGCGCAGCGCGCAGAGAGCGACCCCAAGGTCTTCACGCACATTCACATTCACTACCGCATTCAAGGACAACAACTCGATCCTGCCAAGGTTCAGCGAGCTATCGAGCTTTCCGCTGAAAAGTACTGCTCGGCTGCTGCGATGCTTCGCAAAAGTGCAACGATTCAGTATTCCTGGGAAATTGTAGACGAGGCAGAAAAGATGCTCCCTCCCTCCGATTCTTAATCCCCCTCTTCCTCCTCTTCTCCCCAGAGCGGTATGCGAGCGATCTCCTGGACGCCGGGAAGAGGAAGGGGTGCGGCTCCATCGGCGTGGGCAGCGCGCCATACCTCAGCGTATTCCGACGCCGGCGGAGGTGGCGGAATGGTCAAAAAGCGCGCCAGCTCCACCAATGCGACCCGATAGACGGGACGTTTAAACCCGATAACATTTCCCAGGGGTACCCAATAGTGAGCCCAACGCCAAGCGTCGAACTCGGGATGGTCGGTGGCCCGCAACCGAACTTGGAAGTCGCGTCCCAAGAAGCGAAGTAAAAACCATAACTGTTTTTGGCCGCGGTAGCGATCGCGCCACTGCCGTCGCACCCAGCGCCGGGGAACATCGTACCTCAGCCAATCGCGGGTATGGCCGATGATCTCGACCTGCTGAGGGGTAAGACCAACCTCCTCATACAGCTCGCGGTACATTGCTTCGACGGGTGTCTCCCCCGCCTTAACCCCCCCTTGTGGAAATTGCCACGCGTGTTCCCGCAGCCGTTTACCCCAAAAAACTTGACAACGCGCATTGACGAGGACGATGCAAACATTCGGGCGGTATCCTTCCCGATCGAGCATCGCAATACCTCAAACGGACGTTACCGCTATTGTCGCACAACTGCGCTTGCAAAAAAACGAATCCCCCTTGAAATATAGAAACGAAAGCGCTATACTGGGAGAGAAGGATAGGAGGAAAGGAGCCGCTGATGGTACCCGCTAACATTTCCGGATACGGCATCCTCGGGCCTACCGGCAATCGTCTCTCGATGGCGGTTTCGCCGGCGGAGGTGCAACGACTGACGCAAAGTGAACCAGCAGGGCGGATGGAGAGCGCGCTGCCCGAACGTTCGGGAGTGCGCGTGGAGATCTCCGCAGCGGCGCGCGAAGCAGGGGCTACGAATGGTGCGGCAGGAAATGGAGGAAATGCAGCTCCAGGAGTAGCTCCGCAGACTTCGCTAGCCGTTCAGCGGGCACAGGCCCTCTACGCAGCGAACGCGGGAGCACCTGCTACCTCGTCAGAAACTGCGCGGGTAGGAAGTCGCACGCTCGCGTAGTAGAAAAGCATCCTCAAAGCAACCGCGCGTGGCGAGAAAGAAAAGAGAGGGCTACGCGCCGAAAGTGGGAGAGGGGGGTGTTATTTCGTTGGTGAGTGCCGCGGAGCGGCCCTTATTTATTTTCCAGATCTATAAACTGGACGCTGGTCACTGCCCTTAATCTTAGGGCCCTCCGGCTTTTTCATGCCGAGTAAGTAATAGCGAAAGGAAAAGATCTTCTCGCAACGCTTTTCTTTTCCTTTCGCTCTTGAACCCGAATGAGCCACGCTCTTCCCTTACGCAGCACCCGGAACTGTGTCGGAGCATCAGGCGATACTTGCTGACCCGGCCCATCAAATCCGCGGTGCGAACCGTTGACAGCCCTCTGCCACCAATCCCAGATACCGCAAAAGAAAATGGACGCAATCGTGGCGAAATTGTTCCCCCCTGCGGTATCTACATTCTGACAGCATGTCAAAAACAACAACTTCATAATTAATATACTTTTTTTTCTCATTTCGTGCTTATTTCTCTTCTGAATATTGACAAAATGTCAAGTATTCTCCGGATATTCTACCGATCGCCGACAAAAATTAAAAATAAATCAATAGGAATTTGTTGGGAATAATTCTTGCGGAATGATCAATGCCTGATGTCGAAACAGGCGTTGAGTGACTTTAACTTGAAAAAGAGGAGGAACCGATGAAAAAAATCATGACTGCGGTGCTCATTGCTGGGGCGATGGGAGCTGCCATTGCATCCGATAGCATGGCCGGCATGGGCGGCATGTCGGGCATGTACGGCATGGGCGGCATGGGCGGCATGTCGGGCATGTACGGCATGGGCGGCATGGGCGGCATGTCTGGCATGCGGTAACATCCGAAATAGGGAGCAACCACTCAGCGCGAGGGTGGTTGCTCTGTTTTTTTGCGCTAAATGCCTCTCAGCGTGAGGAGCCTTTATGAATCGTGAGCGTCGCCCTCTATGGCTTTGTCAGTATGCCGTTCTCTTGGGGTTAATGATTTCCCCCGTTCTCTCCTTTGCACAAAATGCCCCTGCATTCATTGGAGGTACCCAACCGGATCGGCGTCCGCTCAACGCTCCTATTCAGACTCAGCCTTTGACGGAGCAAAAACGGGAACGGGTTGCTTCACATGGTATCTCTGCCCCGATCCCGGGGAACATTCCAAAGATCATCAAAGATCAAGGTGGATGGTATACTCCCTTTAATCGCCCCGGTATGACCTCTTATTACGATCTGCGCGGGTGGCATGCAAAAGACCCGAAAGCCGTCGAGAAAGCCGGGGAGCATCTTAACGCTACCTACAGTGCGTGGCATACCCCTGAAAAAATCGTCAAAGCGCGAAACGAAGATTGTCTTCAATGCCACCAAGAGATCCTGACGGAGCAGGTGCGCAGCAAGTCGCCTGCGGGTCTAGAGGCGGAAAAAAGCAAAGCATGGTATCAAACCACGCTCTCTGTCTATGAAGGTAAACAAGAGACTTTTCATTGGCGCCATTTGGAATCGCCTCTCGCTAAACGGACGATGAATTTGACATGTAATTTCTGCCATAATGGCCATGACCCGCGTGATGAGACAGTTGGGTCGAGTGCGACGACGCCAGATATAAATACGGCCTTTTTTACACTCCGTAAAACCGTCAATCCAGAGACCACCTGTCTAAAGTGCCATGGGCAATTCAACGCAGAAGTGATGGGACTTCCCGATCAGTGGCATAAGATCGCGGAAACAATGAACAACGACTGTATGGTATGCCACGCTACGATCCGGACAGAGCGGCACAATGTTACCTATCTCCAGAAAAATGCCATCGAGGAAGAAGGGAAAGCGAACAGCGATACCTGTTACGGCTGCCATGGTGGGCGCGCATGGTACCGAATCAGCTATCCATATCCGCGTACCCCGTGGCCAGGAATGCCGGAGGAAACCCCTGCATGGGCGAAGGATCGTCCGACCCAGTCCGAACCGCGTTATCGCCTCACCGCACCACAATCCGCTAAAAAGTAACGGAGGTTTCGATGAATCCTGCTACCCCATCGGCAATCAACCCTAACCGGCGTAATTTCCTGAAAGCAGGCGCGGCAGCAGGTCTTCTTCCCTCGCTGCCCCTTATTTCCATAAAGGAAGCGGCCGCCCACGCTTACGAGCCCTATTACACAGACGATCAACTCACTACCGTCGTGACCAGCTGCGACCATAACTGCGGGTCGCGGCATGTTTTGGTCGCTCACAAAAAAGGGGACGTCATCGTACGCCTCTCTACCGACGACGGTCGTTTCCAAGCGGGTGGCTTTTTTGGTAAGGATACCTTTGAAGAGCCGCAATTGCGAGCCTGCCTGCGCGGCCGCAGTTATCGCGTCCGTCTCTATTCCCAAGAGCGGCTTCTCTACCCGATGATGCGGGTAGGAAAGCGCGGCGAAGGCAAATTCAAACGGGTCAGCTGGGATGAGGCGCTCGATTTTATCGCCCGCAAGATGGTAGAGATCAAGCAAAAGTACGGACCAACAGCGCTGCTCGATCAATCTTATGCGGGCGCTTCTTACGGCGTGCTCCACAAATCGGATCAGATCGAGGGGCTGCTGGGGCGCTTTCTTGGCATGTTCGGGTGTCGCACCAGTTCCTGGTCGGTTCCATCGTATCAGGGGACCACTTTCTCTAGCCGGATGACCTTCGGTACCATCGAAGACGGCAATGAAGACGACGCTTTTGCTTTTTCCAAACTCATCATCATGTGGGGATGGAACCCCACTTATACTTTTCATGGGGGTAATACGTTTTATTACATGCGCATCGCCAAAGCGCGCGGGTGTAAGTTCGTCCTTGTCGATCCGCAATACACCGATGCTGCGGCGAGCTACGATGCCTGGTGGATTCCCATTCGGCCTGGAACAGACGCCGCAATGATGGCGGGGATGGCCTACTACATTTTTGCCAATAACTTGCAAGATCAGAATTTTATCAATCGTTTTTGCCAAGGGATGGACCCCGGCACGATGCCTTCGTGGGCGAAGGGACAAGAGAGTTTTAAAGACTACATCATGGGCACTTTTGACGGCGTTCCCAAGACTCCAGAATGGGCGAGCAAAATTTGCGGTGTTCCCGCCCAGGACATTGCGAAGCTCGCCCATATGTACGCCACCACCAAGCCCGCCGCTTTGAAAGCCTCCTGGGCTCCCGGACGGGCTGCTTATGGAGAGCAATATAATCGCATGGCTGCGGCTCTCCAAGCGATGACGGGCAATATCGGGGTACTGGGTGGTTCATCAGAAGGGGTCGGAAAAGCCTGGCATGCGGAAGGAATCGCTTACCCATATGATGAATACGCGAATGTGTGGTTTGCGTCGATTAAATCGGATCGGTGGGCCCATTGTGTCCTCAATTATCCGAAGGTTCGACGAGAAGAAATCGGACTCTGGCCGCGTAACGACCACTGGGACGGAGTGATTCCCAACATAAAGGGTATCTTCTGGCAAGGTTCTAATTGGTTCAACCAGCTTACCAACATTAATAAAGAGATTAAAGCGATCGAAAAGTTAGAGCTGGTCGTTTGCATGGATTCGACAATCACACCGTCGGGTCTCTATGCAGATGTTCTTTTGCCGGTCGCTACCCACTTCGAACGGCTGGATGTCGCCCTTCCCTGGTACAAAGGGCACTACTATATCTACCGCCCGAAGGTCATCGAGCCTCTCGGTGAAAGCAAGACCGATTTTCAAATCTTTACAGAGTTGGCTTACCGGATCGAAAAAATTGATCCCACCGTTCCGAATTTCGGGAAACGCTATAACCCTCGTGCCGACCGCTCTTACTGGGTAAACCCAGATCCCGTCGACGAAGCCTACCTCAAAGCATGGTGGGAAGAGCGGGTGATGGGGCATCAAGGCGTCACCATGCGGTGGGAGGAGTTTAAACGCCATGGGGTTTATAAGTTTATTCTTCCACGGCCCCATGTAGCGTTTCAAGACAACATCGAGAAAGGCATTCCTTTCAATACCCCTTCGGGCAAGATCGAAATCTTTTCCACTACACTTGCACAAGTGAAGGATTGGACTAAAACCGCGTGGGGTTATCCTATTCCTCCCATCCCCAAATGGATTGAGCCACCTGAGTGGTTAGGGCACCCCAAAGCAAAAGAGTATCCGTTCCATATGGTTACTCCTCACCCCCGGTGGCGCACCCATACAATTTTCCACAATATCCCTTGGTTGAGGGAGACGTTCGAACAGGAATTGACGATGAACGCCGACGATGCGAAACGAATCGGCGTCAAAACAGGTGATATTGTGGAGGTGTGGAATGAGCGCGGTCGCACAGTGGTTCCTGTCTATGTGACAGAGCGGGTAATGCCGGGTGTGGTCGTACTCCATGAAGGCGCATGGCTTGACCTCGACGAAAAAGGGATCGACCGTGCGGGGAACCCGGACATGCTCACCCTTGACGAACCCTCCCCGGCAGGGGCGTTTCTTTACAACACCATTCTCGTAAACGTCCGCAAAACTAACCTCACCCATCGTCGTGGATGGGACAGCGTGATGACCGCTCGTGCGGCGATCTTCAAGCGCGACTACTGATATGAGTTGAGGAGTTGGAGTATGGCCACCAAGATTGATAAAGCAAAGGTAAAGGCAGCGCTCGAACGCAAAGCAACCCAAACTTATGAACCGGTTAAACCGAAAATACAATTGGGGTTCATTCATAATAACGTCGATTGCATCGGTTGCCGTGCCTGCGAAATCGCGTGCAAGGACAAAAACGGCTTGCCGCCCGGGCCGCGTTTCCGCCGCGTCATGTACGTCGAGGGGGGGAAATACCCCAATGTTTTTGCCTACAAGGTAAATATGAGTTGCAATCATTGCGCTGAGCCGGCGTGCTTGCCGACCTGCCCGACCGGTGCTATTTGGAAACGACCTGACAACGGGGTAGTGGACATCGACTCATCACTGTGCATCGGTTGTCGGCGCTGTGAAGCGGCCTGTCCGTTTGGAGCACCGCAGTGGGATCCACACGAGCGAGTCGTCAAAAAGTGTAATCTCTGCATTGATGAACTGGAAGCCGGGCGCAAGCCTTACTGCGTGATGGCCTGTATGATGCGGGTGCTTGATGTCGGTCCAATCGACGCTTTACGCGCAGGCCAATGGGCAACCCCGGCAGCCGTTCCAGGGCAACCGCTGGTGCGGCAGGTTAAAGGGATGGCTAACCCCGATCTGACCAACCCGTCGATCGTTTTTGTTCCCCATCCTCAAGGCCGGGTAGATGGCTGATGTGAAGCCGTTAGAGGAGTGGTTTACCGCGGTAGCAGAAGACGCCGCGATGCTTGCGCGCCTTCATGCGACGGAGCTCGATGCATCAACGTGGGAGGCGTTACACGAAAGTTCGTTCCCGGACTGTCTTGGCCTTCTTCCCAGCGATCCTGAATTCGCGACAGGATGGCAAGCTATGCGGGAAGCGCTCGACTCTCTCCCTCGTCGCTGGGAAGAGCCGCTTTCCACTGCCTTAGCAGCAGATTTCGCCTCTACTTATTGCAACAATCGCTTTCACGCTAATCCCCACGCGAGCGCTTGGCTTGACGAAGATGGTTTGCTATTTCAAAGGGCGATGTTTGACCTCAGGCAGGTTTACAGAAAACTCGGGGTACAGGCTGCTCATTGGCGGACGGTTGCGGAAGATCATATCGCCGCGCAACTTCACTTTACGGCTCTCCTCGCGGCACGAAGCCCCATCCTTTCCTCTGATCAAAATAGGGAACTGTGGTGCGGTTGGGGAGAGGCGTTAGAAGTCTATTTGCTCTCCTGGCTCAAGCGCTTTATAGAGCGGATCGCGTATCAGGCAGAAACCCCATTCTATCCTGCGCTCGGCTTACTCACGTGGGGATGGGTAGAGACACTTCGCAGCGCCATCACCCAGCAATGGGGCCACCCCCGGCTTTCCTCGGAAGAGCTGAACAACCGGCTTTTGCGCATTGCGACAAGCAAAACGGTAACCTGCTCTGAGTAAAAAGCCTTCAGGTATCATTGCGCATTCTTCCTCCGATTATATTTCGCCAATGGGTATTCGAGAACGATGGCTAGGGCGCACGGTTATAGTCGCGGCGCTAGGGTCTGTGGTGGCGCTTCTGCTGGTGGCTTCTATTGCACATTCCATCCTCTACAAAGAACGGACCGATGCCGCCCGCCAGCTTCACCACCTCTTACATGCTGCTCTCGAAAACGCGATGTTAAAACGCGACGTCGCCGGATTAGAACAGATCGTTGTCTATCTCGGAGAAATCCCGGGGATTTCGCGTGTTCTCCTTACAACTCCTCAGGGTGAAGTTCGCTTCAGCTCCGATCCTACCCTTCTAGGAGAGTGGCTATCTCTCCCGTCGACGTTATCCCCGGAAGTAATCTTCACACCTCTTAAAACCACCGAGCTCCGCGCCCTCCTTGCTGTCCCCAACCGGTCTAACTGTTTAGAATGTCATGGCCCTGTAGAACAAAATCCGATTAACGGCTTCTTGATTATCGATCACCATATTAACTCTCTTACTGCAGGGATCACCCATCTTACGCTTTGGATTGCAATCGCCGGGACCGCTGTTTTAGCCCTCACGCTCGCTCTTTTATGGCGGTGGTGGGACCGGAGTTTATTAACCCGACTCGCCGCGATCGAAAAAACAGTCTCCTGCTGGCAAGCAGGAGCGCTCGAAGTATCTATTCCTTTACCCCCCTCGCCTTTCCCCGACGAGCTTGATCGGTTGGCCGACCATCTCCAAAAGATGGCTAAGACCTTAGCCCAGTTACTCGAACGGCAAAAAAGCGAGCGCCGTTTTGTTCAAGAAATTCTCGACTCTCTTCCCGATGGGGTTCGCATCATCCGAACCTCGGATCATATAGTTCTTTACCAAAATCGCCGCTTCTCCGAATTCATCGGAACTTCTCTTCTTCCTTCCGGAGAAAATCATTCTTCTGCCCAGTCGTTTGCTGTCGTTGATGAGATTCCCTCTCACCGCTGTCACGAAGCCTATGGCTACTCGACTCCCTGCATCGATACTCTTGTGATCTGCCCCCTGACTAACTCAGAAGCAACCCATTTCTTGCACACTTTCACCACCCCCGACGGACGGCCTTGCGCCCTTGAAATCGAGGCAACCCGAATCCTTAGCCCAGATGGAGCGGAAACCTACCTCGTCGAAGTGGCTCGTAAACCTGAGCAGACGCTGACTATCTCACAAGAACAGCGGCTTGCAGAACTTGGAATGCTTGCTGCCGGCGTAGCCCACGAAATTCATAATCCTCTTGCTACCATACGCCTCAGCGTTCAAGGGCTCGAGGTAGACCTTCGTGAAGGACGCCTCAACGATCAGCAATTGTTAAATTACCTACATGCCATTGACAGCAAAATCGATGAGTGTTTAACTGTCACCACTCGCCTCCTTCTGCTTGCACGGCGCAGTGAGCACCGCGTAGGGCCGGTTCTCCTCCAACGCGCGGTGGAAGATACCTTTCAACTCCTCTCTTTTGAAGCGGAACAACGCGCGATCCGTCACCATCTGAGGGCTCCTTCGCAGCCCATTTATCTGGAAGGTGACGAAACGGAAATCCGCCAGATCCTTTTTAACCTGGTGCAGAATGCGCATCATGCGATGCCGCACGGTGGCGACGTCACCGTTACCATTTCTCATCAGCCGCAAGTGATTGTCCTCACCGTGGCCGATACCGGGGTTGGCATCCCTCCCGACATTTTGCCGCATATCTTTAAACCATTTTTCAGCCGGCGGGCCGACCAAGTCACCGGGACAGGGTTAGGGTTAACTATTGTTCAAAGTTTGGTAGAGTCCCATGGAGGGAGCATCACTGTTTCCTCTGTCCTTGGTGTTGGAACCAGTTTTACCATCACCTTTCCTCACCCTACTCAGCCATGCAGCCCCTCCTCTTTGTAATCGATGACGACACTATTTTTCGGAAACTCCTCGAAGAGCGCCTCGCCGCGATGGGTTTCGCAACCGATGGAGCAGGAAATTGGCGGGAGGCAGAAGCTAAACTTGCAGCCCTAGAACCAGCGCTGATCATCCTCGATTACAAACTACCGGACACTACAGGAGAAACGGCTCTACCTCGTCTTGCGGCAGACTATCCGGTCATCGTCCTTACCGGCTATGGATCGATCCGTTCTGCGGTCAATTTGGTTCGAGCAGGAGCAATCGACTATCTGACGAAACCCGTCGATCTCGCCGACCTCGAATTAGCGGTCAAACGAGCGTTGGAATGGACAGACCTCAAGCGCGCCAATCGCCTCTACCGTCGGCAATTGGCACACTATATGCGGGATCAGATCATCGGCGAAAGCAAAGCCATTTCTAACCTGCGGGCACAAATCGCTGCGGTCGCCCCGACAGAAACGACCGTTCTCATTCTCGGGGAAAGCGGAACCGGTAAAGAGCTGGTCGCAGCGGCAATCCACCGCGCTAGCCCCCGCAGAGACCAACCTTTCCTAACGCTTGACTGTACGGGTCTAACCGACACGCTTTTTGAGTCAGAACTCTTTGGGCATGAGCGGGGATCTTTTACAGGCGCAGACCGACAAAAGCGCGGCATCGTAGAAGAAGTTGGGGAAGGAACTCTTTTTTTAGACGAGATCGGAGAATTGCCTCTTAGCCAACAGGCTAAATTTCTAAGATTGCTCGAAAATCGCACTTTTCGGCGTGTCGGTGGCGTCAAAAATCTCACCTGTCACGCCCGCTTTATTGCCGCCACCCACCGCCCACTATCTGAAATGGTCGCAGAGGGCACATTTCGATCTGATCTATATTATCGCCTGACCTCGTTTGTTATTGAAGTTCCCCCCCTGCGGGCGCGGCGAGACGACATTCCATTGCTTGCTCGGCATCTGCTTACTCGCTCTCCTCGCGGCCGGGGCAAAGAATTAAGCCCAGCGGCCATCTCTCTTCTTCTTGAGTACGACTGGCCTGGAAATGTACGGGAGCTCGCCAACGCGATTGAACGCGCTACGATCCTTGCCGGCGAGGCACCACGCCTTGAGCCGGACCATTTTGCATTTCTCTCCATCGCCCGCCGCTCTCTACCGCGTTTTACCCTAGCGTTTGACCATTTCCCCACCTTAGCGGAAGCGGAAACAGCGTTACTTGCCGAGGCGATGATCCGCGCGGATCATCGGCCACGCGAATTGGCACGACTCCTTGGAATTAGCGAACGCCATGCCTATCGTCTCCTTCATAAGACACGAGAAGGTGTCGATCTTTCTCCCTCCTTAAAAAACAAGGCTATCTCCTCCGATTCCCTGGAACAATGAATCTATCCCCGCAAAAGCTATAAACCTTAATGAAACGCTCCCCTCTTTTCGCAATGCTTCTCACGCAGATCGGGGGGTGGAGTGTGGTAGGGGTTTCCGTCTATCTAGCCCTCCTTCCGAGGCAACTGCTTGCCGCCGTAATCCTACAAGCCATCGTCTCCGCCGCGATTGGCTATTTCCTCCATCGATCGTGGTGGTGGATCGTCATTCACCTCTCTTTTACTCCTGCTCTCTATCTCGCCAGCCACCTTAACCTCCCACCCCTTATTTACCTTCTCTGCGCTCTTTTTCTTTTTCTAGTATTCGGCAACACTGCCCGTACCCAAGTTCCCCTCTACCTTTCTAACCAAGCCGCCATCGCAGCGGTTGCGGCGCTGCTCCCCTCCGATCGATCTTTTCGTTTTCTGGATATCGGTTGCGGAATTGGTACTCTTTTAATTCCCCTCGCAAAACGCTTTCCAAACGGTCATTTTACGGGTATCGAAGCTGCTCTTCTTCCTTACTTAATCTCAAAGATCCGCTCTTTCGGAATTTCAAATCTTACCGTTCGGCGAGGTAATGCCTTTATTTACCCGTGGGGTGAATTCGAATGGCTTTACTGTTTCCTCTCTCCTGCGCCGATGGCTGCCGTTGAAGCTAAAGCCATCACAGAACTCTCGCCCCACTCCATCCTTATCAGCAATAGTTTCCCGCTACCCAACCTTCCTCCCGCTCATATTATCCCCATAGGTCGAGGGAAAACCGAGTCTCTCTACTGCTATCTTTTCTTCTCTACCCATGGGGAAAAAAGCAACCTTTTCCCCCTTTTTCGGTCTAAAAAAAATAGTTGTCCTGCCGATAATCTCTTTAAACGTTCAGTGCAGGAAGACTGCGATGGCGATCCTCATCGCAATCATCGGTAACAAAGGAGGGACCGGTAAGACAACCCTATCGCACCTCTTGTGCCACGGGTTGGGTCTCTTAGGGCAAAAGTCGGCGTGTATTATTACGGATACGGCGCGTGAACCGCTCACACCGGAGGGTCGGCGCTATGTTATTGCCGACGCCCGCTCTCCAGCAATGCTTGAGCGGATTGTAGGTAAATTGCGCTCCCTAAACGATTGGGTTGGAGTCATCGACGGGGGAGGAAATCGTCCAGAGATGGACAAGCGCTTATATGCGCTCTCAGACCTCGTTCTACTCCCCTTCCGTGAGTCGGCGGAAGATATCCGCACTGTGATCCGCGACCTGGAGCAATTTCCCCGCGCTTATGCAGTTCCCTCCCAGTGGCCCCTCAACAACCAGTGGCAGAAACAGGCTGCCGACAAACTGGTGGCGCAGATGATGGCTCCCTATCGGGACCGCATCCTAAAACCGGTACCTGCGCTCTCTGCTACAAAGCTATTGCTCCTCAAACAAATCCCCAACACCCTGCCCACTCCCTTGAACAACGCTGCTCGGCAGTTTGCTCGGCAGATGATTGAACTTTTAGATCTTTCTGACGGAATAATCGACTCTGAAGATGATGAAAACGACTATCGCATCCCCGATGAAGAGATACCCCTTCGTTACCGCCGATGATGACGATTTTTTCTGCAACAGGAGCATCCATGAAACAACCTCTTTTTTTAACGTGGGTCTCCCTCCTGGCGGCAGGTTGTGCCACCCCTTACAGTGAGGTTCCGATCGCAGTCAATTTTCCGACCAGCCAGCAAGAAAAGTTGCAATCAGCCCACCACTGGCGGGTGATTGGACAGAGCATTGCCGCGCGTCTCTCCCATGCGATCGCAGCGGACCAAGGATGTCGCGCAGCACCGATGATCTGCCCAACCGTAGCGGTTGCCACCAGTGATCGGCCTTCGTCGTTTGAACGCGCTCTCGTTCACACTATCACCACGGAACTTGTTACCCAAGGGTGGAAAGTTCAGACCGAAATCCCCGCTGAGATCGTCATTCGTCTTGATATCCACGCCCAACGGTTTACCAGCCGCCCTCCTGACGGTAAATTCACCAGCTGGGCGCTTTTGGCCGGAGGGCTGGTTGCTCTCAGCGACAACCCGGAGATCGGCATCTGGCACCATTTCTCCCCAGGGGCTGCAGTTCTTACAGGTCTAGCCGCCGCCGATATTTGGCGCATTCAAACCAGTCAATTTGCCAGTGGAGCTATCCCCGAAATTGAGGTAATGGTTAGCGCCAGTGCGGTACGCGACGGTGTTTACCTAGCCCGTACGACAGATATTTATTATCTCGCGACAGATGATCTTGCGCTGTATCAACCGCCCCCATCTCCTCCTCTACCGCCTGCGGTTTTACCTGTAAAAGGAAGCTGATCGATGTTTGTCGACACCCTCCGTCTCTATTTCTTTAGTTTTTGTGCTCTCTTAGCTGTTTTTCTAGGAGGATGCGCTACTTCTGCCCCTCCTCCTCCCTCCACCGACAACCCTCGACAGGTACTCGAAACTGCCCAAGCGCTCGCCGACTCGTTGGCCAGCCGTGCCCCTGAGTGGGTCAAGAGCGGCCCGGTTCTGGTTTCCACCCTCGTAGACGTCGATCAACTCGAACACTCCACTACCCTTGGGCGCGCGTTGAGCGAACAAATTGGCTCTCGCTTAGTTGCTAAGGGCTTTACTGTTACGGAGGTAAAGCTCCGCACTTCCCTATTTGTCAAAAAAGCAACGGGGGAATTGATGTTGGCACGTGAGCTCACCGAAATCGCCGAGCAACAAGCGGCGCGCGCCGTTGTAGTAGGTACCTACGCCGCAGGCAAGCGTGCCGTGCACATTAATGTTAAGCTCGTTGACCCGGTCACCGGCACCATTCTTGCCGCCGACGATGCCATCCTCTCGATGGATGGGCATGTACGGAGCCTCCTGCGATGAATTCTGACGATGGGGACACCTATCCTCCGCTGGAATGGCGGATCGTGCCGGTTACCTCTTTCGCGCAAAATTGCACGATCCTTTGGGATCGAACCACCGGGGAAGCGGTTATTGTCGACCCCGGTGGCGAGATTGACCGAATTACCGCCGCTATCGCTGATGAACAGCTAAAGCCGACCGCGATTTGGCTCACCCATGGCCATATCGATCACGTAGGAGGAGCACCCTTTCTCGCTACCCGGTTTCACATCCCGATCTTAGGACCCCACTGCGACGATGCTTTCTGGCTCGACGCGCTCGACCTTCAAGCAAGGGAGTTCGGCTTTCCCCCCACCCGTTCTTTTCATCCAGACCGGTGGCTCAGCGCTGCCGACACCCTTACCGTTGGCACGATCTCCTTTACCGTAGGTCATCTCCCCGGTCATACACCGGGGCATCTCTTTTTCCATCAACCGGATGCTCGCCTTCTCCTCGTCGGTGACATCCTTTTTGTTGGCTCGATCGGTCGGACCGATTTTCCGCGCGGCGATGGGCGTTCTCTTCTCACCGGCATCCGGGAACAGCTCTTTACCCTTCCTCCCGACACTATCTTTATTCCCGGCCATGGTCCGACAGGAATGATTGGGGAAGAACGTCTCTCCAATCCGTTTGTCGGATCCTTTTCCGGATGACTATACGGTACTAAAATCTATTTTTATTCTTTCAAATCGACGGGCGGAGGAGAACGCCACCAATCCGCTAAACTTTCAGCTGAAATCGGTTTAGCGAAAAAATATCCTTGACCTTCATGGCAGCCGCTCTCCTGCAACCATCGTGCGTGGGCTGCGGTCTCTACCCCTTCGGCAACTACTCGGAATCCAAAATGTTGCGCCATCGCCATCACGGCTCGTACGATTCCTGCGCTCTTAGGGTTATCGGGTGCATCAAATACAAATGTTTTATCGATCTTAAGAATATCGAATGGATAAAACTTCAAATAAGCCAAAGCCGAGTACCCTGTACCGAAATCGTCCAATGCCACACGAACCCCAAGTCCTCGTAACGCATTCAAAACACGCTGCGCTGCCTCTGGATGAGTTACTAATCCTCGCTCTGTTACCTCAACGCTTAAGAACGACGGCGATAAGTCAAATTCAGCAATAAGTTTCTCAACCTCGGAAACCAGATCATCGCTCACCACATCCGCGGCAGATAAGTTAACGGCCACCGGAATCTTTAATCCCTCTTTCTCCCACCTAGAGATCTGGCCAGCGACGGTTCGCAGGACCCAGCGGGTAATTTCATGAACAATGCCCAGCTCCTCGGCAAGTGCGATAAAGCGATCTGGTGGGACAAAGCCGAGATTTGGAGATTTCCAGCGAATGAGTGCCTCTACCCCTGTCGGTCGCATGGTAGACAGATCATATTTAGGCTGGTAGACCAATGAAAAATCTCCTTGGCGGACAGCAACGCGTAATTCTTGTTCTAACTGGAACCGCTCTCGGGTTCGCGATTCGATTTCATCATTGTAAAAGACCCATGTAGCTCGTCCTTCACGTTTAGCATAAGTCAATGCCACATCGGCGCGACGCAGCAGTTCCGCTGCTTCTTGCCCCTGTTGGGGAAATATCACCAAGCCAACGCTTGCTGTCGTCTCAATTCGTCGTCCATCTATCTTCAAGGACTCGGAAAACAACGCACAAATCTTCTCCGCAATCTCTTCCGCTTCTTTAGTCGGTTCGCTGTTTTCATTTCTTAAATCGACATCTTTCTCTTCGTGATTCTCTTTACCAATGTCAGGAACTGAAATCTCCAACCAAAGCAAAAACTCGTCTCCCCCCATCCGAGCCACAAACCCGTGTCGTGTTTCCGCAAACGCTTGCAGCGTTTTCGCCCGCGCCTTAAGAATTGCATCACCGGCTTCATGTCCGAATGTCTCGTTGATTTGTTTGAAACGATCGATTCCGATCAAGAAAAGTGCAAAGCAACCGCTCTGCCCTTTTAAAGTTCTTACCAAAAAGTCAATGTGCTGCCTTGCTCGTGCTCGGTTAGGCAAGCCGGTCAAAGGATCTTCCCACGCCAAACGTCGCACTTCTTCCTCTGCAGCCAAGCGGGGTCGGTCATCTTGGAACAACGTAATAGCACCGCGCCTGTAGCCCTCTACCATAATCGGTACCGCCCGCACGGTTACCGGAATCTTCTCTCCTGTTTTGTTCACAAAACACGTTTCTCCCGAGAATCCCTTTCCTATTTTCACAGCATCGTGAATCGGGCAACGATCGCTTTCAACACCGCTGATAGGAACATGAAAAAGTCGGTGCGCATCTTGCCCCCTTACCTCATCGATTGAAAATCCCAGCAATTTGCTAAATTCATGATTGACACGAACGACCCGTCGGCCTTCATCCTCCTGATAGAACCCTGTGGGTAACGCCTCCATAATGGCAGCCAGTTGAGCGCGCTCTTCAGCTTCCCGACGGCGGCGCATTGCAAGAAAAAGCAGCAATGTGACGATCAGCGCGGTAACCCCAATTACTCCCACCTTAATGAATTGAGTTTCTCGCTCTATACTCGCGATAAACGGATGTGGATGGTACGATAGCAAAAATCCCTCTGCTTCTCCTTCAATATTCCAAATGGGGATCCCCACTGCAATCACTGCTTGGTGTCCCAAAATCGCCACATCGTAGAAAGTTCTCACCTCCTCGATCGCTCTCCGGATGTTTGGTCTCCTCGATAGCGCATGTTCTACCTCGCTAACCCACAACGGCGGCGGCGAAGAGAGAGTCGGTAAACCGAGTCGGTAATTCTCCCCATGGAGGTCTGGATGCAATGGGCTTGGCTCGGACAGCAGCAGTTCGCGCGGCATTATCTTTGCGCTACGGCCTCGAAAAAGGTAAAGGCGATAGTCCCGCATTCCATCGATTCGATTTAACGCAACCTGTAGCTGTCGAAAACTGACCGCTAGCTCTACCACTCCTAAAAAAGAACCCTCGTAGAAAAGTGGTTCTACAAAGCGAAAAGCTGCCGCAAATTTCCCCGATTCAAATGCCTCACTTCGAACTCGGGTAGCGAGCGCATGGCGAATCAGCGGGCGAAAATCGACACTTCGATCGCCCGCTGTCGTAGGTTCATGCATCCTTAAGAAAACGACGCCATCGAAGGAATGGAAAGTAAGGTGTCCAAACCCCTGCGTCTGTAGCCTCTGAAAAAGGGGACGCAGCGTACGATAGACAGCCCCTCGAGCGATTCGTTTTGTCTCTTCGTTATCGGTTAAGACCCCCCGTGCTACCTCCGAAATTACCTCTGGAGTCAAAGCGTGCCGCACAATTTCTTGAGTTACAGAACGGTACTGATCGAGTATCGCTCGATAGGCGAGGTGGACTTCGCTGTACCCTTGAATCAAGACGGCTTCTATCTTTTCCCGCTTAACCTGCTCTTGCCAACCGAGGATTCCCGCTCCACTTGCAATAACCAATAGTATAAATATCCCTTCGGCACTCAAATCGGCTATTTTCCTCAACCCAGGCACTTCTGCTCCTTTTCCCTCCCATAAGCGATTACTGTAACACAACATATATTCCCCTCTTTGACTTCACTCAAAACAAAAAAGCCCCGGCTTTCCGGGGCCCTTTTTGAGACTAAGGCGAAAGGAGCGCGGCTTTAGAAGTCCATATCACCCATGCTATTGCCGCCGCCGGCGCCCGCTGCTGGTTTTTCCTCTTTCGGAGCTTCGGCCACCATGCACTCGGTGGTAAGCATCAACCCCGCCACCGAAGCAGCGTTCTGCAACGCCGTACGGGTCACCTTTGTCGGGTCGATCACGCCCATCGCCAGCAGATCACCATATTCACCCGTCTGAGCGTTATACCCGAAGTTACCGCTTCCCTCGAGCACCTTCGCCACCACAACGCTGGGCTCCTCGCCCGCGTTGGCGACAATTTCACGCAGCGGCTGCTCGACGGCCCGGAGGACGATCTTGATTCCCGCATCCTGATCGGCGTTTGCCCCCTTGAGCCCCTTCGCTTTGGCAGCCTCACGCGCTCGCAGCAAAGCCACACCGCCACCCGGGACGATTCCCTCCTCGACGGCAGCACGGGTTGCATGCAAGGCATCCTCGACGCGGGCTTTCTTCTCTTTCATTTCCACCTCGGTAGCGGCGCCTACCTTGATTACCGCTACTCCACCCGCCAGTTTCGCGACCCGCTCTTGCAGTTTTTCGCGATCGTAATCGCTGGTTGCCTCTTCGATCTGAACGCGGATCTCCTTCACCCGCGCCTCGATCTTCTTCGGATCGCCGGCACCGTCGATAATTGTCGTATTCTCCTTCGCCACCTCGACCCGCTTAGCACGCCCGAGGTCGGCCAACGTCGCTTTCTCAAGCGAGAGACCGACCTCTTCTGAAATCACCGTACCACCCGTCAAGATGGCGATATCCTGGAGCATTGCTTTGCGGCGGTCGCCAAAACCAGGCGCCTTGACCGCGCAAGTCTTCAAGATTCCGCGCAAATTGTTCACTACGAGTGTTGCCAGCGCCTCGCCTTCCACATCCTCAGCGATGATCAAAAGCGGTTGCCCTGCTTTTGCCACCTGCTCGAGGATCGGCAACAAATCGCGAATCGAGCTAATCTTTTTATCGTGCAGCAAGATATAGGGATTCTCTAATACCGCAATTTGCTTATCAGGGTTGTTGATAAAGTAAGGGGAAAGATATCCGCGGTCGAACTGCATTCCTTCGACCACCTCGAGCTCGTTTTCGAGGCTTTTCCCATCCTCGACGGTAATGACACCCTCTTTCCCCACTTTGTCCATCGCCTGAGCGATGATCTCGCCGATCGACGTATCAGCGTTGGCGGAGATGGTCCCAACTTGCGCGATCTCTTTGGAAGTAGAGCATGGCTTAGAAATCGCCTTCAGCTCTTCGACGATCGCAGCCACCGCTTTATCGATTCCCCGTTTCAAGTCCATCGGGTTCATGCCGGCGGCCACGTATTTCATCCCCTCTCGCACGATGGCCTGAGCCAGCACGGTGGCGGTCGTCGTCCCGTCACCCGCCACGTCGGCGGTTTTCGACGCGACCTCTTTGACCATCTGCGCGCCCATATTTTCGAATTTATCCTTCAGTTCAATTTCTTTCGCAACGGTTACCCCATCTTTCGTAACCACAGGCGCGCCGAAACTGCGCTCGATCACTACATTTCTACCCTTTGGTCCTAAAGTCACTTTCACCGCGTTCGCTAAAAGGTTAACCCCTGCGACAAGGCGGTCGCGTGCAGTATCGTGAAACTTAACTTCTTTCGCAGCCATACTCTCTGCTCCCTTCTGTGTTTATCTCTTTTACTCTTCGATTACAGCCATAATGTCATCTTCCCGGAGTACGAGGAGCTCTTCCCCCTCGACTTTCACAGTCTGACCGGCGTACTTGCCGAACAGCACTTTATCGCCGACCTTTACCGACATCGGCCGCACTTTCCCATCTTCCAGAATTTTTCCGTTCCCGACGGCGAGCACCTCGCCTTGATCGGGTTTCTCCCCAGCTGTATCGGGGATCACAATTCCACTCGCGGTACGGCGCTCTGCTTCAACGCGTTTAACAACCACGCGATCATGCAGTGGACGAAGTTTCATCGTTTTTCTCCTTCTCTTTTGAAAAACCCAACGCATCAACTCGTCGGCACTATTATTAGCACTCTCCGCCGACGAGTGCTAATAATAGGCGTTCCCCTCAAAAAAATCAAGAGGGGAAGGGTGCGCTTTCACTCCTTCTTTTATAGAAACTTCTCAACCGTTCTACCTCCACCTTTGACCCCATCGCTACCCCTACGCGTTGATGGAGTGTTTGCGGCACAATTTCCAACAGTCGCTCCACTCCATCGATAGCCAATCCCCCTGCTTGCTCTACCAAAAAAGCCATCGGATTAGCCTCGTAAAGCAACCGCAACTTACCCCCTTGCCCTTTGCTTTTCCGATCGACCGGGTAGAGAAAAATCCCCCCGCGCGTCAATATTCGATGCATATCAGCGACCATAGAGCCTACCCACCGCTGGGTATAATCCCGCCTTCTCGGCCCCTCTCTTCCTGCTCTAAGTTCTCGAATGTAATCAGCGACGGGAGAATACCAATAGCGCTCGTAAGCAGCATTAATTGAAAACTCATTCGTTTCTAAAGGAATTTGCATCTTTTCTCGGCTTAGAAACCAAGCACCGAATTCGCGGTCGAGCGTAAATTCGTGCACTCCTTTCCCGAAAGAGACCACCAGTTGGGTGGTTGGCCCATAAATGGCATAACCCGCAGCAACCTGCTCTTTCCCCGGTTGAAGAAAATCCTCCTCTGTCGGTACTGAGCCATCCAATCGCGGATTACGCAACACACTGAATATCGTTCCCACCGAAATATTGACATCGATGTTGCTGGAACCATCCAGTGGATCGAACAACAACAGGTATCCTCCGCGGGGATAGCGCTCAGGGATCGGAACCACCTGGTCAGCCTCCTCTGATGCCATCGCTGCCAAATGACCTCCCCACGCGTTAGCTTGTAAAATCAACTCATGAGCCACCACATCGAGCCGCTTTTGCATCTCCCCTTGTACATTGATCCTCTCTGCTTCCCCATGAATCCCTGCGAAAACTCCTTTGCTGATGGTGACAGCCAATGCTTTAGCCGTTCGCGCCAGAACTTCTAACAGGAGGCGAAGATCGGCGTCGAGCTGTCCTTCTCGTTGAGCTTCGATCAGAAATTGACTTAAACTTACCCGTGGAATCATTTTGCTTCCTCCCTGGTCATAGTTACTTTTGAAGTTACCGATTATCTCTAAATCATGATTCAGACAAAACCGGAAAAAATAAACATTGTCGTCATCGGCGGCGGGGTAATCGGCATCACCACCGCCTGGGCGCTGGCTTACCGCGGTCATCGGGTAACGGTTATCGAAGCAGACTCGGAAATCGCGACGGGTGCCTGTTACGCCAACGGCGGACAGATCTCAGTTAGTCACCCCCACCCCTGGTCTAGTCCAGCAGCCCCGCTGATCGCGCTACGCTCTCTTATCGATCACAACGCTCCCTTTCGCTGGAAACTTAAATGCGACTGCACAGAGGCAGCATGGCTCGCAGCGTTTCTATGGGAATCGCACCCCCAGCGCCACCGACGAAACGCCGCTGCAATCGCTGCGCTCGCCCGTTTCAGTCTGAAAACGCTCCGCAGCTGGCGAACGGCGCTCAACCTCTCTTACGACGCCGACCAAAACGGCATTCTTCATCTTTTTTTCACGAAAACCTCCTGGCGGCTTGCCGAAGCACACCGGCGGGACCTGGAGGCGTTCGGAATTCCCGCTATTCCTTTAACCCCCACTCAGACAGTAGAACGAGACCCCGCCCTAGCACCTATAGCCAAACAGCTGGTTGGAGCTTTGTATGCGCCGGAAGACGAAGTCGGCGACGCGCGGGCATTTACCTCAGCCCTCGCTGCACGCTGTCGAGAAGCGGGCGTCCTTTTCCGCACCTCAACTGTTGCAGTTGGTTGGACTTCCCGCTCTCCCCAGTGCGATACCCCTTTGTTGTTGGTCCATCCAAATGGCAAAATCCTTCCCCTCTCATCTGCCCAACCTTGCCGGGCGTCCCGATTACCTTCACCCCTTGACCCTGAACCCCTTCCTGCCGATCTCTATATTATTGCTGCGGGCGGGGGATCGCCTGCGCTAGCCGCGCCTTTTCTTTCGCGCGCGCTGATCCACCCCGTTAAAGGGTACTCACTTACTCTTCCCATTCTTGATGCAGCCCGAATTCCCCGTTGCTCGATTACTGATGAATCGCGCCGCATCGTCGCCTCGCGGCTGGGAACGCGTTGGAGAATCGCCGGAATCGCTGATTTAGCAGGATGGGATACCTCCATCTCAGAGGAGCGACTCAGGTCTCTCTATCTATGGGGGAAAAACCTCGTCGGTGATGCCGTAGACTGGCAACGTACCGAAAGATGGGCAGGGCTTCGCCCTATGAGGCCGAGCGGCATTCCGCTTATCGGGAAAACGCGTGCCCCCAACGTTTGGATAAATAGCGGCCACGGCTCTCTCGGCTGGACTCTCGCCTGCGGTTCTGCGGAACTGCTGGCGGCCCTCATCTGCGACCAATCCCCACCGATTCTCTTTCCAACGATCTCCTAAGGTTAAGGATCTCTCACTTCAACCGCTTAAATCCACCCTTTTTGACAGGGGGATGGGCTTTATGGAACTCATCGGGGGACGCTCCCTCCCCCCCCTCGGGTTCAGGAGCCGCAAACATTTCGTTGGGTAACGCAATTCCGTGTCCAGACTCCTTGCTATAGATCGCTAAGACATTCTCGGCAGGAATCCACACCTCATAAACCTGGCCGCTGAACCGAGTGCGGCAACCGATCCCTTCGCTCGTGAAGGTAAGGTCGCGCACCGCTTCTGGAGAAAGGTTAAGCACAATTGTTCCCTCTTGATCATACCCCTTCGGCACCTGAGAACCCGCCACAGCCGCGCTTAAATAAGGGGTCAAACCGCGGTCTACACACCATTGCCAGATCGCCTGAACCAAATAACATTTCGTAGAAAGGGCTAACATTACGTTAACTCCGCATCAATTTTTCAGCCGGCGAAAGCGCGTCGATAAACCCTTGTCGACTGAAGATCCGCTCTGCGTACTTATGGATGATCGACGCATGAGGCGGCAATTTAATCTCGTAGTGTTCCAAACGCCACAAAAGAGGGGCCATCGCGACATCGATCATTGAATATTCGTCTCCGAAAAGGAACTTCTGTTTTTCAAGAAGGGGAGCAAGCTGAATCAGCTGTTCTCGTAAATACTCCCTCTTTTTTTGGCGCTCTAAATCGGAGGCCGAAGGGTCCTCAAAAACCTCCATATGGCGAAAAAGCTCATGCTCTAAAGTAGCCAGAAGCTGGCGAGCACGGGCACGACCTACCGGATCTGCTGGCATCAACTGCGGATGAGGAAAGCGTTCATCTACATATTCGTTAATGATATTCGGCTCGAAAATTACCAAATCCCGATCGACCATCAGAGGAACACGCCCATAAGGGCTATACTTACGCACCTCTTCATGTTTGTTTTGAAGATCAATATCATGTACTTCGAAATCCATTCCTTTTTCAAACAGCACGATTCGGCAACGATGGCAAAAGGGACAGGTCGCACGCGAGTACAAATTCATCATGATCGCGAACTCCCGCGAAAAGAAAACGCACCTCTTTGACACACGAGGTGCGAGCCGGTTCGTAGGTAAACGTTAGGCTATATCAATGGACGTCTTTCCAGTATGCTTTTTTCAGAAGATAGGTCAAGATGAAAAAGACTGCTAAGTAAAGCATCACCCAAATTCCGATTGTTTTTCGCTTCTCGGCGACGGGCTCCCCCATCCATTGTAAAAAGGAAACTAGATCCGCCACTGCCCGATCATACTCAACCGGACTCATCAGGCCTGGCTGTACGAGGGTAAGCCGCACATGTTTGCTTCCGTGGTTATCGGTTGTGATTTCAGCCGCCTGTATTCCCTGAAGCTCCCATAGCACATGTGGCATCCCAACATTTTCAAAGACCACGTTGTTCCATCCTGTCGGTCGGCTTTCATCTCGATAAAATGTGCGAAGATATGTATAAAGCCAATCAGCACCGGAATAGGAGAGGGTCTCTTTCTGTCGGGCGATCAAAGTCAGATCGGGGGGTGTGGCTCCGAACCACTTCTTTGCATCCGTCGGACGCATAGCGATTGTCATTAAATCGCCGACCTTTTCTCCCGTAAAAAGCAGATTCTCTTTAATTTGCTCCTCTGAGAGCCCTAGCTCCATCAGTTTGTTATAACGCATCATACTTGCCGCATGACAATTAAGGCAATAATTGACGAATAGCTTAGCGCCATGTTGCAGTCGTACGGGATCGTTGGTCACGGGAGCCTTATCGATCGGAACCGCCGGCCCTGCCCCCCATGCCAGAACGGGAACCATCCAAAGAGAGATCGCCCATCGCTTCAACCAATTCAACCATTGTGCCATCACCGTGCTCCTTTTATTTCCAAGTTACTCGCTCGGGCTCAGGCTGGCAAGGATCGATTTTGCTATACCAAGGCATCAACAAGAAAAAGGCAAAGTAGATCACTGAGCAAATCTGAGCCACTAATGTCCGCAACGGCGTCGGCTCTAACATCCCTAAATAGCCGAGAACCAAAAATGCAATCACGAAAAGGGTGAGCGCTACTTTGTAAATCGGTCCCTTATAACGGATCGACTTTACTGGAGAGCGATCAAGCCATGGCAAAAAGGCGATAATGAGAACCGCGGCGAACATCGCGACCACTCCCCAGAACTTAGCATCGATCCCAAAAAGGGGATAGGTCACCGCGCGCAGGATGGAGTAGAAAGGGGTAAAGTACCACACAGGCGCGATATGGGGTGGCGTTTTCAACGGATCGGCGGGAATAAAATTATTCGCTTCGAGAAAATAACCGCCAAACTCAGGGGCAAAGAAGACAATTGCGAAAAAGATGATAAAAAATCCCGCCACCCCAACCATATCTTTTACGGTATAGTAGGGATGAAACGGAATCCCATCGAGCGGTTTACCGCTTGCATCCTTCTTTTTCTTAATTTCGATTCCGTCGGGATTATTAGACCCCACTTCATGCAATGCGATGATATGAGCAGCGATCAACATCAATAGAACCAGTGGAATTGCCACCACATGCAACGCAAAGAAACGGTTCAACGTTGCGTCCGAGATCACATAATCGCCTCGGACAAATACAGCCAAGTCTGGACCCACCACTGGGATAGCGGAAACCAAGTTAATAATCACCTGTGCTCCCCAGTAGGACATCTGCCCCCACGGCAGGAGATACCCCATAAATGCCTCAGCCATCAAACACAGGAATATCAAGACTCCGATGATCCAAATCAACTCGCGCGGCTTTCGATACGACCCATACAGCAATCCGCGGAACATATGGAGGTAAACCACGATAAAAAAAGCGGAAGCGCCCGTCGAATGCATATAACGGATAAACCATCCGCCCGGCACCTCGCGCATGATATATTCGACACTGGCGAATGCGACAGGAACTCCCGCAGCGTTCAAAGTCCCGTCCGGTTTATAGTTCATCGCTAAAAAGATCCCCGTTACAATCTGAATCACAAAGACAAGCAGCGCCAGGGATCCAAAAAAATACCAAAAATTCAAATTCTTCGGCGCATAATAGCGGGTTAAATGAGCCTCAATGGTGGAGGTCCACGGAAAACGCTCGTCGATCCACTGAAGCAATCCGGTTTTTTGCGTCATGGCAGCTCCCTTTAGAGGTTTATGCTTTATCCTCACCGATCAAAATCTTGGTTTCGGAAAGATACTTATGAGGCGGTACCGGTAGATTCGCAGGGGCGGGCATGTTCTTAAAAACGCGCCCTGCTAGGTCAAACAGCGTACCATGGCACGGGCAGAGATAACCCCCTAGCCACTCTGCCCCCAAACCGCTCGCCTCGCCCGGCTGAAATTTTGCGGTTGGTGAACACCCGAGATGAGTGCATATACCTTCTACAATTAAATACTCTGGCTTTATAGAACGGTGGATATTTTTTGCATAAGGAGGCTGCTCAGACTTCTCGGAGTCGGGATCGGCAAGCTTATCCCGGATTTTTTCGAGCGTTGCTAACATCTCCGGAGTACGGTGAAGGATCCAAACCGGTTTACCGCGCCACTCGACCACCATCATCTCTCCGGGCGGCAGTTTCGAAATATCCGCCTCCACCGGGGCGCCTGCCGCTTTCGCCCGTTCGGACGGAGCGAAACTGGCAACAAATGGCACAGCCAATGCTACTGCCCCCGCCGTTCCCACAGCCGTCGTAGCAATCAGCAGCTGTCGCCGGCTTTCATCCATCGGAGGTACGGCTGCTTCACTCATGACTCTCTCCCAATCTGTCCGATTTCGAGAATTATAACTTACCTCTTCTAGAAATCTTTTACTTTTTCTGATATCACCCCTAAGATCTTGACCGAGATCATAACTTATAGAACATCCGAAAAACGGCGATCATGCCACGCGTAGGCTATCGTGGCAGGATCGGCGTATTCGAGCTCGCCTCCCACGGGTACCCCTCGGGCCAAACGTGTGATCCGCAGGTTAGGCGCTAAAGCGCGTAACCGCTGGGCCAACCACTGAGCTGTTGCTTCGCCATCTGGTGTAAAATTGGTCGCCAGAATTACCTCCTGTACCTCAGTTCTAGTAGCTCGCTCTAAAAAACGGTCGACTTGAAGTTCGCGCGGTCCTACCCCGTCAAGGGGGGAAAGCCGCCCCATCAACACGTAATAGCGGCCGTGAAACACATGACTTGCCTCGATTGCCTCCAAATCAGCGGGCGTTTCAACTACACAGAGCTGCGAAGCATCTCGCGCAGGATCGGTACATCGAACGCAGAGGTCGCTCTCGGTAAAAGCATTACACTCGCTACAATGGCGCACCCTAACCACCGCTGCTGCCAACGTTTCGGCGATTCTCTGAGCCGCGGTGCGATCCTCCCGCAGCAAATGGTACACAAGACGCTGAGCGCTGCGCGGCCCTAGCCCCGGAAGCCTTTTAAGTAAATCCACCAACTCGGCAATTAAATGGCTCATCGTTATAGCGGAAAATTGAAGCCGGGCGGCAATATCATTCCCACCGTTGTCTCCGCGACGCGCTCCTTAACTCGCTCTTCGACGCGTCGCACCGCATCGTTGAACGCAGCCACCAACAGATCCTCCAACATCTCCCGATCCTCCATTGCGGCAGGATCAATGGAAACTCGGCGCACTTCATATCGTCCATTCATGAGCAGTCGCACTATCCCCGCTCCCGCCTGCCCCTCTACTTCAAGGGCAGCCATCTCCTCTTGCATTGCCTGGAGTCTCTCTTGCATTTTTTGCGCTTGCTTTACTAAATTAGCGATAGTTCCTTTGTCAAACATTATGGCTCCTTTCTCCATCGAGCTCTACATGCTCAGGGTCTGGTCTTAGCTTTAACCGTTCCGCCAACAAGCGGATACCCGATAGCCATTCAATTTCACTCAATAGTTCTTTCTCCATTCTTTCTCTTATAGCCGCACTACGCGCTGCCGGCGTATTCTTGCCTGTCGCTGCCGCCTCGGAAAAACACAATCTTCGGGAATGTGTCCCCATCACCGCATCATAAGCCCTTTGTAGTCGCTCTCGGACTTCGGGATGGGCAATCAAAATATGGGCTACCGATTGGTCAGGGGTTAACCAAAGCCGCTCGCCATCGTCCGAGACTGCAGCGCTATGCCATGCCAAATTGCGCGCCAAGCCGTTAATATCCATTTTCACCACTGCAGAATACCAGCGCGCTCCTAACTCGCTCTCCTCCTCTAAAGTCCCCCCTCTTTCCTGCCCCTCACACTTATTAGATCCTTCCGCTTTGATCTTTATTTGAGACTCTAATTTTGGTAAACCATTAGACGCTGAATCCCCCCCTTCTTCAAGCTGTTGCGATACAGCGCCCTTCTCCCCCTGAGGGTCAACGCGCTCCCTCGTGGTTATATCACTACTATTCGGGATACTCCCTGAAAGCAGCGGAGTTGGAGCCTTAAAAAGGGGCCGAGGCGACACCTCATCTTGCGGGGCAAAAGCAAAAAGACGCAACAGCGTCATCCGAACCCCTGTTGCTTCATCGGGCGCTTGGGGTAAATCGCGGCGCCCTGCCACCACAATCTCATAAGCCAATTGTATGAACTCAGGATGCCATTCCGCCGCAATTTGTTCCAAACGTGGATCTTCTAAGGCTTCGGCACCGAACTGTCGCAAAGCCAACCGATGAATTAAGGCAGCTAAAGAACCCAACAGGGCATCTCCAGAAACTGACCCATCCGCAAGCTTTTGTACAATGGCAAAAAAAGAGGGAGCATCTCCTTGAGCCATTGCAATAAGCAACTCTACCAACAGCCCCTCGGGAGCCCATCCCAGCATTGAATAAACGACCTCTGTCTCGACACGCCCCCCGCCGTAAGCAATCGCCAAATCGAGCAGAGAGAGCGCATCGCGCATCGATCCACGTGCCGCTTGGGCAATGAGGGAAAGGGAATCTCGCTCAAAAGGGATTCTCTCTTCTTCAAGAACCGCTGCCAAGCGATCTGCGATCCAGGCAGAGGGCAGCGCGCGAAGGTTCAGCTGGAGACAACGGGAAAGAATAGTGACAGGGACTTTTTGCGGATCGGTAGTGGCAAGGATAAATTTAACATGTTCGGGGGGTTCTTCCAATGTTTTAAGCATTGCGTTAAACGCATGCCCCGTCAGCATATGGACTTCATCGATCATATAGATTTTGAAACGTCCTACGACCGGTGCGTACGCTGCCTGTTCTAATAGCGCTGTCATCTCCTCTACCCCCCGGTTTGAAGCCGCGTCCATTTCCACATAATCGGGATAACGGTCCGCATCGATCTCGCAACAAGCTCGGCAGTTTCCGCACGGTGCCGGTGAAACCCCCCGCTCGCAATTAAGCGCTTTCGCAAAAATTCGACTGATTGTTGTTTTTCCTACCCCCCGCGTCCCGGTAAATAAGTACGCATGATGCAACCGCCCTGTAGAAAGCGCATAGGTAAGCGCTCGCACTACATGGGTCTGCCCTACCAGCGAGGAAAAATCGCGAGGACGCCATTTACGCGCGAGGGCCGACTGACTCATCGCCCCCATCTCCTTTGAAAAAGGGCGGCGAGCCGTTTCCCCGGCACTAACAGCAAGCAGTTAGGGCTGCTGCCTTCCGACCCTGACCCGGTTCCTGCCCTGCTATGCGGGGCGACCCACCGCGCCCTCGATTCTATCAGAAAATCGCTCTCTATTCCTTCATCCCATTTCGAACCGTCACTGCTGTCGACAGTGCCATCGAAGAGGGCAAAGGAGGGAACTCCTCCTTTCCGCTATCGAGCATCTCACGGCTATGAAGCAGCCACCATTCCCCAGCGATCGCTGCTGCTCGTTTAGGAGCAACCTCTAGGAGAGCGTTCCAATACTCTTTTGCTTTTCCATTCAACCGTAAGTGCAGGCAAAGACGGACTAGCCCCTCGAGAATAATAGGATCTTTTGGAAACGCCTCGTGCCAATCCTCTAATCGCCTTAACCATGCCGAATTTACCGGAAGAACAGGAACTAAAATAGCGAGAAGCTCCGGTACATATCGACTCTTCAAACTCTCTTCAGCGATATGAAGGGCCTCGTTGGTAGCCCCTTCTGCCATCAAAACCTCAACTACCTTTACGACGAGTTCTGGACTGCTCCGTTCCTCCTGCGGATTGGTAGCCCACCAAGAGGCAATTCCTTGTCCCTCTCGCAAGCGCGCTCGGATCAACGCGGGATAGGCCGTTGAAGCAACTCTCAAAAACTCTTCCGCTTTCATGAGCTCATGACGACGAAGTCGCCGTGCTACTTCCAAAGCTCTCTGCCAATCCTCCCGGAAGCATGCTGCCTCAAACCGCAGTCTCTCTTTCACACTGGGTGCGACTCCCTCTCCCTGCTCTAAAAGTTCTAACCCCTCTGATAGCTTATCCTCGCGACGAAACGTCAGTCCAAAACGAACCATCAACACCGCCCGCACAGCCTGCCAAGGTCCTGTCGAGGACAAGCGGCCTAATGCATTCTCGGCGCGCGGTTCATCTTGAGCCAAAATTGCAGCCTCGCATACCAACGCCGCTGCCGCGCCCGCACTCGCTGGAGCGCGCAAACGGTGAAGACGCTCGAGAAGACGGAAACCCTCCCGCGGCCGCCCGGTCAATGAATTTGCGAGAGTTCGCTCGAGTAACTCTAATACACGGAGCGCACGCCTCTGGTCGCGCCATCTTCGAAGCCGAGATGGCATCGACGCCAACTTTGTCACCAATCGAATAGCGCCGTACCCCACCCCTAGCACGCCGAGCGATAAAAGTACGAGGAGCGGTAAAGAAATCTGAAGACGATAAGGAGGAACAACGGCGACCACATACCCCTCGAGCTCCTGGAACCAAAGCGCCAGCGCTACCGCTGCCAAAGCAGCTGCTAAGGTAATAAGCAAAGTGCGCATTTTGAATCCCCTACGCGCTAGCGATCTGCTGCAGACAAACGCCTCTCTGCCTCGGTGAGGGCCATAAGCGAAGCCAGCCGGAACGACCGAACTGGAGCGATTTCAATCTCCGAAAGCGCCCGTAACGCTCCCTGGGCCAAAGCCGCCTCGGGTGTATGAAGATCGTAATAGCGCTCCATAAACGCGCGTATCTGCTCTAATACCGTGCGATACACTTCACGCTCTCCGCTAACTGCTGCCAAACGGGCGGTAGTCACCAATCCCTCCCCGATCAATCGCACCAATTCAACCTCACGAGGGGCGAGAGGAATGTCGGCCTTTGTAGCATCAAGGCGTTCTAAGCGCAACCAGTTCGCCCACTCTTGTCCCACTGCTCGCCCAAACGCCACAACGGTGCTCCACACTCGAAGATACCAAGGAGCCTCCCCCTCGATGGGGGTATCTATCGCCTGTTGAGGAGAAACCTGGGCCGCGAAGCGCAGCGTCCCTTGCGCCAAGGCCGAAGACAAAATTTGCAACTGCAATGCGATCGCTCCGGAGGTGCCTCGTGGCATCGTCTTGATCCGAGCAAGATCTGCAGTAAGGGCCTCTGCGATCGGTTGCCACAACATCGGTTCCCCTGAACGGTTTAAGCGGGAAAGCAACCGTTCCAGCGCATCGGCGGCATGATCTGTTTCCCCGAAATAGAGCTGTCGCTCGGCAAAACTGAGCACCTCCCGGATCTCCTCCAGCCATCGCTGCTCTTTCGTTTTCCCCAATGTTTCGGTCGCTGCCTCTAGCGTAGAAACAGCACCGCGCAATCGAACCAGATCCTGTTCCCCTTTCGCTATTCGTTCTCGAAGTTGAGTAAGCGCCTCGCTTAGCTTGGTCAACTCTTCCCGTTCAACCCCGCCGGTTTGCCGCTGTTCCACCACAAGACGCTCTAAAGTGGTTAAAGTGGTTTGGGCGGTATGGATCGCGTTTTGTTGCACCTCAACTTTGGTCGACAAAGCCGCCATACGCGCGGAGATGGTCGCCTCCTGATTGGCTATCTTTCCCTCAACCTGAACCAAAGCCTGCGACAATACGAACCATACCACTGTCACGCTCACTAAAGCCACCCCCGCCATAACAACCGCCATGAGGACCCACAACTGCCCTGCTGGCGAAGTGTTGCTGCTCTCTTTCGCTACTGCGCGCGGGCGCGCCCCATCTCCATATTGCGGTGATCCCTCTGAGGCCTCTTTTTTCTCGGTCTGACCCTCCACATGCTCTTGGTCCTCAACGGTTCTCATCTACCTCTCCCTCTCCAATTCTGACCGCAATGTCGCCACCAACGCCTCATCTCCCAGCTCAGCGGCCGTCGCCACCCGTTCCCAACCGATCTCTCTCAACGCCGCGGCAACTCGAGGATGATTGGCAACAGCCAACACCGAAGCTCGCACCATAGGCCACCGATCGATGGGAATCACCTCAGGCAAAAAACGAACCGCTTCGCTGCTGGTTACCAACATAGCCTTTACGCGTCCCTCCTCCCACGGCGCCCACACTCTTTTATCCCATACCCCCGCGAGCCGTCGATAGCAACACCACGTTGCCACGTTTGCCCCCCTATCCGCCAGGGTTGTTTCGAGCAATGGTCGCCCCCCGATTCCTTTCACAATCAAGATAGGCTCTCCCGCCACCCTCTCACGTTGGGTCCACGAAAGCGCCAACACTGCTTCGCTGTCTCCTCCTCTCTCAGGAACCAACACCTCTGAGAACCCCAGCGTGCGCAACAACATTGCGCTTGCTCGACCCACCGTCGCCACCGGTGGTCCGGGTGGCCAGGGGCGGTAGCGGCGGATCGCCGGCACAGCGATCTTCGCTGCATTCGCGCTCACAAAAAAAACCCATATAAATCGATCCAATCCAGCAGCGAAAAACTCCGCCTCCTTCTCCTCCACCGCGGGGACTACAGAGAGAAGCGGTGCTGCAACCGCTTCAAACCCCGCCATCTCGACAAGCTCCAGCAATCGCTCACTCTGAGAAGCGGGGCGTGTCACCCAAACCGCACGTTTTCCCATCTAATATCTCGGCACCTGCCCCTAAGCGCGCCAGCAGTTCTTCTGCCCCCTCTTTTAGCAGTTGCTCGGCAAGTTCCCTCCCTATCGATTCGGCCTCGTCCGGTTTCCCCTCTCTTCTTCCCTGCCAAAGTTTCGTTCCATCAGGCTCAGCGACTAACCCTACTAGTTTCAACCCTCCCTCTTCCATTCGCGCATACGCAGCGATCGGCACCTCACAAGAACCGCCCAACCGCCGGGCAAAAGCTCGCTCTGCCGCTACGCATCTCTCGGTATCTGGATCGGTCAGCGGTTTTAACCACGAAGCCAAATCGTCTCGCGCCGCAAGCGCTTCAACAGCCAATGCTCCTTGTCCAGGAGCGGGGATCATTTTCTGCACGGGCAGTCGAGCTCGGATCCTCCCCCTGAGTCCCAACCGCTCCAAGCCCGCCGCCGCCAAAACAAGAGCATCGTATTCCCCGCGATCGAGCTTCGCCAAACGCGTATCCAGGTTTCCTCGCAGCGGCTTTACGCAAATATAAGGATGATAGGCTATCAACTGCGCTTGTCGGCGTAAAGAAGAGGTCCCTACCCGAGCCCCCGGGGGCAAATCCTCGAGGCTGCTAAAGCGATTCGAAACAAAAGCATCTTCTACACACCCCCGAGACAAAATTGCCGCTAAAAAAAACGGCTTCTCTATCTCCATCGGCACATCTTTAAGGGAATGAACCGCGATATCGGCTCGCCCTTCCAGCAAAGCCACTTCAAGTTCCTTCACAAAGAGGCCTTTCCCCCCCACTTTCGCCAACGGGCGGTCGAGAATTTGATCTCCGCGCGTTGTCACTCCCAATAGCACAACCTCGCAATCGGGATACAATTCTCGTACTCGGCTTGCCACAAACTCTGCTTGCCATCGGGCTAGCCGGCTTTCACGAGTAGCAATCACCAACCGACGCGGAGAAATCTCATGAAGCATTCCCCATCATTCCCATTCATCGAAAATCGGCCTCTTCCCCTTCGCTATTTGACAGCCCTGCTCCTCTCCTCGATAGGAGCTATTCTAGCACTCTCTTTTCCTTCGCCAGCGTTTGCTGGCGAAATTCCTTTTGCTCGCGATCTTTCCCTTGACGGCGTTTCAGCGCAAAAAGCGAAGTTGCCGATCCTCCTCTACTTCGAACGGGAAGGGTGCCCTTACTGTTCCCGTGCCGAACGCTACCTGACCGACATCGCCGCGCGGCGCCCTTCTGAGGCTATCTATCGCCGCATCGCTGTAGACCGCAGTGACCTTTCCCTCACCGACTTCGCTGGTCTCGCTACCACGCATGCTGCTTTTGCTCAAAAGCAGCACCTCACCCTCACGCCGACGGTTGTCCTCTTCGCGGCCGACGGAAGACGCCTGACCGAGCCCCTTATTGGCCTCCCTTTAGAGGAGTTTTACACCCACTACATCGAGCAGATGATCGCTGAAGCACGCAGCGCGTTAACAATCGGCAAGCCAACTAAGCCATAATCAATGACGATCATCTATCATCCCCGTTAGGGTAAGCGGCCATGGCTCCTAAATCAGAAAAAGAAGAACCTCTCAAAGAGGAGATCCGTCAATTAGGTCGCTTGTTGGGAGAAGCGATTCGCTCCCAGCACGGTGAGCGCGCCTTCGCGCTTGTCGAAACCATTCGCCAAGCCTCAATCGCGATCCACCGAGGCGATGCCGACGCCAGCGCCCTTCATCAAATCCTTACCTCGATGAGCCGCGACGAGGCCATTGTGGTGATTCGGGCTTTTACCCTCTTTTCCCATCTTGTGAATATCGCCGAAGACCAACACCATCTTCGCCGCACCCGTATCCACGCTTTGGCAGGGTCACCGCCGAAACCAGGGGACCTAGCCCACACCTTAGCCGCTTTAAAGCAAGCAGGAATTGACCAGAAGACCCTCGAATCATTCTTCGCGAAGGCCTGCATCCGTCCTGTTCTCACCGCCCATCCCACCGAAGTTCAGCGGCAAGCAGTCCTCCAACGGGAAGCGGAAATCGCTCAACTCCTGGCTCGCCGTGACCGAACCCTTCTGACACCGGAGGAACGGGCAGAGCTGGAGGAGGAGTTGTGTCGGGCAATTCTCACTCTATGGCTTACTCGGCTGATCCGTCCTACACGCATTGCTGTTGTCGACGAAGTCAACAACGTCATCAACTACTTTCGGACTACTTTTCTAACTCAAGTTCCTAAAATCTACCGATTCCTCACGCAAAAAACAGGCGTCCTCACCGCAACTCCCTATCTCCAGGTCGGCTCGTGGGTAGGGGGCGACCGAGATGGCAATCCCTACGTCACCGCTGAAGTTCTCCGGGAAACCGCTACGCGGCATGCCGCTGCTGTTCTTGAATACTATCTCGACGAAGTTCATCGACTCGGTGGGAAGCTCTCGCTGGCAGCCGCCCTTTCTCCAGTCACCGACGCACTCGCTGCCCTTGCAGCCCAAGCTGGCACTCCCTCTCCACACCGTGCTGACGAGTATTACCGCCAAGCGCTTAAAGCAATTTACGCCCGCCTCGCCGCTACCTATCAACAACTGGTCGGCCATCTGCCGCGTCGGTTACCTGCCGTTACCCTTGCTCCTTACCGAAGCCCTGACCAATTTGCTGCCGACCTCACCACCATCGCCGACGCTCTTGTTGCCGCTAATGCGCACACCATCGCCGATGGTCCTCTGGCCGAACTGCGGATTGCGGTCAAAGTCTTTGGTTTTCACCTCGCCGTCCTTGACCTCCGGCAAAACAGCGCCGTTCACGAAACCGTCGTTGCCGAACTCCTCGCCATCGCGCGGCCGGGTTGCCACTATTGGGCGATGAACGAAGAGGAGCGCATTCAACTTCTTACCGAAGAGCTCTCTACTTCGAGGCCACTTCGTCCTCACGGCTATCCGCTCACCCCGCTAACGGAAAGCGAGCTTGCGATTCTTAACACCGCCCGTTGGGTTCATGACACCCTTGGTCCAGAAGCGATCCAACAATACATCATTTCGAAAACCGAATCGCTCTCCGACATCTTAGAAGTTGCCATCTTGCTCAAAGAGGTTGGACTTTTGCGCCCATGGGAAGACCACTTGGCGGTAGAGATTGTTCCCCTTTTCGAAACAATCTCCGACCTCACGGCGGCTGCCTCTATTTTTTCCGCGATGGTTACCCACCCTCTCTACCGCCGCTGGCTCATCAAACGCGGAAATTGCCAAGAGGTCATGCTCGGTTATTCTGACTCCAACAAAGACGGAGGCTATCTAGCTGCCAACTGGGCCCTCTACCGTGCGCAACAATCTCTTGTCTCTGCCGCCGCCGCTCATGGAGTTCGTTTGCGCCTCTTTCATGGGCGGGGCGGAACGGTAGGGCGAGGCGGTGGCCCCAGTTATCAGGCAATTCTCGCTCAACCCAAAGGAGCCGTAGCGGGTCAGCTAAAGCTAACCGAGCAAGGCGAAGTTATCGCTGCCAAGTATGCCAATGCAGAGCTTGGGCGTCGTAACCTTGAAGTCTTAGTTGCGGCCACCTTAGAGGCATCGCTCCTGCATAAAGACGGGTCACCCCCTGACCCTAGTTACGAAGCGATCATGGACGACCTTGCCACTCGTGCCTACCGAGCTTACCGCGCGCTTGTCTATGAAACGGAAGGATTTGAAGCCTTCTTCTGGGAAGCAACGCCGATCGACGAAATCTCTACCCTCAACATCGGCTCCCGTCCTGCTTCTCGGTCCAACAGTCGGAAAATCGAAGACCTACGGGCTATCCCTTGGGTTTTCTCTTGGTCGCAGACCCGGATCATGCTCCCCGGATGGTATGGTTTCGGCAGCGCAGTCGAAGAGTGGGTTGAGGAAGCAGCCACTAATGGAGAAAGTCCTCAAACGCGGATTGACCTCCTTCGTCAAATGGCAACTCGGTGGAGTTTTTTCGCCACGTTGCTCAGCAATATGGACATGGTTCTGGGAAAAAGCGACCTCACTATCGCCGAACGATATATTGCCCTTGTTCGGAACCAAAAAAGGGCCACGGAAATTTTCGCGCTCATCAAAGATGAGTGGCACCGGACTGTCCGCTGGCTCTTGACGATCACTGGCCAGAAAGAGCTTTTGGACGGCAATCCCCTTCTCAAGCGCTCGATCAAAAATCGCTTCCCCTATATCGACCCTCTTCACCTCGTTCAAGTAGAGCTTCTGCGCCGTCACCGCGCGGGCGATCACGATCCTCGCCTTCGCCTGGGAATTCACTTGGCGATCAACGGCATTGCCGCTGGATTACGCAACAGCGGATAACATCGCGATCCCAGAAAGCACCAATATCGCTGGACTCAGAACTCAGCTGCGAATGCCCCGACCGCGTAATGATCGGCATGAACCAAAGTATCGCAGACAAAGTCCTCGTTTTGTTCGGTTTACCCCTATTCTCCGGTACCCGGAACCATGCGGGAAAACCTCGAGAGACAGCGGTAGTGACCTGGGCGAACACGGCAGTCGTTCGCTATTGTATCTTGGCAAAAGACGACCCCTCCGCCCCTCTTTCCTTTTGCCGGCAACAACCGGCTTACCGCCCAAAGAGCGGTGTTCCCAAAATACGGCGGTTGCAACGAAACAACCTGCTTCTCCTTTCTCAACTTTTACACCATCGCGATAGAATTCGCATTATCTCTAGCGAGCAAAAAAACAGTGGCAATACCCCCTCTTCCTCCCTATTCCACCATTCGCTGTATAGGAAAAACCGTTGAAATCCTTGATCAACGGTATCTTCCCTTCGAACTCTCTTTTATTCGTCTTACTGACCTCCAACAAGTCGCTGACGCCATCACTACTATGGCGGTTCGAGGTGCGCCGCTCATCGGGGTCACTGCGGCTTTCGGGGTTGCCTTAGCGATGGAAAAAGACCCGAGCGATCAATCACTTGCGCAATCTTTGACCCTGCTCGCTCGCACCCGCCCCACTGCGGTAAATCTCCACACTGCCCTGCACCGCATTGCCTGTCATCTTCAACCTCTTCCCCCTGAAGAGCGCTGTCACGCCGCCTGGAGCTTTGCGGAATCGCTTTTACTCGAAGATGCCCGTGCGACAGAGGCGATTGGCGACTTCGGCCTTCCCTGGATCGCCCAGTGCCATGCCCTTTACCCCGGACGACCTGTTACCATTCTCACCCACTGCAACGCGGGTTGGGTAGCCACCTGTGGAATCGGAACGGCTTTAGCTCCTATCTACCGAGCCCATGCTCAAGGGATCCCCCTCCGGGTAATCGCCAGTGAAACTCGGCCTCGTCTCCAAGGGCTCATCACGGCCTGGGAGTTGACTGTCGCGGGCGTACCTGTAGAACTCGTTGCCGACAACGCTACCGCCTGGCTCCTCGCCCGAGGGGAAATTGATCTCATCCTCGTGGGAGCCGACCGTATCGCTCGGAACGGCGACGTTGCCAATAAAATTGGGACCGCCCTAAAAGCCTATGCAGCCCGCATCCACCAGGTACCTTTTCTCGTCGCCGCTCCCACCTCCACCATCGACCTCACCGCCGCTGACGGCAGTACGATACCGATCGAAAGGCGTTCCCCTGACGAACTAACTTATGCCCTTGGGCTCTCTCCTCCCCACTCTGCAAGCCATCCGCAATCGGTCCGCCTCTATCCCGCCGATCTCAAAGCGGGGGTCAATCCCGCTTTCGATATTACCCCCGCTGCGTACATTACAGCGATCATCACCGAATTAGGCGAAATCCGAGGCGATGCGCTCTCGGATCTCGCTGAGTGGCTCTCCACTCACCGCTCCTCCTCGGACCGCTGATCGCCTTCTTTCCCTTGAAAATAGCATCCCTCAATCCCATAATGGAAGATGCATCTTCTAGAAGGAGATTTGCGATGGCCTGGTTTCATTTCCCGACGTTTATCCTTGACGAACTCGAGCGCTTGCAGCGGGAGATCGATCGCGCGTTTGGTGCGTGGCCTCTCACCATCCGAGAAGCGGCAGGCATACCGCTTTTTCCGGCGATCAATGTAGGGAGAACGAAAGAAAACGTCGTCATCTACGTCTTTATTCCGGGGGTTGATCCCAATAAACTTAAGCTCACCCTGGAACAGGGGGTGTTAACGATCGCCGGCGAGCGGGGGACGTGGGAAAAGCAAGAAAATGAAACGGTTCACGCCCGTGAGCGATTTGCCGGCGCATTTAAGCGGACACTCTCCTTGCCCGACGACCTTGATCCCGACCGGGTCGAAGCTCGTTACCGCGATGGAATTTTAACCATCGTCATCGGTCGTAAAGCGCATATGCTGCCGAGACGTATCACCGTTCAATAAGATTAAAAGGAGAAGACGATGAGCGAACGCACCATTCCAGCCCGTTCAGAACCGAATGTTTCAACCGTGGGGGGGGCGGAGGCGCCCACTATCCTCCCGAGGGTAGACGTTATTGAAGATGAAGAAGGGATCACCGTTCTTGCCGATTTGCCGGGAGTTCCCAAAGAGGCTCTTGAGGTAAGAATCGAAGGGGAGACCCTTTCGATTGAAGGGGATATTCGTTTGGATCTTCCCTCTGAACTCGAGCCTCTCATCGTGGAAGTGCGTGCCCCGCGTTATAGCCGCCATTTCCGTCTCTCACGCGAGCTTGACCCGCACGCCATTGAAGCAAAGTTCTCGGACGGGGTGGTAAGGCTCCGGATTCCCAAGGTAAAACAGGCACAAGCGCGGCGAATTGAAATTCAAACCAGTTAAAAGCACATTTCAGAAGGGGAAAAGAAGAGGCGAATTCTTTTCCCCCTCTTTTCTCGCGCTCTCAAGCAGAGCCGATTGCTCAGCTCCCTGCGCTTCGCTACAATTGTCGAAGCGCTGCGGAACTACCTGTAGAGGTTGCAAAATCGATGTTCTCTAACAATCCAAACGCTCGTCGCTCGGTTCGGGCGCGTCTTTCCCCTCTTGTTCTCGTTGCCATTACCATTATCGCCGCTGCTGCATTGATTGCAGGGCTTGTTCCCCGATCTCCTCCTCCGGACTCCTTCGAGCCCCGTCCGGTAGTTGCCCGAGGCTCTCTGGCTGAAGATGAAAAAAATGCGATCGAAGTTTTTCAAAGCGCCTCTCTTTCAACAGTTCACATTCGAACAGCTAAAACGGCCCTTGAACTCTTCTCTCTCGATCTATTTACGATTCCTCAAGGAACAGGCAGCGGCTTCATTTGGGACGAATATGGTCACATCGTTACCAACTACCATGTAATCCAAGGGGCGGATCATGCGCTCGTCACCCTCGCCGACCAAACCACTTGGAAAGCGGCGATTGTCGCCGTTTACCCCGACAAGGATTTAGCAGTCCTACGGATTGGTGCTCCCCGTCACCAACTCAAACCGATCGCTATCGGTGAAAGTCGTACCCTCCAAGTAGGGCAAAAGGTTTACGCGATCGGTAACCCCTTCGGTCTCGATCAAACGCTCACCGCCGGCATTGTCAGTGCTCTCAACCGAGAAATTCAGGCGGTCACAGGGCGTACCATTCGCGGTGTCATCCAAACCGACGCAGCGATCAATCCTGGAAACTCGGGAGGACCGCTTCTCGATTCGGCTGGCCGGCTGATCGGTGTTAACACGGCCATCTACAGTCCGAGCGGAGCCTTTGCAGGAATCGGTTTCGCCATTCCTGTCGATGAAGTCAATCGCTTGGTTCCGCGTCTTATTCGAGATGGTCGGGTGATTCGACCCATCTTAGGCATACGGATCGCTCCCCCCGCTTTTACTGCTGCTCTAGGGATCAGCAGCGGGGTTGCAATCATCGGTGTCGACCCCGATGGACCCGCGGCCCGCGCTGGATTGCAGCCTTGGCGCCCGGCTCGTGATGGGCGAGTGGTCGTAGGGGATTTGATCATTGCCCTGAACGGCCACCCTACCCCGGACCGCGATACTCTCCTCGACCTTCTCGAACGCCATCAACCTGGAGAGACGGTGCTGCTTACCATCGACCGCGCAGGGGAGCGGCGGGAGGTACCCGTTACCCTTGATGTCTCCTCCTGAATTTGGTCGGAAGCCTTCATGAGCAGTACTCCCAATGAACTCACTGCCCTTATCTCTTGGCTTGAGTTCCAAGAAGAGCCGCACATTATCATCGACCGCGAATATCGAATTGTTGCAGCCAATCCGGCTATGCGGATCCTGATGGGAGAGGCGATTCAAAGCAAACGCTTTTGCTTTCAACTCTCCCACCACTATGATCTACCGTGCGACCGTGTGGGCGAATCTTGTCCCCTTCAAACGGCTCTTATTTCTGGCCACAAGGAGCGCGCCGTTCATTGCCACCAGACGGCCCAAGGGGAACGGTATGTTTCGCTCGAGCTGACACCAGTACGCGACAGCTCTGGCGCAATTCGATGGTTCGTGGAAAAGCAAACTATTCTTCCCTTTGACCGCCATGGCGAGAAGAAAACCCCTCAGTTGATTGGACGTTCGCCGGCTTTTAAGCGGCTACTGACTTTAATTGACCGAGTTGCTCCCTCCAATGCGGCGGTTCTTCTCCACGGAGAGTCGGGCACAGGGAAAGAACTCATTGCTGCTGCAATCCATCAAGCCAGTCGCCGCGCCAATAAGCCTTTCGTCACCCTCGACTGCTCTGGGTTACCCGAACCCCTCTTTGAATCGGAGCTCTTTGGGCACGAAAGAGGAGCTTTCACTGGAGCCACTCATCGTAAGATCGGCCTAGTAGAAGCAGCCAACGGCGGGACCCTTTTTCTAGACGAGCTCGGCGACATTCCCCTTTCCATGCAAGTCAAGCTTCTTCGGCTTTTGGAAACGGGGACCTTTCGCCGATTGGGGTCGACCGAGCTCCTGCACACCGATATTCGCTTGATCTCTGCAACCCATCAACCCCTCGTTCAAATGGTCGCTGAGGGTCGTTTTCGTCAAGACCTCTATTATCGAATCAACACCTTTCCCATCCCTGTTCCGCCCCTTCGGGAGCGGACGGGGGATATCCCTCTCCTGGCGAATCTCTTTCTTACCCGTATCGCTCCCGATACAACCGTTACCATCGATCCTGAAGCTATGGCTATCCTCGAAGCCTACCCCTACCCCGGAAACGTTCGGGAGCTGCGCAATATCCTAGAACGCTCTTTTCTCATGAGCGATGGTCGAACCATTCGTATCGACGACCTTCCTGAAGAGGTCCGTGCAGCGGCGCGAATTCCTCCTCATCCCTCTTCTCCCTCCCCACTCCCCTTTCGCTCAGGTTGGCAGCATCAGATGGTTCAGCTGGAGAACTCCAACTTACTTAAGCTGGTACATCAATTTCCGGGATCCCGCAAAGACCTGGCGGCTCACCTCGGGATCAGCGAACGAACTCTTTACCGTCGCCTCTCTGCGCTCGGTCTTCTCTCTCCCAAACGCCGCCGCTGACAGGCGATATTGTCATATAACTGCCATCGTTGGCAGATAATGGCAGACATCTCACTTCCTCCTCTTCGCCTTTCCCTCTTGCTTTTTTATATCTTCCCGATTTTATTTTTTGGGCATTAAAATTGCTGGATATTCTCTGCCCCTCGCCCCAACAGGGAGCATTTCTAGATCTCTCCTCCTATTCCTCGTTTTTGGGCCCGAAAAAGCGGGCCTCTTTTTTTGCAGATCTCTAGAGTAGAATATTTTCTCTCTTCCTTTTCAAGGAGCTTTCATGATCCCTTCTGAAAATGCCTCATCATCTCCGCAATCGAGTCTTCCCCCCTCTTCTCCTCAAGCAGACGTCATCCGTTATTTTCCTCTCCCTCTTTTTGCTTCAATCATGGGCATAACAGGGCTTGCGCTTGTCTGGCTTAAAGCAGCAAGCGTTTGGTCCTTTTCCCATCTGTTCGGTTACTTTTTCGCCATCATCGCTACTATTTTGTTTTTTGTAATAAGCTTCTTTACGCTTCTCCGCGCTATTCGCTATCCACACGAGCTAGTCCACGAGTGGCGTCACCCTGTTCGTATTAATTTCTTTGCTGCGATCACCATATCGCTTTTGCTGCTTGGGGCCGCGTATCGGGAGCTCTTTCCAGCGCTTGGCCAAACCTTTTGGACAGTAGGAGCCATCGCTCACGCGTTGATTGTTCCCTTTATCTTACATACTTGGATCACAAAGACCCATTATCAACTCAACCATATAAACCCTGTTTGGTTTATCCCGGTGGTTGGCAACGTTGTAGCACCGATCGCGGGTGTCTCGTACGGGCATATCGAAACAAGTTGGTATTTCTTCGCTGTCGGTATTACGTTCTGGATTGTCCTCCTCACCATCATCGTTCACCGCCTTATCTTTATAGAACCGCTCCCCCCACGCCTTACCCCTACCCTCTTAATCTTTTTAGCTCCTCCATCGGTAGAGTTTCTTGCGTGGACGACGCTCAATAATGGAGCGATCGACAATGTAGCCCGCCTTTTCTACTATGTCGCCCTCTTTCTTGCCTTTGTCCTTGCTCTCAACATCCCCCACTTTTGGAAGACCCCTTTTTTTCTCTCCGCGTGGGCTTACTCCTTTCCCCTAGCTGCCTTTACCATCGCCACACTCACAATGGCCAAAACCACAGGGGGGATCCTTCATCTGTTAGCGCTCATCCTCGTACCTTTGACAACTGCTGTCATTTTCTGGTTAATTGTCAAAACAATTCAGGCAATCCGAAAGCGGCTTATTTTCCTTCCTGAAAATTAAAAAATGCTTTTCTCTTCCCCCTTTTCCTTTCTCCTTTTGTACTCCAAATGATCCCCTGGCTCGATCCCTCTCGGCCTCCTCACTTTCCGGCCACTGCTCGCGCCCTAACCGAGCCCAATGGTCTCCTGGCTGCCGGGGGTGCATTAACTCCCCCTTGGCTTCTCACCGCTTACCGCCTCGGAATCTTTCCATGGTTTGATGAGGAAACCCCCATTCTCTGGTGGTCGCCCGATCCGCGTGCTGTTCTACTCCCCGAAGCCTTTCGCCTGCACCGCTCCCTCAAAAAGCGGTTGCGCCACGGTCGTTTCGTCACCACGCTCAACACAGCAGCCTCTGCGGTCATTCGCGCCTGTGCCAGCACTCGTTCAGGAAACACCTGGCTTCTCCCCTCCATGATCAGCGCTTACCAGGCGCTTCACTCTCTGGGTTTTGTCCAAAGCGTGGAAACATGGCAAGATGGACAACTGGTCGGCGGGCTTTATGGAGTTTCGCTAGGCCGCATTTTCTTCGGCGAGTCGATGTTTTACACCCATCCCGACGCTTCTAAGGTAGCCCTTGCCCGCCTTGTCTTTGAAGCGCACCGCCACCACCTCCTTCTCATCGACTGCCAGATAGCCACCCGCCACCTCGCGTTTATGGGAGCGATTGAAATTAACCGGTCGCTTTTTGAAGCGGTCCTCAACCGAGCGATTCCTCCTCACCCCACGGCAACTCTTTGGCCTCCTGAAGTCATAGACGGTAAAACGCTCTCTAGTGCTTTAGAGGATCTCCTCTCCTCTTCCGCACGCTCGTCCCTCAGCTCCAACGAACTGGATCTCACTGCCACGTTATGAGCTCTTCCCGTGCTTCGTCCTGTTCCCCTTCTCGTTCGCTCCTTCCATCTTCTCGAGCCCGAACGGCAAGCGAGGAACCCTCTGTCGATTACCTCTTAACGCCCCCTTTTCCCTGTCCCTATTTGCCAGGGGTAACTGCCCGCTCCTGCCTCGTCCTACCCCGCTCCCCGCTCACCTCTCTGGACTACGAAGCCTTTCTCCTTCGAGGTTTCCGTAGAGGAGGCTTATACCTTTACGCGCCCCAATGCGTCTCCTGCTGCGCCTGCATCGCTGTACGGATTCCTGTAGATCGCTTTACTCCAAATCGCAGCCAGCGACGTACCTGGGCCAAGCTTAACCCGATCCTCACCCCTCGTCAGCGTCCCCTCTTCTACGACCCCGAGCACCACGACCTCTATCGCCGGTACGTCCAACACCGCCACGGCCACACGCTTGCAGAGACCGACCCCGTTATCTACCGAGAAACCCTTCTCGTGAGCCCTTTCGACAGCCGGCTTGTCGAATTCCGTACCCCCACCGGTGCTCTTAAAATCGTTGCGCTCATCGACCTCACCCCCAACGCCCTTTCCGCCGTGTATACCTGGTATGACCCCGACGATTCCCGCTGCTCTTACGGAACCTACGCGATTCTCTGGCAAATTGCCACTGCACGCCGCCTGGGGATCGGCTATCTTTACCTCGGGTATACCATCGCCACCCTCTCCAAGATGGCGTATAAAACCCGTTTTCGACCCGCTGAATATCTGGAACCTCTCCGCACCACCATTTGGCGTCCTGATCCTCCGATTTTTTCTGAAGACCTCCGTGCATGGTAGCGTTTCTCTATCCCCTTATCCGTCCTTTCCTTTTCTCTCTCGATCCCGAGGTCGCCCATGAAATCGTCCTCTTTATTCTTAAGTATCTCGGCGCTATTTTTTCTCCTCCTCCCCCCCCTGAAGGTGCTCCTATCTCTCTAATGGGCCTCTCTTTTCCCAACCGCGTCGGTCTAGCTGCCGGTTTTGACAAAAACGGAACAGCCATCGATGGCCTTGCTCACCTTGGGTTTGGGTTTATCGAAGTAGGTACGGTCACCCCTCGCCCGCAAGCAGGCAACCCCAAGCCGCGTCTCTTTCGCCTTCCGCAAGCTCGTGCCCTCATCAACCGGATGGGGTTTAACAATGCGGGGGTTCGCTCGCTCGTTGCGCAGGCAGCGCGCCGCCGTTGGTCAGGGATCCTCGGCGTTAACATTGGCAAAAATGCGGACACGCCGATCGAGCGTGCTGTCGACGACTATCGAATTGCTCTCCTCTCTACGTGGGCAATAGCCGACTATATCGCCCTTAATATCTCCTCTCCCAATACTACCCACCTGCGCACTTTGCAGCACGGCGAACATCTGGAAAAGCTTCTCGCTGAGTTATCCCTTTTAGCGGAGCAGCTCACTCAAACCACAGGAAAACGGGTTCCATTGGTCGTTAAGATCGCCCCCGACCTTGATGAAGAATCCCTTACCCACATTGCAACTACCCTTACCGCCTACCCTATCAGTGCGGTCATCGCCACGAACACTACGCTCTCCCGCACCGGCGTAGCGCATCTCCCCCTCGCCCATCAAACCGGCGGCCTCTCGGGAGCTCCGCTTATGGCGGTAAGTACGCGCATCGTCGAGCAACTCTCCTCTCTCTTGCAGGGGCGACTTCCCATCATCGCCGCGGGGGGCATTCTTACTGCCGAGGACGCTGTTGCCAAGATCCGCGCCGGAGCCTCTCTCGTGCAGCTCTACACCGGTCTCATCTACCGGGGCCCCCGCCTCGTTCAGGAGGTGATAAAAGCAACGGCGGCAGAATGCTTGCCCCGCTCCCAGCGCTCCCAGGCGATGTAAATGGCGCTGTGCTCGGGGCGCCTCCACTTCCGCCTCCTGCCGCCGGAATCCATGCCTTTCCGACGGAAGCACCCGGGGCTCCTGTTTCAAGGGAATCGACTCCCAAACGTTCCATCGTCTCCAATCGAATAGTCACTCGACGGTTTTTAGCTCTTCCTTCGGCAGTCAAATTATCGGCGATAGGCCGCTGATCGGCGTAACCGACTGCTGTCAACCGGCTCGCCTCTACACCCTCCTGGATAAAGAAGCGCACCACGGCTGCTGCCCGTGCTGCAGAAAGTTCCCAATTCGACGGCAATACGCTGCCTGCGCGCAGCGGCACGTTATCGGTATGCCCCTCAACTTTAATCGGGAAATCGCCGCTATTTGCCAATGCCCGCGCAATAGGCCGAAGTGCGGAAACCGCCACCGGCGACAACGCCGCGGAACCGCTCGCGAATAAAATCTCTGAACCCACTTCGATAGAGACCCCAAACGCTCCTTCGGTAACCCGCACATCGCCTGTCTGCTCCAACGGAGCAAGCGCTGCTCGCACGCTCGCCGCCACCTCTGCAGCGGTCCGTAGTGCCGTTTGCACTTTTGCCTCGGGATCTTCCCCCTCCTTTCCCCCTTTCCGGCGCAGGGCCAGCGGCAACCCGCTTACCACCGCTGGAATTTTGCTCTCGCGCACCTCGTGCGGTTTCTGAATCAGAACCCCTGATCGAAATGCCTCCTGCACCGATTCGGCCAATACTCGATACTTCCCCTCGTTTACCGATGAAATGGAATACATCACCACAAAAAAAGCAAACAAAAGAGTAATAAAATCGGCGTAACTGACCAACCACCGTTCCAAATTTTCATGCTCCTCCGCTTTTTTCTGTCTTCGTCGCATAGCGTGCGCCTTGTGTATTGTCGCCTTTCGCGCAATAGCCCTCGGTTGCCTATTTCCCTTCCCTCTTCTCCTGCTCTGGCTCTTCGCCGGTTAGATAACTTCGCATCTGGTTTTCGATCAAGCGGGGATTATCGCCGGCAGCGATTCCTGCCAATCCTTCCACCAGCATCTGCCGCACTAAGATCAAACGGCCGATGTAAGTCATAAGTCTTTTTGACAACGGAATATAAATTAAATTCGCCGAATAGACTCCATAGACTGTCGCCACAAACGCCACCGCGATTCCTTTTCCCAACTGACTTGGATCGGCCAAATTCTCCATCACATGGATCAATCCCAGAACAGCGCCGATAATTCCGATGGTTGGCGCGTACCCTCCTGCTGACTCCCACACCTTCGCGCACAATTTTAAATGCTCTTCGCTAACCTCCAACTCCACTCCCAGAACTTCGCGAATTCGCTCTGGTTCGATCCCATCGACCAACAACTGCAATCCCTTACGCACGAACGGATCGCTCTCTCCAGCGATCCGCATCTCAAGCGCCAAAAGTCCCTCTCGCCTGGCCACGCGCGACCACTCCACCACTTTTTCGATCCACTCCTGTGGTTCCCCCCCTGGCGGACGCAGCAGCCACTTTAACATCCCCAACGCTTCAGCGAAGATCGGCCATGGTGTCTGGACTAGAATAGCCGAAACAGTTCCCCCGAAAACGATCAAAAAGGCCCCCACTTGCAGTAGTGAAGTAGGGTGTCCTCCCTCAAAGACAAACCCTCCGACAATCGCCGCCAATCCCAGCAATAATCCCAAAAAAGTCGTGAAATCTTTCATTCGCCGTCAGTCGTCCGCTCAGACGGAAAACAGTCTTTATCGAAATGGAAATTAGAAGACGCTACGGACGACGGTTTGCGGGGGCGACCACGGCGGCGAGTGGAAGGTTTTCCCTCTTCTCCTAATAACTGAGCCCGGATACGGGCGATCGCGGAAGTTAGAATCTGGGAAACCCGAGACTCAGAAAGGTCGAGCACCGCTCCGATTTCCTTTAAATTGAGCTCATGCTCATAATAAAGTGCCAACACCTGCTGTTCGCGTTCTGGTAGTCGCGAAATCGCTTCAGCGACACGCTTTTTCAGCTCCTGTCGTTCCGTAAGCGTTTCCGGATCGTTCTGCGTATCTCCTACAAACCTCTCTAGAAAGTCGGCTCGCTCTCCCTCATCCTCAACGGTCAAATCCTCGTAGTACAAGATCGCGTGTCCCTGGGCTGAATCGAGCACCCGGTAATACTCCTCCACCGGCCAGCCGAGGGCCTCTGCCACCTCTCGATCCGTTGGCGGGCGGCCGAGGTGATGCGACAAACGATCGATCATCTCTTCCACTTCGCGCATTGCCTGGCGCACAGAACGGGGAACCCAATCGTGGTCGCGCAACAGATCAAGCATTGCGCCCCGAATACGGGCCACCGCGTAAGTCTCAAACTGAGCGTCATCCTGAACCTCATACCGGTCGATCGCCTCCAACAACCCGATCAACCCGCATTGCACCAGATCCTCCAAAGGAACGCTCATCGGTATACGGGAAGCTAGATGCATGGCCATTCGCTTGACCATAGGCGCATAGTGGTGGATCAACGCCTCAACGTTGCGATCTGACCGTTTCATACCCCACCAACCAGGATCCGCATACCCCCTTCTTCCCCGATAGAAAGCCATTCTCAGGCTAGCCAGCCATGCCGACTCCGGGCGGGGCCGGGATAGAACTGCATGCTCCGCCAGCTCTGCTCTCATTAATTATCTCCTCCGCAAAGCAGCGGAAAACGACAACCCGGTCCAGGGCGTAGCGTACCATACCGGTAGCGAAATCGTACGCTGGACCCTCTGGCTTAAGTGGCTAAGAAAGCGGTTGGCCTCTTCCATCTCTTCTCCATCGGCCACCAAAGCCACTCGATCGACGCCCAACCGTGCCAATTCCCGCGCGCGTTCCAAAGCCAATCGCCATCCTGAGCCGCTCACCTCTACCATCAACCATTGGTAAGGCGCTGCTGCCAACCACCACGAAGCATCGGCCACACTCCCTCCCCCCGCAAAAAGGATTACCGCATCGTAGCGGCGGGTATGAGCGGCAAATGCTGCGAAAAGGCGTTTTCGCTGGGTCTCATCCAGCAATGGCAGCGCCACTGCTGCCGCTTTCAAATTTAAATATCCCCACCCCTTGGGCAGGCGCAAATCAAAGCGGTTAGGCCCACTCTCCTCTTTCAACGCCAGCAATAAATCGGGAGGACGTTTTGCCCCAAACATTTCAGGCAAGGTTGGCGAGGTGGTCGCCTCATCAGCCAACAGAACACGACCGAACGATTGGGAGGCCCGCTCCAAGAAACGAGTCGCCATCGTTGGCCACCTCTTTCCTACCGTATAAAGAGCATGCGTCATCGGTGGCTCGCGGCGAAAAAGTCGCCGCAATGTCGCCGCCTGATCGTCATGCCGCCACATCTTCTCACCCCCTTACGTGATCGCCGACTGGGCTAACCATACCGCCGCTTCCTCCTCCCCCACCGACCAAACTGAATCTTCCCCTGAACGGCGAGGGGAAAAGGCGTGTGTAATCAAATAAGATCGGTTAGGCAAATGGAGATCCTCCGGGACTCTCTGGCCGTTGGTAACATAGTGGAGGAGCAACCGGTGACGCACCGCCACATCCAGTACCGGTGCCAGCGTTATAGCCTCGTCGGCTTTTGTGATAATCGCCCCCACCAATCCCTCACCTCCAAACGCCCGCACCACATCATCGAGGGTATCGCCCCGGCTTGCGGCGTTGAGGCACAACAAGCGGCGTACGCACCCCGTCCCTGACAACATCGCCACCTGTTGAGCTACCGCCCGGTCGCGCTGGCTTAACCCCACGGTATCGATCAATACCACATGCTTAGAAGTCAATTCGGCCAATGTCAGTCGCAAATCGTTCGCGTCGCGCACCGCAAACACTGGAACTCCTAAAATTCGGCCGTAAATCCGTAACTGTTCCTGAGCGCCGATTCGAAAGCCATCAGTCGTAATCATCGCTACGCGCGCTGCCCCCAACTGCACCACACAACGTGCGGCGATCTTAGCTGTTGTGGTTGTTTTTCCAACCCCCGTTGGGCCAACGATCGCGTATACACCCCCTTTGCTTACCAACTCATCCTCATCTCCCACCAGCAATAACCGCGCTGCCAAACGTGCCTTTGCCGCCTCACGGGCTGCCTCTACATCGACCCCTGTCTCGATTCGATCGCATATCTGGCGCGCCAACAAGGGAGAAAAGCCCGCCTCCAACATCTCTCCCAACACCCGTGCGCGCGCAGGCGCGCGACGGACTGCCTCACTCCATGCAAATCCTGCCAGCTGCTCCTCAATCAAGCTGCGTACTGCCTTTAGCTCTCGAGCCAAAAGAGCGTTCTGTTCATGCAAGGACTCAATCTGAGGATTGACGTTCATCTCTTTCGCTCGGCCATCCTCTTTTCCTTTCCTTAAGGCCGCCGCGCTCTCCGCTTGCATGGCGGCCAGTCCAGCCCGTATCCGCTCTATCTCCGTCTCCTCCTGTCGAACCGCAAAGTCAGGCGTCACGATCCGCGGAGGCGAAAAAGGTCGAATCTGACTGGCAGGTTGCACGCGCTCTCCACGCGCCGAAATAACCGGAACGGACTCCACTTTTTTCGCTCGCTCTTCTGGATCTCTTTCCCCCCTCATCGTCGACTCGTAAGCTTCTGGTCCGCGGCGAAGCGGAAAAGTCGCTCCCTCTTCGCCCAATTTTCGGGCTGAGGTTTCTGGGAAGGCTTGGTTTCCCCCTGGAGTCCTTCCTACCGATCCGGTTGAAATTCCCAAGCGGCTCTCGTTGCTTATTTTTTCACCCCCTGTTTTGCTCTGCTCCGCCGTGCGGCCGAGTGATCCCACTGCGGCGGCGGGCATAGCCACGATCTCGACGCCGCCCGGGATAGCCCGGTTAGCCAAGACGATCGCATCTGCTCCCAATTCAGCCTTCAGCTGTTTTAGCGCCTCGCGGGCTGTCGTTGCTCGATAGCGCTTAATCTCCATCGCCGTTGCTCCGCAGCCTTATCACCTGTCATTATCGGCCTGTTTCTCTCCTCACCGTCGGCAAAACACTTGGGGAAAGCCCCCCTTTTTCCCCACCCTACACAGCCCCCACCATCTCCACGATCTCGATCGCGCGGTTCTCTGGCATCTCGCTATGCGAAATCACCCGCAATGTAGGCACTGCTCGGCGTAAAAAACGCGCCAACAACCAACGAATAGGAGGAGCTACCAGCAAAATCGGTGCTCTTCCGCTCGCCTCCATTCGTTCTGCTGCCTCACTCACCCGTCGGAGCAACGTATCGGCCAATCCCGGCTCGATCGTCCCTCCCCCTCCTCCGGTTACCGCCTGGGTCAGTACCCGCTCCAAAGCTGGATCAAGCACCAACACAGGCACCCGATCTTGTCCTGGCGAAAGTCCCTGAACGATCGCTCGCCCTAACGCCTCGCGCACCCGAGCGGTCAACTCAAAAGCATCCTGGGTCTTTTGGGCATGTTCTGCCAAGGTTTCGAGAATCGTGCGCAAATCGCGGATGACCACTCCCTCCTCCAGCAACAACTGCAATACCTTATGCAATACTGTTACTGTCACCAATGTGGGCACCACATCCTCGACCAACTTTGGTGCCTCCTGTTTAAAACGCTCGAGCAGCGCTTGTACCTCTTCGCGCCCCAACAGCTCCGCCGCGTGGTCGATCAGCACCTGATTCAGGTGGGTTGCCACCACCGTCGACGCATCCACTACCGTATATCCCAAAGCGTAAGCCCGCTCTCGCTGGGCTGCATCGATCCACACGGCGGGCAATCCGAAAGCGGGGTCTTTCCCGGGTCGGCCATCGATTGGTCCAGCCACCTGTCCTGGGTTGATAGCCAGAAACTGTCCTGGAAAAACCTCGGCTGACGCCACCTCTACCCCCTTGACGATGATTCGGTAATGGTTAGGCTTCATCTCCAAGTTATCGCGGATATGAACTGTCGGCGGCAAAAATCCCACCTCCTGGGCAAAACGTTTTCGCAATCCGCGGATCCGTTTAATCAGCTCTCCCCCCTGCTGCGGGTCTACCAACGGAATCAAGCGGTACCCCACCTCTAACCCCAGCACATCCACTGGCTGGACGTCGTTCCATGTTGCCTCCACGGTCTCCTCTCGCGCTGGTGGAGGGGGGGCGGTGGCTGCCTCCAATGCCTGGCGCTGGAAGCGCAGCCAACTGCGCCACGCTAAAAAGCCCAACCCTGCGCTGATCAGCAAAAAGATCACATTCGGCATTCCCGGGATCATTCCCAGCAATCCGACGATCGCTGCCGCGATCATCAGCACTTGAGGCTTATCGAACAACTGCCCCAGCACTTGACTTCCCACATCCTCCTTTTTCTCCTCATCGGCCACTCGTGAGACCACCATTCCCGCTGCGATCGAAATCATCAATGACGGGATTTGTGCTACTAACCCATCGCCGATTGTCAAAATTACATAGGTCTCCAATGCCTGGGAAAACTCCATCCCATGGCCTATCAATCCCACCGTTAATCCCCCCAGTACGTTGATTAACGTAATCAATACGCCTGCCACAGCGTCGCCGCGCACAAACTTTGAAGCACCATCCATAGACCCATAGAATTCGGCCTCACGTTGAATCTCCCGGCGGCGTCGGCGTGCCTCTGCCTCATCGATCAAACCTGCGTTGAGATCTGCGTCGATAGCCATCTGTTTTCCAGGCATCGCATCGAGGGTGAAGCGCGCGCTCACCTCTGCGATTCGGCCGGCTCCTTTAGTCACCACTGCAAAATTGATGATCACCAAGATCACAAAAACCACCACGCCGATCGCTGTATTTCCCCCCACCAAAAATTGACCGAACGCCTCGATCACCTTACCGGCCGCATCGGGTCCTGTATGTCCCTCCAACAGAACGATCCGTGTCGATGCCACGTTCAACGACAACCGCAACAAAGTGGTCACCAACAACACTGCTGGAAAAGCCGCAAACTCCAGGGGACGCTGCACATACATCGCCACCAGCAACACCACCAAACTCATTGCGATATTGAACGTAAACATAAAATCGAGGAAAAAGGGCGGCAGCGGCAGCACCATCATCGTTAACACCAAAAAGATGAAGGTCGGTGCGGCCAGCAACTTCCATTTGGCTGGATCGACAAATCGGCGCCAATCAATCTCTACAGGTCCGACTCGTGTCGCCATCGCTGCTCCTCCTTAAATGCAGCACTCCCTACTCGTTTTCTCGACCTCGATCTCTAACTCCTTTCCGACCGAGCTCTTCTATTCAGCGGAAGCAGCAACGCGCTCATCCTCCGCCGCCGGTGCTGGTACCTGCAATGGCTCGGGGATTTCCACCTCGCCGTTGAACTCCGGCTTTGGACCTCCTTTCACCATCCATTGATCCAACTGATAGACATATGCCAACACCTCGGCCACGGCGGTATAAAGGCCTGGTGGAACAGCCTCTCCCACCTCCACATGCACGTATAACGAACGCGCCAACGCTGGAACCTCCACCCGCGGCACACCTGCCTCCTCGGCAACCTCGCGGATTCTCAACGCCAATGCTCCTCGTCCCTTAGCCACGACAACGGGCGCGGCCATCTTTGTCGCCTCATAGCGCAAAGCCACGGAAAAATGGGTTGGGTTGGTCACCACCACTGCCGCTTTAGGAATCTCCTGCATCATCCGGCGGCGCGCCATCTCCCGTTGGACAGCGCGAATTCGCCCCTTAATCTGAGGATCTCCCTCCATCTCCTTGAACTCCTGTTTCACCTCCTCCTTAGTCATTCGCAAGTTTTTGTAGTAGCTCCAAATTTGATAGGGAACATCCAAAGCCACGATCAATCCCAACGGCAGCACCAACCACAATGTCGCCCACTGCACCTCATCCAAAAAAAGTGCCCCTGCCTCCTCCCACGGCATCCGGATCAAACCCAACACGGTCTCCACCTCTCCTGTCAGCACCCACCACGCTGCTCCTCCCACAAAGATTGTTTTTATCAACGACTTCACCAGCTCGACCAATCCATCCAACGAAAAGATCCTTCTCAAACCTGTCACGGGATTCAATCGGTCCAATCGCGGCGTGACCAATTTCGGCACAAACAAAAAGCCGCTCACTGCGACATGTCCTCCCACCGCCGCCACCAACAAAACCACAAAAATTGGAGCCAAAACGATCAGCAGCTCCTCTATGATCCACGGCAGAAGCGATAAAACCGTCTCTATCTCTAAAGCCGCCGCTGGATCGAAAGCCAGCAGGCGGGCGATCATTCGCGCGACTCGTTCTCCCATCCATCCCCCCAGCACCATCAGCACCGCCACCCCAAGCAGCAGAACCAGAAATGAAGCCAACTCTCGCGACTGCGGCACCTGTCCTTCCGACCGTGCCTGCTCGATCCGTCGCGCAGTCGGCTGTTCGCTCTTCTCGAGGTCGCTCTCTTCAGCCACCCTCGTTCTCCTATCTACCCATTATGGATTATCGGCGATCAATGCTCTGCCTCTTCCTCTAAATTAAAGGGAAAGTTTCCCCTTTTTCACGGTTCTGGGATCACCCTACGCTGGATCTCCTCTACTCCCCTCACCCCTATTGTCTGGGCCCAAATCACGTTTTGTAAATAAAGTAAACCGCCCTCCCGTTACCCCCAAAGGCAATCGACCTCTCTGCGAAAAGCCTCCATCCCAACCCTCGTCGGGATCCTGGTATTCCCCTTCATAGGAGATCCTCTCTACTTTGATCATCATCAAAAAGAAAAATGCCCTCTCCCCTCACACTCCTACTGCTCAGCGCTAAAATAATAGAAATACGCCCATGGAGCGACGCCGATGCGCGACGCTACTTCTATCTGGTTTCGAAAACTCCCTGGCAGTCGCAAAGCCCCAGCGGGGCTGGAATGGAAAATCTTCAAACGGCTTCCGCGCTGGTTGGCGGGAGGATTAATTGTTTGTGCGCTTCCACCCCTTATAGGGCGGTGGTGGTACAGCGATCTGGGCCCTGCCGCTGAGAAGTATCTCAACACCCTCGACATTCTTGCCCTTGCGGCCCTCGGGCTCCATCTCACCATCATCCTCACCCTTGCTTTTGGCTGCATTATCGTCATGATCATGAAAGGGCACGCCTACGTCGCCGATGGCCTAGAGGTTCCCGCCAGTCGCGAAGATGACCTTGCTGACCTACGAGCCCGGCAAGTTCTTCAAAACGAACGCAAAACGCTTTAACCTCCTCCCTTACTCCCCACTATATATAATAACGTTTCCGCTACCTGGAGCGCGAGACGGATGAGTGATGTCCTAGATCAAACCGTTCATGCCCTTGCTCAAGCCGCGCGCACCGCTGCGCAGCAGCTAGCCCGCACCTCCACCGCCCAAAAAAATGAGGCGTTGCGTGCGATTGCCGCGGCGCTTCGCGCTCGCCAATCCCAAATCTTCGCTGCCAATGAGCTCGACCTTGCTCATGCTCGGGAAGCGGGGTTAGCTGCGGCGATGCTCGACCGCCTAGCGCTGACGCCCAAAGCGTTCGCCGCTATGGTTGACGGCCTCAATGAGGTCGTGCAACTTCCCGATCCGGTCGGTGAGATTCGCGACCTAAAACCCCGTCCTTCGGGCATCCTCGTTGGAAAAATGCGTGTACCTATTGGGGTTATTGCCATTATCTACGAATCGCGACCCAACGTCACCATTGACGCCGCTGCTCTCACGCTCAAAGCGGGGAACGCCGTAATCCTCCGCGGCGGCAAAGAAGCCCTGCGAACCAATCAGGCGCTTGCTGCCGCTATTGCCGACGGTCTCCAACAAGCAGGGCTTCCCCCACAAGCTGTTCAAATCGTCACCAATCCGGACCGCGCCTTAGTCCGGAAACTCATCGCTAACCCCCAACATGTAGACCTGGTCATTCCCCGGGGCGGAAAGAGTCTCATCGAAGCGGTTCTTGCGGAGGCTCGTGTTCCGATCCTCAAACACCTCGACGGAAATTGCCACGTCTACATTCACCGTGCTGCCAACCCGAACTACATCCTCCCTATCGTCGAAAATGCCAAAACCCAGCGCTATGGCGTCTGCAACGCAGCCGAAACTCTCCTTATCGATGCCGAAATTGCCCCTCAATACCTCCCGGCTATTGGCCTCATGTTCGCCCGTCACGGCGTTGAAATGCGCTGTTGCCCGCAAGCGCTCGCCACCCTCAACGCTACTGAGGGCATCCCGTCGCATCTTCTCAAGCCCGCTACCGAAGAGGACTGGCGCACTGAGTACCTCGCCCCCATCATCGCCATCCGCGTAGTGACGGGAATCGACCAAGCCATCGAGCACATCGAATGTTACTCCTCGCGCCACACCGAAGCCATCATCACCGACGATCACGCTGCGGCGATGCGCTTCCTCCGAGAAGTTGACTCCTCCTCTGTAATGTTAAATACCTCCACGCGCTTTGCCGACGGTTACCAATATGGCCTAGGCGCCGAGATCGGTATCTCCACAGACAAATTTCACGCCCGCGGTCCGGTTGGTCTCGAAGGGCTCACCTGTGAAAAATGGATCGTCCTCGGAAGCGGGCAGACGCGGCAATGACCCACCTCCTCTCTCCCACTCCCTCACTCTCCCCTGCAGACGAGGAGCACATGCTCTTTTTCCCCCTTCCTCACCCCTTTACCTTTGTAATTGTCCTCCAAAACGAAACAGTCGTCGCTGCCCATTTCCTCGAATCTTCCTCTCCTTCTATCTCATCCTCTTCTCCCTTCTCGGATTCCTCTCCCCTCTCCCCGCTCTCCTCTGGTCCTCTCTCTTTCTCTCCTCTCCCCTCTTCCTCCCTCTCTCTCACCCCTGCTGAAATCACCCTATGGGATCAACTCTGCGCTTGGCTTCGCGACCCGCGCCTTCCTCTTCAAGCCCCTCTCGCGCTAGCTGGGACCCCCTTTCAACGCCGCGTCTGGAGCCATCTCCAGCGCATTCCTCCGGGTCAAACCCGCACCTATGGACAAATCGCCCACCAACTCGCGGTGCACCCCCGAGCGGTCGCAGCTGCCTGTCGTGCCAACCCTTATCCTCTTTTTATTCCCTGCCACCGGGTAGTGGGCAAGAATGAAACGCTCACCGGTTTTGTCGGTCGCACTACCCCCTCTTATCTTGCCCTGAAGCGCTGGCTCCTGCAACGCGAACAACTCCCCTTCGTCGATGTCCTCTCCCTCTAATTCCTCACCTCCTTCCACCATCTCTCCCGACGACGCTCACCTCATTGCAACCTTTCTCGACATCCTCTGGTTAGAAGAGGGCCTTGCTGAAAACACCCGCATCAGTTACGGCAATGACCTCACTCTTTTCGCCCGCTGGCTGGCGGCGCGCGATCAGACCCTTACCACCCTCTCCCCCACCATGCTCACCGCCTACCTTGCCGAAATTGCTCCGCACCGCAAATCGACCACTCAGCGCCGTCTCATCGCTACCTGGCGCAAATTCTATCGCTGGCTGCGGCGAGAAGGGAAAATAGCCCAAGATCCCACCCAATCTCTTGACCTTCCTTTTCTTCCCCCGCGCCGTCCCAAGACCTTAACGGAACAAGAAGTTGAATCGCTCCTTGCCGCCCCTGATCCCACCACTCCGCTGGGCATTCGCGATAAAGCGATCCTCGAACTCCTCTACGCCACCGGCCTTCGGGTTACAGAGTTGATTACCCTCACCCTCTCTCAACTCCACCTCACTGAAGGCTGGCTCATCGTTCTCGGCAAAGGAAACAAAGAGCGGCTTATTCCCTTTGGCGAAATTGCCGCTCAATGGCTCGAACGTTATCTCACGGCCGCCCGTCCTCACTTTTATTTCCCGAAACACCCTACCGACCATCTCTTCCTCACCCATCTCGGTCGTCCCATGACCCGGCAACGCTGTTGGCAAATCATCAAAACGCACGCCAAAGCCGCCGGCATTGACCCCCGGAAAATCTCCCCTCACACCCTTCGCCATGCCTTCGCCACGCACCTTCTCGACCATGGAGCTGACCTCAGGGCTGTTCAAATGCTCCTCGGCCACGCCGACCTCACCACCACCCAAATCTACACTCACGTCGCCCGCGCCCGTCTCGAACAACTCTACCGAAAACATCACCCTCGCGCTTAAGATTCTTTACCGAATCCCCCAAAACTGCTAAAATACAGGTAAAATAATCAAATGAATACCTCAGCCCCGCGATGGTAATCTCTAAATATTCACTTTTTTATCCCGCCCGCAAGCGCCTTTCCTTTCTTCTTTTTCTCGTCGTCCCCCCAACTGAAGAGAAAGTCCGCTCATCGGGCGGGGGAAGCGGCCCGAAAAAGGGGCGCTTCTCGGTTCTCTCAAAGGGCTCCTTCCTTTCCCTATGACTGCACTGGCAACCGTTATCGGCGGCTATCTTCTCGGCGCGATTCCCTTCGCCCTTCTCATCAGTCGTCTCTTTGCCCTTCCCGATCCGCGCACCTATGGCTCTCGCAACCCTGGAGCGACCAATGTCTTTCGCACCGGGCACAAGATAGCGGCCTTACTCACCCTTCTCGGAGACACCGGCAAAGGTGCAGCGGCGGTTCTCCTTGCTCAAGCCTTCTCGGGCGACCCCACGCTCGCTGCCCTTGCGGGGCTCTCTGCTTTTTTTGGCCATATCGCCAACCCCTTCCTCCGTTTCCGTGGCGGCAAAGGAGTCGCTACTGCGCTCGGGGTCCTTCTCGCGATCGCTCCGCCCGTCGGCATCATTGCTGCCCTTATTTGGCTAACGGTCGCGCTTCTCTCCCGCTATTCCTCTCTTGCTGCGCTCGTCGCTGCTCTCCTTACCCCAGCGGTGGGCTGGTTAATCTCGCTTCCTGGGCCGCAGCTTATTCTCATCACACTCATGGCGGCGGTACTCATTGCTCGCCATCACCCCAACATTCGCCGACTCCTTGCCGGCACGGAACCTAAAATCGGTCGGGGTCACTAACCCCGCAACGCCTCCAAAGGCCAACGGGGGCGGACCACAGCCCGGCCATCGCGTTTTCCCTCAGCCCCGTTGGCCACCCGTCGTGCCGCCGCGTAAGCCACCATCGCCCCATTATCGGCGCACCATCGCAATGGAGGAAACACGACCGACCGTCCAGAAGCCGACAACGCCTCTGTCAAAGCGGTGCGCAAACGGCGATTGGCGGCCACACCCCCTGCCACCACCACTCGCTCGGCCGAGCACAACTCAGCCGCCCGCATCGTTTTCTCTACCAACACCTCCACGATCGCGCTCTCGAAGCTCGCCGCCAAATCGGCCCGTCCTTGCCGATCATCGGCGGGAAGGGAACGCGCCGCCAAAGCAACTGCCGTCTTCAACCCGCTGAAGCTAAACGCCACTGTCTCCGACCCTCGCAAAGGACGTGGCAAAGCGAATCGGCGAGAATCCCCCTCCTCCGCCAAACTTGCCAACCGTGCTCCCCCCGGATACCCCAACCCCAGAACCTTTGCTGCTTTATCGAACGCCTCACCTGCGGCGTCGTCCAATGTTTCTCCCAAAACCTCGTAATTCCCTACTCCCTCGACCCACACCAGCTGAGTATGTCCTCCCGAAACCAGCAATGCCAAAAACGGGAAGACCAGATCCATAGTGATCCCTGGCGACAGCAGATGTCCTTCCAGATGGTGGATTGGCAATGTCGGCACATTCACGGCGGCTGCGAATGCCTCTGCAAATGCCGCTCCCACCAACAATGCCCCTGCCAAACCTGGCCCTGCTGTATAGGCCACCAAATCGACCTCCTCTGTCTGCCATCCTGCCTCGGCGAACGCCTGGCGCACCAATCCGGGTAAACGGCGTGCGTGGTCGCGCGACGCCAACTCTGGCACCACTCCCCCGTAAGGCGCGTGAACGCCCACCTGCGAATGGAGCACTTCGGCCACCAACCCTAACTCCGACGCCCACAGCGCCACTCCTGTCTCGTCGCACGAGGACTCGATCGCCAAAATTCGCATTCGTCTATTTTACATCCTTGTCAACCCCTCGAAAAGAGGATAAAATTCTGTTTTCCCTGTCGCCAACCTTGCTGGAGTAAGGATCGTCTATGCCCTACATTCGCGTTAAGGAAAACGAACCGGCTGACGTGGCCATTCGGCGTTTTAAGCGTCTCGTCGAAAAAGCGGGGATTCTTACGGAGCTACGCAAACGCGAGCATTATGAAAAACCAAGTGAACGGCGCAAACGGGAGCTCGCTGCTGCGATCAAGCGATATCAGAAAAAGCTCCGTCTGCAGATGTTGCCCCCCAAACTTCACTAACTCCTCTTTCTCCTGCGGCAGCAGGATTTTGCTGGGATAATGATCCCGCAAGCCTTTCTCGATGAACTGTTAGCGCGCGTAGATATTGTCGATATCATCGGCCGGCGGATTAAGCTTCGGAAGGGGGGGAGTAACTATTTTGCGCTCTGTCCTTTTCATCAAGAAAAAACACCATCTTTTTCGGTCTCTCCTACCCGGCAGTTTTATCACTGTTTTGGCTGTGGCGCGCACGGAACCGCCATCACCTTCCTCATGCACTACGACGGGCTCTCCTTTCGGGAAGCCGTCGAAGCGCTCGCTCACGAAGTCGGACTTTCCCTTCCTGCATCCCCCCTTGAGCGGAATAAGGCTTTGCGAGAAACCACCGAGCGGGCGCGTCTCCTCGAAATTTACGCCAAAGCCGCCCGTTTCTATCAACAACAGCTCGAACGTTACCCAAACGCCCGCGCCTATTTAGCGCGTCGGGGCATTAGCGACGCGGCCATTCGCCATTTCGGTCTCGGCTATGCGCCTCCCGACCGAAACGCATTAGCAGCGATTTTCCCGCATTACCGCAGCGATTCCCTCCTCCTTGCTGCCGGACTTGTCACTGACCGCGACGGTCAGCGCCATGACCGTTTTCGCCACCGGATTCTCTTTCCCATTCACGACCGTCGTGGACAGATCATCGCTTTTGGCGGGCGGGCGCTCGGCGATGGGGAACCCAAGTACCTCAACTCCCCTGAAACCCCTCTCTTTAACAAAAGTCGGGAACTTTACGCGCTGGCTCTCGCTCGGGATGCCATTCGAACACACAGTCACGCCCTCATCGTAGAAGGCTATCTGGACGTTATTCAACTCTGGCAACACGGTATTGCCAATGCTGTTGCTGTCCTTGGCACCGCTGCTACGGCGGAGCACATTAAAGCCCTTCTCTCTCTCACCGATCGCATCATTTTTGCTTTCGACGGCGATGCTGCCGGCCAACGTGCCGCCTGGCGGGCGCTGGAAAACGCCCTCCCCGTTCTCAAGGAAGGCACGACGATCCTCTTTGCTCGACTACCGGAAGGCGAAGACCCCGACTCGCTCCTGCAAAAACCGGAAGGGCTCGCGGCGTTTCATCGCGCGCTCACTGCTGCCCTTCCGCTCAGTGAATATCTCATCGCCACCCTCACTGTTGACCTCGACCTCGCCACCCCTGAAGGGCGAGCCAAGCTTGCTCATCTCGCTTCCCCTCTCATCGCCCGGGTTGCTCCGCCCCGTTACCGGCAGCTCCTAGCCGAAACTGTTGCCGAGCGCTGCCGTCTCCCTGTAGAATCGCTTCTCTCCGCCCGCGCTCTCCTCTCCTCCTCTTCCTCCGCCCCCTCTCCTCGTTTCTCTTCCGCCCCCTCTCTTTTACCGACCCGTTCCTCTCCCTCTCTAGCTACCCGTCTTCTTCGTCTTCTTCTGCTTCATCCCACCCTTGCCCCGCGGGTTCCTATCTCCTGGCTTGACGACACCGAAGACCAAGACCTCAAAGCAGCGGTGCGCCTCATTGACGCCATCGACCATGGGGAGCTCTCCCCGAACCTTCCCCTTGCAGCGATCGTTGAACACTTTCACAACGACCCTCCTCTCCATCGCCGGCTCAGCGAGCACGCCGCCCAGATTGTCGCCGATCCGCCTCCAGACCCGGAAGACCCTGAAGCGGAGCTCAACGATCTCCTCCACCGCCTTCTCGACCTCAAGCGACAACGGGAGATCGCTCTTCTTACCGCTAAAGCGCGCACGATTCCCCTTGACCCTGACGAAACCGCGCGTCTTATCTCGCTCATCACCGAACGGAAGCGTCGACAAATTGACCGTAACCTGCTATAATGATGGGTTCTGCAAAGTTATCAATCCTCATGGGGATTGACCGATGCAACCAAACGCCAAAAATTCTACTCGTCGCAAAAATAATAAAAACGGAAACGTCAAACGGACCGCCACTCAGATCAAGGCCACCGAACGGGCCTTAATCGAATCGGTTGCGGCCAATCACACGCCGGAAGATGCCGAAAAGCGCCGAGCGCAGATCAAAGCGCTGTTGGCGATGGGCAAAGAGCGGGGGTTTGTAACCTATGCCGAAATCAACGACCATTTTCCTGAAGACCTCACCGATGCCGATCAAATTGAAGCCATTGTCACCACCTTCAATAACCTGGGGATTAAGGTTTTTGAAGAGCCTCCCACCCCGGAAGAGCTTCTCATCACCGATCCTACGCCGGTCCTCGTTCAAGACGAAGACTTAGACGAGCACGCCGAGCAAGCGCTTTCTACTGTAGACAGCGAGTTTGGTCGCACTACCGACCCGGTGCGGATGTACATGCGCGAGATGGGGCACTCTGAGCTCCTTACCCGCGAAGGGGAAATCGAACTCGCCAAACGAATCGAAGACGGGCTGCGCAGTATGGTTCAAGCGATCGCCGCCTGTCCGCCCACTATTGCCTTCATGCTCGAGACCATCGAACGGCTTGAGAGCGACAAGATCCGCATCGACGAGATTGTCGACGGTGTTCTCGACACCGTGGACGATCTTAATTTACCTCCTTTAGCGGACGAAGAAGAGTGCGATGCGATCCTCAATGAAGAAACTTTTATAGACGCTCTCGACGACGAAAATGTTGAAGAGAGCGACGAGGGAGAAGAGGTCGACCTCAGCGACTCTGCGGCTCTGGACGCCACCGACGACGAAGAAGAGAACACTGAAGAGCGGGCAGCGCGAATTCAAGCCGAGAATCTCGCTGCGCTCAAAAAGGGGGTTCAAGAGCACTTTTCCCGTATTCGGGGGTGGTACCATCAGATGGATCAAGCGCTCTCCCGTGGAGGGACGAGCGACCCTGATTATCAGCGCCTACGCGACCAAATTGCGCAAGAGCTCCTCTTCATTCGCTTTACGGCCCGCTACATCGAGCAAGTCTGCGACATCGTACGCGGTTTTATCGACCAAATTCGGCATCATGAGCGGCAAATTCAAAAGCTCTGCACCGAATACGCGTCCATGCCGCGCGAGCACTTTTTACGCGTCTTTCCACCCAATGAAACCAATCTCGACTGGATCAAAGAAGAACGCGAAGCCGGCCACCCCTGGTCGGAATCGCTCGAACGCGTCTTCCCCAGTGTTCTGGACGAGCAGCAGCGCATTCGCGACGTTCTCGCACGGGCGCGCGTTCCTCTCGACGAACTCAAAGATATCTACAAACGCATGTCGCAGGGCGAAGCCAAAATGCGGGCTGCCAAACGGCAGATGATTGAAGCTAACCTTCGCCTTGTCATCTCCATTGCCAAAAAATACACCAACCGGGGACTTCAATTTCTCGACCTCATCCAAGAAGGCAATATCGGCCTCATGAAAGCCGTCGACAAGTTCGAATATCGGCGCGGCTACAAATTCTCCACCTATGCCACCTGGTGGATTCGGCAAGCGATCACGCGCTCGATCGCCGACCAAGCCCGCACCATTCGCATTCCCGTACATATGATCGAGACCATCAACAAAATGAACCGCATCAGCCGGCAGATTCTTCAAGAAACCGGCGAAGAACCCACTCCCCAGCAGCTCGCCAAAAAAATGGGGATGAGCGAAGAAAAGGTGCGGCGTATTCTCAAGATCGCCCGCGACCCCATTTCGATGGAGACTCCCATTGGAGATGACGAAGACTCCCATCTCGGCGATTTTATCGAAGACACAGCCGTTCAAGCCCCTGTGGAAGCGGCGCTTCAAGCCGACCTCCGCGACGCGATGCGTGAAGTCCTCGAACAGCTCAATCCACGGGAAGCCAAAGTATTGCGCATGAGGTTTGGCATCGAAATGAACACCGACTACACCCTCGAAGAGGTAGGGCGTCAATTTGACGTCACTCGGGAGCGGATTCGGCAAATAGAGGCCAAAGCCCTGCGCAAACTGCGTCACCCCTCGCGGGCGGAGAAATTGCGCGCCTACCTCGACAACGAAAACTAAAAAAAGCGCCCATAGCTCAACGGTAAGAGCAGCGGACTCATAATCCGTTGGTTGCAGGTTCGAATCCTGCTGGGCGCATTTTCTGGTCAAAAAATAGTATCATTTACCTCCCTTCTCGGAGCTCCTGAGATGGTCTCCTCCATTCCCGCCTCTCTTTTGTCGATCACGGGCCCTGACGCCGAAACCTTTCTTCAGCGCCTCACCATCAACGACCTTCGCCCCCTAGGTCCCGGTGAGCGGCAGCTCAGCGGCCTCTGTACTGCCAAGGGGCGGCTCATCGCCCTCTTTTGGCTCGAACGTACCCCGGAGGTCACCACCTTCTCGCTCATTGTTGACCTTGAAAGCGCTGAGTACCTCCAGCAAATGTTCCAAAAGTACCGGCTACGGCAGCGTGTGGAAATCGAGCGCGGAGAAGAAGCTTCTCCCCTTGATCCCCAAGCGTTGATCGTCACTGGAACTCCTTGGATCCTCCCTCCGAATCGCGAAATGCTTCTCCCGCAATGGGTGAATCTCGACCTCATCGGCGCCCTAAGCTTTACCAAAGGCTGTTATCCCGGGCAAGAGGTAGTAGCCCGTACCCACTACCAAAGCACTCATAAACGGCGGATGATCCGTGTCGCCGGCCTCGGTACTCCCCCTAATGCGGGAACTCCCTGTTATGGGCCTCCTTACGGCGACCAGATCGCGGGCTGGGTCATCCTCTCTGCTCCCACTGCTACTGGCTACGAAGCGCTCATCACGGTGCTTCCCTCCCTTCTCGAAAGCGATTCGATTACAATCGGCACACCGCATGCATCCCCTGTAGCGCGTCTTCCCCTTCCCTACACCCTTGACCGATGATTCCCGCCCCCATTCCTCCTCACCTTCTCGGGCATCTCCTCCTGATCGCTGCTTTTCTGCTCCTTCTCTGGTTCCCTGCATTATGGGAAGCGATCGGCGTCGGTGCGTTTCTCCTCTGGATGGTTATCGCCGCTTTTGGCGTCTATTTCCTCACTCAACGCGATGACCACTCCCCGCCCTTCTCCTAACGGGGCTTTTTCTGCCTCTCATTCCACTCAGGGACAATCCACACACGGGTTCCCGGCCGCACCACCATCGCCAGCTCCACCACATCGGCGTTGCGCAATCGTATGCACCCTCTCGACGCGGGGATTCCCAACCGATCCTCGGCCGCTGTTCCATGCAGGTAAATGAATCGGCGCTGGGAATCGACCGTTCCCAAACGGTTCCACCCTCGCTCTTCACCGCACAACCACAAAATGCGCGACAAGATCCAATCCTTCCTCTCTCCTGTTTCTCCCCTCTCCCCTTCCTGCGGAATGGGCCACAGCACCTCTCCCGTAGGGCGGCGCGCTACCAACACCGCCCCCAACGGCAACCCCCGGCCGATCACCGCCCGGATTCGGTGGCGTCCTAAAGGCGTCTGGCCGCTTCCCATCTGCTGTCCAACCCCAGCCTCTGCTGTCGACACGCGGTAGACCCGCTCTGCTACCCCAGTTTCGCTATAGAGCCACAACCGCTGCGTCGCGACGCACACCACCAATTGAACCTCGCTCACCTTTTTTCCTCTCTTTTTTTCGCTCGCCGGGTCTGAAAAAAGCAGCGCAGCAACCTCGCGCTCTCCTCTGCCAAAACTCCCCCCCGTACGGTTGTATGGGGAAACAGCGCTTGTTGGGAAAAAAGATCGACCACGCTCCCTGCTGCTCCGGACTTTGGTTCATTGGCCCCAAACACCACCGCTCGTAAACGCGCCACCGCGGCTGCTCCCGCGCACATCGGGCACGGCTCGACGGTCACATAGAGTATTGCCTCCGGCAATCGATAATTTCCCAACCGTTTCGCCGCCATCCGCAACGCCATCACCTCGGCATGACATGTCGGATCGCAGCAGCCGATCGGCGCGTTGAAGCCGACCCCCACCACCATCCCCGCCGCAACCACCACGGCCCCCACCGGGACCTCCCCCTCTGCCTCTCCCATTTGGGCCGCCGCGATGGCCCAACGCATCCACACTTGGTCCCACAATGCCTCCGAAACCAACTCCCTGCCGCCCTGCACTTCGCCCGCATTCTCGTCGATTTGCTCTCTCCGGAATCCTGCACTGCAGCAAACGATCCCATATAATAACGGAACCCAATCCCTAACCCATTTTCCATGGAACACCCCCATCTGCTTTTCGAGCCGATCGCTCACTGGTGCAGTCAAGTCCTTCACACCATCGACCCTCAAACCCCAGCTCAACAAGCAGCTCAGCAGATGCGCGCTGCGGGCATCTCTAGCCTTTTGGTCACCCTCGACGGTCGAGCGGTCGGCATCATTACCGACCGCGATCTCCGCAACAAATTGGTCGCCGAAGGGCTCGATGCGGAAAGCACACCGGTATCTCTTCTCATGAGCGCTCCGCTCATCACCATCCCTTCTGATGCCCCGCTTCACCGGGCGCTTCATTTAATGGCCAAGCACCAGATCCACCGTCTTGTCGTCACCGACGGCGAAGGCAAACCCGTAGGGATCATCAGCCAAAGCGATCTGTTGCGTACGGGGTATCGCTCACCGCACCTTCTCATCCTCGCGATCGAATCGGCCTCCTCTCTCTCTGAGCTTGCCCCCCTAGCCCGCAATACCGAAGCGCTCATCGTGCCACTCCTTCGCAGTCAAACCCCGATCCGACAAACGGTGGAACTGATCGCTACCCTCAACGATGCGCTCGTTCGGCGGGTAGTCGAACTCACCGCTCGCACTCTCGCCATCGACCCTCACGACGTTGCGGTTCTTCTCCTCGGCAGCCAAGGGCGTGGCGAACAAACTCTCGTAACTGACCAAGACAACGCGCTCGTCTACGCCGACCACCTCAACCCTGAACAAGAAACGGCGATTGCTCGTTTTGGGGAAGCGATCAGCGAAGGGCTTTTGGCGATCGGCTTTCCGGCCTGTCCCGGCAATATCATGACCCGCAACCCGCTATGGCGGCGGTCGGTCAGCGATTGGTGTGTTCAGATCGCCTCCTGGGTAGATCGTCCCACTCCGGAACACATTCTCCACGCGGCGATGATTGCCGACGTTCGTCCCCTATGGGGCAACGAAGCGCTCGCAGCGGAGCTCACCGCCACCCTCTATCATCAAGCATCAGCTCACCCTCTCTTTCTCGCCCGGATGGCGCAAAATAACCTGCGCTTCCCTCCCCCGCTCGGTTGGTTTGGAACGATTCGCACCAAACCCCACGGTCCTATTCGGGCCGGGCTTGACCTTAAACGCGCCGGCCTTTTTGCCATCACCGATGGGATCCGGCTTCTCGCCCTTGAACACCAACTTCTCCTCCGCGGCAACACCTTTGCGCGCTTGGAACAGCTGCTCGCTGCGGGAAAGCTACCCTCTCCCGAAGGGGCCGATCTACTCCACGCCTTCGGTTTTCTCCTTGCTCTCCGCCTCCGAGCACAGACCGAAAGCGGGGAACGGAGCAACGTCGTCGACCTCAAGCGGCTCACTCGCCTCGAACGGGCTGAACTCAAGGCAGCGCTCAAAACTGTTCAGCGGTTTCAGCAGATGTTGCGGCTCCACTACCACCTCGACCTCATCCGCAACTGATCCCCCTCTTAGGATCCTCCTCACTCCACCGCGCCTGTCTGGACAGAGCGAATATAGGTCAGCAGCGCGATCGTCTCCTCCGACGACAAATCGAGAAACTGCATCCCGTACCCGTCGCCCTCCCGAGCATTTTCCAGCGTTCGCTTTGAGCGCACGGTAGCTGCTACCGCCAAGATAATCTCTGCATCGCCCAAACGCAGTTTAAACTTCAAGGTCACCTCTTGTCCCACCTGCAGCGGATGGCGCGTTGCCAACAAACAGCCGCCCAAAGAGAGGTCGAGCATTACCCCCCCATGCGGCTGCTCTTCCCCCTTTTCGAGAACTGCACACACCAACCGCACAGCCACCCGTTCGGTCCGGCGCAATCGCACCGCTTTCACCTCCGCTGGATATGTCAAGTGGTGGTAGGCAAAAGGCTTATTCACATTAGCCACCACCGATGCGGCAAAAGCAAAAGCGAAGGAGCCGGAGGTTCCCTTTATCTGAAGCACCGTCCCCTCACGGACAAAAACCGGCAGATCGGCACGGGTAATCGCCTCGATCAAAAGGGAGCGGTTACGAAGCATACCAATATAGCGGGTCAAGAGCCGCTCCTCATCGTTTGCCAACTGCACCTGAAGCACATCCCCGGGAGTCAGGCGCAGATCGACAAACGCCATCGACACAGCGCGCCGTGCCTCCTCAGTTCCCGTCTGACTGATTCGCTCAGCGCTCGACAAAGCCGCCCGAAAACGCTCATCGGTGCTGACGTTGCGCTCCGGGCCCAACTTCAGTAATTTCTCTTTTTCTTCTTTAGTCTCGATCACATAGCCGGCGCGCAACAACAAGCGACCGTCGCGATCGTAGACATCGAAAGGAATCGGTTTTCCCACCAAAAACTCATGGGGGCGAACCGCCGTCCGGATCATCGTGCGCTATTTCCCCTCTCTCTGTTTATTCCCACTCGATGGTTGCGGGTGGCTTGCTCGAGACATCATATACCACGCGGTTTACACCGGAAACTTCATTGATGATTCGATGCGCCACCCGCGCCAGCAGCTCCCAAGGCAGTTCGGCTGCGCGGGCTGTCATGAAATCCTCGCTCTCAACCGCCCGCAAGGCTATCACATGCTCGTAGGTGCGGTTATCCCCCATCACCCCCACGCTTCGCACCGGCAAAAAAACAGCGAAAGCCTGGCTTACCTTTTCGTACCATCCAGCTGCACGCAGTTCATCGAGAAAAATCGCGTCGGCCTGTCGCACGATCGTCAATGCCTCGCGTGTGACGGCGCCCACCACCCGTACCGCCAACCCTGGTCCTGGGAAAGGATGACGGTACACCAACTCATGGGGTAACCCCAGCGCCACCCCCAACGCCCGCACCTCATCCTTGAATAACTCGCGCAACGGCTCCAACAACCGCAACTGAAGGCGTTCTGGCAATCCCCCCACATTATGGTGGCTCTTGATTGCCGCTGCCTTCTTCGTTTTACCCGCCGCCGACTCGATCACATCGGGGTAGATCGTCCCCTGGGCCAGCCAACGAGCATTAGGTCGTTGGCGAGCCACCTCCTCGAATACCTCCACGAAAAGTCGTCCTACAATTCGCCGCTTCTCTTCTGGCTCGCTCACCCCTGAAAGAGCCGCTAAAAAGCGATCGGCGGCATCGACCGACATCACCCGCACCCCCAAGTGACGTGCCAATGCGCTTCGTACCTCCTCTCCCTCTCGCGCACGCAGCAAGCCGTTATCGACGAAGATCGCTGTCAATCGATCGCCGATTGCGCGGTGGAGTAAAGCAGCCGCCACGCTTGAATCGACCCCGCCGGAAAGCCCCAAAATCACCTCATCCTCCCCCACGGTCGCGCGGATTCGATCTATCGCCTCGGGGATAAAGGCTGGCATCGTCCAATCGCCGCGGCAACCGCAAATCTCAAAGAGAAAGCGTTCTATCAGTGCTCGTCCCTGATGGGTATGGGTTACCTCTGGATGGAACTGGACGCCGTACCAACGATGCCCTTCATCGGCCATCGCTGCGATTGGGGTAGACTCGTTCCTCGCCGTCACCGCAAAACCGGGCGGTAATGCCACCACCGCATCTCCGTGGCTCATCCAAACATCGAGCCACCTTCTACCCTCCCCATCCACCCGATCGGCAAGGCCGGAAAAGAGGGGGGAATCGGCGCACACCTGAACCGTCGCCTGGCCAAACTCTCGGCGTCCGGCCTGAGCCACGCGGCCGCCCAACTGTTCGGCCATCACCTGCATTCCATAGCAAATCCCCAACACCGGTACCCCCAGTGAAAAAACAACCTCTGGGGCTCGCCACCCCACTGCCTCATAGGCCGAGGCTGGTCCCCCGGACAAAATCACCCCCTTTGCGCCAAATGAACGGACAAACGCATCGGAAACATCAAAAGGATGGATCTCACAATAGACCTGCGCCTCCCGCACTCGACGAGCGATCAACTGCGTATATTGGGAACCGAAATCGAGAATCAAAACCTTATCGTGCATGATTTGCACTCACTCCAGATGATAGTTAGGAGCCTCTTTAGTAATCTGGACGTCATGGACATGCGACTCCCGCACTCCTGCGGAGGTGATCTGGACAAACTCTGCTTTCGCGTGCAGCTCGGCGATAGTCCTACACCCCAGATACCCCATCGCTGAACGCACCCCGCCGACGAGCTGATGGATCACCGCTGCCACTGGTCCTTTATAGGGGACTCGTCCCTCGATTCCCTCCGGGACCAACTTATCGACGTTAGCGCTATGATCCTGAAAGTAGCGATCTGCCGCCCCTGCCTGCATCGCTCCCAGCGACCCCATTCCCCGGTAAGCCTTATAAGAGCGACCTTGGTACAGCACTGTCTCCCCCGGAGCCTCCTCGGTTCCGGCAAAAAGTCCCCCTAACATCACCGTATCGGCTCCGGCTGCTAACGCTTTAGCGATATCTCCTGAATAGCGGATTCCCCCGTCGGCAATCACCGGAACACCGCTGCCCACCAATGCCTCTGCCACATCGGCGATCGCAGTAATTTGGGGAACGCCCACGCCTGCGACGATTCGGGTAGTACAGATTGAACCCGGACCGATCCCCACCTTTACTGCGTCGGCCCCGGCGTCGACCAATGCGCGGGCTGCGGCGGCGGTCGCGACATTTCCCCCCACCACCTGCACTGTCGGGAAATGGCGCTTCACCCATCGCACCTGATCCAACACTCCCTGGGCGTGGCCATGAGCAGTATCGACCACCAACACATCGACCCCTGCCTCCACCAATCGCTCCACCCGTTCCTCTGTTCCTGGACCCACGCCGATCGCTGCTCCCACCAACAAGCGTCCCTCTCCATCCTTTGCGGCGTTGGGGTACTCTGTAGACTTCAAAATATCCTTTACCGTAATCAACCCCCGCAGCTCATCCTCGGGGCCCAAGATCACCACCCGCTCCAAGCGGTGCTCGTGCATCAAACGCTTTGCCTCCTCGATCGACGCCCCCTCTCGGACGAACACCAATCGCTCGCGCGGAGTCATGATCTCACGCACAGGCAAATCGAAGCGCGTCTCGAACCGCAGATCGCGGTGGGTCACGATTCCAACCACCCGTTTTCCTTCGACCACCGGTAACCCTGAAACCCCCAACTGGCGTGTCAGCGCCAACACCTCTCCCACTGTCAAATCTGGGGGAATGGTCACAGGATCCTTGAGTACTCCTGCCTCAAAGCGTTTTACTTTTGCCACCTCAGCGGCCTGCTGCCGCGGCGATAAATTTTTATGGATTACCCCGATTCCCCCCTCCTGCGCCAGCGCGATTGCCAACCGCGCCTCGGTTACCGTATCCATTGCCGCCGACACTAATGGAATATTCAAGAACAATTGCCGCGTCAACCGAGTCCGCAAATCCACCTCTCGCGGCAACACTGTCGAATGGGCCGGAACCAGCAGGACATCGTCGAACGTCAGCGCAAGCTTAGTCAAACGCATTGCACCCTCCGGGCGAAAAGTGCCATTATAGCGCGGCCTTGCGGCGGCAAACGCGGCGAGGATCGGCCACAATGGGTCGGTAGATCTCCACCCGGACCTCTTTGGTCAGTGGGGTTGACAGCGGCACCACTCGGCCGTTTATGCCAACCTGATTTCTCCCCCCCACATCGAGCTCCGGAAAGCGCTCCTGGACGCCACTCGCGACGAGTGCATCGGCGACGGTCGCGCCGATCGGCAACCGCACCACCCATCGATCGACCTGATGCGGTGCGCGGGCATAGCACACCGTCACCTCTATCCATCTCTCCTCTTTTTCGTTCATCGCTCCTCTTCTGTCCTTTTACTCTCTTCTCCCTCCAAGCCTGGTACGCGGGCGATCAAAGACCGCTCCTCTTCGGAAGACAACTGTTCGGCGCGGGTAACGAATGCCGAAACGAATGTCTCGGCGATTCGGTTGAAAACAGGGCCGATTACCCGCTCCAACAAACGGCTTGAAAAAGCGTAATGCAACTCAAACTCGACCCTGCAACCGCTATCCCCCAGTGGTACATAACGCCAAAACCCGTGCAGATGGCGAAATGGCCCCTCTCGCAATCGGATCACCATCTCTCTGGGCGGTCGTTTCTCGTTCACCGTTCGGAATGAAGCCTTAACCCCATGAAAATCGATCCACAACGTCGCATCGGTATGGGAAGCGCTCCGCTCATGCACCACAGCCCCCCCGCACCATGGAAGGAATCGCGGGTAATCTTCGCACAAATCGACCAATGCAAACAACACGGCAGGTCGGCGTTCCACCCAAACCTGCTGGCGAACTAAAGCCATTGTCTCGACCCGAATCGTTATAATTATGCAATTGTACCTAAGGCCTTCCCGATGACCATCGCCGACAATCGCAAAGCCCGTCACGAATACACCATCGAAGAAACCTATGAGGCCGGGATTGTCCTCGAAGGGTGGGAAGTCAAAGCGATTCGAGCAGGGCGAGTGCATATCAAAGAAGCCTACGTTCTCGTCCGTCACGGTGAGCTTTATCTCATCGGCATGCACATCTCTCCCCTGGCGAGCGCCTCCACCCACGTTCGCACCGACCCCACACGCACCCGTAAGCTCCTCCTTCACCGGCGCGAAATCGATCGGCTTATTGGAAAGGTCGAACGGGCCGGTTATGCGCTGGTCCCGCTCGACCTTCACTACCGCAATCGGCGGATTAAAGCGACGATCGCGCTTGCGAAGGGCAAAAAGAGCTACGACAAACGCGAAAGCGAGAAAGCCCGCGACTGGCAGCGGCAAAAGGCGCGGCTTCTCCGTTCGTTTCGCTAATATCCCCAACAATCGTGCTAAGATAGCGCCCTCTTGACCGGTACTGGAGTCCCAATGGGTTTCCTCAGCGGCAAAAGGATTTTGATCACGGGCATTCTCAGCAACCGCTCCATTGCCTATGGTGTGGCAGCCGCCTGTGCGCGCGAAGGGGCTCAGCTCGCTCTCACCTACCAAAATGATCGTTTTGCCGACCGGATCGGCAAAATCGCCGAACAGTTCGGCTGTGCCCCCACCTATCCCCTTGACGTGACTCGCGATGACGAAATTACTCAGCTCGCCCGCTCCCTTGCGGAAAGGTGGGGCGGGCTTGACGGCTTTGTTCACTCGATTGCTTATGCCCCCAGTGAAGCCCTTGAAGGCGACTTTCTCGCGGGTTTCAGCCGCGAAGCGTTCCATATTGCGCATGAAGTAAGCGCTGCCAGTTTTCCCCTTCTTGCCAAAGCGCTGCGTCCCCTCATGCAGGGGCGACCTGCCGCAATGCTCACCCTAACCTACCTCGGAGCGGTCCGCACCATGCCCAACTACAACCTCATGGGAATGGCAAAAGCCAGTCTGGAAGCGGGCGTTCGCTACCTTGCCGCTGCGCTCGGTCCGGAAGGGATTCGGGTCAATGCGATCTCTGCGGGGCCGATCAAAACGGTCGCCGCCTCTGGAATTGGCAACTTCAGCAAGCTCCTCAAATACAATGAACATCATGCTCCTCTCCGCCGTAATGTCACCATCGAAGAGGTTGGCAATGCCGCCGCCTTTCTCCTCTCGGACCTCGCGAGCGGCATTACCGGCGAAATTCTCTATGTTGACGGCGGTTTTAATACGGTAGCCCTCGGAAACCCGGAGCCCCTCACCCTCTAGAAATCACTCCTCACCGGTAAACGCTTTCAATGCCTCCTCCCGAACGCGCACTGGGAAGCGCGCTTTCAGCGTCTCGATCCACGCCCGATACTCCACCTCTCCCACCCAGCGCGCCAACCACGGTCGGATACTCACCACCCGCTCATCGTCCGCCACCACTGTTGGCAATTGCCGCCCCACCAACTCCACCAACCACACCTCCTCCTCTAACTCAACCACTCGCCGCTCCCCCTCCCGCATCTCTGGAGCAAAGATCGCCTCGCGGACCTCTGGCGGCAAGCGTGGGTCAGTCCGTCGCACCGAAGCCTCGTCGTTCCATGCTCCCTCCTCCTCGTGCCCCCTATTAGCTGCCGCGCTTAGCCGGCGGCGTGCCTCCTGGCGCTGCCAGTCGCGCACTACGCGCTCTGCCACCTCCTCAAACGGGCGCTCTCGTGCTGGCTCATAGTGCACCGCGCGAGCTGCCACCACTCGTCCATCTGGCAATGTCACGGGCTCTAAATTCTCCCCTCGGCGCCCTGCCTCGGAGCGGATCGCTGCCACCAGCTGTTGAGGCAAAGGCCCCCCCTCCACCTGCACCTCCTCGAGTGGGAGCAACTCGCTTCGCTGCACCACCGCCCCGTACCGTTCAGCCACCTCTTCCAAGCGATCCACCGCCTCGTACAAACGGTCGGGCAACTCAGTCACCATCTCTGCAAATCGTCGCTGCTGAGCCTCAGCCGTCAATTCGGCAACGATCTGCCCACGCACCGCTGACAAAGGTGGCACCTCTGCGCGCGCAACCTCTCCCACGAACGCCACCGCCACCCCGTTAGGGAGAGGGACGGGTCCCACCACCGCCGGAACGGCGGCGGCAAAAATCGCCTCTGCCAGCGGCGTCGGCAAATCGTCGCGCACCACCCACCCCAAATCCCCTCCTGTGCGCTGGCCAGCGGGATCCTCCGCATAGGTGGCTGCTATCTCAGCAAATGTCTGCTCCTCGCGGCCCACCACCGCCGCGATCAATGCCCGTGCCTGTTCCTCTGACCGCACCACAACCACCCGCACCCGCCTTCGTTCGGGAAAAGCGAAGTTATGGCGCTGCTCCTCATAGCGGGCGATCACCTCTTCCTCTTTTATCTCTACTGGTACCTGCTCTGGCTTTAACACAAAATAGGCCAACGCCACCCGTTCGGGCAGACGGTATCGATCTCGATGAGCCTCGAAAAAAGCGCGCACAGCCCTCTCATCCACTGCCACCGTTTCTGCAGTCACGGCGATCGACCATCGTCGCCACCGCACCCGCCGCTCCTGCTCTGACCACGCCACCCATGCCTGGGCCTCCTGGATACGGGCGATCCCACTCTGCACTGCCTGGTACAAGCGCTCTGCCACCAGATCCGCGGCGACAGCCTCCTCAAAGCGCGCGGGCGTCCATCCCTGCGACCGCAATACCCCCTCGTAAGTCGCGTAATCGAAGCGCCCCTCGCGCTGAAATACCGGTGCTGCCGCGATCGTCGCGCGCACCTCCTCTGGGCTTACCCTCAACCCCAACCGCTCTGCCTCAGCCAGCAACAGCTCGCGCTCCACCAGCCCTCGAAGCACCTCTCGCACGAAATCGGGGCGGCGTACCTCTTCGGGCTTAAACTGCTCCTTTTGCTCTGCGCGGCGACGGTTAGCCTCTCGCTCCAATGCCTCGCGCAACGCCGCCACCGGCACTGGCCGCTCCCCCACCCGAGCCACCTCGCTCTGGGAAGGTCCTCCTGCGAAGTAGTGCTCGATTCCGAAAAACGCGAACGGCAAAATCAACACCAGCAAGACAACCTGCGCAAAGCGTTTACGGCGGCGGATGGCATCGAGCATTGAAAAGACCTGTCACGATTACTCCTGATAATTATCGCACAAATGCGCTTCACGCCCGCCCCCGTATAATTACCCAAAATCTCTAAACTTCGCTGCCATGGACGACGAAATCACCGACTTTCTCATCATCGGGCGTACCGAAAGCGGAAAACTCTTTCGTCCCAGCGACTGGGCGGAACGGCTTTGCGGGGTGATGGCCGTCATGGGTGCCGATCACCGCATGCGCTACTCCCCTTATGTACGGCCAGGGCCAATCATCGACGGCGCGAAAAGCGTCGAGGTAGACGCTCAACTCTACCGCGAACACCCCACCGCCTATCGCTTTCTTCTCACTTTTGCGCGCGACAACCGCCTTGAGATTCGCCGGCGAAACCTCTGCGCCATCCGTCGTGACGAATCCCCTCCCTCCTAGTGTTTAGGCCGTCTGCTTCGAGCCCAACACCTTGATTCGAGCGGAGAGACGGCGCTTATAGCGGGCAGCGGTATTCTTATGGATGATCCCCTTGGTCACCATCTTATCGATCACCGACTGCGACGCCACAAAACTCTGCTGTGCTTTTTCTTTATCGCCCGCTGCGATCGCCAACCGCACTGCCTTGATCGCCGTGCGAAGCCTAGAGCGCAATGCTCGATTGCGCGCTCGGCGCTTCAAGTTCTGGCGGGCTCGCTTGCGTGCCTGTGCTGTATTCGCCATCGCTGTAACCCGATCTCAACAAGGAGAAACTATAATTTTAACCCTTTCTCTTCGGTGGTGCAAGTAAACCATGAACCTCCTCGCCACCCTCGCTCAGGTCAGCGGTCTCACCCTCATCTCGCGCCTTCTCGGTTTTGGGCGCGACCTGCTGATTGCTGCCCTCTTTGGAGCCACGCCTGCCACCGATGCCTTCGTCGTTGCCTTTCGCCTTCCCAACCTTCTGCGCCGGCTCTTTGCGGAAGGCGCCTTTTCGCAAGCCTTTGTTCCGGTCCTCACCCGTACCCGCGAAGAAAAAGGCGATCCCGCCACCCTACACCTTATCGACCGCACCTACACGCTCCTTCTTACTGCTGTCGCCCTCGTCACGATCCTCGGCGTAATCGGCGCTGAATCCCTTCTTCTCTTAGCTGCCCCTGGTTTTGCCAAAGACCCTGACCAATGGGTCCTCGCTATCGAGATGACCCGCTGGACCTTCCCTTATATCCTCTTCATCACCCTTGTTGCGTTTGCTTCAGCGATCCTCAATACGCACGGTCACTTTCGCCGACCGGCGGCGGCGCCGATTCTCCTCAATCTCTCTTTTATTCTCCTCCTTGCCATTGCTGCCCTCACTGGCACGCGCGACCCCCTCTGGCTTGCCTATGCGGTGCTCCTCGGCGGTTTTCTCCAATGGTTCTGGCTCTGGCAAGCCCTCCCTCCTCTCGGCATTCGGCCTCGTTGGCGCTGGGCTCCCTTTGACCCTGATGTTCAACGAATTCTGCGCCTCATGGCCCCTGCCCTTATCGGCGTCTCGGCGGCGCAGCTCTCGCTCCTTCTCAACACCCTTCTTGCCTCGCTTCTTCCAGCGGGGAGCCTATCCTGGCTTTATTATGCCGACCGGCTGATGGAGCTCCCGGTCGGTCTTTTCGGTGCTGCGCTCGGCGTCATTCTCCTTCCGCATCTCAGTCAAGCGGTTGCCCGTCAAGACGCCCCTCGCTATCGTGCGCTCACCGACTGGGGATTGCGTCTCACGCTCCTTCTCACCGCTCCAGCCGCTTTAGCCTTTGCTCTCTTTGGCGACGCGATCACCGCTGCGCTCTTCATGCGCGGTGCCTTTACCGCCACCGACGCCGCAGCCACTGCCCACGCCCTCGCCGCCTATGCGGTAGGTCTTCCAGCGCTCATTGCCGTCAAAATCCTAGCCCCCGCCTGTTACGCCCATGAAGACACCCGCACTCCCCTTCGCGCTGCGCTCATCTCCCTTTCGATCACCCAAAGCGCCAACCTTCTCTTTCTCTTTCTCTTCGACTGGGGTCACTGGTCCCTTGCCCTTGCCATCTCTCTCGGTGCCTGGACCAATGCCCTCCTCCTCTACCGACACCTCACCCGTCGCGCCCTCTTTCACCCTCTTCCGGGATGGCTTCCGCTCCTTGCTCAAACCGCCCTCGCCCTCCTCGTCCTTGCGCTTGTCGCCTATCTCGGTGCGCCCCTTTTTCGCCTCTATGCTGCTCCTGCCGGCGATCTCTTTCGCCTTCTCGCCCTCCTTCTCTGGCTTTTCATCGCCGCTGCCCTCTACCTCGGCACTCTCGCGCTCACGGGGCTTCGGTGGCGGGCGTTCTCGGCCTCAGCAGATTAAGCTCCACGAAAAGGAAAGCGAACAGCCACAATGCTGCGTCAAACGCATCGAGCCACTCCCCCTCCCACAACCAAACGGAAACCAATGCGGCCAGGCCTCCAAACATCCCCGCTGCCGCCGCTTTAAAAACCTCCGGTCGCTCTGCCACCCACTGAGGTCGACGCATCTCCACCTCGAGCAAAACCACCACCCCCAACCACAGCCACGCGTTGGCCGCATCGCTCCATGCTCCCTCCGCCACATACGCGAAGGCTGCCCACACCACTGCGATCGCCGCCAACGCGCGCAGCCATCGAACTTGCTCTCGCACGCGCGGCGACCACTTTCCCCCCCGCCACTCCTCCCACACAAACAGCACAAAGAGCACCAACCACCCCACCCCGTCCACCACCTCGCTCAGCCGTCCCGTCGCCGCGTACAGAAACTGATCAATCACCAGCAGTGTCAAGATCGCTGCCGTTATCCACCCCCGCTTTTGCACCCTGCCACCCTGCTACTTTACAAAACCCCATCTTCGCCCTCACCTGCTGCGCTCTATGCCCGCAATCCTCGTCGCTCTGCTTCTAACGAAACCGCGAACCATCCAGAAAATCGGGCAATCCATGCGCGCCGCACGGAACCACCGGGCACCCCTCGATCAATGGGATCAAGTAATCGAGAAATGGCGCTCGCACCTGCATCGCCTCCTCATCGATCCACTCGCGCGGAAATCCCCGCTCTCGGTTTCCCACCTCTCCTGCGGGGACTGGCTCGAGTCGCCACACCTCCTCTTGCTCAGGCTGGTATACGATCGACACCATGACCCCGCTCACCCCCCCCAACGCCCACTGGAGGGCGGTCTCCCCAGCGCGCCACGCCATTTCGCGGTCGAGGACGCTTGCCCAATGGGCTGCCGCCCGCTGTAAATAATCGGGGACCGCCACATGCACCTTTGCCCCCAGCTCCTCTCGCAACCATCCCCCCACCACATTTCCTGCTCCCCCCAACTGCACGTACCGTTTCCCCTCCACCCCCTGGCTTGCCAACAAACTCCCCTCCAATCTCGCTCCCTCTGCCACCACCACGGTGCAATAGCTATAATGCTGGATTGTCTCCTCTGCCAATTGCAAAAGCTGCTCCCGTCGCCAGTTCATCTCCGGCAACACAAAAAGATGGGGTCCTCCGTCGGGCAACACGCGGCTCGCCACCTTCAGCGACGCGGCCAACCACCCGGTATTGCGCCCCATCGTCTCGATCACGAAGGCTCGTGCTCCCTTCATCGGGAAAGAAGCCAAATCGAGGGAAGCCTCCAAAAAGCTCGTCGCCAGATAGCGTGCTGCCGACGGGTATCCTGGGGAAAAATGGGTCCCCACCAGATCGTTATCGATCGTTTTAGGAATTGCCACTACCCCCAACTCCACCCCTCTTCGCTTTGCCTCTCGCGCAATCTGCGCCACTGAGTAGACCGACCCGTTTCCCCCATTATACAAAAAATGGGTAATCCCCCTTCGCCGCAACACGCTGAACAACCGGTCATAAGTTGTGGGATCCTCCTCTGGTTCGGGCAAATCGCGCCGTGCTGTCCCGAAAATTCCCCCTGGCGTATAGCTCAACCGATGCAGCTCCGACGCCGACAGGGGCGGCACCTCAATCAAATCATCCTCCAACACCCCCTGAATTCCAAAGCGAGCGGCCAACAAGGACACCCCTGCGGCCTGCGCCGCCGCGATCACCCCTGCTGCGCTCGCGTTGATCACCGGTGACATCCCCCCTGACTGCGCATAAAGAACTCGCGTCACAGCCAACTCCTCTCCTCTCGCTGCCGCGATCCTACCTCAAAACTCCCCTCTTCGTTACACTTCAAACCGCCGCATCGTCGTCTCGATCTGCGCCACTATCGCCTCGACCTCCTGCGACAATCGTTTACTCATCGCCTCTGCTTCCTCGGCTGTCCTCGCCAATATCGTCACCCGCTCTGCCACACTACTCGTCGCTGTCTTCTGCTCCTCCAGTGCCGACCGTGCTCCCTCAGCTGCTATCATGCTCTGCTGGCTCTCCTTTTCTACTGCCCCAACCGCTTCCTGCACCTCGTAGATCTCCGCTGTCACCCGTTCTACCGCCGCCACCGCTCGCTCATTCTCCGCCACTGCCTCTCCCACCAATCCGGCCACCGCTCCCACGATTGCGTCGATCTCCCCCGTCGCTGCGGCGCTTCGTTCCGCCAACTTCCGCACCTCATCGGCTACCACCGCGAACCCCCGCCCCTGCTCCCCGGCGCGCGCCGCCTCGATCGCCGCATTCAACGCCAGCAAATTGGTCTGATCGGCGATCTCGCGGATTGCCGTCACCACCGCTCCGATCTTCTGCGCCTCACTTCCCATCGCCGCCACCCGTGCGTTCGACGTCCCCACCTGGGCCTTCAACCCCTCGATCGCCGCCACCGCCCTCCCCAACTTTTCTGCGCTCTCCCGCCCCGTCGCTCCCACCCGTACTGCCACCCGCTGCAGCTCCTCTGCGTTCTGAAACAACTGCCCCGTCGTCGCCGCCACCTCCTCTATCGTCGCCGCCACCGCCTGGGTCGCCGTGCTCTGCTCCCTCGACCGGGCGGCGTTTTTCTCCGCCTCCTTCAGCAACCGCTCTGCTCCCCGTTGAACCTCCCGCAACGCCTCCAGCGCCTGCACCACCCTTCCTCGCAGCGCCTCGCGGGCCGCACCGCACGCCCGCAAGATCTCCCCAAACTCATCCCTTCGCCCCGTCTCCTCCTCTTCCCTCTCTCTCCCTCCCCGGAAGTCACCCTCCGCCAACCGCTCCAGCGCTGCCCGTGTCTGCGCCAAACCGCTCCTCAGCTGCCCCCCCAGCACCACCGCTGTTCCCACCGCTACCCCTATCGCCCCAACCAATACCCCATACTTTATCCACATCAACCGCTCCTCGAACCGCGCTGCCGCCTCATATACCTCTTTCGCCATCCGCAACTGCACCTCGATCAAATCCGAAATCTTTGCAGTAATGGGATCGATCTTCGGATAGAGCTCCCTCGCGGCCAAAGCCGCGATTCCACCTCGATCCTCTCTCTCCAACAATCGGCCGATCTCCGTTATCATCCCCTCCGCCCCCCGCATCAACTCCTCCACCTCTGCCGCCACCCGCGCCTCCTCCGGCGTTAGCGCGGCCGCCCGGTAAGCCCGCCACCTCTGTGCGATCCTCTCCCGCGCCCTTGACAACTCCTGGCGCGCTTCCTCCCATCCCAAACTGCCATCGCGCACTTTATGGGTCAGATCAACCACCTGAACTGCGTAGGCATCCGAAATCATTTTCAAATTGCGCAGCGGCACTACCCGCTCTGCATAAACACCCTCCAACGCCTCATCGAACCGCGCTGTGCTCCACGACCCGAGCGCCCACACCACCCAAATCAAAGCAATCTGGAGCCCCATCGAAAGAGAAAAAAGCGCTTTGACTTTCATACCCCCTCCTTACCGTTCTGGTTACCCCCCCTCCCTTTCTCACTCTCTTTTTATCCTTTTTTCTCTTTTTTTGAGGGAACCAAAACGAGAAAGCAAACAAAATCCCCCCTCTCTCACTTCATTTTATCCCTCACCCTCTAAAAAAGCAATTTTTCCCACTGCATAAGCCGCGCGCACCACTGCGACCGTGGTCTTTCCGTCGCCGATGCTCCCCTCGGCAACCCGCGCCATCAACTGGCTCAGTGGCACCCAAAAGACCTCCAAAAACTCCCCCGCCTCGCGCCGTGGCGTTCCCGCCGTCAACCCCTCTGCCAGAAAAATATGGATCACCTCACTGCTATACCCCACATTGGGCCAAAACCATCCCAACGACCGCCACCGCTGAGCGCGGTAGCCGGTCTCCTCCTCCAACTCCCGCTGCGCGCACGCCAACGGCGACTCCCCCTCATCCACCTTACCCGCCGGCAACTCCTCCACCACTGCCCCTACTGGGTAGCGGAACTGGCGCACCATCACCACCTCGTCGGTATCGGTCAGCGCCACCACCATTGCAGCCCCGGGATGGGCGATATACTCTCGTCTTCCCTCCGACCCATCGGGCAAGTGCACCCGATCTGCTCTCACCCGCAGCAAATGTCCCTCCCATGCCACCTGCTGTGCCAAGGGCACCTCTCGCAAGGAGAGTCTTTCCTCTCTTTTTTTCTCCTCTCCCCTCTGCGCCCCCATCCTCGCTCCTTATGCTCACAACGACGCGATCATCGCGTATGCCGCCAGCGACATCAATCCCTGGGGCATCATGCCCAACAGTGCCAGCGCCAGTGCATTTGCCGACAACAATACCCGCGTCTCAGTCGACGCCACGATCGGTGCCATCTCGAACGGCTCATCGAAATAGACCACCTTCACCACGCGCAAATAGTAAAACGCCCCCACCAATGACATTACGACAGCCAACACCGCCACCCACAGATACCCTGCCGCCACCACCGCCTGCAGCACGGCGAACTTTGCAAAGAATCCCAAGAAAAATGGGATTCCCGCCAACGACATCATCGTCACCAGCACCAACCCTGCAAACCAAGGGCTGCGGCGGTTCAACCCCTTGAAATCGGTCAGCGAATCGGCCTCCACCCCGTAACGGGCGAGCAGCGCAATCAATCCGAACGCTGCCAAGCTCATCAATGCGTAAGAGAGCGCGTAAAACAGCGTTGCGCTATACGCATTCAATGCCAAATGGGGATCCCCCTCCACCACCCCTACTGCCAATCCCAGCAACACGAACCCGACGTGTGCCACACCGGAGTAAGCCAACATTCGCTTCACATTAGTTTGGACCACTGCAGCCAAATTTCCCACCACGATCGACGCCACCCCCACCCCCAACAGCATCAACTGCCAATCGCGGGCAAACTCGAAAAAACCGAAGACCAGCAACCGGAACGCCAACACAAATGCCGCCAATTTAGGAGCCGACGCCAACAACAACGTCACGGGTGTAGCCGCTCCCTGATAGACATCGGCCACCCACATATGGAACGGCGCTGCCCCTAACTTAAACGCGATCCCTGCCACCAAAAAAGCCAATCCCACAGCCAAAAGGTATTCCTCTCCTGCGCCTGCGCTCGCGCTCTGCGCCACCTCGGGCAGACCCAATGCGCCGGTCACCCCGTAGACCAGCGACATCCCGTACAATAGCAACCCAGACGCCAGCGCCCCCAGCACGAAGTACTTCATTCCTGCCTCGGCCCGCACCGCCGACTCGCGATCGAACGCCACCAACGCGTAGAGGGCCAACGACATCAACTCCACCCCCAAATAGAGCACCAGCAAGTGGTTAGCGGTTACCAGCGTCTGCATCCCCAGCAAAGCCAGCAATGTCAACGCGTAGTACTCGGCCCGTTCCAATCCTCGCTCGATCAAGTAGAAACGGCCGTAGACGAAAACCGCGAAAACCGCCAGATAAACAAACAACAGCACGATCAGCGCCAACCAATCGACCACCACCATCGACCCGAAGGCATACTGCACGCGCGGATCGCCCGCTGTAGCCACCGTTGCGAGAGCGGCAGCGATCACTGTCAGCTGGGCCAGCACATATCCCCATCGTTTACTCCAATCCTGGGCGAAGGCCCCTGCCGTCATCAACGCCAACGCTGCTGCCGCCACGATCCCTTGGGGCAGCAATATCTCCCATCGAACTACCTCGTAGACCATGCCCATCCCTCTCACAACTTACCGGCCATTACATGCGCCAGCAGTGCCTCCACCGACGGGTGCATCACCGCCAACAGCGGCTGAGGCCAAACACCCAACAGCAAGACCCACCCGGCCATCGCGCTCAACACCCAAAACTCGCGTCGGCTCAGATCGCGCAAAGCGGCCACGCGCTCGTTGGCCACTGGGCCGAAGACCACGCGCTTATACATCCACAACGTGTAAGCCGCTCCCAACACCAATGTTGTAGCTGCTGCTGCCGCCACCCAGAAATTGACCCGCACCGCTGCCAGCGTCACCAAAAATTCCCCCACGAAACCGCTGGTAGCGGGCAAGCCGGCGTTAGCCAATGCGAACACCATCAAAAATGCGGCGAATTTCGGCATCGTATGCACCACGCCCCCGTAATCGGCGATCAAACGGGAATGGAGGCGATCGTACAGAACTCCCACGCACAGAAAGAGAGCTCCTGAAACAAACGCATGGGAGACCATTTGCACCAATGCTCCCTCCCATCCCAACGCATCGAACAAGAAAAAGCCCAGCGTCACGAATCCCATATGGGCCACAGACGAATAGGCGATCAACTTCTTCATATCGACCTGGACCAATGCCACAAAGCCGATATAAACCACTGCGATCAACGACAAAGCGATCATCAACCCCTGGAATGCCTGAGCTGCATCTGGCGCGATCGGCAAAGAAAAACGCAAAAATCCGTAAGCTCCCACCTTCAACGCGATAGCCGCCAGAACCACAGACCCTCCTGTGGGCGCCTCCACATGGGCATCGGGCAACCACGTATGCACTGGCCACATCGGCACCTTCACCGCGAATGCGGCCAAAAAGGCCAAGAAAAGCCACTTCTGTTCATTCAACGACAACGGCAAGCGGTGCCACTCTAAAATATCGAAGCTTCCCCCTGAAGCGGCGAAAAGGTACAAAATCGCCACCAAAAACAGCAACGACCCCAACAGCGTATAAAGAAAGAACTTAATCGCTGCATAAATTCTATTGGCCCCTCCCCATATTCCGATAATCAAATAGAGCGGAATTAATGACGCCTCAAAAAAGATATAGAACAAGACGCCATCCAACGCCGAAAAAACCCCGTTCAAAATCCCCGACATGATCAAAAAAGCGGCCAGGTACTGGGAAACCTGGTTCTGCACCACTCCCCACGCGGTGGTCACCACCACCAATGTGATAAAGCTATTCAGAACCACGAACGGCATCGACAATCCGTCCACCCCCAAATGGTAGTAGACGTTGTAGCGGGGGATCCACTCGCTCAGCTCCACAAACTGCATCGCAGCGGTTGTTCGGTCGAACTCGAACCACAGCGGCAAGGTCACTGCGAATCCCAACGCAGCGGCGAACAGCGCCAGCAAGCGCACCTCGCTGGCGCGGCGATCGTCGCCACCTCCGAGCCACAAGGTCAATAACCCGCCAACGATCGGCGTCCAGATCGCGAGACTCAGCAGAGGCAATCCGCTCATGAACTCACCCTACCTCAAAGCAAAAAAACCATCCCCAGCAGCAGCACCACGCCCGCGATCATAGCAAACGCGTAGTGGTACAACCGACCGCTTTGGGTCCCTGCCATCCCTGCTGCCAACTCGCCGACGATCAACGCGCTCCCGTTTACTGCGGCGCCGTCGATCACTGCTCGATCGCCGATCTGCCACAACCATTTCCCCAACCATCGAGCGCCTGCCGCGATGATCGCCTCGTTGACCCAATCGAAATAGTAGCGGTTTACCAATACCCGATAGATCACACCCGCCCGTGCAGCGATCTGTGCGGGGAGATCGGGCCGGTAAAGATAAAGGAACCATGCTGCGCCTATCCCGAGCAATGCCAAGAAAAATGGTCCGGAGACCATTCCATGAAGTCCCATCTCCCACGCCCCGGAAAACGCAGCTGCCGACGCCGTCATCGCCGGATGGCGCGATGCATCGACCGCCACTGCCCCTTTCAACCAATCGCCGAACAGCATCGGCTCGATCGTCATGGCCCCGATCGCCAACGAAGGCACCGCCAAGAGCAGTAAGGGGCCGATCACCACCAGTGGCGACTCACGCGGATCTTCTCCTACCTTCAACCCATGAGGGTGGGAATCGTGTGCTCCTTCCTCTCTAAAGCGCTCTCGCCCATGGAACACCAAAAAATACATTCGGAACGTATAGAAAGCGGTCACCAACACCCCTGCCCCCAAGCACGCGTAGGCATACTCGGCCCCTGGAACTGTCGCGTTGGCCACAGCGATCAAAATCGAATCTTTTGAATAAAACCCCGACGTAAAAGGGATCCCTACCAACGCCAACGCTCCGATCAACGCTGTCAGCCACGTCCACGGCATAAAGCGCCGCAACCCTCCCATTCGTCGCATATCTTGTTCATGATGCAATGCAATGATCACCGAACCGGCCGCCAAAAAAAGAAGTGCTTTAAAAAAGGCGTGGGTCATCAAATGGAAAATTGCTGCGGAATAAGCCGACGCCCCCAACGCAGCGGTCATATATCCCAGCTGAGACAACGTGGAATAAGCCACCACCCGTTTGATATCGTGCTGCACGATCCCCAATATCCCCATGAAAAAGGCAGTCGTCGCCCCCACCACCAGCACGAATGACAGCGCCGTATCCGACAGCTCATAAAGGGGGGACAAACGTGCCACCATGAAAATCCCTGCGGTCACCATCGTCGCCGCATGGATCAACGCTGAAATCGGCGTAGGGCCCTCCATCGAATCGGGCAGCCACACATGAAGCGGCACCTGTGCCGACTTTCCCATTGCTCCCACGAACAGCGCCAAACAGATCATCGTGATCAACGGCCAATCGGTCACCGCTTCGCGCATCTCTGCCAATTGGGGCGCCTTAGCGAAGGTCTCCGCGTAATCCAACGTACCCGCGTACGCCGCGATCAACCCGATTCCCAGCAAAAAGCCGAAATCCCCCACACGGTTCACCAAAAAGGCCTTCAAATTGGCGGATACAGCGCTCGGTCGCTCATACCAAAACCCGATCAACAAATAGGAAACCAACCCTACTGCCTCCCACCCGAAAAAGAGCTGGAGAAAATTATTGCTCATCACCAACATTAACATCGCAAAGGTAAAAAGAGAAATGTAGCTAAAGAACCGGCAATATCCTGGATCGCCGGCCATATAGCCGATCGTATACACATGCACCATCAACGAAACGAAGGTGACGACCACCATCATCGTCACCGTCAAGGGATCGATCAAAAAGCCGATCGACAATGTCAATCCCCCGCTCGTCGCCCACGTATAGAGTGGGCCGTTAAATATCTCTCCCTCCAGCGTTCGAGCGAAGATCACCAACGAAGTCACAAAAGAGATCGTCACGCCCAAGATTGCCAACGAATGGGTTGCCGCCTGCCCCAATCGTTTTCCGAAGAGGCCGGTCACTACTGCGCTCGCCAACGGCGCCATGGGCACTAACGTATAGAGCCACTTCATCGGTATGCTCCTCAACCCCGCAGGGCTGTCAAGTCATCGACGTGGATCGTCTGCCGCAAGCGGTAAAACACCACCAAGATCGCCAAACCGATTCCTGCCTCCGCTGCCGCCACAGTCAGCACAAAAAAGACGAACACCTGCCCCGCCGTATCTCCCAAAAAATGGCTAAAAGCAACGAAATTGGTATTCACCGCTAGCAGCATCAGCTCGATGCACATCAGCAGAACGATCAAATTCTTGCGGTTCAAAAAAATCCCCACTACGCTAATTACAAATAGCGCCCCTGCCAACAACAAGTAGGAAGAGAGGGACATCAGCTCACTCCTTCTCGGCCGGTAATGAAACGATCTGCAATCGGTCGCTCGCCCGAACAGCGATCTGTTCCTCTGGTCGCACGACCCGCACATTGGAACGGCGGCGCAACGTCAACCCCACGGCGGCGATCATCGCCACCACCAAAACCATCGCTGCCACCTCGAATGGGTAGGCGTAAACCGTATAGAGTACCATTCCGATCGTTTTAGTATTGCTCCCCTCTGGTTCTGGCGCTGCTGTTCGCTCGAATACCGGCTGGGTCAGCACCAAGAAAAGCTCGATCGCCAACAATGACCCCACCACCAACGCCAGCGGGGCATTCTGCCAAAATCCCTCGCGCAATCGGGCCACATTTACGTTGATCATCATCACCACAAACAAAAAGAGCACCATCACGGCGCCCACATACACCAATACCAATGTCAGCGCCAGAAACTCCGCCCCCAGCAATAACCACACCCCTCCTGCAGAAAAGAACGCGAGCACCAACCACATTGCCGCTGCCACGGGATTACGGGAAAAGACGGTTCCCGCTGCTCCCAGCAGCAACAACCCGCCGAACCAATAGAATATCCACTCCTCCATCCCGACCTCCGCCCGTTCAGTTAGCGGTACTTTATATCCCTCGCGCGATCGGCTGCGATCTGCGCCTCGTATCGATCGCCGATGGCCAACAACAGCTCCTTTGTCAAATAGAGGTCCCCGCGTTTCTCTCCGTGGTATTCGAACTGGCGCGTCTCGACGATCGCATCCACCGGGCACGCCTCCTCGCAAAACCCGCAAAAAATACACTTTGTTAAATCGATATCGTAGCGCACCGCGCGGCGCGACCCGTCGGCCCGTTTCTCTGCCTCGATCGTGATCGCCATCGCTGGGCAGATCGCCTCGCACAACTTACACGCGATGCATCGCTCCTCACCGTTCGGGTAGCGGCGGAGCGCATGCAACCCACGAAAGCGGGGGCTCTGCGGTGTTCGCTCCTCCGGGTACTGCACTGTGATTTTGCGTCGGAAGAGGTGGCGCCATGTCACCCCCATTCCGCGGCGCAACTCGGTTAAGAAAAGGCTCCTTAAAAAACCCAGCGCGCTCATCGTATTCCCTTATCGCCAAATAGAAAGAGGTGAAACCATCCACAAAGCCACCACCCCCAACCACACCAACGTAATTGGCACAAAGACTTTCCATCCCAAACGCATCACATGGTCATAACGGAAGCGTGGGAAGGTCGCCCGCAGCCACAAAAAGAGAAACAAGAAAATGCTGGCCTTCAACGCCAACCACAAAAAGCCGTCGGGCAAAAACCCCACTGGGCTCAACCAACCGCCGAAAAAGAGAATAGCTGTTAAAAACGACACCAAGATCATATTGGCATATTCAGCGAGGAAAAACAACGCGAACGCCATTCCGGAATACTCGATCATATGTCCTGCCACGATCTCTGACTCACCCTCTGGCAAGTCGAACGGCGCGCGGTTGGTTTCGGCAACTCCAGAAATAAAATAAACCACCGCGATCGGCAACAGCGGCAACCAATTCCACGACAAAAAGGTAAGTCCCAACTCGGCGAAAAAGCCGTTCCCCTGTTGGCGGACGATTTCGCTCAAATTGAGCGAGCCGCTGATGAGCAGCACGCAGATCAACCCGAACCCCATCGCCACCTCATATGAGATCATCTGCGCGGACGCCCGCATCGCCCCCAAAAAAGCATACTTAGAATTCGACGCCCAACCGGCGATGATAATCCCATAGACCTCCAAGGAGATTACCGCCAAAACGAACAGTAATCCCGCATCCAGATCGGCCACCACCCACCCATCGGTCATCGGCACTGCCGCCCACACCAACAGCGACGGAGCCAACGCCATCACCGGCCCGACAAAGTAAAGCACCTTATGGGCCTCGCTCGGCACGATCACCTCTTTAAACAGCAACTTTAATGCATCGGCAATCGGCTGCAACCATCCTTTTGGCCCCACGCGGTTAGGGCCGATCCGCACCTGCATATAGCCGATGACTTTACGCTCCGCGTAGGTCAAATATGCCACTGCCACCAGCAACGGTACCAGCAATGCGATAATCTTTGCTGCGCTCCACACCACTGGCCATGCTGCCCCGAAGAAGGCCTCCATCGCTGCCACCATCACTCTTCCTCCGTACACGCCGCCAGGGCCGTGCTACGTCGCACGATGGGATCGGTCTGATACCAACGAAACACCGCTGCTGGCTCCACCCTCTCTAACGCCGGTACTCCGACGGGCGGTCGGGCGATGGGTTTTGTCGCCAATCGCTCTCTCCATCCCTCCCTCAACGCCGCGCCGCGCACAGCCTCTGTGGACGCGAAGCGCGCCTCGCGCCCCAAAAGCGTTGTCAGTGCTGCCAACACTCGCCATCCCGGTCGGCTCTCGCCGCGCGGGCGCACCACAGCGGTAAACGGCTGCACTCGTCCCTCGATATTGACGAATGAACCCGAGGTCTCGGTAAAAGGCGTCACCGGCAGCAGCACATCGGCCGTCTCTCTCAACGACGCGCTCGCAAAAGCGCTCAATGCCACCACCGTCCGAGCGCGGGAAAAAGCCTCCACTGCCTGTTGAGGAACCAAAAAATCCTCTGGCTCGGCATGGAGCAGCACATACGCGGCGCGTGGCTCGGCGACCAACTCGCTCGCGCTCTGAGCGCCGTTTGCACCCACAGCAGCTGCTCCCACGGCGTTTGCCCCCTCGACCAACCACCCCACCGTTGCCCCAATTCGCGTCGCGACCACTCCTGCCAAGAACTCCAACTCTGCTGCCTGTGGATGCGCCAACAGCCCCTCCCCCAACCAAATTCGTCGTCTCTGGCAGCGCTCCAATCTCTGCACCAACGCCACCGTCCCCTCCTCGCTCAAGGCTGCGTCGGCTGCCCATTCCGCCACCCAACGGGGCAATGCGCCATCGTCGCCGGCGCGGCGAGCCACCACCAACGCCACTTTTGCCAACGCTGCACCCATTGTCGCTGGCGTCCACAGGCTCCACTCCAACCCGGGCACGCGCCACTCATCGGCTACCCAAGACCATGCCACCAAATAGGCTCCTCGGCGTGCTGCGGTGCGCACGCGTACCGCCATCAACGGCAGATGGCGGCGCAAATCGCTCCCTAAAAACCACTGGCCATCGAATGCGGCGATCTCCGAAATTGTGCTGTTCAGCCATGCCGCTCCCTCTCGGGCGCTATCGGCGCGGCCGGAGCTCTGGCGCAAGCGGGCATCGCACTCCCCCTCCAACGTCTCTGCCAAGGTTCGCGCCAAAAAGAGCTCCTCCACGGTCGCCATCGGATGGGCCAACACTGCCACCCTTCCCCCCTCCTCCTGCGCCCGCACATCGTTCAAACGGTTCACAGCCACCTGCAGGGCCGTTTCCCACTCCACTGCCACCCATTCGCTGCCGCGCTTCACCAATGGCTGGGTCAATCGCTCAGTTGAATCCAATCCCAAATAAGCGAAGCGATCGCGATCGGACAACCAACATTCGTTGATGCTCTCCTCCTCAAACGGCAGCACCCGCAATACCTGGTCAAACCGACTCTGCACGATCACATTAGACCCCCATGCATCGTGGGGAGAAACCGAACGGCGGCGGGTTAGCTCCCACGTCCGCGCTCGATATAAAAACGGCTTCGAAGTCAATGCGCCCACCGGGCAGAGGTCGATGATATTTCCCGAAATCTCCGACCTCACCGTTTGTTCTAAAAACGGCATAATTTCAGAATGCTCGCCGCGGAACGCTTGACCCAACTCCTGGTACCCCCCTACCTCCATCAAAAATCGGACGCAACGTGTGCAATGAATGCAGCGGGTCATGAAAGTAGCGATCAACGGCCCGAGATCTTTATCGGCGACCACCCGTTTCGGTTCAGAAAAGCAATGGGCGCTCTGGCCGTAGCCTACGGCCAAATCCTGCAGCTGGCACTCCCCTCCTTGATCGCAGATCGGACAGTCAAGCGGATGGTTAATCAATAAAAACTCCATCACCCCCTTCTGAGCCGCCACTGCTTTTGGCGAATGGGTCCACACCCTCATCCCGTTGGTTGCCGGTGTCGCGCACGCCGGAACCGGTTTAGGTGCCTTCTCCACCTCTACCAAACACATCCGGCAACTCGCAGCGATCGACAACTTTTTATGGTAACAAAAATGGGGAATATAAATCCCCAACCGATGTGCGGCATCCATTACCGTCGCGCCATCCTCCACGGTGACGCGCTGCCCATCGATCTCAAGCGTTAGCATCACGCCTCCACTGCAATCTCGCTTCCTGCTCGCTGTACCTCGCGGGGCACCAAGCAGCACTTCTTCTCAATATGATGGAGAAATTCGTCGCGAAAGTGGTTAATAAAGCTCTGCACTGGCAACGACGCTGCCTCCCCCAACGCGCAGATGGTTCGTCCCATGATTTGGGTCGTCACCCGTTGCAGCAGATCGAGATCTTCGCTTCGTCCCTCTCCCCGTTCGATCCGGTGCACGACGCGGTACAGCCACCCCGTCCCCTCGCGGCATGGCGTACACTGGCCGCACGACTCCTCGTAATAAAAATAGGAAAGCCGCTCCAACGCGCGCACCATGCAGGTAGTCTCATCCATCACGATCACCGCCCCTGATCCCAACATCGACCCTGCTTTCGCCAGCGAATCGTAGTCGAGCGTACACTCCATCATCACTGCTGCCGGCAACACCGGCGTCGACGATCCCCCTGGGATCACCGCCTTCAACCGCCGCCCTCCGCGCACTCCCCCGGCCAGCTCCAGCAGCTTTGCGAAAGGTGTTCCCAACGGCAACTCGTAATTACCCGGGCGGTTCACGTGACCTGAGACCGAAAAGATCTTCATTCCCCCGTTGTTTGGTTTTCCCAATCGATGAAACGCCTCCCCCCCCATCGTCAGCAGAAAAGGGATCGACGCGAAGGTCTCGGTATTGTTGATCGTAGTCGGCCTCCCGTACAGCCCGTAACTCGCGGGAAAAGGCGGTTTAAAGCGCGGCTGTCCCTTTTTCCCCTCGATAGACTCCAAAAGAGCGGTCTCTTCGCCGCAGATATAAGCTCCATACCCCAAATGAGCATAAAGCTCAAAGGAAAAGCCGCTCCCCAGAATATTTTCCCCCAAATAACCGGCCGCCCGAGCCTCTGCGATCGCCTCCTCGAACCGCTCGTAGACCTCGTAGATCTCCCCATGGATATAGTTGTAGCCGCGGCTTGCTCCCATTGCGTACGCCGCCAGCGTCATTCCCTCGATCACGCTGTGTGGGTTATATCGCAGAATATCTCGATCCTTAAAAGTCCCGGGCTCTCCCTCATCAGAGTTGCACACCACATACTTCTCGCCTGGAAACTGGCGGGGCATAAAGCTCCATTTCAACCCCGTCGGAAAGCCTGCTCCTCCCCGACCGCGCAAAGCGGAAGCCTTCACCTCCTCCACAATTCGCTCGGGAGGCCACTGCTCCTGCAACACCCGCCGCAATGCCTGGTATCCCCCGCGCGCCTCGTAGTCGGCCAATCGCCAACTCTTCTCGCCGCAATCCTTCAAAATCATCTGCCCAAGCCGAAGCGTCGTCATCGCCTCCCCTTTTCCTCGCTCTCTGCACGCAGGCTCTCCAACAACGAATCGAGTCGCTCGCGCGTCATTCGGCAAAACATTCGGCGGTTGTTCACCAAAATTACAGGCGCGTCGCCGCAGGCCCCCATACACTCCCCCTCTTTAAGCGTGAATAACCCATCGCTTGTCGTCTCCCCGAACCCGATCCCCAGCCGCTCCTTCAGATGATCGGCCGCATGTTCTCCTCCCGACAGCGCGCACGGCAAATTGGTGCACACGGTAATTTTGTAACGCCCCACTGGTTTGAGATCGAACATATTGTAAAAAGTCGCCACCTCATAGACGGCGACGGGTGGCATCTCCAAATACTCTGCCACAAAAGAGATGATCTCCTGGCTCAACCAACCGTGCTCCTCTTGGGCAATCCGCAGCGCCGCCATCACGGCGGACTGCTTTTTACCCGGAGGATATTTGGCGATCTCTCGATCGATGCGCGCCAGTGCCTCCTGACTCAGCATAGTCACTCCCTACCGGTCGATTTCGCCAAAGACGATATCCATCGTCCCCACGATCGCCACTACATCGGCGAGCAGATGGCCGCGAGCCATTTTATCCATCGCCGACAAATGAGCAAAACCTGGCGCGCGCAATTTCAAACGGAAAGGCTTATTGGCGCCATCCGAAATCGCGTAGACCCCAAACTCCCCCTTGGGATGTTCAACTGCGGCGTACACCTCCCCAGGCGGCACATGGATTCCCTCGCTCATCAACTTAAAATGATGGATCAACTCCTCCATGCCGGTCTTCATCCTCTCCCGGGGAGGTGGAGCCACTTTATAGTTATCGGTCATCACCGGCCCTGGATTTTTACGCAACCAATCGATACACTGCTTGATGATGCGGTTCGATTGGCGCATCTCCTCCATCCGTACCAAATAGCGGTCGTAACAATCGCCGTTTTTCCCCACCGGAATATCAAACTCGAGCCGATCGTAGACCTCGTAGGGCTGTTTCTTTCGCAAATCCCACGCCACCCCTGAACCGCGCAGCATCGGGCCTGTAAACCCCCACGCCAAAGCCTCCTCTGGCGAAACCACCCCGATTCCCACTGTTCGCTGCTTCCAAATTCGGTTATCGGTTAACAACGTATGATATTCGTCGAGGTATCCCTCAAAGCGCTCGCAAAAATCTTCCAAAAAATCGAGTAACGATCCCTCTCGCGCCCGGTTCAACGCCTTTACCTGTTTCGCATCTTTGTAAGGACTCACCTCGTACTTCGGCATCTCGTCGGGCAGATCTCGATAAACCCCCCCGGGGCGGTAATAAGCCGCATGCATTCGCGCCCCTGAAACTGCCTCGTAAGCATCCATCAGATCCTCGCGCTCGCGGAAGGTATAGAGCACCATCGTCATCGCGCCGATATCGAGCGCATGGGTACCGATATTCAGCAAGTGATTCAAAATTCGGGTAATCTCATCGAACATCACCCGAATATACTGAGCCCGGATGGGCACCTCAATTCCCAGCAACCGCTCGATAGCCAGGCAGTAAGCGTGTTCGTTACACATCATCGAGACGTAATCCAATCGGTCCATATAGGGAACCGACTGAATCCACGTACGGGTTTCGGCCAATTTCTCAGTTGCTCGGTGCAGCAAACCGATATGGGGATCGGCCCGCTTCACCACCTCTCCCTCGAGCTCGAGGATCAACCGGAGAACTCCATGCGCCGCGGGGTGCTGAGGGCCGAAGTTGATTGTAAAACTCTTAATTTCGGTCATCTACTCCACCTTACCGTAATGAGCCTCTCGCACGATTCGAGGCGTATTCTCGCGCGGCTCAATCGTAACGGGCTGATAGATCACCCGCCCCTTCTCGGGGTCGTAACGCATCTCCACATATCCCGTCACCGGGAAATCTTTACGCAAGGGATGTCCTACAAAGCCGTAATCGGTCAAAATGCGCCTCAGATCGGGATGTCCTTCAAACAAAATGCCGAACATATCGAACGCCTCGCGCTCATACCAGTCGGCGCTCGGCCACACCTCCACCAACGACGGCACGACAGGCCAATCGTCGTCGGGAGCAAAGGTCTTCAACCGCAACCGCACGTTATAGTGTAGCGACAAGAGATGGACTGCAACCGCGAAGCGGGGTCCCTCCCACGGGCGATTCGCGTAGTTCAAATAGTCGATACCCGAAAGGTCGATCAACTGTTCAAACGAAAAATCGGGCTCATCGCGCAATGCGCGCGCCACCTTAGGGTAGCACTCCACCGGCACTGTCCATGTTACCTCCCCGTGGTGGAGCTGCAATGTTCCCACTCCGATAAAGCGCCCCTCTATCTTCGCCGCCAACGCTTTGGTTCGTTTCATACTAGCTCCGCGCGATCGTCTCGCACCGTTTAATTTTGTTCTGCAACTGGATAATCCCGTACAACAACGCCTCGGCGGTAGGAGGGCACCCTGGAACGTAGACATCCACCGGGACGATGCGGTCGCACCCGCGCACCACCGAATAGGAGTAGTGGTAGTACCCCCCCCCGTTGGCGCACGAACCCATCGAAATCACCCATCGCGGCTCTGCCATCTGATCGTAGACTTTCCGCAACGCGGGCGCCATCTTATTGGTCAACGTTCCCGCCACGATCATCAGATCGGATTGGCGTGGGCTTGGCCGGAAGACCACTCCAAATCGGTCGAGGTCGTAACGCGAACAGCCAGCGTGGATCATCTCAACCGCACAACAGGCCAATCCAAAGGTCATCGGCCACAGCGAGCCAGTTCGCGTCCAATTGATCACCGCATCGAGCGTAGTCGTCATAAATCCTTCGCGCCAAATCCCTTCCACGCCCATCGCCTACTCCCAATCGAGCGCCCCGTTTTTCCACTCGACCACATACCCTAACGTCAATACGGCGAGAAAAAGCGCCACGCTCCCCAATGCGAACCACCCCTCGCCGTTGGCGATCAAATCGCGAAATGCCACACCCCACGGAAAGAGCAGCGTGATCTCCACATCGAACAAAATAAACAAAATCGCAATCAAGTAATAACGCACGTCGAAGGGCAATCGCGCATCCTCAAAAGGCTCGAACCCGCACTCATACGGTGAACGCTTCTCGGGGTCTGGGCGCCGCGGTCCCAACACCCAACCGAACACCATCGGTGCCACGCCGATCGCCAACGCAATCACCAAAAAGACAACAACTGGCAAATACTCCGCCACTGGATTCCCTCCGCGCAATATGCGGCCCTTCGTAAGGATACCTCAAATGGGCCGCGAGCGCCAAAATAGCCGTTCCTTCATTTAAAACTTTCAGTTTAATTTGTTTTTAATTAAGAAAAACTTTATAAAAGAGCAAAAAAAACCGCAAAATTTGCGGTTCTTTGGTGCCGACGGTGAGACTCGAACTCACACGGCTTTCGCCACCACCCCCTCAAGATGGCGTGTCTACCAATTCCACCACGTCGGCACGTTGGTGCGATTGTACTGTAAAAGAGGCTGCCAAGCAACCCCTTACTCTGGTACTTTGGGTGCCGGAGGGGTGTTACTGCTCGGTGCCTCTTTTCCCTCTTGCATCACGCTTGCCCGCTCTGCCGTCACATCGCGTTGACTGGCCAAGAAGGTCATGGCTAAGCTGGTTGCAAAGAAGATTGTCGCTAAAATGGCTGTGGTTCGGCTCAGAAAAGTCGCCCCCCCTGCTGCCCCGAAAAGGCTTGTCGAAGTTCCCCCGAACGCGGCTCCTGCCTCTGCCCCTTTGCCGCGCTGCAACAAGACCAACACCACCAATGCTACCGCCACCACCAAATGGACTGTTAGGAGCAATGCTCCAAAGACTCCCTCCATTTTCACCTCCCTCAGGCAGCCGCGGCGATCGCCGCAAACTCATCGGCGCTCAACGAAGCCCCCCCGATCAATCCCCCATCGCAACCGGGGACCGAGAAGAGGGCATGCGCATTTCCGCTCTTGACGCTGCCGCCGTAAAGAATCGGCACATGCTCCCGCACCCCTACCTCCCGAAGCAGCGACCGCACCCACGCGTGTGCCGCCTCGACATCTTCTGGTTCAGCGTTAATTCCTGTTCCGATTGCCCACACCGGTTCATAAGCCAGCAAACAGTGCCCTACGGAATCGACCCCCGCTCGCTCCACCACCTCGCGCACCTGGCGCGCCAGCACTTCTTGCCACTTCCCCGCCTGACGTTCGGCCAACGTCTCGCCGATGCACCAAATCGGTGTGATCCCTACCGCAACCAAACGGCCGATCTTATCGGCGATCACCGCGTCGCTCTCCCCGAAGTATTGCCGTCGTTCTGAATGGCCAACGATAGCGTAATGGCAACCGAACTCTCTCAACATCTCGGCGTGTACCTCGCCCGTATAAGCGCCCGCACCGAAGGGGCTAACATTTTGCGCCCCGAAACGCGCGGCGCTTCCCACCAAAGCCTCTCTCGCCTGTGCTAAATAGGGGAAAGGAACGCACACGCCGACCTCCACCCCCGGCCGTGGCAACTCGCGCACTCGAGTCAGCAATCGGGCATTCTCCTCCCATCTACCGTTCGACTTCCAATTTCCGATCACATATTTCATCTCTCTTCTCCTCATGCTACCTGCTCGGCGCGCTGTGCCGCTTTTTGAAGTCGATCGGCGGCGGCGCGCACTGTCTCCTCGTCTCTTCCCTCCACCATAATCCGGAGCTTCGGCTCAGTACCGGAAGGGCGAACCAACACACGCCCTACTCCTGCCAACGATCGTTCCACCTCTGCCACCTCGCGGGCAAGCACTGGCTCGGCTCGCCAATCCACCCCTCGTGGCCATGGCACATTCACCACCACCTGAGGAAAAAATACCAAATCGGCCACCCACTCAGCCAACGTCGTCTCGTGTCGAATCAACGCAGCCAACACCTGTAACGCGCTCACGATTCCATCCCCGGTGGTATGCAGATCGAGGCACAGCAAATGGCCCGATCCCTCTCCCCCGTACCGCCATCCCAGCTGTCGCAGACGTTCTCCCACATAACGGTCACCCACCGCGGTTCGTTCCAGTCGTATACCCAAGCGGCTCAGCGCTACCTCTAGGCCGCCGTTAGTCATCACGGTACCGACCACCCCGTCGATCGCTTCACCGCGCATGAACCGATCGCGAACAATCGCATAAAGAAGGGCATCTCCGTCGAAAATTCGGCCGTTGCGGTCGACCATCACCACTCGGTCGCCATCGCCATCGAGAGCGATCCCATAATCGGCACCGCTTCTCGCCACCGCTGCGGCCACACACTGCGGAAAAACGGCCCCCACCCCCTCATTGATGTTAAAACCGTTCGGCTCCACTCCCACCGCTGTAACCGTAGCCCCAAGCTCGTGGAAGACCGCCGGGGCTGCCTGGTAAGCCGCACCGTTTGCTGCGTCTACCACTAACCGCACCCCATCCAACGATAACTCCCCCGGAAAGGTCGCCTTGCAAAACTCGATATATCGCCCCACCGCATCTACGACTCGTCGCGCTTTTCCCAACTGTTCTGCAGAAACCACTGCAGGCGTTTTCTCCAGCTCCTCCTCGATCGCCGCCTCGACCGCATCGCTCAACTTATCCCCTGCCGCCGAAAATAATTTAATCCCATTATCTTGATATGGATTATGTGACGCGCTCACCACCACCCCTGCGTCGAGCCGCAAAGCGCGGGTCAGGTAGGCGACTCCGGGGGTCGGCAAGGGTCCGGTCAGCAACACATCAACCCCCGCTGCGGTAAACCCTGCCTGGAGCGCGGCCTCGAGAAAGTAACCGGAAACGCGCGTATCCTTCCCGATCACCACGGTCGGGCGGCGACTCCCCGCATGGGCTCGGGCGAGCACCCGCCCTGCTGCAAAGCCGACGCGGACCACGAAGTCAGGGGCCAACTGAGGCTCCCCTACTCGGCCGCGAATTCCATCGGTTCCAAACCAGCGCGGCATTTTTAGTACCTATCGAACAACCACCCTATACCCTTGCTTCTGCATCCCCCCACCTCGGGCCAAGTCTCTGCCACACCCGCAGCGCCTCGACCGTCGCCCGCACATCGTGCGCTCGAACTATCCGTGCCCCGCGGGCAACTGCAGCCAACGCTGCAGCGATACTTCCCACCGCTCGCTCAGCTGGTTTCTCTACCCCCGTTAGCTCGCCGATCATTCTCTTACGCGATACGCCCACCAAAACCGGTCGCTGGGCTGCCAACCGAGGCAAAGCCTGGAAGAGAGCTATATTATGCTCGAACGACTTGCCGAAACCAAAACCCGGATCCCAAACGATCTGCTCCTCCTTCACCCCTGCAGCCTGCAGCGCGGCGCTTCGTTCTCGGAGAAACGCCTCTACCTCCCCCACCACATCCTCGTAATAGGGGGCCACCTGCATCGATGCCGGTTCGCCCTGCATATGCATCACCACTACTCCGCACCCAGCGCGCGCGGCGACGGCTACCGCCGCGGGGGTACGGAACCCTGCCACATCGTTGAGCACATCCACCCCCGCCGCTACAGCTCGCTCCATCACCTCTGGCTTTCGCGTATCGACCGAGATAACCACCGGCCAATCGCGGACTGCCGTCAATACCGGTGCCAATCTCCGCCACTCCTCCGCTGCAGGAACGGGCGATGCCCCTGGGCGCGTTGACTCGCCGCCGAAATCCACAATTGCGGCGCCCGCCTCCACCGCTTGCTCTGCCCGTCGGATCGCTGCGGTATAGTCCTCGCCCACCCCATCCCCCGAAAAAGAGTCTGGGGTCACGTTGATGATCGCCATCACCTGCGGTTCGCTCAACGACAAGCGCCACCGCCGCGTCTGCCAATAGGGTTCATAGGGCTCCCCCCCTTCCATTTCCACCCTTGGAGCAGTCACGTCGCTGTCTCAGGTCGAGAAGGAGGCGGATCGTTTGTCACCGCAGTCCTTCCGCCGCCTTTGGCACCCTCGGCGTCGGCCGCGGAAGTAGCCGCCGCTCCTCCACTGGAGGTTCGGTTTGACTCCTCCGGCTTCTTGGGCGGGCGCGGCGGCTTTCCCGCCAAAATGTCGTCGATCTGATCGGCATCCAACGTCTCATGCTCGAGCAACGCCTCGGCCAATGCCACCACCTTTTCGCGGTTCTCCTCGATCAACCGGCGGGCCAAAGCGTACTGCTCGTCGATGATTCGCCGCACCTCCGCGTCGACCTTTTGCATCGTCGCCTCGGAGATATTGCGGTGCGTGGTAATCACGCGTCCGAGAAAGATCTCCCCCTCCTCCTCGCCGTAGACCATCGGGCCCAACGCCTCGCTCATTCCCCACTGGGTCACCATTCGCCGGGCGATATCGGTTGCCCTCTGGAAATCGTTAGCCGCTCCTGTCGTCATCTGCCCCATAAACACCTCTTCGCACACCCGGCCGCCGAAGAGCACCGCGATGGTATTGAGCAATCGTTCTTTATCTTGGCTATAGCGGTCGCCCTCCGGCAACTGCATCGTTACCCCCAACGCTCGCCCGCGGGGAATGATTGTAACCTTATGAACGGGGTCGGTCTTAGGCAACAATTTGGCCACCAGAACATGCCCCGCTTCGTGGTAAGCGGTGCTGCGTCGCTCCTCCTCGCTCATCACCATTGAGCGCCGCTCTGGCCCCATCAAGATCTTATCCTTCGCCCGCTCGAAATCTCCCATATCGACCGCTTTTTTATTGGCGCGCGCTGCAAAAAGCGCCGCCTCATTCACCAAATTGGCCAGATCAGCGCCGGAGAAGCCCGGGGTCCCGCGTGCGATGATCGACGGATCGACATCATCGGCCAACGGCACTTTACGCATATGAACCCTTAAGATCTGTTCTCGGCCTCGCACATCGGGGAGGGAAACCACCACCTGTCGATCGAAGCGGCCCGGGCGCAGCAACGCCGGATCGAGCACGTCGGGGCGGTTGGTCGCGGCGATCACGATAACCCCTGACGTCCCCTCGAATCCATCCATCTCGACCAACAACTGGTTCAACGTCTGCTCGCGTTCATCGTTTCCTCCGCCCAATCCTGCCCCCCGCTGCCGGCCCACCGCATCGATCTCATCGATGAAGATAATGCACGGCGCATGCTTCTTCGCCTGTTCAAACATATCCCGCACGCGCGCTGCGCCTACCCCCACAAACATCTCGACGAAATCGGAGCCGGAGATGCTGAAAAAAGGCACCTTTGCTTCCCCAGCGATCGCTTTAGCCAGCAAAGTCTTTCCGGTCCCGGGTGGGCCAACCATCAACACCCCTTTCGGAATGCGTCCGCCCAATCGCTGGAATTTCTGGGGATCCTTCAGAAAATCGACCAGCTCTTTTACCTCCTCTTTTGCCTCATCGCACCCGGCAACATCGGCAAAGGTCACCGTATTGGATGACTCATCCAGTAAACGCGCCCGCGATTTACCGAACGAAAAAGCTCCTCCTCGCCCCCCATTCATCTGGCGCATGAAGTAAATCCACACCGCGATCAAGAGGAGCATTGGGAACCACGACACAAAGATATTAGTCAGCAATGACTGGCCCTCTTCGGGCTTGGTCGCCGCCACTGCTACCCCATACTTCATCAAATCGGAAACCATCCACAGATCCATCGGCGGCGCGTAGACAGTCACCTGTCGGCCGTCAGCCATCAACGCGCGGATCGTCCGTCCGTCGATCACTGCTCGACTCACCCGCCCCGCTTTTGCCTCCTCCATAAATTGCGAGTACTCCAATGTACTCAGCGAAGCTGTCGAACGCTCTGTGAACTGGTTAAACACCGTCATCAGCGCCATCCCGATCACCAGCCAGATCAGTAAGTGGCGGATAAAATTCCCGTTCAACGGACCTGCTCCTTTTTTTAGCCGATCACCTTCATCCCATTTGAAGCAATTGTAGGCACTCCCGTTTCTCAGAGCAAGAGGGTTGAGGCAATCACAGCAATTGGCTGCGCACCCCTCGTCCTAAGAGATAAAACTCGCGGCTTTCGGCCCTCGAAGAAGCCGGTTTCAGCGATTTTACCAACTCAAAAACTCGCCCCATTTGGTGACGAAACGCATCGACCCCCTCTCCTTGGAACACCTTCACTAAAAAAGCCCCATTCTCTTTCAAATGCTGCACAGCAAACGCCAACGCTCGCTCTGCCAACTCCAACGCGTGCGCCACATCTCTATCCCACACACCGCTCAAGTTAGGCGCCATATCGGAAAGAACGGCGTCGACTGCCTCTCCCCCCAAAAGGGCCTCTACGCGGGCCACCACCGCTGCATCGCAGAAGTCCCCTTCCACCACTGTCACTCCTGGGAGCGGCTGCAATGGCAAGAGGTCCACAGCGATCACCTGTCCCTGGCGACCCACGCGCGCCGCCGCCACCTGCGACCAAGAGCCTGGGGCCGCCCCCAGATCGACCACCCGAGCACCGCTTCGCAACACTCTCTCGCGCGCGTCGATTTCGAGCAATTTATAAGCAGCGCGCGAACGATAGCCCTCTACTCGCGAACGCCGAACATATGGATCGCGCTGATGGCGCCGAAGCCAAAGGGGATCCACACGGTTCTTTGCGATAATATACCTCCTTTTTTGACAAAAGGCCCCTATCGTGATGATGGGACACCCCCTCACCGCCGTTGAGCGGCGGGCGTTGCGTGCAGCAGCGCACCGCCTCAAACCAGTCGTTCTGATCCGCCGCAAAGGACTTACCCCTGCGGTGATGGCCGAGATCGACCGCGCCCTCACTGCCCACGCACTCATCAAAATCCGCATCGATCACGCTGACCGTAACCAACGGGAAGCGCTCCTGACCGAAATCTGTGCAACCCTCGATGCTGTGCTCGTTCAACACCTAGGGCGCGTTATCACGCTTTGGCGGCCGCGGCCGGTCGCTTCGCCTGCGGCCTCATCCCCTCCCTCTCCTTTACCCTACTCATAACGCACCTCGAGAATCTCATATTCGCGGCGTCCCCCCGGAGCCTCCACCGTCGCTATATCCCCCGCGTATTTTCCAATCAAAGCGCGGGCAATCGGGGAGGTAATCGAAATTTTACCCCTTTTCACATCGGCCTCATCCTCCCCCACCAGCTGGTAGGTCGCTCGTTCCCCGCTCTCTATCTCCTCCAAAACCACGGTTGCTCCGAACACCACTCGACCATCGGCGTCGAGCGTCTTCGGATCGATGATTTGGGCGTTGGCCAACTTTGCCTCCAACTCCAAAATTCGCCCCTCAATAAACGACTGCCGCTCTCGGGCTGCCTCATATTCGGCATTCTCCGAAAGATCCCCGTGGCTCCGCGCCTCCGCGATCGCCGCGATCACCGCTGGTCGCTCCACCGTTTTGAGCCGGTGAAGCTCCGCTCGCAAACGCTCTGCCCCCTCAACCGTTATTGGATATTTTCCCATCGCTTACGCCCCCTGTAACGCCTCACGGTGAAGCGTCTGCAGTGCGTAGACGCCATAATGCTCTGCCATGGCAATTCCCATCGCTGCTGCCTCAGCACCCTCCAACGTAGTGAAGATCGGCGCTTTCGCAGCCAACGCACTCGTTCGGATCGATCGTGAATCGAGGATTGCTTGGCGTCGCTCTTCCACGGTATTGATCACTAAGGCGATCTCACCGTTTTTGATCATATCCACGATATGAGGGCGCCCCTCGGTCACTTTGTTTACCGGCTGTACCGGAATTCCCGCTGCTGCGATCGTCCGCGCCGTACCGCGCGTCGCCACCAATTCAAATCCCAGCGCATGGAAGCGGCGCGCCACCTCCACCACTCCTGCTCGGTCGGAGGGTTTTACGCTGATAAAAACCCGTCCTTTGATCGGCAAGATCACCCCCGCGGCCAACTGTGCTTTGTAATAAGCCTCCGCAAATGTGCGTCCCACCCCCATCACCTCGCCGGTCGACTTCATCTCCGGTCCGAGAATAGGATCGACCCCGGGAAACTTAATAAAAGGAAAGACGGCCTCTTTCACGCTAAAGTGAGAAGGGACGATCTCCTCTCTTACCCCCTGTTCGGCAAGGCTTTTCCCCACCATGCACCGTGCGGCGACCTTTGCAAAAGGGACTCCGCACGCCTTCGAGACAAACGGGACCGTTCGCGACGCCCGCGGGTTTACTTCCAACACATAAACGGTCGCCTGATCGCCGCTTCCTTGCACGGCGAACTGGGCATTCATCAAACCCACCACGCCCAGCGCCTTCGCCAACGCCACTGTTTGACGGCGGATCTCATCCCTCACCGCTGGGGAAAGCGTATAGGGGGGCAACGAACACGCCGAATCTCCGGAGTGGACCCCCGCCATCTCGATATGTTCCATCAAGCCGGCGATCACCACCTCTTTCCCATCGCTCACGGCGTCGATATCGACCTCGACGGCGTCGTTCAGGAAACGGTCCAATAACACTGGCGCGTCGTTTGAAACCTTCACTGCCTCGCGGATATAACGCTCTAGGTCTTGGGGCTCATGGACGATCTCCATCGCCCGCCCCCCCAGCACATAGCTCGGACGGACGACCAACGGGTAACCGATCTCCCCCGCCAACCGCATCGCCTCCTCAGCCGTCCGCGCCGTGCGGTTTGCAGGCTGTCTCAATCCGAGCCGAGCGATCAATCGCTGAAATCGCTCTCGATCTTCAGCGATATCGATCGCCTCGGGGCTTGTGCCGATGATCCGAACCCCCTCGCGGGCCAACGCCTGCGCACGCTTCAGCGGCGTCTGCCCGCCGAATTGGACGATAACCCCCTCCGGCTGCTCGATGTGGATGATCTCCAGCAAATCCTCCACCGTAATCGGCTCGAAATAGAGGCGGTCGGCGGTGTCGTAATCGGTAGAAACGGTCTCCGGGTTGCAGTTTACCATGATCGTTTCGAACCCATCGGCCTTAAGGGCCAGCGCGGCGTGAACGCAGCAGTAGTCGAACTCGATCCCCTGGCCGATCCGGTTAGGTCCCCCACCCAAGATCATGATCTTGCGGCGATTGCTCGGCGCAGCCTCACACTCGCTCTCGTACGTCGAATAGAGGTAAGCGGTAGGCGTTGCAAACTCCGCTGCGCATGTATCCACTCGTTTGAAAACCGGGCGAACGCCAAGCGCATGGCGGTAACGGCGCACTGACTCCTCATCGGTCGCGAGCAACTTCGCCAAGCGCCGATCGGAAAATCCCTTTCGTTTCAACATCCTTAACTCATCGGCGCCGATTGCCTTCAGCGAGCGGCCGCGCAATCCCTGCTCCGTCTGAACCAAATCCTCGATCTCCCGCAAAAACCAAGAATCGATTCGCGTCAGCTGCTCTACCCGCTCCCGCGAATATCCCTCGCGGAACGCCTGAGCGATATAAAGCAAACGGAAAGGACCGGGGTTGGCCAACTCGTGGTCCAGCTCCTCTGGTGTTGCCTCTACCTCATCAAACCCATAAATCCCTACCTCCAAACCGCGCAACGCCTTTTGGATCGACTCTTGAAAGGTGCGGCCGATTGCCATTACCTCTCCCACCGACTTCATCTGGGTCGTAAGTCGATCGTTCGCCTGGGGAAACTTTTCAAATGCGAAGCGGGGTACTTTAGTCACCACATAATCGATCGTCGGCTCAAAAGAAGCGGGGATCGCTCCCCCTGTGATTTCGTTTCTCAGTTCATCGAGTGTATAGCCCACCGCCAATTTAGCGGCCACTTTGGCGATCGGGAAACCTGTCGCTTTAGAAGCGAGTGCCGACGAACGCGACACGCGCGGATTCATCTCGACCACCACCATTCGTCCATTGGCAGGATGGATCGCGAACTGAACATTGGACCCACCGGTATCGACGCCGATCTCGCGCAACACAGCGATTGCCGCGTCGCGCATTCGCTGGTACTCTTTATCGGTCAACGTCATCGCCGGGGCTACGGTCACCGAGTCACCCGTATGAACCCCCATCGGGTCGAGGTTCTCGATAGAGCAAACGATAATCGCATTATCGGCGCTATCGCGCACCACCTCCATTTCAAACTCTTTCCAACCGATCAGCGACTCCTCGATCAACAGCTCGTGCGCTGGGCTCAAATCAAACCCACGCTTGCAGATCTCGACGAACTCCTCCATGTTGTAGGCGATCCCTCCCCCTGATCCCCCTAACGTAAAGGAGGGCCGGATAATCACTGGAAAACCGATCGTTGTCTGGACCGCCAGTGCCTCCTCCAGCGAACGGGCAATCCCTGAGCGAGCCGATTCCAGGCCGATCCGAGTCATCGCCTCCTTAAATTGCTGGCGATCCTCTGCCTTCGCGATAGCCTCCTCGCTGGCGCCGATCAATTTCACGCCGTATTGGGTCAACACCCCTGCCCGCGCCAAACTCAGCGCCACGTTCAAAGCGGTCTGTCCCCCCATCGTCGGGAGCAATGCATCGGGCCGCTCCGCAGCGATGATTCTTTCAAGAACGGTAGGCGTAATAGGCTCGATATAGGTCACATCGGCCATCTCCGGGTCGGTCATAATAGTCGCGGGGTTTGAATTCACCAGGATGACCCGGTATCCCTCCTCTTTAAGCGCCTTGCACGCCTGGGTTCCTGAATAGTCAAACTCGCATGCCTGCCCGATCACGATTGGGCCTGCGCCGACAATCAAAATAGAGCGGATATCAGTCCGTTTTGGCATCGGGTTGCCTCATCCCTCACAGTTTCACTGGCGCCTTGCATCCATCAGCGCCACAAAGCGATCGAAAAGCTCCGCTATATCGTGCGGACCAGGGCTTGCCTCCGGGTGCCCCTGAAACCCAAAAGCGGGCGCATCGGTGCGCTCGATTCCCTGCACGCTTCCGTCAAAGAGCGATATATGGGTTACCCGGCAAACACTCGGCAGCGAATCACCATCGACAGCAAAGCCATGGTTTTGGCTAGTGATAAACACCCGGCCGGTGGCGAGCTCTTTGACCGGATGGTTAGCCCCATGGTGCCCGAATTTCATCTTTACTGTTCGACCGCCGGAAGCCAACCCCAAGATCTGATGTCCTAAGCAGATGCCAAAGATCGGCACACCATCCACGATCGCAGCCCGGGTCGCCTCGATCGCGTAAGCGCACGGTTCGGGGTCCCCTGGCCCGTTGGACAAAAGAATTCCGTCGGGTGCCAACTCTTTCACCCTCTCATAAGGGGTGGTTGCTGGGATCACGGTCACCCGGCAGCCGCGCGTTACCAAGTGACGCAAGATATTGCGTTTGACCCCAAAATCGTAAACAACCACATGGTGGCGTTCCCGTTCCGCCGTAGAGCGCTCGAATCCCACCCCGAGGCGCCAAACACCCTCTTCCCATTGGTGAGGCTCTTTGCAGCTCACCTCCTGCGCCAGATCCATCCCTGCCAAACCTGGAAAAGCGCGCGCAGCCTCGATCGCAACCGCCGGATCGAGCAGTTCACCGGAATGCGCTGCGGACAAAATTGCCCCTGCCTGGGCTCCTCCATCGCGCAACCGGCGGGTAAGCGCACGTGTGTCGACCTCTCCGATCGCCACTACCCCTTGACGAATCAGATACGAAGACAACTCCTCATCAGCACGGAAATTGCTCGCTATACGGGACGCTTCCCGAACCACCAACCCTGCGGCATGAACTGCGCTACTCTCCCAATCTTCGCCGTTGACGCCGACGTTGCCGATCTGCGGAGCGGTCAAAGTCACAATCTGGCGGCGGTAGCTCGGATCGGTCAAAATCTCTTGATAACCGGTGATCGAAGTATTAAAAACCACCTCTCCCACCGCTAAGCCGGGAGCGCCGATTGCAACCCCCCAAAAGATAGTTCCATCGGCCAAAGCGAGTAATGCGCGACGACTCATCCTAGATCCTTATCGCACAAAAAAACGGGAGGCGTTTACCCTACCCGTTTCTTAGCGAATTATACCACACTCTCCTAAACTCCCTTTCTCTCTTACCCCTCTGCCTTCTCACCGCCTTTCGGAACCACTCTTCACCCCTTCTTTATCGCCAGCACATCGCGCATCGTATAAAGGCCAGCCTTTTGGTCTACCACAAAACGCGCTGCTGCCAAAGCGCCCAACGCATACGGCATTCTGCTCTGGGCGCGATGCGTGATTTCGATTCGTTCCCCTCTCCCTGCGAAAAGGACCGTATGATCCCCTACTATATCTCCCCCACGCACCGCAGAAAACCCGATCGACGCCGTCGGTCGAACTCCTGTCTCTCCGTGACGTTCAAAAGTTGCCACCTCTGCCAACAGCCAACCGCGTGCCGCTGCGATGATTCGCCCCATCTCTAACGCCGTTCCCGACGGCGCGTCCACCTTAAAGCGATGGTGCGCCTCTATGATCTCGACATCGAAATCCGCCAATAAGCGGGTAGCCACCTCGAGCAGATAGAACACAGCGTTTACCCCCACCGCCATATTAGGGGAAAAGACGATCGGAATAGTCTGCGCTGCGCTCTCAATCGCCCTTCGACCCTCTGTGTCGAAACCTGTTGTACCGATCACCAATGGCCGTCGTTGCCGTACTGCCTCCGCAAGAAGCACCAACGAAGCCTCTGGCCGGCTAAAATCGATCATACATTCTGCTGCTGCTACTGCTGCCTCTATCTCGGCGGTCACCACACAGCCGCTCCTTTTTCCGCAACATGCTCCTGCATCGTGGCCGATTGCCGGAGAATCGAAACGGTCCCATGCCGAAGCAAGCGTCATTCCCGACTCAGGGGCAAGGATTGCTTCGATCACCATCTGTCCCATTCGGCCGGTAGCTCCTGTCACACCCACTCGGAGCGTCATCCTCCCTCTCCCTTTCGCGGCGCAATCTCGATCACTTGGATCCCGCGCGGACTATGCTCTTTCCCTTCCAAGACCGACGCATGAGGTACCCATCCCTCGTGTTCGACTCGTATCAACCGCCCTTCTGCGAAAAAGAGCGTAAGGCGGCGATCCTCGATAACCCCCCGTCGGTTGTCGAAACGGTAGAGATAATCCCAACGATTATCCCGGAATGGATCGACCAGCAACGGCGCCCCCAGCAACTTACGCACCTCATCTTTACTCATTCCGGGCGACAGTTTCGCGATCAGCTCGGGATCCACCCAATTTCCCTGCCGCACCGGTGCTGCATAAGGAGAAGCGATCGCGGCCACTCGATCGAATACGCCGCCTGGATCCAAAGCGCAGCCGTTTAGAATCGCTCCTCCCGCTCCCATCCCTAAAAGCCGTACCAACCATACCCTCTTCATCTATAGCCCTCATCGCGCAAGGCACGCCAGCGCCGCTGCCAAATCGTCGCACAAATCATCGGGATCCTCCAACCCGATTGAAAGGCGGATCAGCCCCTCTCCGACCCCCATCGCCGCCCGTACCTCTGGCGAAAGTCGGCCGTGGGTCGTGGTAGCCGGATGGGTAATGGTGCTCTTTGCATCCCCCAAGTTTGCGGTAATCGAGAAAAGGCGCACCGAATCGATCACCTGCCACGCTGCGGTGCGACCTCCCGCCACCTCGAAAGCGATAATCCCGCCGAACCCCCTCATCTGTTGGTGGGCGCGGGCATGGTGGGGATGAGAAGGCAATCCGGGATAACGCACTTGCACCACTCGGGGATGAGCGGCCAAAAATGACGCCACCCTCTCTGCATGCTGGCAATGGGCGGCCATTCGGACCGGCAAGGTCTCTAAACCTTTCAAAAGAACCCACGCGTTAAAAGGCGACAAGGAAGGCCCCGCCACGCGAAGAAAACGATAAACCTCCTCCAGTAATGCAGCGGCGCCCACTACTGCTCCTCCTAATACCCGTCCCTGTCCATCGAGGTATTTGGTCGCCGAATGGATCACCAGATCGGCTCCCAACTTAAGAGGTTGTTGGAGCACCGGCGTAGCGAAGCAGTTATCGACCACCAGCAATGCCTCTATCGCCCGCGTTCTCTCCGCCACCGCGGTCAAATCGACGATTCCGGTCAGCGGGTTGGTCGGGGTTTCGATAAAGACAAGCCGCGGCCGCGTACGTTCCAACACCGCCTCAAATGTCGGCAAATCGGTAGGATCAGCGAAAACGGTCTCCACGCCAAAACGAGCGAGTACGTTGGAAAACAGCTGAATAGTCGCGCCGAACAGCTCTTGCCCTGCGACCACTCGATCCCCTGCTCGCAAGAAAGTCATCGCCACTGCCAACACCGCAGCCATCCCCGAAGCTGTAGCGATCGCGCGCTCTCCCCCCTCGAGCGCTGCCAATCGCTCCTCGAAAATTGCCACGGTCGGATTGCCAAAGCGCGAATAGACAAATCCCTCGGCCTCCCCCGCAAAACGCGCCGCCGCCTCAGCTGCTGAGGAAAAAACGAAACTGGAGGTCAAAAAAAGTCCCTCCGCATGCTCCCCGAACTGAGAGCGGTTACAACCCGCACGAACAGCGACAGTAGAAGGTCTCATCACTCCTCACCTTCGTCTACCACGAGCAGATCGAGCTGCGCCCCCTCTCGGCATCCGGAACTACTGCGCGCCCGCGCCGACTCCACCTCATTCAGATAGTCGTTTGAAACATCGCCCGTCACATAATGACCGTCGAAGCATGAAGCCTCGAAGTGGCGAATCTCTGGGTTAAGGCTCCGGATACACTCTTTGAGATCCTCCAAACTCTGGTAAAGGATCGCATCGGCACCGATTTCGGCGCACACCTCGTCAACGCTCCGAAAGGCGGCGATCAACTCGTTGCGCGTTGGCATATCGATCCCATAAACATTAGCAAATCGGACAGGAGGTGCTGCCGAAGCGAGAATCACTCGCCGTGCCCCTGCCTCGCGCGCCATTTGCACGATTTCGCGCGACGTCGTTCCTCGGACGATAGAGTCATCCACGATGAGTACGTTCTTGCCTGCGAACTCCTGAGGGATGACGTTTAACTTTTGACGTACCGATTTTTTACGCACCGCCTGCCCCGGCATGATAAAGGTGCGGCCGATATAGCGGTTCTTCACAAACCCCTCGCGATAGGGAAAGCCGAGCTGCTGCGCCAACGCCAATGCGGCTGGCCGTGCCGAATCGGGAACTGGGATGACCACATCCACCTCCTCCCGGCGGAAAAAGGTCCGAAAGCGGTCGGCCAATTTCTCACCCATTCGCACTCGAGCCGCGTAGACTGAAACCCCATCGATCAGCGAGTCGGGTCGGGCGAGGTACACAAACTCAAACAGACAGCTTGCCAAGATAGGGTTCTCGGCGCACTGCATCGCCCGCATTCCGCGATCGGCAGAGAAAAGGATCGCCTCTCCGGGCGCTACGTCGCGGACCCGCGTAAAGCCGAGAACATCGAGTGCCACCGACTCAGAAGCCACCATCCACTCGCTCCCCAGCGGGCTGTCGCGGCGGCCGAACACCAAGGGCCGGATGCCGAAAGGATCGCGAAATGCCAGCAATCCATACCCGGCGATCATCATCACCACCGCGTAGGCCCCTCGGCAGCGGCGATGAACCCCTCGCACAGCCTGAAAGATCGCGCTGTCGGTCAATTCGCCATCGCGGCAACTTACTTGCAGCTCATGGGCGAAGACGTTGAGAATAACCTCCGAATCGGAATCAGTATTGATATGCCGGCGGTCGCTGGCAAACATCTCAGCCTTCAGTGCCTCGGCGTTCGTCAAATTTCCGTTATGCGCAAGGAGCAAACCAAACGGGGAGTTAACATAGAAAGGCTGTGCCTCTGAAGCATTATAGGGATCGCCCGCGGTCGGATAACGGACATGGCCGATTCCCCACGTTCCGATAAGGCTGCGCATATGGCGGGTGCGGAACACATCGCGCACCAAGCCCGGGCCCTTATGGAGATAGAAACGCCCCTCGTGTGCGGTAGCGATCCCCGCTGCATCCTGGCCGCGATGTTGGAGCACCAGCAAACCATCGTAAAGGAGCTGATTCACCGGCTGATGAGCCACTACCCCCAACACGCCGCACATCGTTAAGATCCTTCCACTTTCTTTTGGAAAGAAGGAGCGGCGGGAAGTCGCGTTGCTAACTGCGCAATCCCCTCCTCTAAGTAGGGCCGGGTCCGCGCCTCCTGCCACCACACAGAATTACCTGCCCCGAGCCACAGCAGCACCTTTGCACCCAGCCACACGATTGCTACTCCCCGTACCAATCCGAAAAATGCACCCAAGAAACGGTCGAAATTATCGAGTCCGACGGCCCGGAAAAACTGCACCAATAAAGAACGCACTAAATTACTCACCACAAAAACCAAAAATGCCAGAACCACTGCCCCTACCAGCCACTGGATGTAAGGGTTAGCGATCCTTCCCCCTGCCACCGCTGCTCCCACCGGCTCCCCCCACAACCAACCCATTATGATCGCTGTTCCCCACGCCAGTAGTGAAAAGAACTCGACCACAAACCCGCGCCACACTCCCACCCCGACGGAAAGCGCCAACACTCCGACAACAGCCACATCGAGCGCGTTCATGGCAACCTCGCTGCGATCACCTGTGGTTGAGCTCGCACAACGCGAGCGATCGTATCGGCAGCCTGCCTCGCCTCGCCCTCCTGGGTATAAGGCCCAACCCGCACCCGCTGCCATCCGCGATCGGGAGCGACATAAGCCTCAAAGCCCTGCTGGCGCAAACGGGTAACCACCTCAGCAGCTACCGACGCCTCCCGGAACGCAGCGACCTGGATAAACCAGTAATAACGGGGGCGCTGTTCGCCTGTCACCCCTGCCAACGCCATCTGGGCGCGCGCGCGTTCCGCCACCCGTTCTGCGTTCCATTGAGGAACGTTTACGACCGCTGGTGCCAACTTTTCACTATTTTCTCGAGTCACCGACGCCGGCGGTTGAGAAGGCGGACCCCCGCCCCGTCGTTCGGAAGGAGGTGAAACGGTCTGTCCCGTTTGACCCGCTGATCCTGTCTCCCCGGAGGGGCCCTGGGGTGCTGGCGGGGTTGTTTTTCCTCCTCCCTGTGGCTCCGCTGCTCCCTGGGTCTGTTGAACCTTTCCTACCTCTGCGGTAGGCGGAATCATCGCCGGCGGCAGAGCAGCTAGCCCCTCTCCCTCCCCGCGCGGAGGAGCATCGGGAGAAGAAGCAACCGGCGGCAGCGGCACCGAAACCTCTCCGCTCCAGCGCAGCGATGGCGATCCTCGCAAAGAAGGTGGTGGCTCTGAATCCATCACCCACGGAAGCAGCAAGGCGCTCAGAAGGAAAAGCGCAAATGCCCCAATTAACCGACGCCTTGCTCGAATCAGGCGCTGGTCTTCGCCTCCTGCCGTTTCGTATCCCATTCCAACGCCTGCCCCACCACCGAGAAGGACCCGTAGATCACAATTCTAACATCAGCCTGTCCTCGAGAAACCAAGCAATCGAGTGCCGCCCCCACCGACGGAGCCACTGTGACTCTTTCTGCACCTCCTGCAACCGCTTTCTGCGCCAACACCTCCGCGCTCTGTCCCCTCGCTCCTTCGGTCGGAACGAATATCCACTCATCCACCATCGGCGCGAGCGGGGCAATCATACCCTCGCTCTCCTTATCGGCGTAACAACCCATCACCGCCACCAGCGGTAAAGGTGGCTTTAACCCTTTCAAGTTTTCGGCCAATGTCCTCGCTGCATGGGGATTATGAGCCACATCGAGGATAATAGGGGGACTTCCTGGAAGCACTTGGAAACGCCCTGGCAAGGTTGCGGACAAAAGGCCTTTCTCGATCATCGATAGTGTTAACGGAACCCCCAGCAGCTTCAATGCCAAGATCGCTGCGCTGGCGTTAGCTACCTGACCTACCCCTCGCAGCCCTGGGAGCGGCAGCTCTAACTCCTCTCTCGGCTCTCCTCTCCACCACCGCCAACGATCGCTGCTCCCTCGTTCATACCCAAAATCGACACCCAAGCGATATAACGGAACCGAAAGCAACCTTGCTGTCTCCAGCACAGAATCTGGCGGATCGGGATCGCTCACCACCGCGGGGCGAAGTGGCCGCATAATCCCCGCTTTTTCCCGTCCGATACTCTCTCGATCGTTGCCGAGGTAGGCTTGATGATCGAGCGCGATTGGTGTAATCACGGCCACATCGGCGTCGAGGATATTCACAGCATCGAGTCGCCCCCCCATCCCCACCTCGAGGATCACCAAATCGAGTGGGGTCTGAATAAAGCACCAGAGCGCCGCCACAGTCCCGAACTCGAAATAGGTCAAAGGAAGATCGCCGCGCGCCGCCTCCACCGCCGCGAATGCGGAAACTAAAAGTTCATCGCCCACCTCCCTCTGGTTGAGGCGAACTCGCTCATGATAACGAAGCAGATGGGGAGACGTGTAGCAACCGACCCTCCAGCCGGCTGCCGCCGCGATCGCCTCCAGGAAAGCGCAGGTCGACCCCTTACCATTGGTCCCTGCGACCGTCACCACTCGATGAGGAAAAGGGGCATTTCCTGACAATTGGGACCACACCGCCCTCACCCGCTCCAATCCCAACACCACGCGATGTGCTGCGCTGCGAGTCTCCAGCAGTGCTAACCACTCCGGGAGGGTTTTTGGGTTATTCACCCCTGCTTTCCTGGACGCCTTTCTGGATATCGCTATTTTTCAACAAAAGCGAAAGCACCTGCCGCAAAAAAGAGCGCAAGGCTCTGCGATCGACGATTGTGTCCAACGCTCCCTTCTCTAGAAGAAACTCAGCGCGCTGGAATCCCTCCGGCAACTTCTGACGGACCGTCTGCTCGATCACCCGTGGTCCAGCAAAACCGATCAAAGCGTTTGGCTCTGCAACCACCAAATCACCCAGAAAAGCAAAACTCGCTGAGACTCCTCCCATCGTCGGGTTGGTCAACACCGAAACAAAGGGGAGGCGTGCCGCTCGAAGATCGCTCAGCACAGCGTTGGTCTTAGCCATCTGCAGCAGTGACAACACCCCCTCCTGCATTCGCGCTCCGCCGCTCGCTGTAATTACCACCAATGCTGCCTGGCGAACCAAAGCAGCGTTTACCGCGCGCACGAATCGCTCTCCCACCACCGACCCCATCGATCCCCCCATAAAGCCGAACTCGAAAGCGGCGCCCACCACCGGCAACCCCTCGACCTTCCCGGCGATCACCACCAATGCGTCGCTCTCTCCGCTCTCGCGCTGTGCCTCCTTCAACCGGTCCACATAGCGCTTACTATCCTTAAAACGCAAAGGATCGGTCGGACGCACCTCGCTGCCGATCTCTTCCCGCCCCTCTGGGTCGAGCAGCAGGTCTAATCGTTTTCGGGCAGGAAGCGCATGATGGTGCCCGCACTGAGGGCAAACGCGCAAGTTAGCTTCGAGGTCGCTGGTATAAAGAACCGCCTCGCACCCCTCGCACTTTGTCCATAGCCCTTCTGGAACGCTTTTGCGAACGGCAGCGACGCTTCGTCGAATTCCTGGAGGGATGATCTTATCGAACCAGCTCATGGACGGTCCTCAGTCCTGGAATCGATTGCACTCCGAAGCGAACGAAGAAACTCCGCCACTTGCGACGAGGCATGGATCGGATCTCTCTCTATCTCCTCGAGCAATCGGCTTCCGACCACCACAGCATCGGCCACTGCTGCGAGGGCGGAAGCTGACGAAGCATCTCGAACGCCAAAGCCCACTGCGATGGGCAACCCCACCCAGCGGCGCATCTCCTCCAGCCGTTTGATTGCTGCGGAGGGATCGAGATGGTAAGCGCCGGTAACCCCCGTCAATGAGACATAGTAGAGGTATCCTCCTCCCCGTTCGGCCGCCAACCGGGCTCGCGCCTCGGTCGAGGTAGGCGCCAATAAAAAGATCGGCGCAATTCCCGTCGCCTTCAAGATCCGTGCTGCCTCTTCTCCCTCCTCCGGGGGAAGATCCACCGTCAGGACGCCGTCTACCCCCGCTGCAGCCGCTGTCTCCGCGAACTTCGGCCATCCCATTGTCTCGATCGGGTTAAGGTAACCCATTAGCACAACTGGGGTAATTTTGTCGTCGCGGCGAAATCTTGCCACCAACTCGATCGCTTGACGCAAGGTCATTCCTGAAGCCAAGGCGCGCTCGCTTGCCCGCTGAACTGTGGGTCCATCGGCCATAGGGTCGGAAAAAGGGACCCCCACCTCCAACACATTGGCGCCCGCCGCCACCGCTGTGTGCATCAACTCTACCGTCATCACCGCGTCGGGATCTCCTGCCATTAAAAAGGGGATCAGTCCGCAACGGCCCTCCCGCTTCAACTGAGCAAAGGTCTCGTCGATCCGGTTCATGCGCCTCCCTTTACCTGCGCCAAAACGGTCCCCAAATCTTTATCGCCGCGGCCTGAAAGGTTGACCAAAATCACCCTCTCTCGGGGTAGCTCTCGCGCCAAACGAACTGCATGAGCCACGGCGTGCGCTGACTCCAGCGCGGGAATAATCCCCTCATAACGGCAGAGCAACTCGAACGCACTCAATGCCTCTGAATCGGTAATCGCCACATACTCCGCGCGCCCGCTCTCCTTAAGCCAAGCATGTTCTGGGCCCACCGCCGGATAATCGAGTCCTGCCGAAATAGAATGGGTTGCCGCTATCTGACCATTTTCATCCTGCAGAACATAAGTCCGATTTCCATGAAGCACCCCTGGGCGACCTGCGGTAAGGCTAGCCGCATGGCGTCCTGTCTCGATTCCCTCCCCTGCCGCCTCTACTCCCACCAACCGCACCTCCTCGTAGGGAAGATAGGGATAAAAGATCCCCATCGCGTTCGATCCTCCCCCCACGCACGCCACGACCACATCGGGCTGACGGCCAATCAGTTCTGCCATCTGGTGCATGCACTCGCGGCCGATTACCGACTGAAAATCGCGCACCATCATCGGATATGGATGAGGGCCGGCGACCGTACCGATGATGTAAAACGTATCGCGCACATTTGTGACCCAATCGCGCAGCGCCTCGTTTAACGCATCCTTTAATGTCCGCGACCCTGAATAGACAGGCACCACCTCTGCCCCAAGCAACTTCATTCTGGCCACATTGGGGCTCTGGCGGGCCATATCCTCCGCGCCCATATATACCACGCACGCTAAGCCGAAGCGAGCGGCTACTGTCGCGGTCGCTACCCCGTGCTGGCCCGCGCCGGTCTCGGCGATCACCCTCAATTTACCCATCCGCCGCGCCAGTAGGGCCTGGCCCACGCAATTGTTGATCTTATGGGCGCCGGTATGGTTCAAATCCTCCCGTTTCAAAAAAATCTGTGCTCCTCCCACCGCCTCGGAAAGGCGACGAGCATGGTAAATCGGCGTAGGGCGCCCCACGTAGTGGGTTAAATCGGCGGCAAACTCGGCCAAAAAATGGGGATCGTTGCGGGCGTTTTCATAAGCAGTGGCCAGCTCCTCAAGCGCAGGGACTAATGTCTCTGCCACAAAGCGCCCTCCAAATCGGCCGAAATGGCCACGGGCATCGGGCAACTCACCGCGCGGTCCCAACACAATCTCCTTATTCACCACTCCACCCATCTCTACTCCTCCGCCGCCCGCACTGCGGCGATGAACTGAGCGATTTTAGCTGCATCCTTAATTCCTTTGGCCCTCTCTACTCCGCTGCTGACATCGACCCCCCACGGGCGAGTGGCAGCGATCGCCGCACCGACATTCTCGGCAGTCAATCCTCCCGCCACGATTAGCGGCCGTGCCCGCGCCTCTGGAGGGGGCAATAGCGACCAATCGAACGCGATACCGCTCCCTCCATAAGCGGGCGTTGGTGTATCCACTACCCAACCTGCTGCCTCACCGAAAAGAGACCACACCCTCTGCAATTCAGAAGTAGCGGCGAATGCTTTAAGGTAAGGGCGACCGAAAGCCGCGCAAAACTCAGGAGATTCTTGGCCGTGGAATTGAAGCAAGGCATGCGGTAGGGCTGCCACTGCCGCGGCGACCTCCTCGGGGGAAGGATTCACAAAAAGCGCCACTACCGTCACAAAAGGGGGCAATGCATTCGCGATTCTCCGCGCCTGCTCGGGAATAACTGCTCTGGGACTAGCGGGATAGAAAACCAAACCGACCGCATCGGCCCCTGCTGCTGCCGCCGCCAAACCATCCTCGACACGAGTAATGCCGCAAATTTTCACCCGTATGCGCGGCGTACTCCAAAGGATCACTCCCTCCTCTCCTCGACACCGAAGGGAGCGCTGCCGTCCTCTGACTCGCCGCTCCAACCGATAAGCGGCCAGCGCACGATCCGTCCTCCGAACGGCAAGCTGCTCTCCTGCCCGTAATCGGCGCCGCAGAAATAGAGGCCCATCGCAGGAAAAGTAGGAGCGGCCAACCGCCGCTCCCCACAAGCCATCAACTCCGAAATCCACTCCGGTGGAGCCCCTCCCTTCCCCACCTCTACCAGGGCCCCCACGATATTACGAACCATATGGTGGAGAAAACCATCCGCCTCAAAATCAAACGCAAACCAAGCGCTCTCTCCCCATCCCGGAATTTGCTCCGTCGCGATTCGCCGAATCTTTACCCGCCACATCGTCCGGATTGGACTCTTTGCTTGACAATCGGCAGCTCGAAAAGCGGAAAAATCGTGTCTTCCCACGAGAAAAGCTGCAGCGCGCCGCATCGCCTCGAAATCGAGGGGTCGATGGAACCACCCCACTTTCTCCTCCCAACACGCGGGCACTGCGGGACCGTTATAAAGAAGGTAGCGATAACAGCGGCTACGGGCGGAATAACGAGCGTGGAACTCTGAGCTTACCTCCTGGGCGTACCAGACATGCACCCCTGCCGGCAAAAGGCTATTCACCCCTCGAACCCACGAGGAGACTGGGCGCTGTGCAGAACACTCAAAATGAACCACTTGTGCGACCGCATGAACGCCGGCGTCGGTTCGTCCCGCGCAGAAAACCCTTATTCTCTCCCCCGCGATCATCGACAACGCCTCTTGCACGCGATCCTGAACGCCGCAGCGCCTTTCTTGGCTCTGCCAACCACAAAAGCCATCTCCTCTGTAGCTCAAAAGAAGCACCCACCGCGCCATTCTCTCACGCCGCTGGCAACCTCGCTGCCAAACGCTCTGCCTCCGCGCGCGCCTTCGGGGTCCCGTCTCGCATCACCTCCTCGATCAGCTCCCTTGCTCCCTCGACATCCTCCATCTCCAAATAAGCAAGCGCCAACTGCAGACGGCTATCGGAAAGCGTATCAGCGTCCTCCTCTTGGGACCTCTGGGAAGCTGGTCCTGCCACCTCTGGGCCACTCTCAGAATCGGAAGTCAATTCAACTGCCCAATCGATCTCATCTGGAGAAGCTTCTGTCTCTCTCCCTGCCGGGAGCTCAACCGTCTCCTCGCGCAACAGTGCCTCCAATTCAGAGGAAAGCTCCTCCGCTCTTCCTTGCGCGGAAGAATGAGCGGTTATCTTCGAAACATCTGTAGTCAACCCCTCGCTCTTAGAAACCCCCTCCTTCACCTCGCTTTCCGCCTCCTGAGTTAATCCCTTTCCCTCGCCATTGCCAATCGATCTCCGCTCCTCACCCCTCTCGCTGCCGAGGTCGAGCGAAAAATCGAGAAGAAGCTCTTCCTCTTTTTCCTCCGGCGCGATATGCGCCTGCTCCTCTCTACTCACCGCTTCCTGGCGTATCTCGCCCCTTTCGCTATCCCCATGAACCTCTGGAGAGGCGTCCAAAATCTCGTCTTTCTGCGGCAAGAATCGTTCGGCAAGCGCCACCCCCTTCGCCCACTCTGGCCCCTCTCTATGGGTCAAAGCAGCCAGCTCCTCTTGAAGCGCCAAAAAGGCCGTCCTATCGCTGCGGCGAGCGGCGACCTCCATCAACCGCACCAGAACCTCCGGACGATCCGGCTCCTCCCCGCGCAATCTCTGTAGAATCTCCTCCGCCTGGTCGAGCCGGTCGTATCCGATCAAAAGGTCGGCCTCTGCCAACGGGTCTAACTCCTCTACCTCGCTGGATGAGGCAAGCACCTCCAGCTCCTCCTCCTCCTCTGCATCCTCTTCTCTACCCCCTTGGCCAGACCCTCCGCCCGAAGAAGAAGCCAAAGAAGAAGCAACTGCTCCGCCCGCTGCAGCAATGGCCAATCCCGTGGCGGAATACTCACCCTCTTTGCCCTCCGGCGCTCGGGGCTTCATCTCCTCCTCAGAAGGCGTCTCTGTCGCCACGGAGCGCCGTCGCCAACGCAAATAGAGCAACACCCCCAGAAGAAGGGCAGCTCCTCCCAGCAAAACCTCCGTCTGTTCGCGCAGGAAATCTAAAAATCGCCCCTCCTTTCCTTCCTCTCCCTCCGGAGTTGGCGCAGAGGCGTTCGGCGGCGAACCCGTCTGCTCCTTCGGTAAAGGAGCGTTTCCGGAAGGAGCTGATGACGAAGACGCAGGAGCCGCAGGGGGTTGTAGTTGGGCCAACATCGCTGCTTGAAGTTCCAATAACGCCGAAAGCCGCTGCAGCTGCTGCTCCAAAGCTGCGATCCGAGCCATCGCCTCCTCTAATCCTCCCTGCAGCGCGCGCAGATCCTCTGCCGAAACCCCTTTTTCGCCCTCTTTTCCTTTCCCGCCATCGCGCGGCTCGGTAGGAGCCACTTTTACCTGATCGCCCCCTCTCTTTCCACCCTTCACGCCACCGCGCTCCTGCAAGCGCCCCTCAGCGACCTGCGGCGTCTCTCCCTTCACCACCGCCGGCGCAATGGGAGGAACTGCAGTCGAGAGAGACGACGGGGGGCGCACCCGGGCTCGAACATAAGCGATTGCCTCCTCGACAGGCACCGTCTGATACACGTCGGGGTGAGGAATTTGCAGCCGTGCTCCGGCCATCAAGCGGTTGATATCCCCCGCCACGAACGCTTTTGGATTAGTACGCCACAACTCATAAACCACAACCTCCAGCGGCACGTGAGCAGGAACCACCTCTCGGGCGATTGAAAGGAGGGTCTCCCCTCGACGAACCACCCGCTCCCCTCCTGCGCGCTGATGTTCTTCCTCCTTTTGCGAGGGTGGAGCGGAAGAGGGATTTGCCCCCTCAGCGATCGGTTTTGGCGAAGCGGTGTTTCCTCCCTCTGTCCCCGAAGAAGAGCGTTGTCCTCCGCCTTGCCCCCCCACTAGAGAAACCGCCCCCACCGGCAAGACTGGTGCTGGCGCGGAGACGGGCGGAGAAGGGAGCGCTGTCGACGGTCGAACCGGCGGAGAGGGAAGTGCTGCCTCTGGGGGATCCACCAGCAACGCGTACTCGCGCACCAATCGGCCACCGCTCCAACTGAGATCGAGCAACACATTGAGATAAGGCTCGTAGACCGGTTGCGACGACCGCAACTCCACCGCCACCTGTCCTCCTCTCGTGGTCAGCTTTGCCTCCACCTGGGAAAGGAAAGGAGATGGCTGCAACCCCGCCCGTCGATAGATGGTTTCATCGGCGATCCGTACTGCCAATGACCGCAGCTCTTCGGCAGAAGCGAAAACCTCCACTTCCGCTCGCAGCGGTTCCCCCAATCGCGAATGGACCACCATATCCCCCAACGAAGCGGCCTCGGTCGCCCCGATCAACGACAACCCGTACACCACCCCCCCCAGCCACCCACCCCATCTCATCGCGACGTCTCCCCGTTCTCTCTACGCATGGGCCGATGTCCAAATCCTACAACGACCCAAGCAAAATTCGCAACATTCGCCGCAAGGGCTCCGCGGCTCCCCACAGCAACTGATCGCCCACTGTAAAAACGCCCAGGTACTCCGGTCCCATCGCCAACTTGTGGAGTCGTCCCACGCCGATCGTCAATGTTCCGGAGATCGCCGCGGGCGTCAACAAGCGCTCTGTTGCCTCCCGCTCGTTTGGAACCAAACGCACCCACGGATGGGCGGAAGCGATCATCGCTTCGATCTCTGATAACGGCACGTCACGGCGCAACTTTACGGTCAAACCCTGCGAATGGCAACGCATCGCTCCCACCCGCACGCAAATTCCATCCACCGGAACAGAACCGGGAGAGCGGAACGGCGGCAATCCCAGGATCTTATTGCACTCAGCTCCTCCCTTCCACTCCTCGCGCGACTGACCGTGCGCCACCGCCGAATCGATCCATGGGATTAGACTCCCTGCCAAAGGTACGCCGCGGAAATGGGTAGTAGGAAAATCGGGGGCGCGCATCGCTGCGGTCACTCTTCGGTCAATCTCGAGGATCGCCGTCGCAGGATCGTTCAGCGCCTCCGCCGCTGCCTCATAAAGCCGCCCCATTTGCACCAATAACTCTCGCATATTTTGCGCTCCTGCGCCTGAAGCAGCCTGGTAGGTCATCGAGCTCACCCACTCGACCAGCCCTGCCTGGAACAACGACCCGATCGCCATCAGCATCAGCGACACTGTGCAATTTCCCCCGATCCAATCGCGACCCCCTCGGGCCAATGCCGCATCGATCATCGCTCGGTTCACGGGATCGAGAATGATCACCGCATCCGGCTCCATGCGCAGCGCGCTTGCCGCATCGATCCAATGGCCTTTCCAGCCCTCTGCCCGCAATTGTCCGTAGACGGCTTTCGTGTAATCCCCCCCCTGACAGGTGATGATGATCTCCATCTCGCGCAATCGGGCGATATCGTAAGCGTCCAAAAGTGGTGCCGGTGGCTCCACTCCGCCGAAAGCGGGAGCGGGACTTCCAGCTGCCGAAGTCGAAAAGTAATATGGCTCGATGTCAGCGAAATCCCCCTCCTCGCTCATCCGTTGCATCAACACTGACCCCACCATCCCTCGCCACCCCACCAATCCCACTCGTGGCTTTTCCATTTATAGGTCCTCCGTTCTCTCGGCCACCGTCTCAACGAAGCGCTGCGACCACCGCATCGCCCATCTGCGCTGTACCCACCACTGGCTCACCTGCTGCTGCAATGTCGGGGGTACGCCGCCCATCGGCCAAAACCTTTCTCACCGCTCGTTCGATTGCCGCTGCCTCTTCCTCCCACCCGAAGCTATAGCGCAGCATCAACGCTGCCGACAAAATAGTCGCCAATGGGTTTGCCACTCCTTTACCCGCGATATCGGGGGCCGACCCGTGGCATGGTTCGTACAACCCTTTTCCCGCCCCATCGAGTGACGCTGACGGCAACATTCCGATCGACCCCGTCAGCATTGCCGCCTCGTCTGACAGAATATCTCCGAACATATTCCCCGTCACGATCACATCGAACGCTGTCGGCGCTCGCACCAACTGCATTGCTGCATTATCCACCAAGAGATGGGTCAAAGTAACGTCGGGGTATTCTCGAGCCACCTCCTCTACCACCTCGCGCCAAAGCTGGGACGTCTCCAAGACATTCATTTTATCCACCGAACAGACGCGGCGCCGACGACGGCGCGCGGCCTCAAAGGCCACTCGGGCGATTCGCCGAATCTCCGACTCGCGGTATATCATGGTATTAAACCCGACCCGTTCGCCGTCGCGCATTTCGATTCCGCGCGGCTCGCCGAAATAGACATCCCCTGTCAACTCCCGTACGATGAGCAAATCGAGGCCCTCCACCACCTCGGGCCTCAACGTCGAAGCACCTACCAAAGGAGGGTAAAGCACGGCAGGGCGTAGATTAGCGAAAAGACCCAAATCCTTTCGGATCGCCAGCAATCCCTGCTCCGGGCGCTGGAAGCGCGGCAAGGGGTCCCATTTAGGCCCTCCCACAGCGCCCAACAACACCGCGTCGGCCGCTCGCGCCAACTGTTGTGTCGTCTCTGGGTAAGGAATACCGACGGCGTCCACGGCAGATCCGCCGATCAAACCATACTCCCACTCGATCGGCAACGCCATCGCCTGCACCACCTTCACCGCTTCGGTCACGATCTCTGGCCCGATCCCATCCCCTGGCAACACCAGCACCTTTTTAATAGTCACTCCTCTTCTCCTTCCTCTTCGCCGATGAAATAGAAAGGGAAACGTGCCCGGTAGGCTTTTTCAAAAGCCCGGATCTCCTCTGCGTACCGCAAAGTCAATCCGATTTCGTCCCAACCGTTCAACAAACACTCTTTGCGGTGGGGATCGATCGCGAACGAAAAAATCTCGCCCTCTGGGGTTGTTACGGTCTGTGCCGGCAAATCGATCCGCAGCTGATAACCAGGGGTAGTTTTACACTCCTCGAACAGCCGCTCGACGATATCGGCCTCCAAGACCACTAACAGCAACCCGTTTTTCAAAGCGTTATCGTAAAAAATATCGGCAAAGCTCGGCGCCACGATCGCTCGGAACCCGAAATCGACCAGTGCCCACGCAGCGTGCTCGCGTGAACTGCCGCAACCGAAATTTTCTCGCGTCAGCAAAATCGTTGCCCCCGCGTAGCGCGGATCATTCAGAACAAACGCTTCGTTCTTCGGTCGTTTGCGGCAATCCATCCCTGGTTCACCGCGATCTAAATAGCGCCACTCGTCGAACAAATAAGGCCCAAAGCCGCTGCGCCGGATCGACTTCAAAAACTGTTTTGGAATGATAGCGTCGGTATCGACGTTAGCCCGATCCAGCGGTGCCACCAAACCCTCATGGACGGTAAATGGCCTCATTCCTCTATCCCCGGCAACTGACGGATATCCACGAAATGGCCGAAGATTGCTGCCGCGGCAGCCATCGCTGGGCTCACCAAATGGGTTCTTCCCCCTGGCCCCTGTCGTCCCTCGAAATTACGGTTCGACGTAGCAGCGCAACGCTCCCCCGGTTGGAGCTGATCGGGGTTCATCCCCAAACACATCGAACAGCCTGGCATACGCCATTCGAATCCAGCCTCTATAAACACGCGGTGCAATCCCTCTGCCTCTGCCTGTGCTTTTACCTGTCCTGAACCCGGCACCACCAACACCCGCTTTACTCTCTCTGACTTCCCTCGCCCCAATGCCCGTACGATTCGCGCAGCGGCGCGCAAATCCTCCAATCGTCCATTGGTGCAGGACCCGATAAAAACCTGGTCGACGGCGATTGACGTAATCGGTGTACCAGGCGTCAATCCCATATAATTCAGCGCCTGCTCGGCTGCTCGTCGCTTGAGTGGATCAGTAAACGACTCTGGATCGGGGACCACCCCCTCGACGCTGGTCACCTGCTCTGGGTTTGTCCCCCACGTCACCATCGGCGCCACGGTATGGGCGTCGAGCCAAACCTCCGCATCAAAGGATGCCTCCGCGTCGGAGAAAAGCGTTTGCCAATATCGAACAGCGGCATCCCACAACGCCCCTTTTGGTGCGAAAGGTTTATCTGCGAAATAATCGATGGTCGAATCATCGCATGCTACCAACCCCACCCGTGCCCCTCCCTCGATCGCCATATTGCACAAAGTCATTCGCCCTTCCAACGGCAGGGCAGCGATGGCGGGTCCTGCATACTCTATCGCGTAGCCGTTTCCCCCTCCGGCACCGATTTTGCTGATCAATGCCAATGCCAAATCCTTTGCGAAAACCCCGTGCGGCAATCTCCCCTCCACCCAAACGCGCATCTGCTTTGACCGACGCGTCACCAAGCACTGGGTAGCCAACACATGCTCCACCTCGGAAGTACCGATCCCTTGTGCCAAACAAGCGAAAGCCCCATGGGTAGACGTATGCGAATCACCGCACACCACTGTCATACCGGGCAAAACTGCCCCGCTCTCTGGACCGATCACATGAACGATTCCCTGACGCGGATCGCGGTAAGGAAAGTAAGCCAATGCGCCAGACCAGCGGATATTCTCATCCAACGCCCGCACTTGGGCGCGCGCGATCGGTTCGGTGATCTCGGCAATATGCGGATCGGTAGGCACGTTATGATCAGCGGTTGCCAGAATCGAGCGCGGTCGCCAAACCGACCGCCCTGCCTCCCGCAAGCCCTCAAATGCCTGCGGGCTGGTCACCTCATGCACCAAATGGCGATCGACATACAACAGCGTCGTCCCATCGGGCTCGCTGCGGACCACATGGCTCTCCCACAACTTCTCGTAAAGGGTTTTTCCCATCACTCCCTCGAACTCTTCACCAACGGCTGCGATTATTCCACACCCCTACTGGAAACAGCAAATCGGCGGGCCAACTCCGCCAATATCCCTCCCATCGCGGCGACGAACGCGGCAACGGTAAATGAAACGGTTCCCCCTCCCACCTCCCAGCTCCACCCGGCCATTGCAGCACCCATCATACCTCCGAAGCCAAAAGAGACGCTGCTATAAATCGCCTGACCGACTGCGGGTGCTCGTCTCCCAAACCAGCTGTTTATTAACTGTACAGCGGTTCCATGATAAACGCCGAACGTTACCGCATGCAGCAACTGCGCTGCAACGGCCACAACCCATCCCTCGGCGCCCCATGCGATCAACAAAAAGCGCATGCTCGCCACCGCGAATGAAGCCACAAAAAGGGGCCATACTCCCACCCTCCCCATCAATCGCGGCAGACCCAAAAACAAAAAAATTTCTGCAACCACTCCCAATGCCCAAAGCGCCCCGATAGCGGCCTTCCCGTACCCGAGCGCTGCCAAATGCAAGGAATAGAAAGCGTAGAGTGCTCCATGAGCGGTAGCCATTGCGAAAGTTGCGGCGAAAAAAATCACGATCGGCCGCACCCGCCACCAGCAAAACGGTGCATTTCCGGTGTCAGGTCTGGGCCATCGCACAGGCTCCGGAACCCAAAATCCCACTATTCCCAAAGCAATCAATGAAGCCACCACCCACTCGCGCACTGTAGCCACGGTCGCTCGTTCTAACCAAGCGCCGACGTTCACCACCACGGTGATAAAACCGATAGATCCCCACACTCGAATCCATGGATAGCGGCGCACCTCATGTCCCAACGCCGACAAAGTAATAGCCTCCAACAACGGCAACGCGGCGCTCCAAAAGAAAGCAGCTGCTGCTACCGATGCCAGTGCTATCCCCACCGTCTGCGAAACGTAAAACGGCAGGAACCCCAGCAATGCCGCCCACGGCGCCAGCACTACTACTCTCCGAGCCCGTCTGGCGTCTCCCCCCACCCACCATGAACACAGCGGTGGGGAGATAATTCGCGCCGCCTGCATGGTTGCCATTAAAGCTGCGATCGACGCTGCGCTCCACCCCAGCGAATCGAGGTACAGAGGAAAGTAAGGGGTAAAAATTCCAATAAAAGAAAAGTAAAAAAACTGATAAGCCGACAGCGCTACCCACGGCGCGAACTGCTGCCTCATTCTACTGGAGGCAAAGGAAAAGGCAAATCAGCCTCTGGGGAAACTGCTGGAATTGGGGACAACGGGGGGTGTACATCCCCACACTGCGCGCGATGGCGCAATGCTGCGTCTGCCAGAACCAATGCCAACATCGCCTCTGCGATTGGAACGGCGCGGATGGCAATGCAAGGATCGTGCCGCCCCTGCGTTGTTACCGCTACCTCTTCCCCGTTCACAGTCACCGAACGTTTTGGAAAACGAATGCTTGAAGTCGGTTTAACGGCCAAATGGACCACGATCGGCTGGCCGCTGCTGATTCCGCCGAGCACTCCCCCCGCGTGGTTGCTCAAAAAGCCCGTTCGGCTCATCTCATCCCCATGTTGGCTTCCATGCTGCTCGGCCACCGCGCATCCATCGCCGATCTCTACTCCTTTTACCGCGTTGATCCCCATCATCGCGTAAGCGATTTCCGCGTCCAGTTTAGAAAACACAGGCGATCCCCACCCCACGGGCACCCCTGTAGCCACCACTGTCACCCGCCCTCCCACGGAATCGCCAATCTTTCTCAACCCATCGAGGTACTCCTCCAACTCCGGAACCACTGCAAGGTTAGGCACAAAAAAAGGGTTCTCCTCCACCTCCTCCCACGATGAAAAGGGTGGCACGAAAGGGCCCAATTGCGCCAAAAAGCCGCGGATTGTAACCCCGTAGCGCTGTTTCAGCCACACCTTCGCGATTGCCCCCGCCGCCACGCGGGCTGCTGTCTCCCGCGCCGAAGCCCGTCCCCCCCCCCGGTAGTCGCGGACTCCATACTTCATCAGATAAGGGTAATCGGCGTGGCCTGGGCGAAAACGGTCGGCCAAAGCCGCGTAATCCTGTGGCCGAACATCCTCATTGCGGATCAAAAGGGCGATAGGCGTACCGGTCGTTACTCCCTCAAATACCCCTGACAGGAGCTCGACGCGATCTGCCTCTTGTCTCTGGGTCACAAACCGACTTCCTCCTGGGCGGCGGCGATCAAGCTCACGCTGAATCTGCTCCACCCCTAAGGGGATCCCTGGAGGACATCCATCCACCACACACCCTATCGCGGGGCCATGGGACTCCCCAAAAGTTGTCACCCGAAAAAGATGTCCGAAAGTATTGCCGCTCACGCTCTTACACTCCAACTGGAAATTTATGATTGTACTTCTTCACCTGCCCAAAAAATCGCTCTCTCCATCCATTCCCCAACCGTTTGATCAAATGGCCAAATCTCTCCTCATAAAGAATCCCTCATCCTTTACCGCTTATCTGGCAAAATTAAAATTGAATCCTTTATCGCTTATCTGGTAAAATTAAGTTGGGATAGCCCCTCGGGTTCTCTTTCGTACCATGCGTTTGTGCCTTTTTCTCTGTAGAACAATCGCCGCGGTCGCGATTTTTGCCTCTCCTTTCCCATCCAACGCTGCGAAAAGCGAGTTGACCTTTGTCCCTCTCCCGCTTGAGAGTGCTGAAAAAACGATTGCCACTTGGAGACCGATTATCGACTACCTCAACGCAGAGCTTCCGTTTAAAATTTCTATTTTATACATAGATAAATATAAAGAAATCCAAAAAGCCCATTCTGAAGGGAAAATCGATCTGGCTCTTTACGGACCTCTTCCTTACGTAGAGGTGCGCACGCGCGCTCCCCACCTCGAGCCTTTCCTCGTCTTTCACGATGCCTCCGGATCTTCCACCTATCGCTGCGCTCTCCTCGCCCAAAGCAAAGAGACGTGGGAGTACCTTCGTAAAGGGAAAATGCCGCTGCGCGTTGCACTTACTCAACCTCAATCTACATGTGGTTTTTTGAGTACCGACTATCTTTTGCAACAAGAAGGGCAAACCTTACGCCACGCCAAGTATCGTTATCTCGGGCGCCACGACGCGGTAGGCGAAGCGGTTGTAGGTGGGGAATTTCCACTTGGCGGCCTTACTGAGGCCTTTGGGAAACGCTATGAAACTCTTGGTGCAATCGTGGTTAAAACAACCGACCCCATCCCTGGTTTTGCCCTCGTCGCCAACACCAAAACAGTTGTTCGGGAGCAGATAGAATCCATTCAAACAACGATCATGAACGCTCCCTCTCCCATCCGAGAGCGTTGGGGGAATTACCGTTTTGGGGCTTCTCTCATTACCGACGATCACTATGAAAATTTTCGCAAACTAGTGCGGCTGGTTCTCTCCAGCGGTGAAATTCCCCAAGAGAACAATGACTGAGTACTCGTCACCTACGCGAAGATCGCGCCCACGGTCGTCGCCAAAGGTCTCCCTCCCCTCGCTCGTCGTACCGCGCGAAGCGGGCTAATTGCTCCGACACGCGGGCGAACAGACTCTGCGGTCCGTGCTCCGGTAAGCCGGAGAGTAACGCCGCGGCCTCTTCCACATTGCGCACCGCCCACACTCGGAAATATCCCCCCTGCGCCGCCTCTACTACCTCTCGCCGCAGCATGAGAGTCGAAACATTCGCCGCGGGGATAATCACCCCTGCTTCGGCAGGGAAACCCCGAGCTGCACACACTGCAAACCATCCCTCTATCTTTTCGTTAACTCCTCCCACTGCCTGAACCGCCCCAAGCTGGTTAATCGACCCCGTCACTGCGATCGCCTGTTTTAACGGTACCTCGCCGATCGTTGACAGCAACGCCAACGCCTCTGCCAGCGACGCCGAATCCCCATCCACTGGCCCGTAAGACTGCTCGATGGCTACTGAAGCGGTCAGCGCCAATGGTCGGATTTTCGCGAAATATCCCGCCAAAAAAGCTGACAAAATCAACACCCCTTTGCTATGAACTGCCCCCCCTAATTCGGTCTCCCGTTCTACGTCGATCACCTCCCCCTCTCCGCCGACCCGCACAGTTGCGGTAATGCGCACCGGATGACCATACGCCTGCTCCCCCACCGCGAAGACCACCAACCCGTTTACCTGTCCGACCTTACTACCGCTCACCGCGATCGCCAGTTCTCCTCGCTCGATCGCTTGGAGCGTCTCGCGCCATCCCACCCCCAAACGCTCCCATCGCGCTTTTACGGCATGCTCCACTTCGGCGCGCCCCACCGTTGCGCTACCCCGTCTCTGAGCCACCACTGCTGCCTCGGTCAAAATCCCCACTGCTGACCCCAACCGCAAAGACAATCGCTCCTGGTCCTCAGCGCTGCGTGCCAATGCCTCAATCGCGGCGGCAAGCGCCCCCTTCTCAAACGCGACCTCTCGACCCACCTGCGCAGCCGCCAACTCGGCCAGTCGCCGGGCTATCGCCTTCTCGACCGCAGCGGTTCGTCGCACCAATATCTCAAGCTCGACGGCCCACGGAAAAAGGCGCAAAAACATCTCATCGGCGGCAAGTGCCTCGAAGGCTTCTGGTGTCGCCCACAGCACCACCTGCCCTCCAAAGGGAATGGGGTCGGGCTGTACCATCGGGCGGCCTCCCCACCGCGCCTCTCCTGGCGGAGGGACAATCGCGATCTGATCGCTCGTCAAAATTCCTCTCAATGTAAACCACAACGATCTATCCGCCACCAAACTCTCGGCATCGAGCAACACAAATCCCTCGCACCCCAACACCAATGCTCCGGGGCGGACCACCTCCAGCCCTACTCCTTCCTCATCGCGCTCGATCCAACCCACCAACCCCTCATAAGTTACCGGCTCCGCCACCTCCACCACGGGTACTTTCCCTTCGGGGGGAGCCGGGCGCAACACCACCGGTCGAATACCTCGAAACCACGCCCCGTTTACTTGCATCCCCTCCTCCCCCCACACCAACCACTCCCCCATTCGCTCCACAACCCTCTGAGCCAACTCTCGCAGATAGGAAGCGGCGACAACCTCTTCTGCGTTGGAACATGCAGCCTCTACCGCTGCAAATCGCTCCTGCAGCGCGTTTGCGATCGTTTGTTCCTCTTCCTCCCACCCTCCCTCCTCTCCCTCGCGCGCTCTCTGTTTCCACCCCCCTGCGCCCTCCACCACCTCCGTCAATTCAGCAAACAGACGATCCACCGCCGCCACCAATGCGCAACCCCTCCCCGCCGCTAACCGAACCACCTGGGGATTGCGCGGAGCAGACAACCGCGGCAACAGCACCAAATCCCCTGCCTTTCGAACCCCTGCCTTTTGTTTAGCCACCCAGCGCACCAAAGCCCGTCGCCCGTAGCCAGGAGGAGCGATCACCACCACATGACCTGCTCCTGCCCCTAACTCAAGCGCGCGGTCGACCATCTCCACCGCCCGCTCCTGTCCCACAAAAGGAGCCGCTTCCTCTACCTCTGGCCAATGGTTAGGCTCGCTAGCCCGGAAAAGCTGATCTGCCCTCAGCAGCTCCGCCCCCATTCTCCTCTCTACCCGTCTCTATTGCCTCTCTGCGCTTTTCTCAAAGCCGGAATGCTTGCATCAGCTCATCCCGTTTCCCCTGTGCCTCCTCCTGTAGCGCCTTCGCCTTTTCTCGCGTCTCAGCGGCGCGTCGGGCGCTCTCCTCTGCCGCTCGCGCCGCCTCCGCCACCCGTTCCCGCATCTGGCGCATCGCCTCTGCTTCTCGGACCACTCGCTCGGCGATCCCTGCCACTGCTTGTCGAGCACTCTCAGCCGCCGCCCGGATCGCCTCGATCGTCATCCGCACGTTCGCCGCCGTCTCTCGGCCGCTCGCTACTCGCTCCTTTACTTCCCCCATCTGAGCGCTTGCCTGTTCGGAATCGCGTGCCACCTCAGCGATGATTGTCCGGATCTGCTGGGTTGCCGCTGCCGTCCGCTCAGCCAACTTTCGCACCTCATCGGCCACCACGGCAAAGCCGCGCCCTGCCTCCCCAGCGCGCGCCGCCTCGATCGCCGCGTTCAACGCCAACAAATTGGTCTGATCGGCGATCTCCTCGATCGATCGCGCGATCGAACCGATTCGCTGCGACTGTTCCACCAACTGCTCCACACTGGACGCCGCCTCAGCTGCGATCTGGGCAATCGACTCCATCTCCGCAGCGGTCCGTTCGATCGTTGCCGCACCGCCAACCGCCTGCTGGTCAGCCGTCTCGGTCAACGACTGAGCCTGCTGGGCAGCGGCTGCCAGCGCCTCAATCCCCTGACTCAGCTGTTCGATCGCCTCTGCCATCCGCTCGGCGTTTACCGCCGCCTCCTCGGCCATCCGTGCAGCCGTCTCGGCGTCGTGCTGCTGTTCGCGCGTTGCGGCTGCGATCCGCTCCAGCGTCCCCCGTTGGGTAGCGATCAAATCCCGAATCGTCTCCTTCAACCGCACCACTCCTGCCACGACCATTCCCAATTCATCGCGCGACGGCTGTGGATCGAAGCCGGTAAGATCGCGGGCCAGCGCCACCCGTTCCACCAGCTCCTGTGCCTCCTTCGTGCGTCGTTTCATAATCCTTAAGAAATAGATCGACGCCGCCACAAACAACACCGCGGTGATCCCAAGCAGCGTCTTAATCACCCACATCCCACGGACCACCTCATCCTTGACATGCTGGAGTTCCTCTTCGTTTATCTTTCTTCGCTCCTCGATCAACTTCTCCAAGGGCTCGCGCACCTCTCGCCACGCGCGGGTCGCTTGCTGCATTAGCTCCTTCAGTTCCTCTGCCGAAGCCTGGGTCGCCAACTTCGCATGAAATGCCCGAACCTTCGGGGCAACATTCTGATCCCACTTTTCGATCAGCTGCTGCACCTCCGCCCGCACCGCCGGTCGCCGCGACCGCTCCACCACCGGCCGCAAAATCTCCGAAAACTTTCGCGCTGCCTCCTCCAACCGCTGCCGCGCTACCTCATCGCCCCGCTCAATCACCATCTGCCGCATCGCCGCCATGGTCTGAACGCCAATCAATAATCCCTCCTGGAGGGCCTGACTGTTGGGCAAAACCACCCTTCGAACCACATCCAACTGCGACGCCGCGCTCTGCAGCGATACCCACACCATTCCCCCTGTTCCCAGCAGCAGCAGCGTCACCACTGCCGTTAAAGAAGCAAAAAGGGTCTGCAATCTCATCTCTGCTCTCCTCTCATGCAATACTGCGCCTAGAGTATAGACGACACTCCCCCCGCTCCTTTGACCGATTTACCGCCTCAATCCCCCTTTTTTCTATCGCTCCCTTATTCCTTATCGACCAATCGCCCCTGCACCAGCGCCATCGTTCGGTCGGCCCGCGCTGCCACAGCGGCGTCGTGGGTCACCACCACTGCTGCCGCCCGCGTCGCCCGCACCATCCGCACCAGCAACTCAGCCACCTCATCAGCCCGTTCGCGGTCGAGATTGCCGGTCGGCTCATCGGCCAACACGCAGCGCGGTCGCATCACCAACGCCCGGGCCACTGCCACTCGCTGTCGCTCTCCTCCCGACAGCGCCGCCGGGAAAAAATCGGCCCGTTCTTTTAGCCCTACTGCCGTCAACATCTCCAATGCCTGCAACCGCGCGGCCCCCGCAGGTACCCCAGCCAACCGCAGCGGCACCATCACATTCTCTACAGCGGTAAACTCCGGCAACAGATGGTGGAACTGAAACACAAACCCCAACCCCCAATTGCGTCGGCGTGCCCGCACCCGCTCTCCCAAATCCTGCCATCGCTCGCCCAAAAAGTACACCTCACCTGCCGTAGGCTCATCCAACCCCGCCAGCACATTCAACAGCGTCGTCTTTCCCGACCCTGAAACCCCCACCACCGCCACGACCTCCCCTGCCCGTACCTCTAAATCGACGCCGTTCAACACGCATACATCTCCCCTCCCCTCGCTGAAGCGTTTCACCACCCCTGTGCACCTCAGAACGACCTCATCCATCGCGCAATGCCTGTGCCGGCAACACACCCGCCGCTCTCCAACTCGGATAGACCGTTGCCAACAGCGTCAGCCCTGCTGCGGCCCCCACCACTCCTCCCACATCGGACCACACCACACGCGACGGGATCTCGTTCAACAAATAGACCTCTTTACTCCACAGCACCAGACCGGTCGCCCACTCCAGAAAGGCCACAGTCTCTGGCACATGAAACGCCAACCATACCCCCGCCGCGCTTCCCGCGATCAAACCCACTAAACCGATCGTAGCCCCCTCCACCACAAAAATCGTAACCACTGTTGCCCGCGTTGCTCCCAATGTGCGCAAAATCGCGATCCCCCCCCGGCGGATCTGCACGCTCATCACCAACGTCGCCACCAAGTTAAACGCCGCCACCGCCACGATCAAAAACAGCACCAACGTCATCATCGTCTTTTCCAACTGAACCGCCCGGAAAAGGTTAGCATGCTGACTTGTCCAATCGCTCAACCACAACCCCCTTGGGAGATCGCTCACCCATGCGCGCACTACCGCGGGGGCGGACAATGGATCAGACAACTGGACACCGATTCCATGAACTCCTTTTCCCAACCGCAACAATGCCTGCGCATCCCCCAGCGCCACCAAGGCCACTCCCGCATCCACCTCGTACATTCCGCTCTCGAAGATCGCCCCCACCCGAAACAACCGCAGGCGTGGCTGCCACCCCAAAGGTCCTCCCCCTCCCTGGTCGGGGACGACGATCGCCACGGGATCGCCCACCCCCACGCCCAACCGCCGTGCCAAATCGCTCCCCACTGCTACCGTAAAGGACCCCTCTCTCAACCGCTGCAAATCGCCGACCTGCACCAACCCTTTCCATCGTCCCTCGCTACCGATCTCCACCCCCCGCACCATCACCCCCACGGTCTGATCCCCCGCGCGCATCAATCCTTGGGCCATCGCGAACGGAGCCACCTCCTCCACCCCTGCCCTTCTCTCCAATCGTTGCCGGAGCTCCTCCCATTCCTCCAGTACCCCTCCCTCCGCCGTCACCTCCACATGCCACGTCACACGCAAAATCCGCTCCCGCAACTCCTCCTGGAAGCCGTTCATCACCGACAGCACCACGATCAACGCGGCCACCCCGATCATCATCCCCAACATCGCCATCAGCGCTACAAACGACACGAAGCCTCCTCCCTCGTTTGCTTGTCGGCGCACAAACCGCCACCCTACCCACACCGAAAACGGTAACCCGCGCACCTTATCTCCTCTTTCTTTACAATTACTCCCTCATGGCCGATCTTATCCTTCCGGGCGCTCTCTGGCCCAATCCCACCTCCCTCTCTGCCCCCTCTCCCACCCTCTATCCCACCCTCGCGCGCTGGCTTGGGCGCCGTCGTTTTCGGACGCTCCCGTTATCCTATCAAGAAATACTCGCCTTTTACCTTGGTTCCCCCTCTACCCCCATCGCCCGCTTACGGTTTCTCGGTGAAGATCTCCCTCCTGCGGTTGCGGGGGACTCCTCCGGAGCCACCCTCTGCGCTGACCCCATCACACTTGTCCCCACGCGCGAGGGGCTCATCCTCCTCGAACTCGGCGAAACTGCCCCCCCGCTCCCCGAAATGGAAACCACTCTCCCCCACCTTTACCCCATCCTCACCCGTCACCTCGGTCCGACAATCTCTCTCACCTTTACTGCCTCCAACCGCGGTTATCTCCGGGGAATTCCCCCTCAACTCCTCGTCGACACCCACTTTACCCCCCTCCCTGCCGCCTCGGGGCGGCCCCTCGCCGCAGTCGTTCCCTCTGGTCGCCATGCTCGACTCTGGCTTCGCCTCTTCAACGACCTCTCGATTGCCCTCACCCATCATCCCCTCAACCGCGCTCGCCAAGACCGCCACCTCCCCTCGCTCAACGCCCTCTGGCTCTGGGGAGAAACCACCCCTACCCCTCCCTCGCTGCGCCCCTTTCGTCCCTCTTCTCCAACCCAGATCCTTATCTCTTCTGAAGCTGATCCCCTTCTCAAAGGGTGGCTTCGTCTTCGAGCGCTCCCCCACCAAATCCTCCCTACGGCCCCCCCTCGCCTCCCTCCCCGCTCCCTCATCCTCCTCGACCTCCTTGCTGAACCCGCCCGTCGGCTCGACCTTCCTCGCTGGCAAATGCTCCTTCTCCACCTCGAGACCTGCTGGTTCTCTCACCTCCCCGCTCCTCGTACCCTTCTTCTCCCTGCTGAGCGTGCAACCCTCCTCGGCCGTCCCACCCTTTGGGCTTTTCGCTCCTCGCCCCGCTCCCTTCACGAACTCCTCCCCTCTTCCTCCGGTTAGTTGGCAATTCGGACCTCTGCTTTGCGCTCGCCCCCCGCCGCCTCGCCAACGCCATCACCGCCTTCGTCTCTCTTTTTTATCCACCTCCTCCCCACCTCACTCCCTCAGTACCTCACCGGCACTGGATCCAAAAAGCGCCACAGGTACCACGTCGCCACCGTTCGCCACGGCTGGAACCGTTCCCCTGCGGCCAGCCACGCCCGCCGCGGCAACTCTTTTGGCAACCCGTACAACAACCCCAGCGCTCGGCGTAAACCCACATCATCCACTGGCCACACATTGGGGCGTAACAAATGAAAAATCAAAAACATCTCCGCCGTCCACCGTCCGATGCCGCGCAATTCGCTCAACGCGCGCACCACCTCCTCATCTCTCAACCCCTGCCATCGCTCCTGGTCTCCCTCACCCTCGGCGAAATAGCGGGCCAAATCGACCAAATACTCCGCCTTTCGCAGCGACAAACCCATTCCCTGGAGCGTCCGCGTTCCCGCTGCCAGCACCCTATCCACCGTCACCCTCCCCCCCAATCCGCTCTGCAATCGCTCCCACAAGCGATCGGCTGCGCTCACTGAAACCTGCTGCCCCACCACCGCCCGCGCCAATGTCACAAAGCCATCGCCGTGGGAAACCAAGAGCTCTCCCTTGTACTGCTCGATCAAACCCCTCAGTACCTCATCCCGTTCTGCCAGGAAAGCGCACGCCTCCTCCCAATACTCGGGCGAAATCCCCTCCTCACGCATTCTGCTCCCCTGCGTGCGACAACCACCCATCGATCGCTGCAAAATCATGGCACGCCAAGGCCACCTCGCCGCCGGCGGCGAAGAATGCCTCCCCTCGCTCCTGTAACGAAGCTCCCCCCCACTCGGCCGCTGCCATCGACAGATCATCCGACACCACCAATCCTTTAAACCCCACGCGTTCTCGCAGCACCTCCTGCAACCAAAACCGCGAAAAGCCCGCTGGGGCAGCATCGCACGTGGGGAACTGCACCCAACTGGCCATTATCCCTATTTTCCCCCCCAAAGCCACCGCTATTCGGTAAGGGACCAGATCGCACGCCCACACCTCCCGCCACGGCCGGGGATCTACTGCGCCTGACTGGTGGGTATCCTCACTACTTCCCCCATGTCCTGGGAAATGTTTCAATACTGGCATCACCCCCTTCGCTGCGATCGCCTCGGCCATCACCCAACCCAGCGTCGCCACGGCCACAGGGTCTCCTCCGAACGACCGATCGCCGATCACCGAACTCACCCCCTTATCGACATCGACCACCGGTCCCAGCGCCACGGTCACCCCATGGGCTGCCAACTCGGCACCGATCTGCTCTCCCACTCGGCGTGCCCACCTCACCGCCTCATCGGCGTTTCGCTCCCACACAGCCCCGATCTCCCGCAACGGCGGCAGCGCTGAAAAGCCCTCCCCTCGCAACCGCTGCACTCGTCCTCCCTCCTGATCCACTGCCACAGCAACGTCGGGTCGTATTGCCCGTACCTCCTCGATCAAGCGGCGTAACTGTGTGCCTCCCTCGACATTACGCGAAAACAGCACCACTCCTCCCACGGAAGGATGGCGCAGCCGTCGTCGATCCGCTGTCGTCACGCTCGTACCCTCTAAACCGATCCACCACTGTTTCATCGGCTCCTCCGAAGCCCTCGCCCGCTCTCTCCCTCCAACACCACTATAGCCACGGCGTAAGCCCGTTCATCGGATAACGACACGTGCACCCTGCCCACCCCTGCTCTCCTCAGCCGTCTCTGCAAGCGGAGAGAAAGCGACAACAGGGGTCTTCCTCCTGCTCCATGGCGCACCCATACATCGTGCAATCCCACCTCTCTCCCCAAACCGCTCCCCCACGCCTTTGCAAAGGCCTCCTTTGCTGCAAACCGTTTCGCCAACCAACGCGCTGCCTCCTCTCCCCCCAGCTCTCTTCTCTCCTGCCACTCCTCTTGCTCCTCTACGCTCAGCACGCGCTCGGCGAAGCGCTCTCCGAAGCGCTCCAATATTGCCTTTACTCGTGCCACCTCCACCAAATCGACCCCGACGCCCACCACCACTATCGTTCCCCCTCTTCTCCCCCTCCTCGGCATGCGGCGGCGATTCGCTCCTTCATCTCCCGCACTGCCGCGGTCAGCCCCACGAAGATCGCCCGCGCCACGATGGAATGGCCGATATGGAGCTCCTCCACACCGGGCAAAGCGGCCACCGCTCCCACATTGGCGTAGGTCAATCCATGGCCGGCGTTAAATCCCATTCCGGCGGCCAATGCAGCAGCTCCGGCTGCGCGCACGCGCGCCAACTCCTGCTGTACCGCTGTAGCCCTCTCGCGGCGGCCCCACCGGCGAAACGCCTCGGCGTAAGGGCCGGTATGCACCTCACACACATCGGCCCCCACTCGTGCTGCTGCCTCCACAGCGGCCACCTCTGCATCCACGAACAAACTCACTCGCACCCCTACCTCATGCAAAGCGGCCACTACCTCGCGCAATCGTCCCTCACTCTTCTGGACGGGCAAACCCCGTTCGGTGGTCACCTCGGCGCGTCCCTCTGGCACCAAAGTCACCATCTCCGGTCGCAACGAACAGGCGAAGCGCACCATCTCCTCGGTAGGCGCCATCTCCAAATTCAACCGCACCTGCACGCACGCGCGCAATCGCTGCACATCCTCATCGCGGATATGGCGGCGATCCTCGCGCAAATGGACGGTGATCACGTCGGCCCCTCCCAGCTCTGCGGCCACAGCTGCCCACACTGGATCGGGCTCGTAGGTCCGGCGTGCCTCGCGCACGGTAGCCACATGATCGATATTGACCCCTAATGCGACCATCTTAACCTCCCAACTCGCGCCACTCGCGCATAAACTGGCGCGTTCGCAAAGGTCTTCCCTCCAACAATCTCTCGAGTGCGGTGCGCAGCCACTCGCGCACCTCTCCGGCCACCACCTCATCCTCCCAAGCCCCCTCCTCGATCGCCGTTCGCGCCCGTTTGGACAATGGTGCTGGTCCCAACCCCGCTGCATCCTCAGGCAAAGGAGCATATCCCGAAGCCTTCAATGTCGCCCACTCAAACGCCCGCAGCACGGGTGCTGCTCTTTTCCCGGCAGCCAACGCCTGGACTGCCTCCTCGTAGGCCTGGAACCACTCGGGGCAAGGCACCTCGCGCGGTGCCAACAACCGCACCAACTCATTCAAATAGTAACCGCACCACAATGCTTCCCCCTGCAACGGCGCTATTCCCCCCAACCAATCGGCCCCCGTCAACGTCAGCACCTCTCCTCTTCCGCTCCACCGCAACCACAGAGGCTGAAAGCGCAGCAGTACCGACCGCAATGCGGAAGCAGGTCTCCTTGCCCCTTTTGCGGCCAACCACAATCTCCCCTCCGCGGTGAAAGCATCCACCAACAAACTCGACTCACGCCACGGCACTGAATGGAGAACGAACCCTCGCGCGGCCCCCGAGCGGCGCGTTCCTCCCATTGCTACGACCCCACCCACTCCGAAATCAAGCGGCGGTCATCGGTCCATCCCTCACGCACCCGCACCCACACATCTAAGAATACGCGTCCTCCCAGCACCTCCTCTAACTCCTGGCGTGCCTCGGAGGCCATTCTCTTTAATCGTGTTCCCCCCTCCCCTAACACGATCCCTCGTTGGGAAGCGCGCTCCACCACCACCTCGGCCCAAATGCGGCGTAACTCTCCCACCTGCTCGAAATGGCGGATTGCGACTGCCACCCCGTAAGGCACCTCCTTTCTCAAAAATCGAAACAACTTCTCTCGCAAAAACTCTGCCGCCAAAAATCGTTCTCCCCGATCGGTCACCCAATCCTCGGGGAAAAGCGGGGGCTGGGCAGGCAAATAGCGCCGCATCAGCTCCATCAGCAAAAGCAAGTTATCCCCCCGTTTTGCGGAAACGGGTACCACCTCCGCAAAAGGAAACGCTCGGCTTCGCTCGGCCACAAATGGCAGCAAACGTGCTTTTCCCTGCACTCGATCGATCTTGTTTATCACCAAAAAGGCCGGCACTGCTCGCGGCAATAACTCCTGCACTGCCGCGTCCTCGGCGCGCCATCGCTCCCCCTCCACCACAAACAGGACCAAATCCACCCCCCTCAGCACCTCCACCACCACCTCGTTCATCATTCGGTTCAACACCCGGCGGTAGGATTGCTGGAATCCTGGCGTATCCACCAACACGATCTGAGAATCCTCTCGGTTTACAATCCCATGGATGCGGTAGCGGGTCGTCTGCTGGCGGGGCGACACGATACTCACTTTTGTCCCCACCAAAGCGTTGGTCAAAGAGGACTTCCCCACATTAGGTCGTCCCACTAAAGCCACGAAACCGGCGCGGAAATCCGCCAAGCTATGTTCCCCCATTCTCTCTTCTCTCTCCTGTTTTTCCCTCGCTAGGGATCAAGATCCTCAGCAATGCCGCGGCTGCGGCCTGTTCTGCCCCGCGGCGGGTTGTTCCCACCCCCTCTGCCTCCAATCCCAACGGCGGCACAGCAACGACGGCCCGAAACTGCTGGGCATGGGGAGGTCCCTCCACCGCTCGCAAGCGGTACTCTGGAACCGGCAAACCCTCGCCCTGCAACCACTCCTGTAGCTGGGTTTTTGGATCCTTCAGCGCCTGCAGATCATTGATGCTCGCCAAAGGCTCGGCCAACCACGCGCGCGCCAATCGCTCTGCCTCAACCATTCCCCCATCCACCAACACAGCGCCCAGCAATGCCTCCACCGCATCGGCCAGAATAGACGGATGGCCTCGCTCCCTCTCCTGAACGCTTTCCCCCACCACCACCACTCGCTCCAATCCCAATCGCTGGGCCATTGCGGTCAAAGTCTCCCTTCGCACCAAGCGGGCGCGGGCGCGGGTCAAATCCCCCTCGCTCGCCTCGGGGAAACGCTCCCACACCATCAATGCCGCCACCAACCCCAGCAATGCATCGCCCAAAAACTCCAATCGCTCGTAATGGGCCTCTCCTGCCGATCGGTGGGTCAGCGCCTGGCGAACCAATCCGGGGCGGCGAAAGCGGTACCCCAACACCGCCTCCACCTCGCCCAAATGGTCGATGCTCCACCCGCCGCTGCGCCTCATGGTGCTCGCGCTTCGAACTCAAACAACAAGCTCACATTTGCGAAAAGCGGAACGGTTCGGGCATAACGCACCGTTACCAACCATCCCCCCCGTTGTGGATCGCGGCGTACCTCTAAATCCTTACCCCCTACGGAAGCGATCGCCTCCACCCCGGCGCGGCGGTCGAATGCCGCGCGCACTGCCTGGGGGGAATCGTGCTCCTCCTGAGCCACGGCGAGCACCGCTCGCTGCACCGCGAAAAACTCCACGTAGAGCGGTACCACTCGTATCCCCAGCACCATCGCTAATGCGGCCGCTGCTCCTCCCACTACCACTCCCAGCAACGACACTCCTCTGCTCTCTTGCCTCTCTATTCCTTTTGCACCCGTCCTCATCGTCCGCTCCCACGTGCTCGCGTCTCTCTCTGCTTTTTGCCTCTTTTCTTGCGCCTACTCAAACCGGCCCACCCGTCCGAGATTCCCCCAATGGAACCAGATAAAGAATGCCTTTCCCACCAAATTCTCTTCGGGGACAAATCCCCACACCCGTGAATCGCTGCTGGCATCGCGGTTATCCCCCAACACCAAATAGTGTCCATCGGGCACCGAGCAGCGGAATCCTCGGCGGTCGTACTCGCACAGTTCCGAAAATGGAAACGCTATTCGATGGGGAACGAACGGCGGAGCGGTTTCATCCCAAATGATCGTATAAGCTCGTTCGCCCAATCGCTCGCGCCACTGAATTGCGACGCTGTGTCGCTCTGGATGGAGGTAATCTGGCAAGCGCTCCAATAGCGCCGGTACCCCGTTTACCCGCAATCGTTTATCGACATACTCCACAAAATCCCCCGGCAATCCCACCACCCGTTTAATGTAATCCACCCGTCGATCGACGGGGTAGCGAAACACCACCACATCCCCGCGCGCAGGGCGGCTCACCTCTACTATTTTTGTTCGCAGGATGGGCAACCGCACCCCGTAGATGAACTTATTTACCAAAATGAAATCCCCCGGCAGCAATGTTGGGATCATCGACCCCGACGGAATCTTGAAAGGCTCCACCACAAACGACCGCAACACAAACACGGTCAAAAAGACCCAAAAGAAGCTCGCCCCGTACTCCACCCACCACGGCCTAGGCGCTTCGGGGTCGCGGCGGCAGCGGGCGTAGAAGCGGTCTCCGACCCACAGCACCCCTGTGATTACCGTCAACAAAAAAAGGACCCACTCGAAATCCATCGCTTACTCATCCCCTCCGGTGCGCAGCACCGCCAAGAAGGCCTCCTGAGGGATCTCCACGCTTCCCACTTGCTTCATTCGGCGTTTTCCCTCCTTCTGGCGCTCCAACAACTTCTTCTTTCGAGTCACATCTCCCCCATAGCATTTAGCCAGCACATTTTTTCGCAATGCCTTAATCGTCTCGCGGGCGATGATTTGCGAACCGATCGCAGCCTGGAGGGGTACATCGAACAACTGGCGAGGGATCAACTCGCGCAACTTAGCCACCAATGCTCGTCCTCGCTGCTGAGCTGAGGAGCGATGTACGATCACGGACAAAGCATCCACCCGTTCGCCGTTCACCAAAATATCCAATCGGACCAAATCGGCCGGTTGGTACTCTTTAAACTCATAATCGAGCGACGCGTAGCCGCGCGACACCGACTTCAATCGATCGAAGAAATCGAGCACCACCTCGTTGAGGGGCAAATCGAAGCGCACCTCCACCTGCCGGCCGTGGTAGCGCAGCTCCTGCTGCACCCCGCGGCGCTGATTACACAACGTCAGCACCGGTCCCAAAAACTCCTGAGGCACGAAGATCGTCGCCGCGATGATCGGCTCGCGGATCTCAGCGATTCGGCTTGGCTCGGGTAATTTTGCCGGGTTCTCCACCCGCAGCACCTCTCCCGAGCGGGTCACTACCTCATAGACCACGGAAGGAGCCGTTGTAATCAAATGTTGAGCGAACTCTCGCTCCAATCGCTCCTGGACGATCTCCATATGCAGCAAACCCAAAAAACCGCAACGGAATCCAAATCCCAGTGCCTGGGAGCTCTCTGGCTCGAACTGCAGCGCGGCGTCGTTTAACTTTAACTTCGTCAATGCCTCGCGCAACTGCTCGAACTCACTCGACTCCACGGGGTACAACCCTGCGAAGACCTGTGGTTTAACCGCTCGGAATCCCGGCAGAGGCTCTGCAGCGGCGTTGGGCAATGTCGTGATCGTATCCCCCACCCGCGCCTCTGCCAACGACTTCACCCCGGCCACCACAAATCCCACCTCGCCGCACTCCAACGCGGGGCGTTCCACGCTCTTAGGTGTAAACACACCCACTCGATCGACCCAATGCTCAGCGCCGCTTGCCATCAACCGCACTCGATCCCCCTGGGCCAAGCGGCCATCGACCACGCGCACCAGCATCACCACCCCCACATAGTTATCGAACCACGAATCGATCACCAGCGCGCGGGTAGGTCCGGCGGCGTTGCCGCGGGGAGGGGGGATGCGCGCCACCACTGCCTCTAAAACCTCCTCGATTCCCACCCCATTCTTTGCGGAAGTCAAAACTGCATCGGAAGCCGGGATACCGATCACCTCCTCGATCTCGGCGCGCACGCGCTCCGGGTCGGCTTGGGGCAGATCGATCTTATTTAAGACGGGGACCACCTCCACGCCCAAATCCAAAGCCAAGTAGCAATTAGCCACTGTCTGAGCCTCGACTCCCTGGGAGGCGTCCACCACCAACAAGGCTCCCTCGCACGCCGCCAAAGAACGGCTTACCTCGTAGGAAAAATCGACATGGCCGGGCGTATCGATCAAATTCAATTCATACACGGTGCCGTTGCGGGCTCGGTAACTCAAGGTCGCCGTCTGCGCCTTGATAGTGATCCCCCGCTCCCGCTCCAAATCCATCGAATCGAGCACGCGCTCCTGCATCTCGCGCGCCTCTAAACCCCCGCAGAACTCGATTAACCGGTCGGCAAGCGTAGACTTGCCATGGTCGATATGAGCGATGATTGAAAAGTTACGGATCTCTTTCATCACCAAAGAAAGGGGAGCGCGCCCGCGCGGAAGGCGCTATTGTACGGCAAAGATCCCTCTCTTCCCCATTAACTCAATAGCGGCGCATCGGCCAATATCCCACCGCCCGCACGCGCTCCTGCTCTCCCCCGCCGATTTCCCCTCCCTCCTCTCCTCGGTATCTCCTCACCGCCGACGGCACTTGGCGCTCCAGCGCGATCCTCCCCTCTCCCCGCGCCAGGGGAATCCCTACTTTTCCTCGCGCTGTCTGCAGTAGCTCTGGCGCCGACACTCCCCCTAGCGCCGCCATGCGCATAGACGGCGCTGCGGTCCCGCCCGCGATCAGCACTGCCCCCACCACTGCGACCACTGCCGCCGCCACGCCCATCCCCCACTCTGGATCGTTCTGGGCCAGCGGCGCTCTCTCGCCGCCCGTTGTGGGAAGCAACGCCTGTCCCCTTTCCGGCTGCTCCTCAGCCAGCCGCTGCAAAACCCCCTCGATAAACCGATCGTTCGGTAACGAGATCTCTTCCCCGCGCAACACTGCGCCGATCAATGCATAGCATTCCCATCCTCTTCGCAACTGCTGCCAATCGACTCCCTCTCGCCACCACTCGCTCGGCAACAACTCATCATCGAAGAGTGCGGAACTTCGCTCATCCAAGCCCTCGTGCGCCATAACCCAGCCCCTCTTCACCCTCCTCTACCAACGGCGGTTCTCGGGTGTATCCAACAGCGGTCGCAACCGTTTCGCGATGGCCTCGCGCGCGCGAAAAATTCGCGAGCGGACTGTCCCGATCGGGCATCCCATCGCGCGGGCGATCTCCTCATAGCTCAATCCCTCCAACTCGCGCAACTGCACTGCGGTTCGCAACTCCTCGGGCAACTCCTCCAACGCCGCCTGTACCGTTGCGGCGATCTCCTCCGTAAGCAACAATCGCTCTGGTGTCTCCTCGCTTCCCTGGCTCTCGAAGAGATCGAATCCATCTCCCTCCTCATTTTCCCCCTGTGCGCGCACCATCTCGACTGGGCGGCGGCTCGTCAGCAGATGGTTCTTCGCCGTATTCAATGCGATGCGGTACAACCACGTATAAAACGCGCTCTCTCCGCGGAAGCTATCGATGGCGCGAAATGCCTTCACAAACGCCTCCTGGGCCAAATCCTCTACCTCATGGGGATCATGCACCAAGCGGCCGATTAATCGCTCCACCCGTCGGCGGTACTTTGCCACCAACAATCCGAACGCCTCTCGATCGCCCGCCTGCGCCCGCTGCACCAGAAGGGCATCGCGCTCTCGCTGTTTGGTCGCCCGTGCTTCCTGCTTGTAGCTCATGCAGCGATTATACGCTGCTGGCGATCTCTCTTCAGACCAAAAGGGTCGTCATCGGTTCCGCCCACGTTACAATAGTCGTTTATGGGTACTCCCACCTTTGACGTCCTGATCATCGGCTCGGGGCTCGCTGGTCAAACGGCTGCCCTCAAACTCGCCGACCAGAGGCGGGTTCTCTTGGTTGCCAAACGGAAACTCACCGACACTGCCACCCAATGGGCACAAGGAGGGATTGCGGCGCCCCTTGGCACACCAGCGGGCATTGCCTCGCACATTCGCGACACGCTCCTCGCTGGTGCTGGTCTCTGTCGCGAAAAGAGTGTTCGCTATGTAGTCGAGCATGGTCCGCAAGCGATCGAATGGCTCATCGCCCAAGGAGTTCCCTTCACCCGGGACGCTGAGGGGCACTACCACCTCACTCGGGAAGGCGGTCACTCCGAGCGGCGCATCTACCACTCTGCTGACGCCACGGGGGCTGCGGTTCAAGAAACCCTCACCGCCCGCGTCCGCGCCCACCCCAACATCACCATCTGGGAAGAGCACCTAGCGCTCGACCTCATCCATGGTGCGCGCATCGGTCGTCCGGAACTGGGCTGTGTCGGCGCCTACCTCTTTGACCGCACCGCCAATTGTGTCAAAACGGTCGCTGCGGCTGCCACGGTGCTCGCCACAGGTGGAGCGGGGAAAGTCTATCTCTACACCACCAACCCCGACGTTGCCACCGGCGACGGGATTGCGATGGCTTGGCGAATCGGCTGTCGCGTCGCCAACCTCGAATTCATTCAATTCCATCCCACCTGTCTCTACCATCCCCACGCCAAATCGTTTCTCATCAGCGAAGCGGTACGCGGTGAAGGAGGAGTTCTGCTCCTGCCCAACGGCGAACGATTTATGCCCCGTTATGATCCCCGTGCCGAACTTGCCCCTCGCGACATCGTCGCCCGTGCCATCGACGCCGAAATGAAAAAGCGGGGGCTCGACTGCGTCTATCTCGACATCAGCCACAAACCGGCCGACTGGATTCTCGCTCACTTTCCCACCATCTACCGTCGCTGTCTCGAACTCGGGATCGACATCACGCGGGAACCGATTCCCGTTGTTCCTGCCGCCCATTACACCTGCGGAGGTGTGATCACCGACCTCAACGCCCGCACCGACGTCCCCAACCTCTATGCGGTTGGGGAGGTCGCCTGTACGGGGCTTCATGGAGCCAACCGCCTAGCCAGCAACTCACTCCTCGAATGCGTCGTCTTCGGAGAAGCGGCGGCGCGCACGATCCTTGCGCAACCTCTCTCCCTTCCTCCATCGCCTCCTGAGTGGGATGAAAGCCAAGTCACTGACCCTGACGAAGAGATCGTTATCGCCCACAACTGGGAAGAGCTTCGCCGCTTCATGTGGGACTATGTCGGCATCGTTCGCACCGAAAAGCGGCTTTTGCGGGCGATGAACCGCATTCGCCTCCTCAAGCGGGAGATCGACGAATTCTACCGTCACTTTCGCGTCAACAACGACCTCATCGAACTCCGCAACCTGGTGCTCGTCGCCGAGCTCATCGTCCGCTCGGCGCTGCGGCGGCGTGAGAGTCGCGGGCTCCACACCTCCCGCGACTACCCTGAACCCCTTCCCAAAGCCCGCGACACCATCCTTCGCCCCCCGCGGTGGGTATCCCCTCGGCCGCGGCGCGCCCCCTCCTCCCCCTCCTAAAAGATCCCTCACACCGCCACGCGTTCGCGGTAATAGGCGTAGCAGCGCTGGATCGCCGCCCGCTCGTGCTCGGTCGGATCGAGGAACTCCACTCCCATCAAACACCGCTCACCCTCCTCCCGCACCCAAACGATGCGGGCGCGGCACTCCACTGGCTTTTGGTGCAAAAACCCCTCCAACTCATCCTGGGGCAGCAGGATCGCCAACGTCACTGGCCGGGAGCGGTCGAAAGGGCAGCGAGCCATTCGCAACTGCATTCCTCCCAGCGAAAAATCGGCCGTCAACGCCATGCTCTCCATAGTCCCCTGCTGCACTCGCACCTCCAGGCTATGGCGGGAGCGGGGAAAGCGCCGCTTATCGTGTTGCGACTCAGCGCTCAACTCCTTATGGGGGAAGACAAATCGCTCCATCATCGCCTTGAGTCGCTCAGCGATCGCCCGCAGATCATCGGCCACCAAAGCGGAAGCCTCCACCTTCGAACTATTTTCGCCCAATATCGCGAAAAGGTTGCGCAATGTCTCCGACAGGGTCGCGAACTGGCGCATCTGATCGCGGCTCACCGCGGCGATGGAGCGGCTCGCAGCGGCCATCTGATCCACCTCGCCGGCCATCGCGGCGATCACCTCACCCGTCGCGCGGGCGATCTCCTCGGTCCGCTCTACCCCCTCAGCCATTCGCGTCATCAACGCCACGGCCCCCTCGATTCGCTCCACCAAGCTGCTGATGATCCGGTTCACCTCATCGGCAGAGTGGCTCGTTCGCTCCGACAACTTACGCACCTCGTCGGCCACCACCGCAAATCCCCGCCCGACCTCTCCTGCTCGCGCCGCCTCGATCGCCGCGTTGAGCGCCAACAAATTGGTCTGGCGAGCGATCTCCTGAATCACCGCCACGATCGAGCCAATCTCCCGCGCCGCCTCGGTCAAACGGCCGATCTCCTCACTGGTCTTCGCCACTTCTGCCACCGTCTCCCCCATCGCCGCCACGTTGCGCTGCACCTGCTCGCGCCCCTCGCGCGCCAACGTCTCCACTCGCTGGGCGCGCTCAACTGCGGCAGTAGCGCTCGCCTCCACCTCGGTTGCGATTTGGTGCAACTGTTCCATCGCTGTGTTCACCTCCCCCGACTTCGCCTCCTGGCGGCGCCCCACCTGAGCGATCTCGCTGGAAATCGTCGCCACATGAAAAGAGGACTGGACCATGCTGCGGCTGCTATCCTCAATCTCGCGCAATACCTCGATCAAATTCTCCCGCATCTTTGCCAACGACAAGCGCAGATGGCCGATCTCATCCCGGTAGACCACCGACATCGGCCGCGTCAAATCGCCTGCAGCGATCGCATCCAAATGTTCGATCACCCGCTCCAGCGGGCGGTTCAACAAGCGGCGCATCGCCATGAAGATCACCAACATCACCACTCCGCTCACCGCGAGCGCTGTCGCGTAAGACTCGGTAAACCGCCGCCACACCGCGGCGTTGACCTCATCGAGGCGGATCTTCATACTCACCGCCCCCAACACCGTACCCTCTGGAACGGTATGGCACATCGTGCAATCTTTTCCCAAATAGCGCTTGCGGGCCACTGCCGGGCGCACCGCCCGCAGAAACTCCCCCTGCGCATCGCGCTCCACCTGGACCACCTCGCGCCCTGACGTCAGTACCTGCTCCTCGACGGGGTCAGCGGCGGTCTCTCCCGCATGTCCTGGGCCGAACTGGGCCACCGTTGCAGTACCGCGCAGCACCTTCAAATCGCGGATCGCCGAAAGCTCGCGGATCTGGTCTAAGAAAAGGTCGCGCTGCTCGATCGTTCCGGTAAACATCATCGCCGTCAACGCCGCCAGGGTCGTCTCATGCATCGACAAGGCAAAGGACTTTGCCTGGGCGATCGCCGTCTGCCGCGTTGCGTAGGCCTCCCACGCTGTCATCCCGGTCCAAGCCACCGCCAACACCACCCAAATCGCTGCCGCGAGTTTTACCCAAATTTTCCAATCGCCAAAGCGCCAGCTCATTTCCTACGTCCTCAAGCCGATCCAAAAGCGAAAACGGTTCCTAAAAACCAAAGCAATCCTACCCACTGCTGCTGCCCGAAGACAGCGAAAGCCTTGCTCTCCTCCCGAGTTGCCAACGGTGCCAATTGGGCCGCCCACAACAGCGCTATCGCGATCAACCCCACCCAATAGGCCACTCCCGCCCCCGCCATTCGACCGGCCACTGCCCAAGCTGCCAACGCCAGCAACTCACACGCGGCGATCGCCATCACCTCGAAGCGGCCGAACCAAATAGCCGAACTCTTCACACCGAGGCGCAGATCATCGGCGCGGTCGGCCATCGCGTAAGCGGTATCGTATGCCACCACCCACAGCAAATTTCCCACAAACAACCAAAAAGCCTCTGGCCGCACCTCACCCCCCACTGCGACAAAAGCCATGGGAATTCCAAACGAGAAAGCCACCCCTAACACCAACTGTGGCACCGCAAAAAAGCGTTTAGTAAACGGATAAATTGCCGCCACCACCGCCGCGGGCACTGCCCACGCCACCACCGCCGTCCCCAGCAGCGCCGCCAATCCTGCTGCCATCGCCGCCAGTCCTATCGCCACCCACAGCGCGTGAGCTGCGGGAATTTCGCCGCGTGCCAACGGACGCGTAGCGGTTCGGCGCACAAAAGGATCGATCTTGCGGTCGGCCCAATCGTTCACTGCACAACCCGCCGAACGCATCAAAAAGGTCCCTGCGGCAAAAATCGCCAGCAGCTCCGCCGGCGGTTGCCCGCGGGCCGCGAAAAAGAGCGCCACCCACGTCGGCCACAGCAGCAACACCGTCCCCACCGGTCGGTCCCCGCGGATCAACCGCCAATAGGGATCGGCTCGTCGCTGCCACTCTCTCACTTTTCCATATCTAATATCTCCTAATATAACCCATTCCCCCTCTAACGCGTTTTGTCTCTTATCTCTCCTCACCCTATAACTCCCAACTGCTGCCACCGCGGCCACGTTCCTTGCAAAAACCCCTTCGCCAACGTCACCGCATGCTCTTGAAGATCGGGCAAAGAGGTCAAAAAGCGCTCTCCCACGCGCACACCGCGGCCGAGCGCCACCAACTGCTCGGCAAAACCCCTTCCCAGAGCCTCTGCCTCGGCGGCTACCCCTTTGCTTGTCAATAAGCCCGCCATCATCAAATCGACATCGGACGCCGAAACCACCCACGGCAGTGCCCCTGCCACCGCGAAACGGTAAGGCGCGCCGGCGAGGGCCTCTCCAAAAATCGCTCGGTTAAGCCCCACCGCAGCGCGGCTTGGTTTCGAAACCAAAGCCACTCTTCCCCCCTGCAACAACAATCCGAGCGCCTGGACCATCTCGGCCACCGACCGTTTTCGGCTTCCCTCTGGAGTCACCACTGGCAATTCCGCCAACTCGGCGAGGGAACAGACCCCCCTCGCCAAGGCCTCATAGAGGGGTTCGTAGATCTCTGGTCGGCCGGTCACCTCTCCCAACGATGTCGAAAAGGCGAAGCGCTTCTCCGTCTCCGCTGGCGGTGGAGTCAACAACTGCAACCGCACGCCTTGCAGAAACTCGAGCTGGCGTTGCAACCACAACGGCGGCAATCCTCGTCCCCACAGATCGCGGCGGAACGACTGATTGATCAACACATCGAGCACAGTCTCTCGAACCACCGGATCGGAGTAGGGCTCCAACAGCGCACGCCACGCTGCTGGCAGTGCTGTCGCTAAAAACCAATCCCCGGCGGTCGCGGTACCGATAAAGGACAACTTATGGGCCATCAGCTCCTCGGCGAGCTGATCGAACCAAAAGGTCGTCCACTCCTCATGTAAAAATTCGTTCACCAAATAATGAGGGTCATGCTCGGTAAGCGACTGGATCCGCTGCGCCAACCCCGGTTGGGCGCGCATCACGGGGGGGGTTGCCTCGGTCCACCTCTTCAACCGTTCTCGGCCGGTAGCGATAACCTCCAATGCCGCCCGCCCCTCGCGTCTCTGCCACACCCGTAAGAGGTGCTGCACCACATGTCCGGCCAACCACCCTGGCAAGGTATTGTAAGAAACGTAGACCAACGACCCGGGAAGCAGTGCGGCATCGAGGCAAGCGTACAATCCGGCGCGCACGGGGCGCGCGATCCAAGACAAGATCCCATGCGCGGCGGCATAGTGGAAGCGCCCCAAATCGGCCGGCCACTCTCGCCCCAACGCCACGAAATCGCCCTCGACGAAACGCACATTGGACAACCCCGCCGCTTGCGCCAACGCGGTCGCATGCGCCACATGCAAGGGGTTAAAATCGACCCCGACAAACTCCATCTCGGGGAAACACGCCGCCAACAGACAGAGATTGAACCCCTGTCCGCAACCCAACTCCAGATAGCGAAGGGGAGGCGGGTGCAGCAGCGAGGGCGGGGTCACCCCTCGTACCACTGCTCCCAAATCGAGCCACCGCGGATCGAGCTCGCGGTAAAATCCGTAGGTATACCCCACCTCTGTATTGTATCCTTGGCCCCAGTTCATCGCGCTCTCCTAGGCGGCAGCTCTCTCTATCTCCTTCGATCATAGCACGCCCTTTTTAAGGTAAAGCGGCAAAAAAGGAGGCAAAAAGACTTCCTGAACCAAAAGCGGCACTCGCTCGCGCCAAAAGCGCGAGCGGCGCCCCCACCATGTCGCAGCGATGGAATCGCCCCCTATTTTCTCTCCGCGCTGCGCCATCGTCCACCCCCACCACGCTCGCCGCCACAGCGCGTGGCGGGGCGTAAGGCGTAACGGATGCACCCCTTCGCGCACCACGCGCGGATCGGCAAAGAGCGCCGTCCCCAGCGGTCGTTCACCAAGCCGAAAAAAGAACCGCCACGCCGCCTCCCCTCCGGAAGGGACCACCGATCGAGCGAACACCACTGGTTGACCATCGGCCAACAGCACCACCTCCCGCACCCAACCCTGCCGTTCTCCCTGAAAAAAGAGCCGCTCATCGGCCAACAGCGCGGCTCGTCTCTGCCACAACGGCATCACTACCACGCGGCCTCCCCTCGTTTGTAAGCGGGCGGTCAAAGAATCCTCTTCCAGCAACCAACTCTGCCACTCTCGCGGCAAATCTCCCCGTGCTCGCCGTCCCATTGCGGGAGCTCCCCCGGCAGTGGTAGAAAGAATCCTCCTCGGTAACTCACGCATGGGGGGCCCACTCGGCCGCCGGCACCCAGCGGCTCACCAATTCGGCGGCGATCTCTGGTTGCTCTCGCCACAGTCGATCGGCTAACTGCTGGGCCGGTCCCAAAAGTCCCTCATCGGTGACGAAATCGGCCACCCGCAGCAGCGGCAAACCGCTCTGTCTTACTCCGTTGATCTCCCCTGGCCCCCGCAATCGTAAATCGAGCTCCGCCAATCGAAACCCGTCATGTTCGCGCCGCAACGCGCTCAACCGCTCGCGCGCCAGCGGCGGCAATGGCTCGGCGTAGACCAATACACAGAACGACTCCCCTCCCCCTCTTCCCACCCGCCCTCGCAACTGGTGCAACTGAGCCAAACCGAACCGTTCGGCATGTTCCACCACCATCAACGCAGCGTTTGGCACATCGACCCCCACTTCCACCACGGTCGTAGCCACCAGCACTGCCACCTCGCCGCGTGCAAACGCCGTCATCACCTGCTGTCGCTCTATGGGGCGCATTCGGCCGTGCAGTAATGCCACTTTTCCCTCTGGCAAAGCCTCGGCCAGTTCCTCGTAGACCACCGCTGCGGCGCTCAGCGATGCCTCCTCCTCTCCTTCGATGCGCGGGCAGACCCAATAAGCCTGTCGTCCCTGGGCTACCCAGTGACGCAACCGCTGCACCAACTCCCTCCTGCGGCTCATCGGCAACAGCGTTGTCGTCACCGGCTGGCGTCCCGGCGGTTTCTCATCGAGGAACGAGAGATCGAGCTCAGCAAACGCTGCCATCGCCAACGATCTGGGGATCGGGGTCGCCGACATCATCAACAGGTGGGGGACCCACTCGACGCACTTTGCCCGCAACAGCGCTCGCTGGCGCACCCCGAATCGATGCTGCTCATCGACCACGGCCAACGCCAAGCGTGGCAAAGGCGTTTTTTCCTCGAAAAGAGCGTGCGTCCCCACCACCACCAATGGCTCACCGGCAGCCAATCGCTCCTGCCATACCTTTCGCGCGCGAGCGGGCGTTGCGGCGGTGATGAGCGCTACAGGCGCGATTCCCTCAAACCACTCAGTCAATCGAACACCGTGCTGGAGTGCCAAAAGTTCGGTAGGTGCGACAAAAGCCCCCTGAAACCCTCCTCCCACCGCTCGTGCCAATGCTGCGGCTGCCACCACCGTTTTGCCGCTCCCCACATCTCCGACCACCAAGCGGTACATCGGCCTATGCTCGCTCAAGTCAACCGTCACCTCTTCGATCGCCCGCTGTTGAGCTCCTGTCAATGCGAAAGGCAAACGGGCGATTAACCGTCTCATCGCCTTCTCAGCCGCTGCGCCCTCGACCCTTGCCCCCCGCTGGCCCTGTCGTTCCAAGCGGGCGCGGCGCAAAGCCGCCTGGTGAGCCACCAACTCGTCGAGGGCCACGCGGCGGCGCGCTGCCTGCCACTCAGCTCTCTGTGGATCGACCCCCGGGGGAGGCTGGTGCAGCACGCTCAATGCCTCGGGTAAAGGCGGCAGTTCCCCTAACGCGTTCCTCACCTCAGGGTCCACGGAGAGCGCCGTAAGCCACTCCCGCAAGGGGATCAACATCAAAGCCCGCGTCACCCAACGGCGCAGTTGCCCCTGGTTCAATCCCTCCACGGTAGGATAGACGGGGGTCAGCGTCGTCGGCAGCGGCCTTCGCGGATCGAGCAAGCGCGGGTGGACCATCTCCACCCCCCCGTAGAAATGAGCCCGCACCTCTCCGTACCAACGCCAACGACCGCGTCGCAACTGGGCGATCGTACTCGGGTAGTAGTGGATCCAACGGCCGACCAATACTCCGGAATCGTCGCGCAAGCGCGCGATCAGCTGTTTATCTCCTCGCCGCGGCGTTGGCTCCTCGCGCCACTCGACCACCTCCCCCTCCACCAACGCGGTGGTACCCACCTGCAGGGCGCCGATCGGCGTCACCCGTGTCCAATCCTCATAACGAAGCGGTATCAACCCCAGGAAATCCTCGGGGCGTCTCACCCCCAAGCGGACCAACCGCGCTATCGACGCCTCCCCGATCCCGGGCCACCCAGCCAAGGGTGAACGCGGTGGAGGCGCTGCCGTCACCGTTGCACGAAGAGGATTGCGTCGGCCTCCACCAGCGCCCCGCGCGGCAATGCGCTTACCTCAACGGTAGCGCGTGCGGGAAACGGCTCGGGAACAAACTCGGCCATCACCGCGTTAAGAGTTGGAAAATTCCCGAGGTCGGTCAAGAAAATGGTCAGTTTTACTGCATCGGCGAGGCTCGATCCAGCGGCGACTGCGATCTCTGTCAAATTGGCGAACATCTGCCGACATTGAGCCTCGAAACCGTCGGCAAGCTCCATTGTCTCCGGATCCATCCCGAGCTGTCCTGAGACGAAAACGAAATCGCCTGCCCTTACTGCCTGCGCGTAAGCGCCGATCGCCTGCGGCGCTCCCCGCGTCGAAATCGCCCGTTTCATCGCTTCACCCGTGGATCACCACATCACATGTGAAGTGGTCGAGCACCTTCTGTAATCCCTTACGACTGTTAGGATTAATTAAGATTGGCCCCATGAAATTAGCGCGCAAACCCCGATTCTCGGGGCTCTCCTCGTCGCGTCGCACCACCACCGCCAATGCCAACTCCTCGGGCGAGCTGACCTGCAAAACTGCCACCTCCTCGTCGGTCAACTCCAACTCGTAGCGCACTCCCAACGCATCGGGGCTCACCAACGACATCGCCACCTCTGGATCGTCCACCGATTGCAACATATAGACCCGCGGCAGTCCCTCCTCACGCGCCTCGTGCACCAACACAAAACGGGTTAACCCCGGAAGCCCCGGCAATCCTTTCGGAAACTCGATCACTTTATCGTCGCTCACATCGAGCTCGCCGAAGATCGGACTATTTAACCGCATCGCGCCCTCCTTCGCCGCTAACAAACCCCTTCTTTTTATTATACCTGAAATAGGGAGATTCCGTCAAGGGGATTGGGTCGATCGACGGGCGGCGAGGGCGCAGATCAATTGCGCCTCGGACAGCGTCACCCCGCAACGAGCTACCAATTCCTCGGGGCTAGCGCCGCGCCGCGCCAATGTCAGCGGCTCGGCATATTCGGGCGAAATCAACTCGGCGATTTGTCCGCTCGGTTTAGTTTTACTTGCCCCCCTCTCTTCGCCGCTGCTGCTCTTTGCGGCGTGCTCCTCCTCTGTCGAACGCTGATGGCGCTCCAACGCCCCCACGACCACTCGCAATGCGGCGACCTCATCCTGCAAATGGGACAACTGCTGCTGCTGCGTGGTGATCATCACCTGCAGCCGCTTCGCCTCCTGCTGCCAGGCCCTCTCGTCTAGCTCTGCGGCAAATCTATGGCGCAATGTCGCGCTTCCATTACGGCCATTTTTCACCCACCACCATCCCTCAAACGCCAACCAAGCGAGCGCTGAAACCATCACCGCAACCACGAACGCCGTCATGGTTCGCTCCCATCGATACTCCTGTATCCCATCTTACCCTCTCCCTCTCTTAGCGCAACGAGAAAAAAAAGCGCGTTTGTGGCGATAATTCGCCCTCGATGATGAACCGCATCTTTCTCATCCTCGTCCTGTTCGCTTATGCTGTAGCTGCCTGGCACGACCTTACCGACCGGCCGGGCGCGATGCAGACTCTCGGCAAAGCCCTCCTTGAGGGGGCGCAGCAAGCGGTCACCCTTGCGTTGGGGCTAATCGGAGCGATGAGCCTCTTTCTCGGTCTTACTAAGGTCGCTGAAGCAGGGGGGCTTCTGCGCCTCCTTGCCCGTCTCCTCCAACCGATCATGACCCGGCTCTTTCCTGACGTTCCGCGCGACCACCCTGCGATGGGTGCGATGGTGATGAATTTTGCCGCCAACATGCTGGGACTAGGGAACGCCGCCACCCCTTTTGGCATTCGCGCTATGGAAGCCCTCAATCGCCTCAACCCCCACCCAGGAACCGCCACCAACGCGATGGCCATGTTTCTTGCGATCAATACCTCCGGCCTCACCCTTCTTCCCACGGGCGTCATCGCCCTGCGCGCCACTCTCGGCTCGGCGGAACCGGCTGCGATCCTTCCCACCACCCTTTTCGCCACTACCATCTCGACCCTCACCGCCTTTATCGCCGCAACGCTCCTAGGTCGCCTTTTTCCCCCTCCCTCTTCCCCCCCTCCTCCCTCTTCCTCGGCTCCTCTCTCCCCTGTTAACGTTAACTCCGCCACTCCCCTCTCCTCTTCTCCCTCCTCTCCTCGGTCCCCCGCCTTCCCCTCCCCTGAAGAGCCTCTCGAACCGATCCCTCCTCTCCCCGCTTGGGCCCCTCTCCTCTTCTTTGCTATCCTTGTGCTTCTCGTCACTCTGGCGGCCCTATGGGGATCCCGCTTCACCGCCTGGCTTCTCCCCACGCTCGTTCTCCTTTTTCTCCTCTTTGGCTGGTGGCGGCGTATTCCCGTTTACGAAACCTTCATCGAAGGTGCTAAAGAAGGATTCACGGTCGCCCAACGCATTATTCCCTACCTCGTCGCCATTCTCGTCGCGATCGCCATGCTGCGCGCCAGCGGTGCGCTTACCTACCTCATCGCCTCTCTCTCCCCGCTCACCACCCCTCTTGGTCTCCCCCCCGAAGCGCTCCCCATGGCGCTCCTTCGCCCCCTCTCCGGATCAGGCGCTTACGCGGTAATGGCTGGAATCATGGCTGACCCTGCCACCGGCCCCGACACTAAGGTCGGCTGGATCGTCTCCACCATTCAAGGTTCCACCGAAACCACCTTTTACGTCTTGGCCGTTTACTTCGGTGCGGTGGGCATTACCCGCGTTCGCCACACCCTCGCTGCTGCCCTCCTCGCCGACCTTGCTGGCATCGGTGCCTCGGTTTGGATCGTTCATCAGCTCTACCCTGAGTGATGCTCTTGCCTCTTCCCACCTGCTGCCGGCATCCCCGACAGCTCCTTCTCCGGCGGCAGCAACCGCTTATAGCCTCTCTCATCGACCGCTACATAGGTCAATCGCGCCTCAGCCACCTTTACCACCACAGCCAACGCGGGATGGCGTTCGGCGTAGACCTCCACCTCTACGGTCACCGAAGTTCGTCCGACGGCCACCACCTCGGCGTAAAAGCTCACCACATCCCCTACCAAGATCGGCCCCTTAAACACAAAGCGATCGACTGCCACTGTTGCTACGCGGCCGCGGGCGCGGCGGCGTGCTGGCAAGGAACCTGCCACATCCACCATCGCCATCACCCATCCCCCGAACACACACCCTGCCGGATTGAGATCAGCCGGCATCGGCACCACCCGCAACGCAGGCTGTTTTTCAGGCAACTCGGTCACTGGAAACCCTCCTGAAACAAAAAGCGACGATTCTAGCTCCTTCTCGAACCCTTCTTCTCAATCGCCCTTTCCCGCCAACCCTCTGAAACTTCCCCCTCCTACGTTACAATGCGCTCTCTCTCACCCCATCTCCTCGATGAACATTCTCTTTATCCACCAAAACTTCCCCGGCCAATTCAGGCACCTCGCTCCGGCGCTTGCGGCCCGCGGCCACACCGTGGTGGCCACCACTCTTCAAAAAGTTCCCCCCTCCACTTGGAAAGGGGTTCGTATCCTCCCCTACACCGTCGCCCGCGGCACCACCCCCAACGTGCATCCTTGGGTTTCTGACTTCGAAGCGAAGGTCATTCGCGCCGAAGCCTTTTACCGCCATGCTCGGCAAATCGCCGCCGACGGCTTTACCCCTGACCTCATCATCGCCCACCCCGGGTGGGGCGAAAGCCTTTTCGTCAAGGAGGTTTGGCCTACCGCCAAGCTTGCCATCTACTGTGAGTTCTACTATCACCCCACGGGTGCCGACGTCGGCTTTGACCCCGAATTTGACCGCGCCGATCCGGCGGAAGCCTGTCGGCTGCGTCTCAAAAACAGCAACAACCTCCATCACTTTGAAATCGCCGACGCTGGGATCAGCCCCACCCACTGGCAAGCGAGCACTTTTCCCAACCGCTTTCGCTCCAAAATCACCGTGATCCACGACGGGATCGACACCGTTTCTCTTACCCCCAACCCCAACGCCACGATCACTCTGACCACGCACGCCGGGACGCGTCACCTTCTCACCCGCCGCGACGAACTCATCACCTTTGTCAACCGCAACCTCGAACCCTATCGCGGCTGGCACATCTTCGCGCGCGCCCTTCCCGAGCTTCTTCGTCGTCGGCCCACCGCTCGCGTCCTTATCGTCGGTGGAAATAGCGTCTCCTACGGCGCCCCCCCAGACCCGCAGCGGTATGGGGGGCACACCAGCTGGCGGGACATCCTCACCGCAGAAATTCGCCCACAGATCTCAGACAGCGACTGGGAGCGCGTCCATTTCCTCGGGTATCTCCCCTACTCTGCGCTCGTCTCCCTCCTTCAAACCGCTACCGTACACGTCTATCTCACCTACCCTTTCGTCCTCTCCTGGAGCCTTCTCGAAGCGATGAGCCTGGGCTGTGCGATTGTAGCCAGCGATACCACCCCCGTCCGCGAAGTCATCACCCACGCCGAAACGGGCTGGTTAGTCCCCTTCTTCGACTCCGCCGCTCTTGTCGATGCGATCTGCAAGCTCCTCGACGCTCCTGCCGAGCGACACCGGCTTGGTCAACAAGCCAGACATCATGTTCAAACCCACTATGACCTCACCACCGTCTCGCTACCGCGGCAAATCGCATGGGCTGAAGGGCTCGTTTCCTAAGGAGAGGGATTTGGTCCCTCTTCCTCCACTCGCTCGCTCCCCTCCTCAAACACCACACCCCGCGCCCGCAGCTCGACGCGCAACGCGGCCAATGCCTCAGCCACCACCTCCCGCGGACCACGGAATCCCAACTCCAAACGCCACCTTCCCCCTGCATCCTCTTTCAATGTTGGCAACGAAAAAAGCGTTGCGGCGGGAAACTGCGCCGTCAGCGACGCCATCAACGGCAACAGTTCTCCCTCTCGCACATCCCATGCCACCACATGTCCCTCCGTCCAATCCTCTCCAAACTCCTCCCGATAGTAGCGATCCAAAACCCACTCCACCATTGGCCACGCCATACGAGGAAAACCGGGAACAAAATGGTGACGCTCAATGCTAAAGCCGGGGATCTGGTTATAAGGGTTGGGAATAATCTCTGCCCCCTCCGGGAACCTCCCCATCTCCAACCGCTCGGGAGTTGTCTCCGCCCCGAAGCGGGCGCGGATCAATCGCTCTGCCTCGGGATGAAGCACCAGCGGTCGTTCCAATGCCGCCGCCGCAGCGGCGCGCGTATGATCATCGGGAGTTGCCCCGATCCCCCCGAAAGCAAACACCACGGCCTCCTCTGCAAAGGTGCGGCGCAATATCGCCGTCAACGCCGCGCGGTCATCCCCCACATAGCTCGCCCACCTCAAACGCAACCCGCGGACCCGAAGCGCCCCGATCAACCAACGCAAATGGAGATCCTCGCGTCGTCCCAACAGGATCTCATCGCCGATGATCAGTGCCCCCACCCTCATGTATCGATCAACTCCCACTCGCCATGAGCGGACCGGTAAAGATCCAACAGTGACAACGACGCATGGGTAAAGAAGATCCCCACCAACACCGGTGCGAACAAATTGACTACCGGCACCCACACCAATGCTGCCCCTGCCAACCCCACCACGAACAACGGCCCGCGATAAGAACCGATCACTCCCTCGCACTCGCGCGGCGAAGCCACTTCGCACAAACAATCGTAAGCGGTCGTTTTCATATTGAACCAACCGGTTAGCAAAAAGGGAAGGGCCACCAATGCTCCCGGCAACCACCACAACAGCAATGCCCCCAGCAACCCGACGAAATAGAGGCCCGCGGCGCGCAGCGTATTTCCTAAGCTCTGCCACACCGTCCCCTCGGGCTGCACGCCCAAGTTAGGGTAATCGCGCGCCGCGATCTCGCGCACCAACCGCGGCAAAACCCATACCCCGATGATCACCATTGCGGTCACATAAACCAAAGGGATTAATCCCAACCACAATGCCATTTTCACGCCGATTACCACGGCCACCGCCCACCATGGCAAGCCATCGCTGCCCGCGGCACTCCCTTCGCTCCCGCTGCGGTATGTCTCCACCCACGCCAAAAGCGCCTCGCTCAATGGTCCCCACCCCACCAAAGCCACTGTCAGCCATATCACTGCTGCTGCCACGGTCGGCCAAAAAAGTGCCCCTACCACTCCCCCGCGCGCCACTGTCCGCAGGGAACGGACAAACACTCTCGCTAAAAAAGGCAGAAGAGCCACCTCTGGCACTGGCCGTTCGGCAATCGCTCTCTTCTCTATGCGCTCCTTCATCTTCTCCCCTCTCGCCCGCCCACCTATCCTCTCCCGGGGAAGCGGCCCCATCGCCCGCCCATCCCGCGCAGCAATCTGTTCAATCCCCCTTTCCCTAACTGGCGCATCAACCGCTGCGTCTCATCGAACTGACGCAACAAGCGGTTTACCTCCTGCACGGTTACCCCTGCCCCTGCAGCAATTCGCTGTTTGCGGCGCGCCTTAATGATCTCGGGATGAGCCCGCTCCTCGGGGGTCATGCTATCGATAATCCCCTGCAACCGGCGGATCATTCGATCATCGGCCCCTGCTGGAATCTGGCCGACCCACTGAGCCATCGACGCCGGCAGCTTATCGAGCAAAGCGTTCATTCCCCCCATCTTGCGCAGCTGGACGATCTGATCGCGAAAATCGTTCAGATCAAACCCCTTACCTGCCTCGATCTTTCGGGCCAATGCCTTTGCCTTTTCGGCGTCCACCTCGCGCCGAGCGGCCTCCACCAATCCCACGATATCCCCCATCCCCAAGATTCGGCCCGCCATTCGCTCGGGCGAGAAGGGTTCCAATCCACCCAACTTCTCCCCCACACCGACGAACTTAATGGGAGCGCCGGTCACGAACCGCACCGACAGCGCTGCCCCCCCTCGGGCATCCCCATCCAATTTGGTCAGGATCACTCCCGTCAGCGGCAACGCCTCGGCGAAGGCGCGGGCGCTCTGGACGGCATCCTGTCCCAACATCGCATCTAAGACGAAAAGCGTCTCGTGCGGTTGCAGCACCGTGTGCAGAGCCTGGATTTCCGCCATCATCTCCTCGTCCACTGCCAATCGCCCTGCGGTATCCACGATCAGCACGTCGTACAACCGCCGTTTTGCCTCTGCCAATGCCTTCTCGGCGATTGTCAGCGGCGTCTCATCGGCGCGCGAAGGGAACCAATCGGCCTCTGCTGCTGCGGTCACTTGGGCCAACTGCTCGATCGCTGCTGGGCGGTACACATCGGTCGACACCGTCAGCACCCGGCGGCGTTTTTGCTCGCGCAACCATTTTGCCAACTTCCCCGCGGTCGTCGTTTTTCCTGCTCCCTGCAAACCGGCCAAAAGCACCACCGCAGGGGGCCGCACCTCCACCCTTAACTCTCCTGCCTCTCCCCCCATCAATGCCCGCAACTCCTCATGCACCACCCCCACAAATGCCTGGCCGGGCGTCAACGAGCCGATCACCTCCTGTCCCAACGCCTTCTCTTTGACTCGCTCGAGGAACGCTTTGACCACCGGCAACGCCACGTCGGCCTCCAAAAGTGCCAAACGCACCTCCCGCAACGCCTCCTGGACATTGGCCTCGGTCAAACGCGCCTCGCCGCGGATTCGTTTTATCACCCCGCTCAACCGTGCGGTCAAATGTTCCAACATCGCGCCACACCCCATTAAAATCGGGTAAACTCCCGAACCATGGACCCGATTCTACTCCATCTTGCCGTCGCCCTCGCCTACGGGGCGATTGCAGCGGCTGGTTGGCGGGTGGTGCGTCGGCAAAGTGCGGTCGGACAAGCTCCCCCGCTGCTCATCGCCCTCTATCGCCTCCTTCTTTTCCTTCACGCCATTGCGCTGGTCACCCTCACCTTTACGCCAACAGGTCTGCGGCTGGGGGTTGCCCCTGTCCTCTCCCTCACCCTTTGGCTGGCGGGGCTGCTCCTCGCGATCGATCGCGCCACCGGTAGCGCTGTTGCTCTTCTCCTGCACGCTCCTCTTGCGGCTGGAGCGGCGTTCATCGTCGCACTCATCCCTCTAGAGCGGGCAATCACTGTTGCCATTCCCGCTCCCCTCTTTGCCCTTCACCTCATCGCCGCGTTGATCAGCTATGCGCTCTTTTCGGTCGTCGCGCTGGAAGCGCTGCTCATGGCCTTTGCGGAGCGTGCCCTTCACCGTCACCGCGCCCTATCCTGGCTCGAAGCGCTTCCTCCTCTCATCGTCATGGAGCGTCATCTTTTTCGGCTCATCCTAATCGCCTTTCTCGCCCTCACCCTTACCAACCTCACCGGTCTTCTCTCCGACCCCCTCTTTGGGATTCCGTGGCGTTTTGACCACAAAACCCTTTTCTCTCTCACTGCCTGGGTGATTTTCGCCATCCTTCTCATCGGCCGGTGGCGCTATGGATGGCGGGGCACTGTCGCGCTGCAATGGCTCTGGAGCGGCCTTCTCCTCCTTGCGCTCGCCTACCTGGGTTTTCACCTCGTACGCGATCTCATCCTTACCCTTCCCCCCTCGCGATGACCGCTGCCAGCTCAAACCCTGCCCTTACCATCTCCCTTTGGCACATCCTTGCCCTCGCTCTTCTTCTTCTCCTCTCAGCGCTCGCCTCGATGAGCGAAACGGTCATGATGGCCGCCAACCGCTACCGGCTTAAAGCTGAAGCCGACGCTGGGCACCGCGGCGCCAAGCTCGCCCTTCAACTTCTTGCCGACACCGATCGGCTTCTCAGCACCATTTTGCTCATCAATAACATCGTCAACATCGGTGCAGCCACTCTCGCCTCCCTCATCACCTTAGCGCTCTTCGGCGAACACGAAAGCGCCCTTGCCTTGGGCAGTCTTCTCCTTACCTTTCTCATCCTCATCTTCTCTGAAATCACTCCCAAGATCATCGGCGCCCGCCACGCCACCCGTCTTGCGGTCTGGTTTGCATTTCCCCTCGCTGCCGCGGTACGGTTCACCGCCCCTCTCGTCACCTTCACCCATCTCTTCGTCCGCGCTCTCCTCAAAATTCTCCGCCTTGATCAACCCCCTCGTCCCGATCGGCACGCTACCAGTCCCGACGAACTCCGCGCCATTGTTCAGCAAGTCTCTTTTGGCCACCACCAACATCACCGCAACCTTCTGCTCAACCTTCTCGACCTAGAGAGTCTCACCGTTGCCGACCTCATGCGCCCGCGGGCTGAAATTGAAGCCATCGATCTCTCTGCTCCCACTCCTCAACTCGCCGAGCAAATCGCCACCGCCTATCACTCGCGACTACCGCTCATCGACAGGCGCAGCGAAGAGATCGTCGGGGTTGTTCACCTCAAGCGGCTCCTTGCCCCGCTCCTCGCCGGCGAGCCGTTTGACAAAGCCCTCCTCACGACGGCCGTCACCCCTCCCTACTATGTTCCTGCCGACACCCCTGTACTCCAGCAGCTCGATGCCTTTCGGGCGCAGCGCGAGCGGCTTGCTCTGGTCATCGACGAATATGGCGAACTCCAAGGGCTCATCACCGTCGACGACATTCTCGCCGAAGTCATGGGGCACTTTAACCCCATTCTCTCCGGCAGCGGGCGCTGGCGCTGGGGTCCCGACGGCACGGTTACGGTAGAGGGCAGCGCCCTTATTCGGGAAGTCAACCGTGTACTCGCGCTTGACCTTCCTGAAGAACCGGCCCGCACCCTCAACGGACTTCTGTTGGCGCACCTTCAAACCCTTCCCGATGGTGAAGTCGCGGTCCGTTTCGGTAACATCGTCGCCGAAGCCATTCAGAGCGACGCGCGCACCATTCGGGTTATTCGTCTGCGGAAGCTTCAATGACTCCCCTTGCTCAACCCACCGGTTTGATGCGCGCGCTTGGGGAGCTGCAATGGGTCACCGACGCGCAAATCCAAGAAGCGCTCGCTCATCCTGAAGAGGGGCCCTTTGGAGCTCTCCTAGCGCTTATTCGGCGTGCCAATCTTGCCGAGCGAGCTGTCGCCCAACTCGCAGGGGAACGCTTTGGGGTTCCTGTTCTCGACCTCGCCGCCGTCGACCTCAATGTCCTGCCGAAGGGGCTGATCGACGCCGATCTCGCCTATCGCCATGGCGTCCTTCCGCTTGCCCAACGCAAAGGCAAAGTCGAAGTCGCGGTAGCTGACCCCTCGCAAGTCGAACTCCTCGATGCCGTTCGCTTTCAAGGGGGGCGTCCGGTTGAAGCGATTGCTGTTCCCGCTGAAACCCTCTGGCAAACCCTCTCTACGCTCAACCGCTCTGTCAACGAATCGCTCGCCGCCCTAACGCCGGACGACCTCTTCGACTTCTCCGCTGAGATCGTCGCCGAAGCCGAAACTCCTCCCCCCGTAGTAACCGAGGTTGAAGATGCCCCGGTAGTCAAATTCATCCACAAAATCCTCTTTGACGCCATCAACGAAGGCGCATCGGACATTCACTTTGAACCCTTTGAAAAACACTACCGGATCCGCTACCGCACCGACGGAGAGCTGCGCGAAGTCTCTCGTCCCCCTGTCGCGATCAAAGACAAAATCGCCGCCCGCATCAAGATCATGGCTCGTCTCGACATCTCCGAACGGCGGCTGCCGCAAGATGGGCGGATCAAACTTGTCCTCAATCAACAAAAAGCGATTGACTTTCGGGTCTCCACCCTTCCTACCCTATGGGGTGAGAAGATCGTCATGCGGCTCCTTGACCCTGCGGCTGCGATGCTTGGAATCGACGCCCTCGGCTATGAGCCGGAGCAAAAAGAAGCGCTTCTTGCTGCCATTCACCGCCCCTATGGTATGATCCTCGTCACTGGCCCCACAGGCTCTGGCAAGACCGTCACCCTTTATACCTGTCTAGGGCTGCTCAATCAACCCAACGTTAACATCAGCACTGCCGAAGACCCTGTCGAAATCAACCTGCCGGGGATCAATCAAGTTCAAATTAACGAAAAGACGGGGCTCACCTTTGCGGCTGCTCTTCGCGCCTTTCTTCGGCAAGACCCGGACATCATCATGGTCGGGGAGATTCGCGACCTGGAAACTGCGGAAATTGCGGTCAAAGCGGCGCAAACCGGTCATCTTGTCCTCTCGACCCTGCACACCAACAATGCCCCCTCTACCCTTGACCGGCTGCGGCTCATGGGGGTTGCCCCCTTCAACATTGCCTCCTCGGTCATTTTGATCACCGCCCAGCGGCTTGTTCGTCGCCTCTGCACATGTAAAATTCCAGCCGAACACACTCCCGCTGAACTCCTCGCTGCCGGGTTTACCGAAAGCGACCTCGACGAAAAGTGGGTGGCCTATCTCCCGCGGCCGGGAGGATGTTCGCGGTGTCACGGCAGCGGCTACAAAGGTCGGGTTGCTCTCCACGAAGTCCTCCCCATCACCGATGCCCTTCGCGCCCTTATCGTCGCCAACGCCAATGCGCTTGAACTCGAAGCGCAAGCCCGGCGTGACGGCGTCATCAACTTACGGCGTGCCGGCCTTCTCAAAGTCAAAGCCGGGATCACCTCTCTTGCCGAAGTCATTGCTGCCACCAACGACTAAGGAGTCGAACGATGGCCCCTACCCCCCCCCGTCCCCCTGCTGAGACGCTCTTCGTCTGGGAAGGCCGAGACGCCACGGGCAAAAAGAGCCGTGGTGAAATTCGAGCTGCCAATGAAGCCGCTGCCAGACTTCAACTCCGGCGGCAAGGCATTCAAGTAGACCGTCTCAAAAATGTCAAAATGGGGCGCGGACGGATCGTCCGCAAAGAGATTGCGCTCTTTACGCGGCAACTCGCCACCATGCTGCAAGCGGGTGTTCCGCTCCTTCAAGCCTTTGACATCGCCATCCGCAGCAGCGCCAACCCCGCGCTGGCGCGTCTTCTCAACGAAGTCCGTACGCACGTCGCGCAAGGGAACCCGCTCTCCTCTGCTTTTTCCCGTTTTCCCGAACACTTCGACCGTCTCTATGTCGCGCTCGTTGCGGCGGGTGAGCACGCCGGCATTCTCGATCGACTCCTCGAACGCCTCGCCACCCACCAAGAGAAGATTCTCGCAATTCAAGGCAAAATCCGCTCGGCGCTCTTTTATCCCACTGCGGTCATCGTCGTCGCTATTCTCGTCGTCGCCCTGATGATGATCTTTGTCATTCCCCAATTCAAAGAGATCTTTGCCAGCTTTGGTGCCGATCTCCCGTTACCCACCCTTGTGGTCATCGCCCTCTCTGAATTCTTCGTCGCCTGGTGGTGGGCGATTTTACTCGCCGTTACTGCTGCCGTTATCCTTTTTCTCTCCCTCTATCGGCGCTCGCCCGCGCTGCGCGACCGCGTCGACCACCTCCTCCTTCGCCTTCCTGTAGTAGGTCTCATCCTCACCAAAGCGGCCATCGCCCGCTGGGCGCGGACGCTGGCCACCATGTTTGCAGCGGGGGTTCCCCTCAACGAAGCCCTCGTCTCGGTCGCAGCGGCCGCGGGTAACGCCCGTTACCGCGACGCCACCCGTACGGTCGAGCAACAGATCGTTCAAGGGGTTTCTCTCGCCGTTGCGATGACCGAAACCGGTGTTTTCCCCCCGATGGCTGCGCAGATGGTCTCGATTGGCGAAGAATCGGGGCAACTCGACACCATGCTCACCAAAGTTGCCGAATACTACGAACGAGAAGTCGACGAAGCGGTTGCCTCCCTCTCGCAGCTGCTGGAGCCCGTCATCCTTGTCTTTCTCGGTGTAGTCATCGGTGGAATTGTCGTCGCCATGTACCTCCCCATCTTCAAAATGGGGGAAGCCGTCGGATAACCCTTCTCTGGAACGATGATGCAACCTCTCCCCGACCTTTCCCTCTCACTCCTTCTCCTCCTTCTGCCCATCGGTTTAGCCATCGGCAGTTTTCTGAACGTCGTCATTCACCGCCTTCCGCGCATCCTTTACGCCCGCTGGCGCCGTGAAGCGGTCGCCCTACTCGCCGAAACGGACTCCCCCTCCTCCCCTTCCCCAGACTCCTCCTCATCCCCCTTCCCCTACGGCTCCTCCCTTCTTGCGCTTGCCTATCCCTCCTCGCACTGCCCTCACTGCCGTACCCCTCTTCGCTGGTATGACAATATTCCCCTCCTCTCTTGGCTATTGCTGCGCGGCCGCTGTCGCAGCTGTCATCACGCCATCTCCCTTCGTTATCCTCTCGTCGAACTCCTTGCTGCGGTAGCCCTTTTTATCTCCCTCGTCCGCTTCTCCCTAACCCCTCAAGCTCTCTTTGCGGCCCTTTTTCTCTGCACGCTTCTCACCCTCGCCGCGATCGACTGGGAAACCCAACTCCTCCCCGACCAACTCACTCAACCCCTTCTCTGGCTCGGCCTCCTCCTCAACCACTCCAACCTCTTTGCTCCTCTTGCGGATGCCGTACTCGGAGCAGCGATCGGCTACCTCCTCCTCTGGAGTCTCTATTGGCTTTTTAAGCTTCTCACTGGCAAAGAGGGAATGGGCTACGGCGACTTTAAACTCCTCGCCGCCCTCGGTGCCTGGCTCGGCTGGAGTGCGCTCCCCACCATCCTCCTCATCGGCGCAGGCGCTGGCGCTGCTTTCGGTCTTCTCCTTCGGCTCACTGGCCGGCTCGCCTCCGGGCAACCCTTTCCCTTTGGTCCCTTTCTGGCCTTAGGCGGCAGCGTCGCCCTCTTCTCCCCCACCGCGGCTTTTGCCCTTTTCCCCTAACTATCCTAAACCCTGTCTCCTCGGGCTATAATTTCTCCCTTGCGCGAATCGAAGGAGGACCGCTCATGCCCATCTACGAATACCGCTGTCAAGTCTGCGGTTACCAGCAAGAGCACCTACTCAAGCACCACCAAACCATCGAGCGCTGTCCCGCCTGCGGCAGCGATCGCTATATCAAGCAACTCTCGCGGCTAGGGGTAATCTCTCTCAAAAACACCGGGGGCACCTCGGGTCGCCATGCGTCCGCTTCCACCGACCTTTCCCCCTCCTGTAGTGAAGGGAGTTGTCCCACCTGTCCCGCAGTCCATTCCAGCGTTTAATCTCGGAACTGCTCCGTACTCAGGCAGAAAAGCACGATGCGTACTCATACCTGTGGCGAACTCACCCTTCAACACGAAAATACCACGGCTACCCTATGCGGCTGGGCGCGGCGGCGGCGCGACCATGGTGGTGTCATCTTTATCGACCTTGCTGACCGCACAGGCATCACCCAAATCGTGATAGACCCTGCCACTCCAGACGCTTTTCGCACTGCTGAAACCGTTCGCAATGAATATGTACTCCGCGCCACTGGTCGTGTGCGTCGGCGTCCCCCCGGCAGCGAAAATCCCAACCTCTCCACCGGCGATATCGAACTCTCGGTCGACACGCTAGAGATTCTCAACACGGCGGCCCCTCTTCCCTTCTCCATCGAAGAGGAACATCTCACCGAATCCGTTCGTTTAACCCACCGGGTCCTCGACCTTCGTCGCCCGGCGATGCAGCGCAACCTTCTCCTGCGCACGCAGATCACGCGCGCCTTTCGCCGTTTTCTCGACGCCCACGGCTTTCTTGACCTTGAAACCCCGATGCTCACCAAAAGTACCCCGGAAGGGGCGCGCGACTACCTTGTTCCCTCGCGTCTTTACCCGGGGCACTTCTATGCTCTTCCCCAATCGCCTCAGCTCTTCAAACAGCTTCTTATGATCGCCGGCTACGACCGCTACTACCAGATTGTTCGCTGTTTTCGCGACGAAGACCTGCGGGCCGACCGGCAACCCGAATTTACCCAAGTTGACATCGAAACCTCGTTCCTCACCCGTGACGAGATCATCGCCCTTATGGAAGCGCTGATTCGCGCTGTCTTTGCTGAAGCAGCGGGGGTTACCCTTCCCGACCCCTTCCCCCGTCTCACCTACCACGAAGCGATGCGGCGTTTTGGCTCGGACAAACCTGACCTACGCGTCTCGTTGGAGCTTACCGACATCACCGACGCTGTGCGCGACGTCGCCTTCAAAGTCTTCTCGGATCCAGCCAACAGCGGCGGCATCGTCGTAGCCCTTCGTCTCCCCGGTGGCAGTGCCCTCACCCGCAGCGAAATCGACGCCTACACCCAATTCGTCGCCACCTATGGTGCGAAAGGTCTTGCTTATCTTAAAGTCAATGACCCCACGCAACTCAACGAGCAAGGACTACAATCGCCGATTGTCAAGAACCTACACTCCCAGGCACTTCACGCCATCCTTACGCGCACGGGAGCGCAGAAGGGCGATCTCATCTTCTTCGGCGCTGGTGTCCCGAAGATCGTGTACGACAGTCTTGGGGCGCTGCGCGTTAAACTCGGCCACGAAAAGGGCCACCTTCGCGATCTCGAATGGGCACCGGTCTGGATCGTTGACTTTCCCATGTTTGAATATGACCCTGACGAAAAACGATGGGTTGCCTGTCACCATCCCTTCACCAGCCCATGTCCGGAAGACCTCGACCGCCTTACTACCGACCCGGGGAGCGTTCGCGCCCTCGCCTACGACCTTGCCCTCAACGGTTGGGAAATTGGCGGCGGTTCGATTCGTATTCACCAGCCCGAGATTCAGCAAACCGTATTTTCCGCGTTGGGCATCTCTGAAGCAGAAGCACGTGAAAAATTTGGCTTCCTTCTCGATGCCCTTCGTTATGGTGCCCCCCCGCACGGCGGGATCGCCTTTGGTCTCGACCGTATTGTCGCCCTTCTAGCCAAAGCCGACTCGATTCGCGACGTCATTGCCTTTCCCAAAACTCAGCGAGCGCAATGTCTCCTCACCCATGCCCCTACCGAAGTCAGCGAGCAGCAACTCAAAGAACTACACCTACGCGTTCGTACTCCTACCCTCTAAACGAAGGGTCGCTCTATGCCCATCGCCGAAACCCCCACCATTGACCCCCACGTCAAAGCGCAGATTCTCGCCGAAGCCCTTCCTTACATTCGGCGCTTTTTTGACAAAACGATCGTCGTCAAATATGGCGGCAACGCCATGACCGACCCTCTTCTCAAAGACTCCTTTGCCCGCGACGTTGTGCTCCTCAAACTGGTCGGCATGAACCCCGTCGTCGTTCACGGCGGTGGGCCGCAGATCGAGCAGCTCCTGCAACGCGTCGGGAAAAAAGGGGAATTTATCCAAGGGATGCGGGTCACCGACCCCGAAACCATGGAAGTCGTCGAAATGGTCCTTGGGGGGCAAGTGAACAAAGAGATCGTCAATCTCATCAACCGACATGGCGGCAAAGCGGTAGGTCTCACCGGTAAGGACGCTGGTGGGTTCATTCGAGCGCGCAAGCTCTACATGCGTCTTCCGGGCGGTGAAGAAGGGGACCTTCTCGACATCGGTCAAGTAGGCGAAGTCACCGCCATCGACCCTGCGATCATCAACTTTCTCGACTCCGGCGATTTTATCCCCGTCATTGCCCCTATCGGCATCGGCGACGACGGGCAAACCTACAACATCAACGCTGACATTGTCGCTGGTAAGCTTGCCGAAGTCCTCCGCGCCGAGAAGCTGATTCTGCTCACCAACACCCCCGGCGTGTTGGACAAAGCGGGGAATCTTCTCACCGGGCTTACTCCCTCTGAAATCGATGCCCTAGTAGCCGACGGCACGCTCTCCGGTGGGATGATTCCCAAGATCGCCTCGGCGCTCGAAGCGGCGCGTCGCGGTGTCCGCTCGGTGCATATTATCGACGGCCGTGTCCCTCACGCCCTTCTCCTCGAAATTCTCACCGACCACGGAGTCGGTACCATGATCCACGCCGAATAGGCTAGCGCCGGAGATGGTCAGCCACGAAGGCTGTCAAAGAGGCTACTGTTGTAAAGATGGCGGAATTGAACTCTTCGTCGGCGATCGAAATGGAGAAACGTCTCTCCAATCCCTCGAGCAAAGCGAGGGCCGTCATCGAATCGAGCTCGGGCACAGCCCCCAGCAAAGGGCTATCGGCCTGCAACGCGCTTGCCCGCTCCGATGGTAATGCCAAAACCTCTGTCAACACGGCGATTACCTCGGAACACAACATCTCGGTATTTATATCATTCATATTGTTCTCCCTCTCCAGGAAGGATCGATTATACGAATGAGGTCGCTCTCCCCGCTCATCACCCTCGCTGACCTCCTTGCGTTCCGCGCCCACGACACCCCATCGGCCCTTGCACTCCTCGAAACGCGGCCCACTGCTCGGCAACTCACCTATCGCGCCTATGCGGAGCGCGTCTGGGCCATCGCGCACGCCTGGCGACCCTACCTTCCCCCTGGTGCTCGTCTCCTCATCTGGCTCGACAAGCGGATCGAAGTCGCCCTTGCCTCTCTGGCGGCCAACGCGCTCGGTGCTCTCTTCACCATCGTCAACCCTGCCCTTAAACCCCAGCAAGTCAACCACCTCGTCCGCGACGCCGCCCCTACCCTGCTCCTCACCAGTCGGGCTCGCGCAACCCTGCTCCCCGCCCTATCCCTCACCTCTTCCTCTGCCTCTCCCATTCCCATTGCGGACTTTACTCACCCTCTGCTTGCCCCCTTCCTATCCCCGCCCGACGACCCCGATCCCCTCTTGCTTCTTCACTACACCTCTTCCTCCTCCGACCCCCTTCTCACCGGCGGTCTATCCTCCCCCCCGCGGCTTTACCCTACCGACCGCGATCCCGCTGCCCTCTTCTACACCTCTGGCAGCACGGGGCCTCCCAAAGGCGTCGTCGTCCCGCATCGCGCCCTCGTAGCCGGCGCGGAAAGTGTCGTCTCCTATCTCGGCCTCACCCCGCAGGACCGGATTGCGGCGCTTCTCCCTTTTGCTTTTGACGCCGGCTTCTCGCAACTCACCAGCGCGATGGCGGCGGGCGCTTCGCTCCTCCTTCACGACTATCTCACTCCGCGATCGGCCCTTGCGGCGATGGCGGAAGGAGGCGTCACTGTTCTCGTCGCTGTTCCTCCCCTTTGGCGGCAACTCCTCAACAACGACCCCTGGCCTGCCTCTTTTGCCGCCTCCCTCACCATTGCTGCCAGCACGGGCGGGGTAATGCCTCCGGCGTGGGTAAGGGCCATCCTCCAACGCGCCCCACGCGTGCGTTTCACCATCATGTACGGACTCACCGAAGCCTTTCGCGCCACCTACCTTCCCCCAGACGACTGGCCTCAACGCCCCACCTCGATCGGCATTCCCATCCCGCACGCCGAACTTCTCATCCTCGACGAGCGAGGCACTCCCCTTCCCCCCTACCAACCCGGCGAAATCGTTCAACGAGGCCCACTCCTCGCCCTTGGTTACTGGAATGACCCAGAGCGGACCCAACAACGCTTTCGTCCTCTTCCTTCCTTGGCCAGCTCTACGGGTGCAGCTCTCCCCCCCGAAACGGTCCTTTTTACGGGCGACTATGGCTATCGCGACGAAGCCGGTTACTACTACTACCTCGGCCGTCGTGACGAACAGATCAAAACCAGCGGCTACCGCGTCAGCCCTGAGGAGATTGAAACCGTTCTGCAAACGCACCCCGCTATCCTCGAATGCTGTGTCTGCGGGCTTCCCGACGAAGAACGGGGGGAAATCATCGCCGTCTGGGCCGTCATCACCCATGAAACTACTCCTGAAGAGCTTCTCGCCCACTGTCGTGCCCAGCTGGCTACCTATCAAATCCCCCGCACCATTCACTGCACCACTCAACTCCTTCCGCGCACTCTCAACGGCAAAATCGACCGCGCCGCAGTTCGCGCTCACCTCCGCGCCCTCTCCTCCGCTCCCACCTCATGACATCTCGCCCTCTTCTCTCTAATCCCCCCTGGCCCACCACCTCCTCTGGCGAACTTCTCATCGCCGGTCACCCTTTTCACCGGGTTGTCGAGCGGATTGCTGCCCCCGCCTTTTACGCCTATGACGCCAGTCGCGTTGCTGAACGCCTCACCACCCTACGGCAACTCTTTGCCGGGCGCTATCGGATCTTCTATGCTGTGAAAGCCAACCCCTATCCTCCTCTCGTTGCTGCGCTCACTCGCTGGGTAGATGGCTTTGACGTCGCCAGCATCGGAGAACTCACCCTCGCCCTTGACCTCGGCGTATCTCCTCCTGCCATCACCTGGACTGCCCCCGGAAAAACCCCTGCAGCGATCGCCCAAGCCGTCGCCGCAGGCGTCACCATCACCATCGAATCCCCCACGCAACTTGCCGCTGCGCTCTGTGCTGGCGAACGGCTTGGCATTGTCCCCCACCTCGCGTTGCGTCTCAACCCTCCCTTCACGCCCCAGCGGGCCGGCATGAAGATGGCCGGGGGTCCTCAACCGTTTGGAATTGACCCTGACCAAGCGATTCCTCTCCTTCAGCAAATCATCGCCAGTGGCGCCGTCTGGGTAGGTCTACACTGCTATGCTGCTTCTCAACTCCTCGACCCTAACCTCATCATTGCCCAGCACACTGCTGCCCACGCTGCCCTCAGCCGCCTCATCGACCATCTCGGTGCTGTACCTCGCTGGCTCAATCTCGGCGGTGGCTGGGGGATCCCTTACCACAGCGGAGACTCTCCCCTCTCCCTCCCGCCACTGGTCGAATCCCTCCTCTCTCTCGCCGACCAACACCACCAACGCTACCCCGATACCCACCTCATTCTTGAACTCGGTCGCTACCTTGTAGGGGAAGCCGGTCTCTTTGCTGCGCAGATCATCGACCGCAAAACCTCCTACGGCGAGACCCTCCTCATCCTCGCCTCTGGTCTCAATGCCCACCTCGCCGCCACCGGCAATCTCGGGCAAATTCTCAAACGCCCCTATCCTATCCTCCTTGCCCACCGCGCTACTGCCCCTCCTGAAGAAGAAGTCACCATCGTCGGTCCCCTCTGTACCCCCCTGGACACCTTTGCAAAACGGCTTCCTCTTCCCCGCAGCGCTATTGGCGACTGGCTCATCATTCTCCAATCGGGCGCCTACGGCGCCAGTGCCAGCCCGCAGCGCTTTCTCAGCCACCCCCCGATTCCCGAAGCGCTCATCTGGCCATCCTCTCCCTCTCCTGCTCTATGTTAAACCCTCCTCTAGATCTCCCCTCTTGCGGTCCTTCCCCGCGTCGCTCTCTCCACCAGCGGCCCTCTCCCGCGCCTGCGAAACCGCCTACCGAACCTCCTCCCCCTCCCTCGCCCCTCTTGAAAACCCTTCTCTTCACGAACCTCGCCGCGGTCACCTCCACGGCTGCCACTCCGAAAGTGCAGCCTGTTTTGACCCCACCGGTCGGACTCGGCGCATCGCCCCCGCCCTCTGCGGCCCTTTCGTTCGCCCGTCACCCGGAGTGGATCTCCGCCTCTCTTCCTAACCCTCACCAACGGCACACCCTCTCTCCTATCCCCCCCGACGAACTCTATAACTCCTTATAACCCATGCGCCTCGGCCGACCTCCCTCCCCTCTGTACTCCTCCAAAGAAACCCTTCTCACACCTATTGGCTCGCCCTCCCCTTGCAGCCCACCCCAAAGCTGGTATAATAGTATTGGCGCGGGGTAGAGCAGTCCGGTAGCTCGTCGGGCTCATAACCCGAAGGTCGCAGGTTCAAATCCTGCCCCCGCAACCAGCCGTTCTCCGAAACGACATGAAGCGTGTTCTTGTTCTCTGCACCGGTAACTCCTGCCGCTCGCAAATGGCGGAGGCACTCCTCAACCATGAGCTAGGAAGCTATCTCATCGCGGAATCGGCGGGGATCTCTCCGCAACCGGCGGTAGCGCCGCAGGTCATTGAAGTCCTTCGTCGCCACGGAATTTCCACGGATCGGCTCTATCCCAAAGAAGTCACTGCCCTTCTGGACCGTTCCTATGACCTTATCGTCACCGTCTGCGACCACGCGCGCGACACCTGCCCGGTCTTCCCTCGTCCCGTTCCCACTCTGCATACCCCCTTTCCCGACCCTCACGGTCAGCCCCTCAGCGCCTTTCTCGACCTCTTCGACGCGATGCGTCGCCGCCTTCTCCCGGCGGTAGCGGCGGCCCTCTCGCTCCCTCTCACCGCTGGCACCCCGGGCACCACCAAGTAGTACGTCCCCCTTGGCGAACTCGGCGCACCTCTCCCCCGCAGCGCGTACACGGTTTGCCTGCGCGCCCGTAGACCGCCAACTGCACCTGGAACCAACCCTCTTGTGCCTCAACCGACGTAAAATCGCGCACGGTCGTTCCCCCCGCGGCGATCGCTCTCTCTAACACCTCTCGCATCGCGGTAATCACGCGCTCCCACTCTCCCAACGACAACGACCCCACCGCGCGCCCTGGCGCCACGCCGGCTGCGAAAAGTATCTCGCACGCGTAGATATTTCCGATCCCTACCACCCACTCCCCTGCCAACAACCAACCCTTTACCGACCCCCTTCGTCCCCGAGCTGCCGTCAACGCCTGCTGGGGCGTTACCCTCTCATCCCACGGCTCGGGAGCCATCTGCGACCTCCAACCCTCGAACTCCTCTACTCCCACCACATCGACCCATCCGAAACGGCGGGGATCGTACAACCTCACCGAGAACTCCGGAAAATCCCAACGCAGATGCTCATGGTGCTCCCATCCCATCTCCCGCCCTCCTACCCACAATCGGCCGCTCATCCCCAAATGGACGCGCAAAAAAACCTCTTCCCCTCCCCCCTGCAAACGCCACCACAACACCTTCCCCCGTCGTCCCACCTCTACCACCGATCGTCCCACCAATCCCTTCATCTCCGCTACTGCTATCGGGGAGCGCAGATCGGTCCGCTGGACCCTCACCCCTACCACCGGCAATCCCACCAACCGTTGCAACCCCCGGGCTACTGTCTCCACCTCGGGCAACTCTGGCATCCTCTCTCTCCTCTCGTGCTCTTTCCCGCTCGGGCTCCTCTCTTCCTCGCCCCATTCTACCTCTCTATGCTCTTGGTCGTTTCGCAACGAAGCCCCTCTCCTTATCGTCGGCCGTAAAGTGCGGTACACTTTTACCATGCACCTCACTGACCTCCTCGCCGATCGTCTCACGCTCGTTCAAACCCTTCTCCGGGAAATCGCGGACCGGCTCGTTGCTCCCCTCGCGGCAGCCGCCGAGCGGCTTACCCAAACTGTCCTCGACGGGCGGCGCTGCTGGATCGTTGCGGCACGCGATCAACGCCATCTCGCCCGTCATTTCCTCGACCGGCTCTGGCGTAACCCTGACCGTCCTCGTCCCCCTTTTGCTGCCCTCACCCTTCCCGCGCCCTGTCCGGGTCAACCTCAACCCCTTGAACTTCTTCTCGCTGAAGGCGATGCTCTCCTTGTTCTTCTCGGCGACCCCGCCGATCCCCATCCGAAGCAAGCCCTACAAACAGCCCTTCACCTCGGCATTACCTGCATCGCCATCGGTCACGATCCGGACGAACACACCTGGTCGCAGCTCACGAGCAATGACATCGCCCTCATGCTCCCTGAGCTCCCCGTTGCGGTGCGTGATGAGCTTTCGCTCCTCATCCTCAACGCGCTCCTAGAAGCCTGGGAAAATCTACTCCTTGGAGAACACCCATGAATCGTTGGCTCTCTCTTCTCCTTCTCTTCCCTCTGCTCCTACCGCTTGCCGGCTGTTTTCCGGCTGTAGCCACGGGCGTTGCGGTAACCGCCTCGATTGCCGCCGATCGGCGCACCTCGGGTGCTATTGTCGAAGACGAGCGACTGGAATGGGCGCTGGCCAATGACCTTCAGAAAGCTTTTGGCGACAAAGCCCACATCAACGTCACCTCTTTTAACCGGGTCGTTCTTCTCACCGGTGAAGTCCCAGACGCTGCAACCAAAGAGCGGGCCGACGTCACCGCTCGCACCACCCCCAACGTTCGGGCGGTGGTAAACGAACTGATCATCGCCCCCCCCTCCACCCTCGGTGCCCGCGCCAACGACGTAAACCTCGCCACCCAAGTCAAAGCGCGGCTCGTCGGCAGCCGCGATCTCTCTGCGCATCTCATCAAAGTCACGGCGGAAAACGGTGTCGTCTACCTCATGGGACTTGTCACACGTCGCGAAGCCGACATCGCCACTCAAATCGCTCGCACCACTGCAGGCGTTAAACGAGTTGTTCGCGTCTTTGAACTCATTGACGAAGCCGAAGCCAAGCGGCTTGACCAAGCAGCGCAAACCGTTCCCAACCGCTCCCCTCTCTCTCCTCACCAAAGCGACGCTATGCTCCCCTAAGTGTCCCTTCCTCGACCTTCATGTTTCTACCCTCCCCGCTTGTCCTTCTCGACCTAGAGACCACAGGTCCCCACCCCGAACGCGACCGGATCATCGAAATCGCCCTCACTCGCTACGAAAACGACCAAATCACCCTGCGCTGGCACACCCTGATCAATCCGGGTATCTCCCTTCCCCCTCTCATTCGGGAGATCGTTGGTCTCACCGACGCTGACCTCGCCACTGCTCCCTCGTTCTGCACTGTAGCCCCGCAGCTCCTCACCCACCTAGCTGGCGCCACCCTTGCAGCCCACAACGTTCGTTTTGACTACGGCTTTCTCAAAAACTCATTTGCTCGCTGTGGGATTTCGTTCACTGCTCCCCTCTTCTGCACGGTCAAATTTGCCAAAGCGCTAGAACCCCAACACCACAAACACGGTCTCGACGCCCTCATCGCGCGTCACCACCTCACCTCCCCTGCCCGTCACCGTGCTGTCAATGACGTCGCCGTCCTCGAACAATACCTCGCCCTCGCGCTCTCTCATCACCCCCCCGAACAACTCCTTCGGGCCCGACGCGCCGCGATGAAGCATCCGGCTCGTCCGGTAGGGCTTTCGGAAGGGGCTCTCGAAGCCGTTCCCGAGGTCCCTGGGGTATACCTTTTCTACGGCGACAACGATCTCCCCCTTTATATCGGCACGAGCAAAACGCTGCGCAGTCGGGTTCACGCCCACTTCTCCCCTGCTCAGCAACGCGCTCTAGACCACGAAATCGCCCGACAAATTCGTCGTCTCGACTGGATTGAAACCGCCGGGCCCCTTCACGCTCAGCTCCTCGAAAACGAACTCGTGAAAACCCTCCATCCGCGCTACAACAAACAACTCCGTCCCCATCAAGACACCCTCGCGCTGCTTCCCACCGGGATCGGCACTCCCCAATTGCGCCTTGTGCACCTCTCTGTTCACCACACCGACCCTCGCACCTGGCTCGGACGCGCCTTTGGGCTCTTCCCCGACTCGGAGAAAGCGGAACGTGCGCTCAAAACCATCGCCCACAAACACGCTTTATGCTCCCTGCGGCTTGGGTGGGAACCTTCTCACCGGCAATGCTGCACCGCCTACCAACTCGGTCGTTGTCGGGGCGTCTGTGCCGGTCAAGAAACCCTTCTCGAACACGACCAACGCCTCTTAGAAGCCCTTCGTCAACTCCCTCCCCACCCCTGGCCCTACGCTGCACCCATCCTCATCGGTGAAACTGCCCCCCAGCGCCGCTCCTCCTTCTGGCTTCTTGTCGATCACTGGTGCCTCCTTGCTCGTTTTTCCAACTACCCTGACCCTGCCGAAGTCACCGTCGCTTATCAAACGGCCTCCTATCGTTTCGACCGGGACATCTATCACATCCTCAAAACCCACCTCACCCCATCCCCCTCGCCCTCTGTTATCATTACCCCTATCGATCGGCCCAACGGTTAAACGGACCATATGCCCACTGCACACATCGAGATCACCAACAAACTCGGTCTCCACGCGCGGGCGAGCGCCAAGCTCACCGAGCTCGCCAATCGTTTTCCCTGCCAAATCTGGCTTGAACGCAACGGCCGTCGGGTAAATGCCAAAAGCATCATGGGCGTTATGATGCTCGCCGCCGCCCGTGGGGCCACCGTCACCATCGAAACGCAAGGTGAACAAGCCGACGAAGCGCTCACCGCCCTCACGCAGCTCATCTCCAATCGTTTTGGGGAACCCGAGTAGATGCATATCCCCTTTACCCTTCACGGTCTCGGTGTCTCGGCGGGGATCGCCATCGGTCGTGCCCATCTCGTCTCGCACGCGCTTCTAGAAGTCCCCCACTATGAAATTGCCCCTGAGCGCATTGCAGAAGAGACGGAGCGTCTCACAGCCGCTGCTGAAGCGGTTCGAGGAGAGCTCTCCGCCCTCAAAATCAGCGCTGCCACCAGTACGGCAGCCCAAGAACTTGAAGCCTTCATTGAACTTCAAACCCTCATGCTCGCCGACCCGCTCCTTCTTCCCGCCACCAGTGAACGGATTCGGCGCTATGGAATCAACGCTGAATGGGCTCTTGCTCAGCAACTTGAAGAGCTCCTCTCCGCCTTTGACGCCATTGAAGACCCCTACCTTCGCGAACGGCGGCATGATGTCGTGCAGATCGTCGAACGGCTCATGAAAGAACTCCGAGGCATGGCTCGCCCCGTCAAGTCCCGTCACGACGAATGGCCCACGATCATCGTCGCCCATGACCTCTCTCCTGCCGACACCATTGGTTTTCGTGGTCTCCGGATCGGTGGTTTTGTCACCGACATTGGAACTCCCACCTCGCACACAGCGATCGTCGCCCGTAGTCTCAAACTCCCGGCCGTCGTCGGCACCCGCTGGGCGCGCACTCTCCTCGAGGACGACGACCTCATCATCATTGACGGCCAACGGGGTATCGTCATCGCCAATCCTCCTCCCTTCGTCATCGAAGAGTATCGTCTGAAAAAAGCCGAACTCGAACTGCAGCGCACCCGTCTCACTCGGCTCAAAGAAACCGCTACCCGCACCCTTGACGGCGTTGTTATTCAACTTCTCGCCAACATCGAAACTCCTAAAGACCTTTCTACGGTCCGGGCCGTTCACGCCGACGGAATTGGTCTCTACCGTACTGAATTTCTCTTCACCGGTCGGTCCGAGCGGCCCAATGAAGACGAACAATTTGAAGCCTATCGCGAAGTAGTACGGGGGATGAAAGGGCTTCCTGTCACTATCCGCACCTTCGACCTTGGTGCCGATAAAAACTTCGACCCCACTCTTCCGCACCTCCCTGACGCTGCCCAGCTTGCTCCCAACCCTGCGCTCGGGCTGCGGGGAATCCGTTACTGTCTCGCCGACCCAGCCTTCTTCCTCGTTCAACTCAAAGCCCTATTACGCGCTGCGGCCTATGGTCCTCTCAAAATCCTCCTCCCGATGGTCATGAACCCTGCTGAGATCGACCAAACCCGGAAGCTCCTTGCCTACGCCCGTCAACAACTCCTCGACGAAGGTCACTCCCCTCCCCTCTCTGTTCCCCTTGGGATCATGATCGAAGTCCCCGCTGCGGCTCTTGCCCTTCCTGCTATTGCGCGGCGGGCCGACTTTCTCTCCCTTGGAACCAACGACCTCATTCAATACACTCTGGCCATCGACCGACAAGACGACGCCGTCGCCGACCTCTACGATCCCCTTCATCCTGCCATTCTCAAACTCATTGCCCAAACGATCGCCTATGGCGCGCGGGCGGCGATTCCTGTTTCTCTCTGCGGTGAACTTGCAGGCGAACCTGCCTACGCCTGGCTTCTTGCGGCACTCGGGCTACGCGAATTCTCGATGCACCCCGACCGCATTCTTGAAGTGCGGGAGCGGCTCCTCTACGCCAATCTCGACGAACTTGCCCCCAAAGCCCAGCGTCTCGTTCGTCTTGAAGAACCTCAAAAAATCCGCGACGCCTTTCTCCGGCTCAATGCTGCCTAATTCCTCGTCGCGTGCTCGCCGCTCCCCTTACTCTCTTTCCGCGTAAGGGTTCTTTTGGCTTCGCAGCTCCACCCGCAAAGGCGTTCCCCGCAAACCGAATGCCTCGACGAACCCGTGCTCCAGGTAGCGCACATAGGACCGGGGCAAATGCTCCAATCCGTTGCCATGCACCACCACCACTGGTGGATTCACCCCCCCCTGATGGGCGTAACGCGGCTTTGGGCGAAACAACCCATGGCGTGGTGGAGGCTGGCGGCGCACCAACTCCCGTAACACACGGGTCACCTGAGGGGTAGGCAATCGTGCGGTAGCAGCAGCGTAAGCCTCGTCGACAGCGCTCATCAACTGGCGTAATCCCATCTGCTCACGGGCAGAGACGAAGCAAAAGCGTGCGAACCCCAAGAACCCCAGCCGTTCTCTCAACTGCTCGCGGAAGCGCGCCCGCTCGTACGTACCCACTGCGTCCCATTTATTGACCGCTACTACGGTTGCCCGCCCCTCCTCCACAGCGAACCCTGCCAAATGAGCATCCTGCTCGGCCACGCTCCCCGTTGCATCCAGCACCAGCACCGCCACATGAGCTTCCTGCACTGCCTGCAACGCCTTAATCACCGAAAAGCGTTCTACGCCCTCCTCCACTCGACTCTTCCGTCGCACCCCTGCGGTATCGACCAGCACATAGGAACGGCCCTCGAACGCGAATGGTACCTCCACCGCATCTCGGGTCGTTCCCGGCTGATCGAACGCGATTAACCGCTCCTCGCCGATCAAGGCGTTGATCAACGTCGACTTCCCCACATTCGGGCGGCCGATCACTGCCACGCGTACGCCCTCGCGCGCCTCCTCCTCTTTTTTCTCTCCCTTCGGAAACGGTGCCAGCACCTCATGGATCATCTCCCGCACCCCGTCGCCATGGGAAGCCGAAATCGCCAAAGGCTCTCCAAAACCCAATGCGAAAAACTCAGCCACTGCCAACGATCGCTCGCGTCCCTCGCTCTTATTCACCACCACGCGCACTGGCACCCCTCGGGCGCGCAGATAGGTAGCGATCATCTCATCATGGGGCGTCAATCCGGCGCGTCCATCCACCAGGAACAGCACCACATCGGCCTCGCCGATCGCCAACTCGGCCTGGCGGGCCATCTCGGCCTCGATTCCCCCCCGTGCGCTCGGATCGAACCCGGCGGTATCCACCACCAAATAAGGGCGTCCTGCCCCCTGGCCCATCCCGTACAATCGATCGCGGGTCACTCCGGGCACATCGGCCACCAATGCCTGCCGCGAGCGCGTCAAGCGGTTAAACAACGTCGACTTCCCCACATTCGGGCGGCCCACCAGCACCACCGTCGGCACGCCTTTTTCGCGATTCATCTCCTCGTTATTCCTCAACTCCTCGCGCTCTCTCCCTTTTACCACCCACCTGCACCCAGCTCACTATCCCATCCACGCTCTGCACAATCCATCCCCCCCCTGGCATTCGCACGGGCGGCGCGATCACTCTCTCTGTGCTCACCCGTATTGACCCTCCTATCGTTCCATCGGTCAAACCCAACGCATGGACGAATCCCTCCTTATCCCCCACCAACACCCAACTCCCTCCCGCCACCGCTCGGGTCAACCCTCGTCCCTGCAGCCTCTCGTTCACCCACGCCTCTCCCCTCGAAAAAAGATCCACTCCCACCACTCGATCTCTCTCATCCACCACCACCAACATCCCTTCCCTTCGTTCCACACCCACGCGTGACCCGAATGGCACCTGCACCAACACCTCTCCATCGGGCAGTCTAAAGCAAGCCGTCCGGCCCTGAAACGCTGTCGCGCACAACTCGCTGCGGCCTACTGCCACTGGCCCCACCACATCGGTCAACCGCTCGATCTCGGTTGTCCCCCTCGGTGGAGCCACGGTCAACTCCCACACGGGCTGTCCCACTCGAGCATCCAAAGCCGTCACCACTCCCCCTGGGTATCCCACGAACACCTTTCCCCCTACTGCTGTCATCGGCGCACTCTGGCGCAATCCTAAAGGCGGCAAGGGGCGCTGGTAGCGCCATCGCTCTCGTCCGTCCAACGCCTCGAACGCCACCAACCGATGATCCACCCCGCGCACCAACACCGCTCCCTCGGTCACCAACGGCGGCGTCACCGACAGCAATCCCGCTCGCGTGCGCCACCGCACTGAACCATCGCTCACATTGATCGCCACCACCGTTCCCCCCTCCGTCACCACTGCTACCAATCGCTCATTCCCTCCTACCCCTGCGGCGATTCGCTCTCCCACCTCCACTCGCCACCGCACGGCCCCATCGCGCCCCACCAAAAGCACCTCTCCCCCTCCCCCTGCGACCACTGCCCCCTCTTCCACCGCCACAGGGGTCAAAAACCGTCCCTCTCCCCCGCTCACCTGGACCAAACGGGCAGCGTGCAAGCCCACTGGATCTGAGACCACCGGCAATGGTGCGGCTTTACCCTCCCCCATCTCGAACAAAGTCATGCGCTCCACTACGGAACAGCCGGTCACTCCCAACGTCAACACCACGCACCACCACCACTGCGCTACCCCCTTCTCTCTCATAACTTCCCCCCTGTTGTCGTCAAAACCTCCTCCTTTGCTACCACCACCCGCTGCCATCCTCCCTTTTCCGGCTCCTCGCGGGCGGCTTTCCAACTTGCTGCTGCCTCCTCTCTGCGGCCGGCGCGTGTTAACGCCTCTGCCCGCAGCTCATGCCATCGTGCTGAAAATCCCTCTATTGGTCGATCCCCCAACGTCGCCAAAGCGTTCTGCTCCTCTCCCATTGCCAAGTACACCCCAGCCAACCGCAGCTGCACCAATCCCCTGATCTCTCCCTCCTCCCCTCCCATCAATCCCCTCCGCAATATCCGCTCCGCCACCGACCACTCCCCCGCCTCTGCCGCGGCTCCTGCCGCTCGCAATGCCGCCAGCGGCACCTGCTTTCTCCCCACCCACTTCACCGCTTGCAACTCCGCCAATCTCTCCTCCACGCTCTCCCACGACCGCTCGCTCACTGCCCTTTCCAGAGCCGTCCACACTGTTGCCGCGCGCTCCCGCTGCTGGTTCAACCACCACCTTCCTCCTCCCACCATAGTCCCTACCGCCACCGCCCCGATCACTGCCCCTATTATCCACTCTCGGTGTATGCGCCACCACTCCTGGAGGGCTTCGACCTGCTCCGCCTCTGCATGGCTCAACCGCAATCCCATCTTCTGTTTCCTCTCTTCACTCTTCCCTTTACTCTGCTGCCCCTCTCTCCTCCCTCTCTCTACTCTCCTCTCTCTCCTGTTGCTCCTTTTTGCCCAACAACACCTCCCACACGCGCTCCTCCAACTGCTCCCATCCCACCCGTTCCTGGGTCCCCTGTCCGCGCAGCGGTTTTATCGTCGCCTCTTGGGCTCGCAACTCCTCCTCCCCTATAATCACGGCCACCTTTGCGCCGCAGCTGTTCGCGCGGCGCAACTGGCTCTTTAAGCTTCCTCCCCCGAAATGGACCACGGTAGACATGCCTGCGGCTCGCAACCGCTCCCCCACCTGTAATGCTGTTCGTGCACTCTCCTCTCCCCAATGCACCACATACGTATCCACGCTCACCTCTGGGGCGCTTCCCCCCGATACCTCCCACAATGTCAACACCCGCTCCACCCCCAACGCGAATCCTGCTGCTGGGGTAGGTCTTCCGCCCAACTGAGCGAACAACCCATCGTAGCGCCCTCCGGCGCAGATCGTTCCCTGGCTTCCCAACATCGGTGTTATCCACTCAAAAACCGTTCGGTTGTAATAATCCAATCCGCGCACTAAATAGGGATTGATTCGATAAGGAACACCTGCATCCTCCAAAAACTGTCGCACCGCCTCGAAATGGGCGCGCGATGCCGGTCCCAAAAAATCCAACAACCGTGGGGCTCCCTCGATCAACTCTCGCATCGCCGGGTTTTTGCTATCCAAAATTCGCAAAGGATTGCGACGCAAGCGGCGGCGGCTCTCCTCATCCAATGCCTCGTAGTAGCGCTCAAAATAATTTACCAACGCCTCTCGGTAAGCGGCCCGCTCGGGCAAATCCCCCAACGAATTGATCTCCAACTGCACCTCCTGCAGCCCCAGATCCTCCCACAACCTCGCCCCCATCACCATCAACTCTGCATCCAAAGCGGGATCCTCTGTTCCCAATGCCTCCACCCCCACCTGATGGAACTGGCGGAAGCGGCCCTTCTGGGGACGTTCATGGCGAAACATCGGTCCCCAATAGTAAAAGCGCTGCACCCCCCCCTGCACCAAATGGTGTTCGATCGCCGCGCGCACCACGCCGGCGGTCCCCTCTGGGCGCAACGTCAACTCCTCCCCGTTTAACGCATCCTTAAACGCGTACATCTCTTTTTCCACCACATCGGTCGCTGTGCCGATCGCGCGCACAAACAGCGCGGTTGGCTCTACCACTGGGGTGCGGACAGGCAAATACCCGTAGCGGCTTGCCCAATGGTGCACCAATTCCTCAAATGCCACCCACGCCAATGACTCCGGTGGCAGCACATCGTTCATCCCCCGTACCCCTCGAATAGCTCCCTGTTCCATTATTTCTCTATCCTCGATCCAGCACGCCACGCTCAGATTCCTCCTCTACTCTGTTGTGCTCTTCCTTCCTAGCTACTTACTTACTCCCTCCTTTACTTGCGAAGTGCGACTCCACGTATCGTTCGATCCACCTAAAGAATTCCTGAGGCAGCTCTTCGCCGCGCAATGTCGCCACATGTTTTCCCTCGAAAAACACCGCTGCGCTCGGCGACTCCCCCCTTCCTGGCAAGGAAATTCCCACATGGGCCCAGCGCGACTCGCCGGGTCCATTGACCACGCACCCCATTACCGCCACCCGCAATCCCTCCACTCCTGGAAACACCGTGCGCCATCTTTGCATCTGCTCCGTCAAAAATGCTTCTGTAGCGGCCGCCAACTCCCGGAACAAACCCGACGACGTTCGCCCGCACCCCGGGCAGGCGGTCACCACTGGCGACCGCGACCGCAACCCCAATGCCTGCAGCACCTGCCATGCCACCCTCACCTCTTGGGTCCGCGGTTCCCCTGGAGCGGGGGTTAAAGAGACGCGGATCGTATCGCCGATTCCCTCCTGCAGCAAAATCGCCAATGCCGCTGTTGACGCCACCACTCCTCTTACTCCTGCTCCCGCCTCGGTCAACCCCACATGCAAAGCGTAGTGGCTCCGCCTAGCCAACTCGCGGTAGACCCACACCAATGTCTGCACCTCGGAAACCTTAGCCGACACCACGATGCGATCAGCGGGCAATCCGATCGCCTCTGCGGCAGCCGCTGACTCCAACGCCGACACCACCAATGCCTCGCGCACCACCGCCTCTGGTGGTAAGGGCGTCTGGCGGCGGCTATTCTCATCCATCAAGCGGCGCATCACTCCCTCATCCAAGCTCCCCCAATTCACCCCGATTCGGATTGGTTTCTCGTAGCGGCACGCCAACTCCACCAACCCCGTAAACTGGGCATCGCGTCGGCTTCCGAACCCCACATTTCCGGGATTGATTCGCCACTTCGCCAACGCCTGCGCGCACTCGGGAACCTCCGACAACAACCGCAACCCATTAAAATGAAAATCCCCCACTAAAGGGACAGTTATCCCTCGTTGTGTCAACTGCTCCACGATCTCCGGAACGGCTCGCGCCGCTTCCCGATCATTCACGGTTACCCGCACCACCTCCGCCCCTTCTTCTACCAGTGCTGCCACCTGAGCCACAGTTGCGGAAACATCGGCGGTCGGTGTATCGGTCATCGCCTGCACCACCACTGGTGCTCCTCCCCCGATAGTCACCCCTCCCACCCGCACTGCCCACGAAGGGCGGCGTCTCACTGGTACCGGCATCTCCTCCCCTCTCCTCCCCCCCTCGCCACCGGCGTCATACTCCACTACTCGCTCCCAGCCCCTTCTCCCCCCCGTGGTCGCTGACTTACTCCGGTCGTCTCCCCCTGAAGCCGTGGGCTTATCCCCATCGTCTCCCCTCCCTGCGATCGCTGGCCTGTTCCGGTGCCTCCTCCCTGCGCTCTCTGGCTTCCTCCAGCTGTTCCGCCCGGTGGTCGCTGACTTACTCCGGTCGTCTCCCCCTGAAGCCGTGGGCTTGTCCCCATCGTCTCCCCTCCCTGCGACCGCTGGCCTGTTCCGGCGCCTCCCCCTCCCCCCTCAGGCACCTGGAAACGGCTGACTCCCCCCCGTATTGTCACCGGGCGCCCCTGCCACAACACCTCTAACGCGCCTCCGTTGCCCGCGTGCAAAGCGAACGGCCCGCGCTCGGCTGGAAAGGTCCGCTCGCTACCCATCCGCAACAATCCCTCATAAACCACCTGTCCATCGGCAGCCGTCACCCGCAACCACGAATCCCCGCGGCTCGCGCGCACCACCAATCCCCCTCCTCCCCGTTCGTAGTTTCCCCCACCCCCACCGGAGCTTCCTCCTCCTCCCATCGGCACTCCTCCCCCCTCTCCGCTGCTACTCGCCATTGCTGCGGGTTTTCCGCCTCCCCCTCCCTCTCCCATCCCTATAGCGCTGCCTGTACCTCCCCCTCCCCCGCTTGCTCCCCCCCCGGCTGCCACCCCTGTTGTCCCTCCTCCTGCTCCGATCATCCCCCATCCTGTCCCTATTGACGGAGCTGCTCCTCCTCCCCCCGATGGGGCACGTTCCCCTCCCTCTCCCACTGTTGGGGGCATCCCACCCCTCTCGACTCCTGCTACTCCTCCTCCCGCGCTCCCCCCCCCGCTGGCGCCGCTTCCTCCGCTCCCTCCTGCGGGGCTTCCCTCCTCACCCCTTCCCGGCGTTGCTCCTCCCCCCTCTCCTCTGCTCTCGCGCTCTGTAAACAACTGCAACCTCCACCCACTCCCCCCTGGCTCCTCCTCTCCTCCCCCGAAAGGTGGCCACACTCCAAACCAATGCAAATACCCCCCCACTACTGCCCCCAATACACCCAATATCCCTGCCCATCGCACCCCTGGTCGCTGCCACCAACGAAAAACTGCCACCACCTCTCCGGTCGCGTTGCTCGTCGGCTGCAACTGCCGCGGCGACTCTGGCAACATCTGCTGGGCCACTGCGCACCACTCTGACGGATCGACCCCTGCCCAACGGCCGATTGCCCGCAGCACTCCCCGCACGAAAACCCCTGTCGGCAATCGTTGCCACTCACCGCTCTCCAACCACACCAACTGGCGCGCTGAAATACGCAAATGAGCTGCCAACTCCTCTACTCGCCACCCCGCTGCCTCGCGCAAACGGCGCACCTCCGCCCCCACTGTCGCTGGGCTATTGACCCCTCCCCCGCTTTTTTCCTCTCCTCGGCTCTCCAACTGGACCGACTCTAACTCGTTTATCGCCATTGCTCCCACTCTCCCCGTTCCCAACGTCTGGTCTCCGCTCGGTCGGGTGCCTCACGCACCAATCGGTTACCCCACTCCGCCGCACGGGCGAAATCCCCGCGCGCCTGAGCCACATTTGCTGCCCACCACCACACCAAAGGCTCATCGGGCGCCAACGTCAGCAATACCTGCAGATGGCGTTCTGCCCTCTCCCACTCTCCTAATCGCATCGCCAATGCCAACCCTCGCCACCGCACCACGAAATCCTCTGGTGCCACCCCTACCGCCTCCTCCACCTTTTCCTCAGCCTCTCTCCATCGTCCCTCCTGGGCCAAGCACCACCCCCAATTAGCCAACGTTCGGCCACGGCGAGGCGACAAGCGGTTAGCCGCCGCCTCCTGCAGCCACTGCAACCCCTCTCCCCGTCGTCCCTGCTCGCACGCCAATGACCCTGCTGCGTGCAACAAATCGGGATCTCCTCTTGCTCCCTCCAATGCCGTTCTGAAAGCCCGTTCGGCCTCCTCTGGGTTACCCAATGCCAAGCGCACCAATCCCTCCCCGTACTGGACCAACGGATGGCGTGGATCGATCGCTGCGGCCCGCTCCACCGACTCCAGCGCCACATCGACCCGTCCCCGCTCCAAATAGGCCAGTCCCAATGCCACATATGACTGCACCAACCCCTCTTTTCCGCTGCTCGCCCGTTCCAACAACGGCAACGCCGCTCGCTCCCCTGAGGTCGCGCATCCCCCCACCAGCAACCCCAGTCCCACCCCCATCAACACTCCCATTCTCCGTCGCCGCCGTTCTTGTCCTCCTCTTTCTCCCTTTCTCATCTACTCGCCTACCTCCGCCTCCGCTCGCATCTCCTCGACCCTTCTCACTCCTCCTCGGCGTCTCTGCACCTCCCCGGCCAACTGTCCGCACGCCGCTGCCACATCATCCCCTCGGCTTCGACGCACTGTCACCACCCGTCCTGCGGCCAGCAATCGCTCTGCGAACCGCTCCACCCGCTCTGGGGAAGGTCGGCGGAAGCGGCTTCCGGGAAACGGATTAAAAGGAATCAAGTTAAACTTACACGCGACCCCCTGCGTCAACGCCAACAACTCCTCTGCCTCTTTTGGTGAATCATTCACCCCCTCCAACAACACATACTCGAACATAATAAAATTGCGCGGAGAAACCGTCAAATAGCGCTCGCATGCTGCCATCAACTCCCGTAACGGGTACTTTCGGTTGATCGGCACCAACACATCGCGCAATCGGTCGTTCGGTGCATGCAACGACACGGCCAATGCCACGGGGCACTCCGTGCGCAATCGCTCGATTGCCGGAACCAACCCTGCGGTGGACACTGTCACGCGGCGGCGTGACAACCCATATCCCAAATCATCCAACATAATCTGCAACGCTCTCACCACAGCCTCGAAATTTGCCAAAGGCTCCCCCATCCCCATCAGCACCACATTCGTCACTGCCCGGCCCTCTTCTCGCCAATCCCCATCCGCCAACCGCACCCCCTCGCTCTCCGCCTCTAACAAACGGTTAGCCAACCACAGCTGCGCCACGATCTCCGCGGTAGACAAATTGCGGCCGAAACCCTCTCTTCCCGTCGCGCAAAATGGGCACCCCAACGCGCACCCCACCTGGGTAGAAACGCACAATGTTCCCCGGCGGCGCTCTGGGATAAAGACCATCTCCACCCCGTTTCCCCCTCCCACCGCCAACAGCCACTTTCGCGTTCCATCCTGCGACACCTCGGTACGCACCACCTCCGGCAACCGCACGGGCGCCACTCTTGCTAAGCGCTCTCGCAACTCCTTCGCCACATCGCTCATCGCCTCATACTGAGCCACTCCTCGGCGATGCAACCAACGGAACACCTGTCGGGCACGGAAGCGCTCCTCTCCCAAGGTCGCCGCGAACCACTCCTCCATCTCGGTGCGGCTCATCCCCAGCACTGTTTGATCCTCTCTCCCCTCACCCTCTCCCCTTGGGGCTCCTCTCTCCCCTACCTCTCCCCCCCACTTCTCTCTCCTACACTCACCCCCCCCTTGCTCTTCCCCTCCTATGTACTTCGCCTCGTTGAAAACCCCCACTGCCATCTCTGCCACCCTACCGTGAACAGATCTCCAACTCAGGGAAGAAAAAGGCGATCTCCCTTCGTGCTGTCTCAGGACCATCGGACCCATGCACCGCATTGGCCTCGATCGACTCAGCGAAATCGGCCCGGATTGTCCCTGGTGCCGCCTTCCTCGGATCGGTTGCCCCCATCAACTCTCGGTTCCGGGCAATCGCGTTCTCCCCCTCCAACACCTGGACCATCACCGGTCCTGACGCCATAAATCGGACCAGATCGGCAAAAAAAGGCCGCTCCCGATGCACCTCGTAGAATGCCGCTGCCTCCCGCTCGGAAAGCCACACCATTTTAGCGGCCACAATGCGTAACCCTGCCTCCTCGAACCGCTGGTAGATCTTTCCGATCACTCCCTTCGCCACGGCATCTGGTTTGATAATCGACAACGTCCGTTCCACTGCCATCCTTCTACTCCGTCCCAAAAGAGAAATTATACTCTGCTCCTCTCTTACCCCCCTACCCCTCACCCCACACTCTGCTGCCTGCGGCGGCTAAACTCTACCCCCCTTCAGCACCCTGATCCCCGGCGCCCCATGCTTCGCCCTCTCGTTATGCGCCTTGCGTTGCGCCGGCCTCTCCCCCTCGCCTCCTCCCCTGCCATCACCTTGAACTCAAAGAGCCAATGCGGTAAAGGCTCCCTTGTGCGCACAGCTGGCGCTCGTAAAACAGTCCGTCTGCCACCAGAGCGCCTCCGGATCGTTGCGCCCCTCGGCAAACAGAGCCCCGCCAAAAACGAGCGGACTCCCCGAAAGGCTTCCGCCAGCGTAATCACGAAAAGCGACTTCCCAAAGATAGCCCCCCTCGCGCCTCTTGCGCCAGCTCTGAACGTCCATCGGCAACCTCTTGCGGCTCATCGCGACCCTCCTAGGGGGTTCCCAGCGCAACCCCCCTGCGATCGAGCGAACAATCTCATCCCCCCCGGGCAACCCGCTCTAAAGCCCAATCTTCCTTCCCCCCAACCCTACTCCCCGCCGAACCCGCAATTGGGAACCGCCAATCACGCCCAAACGCCCGCCGCGACACCTTCGGTCCCACCGCCGCCTGTCGCCGTTTGAACTCGCTTCCCTGCACCATCCGCACCACCCCCTCCACCACCTCTGGGGAAAAGCCGGCCCCCACGATCGCCGCCGGCGACTGCCCCTCCTCCACATACCGATACAAAATCGCATCCAGCACCGGATAAGGCGGCAACCGCTCCGCGTCCACCTGCCCCGGCCGCAACTCCGCCGACGGTGCCCGCTGCAGCACTCGCTCCGGAATCACCGCTCGTTGCTGATTTACCCACCGCGCCAACCGGTACACCTCTGTCTTATATAAATCCTTAATCGGTGCAAACGCCCCTGCCATATCCCCGTACAACGTCGCATAGCCCGTCGCCAACTCGCTCTTATTCCCCGTCGTCAACACCAATCCTCCGCGCTCATTCGCGAACCCCATCAACAATGTTCCGCGGATCCGTGCCTGTACATTCTCCAATACCACCGTTCCCACCTCCCCCCCTAAACCCGCTCTCAACCCCGCTGCAAACGTCTCCATCATTGGTGCGATTGGCACCACCGCATGTCGCACCCCTAACGCTGCCGCCACCGCCGCTGCATCCTCCACGCTCATCGCCGCCGTATAAGGAGACGGCATCATTACCGTTTGCACCGACTCTGGCCCCAGTGCCGCCGTCGCCAGCACTGTCACCAGCGCCGAATCGATTCCTCCTGACAACCCCACCACCACTTCGTTCCCCCCGCATTTACGCACAAAATCGCCGATCGCTAACGCAATCGCCGCCATCCACATTCCCTCTACCCCCTCCTCCTCCTTCAGCCAAGGCAGCCCGCGTGTCGGCCTCTCCCCCCACCTCGCTGCCACCTCCTCCCACCCTCCTCCCGTCCACCGTATCACGGCCACCCCTTCTCGAAAAAACGCCCCCCGCCACGTCACCTGTCCCTCCCCCGTCACTGCGAAAGACCCTCCATCGAACACCAGCTCATCTTGTCCCCCTACCCCGTTCACGTACAAAATTCCCAACCCCGTCTCCCGTGCCCGTGCTCCCACCACTCTCTCCCGCACCTGCTGTTTCCCCACATAAAACGGCGACGCATTCACCACCACCAACACCTCTGCCCCATCCGCTGCCGCCGCCTGTGCCGGCTCTGCGCTCCACACATCCTCGCAAATCAAGACCCCCACTCGCCGCCCCCCTGTTGCCACCACCAGTGGTCTCTTCCCCGCTGCAAAGTAGCGCACCTCATCGAACACCCCCTCGTTCGGCAACCGCACCTTCGCCCCCTCCGCCACCACTCGCCCCTCAGCCACCACCGCCACCCCATTTCTATACCATCGTCCCCACCCACCCTCTGCCGCCGCGTCGCCCTCTCTCCGTGCCACTGGCGTCCCCACCACCACCGTCATCCCCCGCGGCAACCGCCGCGCCAGCCGCTCCACCGCCGCCGCGCATGCCTCCCCAAACTCCCGCCGCAATACCCAATCCTCGGGCGGATAACCGCTGACCGCCAACTCCGGCGTCACCAACACCTCCGCCCCTTCTCCTGCCGCCCACTCTGCCGCCGCTACAATCCGCTCCTCGTTCTCCTCGATCCCCCCCACCCGCGTATTCAACTGCGCCACCGCCACCCGCATCCAGCCTCTCCATCGCCCCCTACCCTCATCCCCTCCCTTCCCCTCACTCGCCGTTATCCTCCTCTCCCTCCTCGTGCCGCATTCTCCACCCCTCGCACGATCTCCTCTTTTGCCGCCTCCACCCCCGCCCATCCGGTCACCCGCACCCACTTCCCCGGCTCCAAATCCTTATAATGTTCGAAGAAATGGCGCACCTGCTCGCGCACCAATGCCGGCAAATCCTCCAACGACTGCACCCCATCGTACAACGGCGTCAATTTTCCTACTGGCACGGCGATCACCTTCGCATCGACCCCACTCTCATCCTCCATCTCCAGCAACCCAACCGGCCGGCACCGCACCACCACCCCGGGCGGCAGTGGGAAAGGGGTCATCACCAGTACATCCACGGGATCGCCATCATCCGCCAACGTATGGGGAATATACCCATAATTCATCGGATAACGCAGGGTCGTCCCCATAAACCGATCCACCATCAAAGCTCCGCTCTCCTCGTCGATCTCGAACTTAATCGGATCGGCCTGCGCGGAGATCTCCACGATCACGTTCACATCGTTGGGTACATCCTTACCCGCTGAAATTCGCTCCAATCGCATCATCTTCTCCCGGGTTGAAACGCCCCATTATTATACGGGCTTATCCGGTATGGCACACCACGCCTCGCCAAATTTGTCCCCCCAGCTCTGGGGCCCGGATCAGTCCCACCACTCCGAACGCCGCCACGATTCCTCCTGCCCACCAACGCACCCATCGTCGCTGCACCCAATCTCGGAATCGTCCCCACATCAACCCGGCCAACACCAAATTAGGCACTGTCCCCGCTCCGAACGCCACCATTGTCAACGCCCCTCGCTCCGCGCTCCCGCTCATCAACGCCGTTGCCAACACCCCGTACACCAACCCGCACGGCAACAAACCCCACACCATCCCCAACGCCACCGCCTCTCGCACTCCCTCTACTGGCAGAAACCGTCGTGTCACCGGCTGCACTATCTGCCACACTCGCTGCCCCAACCGCTCCAGCGGCGCCAACCACCGCGTCTCCCCCAACAGATAGAGCCCCATCAACACCAGCATAACCTGAGCGGCCACATACAATCCCAACTGCACCGGCAGCACCCCTTCTAATACCGTTGCCACCTCCCCGATCCCCCCTGCCACTCCCCCCAATGCCCCATACGTCGCCACCCGTCCCCCGTTGTACGCCACCACCAACCGGATTTGTTCCCACCCTCCTCTGCTCCTCCCCATCGGCCACACCAATGCCCCCACGATCCCCCCGCACATTCCAAAGCAATGGGCTCCTCCCAACAACCCCATTAAAAAAACTGCCACAAATCCGCCATACTCCACCGCTGCCTCTCCTCTTTCCCTTTCCTTCCCCCTCTAGGCCGCTCCCCTCGCCCAACCTATTGTTATGGTCTCTTCGAATCTCCCTCTCCCTCTTTTTCCCCTTCTCCTCTCTCACTTCCTCCTCTCAAAGAAGGGTGTCTTCCCGCTCGCGCTTCAGCGTTTTCTTTTTTGCCTCCATCCCCTAAATCACTCGTGAATAGCGTCGTATCTCTCCCTCCTCCGTCCGCAGATAGCGATCGAAGACCATTGCCACCACCCGGACCAGCAACCGTCCCTTCGGCAATACCCGGACTTCCTCCTCATCCACTGCCACCAACCCTACCGCTGCCATCTCCTCCAACGCCGCCAGCTCGGGAGCGAAATAATCGGTAAACACCACCCCAAACGCCTCCTCCACCTCTGCAAAACGCACCGTAAAGTGGCACATCAGCGCCTGGATCACCTCTCGTCGAATCAAATCATCATTCCCTAACGCAACCCCTCGCAACGTCGGAAGCTCCCCTCTCGCCAACGCCGCAAAGTAGGGCTCCTCTCCTTTCTGGTTTTGCGCATAGAAAGGCCCCACCTGGCCGATTGCTGAAATCCCCACCCCGATCAAATCGCACCCCGCGTACGTTGAATACCCCTGGAAATTGCGATGCAATCGCCGCGCGCGTTGGGCCACGGCCAGCTCATCGTCGGGTCGTGCAAAATGATCCATTCCCACATAGACATACCCCGCTGCGGTCAACTGCTCCACCGTCATCTGCAAAATCGCCAACTTCTCCGCCGCACTCGGCAGAGCCGTCGCATCGATCCGGCGCTGAGCTGGGAAACGCTCCGGCAAATGGGCGTAATTAAAAACCGACACTCGGTCTGGTTTTAACCGCACCACCTCCGCCAACGTCTGTGCAAAGCGCGTCACGTTCTGATGCGGCAACCCGTAAATCAAATCGAAACTCACTGAGACAAAACCTGCTGCTCGTGCCGCCCTCAACACCTCCTCGGTCACCTCGATCGGCTGCACTCGGTTCACCGCCGCCTGCACCACCGGATCGAAATCCTGCACCCCGATGCTCATTCGGTTAAATCCCATCTCTCGCAGCGCGTAGACTGTTGCTGCCGACACCCGTCGTGGGTCCACCTCGATCGAAAACTCCCCCTCCTCGGTCACCTCGAAAAAGCGGCCGATTGCATCCCACACCTGGCGCAGCTCCTCCTCGCTCAAAAAAGTCGGCGTTCCTCCGCCGAAATGGATCTGCACCACTCGCCGGTTTCCCCTCAACCACCGATCGACCAGCCCCAGCTCCTTCTCCAACGCCGCCACATAACGTTGCGCCCGCGACCGATCCTTCGTCACCATCCGATTGCACGCGCAGTAGTAGCACACCGTCTCGCAAAAGGGCACGTGCACATAAAGCGACAACGGTCGCTCCACTCCTGCCCGCGCTGCCAACGCTTGGGCGTACGCCTCCGGGCCGAAGGCCTCTGTAAAGCGATCCGCTGTCGGATAGGAGGTATATCGCGGGCCGGTCACATCGAAACGGCGGATCAACGCCGCATCAAACACCACCTCCTGAGCTACCGTTATGCTCCTCTCGCGCTCACTCACCTCGCTCATTCGTTTCTCATCCTTTCTCTTCTCTTGCGCTTTTACTATTGTCCTCTCTCTCTCACTCCTCGCCATCTCTCACTCCCCTTCTCCCTGGCTTCTTAATCCCATCCCCCGGTACCTCACGCCTACTGCTCCCTCTCTTCTCTCTCCTCTCCTCGACCTCTCTTCTGCCTTCTCTGCCGACCCCGAACTCCATCTCTCCCCTGTTGCCATCCACCTCTCTCTCAACTCGTGCTCCTCGTGCCCCTCTTGTCACAACCTCTCGCTTCCGCTACTATGATGACATAAAAAAACTGCCCTTCCAAACCCCTCACCCCGGAGGAGCGCATGAAACCCGTTCCCCTCCCCGAACAACTGCGGATTGCCTGCGCTCAGTGCAATCTCCTCGAACTCTGTCTCCCCGTCGGTCTCCCCCCTGAAGAACTCAAAAAGCTTGACGCTCTTGTCTCGCTTCGCCGGCGTATAGCGCGTCACCAATCCCTCTTTCAAGCCAATGCCCCCTTTGAAGCCCTCTACGCTGTCCGAGCTGGCTTCTTCAAAACCACGCTCACCCTCTCTGACGGCCGAGAGCAAGTCACGGGTTTTCAAATGAGCGGAGAGCTCCTCGGCCTTGACGGCATCAGCAGCGGTCGGCATGCCGTCACCGCCATCGCTCTAGAAGACAGCGAAGTCTGCGTTCTCGACTATTCTCGACTCGAAACGCTGATCCATGAGATTCCTCCCCTCATGACTCAGTTTCACAAAATTCTCTCTCGCGAAATCGTCCGCGAGCAAGGGGTCATGACCCTTCTTGGCTCGATGCGGGCGGAAGAGCGCCTGGCTGCCTTTCTCCTCAATCTCTCGCAACGGTTTGCTGCCCGCGGTTTCTCCCCCACCCAATTTCGCCTTCGGATGACGCGTGAAGAGATCGGCTCCTTTCTCGGTCTCAAGCTCGAAACCATTTCCCGCACCCTCTCCGCCTTTCAAGAGGCTGGTCTCATCGACGTCGACCGCCGGGAGATCACCCTTCTCAACCGCGACGCCCTTCGTCGTCTTCTGCACCCCACTCCTCCCCCCGAAACTGCTGCGCCTGCTCCTCTCCCCGCCCTTCAACCCTCCCCTTAACCTCCGCTGCGATGTTTTCCCCCCTCCTCTCCGTTCGTCCTCTCCCCCTCACCTATCCACCGCCCTTTCCCCCTGCCCCCTTGCTCTGCCGCCTTATCTATCCCTCCTCACTCAACCCCCTGTCCAGGAGAACCTCCATGTTTCACCACCTCCTTATCCCCACCGACGGATCTGAGTTCGCCCAAACTGCCGCCGAACGTGCGCTTCTCCTTGCCCAAACCCTTAGTGCCCGGGTCACCTTTTTCTACGCGCAACCCGACTTTCCCCTCCCCATCTACGGTGAAGGTGCCCTTCTTGACCCCGCCACTCCCGAGCAATTCCGAAAAGCCGCTGAAGAAGAAGCCCGTCTCATTCTTCAGCGGCTCCTTCAGAAAGCCGCGGAGCTCGGCATCTCTGCCGCCGCCGACACTCAAGTCAGCGACGCCCCTGCTGACGCCATCCTCGCTGCCGCCCAACGCCACGGCTGCGACCTCATCTGCATCGCCTCGCACGGTCGCAGCGGCCTTGCTCGTCTTCTCCTCGGCAGTGTCACCCACAAAGTTCTCGCTCACACCTCGATTCCTGTTCTCGTCTTCCGCTAACCTGCTCCTGCGCCTCCCTCAAAAAAATCCCCTGCATATGCAGGGGGTTATTACCTCAGAGAGCCACCCTCTTGCGCCTTTCCTCACCTAAGCCGCAAGAGCCTCTTCTTTTACTTCTGCCTGCCGCTTCCCGCGACAAACGGGTCTTACTCGATCACCCATCGGAGCGATCGTTCATATTCTTTCTCACAAAATTGTATAAATAGATCGCCATCACAATCACAAAACCGATTGTAAAAATGCTCAACCAACCGATATCGGTTGTCAAAAACTCACGCAATGCATCGGACATCGCACTTTCCTCCTTTCCTTACGAACGATCTGGGACTCTCGGAGCTATTATTTGGGTCTCCTGCTCTGTAGGAACCTGTATCATCCCCGACAACCGCCACTGGCGGTGCTCATCCTCAATCTCCACCCGCCACCGCCCTGCCATCGGCAACACCAACGGGGCCCAATAGCGATCCCCATCGCGCACCAAATAGAGCTGCCGATCGTACCCTGTCATCGTCGGGTGGATGAAGCGTACCACCACCACTGGTGGCAAATCTATCCGCAGCGACGACGGCTCAAAGCCGATCACCACCCGCTCATCGGCCAATCGCACTCGTGCCACCAACCCCAACGTTGCTGCCCGTTCCGTTCGCTCGATCTGCTGCTGGATTGCCAACCCCTCTCGGTAGTAATCATCCACCACCAACCCATCCCACGACCGCACCGCCACCACCAACGTCGCCATCCCTCCCACCACTGCAGCAAGCGGCGGCATCATCAACAACCAAGGCCACCGCTGCCGGTACCACGGCTCTTCCCTCTCCCCAACTCTTCCCTCGCCTCCTCTTCTTCTCCTCCCGCTCACCTCTCTCAACCTCTCCTCTCCCTCTTCCCTCCCTCTCACGCTCTGTCCCCCTTCCAACCGCCCTTCTCCCTCTCTTCCCCTCTCCAAACCCCACTCCTCTCCCCCTCTCTCCTCCGACCTCACCTCCCCCCTTGCCCCCTCTCTCGCGCCTCTTTGTAGCGTTAACCTCTCGCTTAGCTCCATCCCCTTCTCCTCTCCCTATGGCGTCACCAAAAAGGTCGCATGTTCGCGCGCCATCCCCTTCGGCTCGCCGGTCACCTGCACCCTAAAATAGAGATCGTACCGTCCTGGTTTGACCCTCTCCGCGGGCACCTGCACCGCCACCACCACCGACTCGGTCGCCGCCGCCGGCATCTCCACCGTTGTCTCCCTTGCCAATCGTACCCCCTCAATCCCCTCCACCGTCACCTCGAAGCGGCGCGGCCGTTCGGTCATATTCATCAACCGCAAGGTATACACATTCTCGATCCATCCCCCGGCCACCTCGCGGGCCAACGTCGCTCGATCGCGCAGCACATCCACTCGCAGATCGGGGCGGGTGGCGATCTTATAGACCAACAGCCCTGTAAAGAGCAATAGCAATCCCCCGTAAATCAACACCCGCGGTCGCACCACTCGCCGCAACATCTCTGCTCGTCCCCACCCGTAGGTCACGGCGTTTTCAGTACTATAGCGGATCAACCCGCGTGGGTAGCCTATCCGCTCCATCACCTCATTGCACGCATCTACGCACGCCGCGCAGCCGATGCACTCATACTGCAACCCGTTGCGGATATCGATCCCGGTAGGGCACACCTGCACGCACATCCCGCAATCGACGCAATCCCCCAACCCCACCGCGCGCGGATCGACCCCTCTGCGTCGCGGCCCGCGCGGCTCTCCCCGTCGCTCGTCGTAGGTAATGATCAATGTATCGGGATCGAACATTACCCCCTGGAAGCGAGCGTATGGGCACATATACTTACACACCTGCTCGCGCAGTATACCGGCCAACAAAAAGGTAAACCCAGCGTAGAAGAAGGTCCAAAACCACTCCCACGGCCCCAAGCTCAATGTCGCCAGCTCCGCCAAAAGCTCCTCGCGCGGCGTAAAGTACATTACCAAAGTAAACCCCGTCCACAGCGACACCGCCACCCATACCGCGTACTTTGTCCCCCGCACCAGCAGTTTGCGTCCACTCCACGGCTGCTGATCCAACTTCCGGCGGGCGTTATGATCCCCCTCGATCCATGCCTCTAACCACATAAAGATTTCGGTATAAACCGTCTGAGGGCACGCATACCCGCACCACAAGCGGCCCGCGATTGTTGTGAAGAAAAAGAGCGCGTATGCCGACAAAATCAAAATCAACGCCAAAAAAAAGACATCCTGTGGCCAAAAAACCCATCCAAAAAGATAAAATTTTCGCTCCACCAAATGAAAAAGCACCGCCTGTCGTCCGTTCCAATCCAACCACGGCAAGCCGTAGTAGATCGCCTGCGTCAGCAGCACGAAAAACCATCGCCATCGCTGGAACCTACCGTCGATTGCCCGGACATATAGTTTCTTTCGTTTCTCGTAAAGGCTCTGCTCTTTCTCGACAGCGCTCTCTGTTGGTCTCTCGCTCATCGGGACATTCCTTCTTATTTTTATACCCCTCGGGGGGCAAAGGGCTGCTTTGCACCCCGCAAAGCAGCCCCTCTCTTCTCTCGCCGCCTCTCACGCCGGCTCGTTCTCTGCGCTATGCAACTGTCGCGCGGAATTCTGCGCGGCCCTCACGCACTCCTTTCGCTCACCGGCTACTTCCGCCGCGGCTCAAATTCCAAACATACGCCGTCAAGATATGTACCTTATCGGCCCCCAGAAACTCGCCAAACGCCGGCATTCGGTTCTGGATACCGTTCAGCACATTCTGCACAATCTGCTGCTCAGAACTGCCGTAGAGCCAAATATTGTCGGTCAGGTTTGGCGCCCCCACTGCCGTCATCCCTTTCCCATCGGGGCCATGGCATGCCACACAATTTTCGGCAAAGATTGCCCTTCCGCGTTGGGCGCGCGCCGCGTCATGCTGCAGACCCGCCAACGCTCGGACAAAATGGGCCACATCCTTTGCCCCCTCCTGTCCCAAATGGGGGAAAGGCGTCATTACCCCCATGCGTCCCGCCTGGATTACCGAGCGGATATACTCCGGAGAACCATCGCCTCCCAACCAATCGTTATCGGTTAAATTGGGAAACCCTTTCGCTCCGCGCGCGTCGGCGCCATGACACTGCATGCAGTAGGTCTGGAACAAACGGCCCCCCATCGCCATCGCATCTTTATCGGCAGCGACTGCCTTCACATCCATATTGCGGTATTTTGCGAAGAGCGGCCCATATTTTGCCTCTGCCTGCTGCATCTCCCGCTCCCATTGCCCCACCGAGCTCCACCCGGCAAAGCCCTTAAATGCGCCAAAACCTGGGTAGATCATCAGGTAGAGAATCGCGAAGATCAGGGTTGCCCAAAAGAGGTAGACCCACCACCGTGGCAATGGGTTATTCCACTCCTGTAAATTCTCATCCCAGCTATGGGGTTGAAGTTCGCCCACCCGACCACTGATCTTCGAGTTGGCTGCGATAATCCAGATACAGAAAGCGAAAGACAAAGCAATCAGCACCTTTACATAAAGGTCCCAAAACGGACTCACAAAATCGGCCATAACCAAACTCCTTATTCCCGTTTCTGTTGCTCCGCCTGCGGCGGCTCCTCGAGGAAGGGGATCTGCGCCGCCTCGTCGAACCGTTTCTTCGCGCGCTGGCTATAAGCCCATCCTACGATCCCGAGAAAGCTCACGAACGCCAAGACCGTCACCAACGCTCGCCAATCGTTGACATCCACGTCGCGACCCCGCTTCCTCTTCCTCTCTAACCGCTCTCACTGGAAGTTTGAAAGCGCCCGCCCTAACCCCTGCAGATAGGCGATCAGCGCCTCCATCTCGGTCTTTCCTTCCAGCATCTTCGGCGCGTTAGCGATCTCCTCATCGGTGTAGGGATGACCGAGTTTACGCAACGCCCGCATCTTTGCCTGAATCGAAGCGATATCGCTCGCCTTGATCGGTCGCTCGAGCCACGGGAAAGCCGGCATATTCGACTCGGGGACGACGTCGCGCGGATTGATCAAATGGGCGCGGTGCCACTCATCGGAGTAGCGTCCCCCCACCCGATGGAGGTCGGGGCCTGTCCGCTTTGACCCCCACTGGAAGGGTCGGTCGTAGATATACTCCCCTGCCACCGAGTAGTGGCCATAGCGCTCTGTCTCGGCGCGGAACGGGCGGATCATCTGCGAATGGCAGTTGTAGCACCCCTCGCGGATGTAAATATCCCGCCCCGTCAACCGAAGCGCATCATACGGCTTCACCTCCAGCGGCTTGCCGTCGCGGCCGATCGGTTTGGTGGTCGAATGCTGGAAAAAGAGCGGCACGATCTCCACTAATCCGCCCACGCTCACCACCACCAAAATAAGCACCATCAGCAGCGGCAAGCTCCGCTCGATCATATCGTGTTTAGAATGAGCCATCGCGATACCTCCTTCGACTCAGTGAGCCGCTGCAGGCGCCGGCAACACGCGCTCTTCAGCCGGCTGTGCCCCTGCGATCGTTTTGATCACGTTGTAAAGCATGATCACCATTCCGACCACAAAGAGCAGACCGCCCAATACCCGGATTATCCAGAACGGGTAGGAAGCCTTCACCGACTCGATAAAGGCGTAGGTCAATGTCCCGTCGGCGTTGGTCGCACGCCACATCAATCCCTGCATCACGCCCGAGATCCACATCGACGCGATGTAGAGCACGATCCCGATCGTCGCGATCCAGAAGTGCAGCGTCACCAGATCCTTCGACCACATCTCGGTCTTACCGTACATCCGCGGGATCAAGTAGTAAAGCGAGCCGATCGACACCATTGCCACCCATCCCAGCGCGCCGCTGTGAACGTGACCGACCGTCCAGTCGGTGTAGTGCGACAGCGCGTTGACGGTCTTCACCGACATCATCGGCCCCTCGAAAGTACTCATCCCGTAGAAGGAGAGGGAAACGATCAAAAACTTCAAAATCGGATCATCGCGCAGCTTATACCACACCCCCGACAGCGTCATGATCCCGTTGATCATTCCGCCCCAAGAGGGGGCGAGCAGGATCAACGAGAAGAGCATTCCCAGCGACTGAGTCCAGTCGGGAAGTGCCGTATAGTGCAGATGGTGTGGCCCTGCCCACATATAGGTAAAGATCAGTGCCCAGAAATGTACCACTGACAAGCGGTAGGAATAGACTGGCCGTCCTGCCTGCTTCGGCACAAAGTAATACATCATCCCCAAAAAGCCAGCAGTCAAAAAGAAGCCCACCGCGTTATGGCCATACCACCACTGCACCATTGCATCCTGCGCGCCGGCGTAGAATGAGTAGCTCTTCCAGAAACTCACCGGCATCGCCCCGCTGTTCACAATATGGAGGATCGCCACCGCGATGATAAAGGCTCCATAGAACCAGTTAGCGACGTAGATATGGGAGACTTTACGCTTTGCGATTGTCCCGAAAAAGACGATCGCGTAAGCGACCCAGACCGCGGCGATCAAGATATCGATTGGCCACTCCAGCTCGGCGTACTCCTTTCCGGAGGTGATCCCCAGCGGCAATGTAATCGCCGCCAACACGATGATCGCCTGCCATCCCCAGAAAGTAAACGTTGCCAGCCCCGGCGCAAACAGCGGCGTATGGCATGTCCGCTGCACCACATAGTAAGAGGTTGCAAAAAGGGCACAACCGCCAAAGGCAAAGATCACGGCGTTGGTGTGCAAAGGACGCAGCCGCCCGAAATGGAACCACTCGCCCAACTCGGAAAAATTCAACTGCGGCCACACCAACTGCGCGGCGATGAGCACCCCCACCGCCATCCCCACGATCGCCCAGATCACCGCCATGATGGCGAACTGGCGAACGACTTTGTAGTTATAAGTCGTTTGCACTTCCATAAGCAATCTCCTCACAAAAGACCTCAGATCTCACGGCGCCGGAGCGGACACCGCCACCCGATAGGATACACCGATTGCAAAAACCGATGTTGACGAAAGTCAACGACGCACCCTCATTCTAACCACAAAGAATATAGCATTCAACTTAAATTTTTCTAACCGATACCAAAAAAAAAGGGTGCGCTTTTTGCGCACCCCTAACCCCAACAGAGAGACAAGAAACCCAACGGCACGCCCATGCGCACCGCAAAACCATTATAACCGACCCGGCAAAATGGTTCTTTGACTTACATCAACCACCCTCTACCCCTCCTCCTGGGGAGGCTTTCTTTTAGGATGCTCCTCTTCCTCGAAAAGAATGCGGTAGGCTGGTCCTTCCAAATCGTCGAACTGGCCGCGCCTTACCGCCCACCAAAAAACCACACCGATCACGAGCACGAGCAGCAGCGACAACGGCACCAGCAGATACAAAATCTCTAGATCCATCGCGGCACCCGTTGCAACCGCAGCGCGTTTATCACCACCAGCAGCGAACTTGCTGCCATCCCGATCCCCGCCAACCAAGGCGTTACCCACCCGGCCATGGCCAACGGAATTGCGGCGACATTGTAGCCGAAAGACCAGCGCAAATTCTGCCGGATCACCGCCAATGTCCGGCGGGCGTGTTTCACAAGGAGCACCAAGCCGCGCAGATCGTCGGTCAACAAAATCACATCGGCCCGGCTGCGGGCCAAATCGGCTCCTGCCCCCATCGCCACCCCTACATGGGCTGCCGCCAACACCGGTGCATCGTTTACTCCATCCCCCACCATCCCCACCACTCGGCCCTCTCCTCGCAATCCCATCAATCGCTCATGCTTCTCCTCCGGCGTCAACCCCCCTACCGCCTGGAAGAGCGGCAACCCCCGCGCCGCTGCTGCCACGCTCTCGGCGCGATCTCCCGAAAAGAGGTGCAACCGCACCCCTGCCGCCGCCAACTGCGCTAGCACCTCCTTTGCCTCTGGTCGTAGCTGATCGACAAAAGCCAACCACGCCACCCACTCCCCCTCACGCGCCAATGCCACCACGGTCGCGCCCATCTCTGCCTCCCACTCCGTTGGCAGTGGCGGCGCGGCCACCCCCAACTCCGTCGCCACCCACTCGGGGCGGCCGATAGCCACCCGTTTCCCCTCGATCCACCCCCACACTCCTCCCCCTACCGTATGCGTCAATCCCTCCACCCGCACGACTTCTTCCCCCTTCTTCTCTCCTCTCCCCCGCTCTTTGTTCCCCTCGCCCCGCGCTGCCCACGCCGCTGTCACTGCCCGTGCCAACGGATGACTACTTCCCGCCTCCAGCGCCGCGGCGGTTGCCAATATCCGCTCCTCATCCCAGCCGCTTGCCACCCGCCACACGGTCCTCAATGCCATCTGCCCGCTCGTCAACGTTCCCGTCTTATCGAAGACCAGATCGGACAACTGCGCTGCACTCTCCAGCACATGGCCGCGCGCGATCAGCACCCCCCGCCGCATCAACGCATCGGTCGCCGCCGTCACCGCCGCCGGCGTTGCCAACGCCAACGCGCATGGGCACGCCACGATCAGCACTGCCACCACTGTCGGCACGATTTGGCTAGGATCGAGCCACCCCCACACCCCTATTGTCACTGCTGCCAAAAGCAGCACTGTCGCCACAAAGTTTCCTGCCAAGCGGTCGGCTTCAGCGGCGATCGCCGGTCGCTCGCTCTGCGCCCGCTCTACCAAACGGCGGATCGTCGCCAACCGCGACTCCTCCCCCACCCGCGTCACCTCGATCACCAATAC
>JAOAEZ010000001.1:0-86419 GCA_026416515.1 Hydrogenophilus sp. | reverse complement strand
CGTAAGATGTGTATAAGAGACAGCCACTACCGCGTCCCCCACCCTCTTGGCTACCGGCATACTCTCCCCCGTCAAAATCGACTCGTCCACCTCGCTAACCCCCTCCACCACTTGGCCATCGGCGGGGATCAGCGCCCCTGGCTTTACCCGTATCCGATCCCCTGGCCGCAACCGCACGGCTGGAGTCGGTACAAATACACCCTGTCTCTCATCCCACCGCTCAGCCACTGCTGGAAGCGCTCGCCCCAGCTCCTCCAACCCCCGTACTGCGCGCTGCCGGGCGCTCATTTCGAAATAGCGCCCCGTCAGCAAGAAAAAGGCGAACATACTCACCGAATCGAAATAGACCTCGCTCAACCCCGTCAACATCCCGAACACACTCGCTCCGAAAGCGATCAGCAACCCCAACGCCACCGGCACATCCATTCCCACTCGTCGCAGGCGCAGATCGCGCCACGCGTTGCGGTAAAAAGGCCCGCACGAATAGACCATCACCGGGATCGTTAACACCAGCGACGCCCAATAAAACAGATCTCGGTAGCGGGGATCCATCTCCCCTTCCCCCGCTAAGTAGATCGGGACGAGGTACATCATCACCTGCATCGACGAAAAGCCGGCAACAAAGACTCGCCACAACATTTGCCGTCGCTCGCGCTGGGCCACTGCCTCGCTGGTCGTCGCATCGTAAGGGTAAGCTCGGTAACCGATCTCGGCCACCGCCTGCAAAATCCTCGCCAACGAGATCTTCTCGGGGTTCCACACCACCCGTGCCCGTCGCGTCGCGTAGTTGATCTCCACCCGCACCACCCCCGGCTGGCGGCGCAGATGCTGCTCGTTCAACCAGACGCACGCCGCGCAAGTGATCCCCTCCAAAATCAACGACACTTCGCGCAGCTTTTCTCCCCCCTCCCCCGGCACCTCGCTCGACCACTGCGCCACTAACTCCGGCGCGTTGAATGTCTCCAGCTCCGCCAAGATCGCCGGCAGAGGTTCACGCACCGGCTCGGGCAATGCATCGCGGTGGCGGTAGTAGTCGGCCAACCCTGCCCCCACGATTGCCTGCGCCACCGCCTCGCACCCCGCGCAGCACAACCGGTGCCGTACTCCGTCGATGGTCACCCAAAAATCGCTCTCCTCCGGAATCGGCAACCCGCAGTGGTAACATAACTTTCCTTCAGACCTATCAAACGAAAACCCCATTGGCAAGGTCGCTCTCTGGAACACCCCGCCATTCTACCCCTTTCTTCTCACCTGCCTTCTCCCCTTCCCCCTCGCCTTTGCTTTACTCTTCCTCTCCTTCCTTTATCCTATCCGTCTACTCTGCCTCACCGCTTCCACGGTCCCCCTCTTCCTGCGTTCCCTCTCCCTGCCCTACAGCAATGACCGGCCGCGCCGCTCCTTCTCCTTAAAACCCTCTCCTCTCCCTCTCGCCTAAGATCGCCCCTCCGCGGAGCGCTCCCTCCCTCCTAAGCCGAAAACGACGAACCGCAACCGCACGTCGTCACCGCGTTCGGGTTATGGATCACAAACTGTGCCCCTGTCACATCCTCCACGTAATCGATCGATGCCCCCACCAAATACTGGTAGCTCATCGGATCGACCAGCAAGGTCACCCCCCCTTTTTCGATGACGGTATCATCCTCCTCTACCTTCTCCTCAAACGCAAACCCATACTGAAACCCCGCACACCCGCCGCCGGTAATGAAGATGCGTAACTTCAAGTTAGGGTTTCCCTCCTCCTCGATCAGCTCCCGCACCTTAGCCACCGCCGCCTCCGAAAACGCGATCCCGTCCACCACTTCGCTCATCATTCACTCCTCTCTTAAAAGAAGCGCTCACTGCGCCCTACCCATTACCTTATCGCAAAACTCGGAAAAATGCAACCGCCCTTCCCTTAGACCTCCTCTCCTTTTCTCCTTTGCTCTCCTTCTATAATTAATCGACTTCCACTCTCTCCCCTCTTGGCGCTCCTGTGTCTTTCTCGCCTCCCTTCTCTCCCTACCTTTCCATCCGCGGCGCGCGCACCCACAACCTCCGCAACCTCTCCCTCGATCTGCCGCACGACGCCCTCACCGTCATCGTCGGCGTCTCCGGCTCGGGGAAAACCTCCCTTGCCTACGACACCCTCTACGCCGAAGCCGAACGCCGCTACCTCGAAATGCTTTCCCCTGCCGCCCGCGAGCGGCTCGCGCAGCTCCCGCGCCCCGACGTCGACTGGATCGACGGTCTTCGCCCAGCGCTTGCCCTCAGTCAACGTCATCTCTCCCCTCACCCCCGTGCTACTGTCGGCACTCTCTCGGAGCTCCATGACCTCCTCGCCCTCCTCTACGTCCGTCTCGGTACCCCCCACTGCCCCAACCACCCGACCGTTCCTCTCCACCCCCAATCGCTCACCGACCTCACCGCCGCTCTCCTTCGCGACCTCACCGGTCTCCGCGTCGCCCTCCTCGTTCCCGCCGCTGCGCTTCCTCCCTCTCTCACCACCGCCGAATCGCTCAAAAGCGCTGGCTATACCCGTTTGCACCGCGCCAATGCCTTCCTCGACCTCGATGCGCTCTTCGGCCCCATCCCCCCTGACAGCGCTCTGGTCATCGATCGGCTTCGTCTCAGCGACGATACCCTCGACCGCCTCACCGACAGCCTCGAACATGCCTTTGCTGTCGGCAACGGTCAAGCGCTTCTCTATCCCCTCGACCCCGGTCCTCCTCCTCTCTCCCTCTCCACCCGCGCCCAATGCCCCCACTGCGGCTTCACCCTCCCCAAACTTGAACCTCGCCACCTCTCGTTTCACCATCCCGACGGCGCCTGCCCCTCCTGCCGTGGTCTCGGCGTCGCCCCGAATGGCGATCCCTGTGCGGACTGCTCCGGAAGTCGTCTCTCCCCCCTCGCCCGCCTTCTCTCTTTTGCCGGGAAGACGCTCCCGCACCTCGAATCGCTTCCGCTCGCCGACCTTGCCCCCCACCTTAATGAGTGGCATACCCGCTATGCCACCCACCCCATTGCTGCCCCTCTCCTCACGTTGGCCATCGACCGGGTTGCTGCGCTGATCGAACTCGGTCTCGACTATCTCCCCTTAACCCGTGCGGCCTCCACGCTCTCCAGCGGCGAGCGGCAGCGTATTCGCCTGGCCGCGATCCTCGCGCAAACAATGAGCGGGCTTCTTCTCATCCTCGACGAACCCACCGCCGCCCTTCACCCTCAAGACAGCGCTCGGGTTCGCGCCGCCCTTCAACGGCTGGTTGCCCGCGGCAACACCCTTATCGCCGTCACCCACGACCGCGCTCTCCTCGCCGCCGCCGACCACCTCGTCGAAATCGGCCCCGGTGCGGGTCCCGACGGCGGGGCCCTCCTCTTCTCCGGTCCGCCCGCTCAACTCACCACCCTCGACACCCCCACCGCCCGTCACCTCACCACCCCTTTCGACCTCACCCACCGCCGGCAACCCACGCCCGCCGACGCTCCCGCCCTCTGGCACATTGGTGCTCATCGCCACAACCTCCAAGGCGATCCCATCTGTTATCCCCTCGCTCGTCTCATCGCCCTTACCGGCCCCTCTGGCGCCGGCAAATCATCGGCCCTCCTCGCCCTCGCCGACGCCCTTCGATCCCTGATTCCTCCTGGCGGTACCGATCCACTCCCCCCCCCTCCCGACTGCGGTCAAATTCTCCTTGCCTCCTGCGGTACTCCTTTCCCCCTCTCTCCCTCCTCTCTCCCTTCTGCTTCCCCTCTTGCCTCTCCGCACCCCACTGCTATTCCCTCCGCTTCTCCTCCCTCTCCCCCCCTCCCCTGGCACCGCGTCGTCTTCGTCGACGCCACTCCCATCGCTGCCACCCCCCGCGTCACCCCTGCCACCTATCTTGGCATCCTCGACCACTTTCGCGAACTTTTTGCCCAAACTCCTGAAGCGCGCGCCCGCGGCTATGGACCTGAGCGTTTCTCCTACAACCTTCGCGGCGGTCGCTGCGAAGTATGCGAAGGGCGAGGCTGGCGAGAGATCTCCCTTTCCTTTCTCCCTCCCGTCTCCGAACCCTGCCCCGCCTGCCGCGGCGCTCGCTACAATCGCGAGACCCTCGCGATCCGCTACCGTGGGAAAACGATCGCCGACCTGCTCGCGACGTCGGTTGCCCAAGTTCGTCCCCTCTTCACCCACCACCCCTCCCTTGCCCCGCTCTTCTCCACCCTCGAAGCGCTCGGTCTCGGCCACCTCCTCCTCGGTCAGCCCATTCCCTCCCTCTCCGGTGGCGAAACGCAACGGCTGAAACTCGCCCGCGAGCTCGCCCGTTCTCGCCCTCGCCCCACCCTCTTTCTCCTCGACGAACCCAGTCGCGGTCTCCACTTCACCGACCTCGCCCGTCTCCTGGAAACCCTTCTCGCCCTCCGAGACCGCGGCCACACCATCGTCATCGCTGACCACGACCCCGACCTCCTGCGCCACGTCGACTGGCAGATTGAACTCGGCCCCGGCGGTGGTCAACGCGGTGGGCGGGTCATAGCGATGGGTTCGAAACCCATTGACCCTCTGACCGTTAACCGATAGAATAGTGAGTTTCGCGGAAAATATTCAAGGAGTACGTCCATGTACGCCGTGATCCAAACCGGTGGCAAGCAATACCGAGTCACCGTTGGCACCACCCTAAAAGTCGAGCAACTCCCGGCCCAACCCGGCAGCACGATCACCCTCGACCGCGTTTTGCTCGTCGGTAGTGGTGAAATGGTCCGCATCGGTACCCCCACCGTTCCTGGAGTCTCTATTCGCGCCACGGTCCTCTCCCACGGTCGTCACCCCAAAGTCCGCATCTTCAAAATGCGGCGCCGCAAACACTATATGAAGCGGCAGGGGCACCGGCAGAACTACACTGAAATCCGCATCGACGCCATCGAAGGCTAAAAGAAAGGAGCAACCATGGCCCATAAAAAAGCAGGCGGCAGTTCCCGGAACGGTCGCGACTCCCACTCCAAACGTCTTGGCATCAAGCGCTTTGGCGGTCAATGGGTCAAGGCGGGCAATATCATCGTTCGGCAACGCGGAACTCGATTTCACCCCGGCGAAAATGTCGGCTGCGGGCGGGACTACACCCTCTTTGCCCTCACCGACGGCATCGTTGAATTCTCGGTTCGCGGTCCGAAGCAGCGCCGTTTCGTCTCGGTCCGTCCGGTCGTCCTTGAAGAGCCAGCAGCCGCTGAATAACATCCTCTTGGAATATCCTCTCCTCGCTGTCGATGAAATTTTTCGACGAAGCGCGCATTGAGGTCATCGCTGGCCGCGGCGGAGATGGCTGTGCCGCTTTCCGGCGAGAAAAATTTATTCCTCGAGGGGGTCCCGCCGGAGGCGATGGCGGCAGGGGAGGGAATATCTACCTCGTCGCCGATCCCAACCTCAACACCCTCGTCGACTTTCGTTTCACCCGCATCTTTCGCGCCCAAAACGGCGAACCCGGGCGCGGCAAAGAGCAATACGGCGCAGCGGGAAGAGACCTCTGGATTCGGGTTCCCGTCGGCACTGTCGTTCGCGACGCCGAAAGTGGAGCCCTCATCGCCGACCTTACCTACCCGGGGCAACAAGCGCTCGTAGCCCGTGGCGGGCGGGGGGGGCTGGGCAACATTCACTTTAAATCCCCCACCAACCGTGCTCCCCGCCAATTCACCCGCGGCGAACCAGGCGAACACAAAACGCTTCACCTTGAACTCCGTCTCATCGCTGACGTGGGCCTACTCGGTCTCCCCAACGCCGGCAAATCGACCCTCATTCGCCAAATCTCAGCAGCCCGTCCCAAAGTTGCCGACTATCCTTTTACCACCCTCTACCCCAACCTCGGTGTCGTTCGCACCGCCGTCGACCGCAGCTTCGTCGTCGCCGACATTCCCGGTCTCATCGAAGGCGCCAGTCGAGGGGAAGGGCTCGGTCACAACTTTCTCCGCCACCTCACCCGCACCAAAATGCTCCTACACCTCGTCGACATCGCTCCTCTCGACCCGACGGCTGACCCGGTACGCGACGCCCACGCGATCCTCCGCGAACTGCGCCTCTACGACGAAGCCCTTTTTAACAAACCCCGGTGGCTCGTCTTTAACAAAATCGACCTCCTTCCCCCCGAAGAGCGGGAATCGCGTTACCACCACTTTCTCGCCCGTTTTGGCCCCGTCGAGCGCTGGTTCGCGGTCAGTGCCGCCACCGGTGAAGGGTGTCAAGCGCTCATTCTCGCCCTTCAAAACGCTCTCGACGCCCTTGCCGCTACCTCCTCTACCCCTGCCGCTTTCTCCATCTCTCCCTTTGACGCTCTTCCCTCTTCCTCTGCCCCTCCTGCCATCCCCTCTATTTCCCCTACCGACGCCCTGTCCTCCTCCCCCACTCTCCCGATCGATGTTTCTGTCCCCTAACTGTGCTCCCCGATGCTCCCCCGCCTCCCCCTAACGCGCGCTCGCCGCATCATCGTCAAAATCGGCAGCGCCCTCATCACCAACAACGGAGCTGGTCTTGATCGCAACTGTCTCGCTGACTGGGCGGCGCAAATCGCCCAACTCCTCGCCGCCGGTCGCGAACTCTGCATCGTCTCCTCTGGTGCGATCGCTGCGGGCCTCGAGCGGCTCGGCTGGAGTGCTCGTCCCAAAGCCCTTCACCTTCTTCAAGCCGCAGCCGCCGTCGGTCAAGCCGCGCTGGTCGACGCCTGGGAAGCGGCCTTTGCCCCCCATCGTCGCCACACTGCCCAAATTCTCCTCACCCACGCCGACCTCGCCGATCGCACTCGCTACCTCAACGCCCGCAGTACCCTCACCACTCTCCTAGCCCTTGGCGTTATTCCCATCATCAACGAAAACGACACCATCGTCACCGACGAAATCAAATTCGGTGACAATGACACCCTCGCCGCGCTCGTCGCCAACGCCCTCGACGCCGACCTCCTCATTATTCTTACCGATCAAAGCGGTCTCTACACCGCTGACCCCCGCAAAGACCCCACCGCCACCCTCGTTCCCGAAGCCGATGCCGATGACCCTGCGCTCCTGGCGATGGCTGGGGGCGCGGGTTCAACCCTCGGTCGCGGCGGGATGATCACCAAAGTTCGCGCAGCGCAACGCGCCAGCGTCTCAGGCGCTGACACCCTCATCGCCCCTGGGCGGCATCCTCAGATTCTTCTGCGTCTTACCGCTGGGGAACCGATCGGCACCTGGCTGCGCGCCCGTCAGCCCCCTCTCACTGCGCGTAAACAATGGCTTGCCGACCACCTCAAAACTGCTGGTGCTCTTTGGCTCGACCCAGGGGCGGTCGAAGCGCTCCGGGCCGGAAAAAGCCTCCTTCCTGTCGGCGTCACCCGCGTAGAGGGGGAATTCGGGCGCGGTGCCGTTGTCAGCTGTCTCTCCCCCGACGGGCAAGAAATAGCTCGCGGCCTCGTCAACTACCCCGCTCACGAAGCGGCGCGCATCGCCGGCCATCCCTCCTCTGCGATCGAAGCGATTCTCGGCTACCTCGACGAAGAAGAGCTTATTCACCGCGACAACCTCGTTCTCCTCACTCGCTAATCTCTTGCCGGGGCCCCTCTTCGCTTGCTCTTTCACTCCACCGACGGCCCTTTCCCCACAAACGCCACCGGAAAGGAAGTTCCCTCCCGCGCCCTCCGTCGGCGAGCGCTCGCGTAATCGGGGAGCTCGGTCTCCAACTCTGCCGCCTCTGTCAACCGCTGCACCAAAATCTGCACCGGCTCCTCAAACCACTCCTCATTAACCCACGTCGGAATAAAACTCAGCTCAGCGACGCTTGCCGGCACCTCAGGCGGCAATATCCGCTCGTTTGCCACATAAGCCGACGTAAAAAATGGTCCCGCGATATAGACCAGCTCCCAGCCATGTGTCTCGTGCGGCTGGAGGATAAACACCTTAGCGCCCTCCGCCCGCACCTCCTCATCCTCGACCACATCGGGAAAAACGGGCACCACTGCAAAAACCGGCTGACCCTCCTCTTGGACGTAACGTATCGCCTGCTGAAAGGGCAACCGTCCGCGTTCATCCACTGGGTACATTCCTAATCTCCTTGCGCGTGCTTTCATCGGATCATAATACTATCTTCCTCCTCTTTTTCCGCTACCGTCAAAGCGGTAAACACTACCCGAACGGGGTATCTCCAAGCACTCCTCAGGATATTGATTTGTTTCAAAGTTTAATTTATGATTCTCTACTACTCGGGAGTTATCTCTTTATATCAACGTCGATAGGAGCCGAAACCATGAACTTCGACCGTGAACTTGACGCGCGGGGTCTCAATTGCCCGATGCCGATCGTGAAAACCAAAAAAGCCCTTTCCGAAATGAGCTCTGGGCAGGTCCTCAAAGTTATCGCCACCGACCCCGGCTCGGTCAAAGACATGGAAGCTTTTGCCAAACAGACCGGCAATGTTCTCCTGGAAAAAACGCAAGAGGGGAACGCGTTTGTCTTTTTCATCAAGAAAGCCTAATCGAACGGCAATAACAACTAAAAACTGAGAGAGGAGTATCACTAATCCCTTCAACAAAAAGTGAGAGGAGACCTCTGATGAGCAAAAAACTGGCCATCATCGCAAGCAAGGGAACCCTCGACTGGGCCTATCCTCCCTTCATTCTCGGCTCTACTGCCGCTTCGCTCGGGTATGAGGTGACGATCTTCTTCACCTTCTACGGCCTACAGCTCCTGAAAAAGGATTTGAGCCATATCCGCGTCAGCCCCCTTGCCAACCCGGCGATGCCGATGCCGGTACCGATGCCGGTGCTGATTCAAGCCCTGCCGGGAATGGAAGCGATGGCCACCATGATGATGAAAGACATGATCAAGAAAAAAGGGGTCGCCTCCTTGGAAGAGCTCCGCTCCCTCTGCCGAGAGTTGGGGGTACGTTTCATCGCCTGCCAGATGACCGTCGAACTCTTCGGGATGGACCCGCAGACTGAATTTATCGACGGACTCGAATTTGGCGGAGCGGCTACCTTTTTCGAGTTCGCAGGTGACGCGGACATCACCCTCTTTATCTGACCCCCTCTGATCCCTCTGGAGGAACAGACCCCCATGGAATGGTCGATTCACCACACCATCTTAAGCGCTGCGCTCGCTTCGGGCGTCGTCGTCGGGTATGTAGCCGCCAGAAGCCATTTCTGCACCATGGGTGCAGTCTCCGACTGGATCAACATGGGCGATCTGGGGCGTCTGCGGGCCTGGTTTTTAGCCATTGGCGTCGCCATCCTCGGCGTTCTTATCCTCGAACTCACTCAAGGCCTTAACCTCGACCAAGGGGTCTCTCCGCCCTATCGAACGAGCGACTTTAACCCTTTTCGTCATCTCCTCGGTGGGCTGCTCTTCGGCGTCGGGATGACTATCGCCGGCGGCTGCGGTAACAAAACGGCGGTCCGCATTGGCGGCGGCAACCTTAAGTCGGTAGTGGTATTGGTCACCATTGCGATCGTTGCGTATGGCCTCATCTGGCTGGGCGGTTACACGCTCCTTTTCGAGCCATGGCTTAGCGCTGCCACCATCAAACTCTCGGGCACTCAAGAGCTGAGTCGGTTGCTGTTTGGCGACAGCATGGCGGCCCATCTGGTTCTCGGCCTTCTCATTGCCGCCCTTATCCTCTACGTGGTCCTTAAGGACAGCGAGTTTCGCGCCAACCGCGAGCTGCTCACCGCGGGTATAGTTATCGGTTTGGTCGTCGCTTTTGTCTGGTGGCTCACTGGCAGCAGCACCACCGGTCCACAATGGCGCGAGTATGCGGAATTCTCCGATACCCCTCCCAGTCGGGTGGCTACCCAGTCGCTCACCTTCATCGCCCCGATGGCCGACCTCCTTCACTACCTCCTGGCGCCCACCGAATTCCACCGCCTCAACGTCGGTATTATGGTGCTGATCGGCGTCATCCTTGGGTCGCTCGCCTATGCGCTCCTCAGCCGCTCCTTTCGCATCGAATGGTTCGCTGACCGCAACGACTTTATCAACCACCTAGTCGGTGCGGTGCTCATGGCCGTCGGCGGGGTACTCGGGATGGGCTGCACCTTTGGTCAAGGGATCACCGGCGTCTCCACACTCGCGGTGGGATCCTTTCTCACCCTGATCGGGATCATCGCCGGTAGCGCGGCGATGATGAAGTACCTCTATTGGAAAATGATGCAAGAGGGATGATGGGGCCGATCACTTGCCCCATCCCCCCTCATCCTCGCACCTCTCCCCTTGCGTGGCGGGCGTGGCGAGAAGAGAGGTTCTCTGCCTATCCCATCGATCTGCAACAGCTGGTGGTCGAAATAGACGATCCCCACCTCCTTGCAGAGGCTGAGCGTACCGCCCTCCGCGAACGGATCGCCCGTTTTGGCTTTTCTCTCTTTGCGCTGCGCCATCCCCCCACTGACCTTGCAGCCGCTAAAGAAGCGGTGCGCGCACTGGGGTGTGCTTTTGGTCTCCGCTCCCTCGACGCCAATCTCCTTGCCGACGACGATGGCATTACCCCGATCGCTGTTCACCACAGCGGAGAACGCGCCCGGTACATCCCTTACACCGATCAGCCCATTCAATGGCACACCGACGGCTACTATAATGCCCCCGAACGGCGTGTTCGCAGTCTCATCCTCTACTGCGTCCAACCGGCACTGCGGGGCGGTGAGAATCGCCTTTTTGACCCGGCGATCGCTTTTCTTCTCCTCGGCGAGCAGAACCCCGCCTATCTCGACGCACTGATGCGTCCTAATGCCCTCTCGATTCCCCCTGGCCGCGGTCCCGACGGGGAAGCGCGCGGGTGGAGCCGCGGTCCTGTTTTTCTCTGGGAACAAGGGCCGCACGGTTGGGCGCTGCTGATGCGCTTCACCGCCCGCAAACGCCACATTCTCTGGGAAAAGGAACCCACTCTCGAAGCAGCCCGTGATGCCCTTCTCTCTCTCTTAAACGATCCCACCTCCCCCTTTACGCTCTCCGTTCGCCTCGAAAGCGGGATGGGCCTCATCGGTCAAAACATCCTCCACACCCGCGAACCCTTTACCGACGCTCTAGAGCCGCAGCTTCGCCGTCTTCTGCTGCGCGCCCGCTATCTCGACTTCCTTGAAAATACTGTTCTCCCGAAGGGGCTAAGCAACTCCGCGGCGAAGCAGCGGACTATCCCTCTGAGATAGCTTGATCCGGCCTTCTACCCGAGCCAATGGTACGGTCGAACATTTCGGGCAAGACGGTCTAGCCCTTCAAAGCGGCCTTGGTGGAATCCCACCGTTCGCCTCACTCCCCTAACGAACCCCCTCTGTCGCGGGCGGCACGTCCTCCTTTGGAGGTGAAGAGTCTCTCCCCTGCGCCGGTGATCCCGCCCCCCCGACCAGGGCCTCCCACGCTCGCCCCAAGTCGGCATGGAAACGCGCTTTCGGCACTACCTCCGAGAAATGGGCCCGCTCCAACACCTCCAGCACTTGCCGCTTCACCTCTGCCAGATGAAGCTCCACTCCCTGTTCGGCCAGACGGTTAGCGATCTCTCGAAGCTTCTCCTCTCCCGACGCATCGATCTCGTTGATCCCATCGGCCACCAATATGATCGCTCGCGATTTAGGAAAGCGCTGCAGCGCCTCAAAAATAGCCTCCTCGAAGTGGGTGATATTGAGAAAGATCAGCGCCCCATCAAAACGGACCGGAACCACCGCCTCACTCGCCGCCGTTACCCCTGCCACATCGAGGCCAGCCCAGCGGTTCTCCTCAGCATGGCGGCCGAGCACCACCGCCCGCGGTCGCATCCGTCGCTGCAAAAAGAAACCCAACGAAAGAGCTACCCCCAGTAAAATTCCTAAATCGAGATGGGGCGCAAACGCTAAAGTCGCCACAAAGGTCGCCACCGCAGCGATTCCATCGTGGCGATGAGTCTGCCAGGCATGGACCAGCGCCCGAACATTCACCAACCCCAACACCGCCATCATGATCACCGCCGCCAACACTGACTGCGGTAAATGGTACAAAAGCGGCGTCAAAAATAGCAATGTCACCACCACCAACCCCGCCGTCACGACCGACGAAAAGCCGGTCACTGCCCCCGCGCTCAGGTTAACCGCGGAACGGGAAAAGGAGCCGCTCACTGGAAATGCCTGCGAAAAGGCCGCCACCACGTTCGCCAACCCCTGGCCGATCAACTCTTGGTTGGGATCGATCTTCGCGCGTGTCTTGATTGCCATCGCTTTCGCGATCGAGATCGCCTCCATAAATGCCAACAGGGCGATCACCGCCGCCGAGCTCAACAAGCTCACCATATCGCTCCACGAAAAGTGGGGGACCTTCAACTCGGGCAAACCCCGAGGAATGGTTCCCACCACCTCTCCCCCTGCGGTCAATACCACCATCCCGTTACGCCGTACCCGCTCGATTCGCCACTCCCCCCCTGTGTTCTGGATCCACCCCATACCCTCCGCATGCGGAGCAAAGCGCAGCGCCCGTAGCTCAGCCAACCGAGCGCGGTTCTCCTGGGCCAAAATCTCCGCCTCGATCATCAGCCGCTGTGCCTCTTGGGTCAAGCGTAAGTGCTCCGCTGCGGCCAAGGTCGCCTCCTGCTCGCGCGCCTGGGCATTCTTCTGAGCCGCAATCTCTTTCCGTTTTCCGATCTCCTTTGCCGTTTCGTGGTAGGCTGCCACCATCGCCCGCACTGGTTCGTCGACAAACGCCTCAGCGGCGACCTCTCTCCGCTGCTCAAAACCGATCGCCCAACTGATCGCGGTCGTTACCGCCACGGCCACCAGCACGTTGGGCCATTTGGGCAATTTCCTCCTCATCCAAATCATCAACCCCAATGCCCCCACCCCCATCGCCAACGTCGGCCAGTGGGTATCGGGTAACTGCGCCAAAACCCCCGCGATATCTTTCAAAAAGCTATCGCTTCGCTCTGTCGGAACCCCTAATAATTTGTTAAGCTGGGACAAAGCGATGATGATCGCCGCTGCATTGGTAAATCCTACCAACACCGGATGGGAAAGGAGATTAACAGCTGCTCCCAACCGAAACACGCCGAGCGAAAACTGCAAGATGCCTACCATCAGCGCCAACAATGCAGCCAATGCCACATAGTGCTCCGGCGACTGTGCCAACGGCATCAATGCCGCTGAGGTCATCAACCCGACGATCGCCACTGGTCCGGTAGCCAGCTGCGCCGATGACCCCCACATTGCCGCTACCATCACTGGCAGAAATGAAGCGTAGAGTCCATAGTAGGCGGGCATTCCTGCCAACTGGGCGTAAGCCATCGACTGCGGAATCAAAACCAACGCCACCGTGACTCCTGCCACCACGTCGGCGCGGATCTGACCGCGGGTCATCGGGAACCAATTCAAAAACGGCAAAAAGCGGCGTACTCCCATACTTCCTTTCATATCCCTATTCACTCCCACGATCTTCGCGCCGACGAATAATGCCCTTTTTCCCCTTTTGCGATCGATTCCACCGCGCCCGCCTTTCCGTGGCGGTTAACCGACCGACTGGTAATATAGATTCTGTGGATGCTTTGCCTCAGCAAAAAAGTACCAACGCTCCGCCACTAATCCCGCATAGTGGATCAAAAAAGCCAGCGCAGGGCTCTCAAAAGCGAGCAACAACAAGGGTGCGACAAAACCGGCTCCCAGGGCCACCCACCGGACTTGTTTGACTCGCTCCTCTGGTTGCCCATGGAAAAACTCACGGGTATTAAACGACCCTCCCATCGCTCCCTGGCCGATTTGCCGAATGCGGTTATGGTGAACGTTAATCGCCCGCGCTGTCGACCAGGGGGGAAGGGAAGCGTTGCGCCACATCGTATAACCCCGACTCGCCAGTGCCACCCCCAACAGCCATAGAGCGAGTTTTTCAAAGACCCCCTTGAGCTCCTCGGCGACGAAGCCAGCCAATGCTGCTGCCAATACAGCCCCCGACGCCAAGCCGATGATGATGAAATTAAACACCGTCATCGGATGGGACCACTCGCGTAGAATTTTAATCGCAGCGTAAATCATTCCCGTGCATACGTAGAGGACCATTGCCAACAGCGCGGCCACCCACCCCAACGTCGGCGACGGTGTCCCCTGCCACCACCCGTGCACCGTCCACAGCAACACCGCTACACCGAAAAGCGGCAACGCGATCACCTCTCGCGACAACCAAGAAGTTCGCCAACGCGTCACCGCCCGCCACGCCCGCTCCGGATGTCCCAAATGGAAGAAAGAGGCGAAGAGCCCTGCTGCCAAGAGCAGCATCGTCACCACCCCTGTCGTCAGCAACAATGACCTTGGGACCGACTCGTACAACGCCACCCCAAAGACCACCAGAAAGAGCCCCTGTCCGGCCCCAATTAAGGTTGTTAAAAAAATCACCGAAAAAGCAGGACGCATCGCTTACAGCTCCTCTTCGATCGGTTTTAACCCCACCGCGTGCGGGGCACTGCGCAAAGCGGTTGGGGAATGGACCCGCTCCACCTGCTCCTCACTGATCGCAAGCTCCCGCTTCTTGCGCGGCAAATAGTGATTTGCAGGCCTGGCTCCCAGCTCCGGCATTAACGTAAAGCCCCCCTGCTCGCGGATCAAACGCGACGCCTCGGAATCGGGGTCATGGATATCGCCGAAGATGCGCGCCCCTGCCGGGCAAGCCAGAACGCAGCTTGGCTTTCGCCGCTCCTCAGGCAATGTGGGATCGTACAAACGGTCCACGCACAGCGTACACTTAGTCATCACCCGCCGCGCCTCATCGTACTCGCGCGCTCCATAGGGGCAAGCCCACGAGCAATACTTACATCCGATGCACTTATCGTAATCGACCAAGACGATCCCATCCTCCTCTCGTTTATAAGAAGCTCCTGTCGGGCAAACCGGAACGCATGGGGCCTCCTCACAATGCATGCACGACTTCGGCAAGTAGACAGTCTCCGTCTCAGGGTAAGTACCCACCTCATAGTGCAAAACCCGGTTAAAAAAGGTTCCCCTTGGGTCTGCCTCATAGGGGTTTACATCGGCCAATGGTCCAGCGTTTCCCGAGGTATTCCACTGCTTGCAGTTGGTCACACACGCGTGGCACCCTACGCAAACGTTAAGATCGATCACCAAAGCAAACTGAGTCACCGCGATGCTCCTTGCTTCTGAAAAAGGAAAGCCCAGGGCGATTTCATCGACTCCTGCATCGCCGCTGCCTCCTCGACCGACATCACCGTCGGGTACGCGATCACCCCCCCCGGTCGTTTTGCCATTCCCGGGATCTCTGCCGGCATTGGGGCAAACTGCGGCCAACTCTGCGGCGGTTCGGTCGGATCAGCGGGATAGATGCGCACTCGCACATCGTACCACCCTGCCTGGCCGGTGATTGGGTCGGAATTGGAGATCGTCCGCTCCCCGAACGGAAGCTCCTCGCGAATCAAATGGTTGAGCAGAAATCCCTGCTGGCTCTCGTTGGCGTCGGGCGCCAAATTCCACGCCCCTGCGGCTTTACCGATCGCGTTCCATGTCCACACGGTTCCGGGCTCGACCGCATCGCTGTAGCGGCACAAGCAGCGCACCTTTCCCCAGCGCGACTCGACCCACATCCACCCCCCATCCTCTACCCCTGCGGCCTGAGCTGTCTGCGGATGAACGTATAAAAAGTTATAGGTATGGATCTGGCGCAACCACGCGTTTTGTGAATCCCATGAATGGTACATCGCCATGGGCCGCTGGGTTAAAGCCCGCAAGGGGTAGCGCTCGCGGTCGGTATGCTCATCCTCGAGCGGCGGGTACCAGAAAGGCAATGGGGCGAAGAAGCGGCGAACCCGCTCGCGCAGCTCCGCGGGCGGCTGGCGTCCTGGCCACCGCCCCTCAGCGGCCAAGCGGAAACGCTGCAAAATCTCCGAATACACATGGATCACGATCGGGTCAAAATCGCGGCGCAACCCCACCTCCTGCGCCCACTTCAAGTAATCGCGGTTCCAATTGCGCATATAGCGCAACCCTGGGGGCAGCTCGTAGTGGAAGAAACAACCATGCTCCTCGTAACGCTTCCACTGCTCGGGGTTAGGCGCGCCGCGCATCGCCAATGTTCCATTTTCCCCCCGCCAACCGGCCAAAAAGCCGATCCCTGAATTGGGGGCCGTCTCAAAACGAACGATAAAATCGGGGTAATTTCGATACTTTCGAGAACCGTCTGGGTTAGTAAAAGCGTTGAGTCGCAACCGCCACCCTAGCTCGAGCAGCACCTCCTGAAAAGGCTTGACGCCAGGGGGTGGAGCCACGACGGGCACTCGGCATGCGTCCACGGGTCCGTCGAACTCTGAAATCGGCCGATCGAGCATCGACAAGCAATCGAACCGCTCCAAGTAGGTCGTATCGGGCAAAACCAGATCGGCGAAAGCCACTGTCTCTGAATAAAACGCATCGCACACCACCAAAAATGGGATCTTGTACTCCCCATCGGCGCGCTTATCGGTCAACATCTTGCGCACCTCGGTGGTATTCATCGTCGAATTCCACGCCATGTTGGCCATAAAGAGCAGCAGCGTATCGATCGGGTAAGGATCCCCTCGCCATGCGTTGGTGATCACGTTATGCATCAATCCATGTGCGGACAACGGATGCTCCCAAGAAAATCCCTTATCGATCCGCAGCGGGTTTCCTGCCTCGTCCACTGCCAAATCCTCAGGGAACTCCACCCACCCGAGCGGTGCTCCCTTTAGCGGTGCCCCCGGCTGGATTGCCTCTGGCCCCTTTGGGGGTCGGGCGTTAGGCGGAACAGCTCGCGGGTAGGGGGCGCGGTGGCGGAACCCTCCCGGCCGATCGATCGTTCCCAGCAAGGTCATCAACAGGGCTAACGCGCGGATCGTCTGAAACCCATTGGAATGGGCTGCTAAACCCCGCATCGCATGGAACGCCACCGGTCGTCCGATCACCCGTTCGTGTTTTCGTCCCCACCAATCGGTCCACGCAATCGGCAGCTCGATTTGGAAATCGCGCGCCACCACCCCCATCTCATGCGCCAATTTAACGATCCGCGCCGCGGGGATTCCTGTCTGCTCGCTCGCCCACTCGGGCGTACAATCGGCGAGTGACTCCCACAAAAGCTGAAACGCCGGTTTGACTCGTCGTCCATCCGGCAATGTTCGCTCTCCCTCCAGTAAAGGCCTCACTCCTGGGGTATGGTCTGGGACCCACTGCTCTTTCTCTGCATCCCACCACGAAAAGTTGTGCGGTCGCAACGGGTTGATAGGATCTCCCTCGGGATGGCGCACCAGCAGCCCCTCCTCGGCGGACCCTGGCGTCACATCGACCAAATAGGCGGCGTTGGTAAACTCGCTTAAAAACTCTCGATCGTACAGGTTCTTTGCGATCAACTCGCGCATCAACGCCAAGAAAAGGGCGCCATCGCTTCCTGGGCGGATGGGAATCCACTCATCGGCGATCGCCGCGTAGCCGGTCCGCACCGGGTTGATCGCGATAAAACGTCCGCCGCGGCGTTTAAAGGCGGCGATATGGCGTTTGAGGGGGTTAGAATGGTGATCTTCGGCCGTACCGATCATTACAAATAGCTTCGCCCGCTCCAAGTCGGGACCCCCGAACTCCCAAAACGACCCGCCGATCGTATAAATCATTCCCGCCGCCATATTGACCGAGCAAAACCCCCCATGGGCAGCGTAGTTAGGTGTTCCAAACTCTCGAGCAAAAAGACCTGTCAGCGCCTGCATCTGGTCGCGCCCGGTAAAAAGGGCAAACTGCTTAGGATCGGTTGCCCGGATGCGCGCCAACCGTTCGGTAAGCAACGAAAAAGCCTCCTCCCAACTGATCGGCTCAAACTGTGCCATCCCTCGCTCTGCGCCCTCTTTTCGCCTCAGTGGCTGAGTCAATCGCGCGGGGGAGTACTCCTTCATGATCCCCGACCCCCCTTTCGCACAAATCACCCCCGCGTTGAGCGGATGATCTGGATTTCCCTCGATATACCGAACCTTTCCATTTTTGACATGGACCACGATCCCGCATCGACACGCGCACATATAGCATGTCGTCTTCTTCACCCCATCGGTAATCGCGCTCGCGAGATAATCGCTATCGACCTCGTTCATTCTCTTTTCCCGCTCACTCTCGATGAGAGATCTATTCTAATTTTATGGTGCTTATATTACTATTACCCCTAAATGGAACACCACCGCTGGTGTAGGGATCCCCCCCTTTCGGGTAACCCGCGAATGCACTCAGGAGAGGAGATGGTCACCGACAGCTGCAAGGAAGCGTCTCTCTCTGGGGAGCCCGTCGGATGGGAATCCTTTTTGCGAATGATCGTCACCCTCACCGGCGCCTCTGCTGCGCTGCTGCGGGGACGAACCCCTAACGGTACGATGCTCCCTCTGGCGGCGTTCGGTCTTGAAGAAAACGCTCTTGCCCATGAACGCACCGCCCCGCTCTGTGGTGTCTGTGTCGAAGCGATTCGCCACGACCGCATCAGCGACACCACCGCGGACTGTCTGTTGACCGACCGATCCTCCTACCCCTCTGCCCACCGTCCCAAGCGAGTGCTCTCGGTTCCCCTCGACCCCTGTGGAGAAGCGGTGGGTTTGCTCACCCTCTTTTTTGCGGAAAGTCTTCCTCCTCTCGACCTGGAGAGGCTCCTTCGTCCCATCGGTCACCTCCTCGGTCTAGCCCTTGAAAACCATCGTCTCGCAGAGGAGCGCTTTCGGCTCCGGAGTCTTCGTCTCCAACACCTCCTTGCGGCTGACCTGCACGACGGCATTGCGCAACAGATCAGCTCCGCGCGCATGTCGCTTCACGTCGCTCGGCAAAGCATCTCCGCCCTTCGCGCCGCCCCCTCCTTCAACCCCGCGGCGTTAGCAGCGCTTGAAGAGCGCCTCACCGACCTCGAGCAGCTGATCGGCTCGATCCATCAAGAGGTTCGTCACCTCATCCACGCTTTCGCCTCTGACGAGTGGAACGAAATCGACGCCGATTGGTCAAAGCTTTTTAAAGAATTTCAAGCAGCCGCGCCTAACTGCGAGTTGACCGTCTCGATCGACCCGAGCGCGATTCCGCGGTCGCCGTTTGTCTGCGAGCAACTGGGACGAATCATTCAGGAGGCCCTCACCAATATTCGCAAACACGCTGCCGCCCAACGGGTAGAGGTGACGCTAGCGTGGAGGGGGGAGCAGATCGTCTTGACCGTTCGCGATGACGGAAAAGGGGTTACCCTCAATGGGGTATCGGTAGACCTCAAACATGACTCTTTTGGGTTAAAATTGATGCAAGATCGGGCTGCCCTAGTAGGAGGAAGATGGCGGTTGGAATCGGCTCCAGGTCGGGGGACTACGATCGAGGTCATCCTTCCGCAAGCCATTTTGTCCTAATTCGAAAAGAATGATGAGCTCCCACCCTGCACGTGTGGTGATCGTCGAAGATCACCCCCTCTGCCGCAAAGGACTTCAAGACCTGCTCGAATCTCCTGCCGGGCAAATGAAGGTTGTCGCTGCTCTTTACGACCCTCAAGAGGCGCGGGAGTTGCTGGCGCGAGAAGCGGTCGATCTTGTTCTCGTCGACGTTCGCATCGGTACTGCAAACGGAATCGACTTCATCCGCACCGTCAAACCGCTCGCTCCCGCCTGTCGTTTTGTAATCCTCACCATGAGCGACTCAGCTGAGGACCTCGCGGAAGCGATCCGTCTCGGCGTCTCGGGTTATCTCCTCAAAGATATGGACCCGGAAGACCTGCTCGCCTCGCTCAAACGAACGCTGCGCGGGGAACTGGTGGTCGCCCCCACGATGGCGAGCAAACTCTCCCTCCTCTTGCGGCGCGGCGAAGCACCGGTCCACGACGAAGCGCATACCCTTACCGAACGGGAGCGGCAGATTCTCTCCTTTGTCGCGCTGGGGATGAGCAACAAGCAGATCGCCCGTGAGCTCAAAATCTCCCCCGACACAGTCAAACTCCACGTCCGGCATATTCTCGCCAAGCTCAACCTTCCTTCCCGGGTTGCGGCGGCGGTCTTCGCCGTCGAACGGCAACTCGTCGACAAGATCCCTCGCCACTCGAGCTAGTCTGAGGTAATATTTGCCGTTTGCTCTCTCCCTTGCCTCTGCTCGGCGAACCGCTGCGGCGAGTTCAATAACGAGCGGCAACGGACCACCTCCCCCACCAGTACGATCGAGGGCGCCCCCACGGCGAGCGCGTCGGCTAACGAAGGCAATGTTTGCAACGTACCGGTCACTACCCGTTGGTGGGGAGTAGTTGCTCTCTCGATGATCGCCGCGGGCGTCAACGGATCCCGACCGTAAGCGATCAATCGCGCGCACAGCTGCGACAAGTTATGGCGTCCCATATAGAACGCTACCGTTAAGTTCGGACATGCTAAGGAAGCCCAATCGATCTCCTCTTCCTGGTTGTTATGATTATGACCGGTTACGAACACGCACGCATGGGCAAAATAGCGATGGGTCAGAGGGATCCCGCTGTAAGCCGCTGCCCCCACCGCAGCGGTAATTCCCGGAACCACCTGACAACGGACCCCTGCCCGGGCCAGCGCCTCGGCCTCCTCTCCTCCCCGACCGAAGATATAGGGATCGCCTGCCTTTAGTCGGACCACTCGTCGGCCGCTCTTTGCCAACGCGATCAACAACGCGCAGATCTCTTCCTGCCGTTTATGGTGATGGTTGCGCTCCTTTCCCACAAAAATTCGCTCTGCGCTCTCGGGAACCAGCGCCAAAATCTCCGGTGAAACCAAGTTATCGTACAACACCACCTCCGCCTGCTGCACAATTGCCAGCGCCCGCAACGTCAGTAACCCTGGATCGCCCGGTCCTGCTCCCACCAACGCCACCTCCCCTGCTTGAAGGGGATAGCGCCTCCTCCACTCCTCCAATTCGCTCTTGCTCATGCTACCCTCATCCATGGCCCCGCCTCTCCCGTGCTCTTCCCCCACGATCGCCACCACGCCACCACCCACGACCAATCGGCCAACGAGCGCAGATGCGCGTAACTGGCAAGCACCCGTCGCCACACAATCCCATCATGCACGCCATCCACTCCGTAGCCGCGCATCACTCGCCATGCGAAACGCGCTTCTACCGGCTCTACCCAGATGGCTCGCGAATGGTGAAACTCATGCGCCCGCACCACGGCGGGCACCTCTGTCCAAGGGTGATCCTTGGTCGGTTCGAGACGGACATAGCCGCGCCCCACTGGCCGCTGCTCCATTTGTACCCGCAAAGGGAGTACCCCGCACATCTCGTAGCAGTCCCCCTCAAACCCCACCAACTCGGTCGCCAGATAGATCAATCCTCCGCACTCGGCGTATACCGGAACACCATCGGCTGCAGCCGCGCGCACCTCGCGTCGCAAACTCTGGTTAGCGGCCAACCCCTCTGCGACCGACTCAGGGAATCCCCCGCCCAGCCAAAGCGCATCGCACGCTGGCAATCGGCGGTCGCGCAACGTATCGAAAGGAACCAACTCCACCCCTAACGCCGCAAATAGCTCCTGATCCTCCGGGTAGTAAAAATGGAACGCCGCATCGATTGCCACACCCACCCGCCACCGTCGGCTGCGATCGCTAAGCGGGAAGATCATCGCCGGCTGCCCCTCACCTGGCTCCTTAGCGTCGGGCGGAGAAACCGCTCCCTCCGCCCCCCCCCCACTCTGCTCCTCCCCTCGCACGGGTACCGCTGCTGCCCAAATGCGCTCGGTATCCACCCCTGCCGCCACCCACTGCGCTAACGCCTCCACTCGCCTTGTCGCCGTCTCCTCCTCTGCGGCGGGCACTAATCCGAGATGGCGCTCCCGCACAAAAAGATCCTCCGCGCGCGGTAAAGCCCCCAACACGGGGAAAGGGCAATAGCGCTCCAATGCTGCCCGTACCTTTTCCTCGTGGCGGCTTCCCCCCACGCGGTTCAAAATCACTCCGGCGATCGAAAGGGAAGGATCAAACGCCCTCAACCCCAACAGCAGTGCAGCTGCGGTGCGGGTCATCCCCCGTACGTCGAAAACCAACACCACTGGCAATCCCAACCCCTTCGCCAATGCCGCGTTGCTGTCGCTTCCATCCTCCGCCATCCCATCGAAGAGCCCCATATTTCCCTCTACTAACGCCATATCGGCGCCGCAGCAACGCCTCACGAAACGCTCCCGCACCTTCTCCATCGGCTCCAAGTAGGGATCGAGGGAATAGCATGGGCGCCCACTCGCTCGTCTCAGCCACGACGGATCGATGAAATCGGGGCCCTTCTTAAAGGTCTGGACCTTTCGTCCTCTAGTGCTCCAATAAGCCGCCAATCCTACCGCTACAGCCGTTTTTCCCGATGACTGGCGCGCCGCGCTCAGGTAAATTCCGACGGTGGTCCTCTGGAACCCCTTCATCGCCCTATTTTTTCTCTTAAGACGGGTGTCAGCGGCCAAACGCGCACCCCCACTGAAACGATCAACAACGCCACCCCTCCCCCTCCCAGCGCCAACAAGATCTCGGGCCAACGGGGGCTATAGGAAGCCACCTGTCCATCATCGAAGCCACTCGCCACCACCTCATAACCCGCAAATGGCTGGAGCGGATAAGCCTGACCACCGATGATGAAAAGATAAAGGAACGAAAAAGCCCCTATCGTCACTGCCCACGCGGCCCACTGCGTTCGCAATCGAGCGTCTCCCCCTTGGAAAAGCGTCAAGATAAGGGGGAACACTGACCCAACGCCGACGAAACCGATCCAAAAGAGTATCGAGTAAATTCCTCCCTCGGCTACTATAAAGTGGACAAATTCCTCATGGCGATCGAAATAGGCGTAAGTCAGCAGATGGACCACCACGAAATAGAGTGCTGCGGCGACGAAAATGGCGAGCAGTCGTCGTGCGCGGGAAAGAAGCTCCCCGCTCAACGCCACCTGCCCCTCGCCGGCCCACCGTGCGATTCCCTCCTGCACCAGGAGAAAAATCGCCCACCCCCAGGCGAACGAAAGGGCCAGGAACATCGGCGCCATCAGCGCCGACCCATACCCATCGCGCCCCACCAGAAATCCGAAAATCAATCCCGTTCCACTCGTCAACACCAAGCGCCACAGGAACACTGCGCTTCCCATCGCTGTCGAATAAGCGGTCGCCCGTCGGTCGTACATCGTCCACAAATAGCCGACGATCAGCACCATCAGTCCTGTGTACAGAAAAACATTCCATGCGAACATCGACCGGAAATTAAAATGGGTCATCGCCACCGTCAACCGCCCTGGCTGTCCCAAATCGAGCACCAAAACTGACAAACCGCCGACCAGCAGGGCCAACGACAACCATGCCGATAATGGTGCGTAGGGCTTATACTCCTTCTTCCCGAAAACCGAAGCGATGGAAGCGACGTTGAGCACCCCTGACGCGGCGACGATCAAGTAGATCGCCATCACATGGGGAAATCCCCACACCACATGCTCGCTCATCCCCGTAATCGCATGTCCCTCGTGCTCCAACGCAAAGAAGGCAATGCCTCCCCCCACCAGCAAAATGGCAGCGGTCACCAACAAACGGTAAAAGACAGCGTCGTACCGCTCCAAATCGAGTCGCCAAAATTGCACCTCGGCCATTGTCATACTCCGTGGATTCGCACCGCCGGATCGAGCCGCAAATCGGCGCGCAATATTGTTGCTGAAATCGACTGCAACCGTTGAACTAGCTCGCTGCTCGGATCGTTGAGGTCTCCGAAAATCAACGCCCTGTTGGGGCACTGCTCGACACACGCTGGCAGCCGCCCGCGGTCAATTCGATGGACACACAATGTACACCCCTCGGCGCATCCCGCCCCGCGCGGCACCTCGTTTCGCTGCTCGCGCACTGGTGCATAAACAAAATTACGGGCCTTATAGGGGCAAGCCATCACGCAATAGCGGCAACCGATGCAGATATGGCGATCGACCAATACCACCCCATCCTTACGTTTAAAGGTAGCCCCTGTCGGGCAAACATCTCGGCAGGGTGGGTTGGCGCAATGCAGGCACATCACTGGCAAAGAGACCTCTCGTCCGCTTCTCTTCTCGCGCAACGCCACTTTTCGGATCCACCGCACATCGCTCGCCCTCGTCGGGGTGGGCAAGCCATTTTCCTCATGGCAAGCTATCACGCAGCGCGCGCAATGGGGATCGCAGCGCGTCGCGTCGATCAACATCCCCCACCGCTTTTTTGCATCGGCTGCTCCCTCTGCCGAGGTAATCGCCAAGAGGTGCACTCCCGGCGCCACCATCGCTGCTCCTGCCAATGCCGCAAAGTGAGACAACCAACTCCGCCGCTCTCTATTCAAGGGCTGCTCGCGCTCTTGGACCGTAGCGTTCATCGCGCCCCTCCTCTTCCCTGTGCCATCAACGCTGCTGCCGACGGCTGGTGGCAGTTGAAGCAATCGACCCGCACGGCGGCGTAGGCATGGCAGCCGACGCAAAAATCGCTCGACGCTGCGGCCACCGATTGGGTCACTGGAGAAGCGTGACATGCCACGCAGCGGTTAAAATCGACTTTTGCGTCGCGCACTCCCTCCCGAACCGACTCTCGCCGCTGGTGTTTCAGCAGCACATGGTGCTCGCGCCGCATCTGCTCTGCCTCAGCAAGGCAAGGCCCTCGCTCCGGGTAGACCTGGGGTCGCGGCGGTCCGGCGGCTGCCCCGGAAACCATCGCTGCCGCCGCTGCGGCCAAGAACCATCGCCGTCCCGCCACAAACCGCGCGCTCATCGTTTACTCCCCCATCCCCATCTGGATATAGCCGGTTGGGCAAACATCGTGGCAGATATGGCAACCCACGCACCGATCGTAATCGGTATACACGTACCGCCCCGTTGTCGCCTCTTTTTTTGGCACTCGCTTCACTGCCTCCTGAGGACAGTAGATCACGCAATTGTCGCACTCAAAGCACAAACCGCAGCTCATGCACCGTTTCGCTTCGGCAACTGCCTCCTCTGGGGTATAAGGAATGAGCCGCTCCTGGAAGTTGCCCAATGCCCGCTCGGCATCGACGAAGAGCTCTTTCCGTTTCCCCCGCGGCGTATAAGTAAAATGCCCCAGGAAAAGCTCCTCGTGGGGGATCACGTAGCGATCATTTCGTACCTCCAAATTATGGACAATCTCCGGCCGCTCGTTGCTACCGCGGATCGGCTCATGGATCTCGCCCAGAGTGATCCCTTTCTCGATCAACTTCCGCTTGATATCGAAAGCATGGACCATCAATTTCGGCCGTTTCCCCGGCTCCTCACCGCGCAAGAAGAGGTCGATCTGCTCGGCGGCGATCCACCCCTGGCCGATTGCCGTCGTCAATAAATGCGGGCGAATCGCATCGCCGCCCACAAAGACATTGTCGTATCCCTTTAAGCGGTAATTCTGATCCACCTCTAAACGGCCATTGGGCGCGAGTTCCTCTAGACCAGTTAAATCGAGCTCTTGTCCAATTGCGGAGACAAAGAGATCGCCCTCCAGCTCCCGTTCTGTTCCCTCGATCGGCTTAATCTCCAGGCGTCCTTTAACCATCTGAGCTTCGCAGTCGGCGATGATCAATGCCAGCGCCCGCCCTCGGCTATCTTTGCGCAACCCTACCGGAACTACTCCGCCGATGATATCGACTCCCTCCGCCAGCGCATGGGCCAACTCGTGCTTACTGGCCTGCATCCGCTCGACCGGGAACACAGAGGTCAATTTCACCTCCACCCCCTCGCGAGCAGTCGCCTCGGCTACATCGGCGGCGACATAACCTGTGGGCGGAATCTCATGGTCGGTGGGATGAACCTGATCGAGTCGCAGATGGCCCAGCCGCCGCGATACAGTTGCCACATCGATTGAAGTATCACCTCCTCCGACGACCACGACTCGCTTTCCGACCCCGGCCAATTTCCCTTTATTGAAAAGCTCCAGAAACTCAACGGCAGTAATCACATTCGGCGTATTTTCCGCCTCCTTCAACATCAACCGCCGCCCCTTTTGCGCGCCGATGCCGATGAAGAGCGCATCGAACGACGCGGACAACTCCTTCCACGAAAGATCGACCCCCACTTTCACCCCGGTTTTCAGCTCCACCCCGAGGTCTAAAATCCGCTGAATCTCCGCTGCCAACACCGTTCGCGGTACCCGGTAACCGGGAATACCGTAGCGCATCATCCCGCCGGGTTCCTCTTTCGCCTCGAATACCGTCACCGAATGCCCCTTCAACGCCAGCTGGTATGCAGCCGACAATCCGGCTGGTCCTGCGCCGATCACAGCCACCCGTTTCCCGCTCCTCGCCGCGGGTGGTTGGAAGCGCCACCCCTCGCGCAACGCTACCTCTCCCAAATAGTGCTCCACCGCGTTGATCCCGACATGGTCCTCCACCGCGTTTCGGTTACACCCATGCTCGCAAGGGGCAGGGCACACGCGGCCCATGATCGCTGGGAAGGGGTTGGCCTCGGTCAACCGCCGCCATGCATACTCCTCTACGCTCATCAGCGGCTTACCATCTGCGCCCACCGGCGGTTTTTCGATTCCGCGCATGATGTTCAAATAACCGCGGATATCCTCGCCGCTTGGGCAACTCGCCTGGCATGGCGGGGCTGAAAGCATATAGGTCGGGCACTTATACGACCAATCGCCGACGAAGATCTTCTCGTGCCACGACTTCCAGCGATGGTCCCCATCCTTGAAACGCCGAAAAGTCAGCGGCTTAACCTCGGCAGTGGCAGCAGTTTCGCTCATCGCTTCTCTCCTTTGGGTTATTCGTTGCGACTCATCTCACCTCGTTAAAGTAAGATCGCATTGCTCACCAATTGATGAACTCCACCGACCATGCTCATCTTAAAGCCATAGGCGGGCAACACCTTAGTAAATTGAGCCTTACAGATCGCACAGATGGTAGCCATAAAATTGACCCCTTCCTGTTCGACCGCCGCCTTCAACGCCTTCATCCGCGGTTTTGCCCCCTTCACTCGGATTTCGAGAAGCTCATCGGTCAGCAGCCCTCCCCCGCCGCCGCAGCAAAACGTTCGCTCGCGCGTCGTCTCTGGGTTCATCTCCACAAAGCGGCGGGCCACGCGACGAATGATCGCCCGTGGGATCTCAAACTGTCCCTCTGAACTGCTTCCCATTCGGGAAGCGCGGGCTACATTACATGAATCGTGGAAAGTCACCACATAGCGATCGTTAGCCGTCGGATCCACCTTAATCGCCCCCCGCTCCAGCAGATCGTAGGTTACCTCGCAGATATGGCTGGGCTGTTTGTATCGATGATCGAGCTGCCGCTGCAACATCTGCCCATAACGATCTTCTGGATCGGCACCTGCTCCTACCCCGATCAACGTATTCCAAAAACTATATGCCACACGCCACGCGTGGCCGCACTCTCCGACCACGACCCGTTTTACCCCCAACTCGAGCGCTGCCTCGCGGATTCGCAGCGCAATCCTTCGCAGCTGATCGTAATTTCCGATAAAAAGCCCAAAATTTCCCCCTTCTGATGCTTTTGTCGACAACGTCCACGAAATTCCCGCCGCGTGGAACACCTTCGCGTACCCGATCAGACTGTAAATATGGGGTTCAGCAAAAAAGTCGGCCGAGGGGGTCACCAGTAATACCTCCGCCCCCTTTTCATCGACAGGAAAGCGAATCTCACGTCCCACCTCTTCCTTAAGCTCCTCCTCAAGTCCTTCTAAGGTATTGCGCAACGCTGCTGGGTTTAACCCCAAGTTATTACCGATGCGGTGCACCTTGCCGATGATCTCATTGGAGTATTTCTGTCCATACCCCACGGAATTGAGGATCTCGCGGGCCGCCATCGTCACTTCGGCGGTATCGATTCCGTAGGGGCAAAAGATCGAGCAGCGCCGACACTCAGAGCACTGGTAATAGTAGGTAAACCACTCCTCCAACACCTCTTTTGTCAGCTCGCGTGCCCCTACTAATTTTGGGAAAAGGCGTCCTGCCGGCGTGAAATAGCGGCGGTAAACGCGGCGCATCAGCTCTTGGCGCGCCACTGGCATATTGTTCGGATCGCGGGTCCCGAGATAATAATGGCACTTATCGGTACATGCCCCGCAATGGACGCACGCATCCATAAAGACCCGCAACGAGCGGTAACGCTCGAGCAGCTCCCCCATTCGCTGGAGCGCCCGCTCCTGCCACCCGTCGGTCAACGCAGGGGTAAAACCGATCGCTTCTTGCGTCTCGGGGGGAGCGACAAAACTCTTGACGCCGGCTGTCGCCCCCGGGATCAGTTCCGGAGCGTCCTCATTTTCATCGACGTGAGCAGAAACAGCCATTCTCTCTCAACTCCTTCCCATGCATCACCGCTCTTCTGCCCCAGCCTTCTCGCGCTCCAACGCGGCCGCCCAAGAGGCTAAATGGCGGCGTTCGCGGGGATCATCTGCCTGGTTGCGGGTTGGGGAAAAGAAGAGGCCGGGCGCATGGAGCAACTTTGAAAATGGGAAGAGCACCAACAATACAAAGAACGCCAACAGATGCAGGGCGACCATCAAATCGCTCGGAAAAGGCTCTGGGCTAAAGGTTATTGCGCCGCGCACAAAGGCCTTCACCGCCACCACATCGGGGTGGGTCACGAAGGTCATGAGTAAGCCGCTACCCGCCAGCACCAACAGCAACAACAACCACAGATGGTCTGAAACAGTCGAGATATAACGAACACGTGCGATCAACAGGCGGCGCCCCCACAACCCGAGCAACCCCACCACCATTGCCATACCTCCGTAGATCCCAAAAGGCTGCAACCAAACGATTACCTCGGGAACGGGATCAAGAAAATAGCGGAGGTGGCGCACCGTTACCAGAAGTAGTCCCCCATGGAAAAGAATCGCGAAGAGCCACAGTAGAAGATCCCCCTTGAATAGGCTCTCAAAAACGGTAACCTCTTTTACCAATCGCCATATCACCCCTCCGCGCGTTGCAGGGGCCGGCGTGGTGGGGATCTTCAGCGGGGCCGGCGTTCGCCCATACTGGACCAACTTCAGAACTAACCCCACGACAAAGACCGCACTCGCCACATAAAAAAGGACGAGCATCACTCTCTGCTCCTTTTCTTAGGTTGAGGCAACCGTGTTGCCTATGGCAGGCGGCACCACCGCACCGCCCTGCCTCTATCACACTCAAACGCAGCCAGTCGGCTTTGGCAAACCGGCGATCTTACACGCCTGTTTCGCCGGTCCGTATGGGAAGAGCTCGTACAAGTAATCGCTATTGCCCTTCTCTGGCCCTAACTTCTTCGCAATCGCTTTCGTTAGCACCCGGATAGGCGGAGCCACCTGATACTCTTGGTAATACTCGCGCAAGAAATTGACTACCTCCCAATGGTTCTCGCTCAGCTCGATTCCCTCTGATTTTGCGATCTCTTTTGCGACCTCTTCGTCCCAATCGCTCAGATTGGTGAGGTAACCCTCTTCATCGACCTCGATCGTTTTCCCTGCCACTTCAATGGTTGCCATCGTTCGCTCCTTTCTTAGTTACTTCACAACCACGACTGACAATTGCGGTGCTCGGCCACCAACTGGACAAAACCGTTGTAGTCGACGACCGTCACACCCTCGATGACCCGCTCGTTCAAACCCCGTGCCTCCAAATCGGGGCCCAAGACATAAACCGGCATTTTTTTCTGGATTTCGGCAAGCGGCGAAGCAACGCCCTGGGTTGCTGCCACCACTGCGTCTTCGATCAGCAGAAGCGCCCCTCCCTGAGCTACCCGCGCCACCGTCGCCAACGTTGGACGATCAAACGGGGACTTATTCACAATATGCAGCATCGCTTCTCGCTCCTCAGAAACTCAGCACCACGTCCTGCTCTTCCATCAGCGCCCCTAACTCAGCGGCAGAGAGGACAATCACATCGACCACAAAGTCCTCCGGCGTTAGGCCACGCGCCTCCATCGATTCACGTTCGACGTAAAACTTATCGATATCGTAATCGGGAAGCACGCGGTAAGCGGGAATATGATTTTTCATCTCAATTCCCCTCGTCTGCCCTCCCTTTACGAGCTGATAGACGCCATCGTCGAGAAAGACGACACTCACCTGCTGTTCAAAAGCGGCGGTGATCAAGACCACCTCGAGCGATTCGAGGGCGTAGACGCTTCCGTACGGAGCTTTGCGGTTTACAAACATAAACTTCTTCATTGCGCCCTCCTCAATCGCCGAAGGTAACCAAGCGGTCGGCCTCGATTCCCGCCTCGATCAACTGCCCCAGTCCCGAGATGCGGAAGCCAGGAGCCAAAACCTCCTCTTTCACGCCGCGGCGCAACCCAGCAGCCACGCACACCACCAAGTCCACGCCATGCTCCTCGGCCAATTTCGACCACCGCTTCACGATATTGCGATCATCTTGAGGAGGTTCTGCAAACTTAATCGCGTTGTAAACCCCATCGTGGTAGAAGAAGACCCGGGTCACCTGATGGCCTGCTGCGATCGCGGCCCGACAAAAGAGGTAGGCGCTATCGCTTGCCTGATGCTGGTATGGGCCCTCGTTTATTAAGACAGCGAACTTCATTCCCCTCTCCCTGCCTCAACCTCAGAAGCGGATATGAGTCGAAGCGTTCAATGTAGCCCGCGCATGCTTGTAATCGTCGATCAGGTACTTGGTGAAGACCAACCCCGTCTTTTCAAAGAAGCGCGGCCAACCGATGCGATCGATCCAATCCGATACCCGTTCCCACGGGCGCCCATCCTCTTTATAGGCGCGAACGATCCGCAGCACCACCTCTGTCACCTCTGGCCACCGAGGTGGATTGTTGGGCAAGCCCGCCGCCACCATCTTCATAAAGGTCGGCCGACTCCGCGCGTTCGAGTTCTTTCCGCCCACCCAAACTGCCAATTTGGTATGCACCGGATCGTTGATCTGCATCGGCGGGCAAGGCGGGAAGCAGGCGCCGCAACAGACGCACTTCTTTTCATCCACCTCCAGAGAGGGTTTCCCGTTGACCAGCGCCGGACGGATCGCTGCCACCGGGCAACGCGCCACCACTGCCGGTCGCTCGCACATATTTGCCACCAGATCGTGATTGATCTTGGGTGGTTTGGTATGCTGGACGATCACCGCGATATCGGCCTGTCCGCCGCAATTGATCTCACAGCATGAGGTAGAGAGATGAAGGCGGTTGGGAAGCTGCTCATTCTTAAACTCTTCGTAAAGCGCATCCATCAACGACTTCACCACCCCCGACGCATCGGTCCCCGGAATATCGCAGTGCAGCCACCCTTGGGTATGGGCAACCATCGAACAGGAGTTCCCTGTTCCGCCTACTGGAAAGCCGTTCTCCTCCAGCGCCTTGATCAAAGGTTCTACTTTTTTCGGATCGGCCACCGTAATTTCCACATTTGATCGGATCGTAAAGCGCATGTAGCGCTCGCCGTACTGATCGGCGATGTCACATAGCTTGCGGATCGTCCACACATCCATCTGCCGCTGGGTACCGGCGCGTACCGTCCACACCTCATCGCCGCTTTTAGCGACATGGTGCAGCACTCCGGGCCGCGGGCGATCATGGTATTTCCAATTCCCAATATTCCGCAAAAGCACCGGATGCATGAACTGTTTCGGGTCGGGGACGCCATGCGGAACTGGTTTTTTAGGAGTACGCTTCTCTTGTTGTGGTTCGCTCATTTTCTAACCTCCGGATTGACCGATCGGCGGGAAGCGCTCCCTTCCCGCCCGCATCACTCCAAGCGCTTACGCTACCTGCGCTTTTTTCGCTTTGATCCGAGCCACCTCCTCGTCCCACCCATCGGTGCGCACGAACGGGTTAGAACGGGGATGGATCACCATATTGGGATCGGGGTCGATTCCGATCGCCTCGAGGAATGGAACCAACCCGATTCGATCGATCATCTCGCCAATTCGCTCATGCTCTAAGGCATTATCGGCAAAGAAATCGATCACCTTATGAGCTAGTTCCACCAATTTCTGCCGATCCTCATCGGTGTCGAGCTTCATGAAAGGAATCACCACCGTCCCCATCAAGTCGCCGATCTTCAAGGTCCGTTTACCGCCGATCAGGATCGCCGCCCCGCGATCTTTACCCGGAGCCAACGCTCCCGTCATCACATTGATGCAATGCATACACCGCACGCAATCGCGGTTCTCGATCTCCAGCGCCCATTGCTCGGTCAACGCCACGCTGCTGATCGACTCGCCCTCTTTCACCTGATCCTTACGCTTCAACTGGATCGCTTTAGTAGGACAGCGGTTTATGACCCAATCGACCACATTGGCGATCGCTCCCTCTGGACCCCCGTTCTTCTCCACCCACCGCTTCGCCAGCTCTGCGTCGGTCTGGATATTGTCGCGCCAAATCCCGATTACGGCAAAGTCGGAGCGCTGTACCGAGTTCATACAATCGTTCGGGCAACCCGAAAATTTAAACTTAAATTTGTACGGCAATGACGGACGATGAATGTGATGCAACACGCTGTTGATCACCGCCCGATGGGCCTCCGCCTCGTTATAGCAACTCTGTTCACACCGAGCCGCCCCCACACACGACATCGCTGTGCGAACGCCCGCTCCTGCCCCACCGAGGTCAAAACCCAACTCGTTGATCTCCTCCCAGGCCCACTGCACGTTTTCGGTGGTAGCTCCTTGGAACATAATATCGCCCGACTGACCGTGGAGCGCGATCAAACCCGAGCCCCAACGCTCCCAGATATCGCACAGCTTGCGCAAAATATCGGTGCTATAGTGCATTCCTGCCGGTGGCATCACCCGCAATGTATGGAACTCCGCTGCGGCCGGAAATTTCGGTTTCCCATTTTCGTCTTTTAGTTCGGTAAAGCGCGGAATAACCCCTGCCCCGTATCCGAATACCGAAACAGTCCCTCCTTTCCAATATCCCAACCGCGTCTCATAGGAGGTCTCCAACTGTCCCAGCAGATCCACCATCATCTCTTTGTCTTTTGCCAGCCGTTTAATCCCGGTGACAAAACTCGGCCATGGGCCCTTTTCCAACTCGTCGAGCAAAGGGGTCGGGTGCATCGGTTTCATCTCTTTCTCCTTTCCTGCCGTTGGGCTGCTCACCATCGAGCGCTTAGTTAAACTATTTTACGATTTGATCATAAATGGCTCTATTCTCATGAAGGCGTGATCGCGGCACCTGCAGGGGAAGATTCTTAATCCCTTTTTGGGTTAGTGCACTGCAGCATAACGGTCTCATTCGCCTCCTTTGGCATAATGCGCATGATAGAGGATTTTCCTCTTCTCTCGGAGCATTTCCATGGGCTGCTCAGCAGCGGAAGATTTCATGACCCTTTTAGAGGCGGAGATTCTCCGCCACCCTGTCTTTAACGAAGGTTTTACGCGGAGGCTAGCCACCCTTTCGCATTTTCCCATCGAAGCAGCGCAACGCTTTGCGCTCGCTTACTACCCTCATATTCTTCGCACGCGCCGTTACCAAGCCAATGCGTTAGGACTAGCGGAAGATGAACAGATCCAATTTGCCCTAGCCCAAATTTTGGCCGATGAGTATGGCAACGGTAACGAAGCTCGGACCCACATGGCGATGTATCGTCGTTTTATGCGCGGCGTCGGAGTAGCAGAGGAGCTCATCGCAGCAGGGGGGACGCTCTTTCCGGAGCTTCGCCTTTATATTGACGCGATGATGGCTTTTACTCGAACGGGCGACTGGTTGGCCGCGGCTGCAGCCGTAGGAATTGCAATGGAGTGGCCGATTCCGCACATGTACACGGAATTCCTCAAAGGGCTGCGGAAAATCCCGGGAATCACCGACGAAGCGCTCGAACTTTTCACCGAACATGTCGTCCTCGACATAGGCCATTCGCGGCTCATGCGCGACGTCCTTCTTCCTTATGCGGAAACACCGGAAAATCAAGTCCGTATCCGCGCCGGAGTATTCTACAACCTCGAAGCGCGTTGGGTCATGATGCAAGGGTTAGAGCGGGTTGTCTTTGGTACCCCCTCTCGCCCCTAACAGTTTCGCCAAAACAGTCCGAAATCTGAGGAGAAAAAGATGCTTTACCCGCTTACCGATGGACAGCAAGCGATGAAGTATGCCATCGGCCGCATTGCCACGGGGCCCCACCTCTCCAAGGACCTCTCTCGAACCGAAGCACGGGCAGCGCTAGCGGCGGTATTGCGCGGCGAAATCGATCCCATTCAAACCGCGGTCTTTCTGATCGCGCTGCGCATGAAACGCGAAACGGAAGAAGAGTACTTCGGGCTTTTAGAAGCGCTCCTGGAGTTGACGCCGCCGGTAACGGCACCCATCGCGGAGCTTGCCATTCTCGCCGATCCGTTCGACGGTTACAACCGCTCGTTGCCGGCCACCCCTTTCCTTCCCCCTCTGTTAGCTGCCTGTGGTCTCCCCACGCTATCGGTTGGGGTAGCGCTCCTTGGACCGAAATTTGGCACCACTCACCATGCAGTCCTTGCTGCAGCGGGGATCGCCACTGACCTGACCCCAGCGGCGGCGGCCGTTCAACTCGAACGGTGCGGTTGGGCCTATTGCGACCAACGCCAGTATGCGCCGGCGCTCTATGCCCTTTTGCCGCTGCGCATCACGATGATCAAGCGAACTGCGCTGACTACTTTGGAAACGGTCACGCATCCTGTGATGGCTCAAAACGCCACCCACCTTCTCAGCAGCTATGTCCATCCCCCCTATGCACGTCTGTATGCCCTTTTGGCCCGAGAAGCCGGTTTCTCCTCAGCGGCAATTGTCAAAGGGATAGAGGGAGGTTTTTCTCCATCGCTGCGGCAACCGACTAAACTCCTCCGCTGGACCGGCGAAGGCGACTTTATCGAAGAGAGCGTCGATCCTACTGATCTCGGGATCGTTCAAAATATCCGCGCGCCGCTCTTACCCGGAAGCAGAGGCGACGTCGCGGAGACTGAAGTCGAACCCGAAGAGATATTCGACGCACGTGCCGCTGCTCGCGCAGCTGCCGAAGCGGGCCTCGCCGCCCTTGCCGGAAAACCGGGAGCCACTTTCGATGCTCTGGTTCTTTCCGCCGCTGTCGCCCTCTGGCACACGGGTAGAGCCCCCTCCCTCGCGGCAGGCGCTGAACTCGCTCGTCGCGCTCTTTTGACAGGCGAAGCCCGTAACCGTTTCGAAGCGCTACGCCTCTCTCGCTAACCTTCGATCATCGCTTTGAGATGGGCGGCCACCGAGCGGGCGAGTGAACTCAAAGCGTATCCCCCCTCCAAAACGGAGACGATCGGGGCACTTCCGCCCGTTATCTCGCGCAAGGCGGCGATCAATTGCAAGGTGGCCCATCCATAATCGCTCTCTCGCAGCGCCAATGCCCCCATATCATCCTCTATATGCGAATCGAACCCCGCCGAAATCAAAATCATCTCCGGCCGATGAGCCCGTATCGCCGGCAGCCACTTTTCGGTAACTACCTGCCGGAACTCGTTGCTTCCTGAATAGGCCGGCAGCGGGACATTGACCATATGCGGAGGCTGATTTTTGGTTCCGCGATAGGGATAGAAAGGGTGTTGGAAAATGCTCACCATCTGCACTCTAGGATCGGCCCGAAAGATCTCCTCGGTGCCGTTTCCATGATGAACGTCCCAATCGACAATGGTTACCCGTGCTAACCCATGGGCCAGCGCGTGTGCCGCCGCAACCGCGACATTATTAAAAAAACAGAACCCCATCGCGCGCGACCGTTCGGCGTGGTGCCCCGGCGGGCGAACTAAGCAAAAAGCGCTACTCACCTCGCCGTTCAACACCAGATCCACCGCTCGAACTGCTGCTCCTGCTGCCCGCTTTGCGGCGATCAACGTATCGGGATTCATCGCTGTGTCGGGATCGAGATGGACCAATCCTTTTGTGGGTACACTCGCCTCCAACGCATCGAGGTAAATGGGATCATGGACTCGCTCGAGCGCTATCCGTGGCACCAATGGCGCTTCATGATGGACCAAATAGACATCCAGCCCCTGTCGCAGCAGATGATCCTGGACCTCAGTGATCCGCTGCGGAGCTTCGGGATGGTATTCCCCCATCCAATGCCGAAGGCAATCGGGATGGCTGATCAGGGCAACCGATGACACAGCGCTCTCCTCCTCCCTCAATCCAGAATTTCATCGGGGCGCAAGCCCGCCTGCCGAACTTCTCGCCGCAATCTCCGCAGCGCATCGAGCTGAATCTGGCGAACCCGTTCGCGGGTAAGCCCTACCTCCATAGAGATCTCCTCGAGGGTAGCAGGATCGCCCCCGTCGAGGCCAAAACGGCGTGTAACGATATAAGCGTAACGGGTCGGAAGTTTGTTAAGCCAGCGGCGCACCACCTCCCCAACCTCTTGTGACATCACCTGCGCCTCGGGCTGGACGCTCTCATCGGCTGGGATTTGATCCAACCACGAGCGCCGCTCATCCTCCCCCACACCGACGTCCAACGACTGGGAATGGGCGCTGATCTGTTGCAGCTCTTGCAACTTATCGAGCTCTACCCCCAACCACTCAGCCAGTGCTTGATCCCCTCCTCCTTCATCGCCCTGCAACTGCCGCTGGGCAACTCGCAAGCGACTCAAGCGTCGCTCCACATGAGTCGGCAGTCGCACAGTTCTCGCTTGCGCCACGATCGCCCGTTCAATCGCCTGGCGGATCCACCACGTCGCGTAGGTTGAGAAACGAAAACCGCGGTCGGGATCAAACTTTTCGATCGCCCGAATTAACCCTAGATTTCCCTCCTCGATGAGGTCCATCAACGGTAAACCGCGATTTTGGTAATTTTTAGCGATGCTGACCACTAACTTCAAATTGCGCTCGATCATCTCCCGGCGCGCCGCTTCATCCCCTTTCTGTGCGCGACGCGCCACTGAAATCTCCTCATCTGCCGACAAAAGGGAAAAAGGACCGATCGCCTCTAAATAACGCTGAGTCAGATCAGATAAAAGGAGATCCTCCTCTGCCTCTGGATCGCTCTCCAACGGCAGCAGCATCTCGGGAAGTCCGAGCGGCTCTTCCTCTCCCTCCCCATCTGGAAACATGGGGACGCCCTGCCCTTCCCCCTCTCTCCACTCATCCGACCATAACTGCTCGCTTTTCGGAGCGTCTGCGCTGCGTACCACGGTCTCTACCGTTTTGGAAGCAAGGTCTCAGGATCGAGGGCTTTTCCAGCCCTCCGAATTTGAAAATGAAGCTTTGGACGGTCGGCGTTACCGGTCTGGCCCATTTGGGCGATCACCTGTCCTCGCTTAACCGTATCCCCCTCTTTCACATTTGTCTTTTGATTGTGGGCGTAAACCGAGACAAAATCCCCTGGGTGTTGCAGAATGACCATCAACCCAAACCCTTCGATTCCCTCGCCCACGTAGGAAACCTTCCCATCGGCCGCTGCCATGACTGGGTCACCCACCTTGCCGCCGATATCGATTCCTTTATGCTGGTTGCCGTCAAACTTCGTAAGAATAGCTCCATGGGCCGGCCAAACCCACTGCGTTCCTGTCGTCGCCGACGGGGGAGTTGAAGGATCTGAAGAGGCTCCTCCGCCCTGGGGAGAAAGTGCCGCCGTAGAGGTTCCCCCCCCTACTCGTCCCCCCCGCGGCACCTCTGCCGAAGCGGGCGGTGGCGGCGGCGACTCACCCACAGGGATTACCTGTACACCGCTGCTCTCTCCCCCCGTGCCCGGACGCAATCTCAACTGTTGTCCCACGAAAATGCGATTAGGATCGGAAATTCCATTGAGCTGAGCCAAGGTCTCGCTGGTAAGACCGTACCGTCTGGCAATCTGAGAAAGGGTCTCCCCCGGGGCAACACGGTGAAACTCCGGAATCGCTGCAGTAGGTTGGGGAGGAGCTGCTGGTTGGGCCGCCGGCGATTGAGAAGAAGGCAGCGTCGGGCTGCGGTCGACGACAGGCGATTTCACCACGGAAGCACACGCGCTCAAACCCACCGCCACTCCCCCCCACAGGGCCCGAATTAGCCACTTTTTAGGAAGCTTACACAGGACCATAGATTTCCCCCCGACCGGAAGAGGCCGGTTGCGCTAACCACTTCGCAACCATCGTCATAGAGCCATAATCGGTGAGATCGATCTGCAAGGGCGTCACCGAAACATAACCGTTTTCGACAGCGTAAAAGTCGGTTCCCTCTCCGGCATCAGCGGCTTTTCCCGCAGGGCCCACCCAGTACACTGTCTCTCCCCTTGGGTTAGTACTGCGGATCACCGCTTCTGCTTTATGGCGGCGCCCTAAGCGGGTCACCTGAATTCCCTTTAACTCTGCTAAAGGCAGATCGGGCACATTGACATTGAGCAATAGACGACCCAACGGAACGGAGGAGGCCCGCTCGACCAAGCGCGCCGCTACCCAAGCTGCTGTCACAAAACTTTGCGGATTTTTACTGACCAATGAAATCGCAATCGCCGGCACTCCCAGAAGGTATCCTTCCATCGCGGCTGCCACTGTCCCCGAGTAGATAGTGTCATCCCCCATATTGGCGCCCAAGTTGATCCCCGAAACCACAATATCGGGGGCAATCTCGAGCATCCCCGTTACCGCCAAATGGACACAGTCGCTCGGCGTTCCATTGACAAACCAAAACCCATTGGGGGCTCGGCGCAACATCAACGGCCGGTCCAAAGTCAGTGAGTTGCTCGCCCCGCTTCGATCCCGCTCTGGGGCGACGACAGTCACCTCACCGTACGGAGCCAATGCGGCCGCCAGTGCCTCAAGGCCGGGCGAAAAGTAGCCATCATCGTTTGAAAGAAGGATACGCATAACACCGTCGAACGCCGCAAGGGTAACTTATCTTACCACAGTAGAGATCACCCACTGTGCTGCCACTAAACCCATTGTTGCTGTAACCGTAACCACCGAGCCATACCCCGCGCACGAGAGCTTTCCTCCCTCGCAAAAGTTAGCAGGGCGGTTCATGGGCTGTGAACTGGTCACCACCGTTACCCCCATCGCGCGCGGCGAGCGGGGAAAACCGTGGTAGCGGCGCAGATCTGCCCGCACCCTTGCCAATAGAGGATCGTGGGCAGCTTTTGCCAAATCGACCACGCGGACTGCGGTCGGATCATCTTTTCCCCCTGCTGCTCCGACCAGCACACAAGGAACGCGATGGGCGCGGGCCCACACCGCCAGCGCCACTTTGGTTCGCCGATCGTCGCATGCATCCAGCACGGCGTCGGGGGATGGCATCAACCATCGCTCGATCTCGTCAGCGGTCAGCCAATCGTCGATCACCGAAATAGCGATCTCCGGAACGATCTCTTTCAAACGCGAAGCAAGTGCTGCCCCCTTGGGTAAGCCGACCGCCGCTGCGGTCGCCTGAACCTGTCGGTTCAGGTTGCTCTCACTCACCACATCCCCATCGATCAGCGTAAGTCGCCCCACTCCGCTGCGCGCCAACGCCTCTGCCGCCCACGAACCCACTCCGCCGATTCCCACTACCACGACATGGGCCTTTGCCAAGCGAGCTAATCCCGTCTCCCCAAACAGACGGACCAGCGACACCCACTGGCGTGGCACCGATCCGCTCATGATCGCGGCAAGGATATCCCCTTAGAAAGGAATATCGTCGTCTACAAAGCCGCTATCGGCAAAAGGCGGACTGGTCGCCGTCCCTGGACTTGTCCCTCCCCCTGCCGTAGCGGATGTTCCCCGTGCTCCCCCTTCTCCCTCGGCCGAATTCCCCTTTCCTCCCAGCATCTTCAACGTATCGCCCCGAATCTCTGTGGTAATTCGCTCTTGGCCGTTCTGGTCGGTCCATTTCCGCGTTCGGATACTTCCTTCGATATAGACTGCCGACCCCTTCTTCAGATACTGTCCCGCGATCTCCGCCTGGCGGCCAAAGAAAACGACGCGGTGCCATTCGGTGGTTTCGCGCCGCTCTCCTGTCTGCTTATCTCGCCAACTCTCAGAAGTTGCGACCGACAGGGTCACCACTGCTTCTCCATTCGGCGTATAGCGCGTCTCCGGATCGCGGCCAAGGTTGCCGACGAGGATCACTTTATTCACTGAGGCCATAGGCGCGTCTCCTTCACTTCACCGCCAGAAGCGGAGCCCGTGGCGCCCAAGCATACCACAAAAGCGCCAACACCGCAGCAATCCCAAAAAGCCCCATCGATCCAAAGCAGGCAGACAACCATCCCCCGATTGCTCCCCCTGCAAAAAGGCCGAGCGACTGCAGCGTGCTGTAAACCCCTAGTGTTGCCCCTTTATATTGGGGCAATGCCGCTCGAGAAAGCCAAGAGGGTTGAGTTGCCTCCAGCACATTGAACGCCCAAAAAAAGAGAGTAAGGACTGCAGCCAACCCGAAGATACTCTCTCCCTCTTCGGCAATCCAAGCTAAGAGCACCTCCGCCACCGCGAGCAGCAAAATAGCTATGCGGTAGACTTCGGCGATGCGTCCCTCTCGCTCGGCGATCAGGAGAGCGGGGCCCATCGCCGCTATCGCGATCCCCAACGTCACACCATAAAAAATCCAATGGTTGGAAAGTGAAACTCCCCCCACCTCGACTAACAAGCGGGGAACTACCACCCACATCGCCATCTGCACAAAGTGGAGAACGAAAACCCCGAGGTGCAGTCGCCACAACTGGCGATGTCCCAAAAGGGAATACCAAAAACGCGCGATCGGGCGTTTCTCCTCTTCTTCCAGCGCTCTTTCCTCTCGGTTAACCCGAGGTGGGGTAGGGACGCCTCGGGCCACTACGACCGCCGCGGTCACTCCCAGCGCCGAAATAGTCAAGAATACCCCCTTTATCCCAGCAACTCCATACAGCAACGGAGCGATCGCTAAAGAAAGCACAAACGAAAGGCCCACGCTGGCCCCGATCAGCGCCATCGCCTTAGTGCGGTAAGTGGGAGTTGTCAAATCGGCAACCAACGCGGTCACTGCCGCTGAAATAGCCCCTGCTCCCTGAAGGGCGCGAGCCGCCACCATTTCCCACGCCGTTGAAGCGAAAGCAGCAATCACTCCTCCTGCCACAAAGAGCGCCAATCCGAAATAGATCACTGGCTTTCGGCCGATTCGATCGGAGACCCAACCGAGCGGAAGCAAAAAAAGCGCCTGCGTCAGCCCATAAACGCCCAGCGCCAAACCGATCGTTTCTTTCTCCTCTCCCCCAGGCAGGGTTCGCATATGCTCGGCCAACACGGGAAGTGCCAAGAAAAGCCCCGCCATTCGCAGCGCATAAACCAGCGCCAAGCGTACTGCCACCCCCCTCTCGTCGCCGGTCACCGCTCTTCTTCTGCGATTAGAAAGGGAAAGCACGACCGCTCACGCTGCAAGCGCGGCATGCTCTCCTCTCAGCAATCGGTCTACCGCCTGCGCGCACTGTCGTCCCTCCCGAATTGCCCACACCACCAGCGACTGACCGCGGCGGCAATCGCCGGCGACAAACACGCCTGGAACATTGGTCGCGTACGGATTTGGTCCCTCTGAAGCAGCGCGCGCATTGCCCCGCCCATCGCGCTCCACGCCAAACGCCGCCAACAGCGCCGGTGCTGGATGGACAAAGCCCATCGCCAGAAAAACCAACTCGGCCTCGATCTCGAACGCGCTTTCGGCGATCGGCTGGGGTTTACCGCTCGACCAATCCAGCCGCACGACCCTAACCCCCTTTACCCGTCCTGAACCGTCATCCACAAAAGACAGGGTCTGGACAGCCCACTCCCGAACTACCTCTCCTTCCTCGTGCGACGTAGACGAACGCAACTTGTGGGGCCAATAAGGCCACGTGATCAATTTATCCTCGCGTTCTGGGGGACGCGGCAGCAGCTCTAGCTGAGTTACGGAAATCGCCCCTTGCCGCAAACTTGTGCCCGTGCAGTCGGCCCCTGTATCTCCGCCGCCGATCACCACCACTCGTTTGCCCTGTGCGTTGATGGGATTGGGGCAATCGCCCGCCACGGCTTTATTTTGCGGAACCAGATACTCCAGCGCGAAATAGATTCCGCTCAAAGAGCGGCCCGGAACCTCCAAATCCCGAGGGACCTCAGAACCAATGGCCAATACCACGGCGTCAAACTCAGCCCGCAGCTGCTCTGCTGGAATGGTCTCCTCTGCATCGTCATGGACACCCCTCGGCGGGGGTGGGCCAACCCGGACTCGAGTCCGGAAGAGCACCCCCTCCGCGCTCATCTGCTCGATTCGACGATCCAAAATTGATTTCTCCAGTTTGAAATCGGGGATTCCGTAGCGCAGCAATCCGCCGATGCGGTCATTTTTTTCAAAGACCGTCACCGAATGACCTGCTCGCGCCAATTGCTGGGCGCATGCGAGGCCTGCCGGGCCGGAACCTACAATAGCCACCCGTTTCCCGCTTCGGGTTTTCGCTGGCTGCGGGGCGATCCATCCTCGCTCCCACCCCACATCGGCGATATACCGCTCGATCGATTTAATCCCTACGGCGGCATCCTGGAGATTCAACGTACATGCTGCCTCGCACGGCGCTGGGCACACTCTACCGGTCACCTCGGGGAAATTGTTAGTCTCGTGCAATAGATCGACCGCCTCCCGAATTTTTCCCCGGTAAACCAAATCATTCCAATCGGGGATCCAATTATGGACTGGGCAGCCGTTATTGCAAAAGGGGATCCCGCAATCCATACAACGGGCTCCCTGCACTTTGGCGTCCTCATCGGACAAACGCGCCACAAACTCATGCCATCCCCGCACTCGCACCGCCGGTGCTTCGCAACGCTCCGCAACGCGCGCATATTCCAGAAAACCGGTAGGCTTTCCCATCTCTTCTCCTCTCCTTAAGCGGGCTGCATCGCCTTTGCTTTTGCCAATTCCGACAGCGCTCGCCGATACTCGTGCGGGAAGACCTTTACAAAGCGGCGTCGCCAATAGCTCCAATGCGCGAGAATCTCCTTTGCCCGACGGCTGCCGGTAAAACGGGCATGGCGCTCGATCAATCCCTTCAGGATCAACTCATCCCCCATCGTCAAGTGATCAATCCTCACTCGCCCATGCTGTTCAAGCTCGGGACCGCACTCAGAAAGAGCCCGCGCCTCGATCTCGTCGGGAAGCGGTTCCAAAGCCACCATCGCCTGATTGCACCGGCTGGGGAAACTACCGTCCTCATCAAGAACATAGGCAAATCCCCCCGACATTCCCGCTGCGAAGTTACGGCCTGTTCGCCCCAACACGACCACTGTGCCCCCTGTCATATACTCGCACCCATGATCGCCCACCCCTTCCACCACCGCTACTGCCCCTGAATTGCGTACCGCAAACCGCTCTCCGGCAACTCCAGCAAAATAAGCCTCTCCCTCGATCGCTCCATACAGCACGGTATTGCCGACGATGATATTCGCTGTTGGTTCTCCCCGAAACTCGGGGGCAAAACGAATGATGATTCGCCCTCCCGACAACCCCTTACCCACGTAATCGTTTGCCTCGCCGATCAACTCCAACGTCACCCCGTGCGCCAAAAAAGCGCCAAAGCTTTGTCCTGCCGTTCCGGTAAAAGTAATATGGATCGTATCAGCAGGCAGACCTGCGTGACCGAACCGCCGAACTACTTTGCCGGAAAGCATCGCCCCCACGGTCCGATTTATATTGCGGATCGGACGTTCGAGGCGCACAGCCTCTCTCCGCTCCAGGGCCGGCCTTGCAGCAGCGATCAGCTCATGATCCAACGCCCGCTCAAGGGCATGGTCCTGCTCCTCGCAATGGTACAGCACTGCCCCCTCGCTTACCCTATACCCCTCGAACCACCGGCTAAAGTCGAGCCCTCTTGCTTTCCAATGATCGACTGCTGAGCGCACCTCCAAATAGTCGCGGGCGCGACCGATCAGATCGTTGAACCGGCGAACGCCCAGCTCGCTCATGATCTGGCGCACCTCTTCAGCAACGAAGAAAAAGTAGTGGATCACATGCTCTGGCTGCCCCACGAAACGCCGTCTCAGCTCAGGATCTTGGGTTGCCACTCCGACAGGGCAAGTATTCAGATGGCACTTACGCATCATGATGCACCCCTCTGCGACCAGCGGAGCGGTCGCAAACCCAAACTCATCTGCGCCCAGCAATGCGGCGATTACCACGTCGCGGCCTGTCTTCATCTGCCCATCGACCTGCAAACGAACTCGCCCGCGTAAGCGATTCTGCACCAATGTCTGCTGCGTCTCTGCGATCCCGAGCTCCCAAGCAGTACCGGCATGTTTGATCGACGAAATGGGGCTTGCACCGGTCCCGCCGTCGTGACCGGCGATGACGATATGATCTGCTTTTGCCTTAGCCACCCCTGCAGCGATGGTCCCCACCCCTACCTCAGCAACCAACTTTACCGAAATTGACGCCTGAGGGTTGACATTCTTAAGGTCATGGATCAGCTGAGCCAGATCCTCGATCGAGTAAATATCATGGTGGGGTGGGGGAGAGATCAACCCAACGCCTGGGACGGAATGACGCAGAAAACCGATATATTCGCTCACTTTATGCCCCGGCAGCTGCCCTCCCTCGCCGGGTTTAGCGCCCTGGGCCATCTTGATCTGGATCTGATCGGCATTGACCAGGTATTCTGTGGTGACGCCAAAGCGGCCCGACGCAACCTGTTTGATCGCCGAGCGCAGGCTATCTCCCGGCTTCAACGGAATATCGCGCTCTACCCGATTTTTCCCCAAAACGGCTGCCAATGTCGTCGCCTCGGTGATCGGCTGAAAGCGGGCGGGATCCTCTCCCCCTTCGCCCGTGTTGGACTTTCCGCCGATTCGGTTCATCGCGATCGCTAAAGTGGTATGCGCCTCTGTCGAGATCGACCCCAGGGACATCGCGCCTGTCGCGAAGCGTTTCACGATTTCGCTGGCAGGCTCCACCTCCTCGATCGGCACAGGCTGACTCGCTTTTTTAAATACAAAAAGGCTACGCAGCGTCATCAAACGGGTGCTCTGGTCGTTGATGATGCGTGCATACTCGAGATAGGTCTCGTAGCGACCTGTGCGAACCGCGTGCTGCATTTTGGCGATTGCCTCGGGCGTCCACATATGCTCTTCGCCTTTAGCGCGCCACGCGTATTCCCCCCCCACTTCCAGCATCTTGGCAGAGGTAGCCTCTTTGCCGTAAGCTGCCTGATGCATCCGGATCGCCTCTTCCATAATCGTGAAGAGATCGATTCCCCCGACGGGGCTGACGGTTCCTGTAAAGTACTTATCGCAAACTTCCTGGGAAATCCCCAATGCCTCGAAAATCTGAGCGCCGGTATAAGACATATAGGTAGAGATGCCCATTTTGGACATCACCTTCAACAGCCCCTTACCGACCGCTTTGATAAAGTGCTTTTGGTATTTCTCCGCTACTGCCTCATCGCCTCCCGCCATCTCGCGCAGAGTAAGGAGTGCGAGGTAAGGATGGACTGCCTCCGCGCCGTACCCTGCTAGTACTGCGAAGTGATGCACCTCGCGAGCTGAGCCCGTCTCCACCACCAATCCCGTTCGGGTACGAAGTCCCTTATTCACTAAATGCTGATGGACTGCTGAAAGGGCGAGAAGCGCCGGAACCGCAACCCGGTCGCGATCCACCAAGCGGTCGGAGAGGATCAAAATGTTATACCCCTCTAGCACCGCATCCTCAGCGCGCGCCTGCAGCGACGCCAAAAATGCCTCCACTGCCTCCTTACCCCACGCCACTGGGTAAGTAATATCCAGCTCGAAACTACGAAAACGATCATCGGTATATTCGGCAATGTGGCGCAACCTCGCCATCGCCTCAAAATCGAGAACAGGTTGAGGAACCTCTAAGCGGTAAGGTGGGTTCGACTCATTGAGCTCGAGCAGATTCGGCTTAGGACCGATAAAAGAGACGAGCGACATCACCAACTGTTCGCGGATAGGATCGATCGGAGGGTTAGTCACTTGCGCAAAGAGTTGGCGAAAATAGTGGTAGAGCAATTTCGGCCGTTCCGAAAGAACCTCGAGGGGGGCATCATTTCCCATAGATCCTACCGCCTCCTCCCCCGACTTCGCCATCGGCTCCAAGACAAATTTAATATCCTCTTGGGTAAAGCCGAACGCCCTCTGGATGTTCAAAATCGGCTGTTTGCTCAGGTTTTTTTCGATCTGATCCTCCCGTGGTGCGGGTAACGTATGGATAGGAATATTAATTTTTGCCAACCACTCACGGTAAGGCTTCGCGCTCGCCAAGGAGGCTTTTAACTCCTCATCCTCGATGATTCGCCCTTGGCGCATATCGATCAAAAACATTTTCCCCGGTTGCAATCGCCACTTGCGGACGATCCGCTCCTCTGGGATCGGCAAAACCCCCGCCTCCGACGCCATAATGACAACCCCATCATCGGTAATGCAATAGCGCGCGGGTCGCAAACCATTGCGATCCAGAGTGGCCCCGATTTGTCTACCGTCGGTAAACGCCACCGCCGCTGGTCCATCCCACGGCTCCATCATCGCCGCGTGGTACTCGTAAAAAGCGCGTCGGGCGGGATCCATTCCCGTATGCTCCTCCCAGGCCTCCGGGATCAGCATCATCACCGCATGGGCGAGGGGGTAACCGGCCATTACCAAGAACTCAAGCGCGTTATCGAAAGAGGCAGAATCGGACTGTCCTGGATAGATGATCGGCCACAACTTCTTCAAGTCATCCCCTAGCAACGGCGAATAGACCCCGCGCTCTCTCGCCCGCATCCAGTTGTAATTTCCGCGCAAGGTATTGATCTCCCCGTTGTGGGCGATCATTCGGAACGGGTGGGCCAACCGCCACTCCGGGAAGGTATTGGTCGAAAAGCGCTGATGGACCAATGCCAGCGCCGACTCACAACGGGGATCCCTTAAATCGAGGTAATACTCCCCCACCTGATGGGCCAAAAGCTGCCCTTTATACACCACGGTTCTTGCCGACATCGACGGAACATAGAACTCCTTCGCATGTTCTAATTTCAGCCTTTGGATTGTATTTGCTGCTCGCCGGCGGATCACGTACAACTTCCGCTCCAGCGCGTCGGTCACCGTGATTCCCCGCCCCCGCCCCACAAAAAGCTGGCGGATCACCGGCTCTTTAGCCTTTACTGCGGGGGACATCGGCAAATCGCGTTTTACTGGCACATCGCGCCACCCGAGCACCACCTGCCCTTCGGCCAAAACCGCTCGCTCCAAAGCCTCCTCGCACGCCCGGCGTGCTGCCGGCTCGCGGGGTAAGAATACCATTGCCACGCCGTAATCTCCCGGATCCGGCAACTTCACTCCCCTTTCGGCCATCTCCTCGCGGTAAAGACGATCGGGAATCTGGATCAGGATTCCTGCTCCATCCCCCTGCAGCGGATCGGCGCCGACTGCCCCACGATGATCGAGGTTGACCAAAATTTGTAATCCCTGTTTGATAAACTCGTGGCGTTTCTCGCCCTTGATATGGGCCACAAAGCCAACCCCACAAGCATCGTGTTCAAAGCTCGTCTGATACAACCCGTCCGCTCTCTCCGACATCGGCGCTCCCTTCGGTCAAAATCGGACAAACTTACTGAGTATAGCGCACTCCTTATCAATGGCCAAACTACCCCCCTCGCGCGCTGTGCTCTCGGCGGGCCTATCCCAATCGATGCCTCATCGCTGCGGAAACCACCTCCTGAGGAACTTCAGCGCAGATCACCGCCTTGCCGATCGCTTTCAACAACACGAAGCGGAGCTGGCCCTCTTTCACCTTTTTATCCCCACGCATCAACGACCACATCTCCTCCACCGCGATCTGCGGTCCGCGCACGGGCAATCCTGCTCGAATCAAGAGCCCCTCCAAACGCGCCACATCGTTTTCGGTCAACCAACCGAGCCGCCAAGAGACCTCTGCCGCGATCATCATCCCGACAGCCACTGCCTCGCCGTGCAACCACGTCTCGTAGCGGGTAGCCGTTTCGATCGCGTGCCCGAAGGTATGCCCCAAGTTCAGGATCGCCCGTTCGCCCTGTTCGGTCTCATCGGCGATCACCACGGCGGCTTTGTTGCGGCAGCTTCGCTCCACCGCCTCCGCCACTACCTCTGGCTCAAGTGCCAGCAATCCCTCGATATGGTGTTCTAGCCACTCGAAAAAAGCGCTATCTCGAATTAGTCCATATTTGATCACCTCTGCCACGCCGGCGCGCAATTCTCGGATCGGCAAGGTTTGTAATGTTTCCGTATCGATCAAAACCGCGCGCGGTTGGTAGAACGCGCCGATCAAATTCTTTCCCTGCGGGTGGTTAATTGCGGTCTTTCCCCCCACCGACGAATCGACCTGGGCCAACAAAGTAGTCGGCACCTGAATCAACGGAGCCCCCCGCTGCCAACACGCCGCTGCAAAACCTGTCATATCACCGATCACCCCTCCCCCCAGCGCCACCAATGGAGTATGGCGCTCTGCTCGGAGTGCTACCAGTTCATCGAAAATTCGCTGCAGTGTCTCCCAATTCTTATAACGCTCTCCATCGGGCAACACCACACTCGCCACTGCAGTTCCGTGCCGTTCCAGAGCCGCAGTCAAGCGGCTAAGGTATAACGGTGCCACCGTGACGTTGGTCACCACCACTGCCCGTTTCGAAGTGAGGAAAGGCGCAAATGCGTCCCCTGCCTCGAGGATTCCTCTCCCGATCACAATCGGGTAGCTTCGACCACCTAATGCCACGTTCAAGGTCCGCCACATAGATCCATTCCTAGGTTCTCATCTCGCAAAGGGGGGAGTGGGACCCCGTAGCGCTGCAGCGCCATCTCGATCGCCTGCACCCCTCGCAGCGGTCGGCCGCTATCTGTCGGCACTATCAAATCGGCCACCTCGCGATATAACGGATCGCGCGCGGCCAACAATTCGGCCAACCGCCCTTTCGGATCGGGGACCTGAAGGAGTGGTCGGCTCCGATCATTCTGGAGGCGCTCCCACAAAACCTCGAAACTCGCCACCAAGTAAACCACCACTGCGCTCTGTTTCAGAAGCAGTCGATTCTCGGGGCGGATCACTACCCCCCCGCCGGTTGCGATCACGCAATCCTCGCACTCCAGCAACTCGTGCAGCAACTTGGTCTCGCGCGCGCGGAAACCCTCCTCCCCTTCCATCGCGAAAATTGTCGGGATTGTCGCTCCGGTCCGCTGTTCCAGCAACTCATCCGCATCGACAAATCTCCAGCCGCGCCGGGCGCTCAACAATCGTCCTGCGGTACTTTTTCCCGCCCCCATCATTCCCACCAGTACAATAGGCTTCACCTCGACGCTCCCTCCTCCGCGCTGCGCGTCCTCTACTGCGGCGGTGCAGTGGAGCGCTCCTCTCCAACGACCCGCGGGGTCAGAAAAATCATCAATTCGGTACGCTGAGCGGTTGTTGCATCGTTACGAAACAGCCGACCCACGAGGGGGATTTCCCCCAAAAATGGGACTTGATCCTCCATGCGCGACTCGCTCTCCTCGAAAAGCCCCCCCAACACCACCGTTCCGCCATTTTCTACAATCACATCGGTAGTAATCTGTTTCTTCACGATGGGGGGGTTACCCAAAACGGTCCGTGTGAAATCGGCGCGGTTTTTCTCCACCAAAACGCTCAACCGCACCCGTCCATCGGGGGTAAGGACTGGCGTCACCTCAAGATTCAGCGCTGCCTCTTTAAAAGAGACACTCGGCGGCGAATTAGTGGTCGAAGGGAGAACGAAGGGAATCTCATCTCCCACGGAAATCTTCGCCTTGACGTTATTCGCCGTCAAGATCTTAGGGTTTGAAACAATTCGTCCTCTTCCCGTTGCCTCTGCCAAATTGAGTTCCAGATCCAAGAAACGTGTCAAAGAGCGGTTAAAAATCGAGAGCTGCACATTGGTGAAATCGGTCAAACGCAGCTCCTGGGCTGTTGACTGACGGGTATAAGGGCGGGAGAAAGGACCGACTGCCAATAGCGCTCCGTGGCTCAATCCGCGGAATCGCGCATCATCGGCTGACAAACGCAAACCGATCTCTCGCCCGAAATTGCTGGTTGCCTCAACGATCCTCGCCTCGATCACCACCTGTCGAGGTGGCACGTCGACCTCTTGCAGCAATGCGCGTACCGCTGCCAGCCGCTCCTCCACATCGGTCACGAAAAGTTTATTGGTACGCGTATCGTAGGTTGCAGACCCTCGCGGCGACAAAAATCCCCGCCCGCCGCCTGCTGCCGCTGTCCCGCCGCTCCCTGCTCCGCCACCCCCTGCGCCGCCGCCCCCTGTGCCGCCTCTACCGGTCAAGATCTGGTAAATCTCTGCGGCGGAATGGTAGTTCACCTGAAACGACTGGGTTACTAGCGCCCCCTTATCCATCCGCTGGTTGAGAGCGGCGAAACGCTCCTCTTCCCGCTTCCGCAGCTCTTCAGCAGGAGCAACCCAAATAACGTTTCCCATCTGTCTCTTATCCAACCCCTTAGCCGTCAGAATAATATCCAGCGCCTGATCCCACGGCACATCCACCAATCGCAACGTAATCGTTCCCCCTACCGAATCGGCCGCCACGATGTTAAAACCGCTGAAATCGGCCAAAACCTGCAGCAACGCCCGCACCTCTACGCTCTGAAAGTCGAGCGACACCCGCTCTCCTTGGTAACGAGTCGTTCCCTCCCCGGCCCCCTCTCCCCCCGCGCTACTCGCCGGCGGTACCTCCACCACATACGACGTATCGCTCTGGTACGCCAGCGGTCGCCCGCCCCCCTTGACCTCTGCGGTCAAAACCGCATCGTTTCCCCGCTGCTCCAGAATAAAAGAAGAAACTGGCGTCGCAAAATCGGTCGCATCGAATCGCCGCCGCAGCGTCTCGGGAACCGTTGCGCCGGGGAATCTCACCTCAAAGCGCTCTGGTCCCGCTACCGTTAACAGCGGGGAAACTTGGGAAGTGGAAAGAGAAATGACGATTTTTCCCTGCCCCTCCCCCCCGCGGCGGAAGTCCACGGCGCGCAGCGTCACCGGTCCGCCCGGGGCAGGCCCTCCTCTCTCCCCCCTTACCTCCTGTCCCCCCGAAGCTGTCCACTCCAACCGCCACCCCGAGCGGTCGGGCAACAATCGGTATATTACCGGCCGCTCGAGAAGAAAGACCACTCGGAGACGCTCTCTACCCTCCAACAGCAACAGCCGCTCGACCTCACCCCGGCGCACCACCACCTCTCCCCTGCCGGTTGCATTGCGCCCCCCAGCGAAATCGATCACCAACCGTGGAGGCGACAACGACTGAAAATGGCGCGACACCTCCACTGGCGCCGAAAAGCGCAGCACCACCGCCTGCGATCGGCCGTTTGTTACGCCAAGGTCGATCGCGGTCAAATTGGCTCCCCACACCGGGGCCGCCAGCCATCCTGCGATTCCGAGCCACCAAACCCACCCCCCCCCAACTCTGCCGAAGCGTCTCATTCGCCCTGCTCCGCTCCCATGCCTCCCATGATCCGCTCTCGCTCCCGCCAATGCCCTGACTCGTCGCGTAGCCGTTCCACTACCCGCACGCGCGGACTTTTTTTTCCCGAAGGGGTCCTGACCTCCTCCAAAGCCACGATCCGACCAAAATCTCGGCCCAAATAATTTCCCACCGTCACCCGGTAAAGCCGGCCATCTGGGGCAGCGATCAAAGCCCAAGCTGAATCCCCTTTCTGAATTAACCCCTTAAGCTGAAGATCCTCAAAGGCAAATGCCTCAAGTGGCTCGCGCGGCCGGGAAAGATCGGGCGCATTTGTTCCGCTGGGCTCCACGCCGGTAGTGGGTGGAGGAAAAATGCGGGCACGGTCAAATGGGCTCAACCACTCCTCAGCGCTGTAGACCGCTCGAGGGGTATCCTGAACCTCGGGGAGCGGATCGACGCGAGGTGTTAATTGGCTCGCCGCCTCGCTCATCCACGCCGCCAGATCGCTGGTATCAGCTGACGGGATAGGGAAGCAACCCGTTGTCAACCATACTGTCCACACCGGCCACCCCCAACGCACACCTCCTCTGTTCACCGTCCTCTCCCCTCCCGTATTCCGCCTTCCTTACCGGATGGCGGCGCAGGCGACCGTTCGCGCTCATCTAAGTAGCGGTAAGCGATCAAAGTACCCTCAAACCGAAGCGCTCCTGGGGGGAGGGGTACCTGTACCGACCGGGCAGCCGCGAGCCCCAGAGAGAAATCGCCGAAAGCCACCACGCGCGGCATGCGGGAGACATCGCTGACGAAACCAGCGATCGCGTGATAGGGTCCGGTCAAAGAGATCAGCACCGGCAGCTCTGCATGCACCTCGCGGACCACCTCGATCCCTGGTCGGAAAAGACCGAACACCAATGCGCGCTCAAGCCCTCGCTGGTGGGCCTCTGCCAAAAGTCCTGCCATCTCTGCCCGTCCTGGCAACCGCGCCAGCAAAGTCCCGAACTGAGCTTCGGCTGCCTCGAGCTGTTTGCGGTAGAGCGGTAAAAAGACAGCCTGTCTCTTCTTCGCAAGCCACTGTTCGCGCAACGGTCCCTCCCGCGCCATTGTCCGTTCGATCATCTCCATTTGATCCCGCCAAACCAACGTCCAACCGAGCGCCAGAACAGCCACAAAAGCCAACAACCATGCGACCACCTGAATCGTGATCGGCCAGCGGCCGGGGTCATTGGGGTCGAGCTCTTGGAGCATCTCGAGCCACCTTCTCCACTCCATCGCTCACTCCTTTGCCACCCGTAGAGCGTTTGCCAGCGCCTCGCGGTTGAAACGGCAGGTCAATGTAAAACGGACCACCGTTTCCCTCTCACCCTCCACCGCCTGCGTCTCGATCAAGCGCACCTCTGTGAAAACCCCCTCCCCCTCCAAGACGCGCATCGCCTCTGAAACCGCCCCGTTGGAGCGGGCCAGCCCCTTCAAAGTCAAATCGGCCCCCTTTCGTTCAATCTGCTCTAATGCCACCCCCGACGGCAGCAAACGGGGTAAACGATCGAGCAGCACCACAGGCTCCACCCGCGCTGTCTCGAGCGACTCGATCACCGCCTTTCGCGCCAGTATACCGCTCAGCAGCTCCTTCAATCGGCCGATCTCGGCGATCTCTTCCTCGAGCTTTGCGATCCTCTGCTCCAAAAAACGGTTGCGCGCCACCTGACGTTCATGCAGCCGATCGAACCACCACCAACCGCTCGCGACTACTGCGATCCCTGCCCCTGCCGCTACCCCCATTAAAACCCAAAAACGCTGTCGGCGACGAGCAAGGGCGGCTTCTCGCCAAGGCAGCAAATCGATCGTGAGGTCAGCCACGCAACCCCCGCAATGCTAAACCGGTCGCCAAAACGAAACGGGGGAAGAAAACCCCTACTGCAGAAGCTGCCGCGCTCACCGGCCAGCCGGCCCATGGATTGATCGCCTCCGCGGGCAAGCCCGCTCGCTCTGTCATCAACTCCGCCATTCCCGGCAATGCCGCCAATCCCCCTGCCAAAAGCAAGCGGTTGACCGACTCACCCTCTTGTGTCGAATGGCGGTAAAAACGCAACAAATGGGCCACCTCATCGGCCAACTCTAAGCACACTGTTCTCAGCTCTCGGCGAATTTTAGCTGCCCAATCTGAAAAACTTGGATCCTCCTGAGAAGTGGGGGCCATCCCTATCCTCTGCAGTATTTGGCGTACCTCGGAGGTATCGAATGCCTGGGCGCGTTCGAACCGTTTGATTGCGCGTTGGTCCCACACGGCAAACAGAATCGCCTGGTGTCCCAAGTCGAGGATTGCTGCGCTTCCCTGATCCTCTTCTTGAAACGCCGCCCGTCGCAAAGCGAAGCTTTCCACCTCCAAGTGGAGCAAAGTCACCCCCACCAGCTCCGCCACTGCGCGGTATGCCTCCACACGCTCCTCGCGCGTCGCCACCACCAACACCCGTTCCGTTTTCCCTTCCCCATCCAAACGCTGCCAATCGATGCGCATCTCCTCCACTGGAAAAGGAGAGAGGCGTGCCACCGTCTCGCGCACCTGCACCTCGAACTCTGTCGTCCTCAATCCAGAAGGGATCTCAATCACCCTCTGGATGACGCCCCCATCGGGCAACGCCATCACTGCGCGATCGAGTTTACCCAACTGCGTGCGCAACTCCGTCAATGCGGCGGCCGCTGGCTCAATCTGCCGCAACCCTGAACCATCCACGCACCCCACCGGCAAAGCCACGCTGCCTGCGGCGACCACCCTAGGCCGTCCCCGACTCCCCTCCAGCACCACCCCCTTCACCGCCGAAGGGCCGAAATCGACCCCCACCACGGAGCTTCGGCGTTGGCGTTGAAACCACTCCCGCATTGTTTTCTCGGACCAAAATGCCTGGAAAAGCGCAAGAAGGATATAATCGGCCAATCAGCCCTCTCCTGTCAAGAGCAACTAACGTCGATGCATTGGTCCGTGCGCCTCTTTACCGGCCTGGTAGCGATAGCAATCGCGCTCATCGCGATAGGGGGAACTGTTTTGCTCTTTGCCTGGCAGGAGCTTCCCGACGTCTCAGCGCTTGCAACTTTTCAGCCGAAAATGCCGCTGCGCATCTACAGCGCTGACGGCGAAAAGATCGCCGAATTTGGAGAAGAGCGGCGAGTCGTCGTCGATCTCTCCGTCGTCCCGGACCATCTGATTCGCGCTGTCCTCGCTGCAGAAGACGAGCACTTTTATACCCACCCCGGTGTTGATCCCTTTGGCATTCTCCGAGCCGCCACCGCCAACCTGCTTACTGGTGCCAAAATCCAAGGGGGCTCGACGATCACTATGCAAGTGGCCCGCAATTTCTATCTTTCACGTGAAAAGAGCTACTGGCGAAAGCTCTACGAAATTCTCCTGGCGGTCAAACTCGAGCGCGAGCTTAGCAAAGAGCAGATCCTCACGCTCTACCTCAACCAGATCTACCTCGGGCAACGCGCCTACGGTTTTGCCGCGGCAGCTCAAACCTATTTCGGTAAGCCCCTGCAAGCCCTCACCATCGCCGAAGCGGCCCTTCTTGCTGGTCTTCCGAAAGCGCCCTCCCAGCTCAATCCATACCGCAACCGCGAAGCGGCGCTCGCGCGGCGCGAGTATGTTTTACGGCGGATGCGCGAAGCGGGGTTTCTAGACGAAGCCGCTTATCAAACGGCGCGGCAGGAACCCCTCTCCCTTGCTCAAGAGCAACGGGACGGGAGTGCGGTGACCAAAATCCCCTGGGGTGGACATGTCGCGGAGATGGCCCGGCAATTTGTCGTAGACCAATTCGGTCTCGAAGTCGCGCTGGGCAGTGGGCTGCAGGTATTTACCACCGTCGACAGCCGCCTGCAACGTGCTGCCGAAGCCGCGGTTCGACGTGGGCTTATTGCCCATGATCTTCGGCACGGTTTTCGCGGTCCGGAAGGAGTTATTCCAGCGGAGCGGATTACCGAAATGAGCGATACTGCCCTTACCGAAGCCCTCGATGCCTACCCAGACGCTCCGGATGCCCTCACCGCCATCGTCTTAACGGTCACGTCCCACTCCATACTTTTATGGCGCTATGGAGAGCGGATCGAACTAACTGGCAAAGCCCTTGACTTCATCCGCCGCGCCCTTGACCCTAAAGCGCCGGCCCCCCTCCGGCTCACTCCTGGGGCGGTTGTCCGTATTCAGCGGGGTTCTGACGGCGCCTGGCGCCTCGTTCAACTCCCCCAGACGCAAGGAGCTCTTGTGGCGCTCGACCCGGTTACGGGAGCGGTAAAAGCGCTAGCGGGGAGTTTCGACTTCGAGCTGGCCAAATTCAACTATGCGACGCAAGGGTTACGGCAACCGGGCTCAGCATTTAAACCCTTCATCTACTCCGCTGCGCTGGAACGCGGCTGGATGCCGGGAAGCTGGGTTGAAGATGAGCCGATCGTCTTTGGGCCAGAGGTCACGGGCAGTAAAGAGTGGGCCCCGAAAAACTATGATGACACCTATGAAGGATGGATGCGGCTGCGGCAAGCCCTCGCTAAATCCAAAAACCTCCCGGCGGTTCGCGTTCTTCACGAGGTCACCCCTCACTATGCCCAGCAATGGCTGACCCGTTTTGGTCTCAATCCTCAAAACCATCCGCCTTACCTCACCATGGTACTCGGAGCAGGCGGAACCAACCCCTGGGAGATGGCGCGCGCCTATGCTGTTTTTGCTAACGGTGGCTACCTCATCGAACCCTACTTCATCGATGAAATTCGCGACGCTCAAGGAACCCTCCTCTGGAAAGCGCAGCCCCAGCGCGCCGGCGAAGAATCGAGGCGAACCATCCCCGAGCGTAACGCTTGGCTCATGGACTCCCTTCTCAAAAGTGTGATCGAACAAGGCACGGGGGCGCCTGCCCGAGCGGCGCTCAAGCGCAACGACCTTGCCGGCAAAACGGGAACCACGAACGACTCAGTTGATGCCTGGTTCGCCGGTTATCATCCCACTCTCGTCGCCGTCTCCTGGATTGGGTACCCGCAGCCGAAATCGTTGGGCAAAAAAGAGACGGGAGCGCGGGCAGCGCTGCCGATTTGGATCGACTTCATGCGGGAAGCGCTGGCAGGGATCCCTGAGTTCAAGCGGCCGACCCCTGCGGGCATTGCCGTAACGATCGTAGATGGGCGTCCCGAGTATTACTATGCGGAACTCCCGCCCCCCGAAAGCTTCCCGCCGGGTGAAGGGGAAATGAAGGAAATTCCGGTCAATGAGGACCCGGAAGCACCGCTTGACTCTCCCTCTCCCCGCCCGCGGCCTACCCCTTTTCCTCCTATTCTTGAACGCTCATTTCTCAACTAAGCGAGATCTCTGATGGTACAGCGATTTCAAACCTACAAACACCACTTCCTGATTGCGATGCCGGAACTGGAAGATCCGAACTTTCGGCAAACGGTGGTCTACCTCGTAGAACACACCCCACAAGGAGCGATGGGCGTCATTGTCAATCGCCCTACCGACCTTACACTAGGGCAGCTTTTCGAGCGGGTAGAAGCCCCGCTTTCGGCCCCCTATCTCGCCGAAACCCCTGTCTACTTCGGAGGACCTGTTGCCCCGGAGCGGGGGTTTGTCCTTCATCGCCCTGCTGGCGATTGGACAGGAACGATCAAGCTGCCTGGGGATATGGCCCTCACCACCTCGCGCGACATTCTGGAAGCCCTTGGGTTTACCCTCACCGACTTTCTTGTCCTACTCGGCCATGCGGGCTGGGGCGAAGGGCAACTCGAAAGCGAACTCGCCCGCAACGACTGGCTCACGGTCCCCGCCGATCCGGCGTTGATCTTTGAAACACCGCCGGAGGGGCGTTACACCGCGGCGCTCGCCCTTCTCGGCGTCCGTCCCGGTTATCTGGTCGGTGGTGCCGGTCATGGCTAGCTCCGTGGCGCGTGCGGGTACCTACCTCGGATTTGACTTCGGCCGCAAGCGAGTGGGAGTAGCGGTGGCGGCCCTCCCGCCGGCGGTCGCTGTCCCTTACACCACTCTTACCGCTGCCCCTGAAGAGCGGCTTAACGCTGAACTCGACCGCCTCATCGAACAATGGCGCCCCACTGCCCTTGTGGTCGGCATTCCCATCTCTCCCGTCCCCTCCCCCGGCTCTACACTGGCTCCCCTCATCCAGCGCTTCGCCCACCACCTGGTGCGCCGCTACTGCTGTCCCGTCTATCTCATCGACGAAACGCTCACCAGCGTCGACGCCGACGCCTTGCTCACCGCTGCTGGTTTACGGCGGTGGCGACAACGCAAAAAGCACCGGGATGCCCTCGCCGCCCAGTTGATCCTTCAATCTTTTTGCGACGGCGCGGTTCCTTTTATCGCTTTGGAGCCCGATAATGTCTCTCGCCTCCCTCCCCTTGCAGATCCCTCCTGCTGAAGAGCTCTACATCCAACTGCGCACCGCCTTTTTCGCGGTTTGGGAAAGCTACGACGCGCTCGTAGGCATTCACACCGGGGGCGCCTGGCTCGCCGAACGACTACATACCGACATCGGCGGTTCTCTCCCGCTCGGTCGCCTGGATGTCTCCTTCTATCGCGACGATCTAGCCCGTCGCGGTCTTGCCCGTCACGCCGTTCGCCCCTCTGATCTTCCCTTCGCGGTCGAAGGGGCGCGGATTCTTCTCATCGACGACGTTCTCTATACTGGTCGCACCGTTCGCGCCGCCCTCAACGAACTCTTCGACTATGGGCGGCCCAAGATGGTTCGCCTCGCCGTCCTCGTCGACCGAGGGGGGCGAGAACTGCCCATCGCCGCGGACCTTTGCCCCTGGCGTGCCGATCCCCCCCTCCCCCCACCCTATCGTCTGGAACTTACGCGGCGGCAAGACGCCACTTTCACCTGGGAGCTCTCCTCATGACGCGCCTGCAACTCACGCCAGACGGTCGCCTCAAGCATCTCCTCACGCTTGAAGGGCTTCCCGAGACCTTACTCCATCGCATCTTTGAACTTGCCGACTCGTTCCTCGAAGTCTCCACCCGTTCGGTCAAAAAAGTCCCTCTTCTGCGGGGGAAAAGCGTTTTCAACCTATTTTTTGAAAACTCTACCCGTACCCGAACCACCTTTGAAATCGCTGCAGCCCGTCTCTCGGCGGACGTCATCAATCTCAACATCGCCACCAGCAGCACCGCTAAAGGAGAATCTCTTCTCGACACCGTCGACAACCTTGCGGCGATGATGGCCGACATGTTTGTGATCCGCCATGCGGCGGCGGGAGCTCCGGTGCGCATTGCCCAGCACCTCGCCGAACGCGGGCAAACCCACATCAGCGTTCTCAATGCGGGCGACGGGCGGCACGCCCACCCAACTCAAGGGTTACTTGACATGTATACCATCCGCCATTACAAACGAGAATTCACTCACCTCTCGGTGGCGATCGTAGGCGACGTCCTGCACTCCCGGGTAGCCCGCTCTGAGATCTCCGCCCTCTCGGCGCTCGGCGTTCCCGATATCCGTGTGGCCGGTCCCAAAACGCTGCTCCCTAAAGAACTTAGCGCCCTCGGGGTTACGGTGACCCACGACCTTGACGAAGCGCTCGACGGCGTCGATGTCATCATGATGCTCCGTCTTCAGAACGAGCGGATGCACGGCTCGTTCATCTCCTCCGTTGCCGAGTATCACGAATGCTGGGGGCTTACCCCGGAGCGGCTCAAACGCGCCAAACCGAATGCCATCGTCATGCACCCAGGACCGATGAACCGCGGCGTCGAGATCGCCTCCAGCGTCGCTGACGGTCCACAAAGCGTTATCCTTCCCCAAGTCACCTTTGGGATCGCCGTTCGGATGGCGGTCTTTGCCCTTCTAGCGGACGTTGCCCCGGGAGCAGCAGCATGAAGCGGCTCATCACCCACGCGCGCATCATCGATCCGGCCACTGACACTGACGTGGTAGGCTCTCTGGCCATTGCCAACGACCGGATCGTCGCCATTACCCCTGAACCCTATGCGCCCATTGGCTTTACTGCCGACCATATCCACGATGCGCGTGGTCTTGTCGTTGCCCCCGCCCTCATTGACACCTACGCCCGCCTGACCGGTCCGGTTTTTGAACGCCCTGAGCGTCTGAACGCCGAACTGGCAGGAGCTGCCGCCAGCGGGATCGCTCATCTCGTCGTCGCTCCCGACACCACTCCTCCCCTTGACGAACCGGGGCTTGTGGAAACTCTCCTCACGCGGGCCGAGCGTTATGGTCAAGTCGATCTCTGGCCCCTTGGTGCGCTCACCGTTGGCCTTACGGGCAAACAACTTGCGGAGATGGCCCGCCTCTCCGCCGCTGGCTGTATTGCCTTCTCGCAAGGCGACACCCCCCTTCGCGACTCCCTCGCGTTGCTGCGCGCGATGCAATACGCAGCCAGTTTTGACTATGCCGTTTGGCTCACCGTCTCCGACCCTGACCTTACCCCCCTCGGCGGGATCCACGATGGAATTGTCGCGGCGCGCCTGGGGTTACCGCCGATACCGGTCGCTGCGGAAACCATCGCGGTGGCCCGTGCGATCGAACTTGCCGCGGAAGCTGGAGTACGGCTGCATCTCCTCAACCTCTCCTCCGCGCGGGCGATCACCCATCTCGCCCGCGCCAAATCTGAAGGGCTCCCTGTCACCGCAAGCGTAGCGATCCTCAACCTTACTATGACCGAACACGACATCGGTGAATTTGACCCGAATGTTCACACCCAACCCCCCTTGCGCAGTGTTCAAGACCGCGAAGCCCTCGCGCAAGCGGTTGTCGACGGCGTCATCGATGTGGTCGTCTCCAACCACAAAACCGTTGGGCGGGACGCCAAAGCCTATCCTTTCTCGGAAAGCGCTCCCGGCGTCGCTGGGGTAGAGACGCTGCTACCGCTTCTCCTTCGCTGGGGGGAGATGCAAGGGCTAACGCTTCCCCAAACCCTCGCGCCGGTCACCGTCCGCGCTGCCGACCTCATCGGTCGGCGCGATCTCGGGCGGATCGCACCGGGAGCCATCGCCGACCTGATTCTCTTCGATCCAAACTGCACCTGGAAATTCGATGAAGGGACAGTCGTCGGCCCCGGGCGCAACACCCCCTGCTGGGGGCAAACCCTAACCGGTCGGGTGGTAGAACTATGGCGAAACGGAACCCCCCGCCCTCTCTCTCTTTCCTCTCCTGTACTTTAAGCCTCTGAGCGAAAAGACCTCGTTACGACGAAGCTCTTCCTCCCTCTTCATCTGGAATCCCCAACCGCCGCAGAAAGCTTTCTAAAGGGCAAAGTCCTGTAAAGGCACTCTGGAGCAGATTGGCACCGACAAAAGCCGTAAACCAAAGGAAATTCCCATTTAGGTAAAGAGGGGAAGAATCGACCCCAAAAGCCAAGGAGAGGAGCACGAACGCCCCGGCAATCGCCCGTACCCACTGGTTAACTGTTAATTGTTTCATACCTTCTCCCTTACGGATTACCTCGAATGACCTCTATCTTTCCCCGTTTCGCGGCATAGAAAAGCATTGGAATAACCACAAGGGTAAGAACCGTCGAAACAAAGACCCCGAAGATCAAACTGATCGCCAACCCCTGGAAGATCGGATCGTCGAGGATGAATAAAGCGCCGATCATTGCCGCGACCGCTGTCAAAGCGATCGGTTTCGCGCGCACAGCGGCGGAACGAACAATCGCCTCCTCCAATGCCATTCCGTTCTTCACCTGCTCGATCACAAAATCGACCAACAAAATCGAATTCCGAACGATAATCCCAGCCAGCGCGATCATTCCGATCATCGAAGTCGCTGTAAACTGCGCCCCCAGCAAAGCGTGTCCCGGCATAACGCCGATAATCGTCAGCGGGATAGGTGCCATAATGATCAGGGGGATCCCGTAACTCTTGAAATGGGCGACCACCAATAAGTAGATCAACACCAACCCTACCGCGTAAGCGGCCCCCATATCGCGGAACGTCTCGTAGGTAACCTGCCACTCGCCATCCCATTTCACCGAAAACTCAGAATAGGGATTCTCTGGAGGCTGGATAAACCACTCCCCCAACGTACCCGAAAGCCCATCTCCTATCAAGGGAATCCCTGCCAATGCGGTACGCGCCTGGAACATCCCGTAGAGCGGCGAATCGGTCTCCCCTGCTACATCGGCCATTACAAACACCACTGGCAACAGATCCTTACGATAGATCACTTGCTCCCGGCGTCGCTCCACCACATCCACCAGCTCGGAGATAGGGACCAACTGCCCCTCCCGGGAACGCACCCGCAGCGCCAACACCTGATCCACTTGATCCTTCAACGTTTCGGACATCATCAACCGAACGGGAACCTCGTACTGGTTAGAGCCACCGTAAAGCGAGGTGGCTGACTCTCCTGAGAGCGCCACGCGGATCGTCTCCACAATTTGGGCCTGAGCCACTCCTTTCTGAGCCGCTTTCGCCTGATTGACCACCAACACCAATTCGGGCGCCACCTCCTCGATCGTATCGTCCACATCCACCACGTCGGGAGTTCTCTCAAGCGCTGCCCGCACCTGCTGAGCCACAGCGATCTGTCCCTCGTAACTGGGTCCGTAAATCTCGGCCACAATCGGTGCCAACACCGGCGGTCCCGGCGGAACCTCAACTACCTTTGCGTTTGCCCCGTATCGGGCGGCGATCGCCTGGACGACGGGGCGGGCAGCCATCGCCACCTCATGGCTTTTGCGTTTCCGTTCGCGGCGATCGACCAAGTTCACCTGCAGGTCACCCTGTTCTGGCATCTGTCGCAAATAGTACTGACGGACTAATCCGTTGAAGTTGATCGGGCTAGCGGTTCCCGCGTAAGCCTGCCAATCGCGCACCTCTGGAATCGCTGCTGCCAACGCCTCACCCATCTCCTGAAGGGCCCGGCTCGTCAGCTCCGGCGGCGTCCCCAATGGCATCTCCACAACCACCTGAAACTCGCTCTTATTATCGAAGGGAAGCATCTTCAAAATCACCACCTGCATCACCGGCAGCGCCATCGCTGCGGCGATAAGCACCAACACGCCGCTTCCCCAAGCGAATCGAACCCATGCCCCGTAGAGCGGGTGCATAATCGGGCGGAAAATCGTCCGAAAGAAGCGGTCGAGCGCGCTGGTCACTCGATCATCGCCTCCGGGACGCTCTTCGTGGGGGCGCAGCAACTTATCGGCCAACCAAGGGGTCACGACGAATGCCACCACCAGTGACAAAAACATCCCCATCGACGCGTTGACAGGGATTGGGCTCATATAGGGTCCCATCAACCCCGTGACGAAGGCCATAGGCAACAAAGCGGCGATCACGGTAAAGGTTGCCAAGATAGTCGGTCCCCCTACCTCATCCACCGCGTGGGGGATCACCCGCCCCAACGGTTCGGCCGGCTTCAAATAATGCCAACGATGGACATTCTCGACCACCACAATGGCGTCGTCTACCAAAATACCAATCGAAAAGATAAGCGCGAATAACGAAACGCGGTTCAGCGTAAAACCCCATGCCCAAGACGCAAAAAGCGTCGCCATCAACGTCAACGTCACCGCCACGCCGACGATCACCGCCTCCCGCCATCCCAACGTCAGCAATACCAACCCCACCACCGCAGCGGTAGCAAAAATTAATTTTCCGATTAAAGTGTTAGCCTTATCGGTCGCCGTCGCACCATAATCGCGGGTGATCGTCCACTCCACTCCCTCGGGAATCAGCTGTTGCTCCAAGGAGCGCATTCGCTTAACAGCCGCCTCAACCACTGAAGCGGCGTTAGCTCCCGGTTTTTTGGAAATCCAGATGGTCACCGCCGGATAAGAGGCTCCATCGCGCCTCCCGTACCACACGTAGCGGCGTGGCTCATCGGGGCCAAGGGTCACCTCTGCCACCTCTCGCAGGTATACAGGCCGTCCCTCGACCACCCCCACCACAATCGACGCCACATCCTCGACCGACTCAAAATGGAGCCCTGTGCGCACCAGCACCTCACGGTTATCCTGGGTTAAATACCCGGCGGGAAGCGACACATTGGTCACGGCCAGCGCCTTTTTCAGCTCACTCACCGTCAAGTTGTAAGCGTTTAACCGCACGGGATCGAATACCACCCGCACCACCTGTCCTGGTCCGCCGATGGTTCGTACATCGCGGGCCCCGGGAATCCGTTTTAACTCCAATTCGAGTGCATGGGCGACTCGCTCCAAATCGTAGCCGGCGCGTTCGGGATCGGTCGTATACAGCGTAAACGCCGCCACCGGCACATCATCGATCCCCTTTGGCTTCACGATCGGCTCTCCGACCCCCAAATTAGGGCTCAACCAATCGCGGTGGGACATCACGGTATCGTACAAACGCACCAGCGCGGTCTCGCTTTTGACCCCCACCTCGAACTGGACGGTCAGCAGCGCCATTCCCGGCCGTGAAACGCTGAAGACATGCTCCACCCCTGCGATTCGCGATAGAACCAATTCCGCTGGCCGGCTGATGATCGACTCTACATCCTTAGCAGAAGCTCCCGGCCAAGGGACGATCACATGAGCCATCGTCACATCGATCTGGGGCTCCTCCTCCTTGGGGGTCACCAAGATTGCGAAAAGCCCCAGCAAAAAAAGAACCAGCGCTAACAAAGGGGTAATAGCATTGCGCTGGAATGTCGCGGCGACTCGTCCCGAGATACCGAGCGGTGCACCGGTTGTCTCTCCCGCCAGAACGGTCCGGCCCATTAAAACCTCCTCACTGTTCCCCCTTCGCTACCGCAAGCCCTGCTTTTACAGGGTCGAGGGCCACTCGATCCCCCTCGGCCAATCCAGCCAGCACCTGTACTCGGTTTTCAGCGACGGTCTCTCCCAGTCGCACCTGGCGCAACCGCCACCCACGCTCGGTCGCCACGTAAACGGCTGTAAGCTCACCTCGTCGTATTACCGCCTGCTGGGGGACGACCAATCGCTCACCGCCTGCCGCGGAGAGCTCGACGCGCGCGAAACTCCCCGGAACCAATACCTGGCCGGCGTCGGCGGGCAAATCAGCCCGTACGGACCGCGTCTGGGTTCGTGGGTCGACCGATGGTAATACCGTCACCACCGTGGCCACCCACGTTCGGTTTACTGCTGGGACCTCCACCGTAGCGGTCAGCGGTTGTCCTAAACGCTTTACTCGCTCCTCCGGCACCTGGGCCACCGCCCGCATGGCTCCGGGCTGAAACAACACCGCCAAAGGCTGTCCTGGCTGGGCCATATCTCCCTTATTGGCCAACCGCTCGGCGACCACTGCATCGAAAGGTGCCTTCACCTGGGTATAGGCGAGGCCTGCCTCTGCCCGCGCGACCTGTGCTGCTGCCGCATTTCGTTCTGCCTCCGCCGCGTTTAAAGCAGTGCGCGCCGAATCGAGACGTGACTCACTGATGAACTTTTGCGCGAACAGATTTTTGGTTCGCTCCCACTCTGCTCGAGCATTGGTCAAATTCGCCTCTGCTTGGGCCAACCGGGCGCGGGCGGCCGCCACCTCTTGCCGGATACTGGCATCATCGAGCACAAAAAGGACCTGACCTGCCCGCACTCGCTCCCCTGCGTCGACGCGCACCTCTACCACTCGCCCTGGAACCTCTGCGGCGACTTTCGCTTCCAACACTGCCTCAATTACCCCCTCGGCAGTGACTCGCTCGCGCACTGTTAGCCGTTCCACCAATCCCGTCGGGATCTCTGCCCACACTGAAGCTGGCGCCAACAAAGCAATCAGCGCCCAACCGAAAAAAGCAAACCGCTTTTTGAATATTACCATTTTCTAATACTCCACCTCTAAAAAAAGCCCTTTCCGGGCTCTGCTGGTCGGGGCGGCGGGATTTGAACTCGCGACCCCCTGCACCCCATGCAGGTGCGCTACCAGGCTGCGCTACGCCCCGACTCGGGTTAGTATACAAAAAGCCCTTCCTGCTGGCAAGAGGGCTATATACGGCCAATACGAAGCGTCTAGGAAGCGCTCTTTTCTTTCATTCGCTGACGCACTGCCTCGTACAACGCCACCCCAGCCGCCACCGCGACGTTCAAGCTCTCGACGCATCCGGCCATCGGCAATCGGACCACCTGATCGCAACACGCGCGCGTTAACTGCCGCAATCCCTCTCCCTCCGACCCGACCACCAACGCGGTCGGCCCGCGCAAGTCACACGAAAAGAGTGACTCTGGGGCGTCCCCTGCCAACCCCACCACCCATACTCCTGCTCTCTGCAGTTCGCGCAACGCTCTAGCCAAATTGGTTACGAAAAGAAGTGGAACCGTCTCCGCCGCGCCGCACGCTACCTTTGTCACGACCGGCGTTAACCCGCACGAACGATCTTTAGGCGCAATCAGTGCCGTGACCCCTGTGGCATCCGCTGTTCGCAATGCTGCGCCGAGGTTATGGGGATCGGTCACCCCATCCAAAATCAAAAAAAGCGGCACTCCACGCGTCGTGCGAAGCACGGCGGACAACGACAAGGGGCTTCGCGGGCGGACCACCGCCACCACTCCTTGGTGGGAGGTACTCCCTGCCAATGCCGTCAGTCGCGTCCGCGGCATCATCACCAACGGCACCCCCATCCCTTCGGCTCGCTGCCTCAGCGCGCGGGCACGCCCATCGCGCCGATCGGCATCCAGATAAATCGTGACTACCCGTTGCGGAGCGATCCGCAGCAAAGCGGTCACCGAATGCCACCCCCACACTACCGCCTCTTCCGCCCGATCGCTTGCGCTACCGCTCGCACTCTGTTTTTCACCTTCTTCTTTTCGCTTCTCCCCCAAAAGGTAAGCTTTCTCCTCTCCTCTCTCTTCTCCGCTCGCCGCGCTCGAAACGCGCTCCCTCTTGGACCTCTCCATCCTCCTTTGCGTCACCCTACTCCCCTCTCTCCCCCTCTCTTCGGAGCAAACCGATCAACCGAAAATCGATTCGGCTCAATGCCAAATCGACCCGCGCTACCTCCACCTCCACGCGGTCGGCAAGCTGGTAGCGCACACGGGTTCGCTCTCCGACTAAGGCATGGCGCACCTCATCGTAATGGAAATAATCGGATCCCAACTCCGAAATATGAACCAACCCCTCTACGAACACCTCGTCGAGGGTTACAAAAAAGCCAAAGGGAACCACTGCCGAAATGGTACCGGTAAAGCGCTCTCCCAATCGATCCTGCATATAGTAGCATTTCAGCCAATTCATCACATCGCGCGACGCCTCATCGGCGCGTCGTTCGGTCATCGAACAATGCTCGCCCATCTCCTGCCAGCTGCGTTTCGGCACAAACCGCTCGCCTGCCAGGACTGCCTTCACGGCGCGGTGAACCAACAGATCGGGGTAACGGCGGATTGGCGAAGTAAAATGGGTATAGCAATCGTACGCCAAACCGAAGTGGCCGGCGTTATCGGGTGAATAGCGTGCCTGTTTAAGCGAGCGCAACATCACCATCTGCAGCAGCGTCGCGTAGGGGCGGTCGGCGATCTGCTCCAACACTCGCACAAAATCCTTCGGTTTCGGATTCTCTCCCCCCCGCAAAGCGATCCCGAAACCCGCCAAAAACTCCCGTAATTTCGACACCTTTTCGGGGTCAGGCGGCTCGTGGATTCGGTAAAGCGTCGGCTGCTCATGGGTTGCTAAAAACTCCGACGCGCACACGTTAGCCGCCAACATACACTCTTCGATCAATCGATGGGCATCGTTACGGATCGTCGGTCGCACGCCGACGATCTTTCCCTCTTCATTGAACTGGAACTCCACCTCTGGGGTATCGAAATCGAGCGCTCCCCGCCGCTTCCGTTGACTCAGCAAAGCGCGGAATACCCTATCGAGGCAGGTCAGCGGCTCCATCAGCGCCCCCAAGAGCTCTCGCGCCTCTTCGTCTCCCTCGTACAGTGCCTTTGCCACCATTGTGTAGGTCAAACGGGCACGCGACTCGATCACTGCCGGAAAGAAGCGGTACTGCTCGATTCGGCCGCGCCCGGAGATCCTCATCTCGCAGGCCATCACCAACCGCTCTTCGTGGGGGACCAGCGAACAAAGATCGTTGCTCAATCGCTCGGGCAACATTGGGATCACCCGCCGGGGAAAATAGACTGACGTTCCACGGGCATAAGCCTCATCATCGAGTGCCGAATCGGCTTTCACAAAATGGGCTACATCGGCGATTGCCACAATCAATCGGAAACCCTTCCCCACCTGTTCGCAAAAGACCGCGTCATCGAAATCCTTTGCGGTCTCTCCATCGATCGTCACAAAGGGCAGCGACCGCAGATCCTCGCGCTGGCGCAAATCGCGCGCTCGAACTGCAGCCGGCAAACGGCGAACCTGCTCCTTTGCGGAGCGGCTCCACACAAAAGGCAGATCGTGTTTGCGCAATGCGATTTCGATCTCCATTCCGGGGTCCTCGTAGCGGCCGAGAACCTCGACGATCCTCCCGATTGGCTGCGCGAAGCGGCTAGGCGGCTCGATGATTTCGGCCACCACCACATCATCTGTTCGCACTCTTCGTTTTCCTCCCTCGTTGCCGGGAGCGATCAAAATATCCTGAGCAATTCGGCGATCCTCGGGAACAACCAGCATCACCCCATGTTCGACCAATACCCTCCCGACCACCCGCCGATTGGCCCGCTCCAATACCTCCACCACCCTTCCCTCAGGCCTTCCGCGCAAATCGGACCCGCTCACACGCACCCACACACGATCCCCGTGCAGTACCTGTCGCATCTCCTTAGGCGGGAGGAAGATATCGGGACCGCCATCGTCTCGAACCACGAAACCGAAGCCATCGGGATGTCCCTGAACCCGTCCAGCGACCAACGCCGCCTTCTTAGGCAACAGCACGGCCCCTTGGCGGTTGCGCACGATCGTTCCATCCCGCGCCATCGCCGCCAACCGTCGCTCGAACGCCTCCAACTCAAAAGGTCGAATCTCCAAGAGCGCTGCTAACTCTGAAACTTTTAACGGCCGTCCTGCGGCGGTCAATTGATCCACCACGAACTCTCGGCTCGGAAGCGGTGTGCGCCCGTAGCGGGCCACTTCCCGTGCCAAATAGGGATCGGTTCGGCGGATAGCGGGCAGCGACGCTGCTACCTCCGTCAACAAGCGAACGTCGACCGTTTCCTCTCCTCTTGGTCTCTCAAAAGATTCTGAAATTCCCTTTAGGACCTTCTCCTTTTCGAACAGCCCCCCTTCTTCTCTCTCTAGGGCCTTCTCTTCCCGTCCTCCCTCCCCCCGAAAACGCCTCTCCTTCTTTCCTCGGCTACGGCGCGCCCCCCTTGGCTCACCCTCCTCTCTTCCCACTGCGTTTTCCCCTAAAAATGCCTTGACACGACAACCAAGGGTCGTATAATAGCGCATTCCATCCCCGTCGCCCAGGTGGCGGAATTGGTAGACGCGCTAGATTCAGGTTCTAGTGCCGCGAGGCGTGGAGGTTCGAGTCCTCTCCTGGGCACCACCCGAACCCAGCCGCCACCCTCTCCTTCGGCAAACCCATCGTCCTCGGTGACTGCGCGCGTATCTCTTCTCTTCGCCTTCGTAGCACCTCTTCTCGCGGGCTGCGACCTTTTCTATGAAGCGATAGAGATGCCCAATCCCAGCAAAACGCGTGCGGAATCGAAAGCGGTCGGCGCTGCCTGTCGGCATGCTGGGCGCTCGCTGGAAGACTGTTACTACCTCAATCCCGAGCTCGACAAAGCAGCGATTTTTGAAGGCTGGAAAGAGATGAACGAATATATGCTCGCCAAAGAGCTTCCCACTGTCCCCTCACAGTTTGTTCCTCTCCCCTCCTCCCCCTCCTCGAGCGGCGGCGAACGCCCCAAAGAACCCTCCCCCTCCCCCTCCTCCTCTTCCTCCCCGGCGGCTGGAAGTGGCGGTGCAGCGGCCTCTGCCAACAACCCGTTGCCGCAAACCAACACACCGATCCCCCAGCCCCTTCCGCGCAACGAACCGATTATCCCCAACCCTTCAGCCGCACCCCCCAAGCGCTCCTAATCCTCAAGGGGCTGGATTAGGATAACGAAGGTGGATCTCATCGATCGCCGCCTGCTGCTCCTCAGATAACCGCACTCTCCACGCGCGCAGATTCTCCACAAGCTGGCTCATCGTGGTTACGCCGATAATCGTGGAAGTCACCAAGGGGTGGTGGTAACACCATGAAAGGGCAAGGGTAGCAGGCGACAACCCCCATCGCTCAGCCAAAGCGACGTAGGCTTCTGTTGCCGGGATCACGTTTGGTTTTTGATAGCGCCGGCCAAAAGAGGGAAAACGCGATAACCGCCCGGGCGCGTTAGGGTCCTTCAAGTATTTTCCTGTCAAATGGCCAAATGCCAACGGTGAATAGGCCAGCAAAGAAACGTGCTCTCGCCAACAGACCTCTGCCAATCCCCCCTCGAAAGTGCGGTTCAACAACCCAAAAGCGTTCTGAATCGAAACAATTCGCGGCAAGCCCAACTCCTCCGCCAAGCGGACGAAAGTCATCACCCCCCATGGATGTTCGTTGGAAACGCCGATCCAACGAACCTTACCCTCCTCGATCAAGCGCGCCATCACCTCGAGCTGGCTCTGCAGCGACGAAAAAGGGCGTTCGTTTCTTGGGTCAAACCGCCACTCTCCGAACATCGGCTGATTGCGGTCGGGCCAATGGATCTGGTAAAGATCGATATAATCGGTCTGCAAACGGCGTAAACTCCCCTCCACCGCCGCGCGAACATTGGCCTCATCGATACCCTTTGGGCCGCCTCGAATCCATGGCAAATTGCGACTCGGGCCCGCCACCTTAGTCGCCACCACCACCCGATCGCGCGGCTGGCGTCGCAGCCAGCGGCCCAAGATCTCCTCGCTGCGGCCGTAAGTCTCAGCGCGGGGGGGAACTGGGTACATCTCCGCGGTATCGAAAAAATTTACCCCATACTCGAATGCGGTATCGAGAAGGGCATGCGCCTCTCTCTCGTCGTTTTGTTCCCCGAATGTCATCGTCCCCAAACAAATCGCCGACACCCAAAGATCGCTCTTTCCAAGGGTACGGTATTCGATCTCCATCCAAAATGCTCCGTTTTCTCTACTCCTTAACATTGTAGTCCGCTCAGCGGTATAATTTTGGAATGAGAGCGTTGAAAACTCCTACCCATGCGCTTTGATCAGCTCGGCCTCATCTCGCCATTGTTGCAAGCGCTTGAAGCGTTGCAGTTTACCGAACCCACGCCGATTCAAGCGCGCGCCATTCCGCTCCTTCTCGCTGGGCGTGATCTTCTGGGGGCAGCGCAAACGGGCACTGGAAAAACCGCCAGTTTTGCTCTCCCCGTTCTCCAACGCCTTGCCCCCTACGCCAACACCTCCACCAGCCCTGCTCGCCATCCCACGCGGGCGCTTGTGCTTGCCCCCACGCGTGAATTGGTACTCCAAGTATCGGAAACGTTTACTCAATTAGGGCAATATCTTCCTCTGCGCACCATCGCCCTCTTTGGGGGGGTGGATATCAACCCCCAAATCGACCTTCTGCGTCGAGGCGTCGAGATTATCGTCGCCACCCCAGGCCGTCTTCTCGACCATCTGCAGCAAAAAACTGTTCGTCTTCAGCAAGTCGAATTCCTCGTCTTCGATGAAGCCGACCGCATGCTCGATATGGGGTTTCTTCCCGACATCCGTAGGATTATCGCCGAGCTTCCTAACGAGCGGCAAACAGCTCTTTTCTCTGCCACCTTCTCTCCGGAGATTAAAAAGCTAGCGCTCGAATGGCTGCGCGACCCTGTCACGGTAGAAGTCGCCCCTCAAAATACCATCAGTGATACCATCGAACATCGAGTCATCTGGGTCGAACAAGAGCGCAAACGCGACGCGCTCCTCGCCTTATTGGCCGATCACCCGGGTCAAGCCCTGGTTTTTGTCGACACCAAGGTCGCCTGCGGGCGGCTCACGGCCCATCTGCAGCGCCACAAAATTAACGCCCAAGCCCTTCACGGCGACAAGACCCAGCAGCAACGGCTTGAAACTCTCCACGCCTTTCGGCGGGGGCAGATCCGGGTCCTAGTTGCTACCGACGTAGCGGCGCGTGGGCTCGACATCGAACACCTTCCCTTTGTCGTTAACTTTTCTCTTCCTCACAACCCCGAGGACTACATTCATCGCATTGGCCGTACAGGGCGTGCGGGGCAAAAGGGCATAGCCGTATCGCTCGTAGATCGCAGTGAAGAAGAGCGTCTAGCGGCGATCGAAAAACTGCTCGGGCAAAGGATTCGTGCGGAACGTTTTCTTCCCCCTCCGAAGCCCTCCCTATCGCGACCGTCGCGGGACACAGAAGAGCGCTCGCCCCCTTCCCCCCCGGAGCGGCAATCTGTCTCTCCGGTTCTCGAGGAACTTCCAGCCAGTTGGCGGCAACGCGGAAGAAAATCGCCCTCTTCCCTTCCCGACTGGTGGTCCGACCTTCCGCCGATGCGGCGCACGACGTTGGTCCCTGTTCTTCTCGGTGGAACAGGGCGGCGCACCCCCTCGAACTCCTAAAATTCCGTCCTTTTTCCCGCTGTTTTTTCCCCAACAATCGAGAAGGGTAGTCGTTATTCTTCTCTTTACGAGACCTTGGAAATGTCGCCGATGAGTGATTCCTCCCCCTCTGCTGAACCCTTTCGCGCCGATCTCTCGGAAGGGATTGAAGTCGGCACCTATCTGGCCATTCTAGAGCTGATCGATGAAGGGCTTCTCATTGTCAGCGATGAAACCATCCTCGAAGTCAACAGTGCCGCCTGTCGATGGCTCGAACGCGATTATCGCGAGCTGGTCAAAGCACCGCTGGAAACTCTTTTTCCCTCCCCTGAAGCGTTCCTTCAAGCCCGTGCCCGTTGGTTCATTCGAGGTGAAAGTCGGGGAAGCATTACGCTTGCGCTTCCCGCTGGCCGAACGCGCGAATTTCGCTTCATTGCAGCGGCCCGCCTTCGCCCTGGGCTGCACGCGATTCTTATCTCCCCCGACATCATCCGTGAACTTTACCGGGACGCTCTGCACCCCGATGCCTTTTGGCTCAAAATCGCTGCTACCACCACGCAACCGATCTGGATTCTTGACGAAAGCGAACGCCTGATCGCCGCGAACACCTCCGGAAAAGCGCTCTTTCCCCACCCTCGTCCCCCCCTCCTTGAACCGATCCACCGCCACGCCCTCATCCGCTGGATCACCCTATCGGGGACTCCCTTTGCCTCGATCGAAGGGGTTACGCCGCAGCCGTTGCGTGCCAAAGTCATCCTCGGTCCCAAACCCGGCTGGCGAGTGCTCCTCATTGACTGGCCCGCTGACCAAAATTCCGGGCAACAGATCTCTCCCAACCAACCTCCATCGCTCGCCCGTGACCTTGCGCTCTCTAGCGCAGATGTCTTCACCATCGTCATCGCCCCGGTGGTCGACGTACGTACCGGTCAACTCGCCGGCGCGGAAGCCCTTCTTCGTTGGCACCATCCGGCAGCCGGGACTATCGCCTGGGAAGCGATCACTCCTCTTCTCACTCATCGCGACAGCAATCGCGCCCTTCTCAAGGGTCTCCTCACCCACACCATCGCCTGGGTAACGCGCTGGCGCACTCCGCTTGCGATCAACCTCGACGCCCGTCAGCTTGCCCACCACGATACCCTTTCTCTTCTCAAGCAATCGTGGGAAGCCGCGAAACTTCCCTGGCAACTTCTTCAACTCGAAATCGAAGAGGAAGCCTTCGCCCGTCTCACCGCCACGCAGATCGGCGAACTCCTCGACTTCGGTCGCAAAGGGGTACGCATCCTCGCCGACAATGTTGGCAGCTCGGCCTGTGCGCTTGGCCTCTTAGCGCGGCTGCCCGTTCAAGCCATGAAAATCGCTGCCCCCTGGGTCCAAGCGATCGGCCGTGATGAACGTGCCGAGCAACTCATCGATGGTCTCATACACCTTGGCACCGCCTTAGGTTTCTCGGTAGCCGCGCATGGCGTTGCCACTCCGGCGCAACGCGACTTTCTCGCCGCACTCGGCTGTTACTATCAGCAAGGGCCGGTCTTCGGACCTACGGTTCCCGCTCATCAACCCCTCATTCTCAAGGCCGCGGCCAGCCCAGCCGCCGCATCACCGCCTGACACGTCGGCGGATCCCCGGTAAGACGCGCCGCCCGTTCGAGCAAAGGAGCCAACCGCGCATCGCTGATCTGAGCATTCATACACCAATCGAACAACTGAAAGTCGAGCGCCAACCGTTCCAGATCGGCGCGTGTCTGAGCGACCCCACCAAAAAGCGGCTGCTGCATTGCCTCCCACCGCTCCTGGCTCAAGTAAGGGGGCTTTGGATCTGCTGGCTTAGGAGCCAATGGCGGAAATGGCGACTCGGCGTACGCGGTAGCTCCTCCCATGGCCATCGCCACCACCATTGCTGCCATCCTTCTTTCTCTTATCCCCACCACTCCCCTTTCTCCGGCGACCAGCGAGTCTATTCTCCTTCACCCCAACGCCTTTAGCTCGGCGATCACTCGGGAAATCACCTCATCGGCGCTCCCATAAACCAAATGGCAATGGTCGCGATAAAAGAGCTCGTTCTCGATCCCTGAATAACCTCGTCCCTTGCCGCGCTTGATCACGATCACCTCGCGGGCCTGGTCTACGTTCAAAATCGGCATCCCGAAAATCGGGCTTGCCCGATTGGTGCGCGCGGCCGGGTTCACCACATCGTTTGCCCCGATCACCACTGCCACGTCGGTTTGAGGGAATTCCGCGTTGATCTCCTCGAGGTCGAAGATCTTATCGTAAGGCACTCCCGCCTCTGCCAAAAGCACATTCATATGTCCCGGCATTCTCCCCGCCACCGGATGGATCGCAAATTTCACGGCCACCCCTGCCTCCTCCAACAACTGCGCCAACTCCCACACCTTATGCTGAGCCCCTGCCACAGCCATCCCGTAACCGGGGACAAAAATCACCTGCTGGGCGTAGCGCAACACTGCAGCCGCATCGGTTGGCGAGTACTCTTTTAATCGTCCCTCCACGGCAGCCCCACCCTCGGCCGCCTCCCCGGTCAGTGGGGCAAAAAGCACGCGACGCAACGGTCGGTTCATTGCCTTTGCCATCAAAAATGTCAGCAACGTTCCCGACGCTCCCACTACGATCCCGGCCACGACCAGCATTGGATTTTCCAGCACATACCCCTCCAACCCCACTGCCAGGCCGGTAAATGCGTTCAAAAACGAGATCACCACCGGCATATCGGCCCCCCCAATCGGCGCTGTCAGCAATGCGCCCAAAGCCAGCGCCAACCCTATAAAAAGCAGAAGCCCCCACTCGCTTGGCGAAGCGCTCATCGCCGCTGTCAACCCCACCCCGAACGTCAGTAAAGTCGTCAAGAAAACCGCATCGTTATGTCCTTTCGGCAAACGCCACACTCGCGCCAAGCGGCCCTCCAATTTGGCCCATGCCACCACGCTCCCCGAAAATGCCACCGCCCCGATGACAGCCCCCAAAACCGCCACCGTCTTTATCGTCATCGGTAGCTCCTCCTTTGCCCCGATTAACTCTGCGGCTGCGATTGCTGCCGCTGCTCCTCCGCCGAGGCCATTGTAGACCGCGACCATTTGCGGCATTTCGGTCATCGCCACCCTTTTTGCCTGCCACCAGGCCCATCCTCCCCCTACCGCGATCCCCACCACCATCCATAAATGATTTTTCAACCCAGGGGTAAACAACGTCGCCGCCACTGCTGCGGCCATTGCCCCCCCTGCCAAGCGCATCCCAGTCACCGCGCTCTTTGGCGCGCTCATCGCCCTCAACCCCATAATAAAGGCCACCGTCGCTGCGAAGTAGAGGAGATCAATCATCGTCCCTCCCCTTTGCGGAACATGGCCAACATTCGGTCGGTGACCACATATCCACCCACCGCGTTTGCGGCGCCCAACACCACCCCCACAAAGCCGATCAACTCCACCCAAAAGGACTCCGCTCTCCCCAACACCACCATTGCCCCAACGAGCACGACGCCATGGATAAAATTAGAACCAGACATCAATGGGGTATGTAAAATCACCGGAACCCGAGAGATGATCTCGTACCCTGCTACCGCAGCCAATGCGAAGACGTAAAGCGGCGTAAGCCCCTCCATCTCTCTCTCCTACAATCCCAGCCATTCCCGCACGCGCTGATGGACCACGCTTCCCTCATGAGTCACCACGCACGCCCTCAACACCTCATCCTCCCAATCCCAGCGAACTGCTCCGTCCGCTAGATAGGGAGCTAAAAAGTTCCACACGTTTTTCGCAAACATCTCTGAAGCATGAATTGGCATTCGGCTAGTTATGAAGGTCGGCGCGATCACCAGAACCTCTCCCACCCATCGCTTCTCTCCGGCCACACTCCCCTCCACATTTCCCCCCTGCTCCGCGGCCAAATCGACCACCACCGCTCCCGGGCGCATTGCTGCCAACATCTCGGCCGTCACGATTCGTGGCGCTGGTCGTCCGGGAACCGATGCGGTAGTGATCACCACGTCGGCCGCCGCCACCGCCTTGGCGAGCGCGCGCGCCTGCTGCTCCTGCTCCTCACTCGTCAACTCTCGGGCGTACCCCCCTTCTCCCACTGCGGTTACCCCTGTCTCCACAAACTTAGCCCCCAGCGACAATACCTGTTCGCGCGTCTCTGGCCGCACATCGTAAGCCTCGACCAAAGCTCCCAACCGCCGTGCCGTCGCGATCGCCTGCAACCCTGCCACCCCGCACCCGATCACCAAAACCCGCGCTGGTCGGATTGTTCCGGCGGCGTACGTCAACATCGGGAAAAATTTCGGCGCATGGTCAGCCGCGATCAATGCCGCCTCGTAACCTGCCACTGTCGCCTGCGACGACAAAATATCCATCGGTTGAGCGCGGGTAACGCGGGGCAGTAGTTCCAATGCCAATGCCGTCACTCTCCCTCTTGCCAGCAACTCCACCCGCTCTCGCTGCTCCCACGGTCGCAGTGCCCCCACCAATACTGTGCCCTCGCGCAACGCTCTGATCTCCGCATCGGTAGGTGGCATCACACACGCCACCACATCGGCGGCTGCGAAAACCTCCTCGCTATCGTTCACGAACTCAACCCCTCGGAACGCCTCATCGCGCCAATGGGCGCGCGCGGCGGCTCCCCTCGCCATCACTACTCGTGCACCGGCGGCGCGGTATCGATCCACCAACTCGGGCACCAATGCCACGCGCCGCTCTGCCGCGGCAGGGGCTGTCGCGACACCGAAAACCCACCCCATCACGACCTCCTAACCACCGGTTCGATCACCTCTGCTCCTCCCAGATAGGGGCGCAACACTTCGGGGATCACCACGCTGCCATCCTCCTGCTGGTAATTCTCCAGCACCGCCACCAATGTTCGGCCCACGGCCAACCCTGACCCGTTTAGCGTATGCACTGGTTGCGGTTTCCCCCCTCCCGCTGGGCGGAAGCGCGCCTGCATTCGGCGTGCTTGGAACGCCTCGGTATTCGAACACGAAGAGATCTCGCGGTAGCGTCCCTGGGCAGGCAGCCAAACCTCTAAATCATATGTCAAGGCGGCGCTGAACCCCAAATCTCCAGCGCATAATTTTACTTTACGATAAGGCAAATTTAACTTAACTAAGATCGCCTCGGCGTGAGCAGTCAACTCCTCCAACCCGGCGTAGGAATGCTCGGGATGTTCGATCCGCACCAACTCCACCTTCTCGAACTGATGTTGGCGGATCAACCCTCGCACATCGCGTCCATGAGACCCCGCCTCGGCGCGGAAGCATGGCGTCCACGCCACGAACTTAAGCGGTAATTCCTCCTCCTCGAGGATTCGCTCGCGCACCAAATTGGTCAAAGGCACTTCGGCGGTAGGAATCAGGTAGAGCGTAGCCTCTGTGGAGCGGGGTACTGCAAAAAGATCCTCCGCGAATTTAGGCAACTGTCCGGTTCCCACCAATGCCTCCTCCAAAACCAAGAAAGGGGGAGCCACCTCCAAATAGCCATGTTCGTGCGTATGCACATCCATCATGAACTGCACCAAAGCGCGGTGCAAGTGTGCCACCTCCCCCTTCAGCACTGCGAAGCGGGAACCCGACAAAACCGCAGCTACTGCTCCATCGTATCCCCCCAATTGTTCTGCGATTGTCACATGATCGCGCACTGGAAAAGGGAAGGTCCGCGGGCATCCCCACTCCGAAACCACCACATTATCGGCATCGCTTGCTCCATCTGGGACGGAAGGGTGGGGAAGATTGGGAAGTTGCAATGCGAACGCCTCCAAATCGCTCAAAAGCGCGGCCAATCGCGCCTCATTTCTCTCCAACGCCTCCTTAACCGAAGCCACTGCTGCCAGCAATGGCGCAACATCCTCCCCCTGCCCCTTACGCATCCCGATCTCCTTGGACAATCGGTTTCGCTCTGCCTGTAACTGCTGAGTCTCGCTCTGAAGTTGCCTCCGCTCTGTCTCCAACGCTTCGAAGCGCTCCCAATCGACCACTACACCGCGGCGTGCCAATGCGCGCCTCACCGCGGGCAACTGTTCCCGCAGCATCTGCACATCCAACATCGCTGATCTCCAACCGTCAAAAGCGCGATCATACCTTTCCTTTCGGGAACCCTCTCATCGCCTTATTCCCCATCTTTCCCGCGCTCCTCGCCGCCCTCTCCGCTCTCTTTTCCCTTAGCGCGCGCGGTCGCATCCAACTCCCTCAACCGTCTCAATTTCTCACCGATTTGCAACTCCAAACCGCGGTCGGTAGGCTGGTACCAACGCATCGCTGGCAAATCATCGGGAAAATAATGCACGCCAGCTGCGTATCCTCCTGGCTCGTCGTGGGGGTAGCGGTACCCCGCTCCCGCTCCGATCGCCCGCAAAAGTGCGGTCGGCGCGTTGCGCAGATGGAGTGGCACGGGGCGCGAACCATCTTGGTGCACAAATGCCTGTGCCCTCTCAAATGCTCGGTAAAGGGCGTTCGACTTAGGAGCGCAAGCCAAATAGACCACCGCCTCGACCAATGCCAACTCTCCCTCTGGGGAGCCCAAGCGCTCGAACGCCTCCGCTGCTGCCACTGTTAAAGGCAACGCCCGCGGATCGGCCAACCCCACATCCTCGCTTGCTATGCGCACCAAGCGCCGAGCCAAATAGCGCGGATCGGCCCCCCCATCCAACATTCGGCAAAACCAATAGAGCGCTGCATCGGGGTCAGAACCCCGCACAGCCTTATGCAAAGCCGAGATCTGATCGTAAAATGCATCGCCCCCCCGATCAAAGCGGCGCATGCGTCTTCCCAACGCCGTGGCCACAAACTGCTCGTCTATCTCCATCCGTCCCTCGGCGCGCGCTGTATGCCACACCCACTCCAAATCATTCAACAAGCGTCGTCCATCGCCATCGGCAGCCGACAACAGAACCTCCTCTGCTGCCCCTGTCAATGCCACCGCCTCTTCGGGAAAGCGTCTCTGCGCTGTCGTTAAAAGAACGCGCAGCTCCTCCACTGTCAGGGGCACCAACGAAAAGACCGTCAACCGCGACAACAGCGCTGCGTTGATCGCGAACGATGGGTTTTCGGTCGTTGCTCCCAACAAGATCACCCGCCCCTCTTCCACAAACGGCAACAGCGCATCCTGTTGGCCTCGATGGAAGCGATGGATCTCATCCACGAAGATCACCACCTGCCGTCCCTCTCGCTGCGCCTCTTCGGCGGCTGCTGCAGCCTCTCGTACCTCTTTTACCCCAGCCGAAACTGCCGACAGCGCCCTCAGCTCTGCCCCCACGCACTGCGCCAGCAGACGCGCCAACGTCGTCTTTCCCACTCCCGGTGGTCCCCAAAAAAGGAGGGAAAACAATCGGCGCTCCTGACAAACCATCCACAGCGGCCGGCCTGGAGCGACCAGATGGCGTTGTCCCACTACCTCCTCGAACCGTCGAGGCCGCAATCGCTCTGCCAACGGCGCGCTCATCGCCCGGCGCGCACCACCAATGCCTCGGGGGGCAACGACAAGCGGAACAGCTCCTGAGGTGGGCGTCTACGGGAAAAGTGCACAAACCGCACTGTGGTTCGCTGTCCCATCGCATCCTCCAACACCAGCGACTCCAACCGCTCGCCTGTCAACACCACGCTCAATCCTCGCAACATTCGCTCGGAACGCGTCCTCAATAACCAACGGCGCCGCTCACCCTGCTGTTCGAATCGCTCCACCTCAAACCACTCCGGTAATCGCTCTGGTGCGGCGAAAAGGCCCATTGGTCCCTCCGCCAATACCTCGGCCGTTATAGGATAAACGGTCGCCTGGTTCAAATCTGGCTCCCAAACCACCACCTCTCGTCCGTCGCTCACGGTCACCTGCGAAAAGGGCGCCGCGATCTCCCATCGAAACCAAAGTGGCGGCGCCCACGCGAACCGCCCCTCCATCGTTCGTCTTCTCTGGCCGGTGTGCTCTTCCTCCTGGACAAATTCACCGTTCGCCCCTGGTAACCCTTTAAACCAAGCCACCAACGCCCTTTCTTCTCCTCCCCCGCCTGCCCTCAAGCTCCCCGCTGCTCCTACGGTGGCCAACAACCCCACCACCAATCGCCGTCGGCTCTGCTGAAACCACCCGCTCATCCTCGTCGTTCTCCCTCTGCGATCAGCACTCGGCGGCTCCCGTTGGCCTCTGGTGGGGAGATCACCCCCGCTCGCTCCATTGCCTCGATCAATCGCGCTGCTCGGTTATAGCCGATTCGCAACTGGCGCTGCACCAATGAAATCGACGGTCGCCGTGACTGCACGACGATCGCCACTGCCTGATCGTACAATGGATCGGCCTCTCCGTCGCCCTCCTCGCCGAGTTCATCCTCCTCCTCCTCTGTAATCACCCCAGCCAGATAGCGGGGTGGGCTAACTTTCTGCAGATAAGAAACGACACGCTGTACCTCCTCATCGGCCACAAAAGCCCCATGCACGCGCTGGGGTGCTCCCATCCCCGGCGTCAAAAACAGCATATCTCCCATTCCCAGCAGTGACTCTGCCCCCATCTGATCCAAGATCGTACGCGAATCAACCTTCGAAGAGACCTGGAAGGCGATTCGGCTTGGGATATTTGCTTTAATCAATCCCGTGATCACATCCACTGACGGTCGCTGGGTTGCCAAAATCAAATGGATTCCCGCCGCCCGCGCCTTCTGGGCCAAGCGGGCGATTAGCTCCTCCACCCGTTTTCCGGCGACCATCATCAAATCGGCCAGCTCATCCACCACCACTACCACGTAAGGCAATCGACCTAAAGGCTCTCCGCCGGTCGCGGTCAATGCAAAAGGGTTTACCATCATCTCCCCGCGCGCTGCTGCCTCCTCCACGCGGTTATTAAACGACACGATGTTGCGCACCCCCACTGCTGCCATTAACTTATAGCGGCGCTCCATCTCCCCCACGCACCACGAAAGAGCCTGTGCCGCCAAACGCATATCGGTCACCACTGGTGTCAACAAATGGGGGATTCCATCGTAAACCGACAACTCCAACATTTTCGGATCCACCAAAATCAACCGCACCCCATCTGGACTCGACTTAAAGAGCAATGACAAAATCATCGCGTTCAGCCCCACCGACTTCCCTGACCCTGTTGTCCCCGCCACCAGCAAATGGGGCATTCGCGCCAGATCGACCACCACGGGTGCGCCTCCGATATCTTTCCCCAAGCCCAACGACAACGGCGAGCGGGCATTTCGGTAAACGCTTGAATCGAGTACCTCGCGCAATCGCACCACCTGGCGTCGTGGGTTAGGCACCTCCAGGGCCATACAACTCTTTCCGGGGACCACCTCCACCACGCGGATCGACGTCAGCGACAGCGCCCGTGCCAGATCTTTCGCCAAATTAACGATCTGAGACCCTTTTACCCCTGTCGCCGGCTCGATCTCGTAACGCGTCACCACTGGCCCTGTGATCACCCCCACCACGTTTACTCGCACCCCGAACTCCCCCAATCGCTGAACGATCAACTCCGACGTTCGCTCAATCATCTCTGGGCGCATGCTCTCGCCCTCTACCCGCGGCAGATCGAGCAAAGAGAGGGGCGGAAGCGGCCACGGCTCTCGCCCTCCTCCCCCCCTTACTCCGCCCACTCTTCCCTCCTCCTCTCTTTTTCTCTCCTCTTTCTCCTCTCTCTCTCCGCTCAATTCCCATCTCCCCCCCTCCTCCTCTCTCTGATCACCTGGTATGCGCGGGGCTATCTCCTCCTCTCCCCCCCTCTCTTTCCACGGCTCCTCCTCCCTCTCTCTCTCTCTCCTCTCTCCCAGCCGATCCGTGCCCTCATCGCCATTCGGATTGGGAACTCCCCTCTCTCTCTCCTCTCTGCTCCACGGCGGCTCTTCGACCCACCACAAAACCTCCTCCCTCCCTATTCCTCTCTCCTCGCGCTCGGCGCCCCACCCCCCTCTCCACCGCTTCCACCACTCAACCCAAACAGCAAAGCCTTTTTTTCCCTCTCTTATCTTCTTCTCTTCCTCCTCCTCGGCGACCCTTTCAACTCCTCCCTCTCTCTCGGTCTTCTCCTCATTCCCCTCTCGGCGGCCACCGACCCGCCATCTCTGCCACCCACGCTCCACCCATGCTCCCACCCGTTCTGTCACCTCCCCCCAACTCACCGACCAGAACAAGCTGAAACCGATCAATGCCACTGCCCCCAAAAAAAGTGTTGCCCCCACGAACCCGAATCGTTCAGCGAAAAATCGCCCCACTCCCTCCCCCAACACCCCTCCTGCTCCGTGGGGCAATCCTGCTGCGAAGCGATGAAAGCGTAAAAACTCCACCCCGCTCGACGCGAGCACCAACAGTAAGAACCCCACCAGCACCACTGCCACGGACCAAACGCGCTCCTGCTCCTCCAGCTCTCCTCCCTGCCGCTCCGACCAACGGGAACGCCAAAACCCGACCACCCCCCGCACCAACAACGCCACCCACCACAGCGCTGACCATCCGAACCCGAAAAACCACAGATCGGCCAACCACGCCCCGAAAGGTCCCCCGGGATTTCGCACCTCGCTGTGGTCCCCGCTGCTTGACCAAGCGGGATCGCCCCGATCGTATCCCAGCAACACCAATGCGAAATAGGCCCCCACTGCGGCCACCACCAGCCACACCCCCTCCTCTACCAAAGCCTGGACGCGAGAAGAACGGTTTTGCCCCATCGTCATGATTATAGCGACGATCGGCAGCCGTACGGCGTTCTTATCGCTAAAAAGCGCAAACCTCAAAACCTCTTACGGCAAAAGCGCCACTCCCTCCAACCCCAACTCCTCGGGCCATCCCATCATCGCGTTCAAATTTTGTACCGCCTGTCCGGCTGCCCCTTTTACCAAATTATCGATGGTCGCCAACACCACCGCCATCTCTCGCCCCTGTGGCTGATGCACGGCGATGCGGCACACATTAACTCCTCGCACTGAACGGGTCTCTGGGTAGCTCCCTTTTGGCAGCACATCGACGAATCGTTCGTTGCGGTAAAAAGTCTCGAACAGCTCCTGCAAAGCGCACTCCCTCTGCAATCGCGCGTACAAGGTTGCATGGATCCCGCGGATCATCGGCGTCAAGTGTGGCACGAAAGTCACGCGCACCGCGCGCTGAGCCACGCGGGCCAGTCCTTGTTCGATCTCGGGCAGGTGGCGGTGACCGCTCACGTTGTAGGCGCGCAAACTATCAGCCACCTCTGCAAAAAGCGTATGGATCTCTGCTTTTCGCCCGGCTCCCGAAACCCCAGACTTGCAATCGGCGATCAAGCTATCGGGCTCAACCACTCCTGCCTGCAGTAAAGGTGCGAACCCCAACTGGACTGCCGTCGGGTAACAGCCGGGGTTTGCGACCAAGCGTGCCTCTCTCAACTCGCTGCGGAACAGCTCGGGCAATCCGTAGACCGCTCGCCTCGCCCAATCGGGTGCGGCGTGGCTCATTCCGTACCACTGCTCCCACAACTTCACATCGCGCAAGCGAAAATCGGCTGACAGATCGATCACGCGCACTCCCTGCGCCAAAAGGGCAGGAGCCTCATGCATCGCCACACCGTTAGGGGTAGCGAAAAAAACTACCTCGCACGACCGCAAAGAAGCCTCGTTGGGATGAGCAAACACCAACTCGACTCGGCCGCGCAACGAAGGAAAAAGGTCGCTCACTTTTCGCCCTGCCTCCTGGCGCGACGTCAGCGTCTCCAAAATCACCCTCGGATGGTTGGCCAGAAGGCGCACCAACTCCACTCCTGTATAGCCTGTTGCGCCGACAACACCCACGCGTACCATCTCTCCCTCCGGCAACAACAAAAAAGCCACCCGCAGGTGGCTTTCTCCTTTTCTGCGCCCTTAGCGCTTCGAATATTGCTCTGCTCTCCGCGCCTTTTTGAGGCCCACCTTTTTTCGCTCCACCACCCGGGCATCGCGGGTCAAGAACCCTGCTGCCCGCAATTTTGCTTTCCACTCGGGATTGTAATCGACCAATGCGCGGGCGATTCCCAACCGGATCGCCCCTGCCTGTCCCGATTCTCCCCCTCCCTTTACCGTCACGTAGAAATCGAACGACTCGCCGACCTGCAATAATGCCAATGGCTGACGCACCACCATCCGGGCCGTCTCGCGGCTGAAGTACGCATCGAGCGGTTTTCCGTTCACAACAATTTGGCCGTTACCCGGACGCAAGAAAACCCGCGCCACCGCCTCCTTGCGGCGGCCCGTCCCATAATTTTGTTCCAATGCCATACCTCTCTCGCTCCTTACCCGATATTCAACGGCTTCGGCTGCTGCGCTGCATGCGGATGGTTAGGACCCGCATAGACTTTCAACTTTCGGAACATCGCGTACCCCAACGGTCCTCTCGGCAGCATCCCTTTCACCGCCAATTCGATCACCCGTTCGGGCCGCTTTGCCAACAGTTCCTCAAATGTCGTCTCGTAGATCCCTCCCGGATACCCGGAGTGGCGGTAATACTTTTTCTCCTTCGCTTTGCGGCCGGTCACCTGCACCTTCTCAGCGTTGATCACCACGATGAAATCGCCCGTATCGACATGGGGGGTATAGATCGGCTTATGTTTGCCGCGCAGACGGCGGGCGATCTCCGACGCCAATCGCCCCAGAATCTTTCCCGTCGCGTCTACCACAAACCACTCTCGCTGAATCTCGTGGGGTTTGGCCACATATGTTCGCATCATTTATATTCCTCAAACGGCTATTCCAGTCGGCGTAAACTTTTATTTTCTCACCTAATCAGATTGCCGTCAACCCTTCCTTCCCTCTCTTTGTCTCTCACAACTGGAAGCGAGCGGCCAATGTATTCAACTCGTTAGCCACGGTTGCCAACCGCCGGAAACGTTCCACCACCCCCTGCAATGCCCGAACGCTCTCATCGCTGCTCCTCGCGATAGCCATCACCTCCTCGGCCAATCGTTTTCCTTCGACGTGCATCCTCTGTAGCTGCGAATCGAGCGCCTCCACCTGCTGGCTTCCCTCCAATGACTGCCGCTCTAACTGGCGCATCGTCTCGACCACAGCGCTGGAGCGCTCCACTCCCTCGCCGACGCGCTGTTGGCAATTCTGCATTAACACCACCGAATCGCCGGCGCGCAACCGAATCGTCTCGATGATTTGACCGATCTCATGGGTTGCTGCCGAGGTCCGTTCTGCCAACTTCCGCACCTCATCGGCCACCACTGCAAACCCCCGCCCCTGTTCGCCGGCGCGCGCTGCTTCGATCGCCGCATTCAGCGCCAGCAAATTGGTCTGATCGGCGATCTCCTGAATAGTGGTCACGATCTTCGAGATATTCACCGACTCTCGACCCAACTCGTTGATTACCTCGGTCGTCCTCGTCACCTCGTCGCTGATGCGGCGCATCTCATCGGTCACCCCCAACACAGCAGCCGAGCTCTGTTGGGCCAAATCGCTAGAAGCTCGCATGGTATTGCTTGTGGCCCGCGCCTCTTCGGCCAACGACGCCAATGTCGTCACCAAAGAGCTCACCTCGCTGCTGATCCGCTGGGCCTCCCGATTTTGTTGCTCCCCCGCGGCCACGGTTAGCTCTACGGCCCCTTCTACCTCTCGAGTAGCCCCCATCGTCGTAGCCGCCGCGTTAGCGATCGATCGCACTGCCTCACGCAACCACCCCGCCATCCCCCGCATAGCGGCAAATAAAGGCGCGAACTCATCCTGCGTGCGAACCTCTATCTCGGTCGCCAAATCCCCGTTACCGATCCGCTCCGCCGCCTGCGCGGCCAGAGCCGTCCGCTCACGCAAAGCTTTTGACAACACCACTGCCGATGCCATCAAAAGCAACAGGGTTACCCCGATCGCTGCGATGGCCACCAACAAAATCCCCTGAGCCGACTCTCCCACCGCTGCGATCTTTCCAGCGACCAACTGCTTCTGGAAACGACGCCCATCCTCAGTCGCGGCGAGCAACGCGTTACGGGCCGGCACAGCGTTATCTACCAGGAAAGCGAATGCCTCCTCCCGTTTCCCCCCCTCGATGAGTCGCAAATTCTCTCCGCCGATCCGCTTAAAATCCTCAAGCAATTTACCGATCTTTTCAGCGTGGCGACGACCCTCTTCGGTTACGACATTGTTGCGAAACGCCTGAAGCAGCTGATCGATCTCGTTCAATCGTTCGCCGATCTCGCGCACCGCCGTCTGGCGTTCCCCCTCGTTGCGCGCCAACATGGCATGGCGCAGATTGAGGGAAACGCGCGTCACATTCAACTCGATTCGCGCAAGGCGCTCCAACTGCTCGATCCGCACACCGCTCAGCTCTGCGGTTCGTTCTTTGATCGCGTTCAACTCCAGCGCGAGGTAAACCACCGTTCCGATCAACATCAGCGCAATCGCCACCACCGCGATACTGAAGCGGAAAATCAACGTTTGCATAATCATTCCCTCATTTAACCACCCAGATGAGGAACATGATATCACGCCTTTTATTCCCCTTTCCGCCGAAAACAAGCGGAAATTACTGCCTTTTTAGCTCCAAAATAGCTCCAAAATTTCCCATCCCGGCGATAGAAGCAACGTGTCTATTTTTGGGGATTCAAAAAGGCCACAGCCCGGGTTTGATCCCGGGCCGTGGCTTTTGGGGGGGGGTTTAGGGGTTTGGGGTTTAGGGGAAGTGGGTTACCTGACGAGGACCTACTTTCCCGGGGGCTGTTTTCCCAGTATCATTGGCGCTGCCGTGTTTCACGGTCCTGTTCGGGATGGGAAGGGGTGGTTCCACGGCGCTCTGCTCGTCAGGGGTGTTGGTGGTTTTGGGTGTGTGTGTGTGTGTGGGTTGGGGGTGGTGTTGAGGTCCATAGGGGCAAGTCGGTGGGGTGGTTAGGACGGCTTTGCTGAAAGGATTGCTCCTCTTACACGTGCCGCCTATGAGCGTGGTCGTCTTCCACGGCCCTCGTAGGGAAGTCTCATCT
>JAOAEZ010000020.1 GCA_026416515.1 Hydrogenophilus sp. | reverse complement strand
CTCCTCCTCCAACTCGGCCTCGAACTCTCCCCCTCCGCCTCCTCCGCCTCCTCCGCCTACCCCTCCGCCTACCGCCCCGCCTACCCCTCCCCCTTCCTCACCGCCCGGCTTCTCCGCCTCATCGACCGTCCCCTCCACCTCGACCGGCCTGGCGGCGCGCGGCGCGGCTGGCAACTCACCCACGAACTCCGCTGGACCCCTATCCCCGACCACCACTGGCTCCTCCAACTCCACCTCGAAACCCGTCGGGACCAACGCCCCTACTCCCCTCTTCTCCTCCCCTACCGTCCTCGTCTCACGCAAGCCGCTCACCTCCTCCTCACCTGGCAACTCCCCCCTCTCCCCCCTCTTCTTCCCTCCCTCCCCTCGCCCACCCCCATCCTCGAACTCGCCGCCCATCGTCAATGGAGCAACCTTCCCCTCTTCGACCGCACCCGTCGCGACCTCACCCTCCGCCTCGAATGGAACTGGTAATCCCCGGACAATCCCCTGCAAAACCCGCAAAACCCGCAAAACCTGCAAAACCTGCAAAACCTGCAAAACCCACCCCAAAAGGAAACCATCATGACCTCGACACTCACCTGGACACACGGCTACAACGCCGAACTCGGCTACACCTTCGGCTACTACCGCGAAATGGCCCCCACCTGGCTCGAACTCACCGCCGCCATTCACGGCGTTGCCCCTCCCTCCCTCACCGCCCTCTCCCCTCTTCGCTACCTCGAACTTGGCTGTGGGCAAGGCTACAACCTCATCCTTCACGCCGCCCTTCACCCCCACGTCGAATTCACCGGAATCGACCTTCTCCCCCGCCACATCGCCCACGCGCAACACCTCGTCGCCCATCTCGGCCTCACCAACATTCGCTTCTTCCAAGGCGACATCCTTCGCCTCCTGCAAGAGTGGCCCTCCTCCCTTGGTCCCTTTCACTACATCGCCGCGCACGGCATCTACTCCTGGGTCACCCCTGAAGTCGGCCGTGCCCTCCTCACCCTCATCGACCGTCACCTCCTTCCGGGTGGTCTCTGCTACCTCAGCTACAACGTCCTCCCGGGCTGGCTCACGGGCGCCCCCATTCGCGCCCTCATGCAAATTCAAACCCTCGAACGCTCCCAAACCTCTGCCGCCATCCCCGAAGCCATTCAGCGCCTCAACGCCCTCCTCGATCTCCCCCTCGGCATCGTCGCCGCCCTTCCTCCCCTTCGCGGGCGGATCGAGCGGCTTCGAAACGCCGAACCCGGCTACCTCGCTCAAGAATACCTCAACGCCGCCTGGCGTCTCCTCTGGTTTCACGAAATCCACGCCGAAATCACTCAAACCACCGCCCTCGACTACATCGGCACCCTCACCGCCGCCGACTGGTTTCTCCCCTCTGCCCTTCCCCCCGAAGCCCGTGCCTGGCTCGACGCCTACACCCACCCCGCTGCTCGGCAAACCGCCCTTGACCTTCTCACCGTTCAATCCTTCCGGCGCGACCTCTGGGTCAAAGGTCCCCTCCCCCTCTGGCCGCAACTCCAACAAAACCACCTCGCCGCCATCTCCTTCACCCTCCTTCGCTCCCCTCCCGAACCCACCCCTGACGGCGGCTATCGCTACCTCACCGCCCTCGGCGAACTCACCGCTCGGGCTGACGCCTACTCCCCCCTCTTCGCCGCCCTTGCCGCTGGACCCAAAACCATAGCCCAACTCCTCGCCCTCCCCGACCCGGCCCCGCGGGGGCTCATTCCCCTCCTTCAAGCCCTTGGCCTCATGCTCCACGCCGACCAAATCGCCATTCTTCCTCCCCGTCTCGACCCCAACCGTCTCGCCGCCCTCAACGCCATCCTCCTCGACCAAATCGCCCTCGGCGCCCCCTATCGTCAAATCCTTGCCCCTCGCCTTGGGGCGGTCGTCACCGCCTCCGACATCGACCTCCTTGCCCTCGACCTCCTTCGTCGCACCCCCACCCTCGCCGACAACCCCGAAGCCCTTGCCCAAGCCCTCGACGCCAAACTCCGTCAACTCCACCGCACCCTCACCCGCGACGGTCTCCCCATCACCGACCCCGCCGACCACCTCGCCCGTTCTCGCGAACTCACCCAAACCTTCCTCACCCAAACCCGTCCCCTCTGGCAAAACTGGGGGCTCTGGCCTACCCCCCAGCCCGCGAAAAAAAATAAGTAAAAATTTGACAAACCAAAATAGTGTAGATAGAATAGGAGTGTCCTATAAGGAGGAGGAGCCAAACCATGAGCAAAGCGTCCAGCGGCGGAAAAGGAATGGGGGCCGGTGGTGGAATGGGGGCCACCGGCAGCAAAGCCACCCCGGCCAACCCGAACCTCGGTGCCGCCGGTGGAAAAAGTGCCCCTGGTGGAAAAAGTGCCGCCGGTGGAAAAAGTGCCCCCGGTGGCAAAAGCGGTCGCGGTCTCTCTGCCAACCCCACCGCCCTTGGCGCCTTCAACACCGCCAACACCACCTTCGCTGGCCCCGCCAACGCCGTAGGTGGCGCCAACTTTGGCGTCACAGGTGGCGACAACAAAGGCGCCATCATCAACATCGCCGGCAGTGCGGGCAACGTCACCGCCACCGTCATCCACAACAACTTCACCCAAACCGCCCCCCCCAGCGACAAAGCCGACTACCGCATCGACGCCGAAAGCGGCAAAAAAGACCCCATCCCCGAAGCCGGATACTTCTTCCGGGCTGCCACCCCCATAAACCTCACCCAAAGCAGCGGCATCAACGGCTACCTCCGCACCCTCGAAATTCAAGGCACCAAATACTACGACAAAGACTACTTCACCTTCACCCTCAGCCAACCCCAGCGGATCACCCTCGACCTCACCCAACACACCATCGACCTCGCCCTTGAACTCTGGAAAAAAACTGGCGACCAAGCCCCGCAAGGGGACAACGACACCGGAGCAGCCAACTACACCCACCTTCGCACCAGCGACCACGCCGGGGCAACCCCTGAAAAAATCGAAAACCTCTACCTCGAAAGCGGTCAATACGTCATCGCCGTCCAAAACGCCCGCGAAACCTTCACCGAAACCCCCTACCAACTCAACTGGCGTCTCCTCTCCTCCCCTGCTCCCTCAGAACCCGCCTCCCCCTCTGCTCAATCCCGTTCCACCCCCGACCGCATCCACAACCTCACCACGGGCGACACCACCTCCCTCCCCGACGCCGGCAATGGCAAACTCACCGCCGCCCCGCTCCTCAACGGCACAGAATTCCGAATCGACGGCACCGTAGGCGGAACCGACCCGGCCGACGTCTATCGCTTCACCCCCACCCAAAGCGGCACCCTCTCCCTCATCCTCGAAGGGATCGCTCCGGGTCAAGACCTCGACCTCACCCTCAAAGCGGGCGACACCATTCAAGCTGCCCCCCGTCGGGCCGGCAACCAAGACGAATCGATCTCCGCCGCCCTCACCCCTGGAACCCACTACTACCTCTACATCGAACCCTACAGTTTCAGCCTCTCCCCCTATCAACTTCGCGTCAACTTCGCCCCCTCCGCACAACCCCCCTCCACTCAACCTCCCTCCACCCAGCCCCCCTCAGAAAAAGCCGACACCCTCCCCGGCCTCACCAGCGGCGACGCCGGCAACACCCTCTCCGCCGCATCCCCCCTTCCCGCCCTCTCTGCGACGGCCTCCACCACCCTCTCCTGGAACGGCTCCGTCGGCCACACCGGCGACCCCAACGACTACTACCGTTTCACCCTCCCTGCTCAAGCATCGATCGACCTCACCCTCGCCGGGCTCACCGCCGACCTCGACCTTCAACTCCTCACCGCCGCCGGCACGCTCATTGCGGAAAGCGCGCGCAGCGGAACCAATCCCGAAACCCTTCTTCGCACCCTCTCGGCGGGCGACTATCTCATCCGCATCTACCCCTACACCTCCACCCCCTCCTCCTACACCTTCACCCTCAAATACACCCCCCAACTCACCTCATACAGCGAATCGCTCAACGGCTCCCCCATCGGCGACGCCGGCAACACCCTCCAAACCGCCTACTCCCTTCCCCCCCTTGCCGCCGCCAGCGTAAACCACACCATCGTCGGTCATCTCTCCGGCCTCTCCGACCCCGCCGACCTCTTCCGCATCACCGTTGGCGCCACCCCCATGGTCCTTACCGCCCAACTCTCCGGCCTCACCGCCGACCTCGACCTCTACCTCTACACCGACGCCGGCGCTGCCATCGAAGCCTCTGAAAATGTGGGAACCGCCAACGAACAGATCACCCACACCCTCCCCGCCAACACCCTCTGGTTCATCGCCGTAGACCCCTGGGGCGACGTCACCTCCTCCTACACCCTCACCCTCTCCCTCACCCCTCAAACCTCCTCCTCCAAAGTCGGCTACAACGACGCCGTCACCGACGCCGGCAACACCCCCGCTACCGCCACCAACCTGGGCACCCTCACCCTCCCCTTCACCATCTCCGGCGCCACCCACCGCCTCAACGACCGCAACGACTACTTCACCTTTCAAGCCCCCGCCGCGCAAACCCTTCGCTTCACCCTCGAAGGCACCCTCGACTACGACCTCTACCTCCGCGACTCCCTTGGCAACCCTCTTCGCTCGGGAGTCACCCCTACCGGCTCCGAAACCTTCACCCACCCCGTCGTCCCCGGTCAAACCTACTCCCTCTGGGTCTACCACTACACCTCTACCGCCGACAGCGGCACCTACACCCTTCGCATCGAACCCGCCGGGCTCCTCGACACCCTCGCCGCCCAAACCATTCGTGCGCTCACCTCAACCGACCTTTTACCGTAACCATCCACCATCACGAAAGGAGAAAACACCATGAGTACCCCCCCCACC
>JAOAEZ010000019.1 GCA_026416515.1 Hydrogenophilus sp. | reverse complement strand
ACTGGCCCCCCTTGCCCCCTATGGGGCAGAGGAAGTTGCCCTCCGGATTTTCCGGGGGGAGATAGGGGAGATAAGCTCGGAGGATTTGCGGGCGGCCCTGAGGGCCACCCGCGAGTTCAAGCACTCTTCGTACCCCACCACGGGGTACGGGGTGGAGAGCCTCTACTATGGGGCCCGGGAGGAGTTGGCTAACGCCCTTGCAAGCCTTATCTGGGCCATGCTTTGTAAAGAATGGGGGATACTCAAAAGTCGCATTGAGGACTCCATACTCATCGCTTACGAAAGCTTGATTAGAGCGGAAGCCCTCTGGGAATACATCGTGAAGGAGGGGCTCCTCTCCGAGGAGGGCCGCATCTTCTACAACGATGCGGCGGAGAGGTTGGGGTTGGGGAGGTTGGAAGAATGATTGTAGACGCCAAATACAACGGCCTGTGGCTGAGCGTGTGGGCGCCCTCCTACGATGAGGTGCGCCAGAAGGTGGGGAGAAAAAAGTTTCTCATCTACGCCAATCATGATGGGGTACCAGACGGGCCCCTAAAAGACGACTGGGAGGAGGTGAAAAGTGAAGAAGAATATGTGGACTACCTTGTAGGGGTGGCGCAGATCCTTGCCCGGGAGGGCCTTCTCGTTGGAGGAAGGGACGGGGAACCCCGAGTGGGGCTCAAGATTTACTGCGGGGGCCTCGTCTTTGAAGGCGGGGTTATTGCAGAAGAGACCATAGCCCCCCTTCGCATCCAAGCGGGCAAGTGGAAGGCAGACGGAGAAGTGGTAGCCCGCCTCGGGGACCCGGTGGGCATTTTTGTAGGACACTACAGCCCGGGGTGGGGGTGGCGCAACTTACCCAAGTGGAGGAAGATAAAGGAGGTGATGCTGGAGCAAGTAGAGTCCATGAAGGAGGTGTGCAAGGAGGCTGAGAAGCTTCTTTGGGAGGTTGTGGAGGAGCTAAAGCCCGGCGACTACTACGCCATCGTGAGCTACATTCCCCACAGGCTAGATGGAGGAATGTATTTCTTCCACCCCTCCTCCCCTTGCACGGTGGCTGAGGCGGAGATAACCTACGAGGAGGAATAGGGACTCATCTTTTGCCCGACCGCTTACGAGAACCCGGAGCGGTATCGCTCCTTTGACGAGCTTGCACGGGAAAAGGACGGAGGTTGTTTCCTTTGATGAGCTAGCGCTTCAGATTGTGGGCTTGAAGTAGGAGAAAGGAGGGAGTATGACCAAGATTGAACTCGCGGAAATGGTCATCGGCCCGATGGCCCGTGAGCGGGGTGGCCCCCTTCTCGTCATCTACGCCTGCTTGCGGGAGTTGCTACGGGAAGAGGACCCCCGCATGCGGGGTAAGCTCATCGGCCTCGCCCATGAGCAGGCCGAAGAGTTGCCGGACGCCCTCCGGGAGCTGGTCATGGACCTCTTCCGGCAGGCGGTGTACGAGGACCTCACGAGGAGATATGCAGGTGCTGAAGATTAGGGAGGGGGTGAAAGCGGGAGAAGCGGTAAAGCGGGCTAAAGAAGAGTCCCGCGGAACGGATCTCGTCCTCCTGGTATGGGAGGACGAGGGCGGGCTAAAGGTGGCCTTTGGCGAGGCCATGGAGGTTCTCCTCGCCGCCATGGAAGTTGGGCACGGGTACCTAGTGGCGGATGGGGAGGTGCTGGCGGTGGGGAAGAAAGCGGAGATTGTTTCTTGAAGAAACAGGGGGTGAAGATGGGCAAGGAGTTGGCGAAGGTTGCCAAGTGGCTCATCAAGGACCGGCACGCTAGGGCTGGACTATTTGGCGATAGGCTGATCATAATCGGAAGCGGCCAGCTTGATGTGAAAGTGGAAGTGGAGGGCGAGCGTGGCTCCTGGCCCCTTCTCTTTGTTCAAAGCTCGGTGGCGGCAGAAATCGCCGCCACGGGCAAGGTGAGACTCACTGAGCATGAGGGCCAGAAGCTCGCCCTTGCGGGGAAGGCGGCCTCGGTTGTGGGGGAATGGCTCGGAGAGAGCGTGGGCACCATACCCCAGCGCGCCCTTGCCCACGGGTGCCCACTTTGGCTCAGGGTTCTCGGGGAAAAGTGGAAGTGGCTAGCAAAGGCCGCTTCCAGGGAGGAGTACCGAGCCATCTTCCGGGGTGTGCAAATCTGGTTCCGCGATGAGGATACCCGGATAGCGGTATCGGACGGGTACAGGTTGCATGAGCTGGTGCTTCCGGCGGTGGCTCCCGACTCCTATGCGGGCTCGCACCTGCTCAAGAGGGTCTTTGTCCTCCACAGGGAGGTCCCGGTGGACGCCATCGCCAAGCTCACAACGGGATGGCGAGTAGATGACCGGGGCGAGAAGGCCCTACTCACTTTTGCCCTCGGGGAGAATGCCGTGCTGGAGCTGGACAGCATGGAGGGCACATACCCGGACTATTTCCGCGTCCTCCCCAGTGGCGAACCAGTCCTCGTATTTGAGGCTACCGGCGACCCAGAGACGCTGAGGAGCCTCGGAGAGGTGAGCCGCAAGGTGCTTGAGTTTGACAACCCGAGGGTGGACCTGGTACCTGAGGGGGGTAAGGTGTACGCCGTGGCGGGGCCGCAAAGGGAGGAGTTTGGAAGGGTGTTGCATGGGGACATCCTAGATGACAAACCCCTTGCGGTCAACGGACACTACCTTGCCGACGCCCTGGAGGCGGGCAGGGTGGTGAAGGTGTTTTGGAAAGACGGACTCTACGGCGTCTTGGTGGAAAGCGAAAAGGATGAAGTAGCGGTAAGATCGCTACTGCTGAGCCTCAGGTTCTAGTAGAACCTAACGGCGCAAGCCGTGAGGTACTGGCCGCAAATCGGGGCGTGCTCCCGGCCCTGCACCCACGGGAGACCGGCTAGAGTAGGTTCCGTAGCTTCCCCGCCAGGCTTCGCGCCCCGGAAGCGGTCCAATCCCGCTCCAAACACAGCGAAGCCCGGCGGGGTTCACCCGACCCACTCCCTGGGCGGTCAGGGGGAGTGGGAGGCGGGTGATGAAGGGAGGCGTGCATGGGGCAACCTAAACATGACATCATCCGGTCCTACTACGACCCGGAGCGGGAGGCTAGAGCGGTCCGGGAGTGGTGGCGGCGCAACAGCCTCATCTTCAAGGTAAAAAAGCTTGCGGCTAGGGATGAGGCCTTGGCGCAACGGCTGGTGAGGCATGCCGAGAGGTGGGGATGGACGGGGCTTATGGATGCGGCACGCCATCCCGTGGAGTGCCCCACTTGCGACGGCTGGGGCAGGTTTGACGACATCCCCTGCCACCGATGCGACGGCAGGGGTATCATTTAGGGAGACGCAAGATGAGGACGCTACCAGCTAGGGTTTCAGAGGCCATTGCCCTTCTGGCAAAGAGGGGCTTTGAGGTGAAGAGGGTCAAGCGGACGCAGGAGGGTGAGCTGGTCTACTACGACCTCTCGGTGGAAAATGAGAGTGGGGTCCGGCTAACCTTCACCTGGGTGCAGGGGGAAGCTGAAGGAAGGTTGCATCCGCTGACCTGTGAGGCGGAAATAGGGCCCGTGCCCCAAGAGAAGTTCTTTGGGGCGCGCATCACCCTTTCGCTTGCGATAGGGGAACCCACTCTTTTCAAAGCGATGGGCTTCTTCCCGCCGGAAACGGCGAAGGTAAAGGTGAGGCAGGGAAAGAGGAAAGTGGTGGAAGAGGTAGTGAGCATGGAGGAGTGCGAGGCGGCTTTGGACCTCACGGAGTAGCTAGCATGAAGCGCATAGACTACGGAGACGAACTGGACAAGGCGGGCCGGATGGTGGCCTACATGGGCCGCCACCTAGCCCGGATGGGCGTGCCGGATGAGGAGCTGAAGCGCATCTGGCACATGATGAGCGAAGTGGTGGCGGAAATGTTCCGCCTGGAAGCTAAATACGACACGCGTCCCGTGGATGCGGAAACGCTAAGGAGGGAGTATTTATGACCGCGCTCCAAGTGGCAAAGCTTCTTGAGAGGTTGGATAGGATTAGGGAGTACCGGGTAAGCTTCACGGCCACGCAAGAGGCTTTGCTGGCCACGATTGAGGGCAGTGGGGCTTCCGTGCAAGTCGTCGCCCGCTTCTCCCCTTGTTGCCCGCCAAAGGTGCTTCTCCGGATTGAGGGCAGTGGGGTGGAGGTGCTGGACCTCTACAGGGCGGTGCGCGATGCCCTGGAGGGGTACGAGTGCGATGTAGTCGTAGGGGGTAGCTATGAGTAGGTGGGACCGCATCATGCGCCTGGCCCTGGGCGGAAGGCTGGACAGGGCCATAGCGTGGGCGGAGCGGTACCTTCCGGGCTCCGGGGAAGACCTTGAAAGATGGCCCTATGTGAAGGACCCCAATGAGGGCCGGGAGCCGCCCCGCGTGGTGAGGTGGGTGCAGTGCGACTTGTGCGAAGGCGGTGGTGGGAAGATGCCGAGGTGGGCATGGGCGGCGGCCTACTGGGACCCACCAGAGGACCCGATGAACTTTTTTGAGGAGTGCCCCGAGTGTGAGGGGAGGGGGAAGGTAGCGCGATGGGTGGGGGATGATGGCGACCCCCTGGACCCATACGCTAGCATCTTCTCATGGAGCTGAGGCCGTACCAGCAGGCCATGGTGGAGGCGGCCAGGGGGGAGGCCCGCAAGGGCAAGCGGGCCATCCTCCTGGTTGCCCCCACGGGGGCGGGGAAGACGCACATCCTCGCCGCCAACCTCTCGTCCTTCCTGCAGAAAAACGAGGATGGCGTGGCCCTGTATGTGGTCCACCGCCGGGTGCTGGTGGAGCAGACCAAGGCGGTGCTGGAGAAGTTAGGGATAAATGCGGGAGTAGTGATGCACGGGTACACCACGGAGTGGAAGCATAGGGTATTCGTGGTGTCCCGAGATACTTGGGAGAGACGAAAGGAGTGGCTGAACTTTGGGACCGATGTGAAGCTCATTATCTTTGACGAGGCCCATATCGGCATTTCGGCCCAGAAGCGAATGGTAAAGGCGCTGAAGCCCCAATATGTGCTCGGGTACACGGCCACGCCCATCAGCCTCTCGGGGCCGGGGATGGGGGCCCTGTATGAGGCCCTGGTGGAGGGGCCAACCTATTTGGAACTCATCGGCCAGGGCTACCTGGTGCCCACCCGGTGGGCGGTAGCAAGGCGTTTAGACACCTCGGGGCTGAAGGTGTCGGAGGCCACGGGGGATTACGACATCAGGGATGTGGAGCGGGTGGTCAAGGGA
>JAOAEZ010000018.1:445-5371 GCA_026416515.1 Hydrogenophilus sp. | reverse complement strand
CAACAACTATTAGATTGATTGCAAAGCTGAAAAATTGAAAAATGAGATTGAGGGCGAACAAAATTGAGAACCTGATTTCTGCGACCTATCGCTTTATAAGAGACCTATACCACGATCATATTCACCATTCAGGAGACCAACCTCTATGGGTTATTCGAGCACGCGATGAAGGAGAAGCGGTAGAAAAGATCTTAATGCAGTATCGCCAAAAGGTTAAAGAATACCATAAACAGGCCAAAGACCTTATAAAGACAAAAAATTTTAATCAAGCAATAGATACGCTTTTCTCCGCTATGGGTGAAATGCAATATGCGAGTTCATTTATCACCCTATTTTTCGATGGAAAGAGAAAAGCATTTTTATTAAGTGTTTTTAAAAATGGTATTTCTCACAGCGATATTGGTTTGGCTATCTGTGAAATAAAATTATAAGAGTTAAAATTCATTCGAAACCGTGCAGAGGTAGCTTGTGCCTGGAACTGCTCGGCGCGGGCGATTAGTGACCGCGGGCTGAACGGCTCGCCGAAGCTTGCCGCTTACACCCCGGTCCTATCAACCTGCTCTTTTAGCAGAGCCCTTAAGGACGGCTCTTTTCGGGGATGGCTTCAGGCTTAGATGCTTTCAGCCTTTAGCCACTGGCACGTAGCTGCCCGGCATGCCTTGCCAGACAACCGGTAAACCAGTGGCGCCGGAGGCTCGTTCCTCTCGTACTAGAGCCTCCCTTCCCTCAGCCGTCCAAGCACCCCCGTCAGATAGCAACCGACCTGTCTCACGACGGTCTAAACCCAGCTCACGATCCCCTTTAATAGGCGAACAACCTCACCCTTGGCCGCTGCTGCACGGCCAGGATGGGGAGAGCCGACATCGAGGTAGCAAGCCCCCGGGTCGATATGTACTCTCGCCGGGGACGACTCTGTTATCCCTGGGGTAGCTTTTCTGACGTCATCCGGCCTCACCAAAAGGCCAGGATGGTTCGCTAGGCCCGCCTTTCGGCTCGTGAACCTTTATTTTGGGGGTTCACGTCAGGCCGGCTTTTGCCCTTGCACTCTACGGCGGAGTTCTGACCCGCCTGAGCCGACCTTTGGGCGCTCCCGATACCTTTTCGGGAGCGTGGCGCCCCACCCAAACTGCCCACCAACCGCTGTCCTGCAAAGCAGTTAGCCCTACAGCTAAGGATGGGCGGTGTCTCATCGACGGCTCCATGCCCCCCAGAGAGGGCACTTCGAAGCCTCCCGCCTACCCTGCGCACCCCCAGCTGTAAGGCAACGGCAGGCTGCAGTAAAGCTCCACAGGGTCTTCGCTTCCCAACGGGGGTCCCCAGACTATTCGGCTGGGATGTCGGGTTCGCCGGCTTCCAGCAGGGGACAGTGGGGGAGTCGTTAATCCGTTCATGCAAGCCGCCAATTAAGCGGCAAGGTATTACGCTACCTTAAGAGGGTCATAGTTACCCCCGCCGTTTACGGGCCCTTCGACCCGTTGGACCGGGCTTTCAGGTACCCGCACTGGGCAGGACTCAGGGGCTGTACTAACCGTTGCCGGGTTGCAGCCCCCTGTGTTTTTAGTAAACAGTCGCTCCCCCCTTGTCACTGCGACCTGCTCTCGCAAAAGAGCAGGCACCCCTTCTAGCGAACATACGGGGCTAACTTGCCGATTTCCCTCTGCTGGATTGTTCCGTCACGCCTTAGGCTTCTAACCCAGAGCACCTGTGTCGGTTCTCGGTACGGTCCCCGCCCCCCTTTTCACGGTCCCCAGGAGTCGGCCGACTTACGCCATCACGCCTTCACCCCCTTCTCTCCATTACGGATCTCCGGGGGCTTCAGCGCTTGGACGTCCCATGGCAGAGACGCTCAGCCTATCCCGAGGCGTCGGGTGCCTTAAAGGCATAGGGCGGTGGTGCGGGAATATTAACCCGCTCCCCTTTTCGGTGGCGACGAATTACGTGCCACCTTAGGACCGACTAACCCACGGCTGACGAACATTGCCGTGGAACCCTTGCTCTTCCGGCGGTCGGGATTTTCACCCGACTACGCTGCTACTACCGCCAGGATTCTCGTCACCGACGGCTCCACCCGAGCTCAAGCCCGAGCTTCTGCGCCAACGGTGCGCCCTCCTACCGGATCGCCTTTCGGCGCCCCGAGGTATCGGCGGTCGGCTTGAGCCCCGTCCATTTTCGGCGCCCCGAGTCTCGGCGGGTGAGCTTTTACGCACTCTTTAAAGGATGGCTGCTTCTAAGCCTACCTCCCCGCTGTCTTTGACCCGGGACCTCCTTTATCGTTCACACTTAGCCGACACTTAGGGGCCTTAACCTCGGTCTGGGTTGTCTCCCTCTCGGAGTAGGAGCTTAACCCCTACCCCTGACTCCACCCTTCTACGGCGGTAGCGGATTCGGAGTTTGACAGGAGGGCGAGGGTGTCACCCCCCGACTCCCCCAATCAGTGCTCTACCCCGCTACCCGCCTCCAGGCAGGTCATACTGCGGTATGTCTCGGAGGGAACCAGCTATCCCCGGTTTCGATTGGACTTTCACCCCTAGACGGGAGTCATGGGAGCGATTTGCACATCAACACCCCTGCGGACCTCCACGAGCCTTTCGACTCGCTTCGTCCTGCCCCCGTCTAGATCAACCGGCTTCGGGTCGTATGCCAGTGACTTGGGCGAGCACACCCGACCCCTCGTTTCCTGCGGGTCTTCGGTTTCCCTTCGGCTACGGGCTTCCACCCTTAGCCTCGCCACTGACATACACTCCCTGGCCCGTTTTTCAAAACGTATGCAGTAACCCTGGCATGCTCCGGCTCGTACTTGTGCCTCGCGACACTTTCCTTCACCGGAGTTACCTTTGGGGCTACTGCGCACTATCCCCGGCCGATTTCAGGCTCTTTTCACCCCCCTCTCGGGGTTCTTTTCAGCTTTCGGTCGCCCTACTATTGCGCTATCGGACTCGGGACGTATTTAGCCTTGGAGGTTGATGACCCCCAGCTTCCCGCGAGAATTCCAACCCGCGGTAGTCAGGAGACTCCACCTTGTAACCAGCAAGCTTACGCCTACGGGGCTTTCACCCTCTACGGCATGGCGTTCCAGCCAACTTCGGCTTCACTTACTGGCATTAGGTGGAGTCCTACAACACCACATCCACATCCTCTTACGAGGAGGTGTTCGGTTTGGGCTATACCGCTTTCGGTCGCCCCTACTAACGGCATCTCGTTTGATTTCTTTTCCTGCGGGTACTCAGATGCTTCCTTCCCCCGCGTTTCCGCTCCTTACGGAGCGTCCCAAAAGGGACAGGATTGCCAATTCGGGCATCCCGGGTTCTAAGGCTCCATGCGCCTCCCCCAGGCTTTTCGCAGCTTGGCACGCCCTTCTTCGGCGCCCGAGCCAAGCCATCCACCGACCGGGATAACCGCCGGTAGTCAGTTCCAGTTTGCACCTACCCCTGCACGGTCTCATTTGCCATGAAGGCATTAACCCTTCCCCGACGACTTTCATCGGCGGGTGCATGAAAAGGGCTTGCCAGCATTTAAGCCTGGCAGGCAGGTGTTCGCTGGAGGTGATCCAGCCGCAGATTCCCCTACGGCTACCTTGTTACGACTTAGCCCCCCTCGCGGACCTTGAGCTCGAGGATGCCCGAAGGACACCCCCTCGCTCCCAGCCCACTTGGGTGGCTTGACGGGCGGTGTGTGCAAGGAGCAGGGACGTATTCACCGCGTGATTTTGACACGCGATTACTACGGATTCCAGGTTCATGAGGGCGAGTTGCAGCCCTCAATCCCAGGTGAGACCGGGTTTAGGAGATTTCCTACCCCTTTCGGGGTCGGAACCCATTGTCCCGGCCATTGTAGCCCGCGTGTAGCCCGAGGGATTCGGGGCATACGGACCTGCCGTTGCCCGCACCTTCCTCCGACTTAGCGCCGGCAGTCCCCTCAGTGTGCCCGGCTTCCCGTAGGAACCGCTGGCAACTGAGGGCGCGGGTCTCGCTCGTTGCCTGACTTAACAGGATGCTTCACAGTACGAACTGACGACGGCCATGCACCACCTCTCAGCTAGTCTGGTAGAGTCTTCAGCCCGACCTTCATCCCGCTGTCTCCCCCGGTAAGCTTCCCAGCGTTGAATCTAATTAAACCGCAGGCTCCACCCGTTGTGGTGCTCCCCCGCCAATTCCTTTAAGTTTCAGCCTTGCGGCCGTACTCCCCAGGCGGCGGACTTAACGGTTTCCCTCCGGCACCGGACAAGCTCATAGCTTGTCCGACACAAAGTCCGCATCGTTTACAGCCAGGACTACCCGGGTATCTAATCCGGTTTGCTCCCCTGGCCTTCGTTCCTCACCGTCGGACCCGTTCCAGCCGAGCGCCTTCGCCACAGGTGGTCCTCCCGGGATTATAGGATTTCACCCCTACTCCGGGAATACCCTCGGCCTATCCCGGTCCCTAGGCTGGCAGTATCTCCCGGCATTCTGACCGTTGAGCGGCCAGATTTCCCGGGAGACTAACCAACCCGGCTACGAACGCTTTAAGCCCAATAATAGTGACCGCCACTCGGGCCGCCGGTATTACCGCGGCGGCTGCCACCGGCCTTGCCCGGCCCTTGCTTGGAGAGCTTTTTAGGCTCCCCGACAGCCGATGCAAGCATCGGCACTCCGGCTGACCCCGTCGCGGTTTCCCGCATTGCGGAGGTTTCGCGCCTGCTGCGCCCCGTAGGGCCTGGACCCTTGTCTCAGGGTCCATCTCCGGGCTCCCACTCCCATGGCCCGTACGGATCTTAGGCTTGGTGGGCCGTTACCCCACCAACTACCTAATCCGCCGCAGACCCATCCTCGGGCTCCTTGCGGACTTTCGGAGATGGAACATTCCAGTATCTATCTCCTATGGGGGTTTAGCCCCAGTTTCCCGGGGTTATCCCCCTCCCGAGGGCAGGTTGTCCACGTGTTACTGAGC
>JAOAEZ010000018.1:0-435 GCA_026416515.1 Hydrogenophilus sp. | reverse complement strand
TGAGCCGTCCGCCGGTGCTTGCAGAGCAAGCCCCAGGACTCGCATGGCTTAGTCCCAGCCGGATAGCAGCGGCCTCTGGCAGGATCAACCAGAATTGGCGGGGATAAAGTGAATACGTCCCCTGCCTGCCAGTATGCTCTGCTGACAAGCCCCGCATCAGACCGCAAAAAGGTTTTGCGGTCCTCCTTACTCTACCGCGGATTAGAAAACTCCCCGTCATCCAAAGCACCGCTCTGTCGGGGTCCGTGCTGGATCCGCGGTTATTTTACTTGAAGTTGTCGTGTAGTATATCATTACTCTTTTGGATTTATAAGACTTTTGCTTGACTTAAATAAGCTTGAAGAAGACTCATTTAAATAGACAATCCCAGAAATACCATATCTGCGATATTTTAAAAATAAAACAAGTAGAGATATAAAAACTCTATGAGAGAAC
>JAOAEZ010000017.1 GCA_026416515.1 Hydrogenophilus sp. | reverse complement strand
TAGGGAGCGACTTCTTTCTTCCGCTTCGAAGTCGCTACGCCAAGCTTTCAAGGTTCCCGAAGAAAAGGGGAGGGAACTCTGGGTTGCCCTATGTCAGCATTGCGGGAGTTTTTCCCTCTGGCTGGGGGAGAGGATGCTTTACCCCCAGACGGGGGAGGCTCCTCCCCCGCACCCGGATATGCCGCCCGCAATCCGTGAGCTTTACGAGGAGGCCCGGGGTGTGCTTCCCGCTTCTCCTCGGGCTTCCGCCGCCCTGCTCCGGGTAGCCCTGGAGGGTCTTTTGGAGGAAGCAGGAAACGAAAAGGGGAGCCTGGCCGACCGCTTGAAGAGGGCTCACGAAGAGGGCAAGCTGAATGCCAAGATCTACGAACTCGCGGAAGCTCTCCGGCTCGCGGGCAACGCCGCCGCCCACTATGAACCTTGGAAGATAGACCCCTCCCAGGGGCAGGAAGACCGGGAGATAATCCTTGCCCTCTTTGAGTTCCTCAACGAGGTCACGGAAGAGCTCATTGCCAAGCCAAAACGGCTCGAGGAGATGGAGCAGAAGCTCTCCAGGAAGCTTCGGGAGGAAGGGCCGTGAACCTCTCTGACCTTCGCGCCCACTGGGACTACTTTCTGGCCTTGGACGAAGACCTCCGGATCCTCCGAAGGTACATCGCCTTTCACGAGGACAACCTGGAGACCTTCTCCCTGGAGCTTCACCGGATTATCCAGATGGCCGCACTGGAGGTGGAGGCGGTCCTCCTCTCTTTGTACCGGGGTAGTTCCGGGGGATGCGGCGGCAAACGTTCTCCTTCCTTTACGCAACTTGACCTTCGGAGCAAAGACTTCATCCGGCAAAAGTGGGGGATAGAGGTGGAGGACATCGAGGTCCACTTCCTTGGCCTTGGAGTTCCTTTGAAGCCCCTGGATCCGCAGGGTCAGCCGGTCTACCCCTGGTGGGACGCTTACACCAGCTTGAAGCACGGGCGTACTCAGGCTTTGAAGAAGGCCACCCTCCGCCACGCCTTGATGGCCGTGGGGGCTCTGGCGACCTGGTTGACCCTGGGGTTTTTGGGTCTGCCAGAACCGGGTGGGAACCTCCACCCTGTTCCTGAAGTGGTGCGCAGAGTGGTGTACCGAGGCTACTCCCTAGGGGAGCCAGCACACGTGTTCGGACCCCCCTACGAGGTCTGGTACGTCGAGTCCCCTAACGCTCACACCCTATCCCGTCCCGATCCCGGTCAAAGCGGTGCGGGTCCGGGGGCAGGACCTTGAAGCCTCGGTAAGGGATGTCCCCACAGTCCAGGTTGGGGGGCGGCGGGGGGACGCACACCGTGGGGTAGGCCGGGTCGCACCGTCCTTCCTTCTTCGCCCCGGTGTAGCTCCCCGCTGAAGGCGGGGCCTTGGGATCCTTCCGGTACTCCCACGGGGGGACGAAGCTCCCCTGCCAGATGCCCCGCTTCGCCCTCTCCGCCTCCCGCTGGGCCTCGAGGTAGACGGCCCCGCCGTACTGCAGGTAGGCGAGCGCCCACCCCTCCTCCACGAGCCAGCGGTTGAGCTCCACGCCCTTCACGACGCACACCGCCACCACTCTTCCATAGCGGTCGGTGTCCTTCGGGGTGCAGGCCACGGGGCTCTGCCCGATGAAGTCGGCGAGGGCGAAGGCCGCCCGCCTGCCGCAGGGCCAGGGCTTCCCCCGGGAGTCCAAACAGGTCTGGCTCGACTCCACGGTGTCTATCCCCCAGAGGCGGATCCTCTGCCCGTGGACCTCTAGGGTGTCCCCGTCCACCACGCTCGCCCGCCCCACGAGGCCCTGGCCGAAGGCGGGAAGGAAGAGGAGGAAGAGGGAGAGGAGGCCGAGGAGCACCCGCTTCGCCGCTTCCTTTCGCCGCCAGATTTCCTCGAAGGCTTCCCGGTGCTTCCTCTCCCTCTTCTTGTCCAGGAGGGAGAGGAAGAAGAGAGCCAGGGTTCCCAAAAGGGCTTCTACCAACTCCACCTCGCCTCCTCGGACTATGTTAGCTGGCCCGTGTGGACTCGTGTATATTTGATGGAGACGAAGCGCCCTGGAAGGGCCATGTATGGGGGTGAAAGCCGTGGAGAGCTATCGAGGTGCTGTTTGGGGGCTTTTTCTTCTACCGTTGGCTTTGTTGGCGGCAGGGTGCTCGCAAGATCTGTTGACCTTTAGCCCGTGGCAGGTCCGCCCCACCGGGACTCAAGCAAATCTATGGGGTATCGCTTATGGGAACGGAGCCTTTGTGGCCGTGGGCGAAGCCCTCTTGGTCTCCCCGGACGGCGAGCGCTGGCAAAAGGTCACGGAAGGGGTCTGCTTGGCCGATGTCGCCTTTGGTGACGCGGGGTTCGTGGTCCCTGAGTGCGGACCTTGGAGCGGAGTTTTGATCTCCCAAGACGGCTACCGCTGGCAGAGGTACACCCTTTCTAGTCACGCCCCCATCAACGGCATCGCCTATGGCAACGGGCGGTACGTCGCCGTGGCCGACCTGGGCCTGACCTATGTCTCTACTGACGGCCTTAACTGGCAAAGGGCTAACGGGTTGGGGCTTCAGCGCTACCTTGACGTGACTTTCGTCAACGGGCTCTTCATTCGGTTTGACATAGATCCTTGGGTCTCCACAGACGGTTTCAACTGGTCCCTTCCCGAGGAAAACCCTTCTTCCAACAACCTTTATGGAGGAACTTACGGTAAGGGACTGTATGTGGTCGTGGGCAGTTCGGGAACCGTCTTGACTTCCACCGATGCCAGACGGTGGACCCTACAGAGGACGAATTCCTTCGCCGGACTTGCTGAGGTGGCCTACGGCAACGACCGCTTTGTCGCGGTGGGGAACTCTGAGATACTCAGTTCCAAGGACGGGGTGCAATGGGTCTCAGAGATGCCTTCGGACCGTCCGATGTGGTCTCTGGTCGACATCATTTACGCCCAAGGAAAGTTCGTGGCTGTGGGATCTAAGGGACTGGTGTTGACCTCAACTCGGTAAGGACCTTTCTGAAAGACCGGAAGGTAGCCCATTCTTTCCTTTTCCGCAAGCCCTGTACGATAGGTTGTGGCTTTGCGGAAAACGGATTTTTGCGATGGGGACCGCTCAGGTTTTCCGCAAACGGCCTTGCGGAAGACCCCCCCGTTTGCGGAAAACCCTTGGGGCTCACCGGAGCCGCGGTCACACGCGGGGCGCGCCCGGGGGGTACTTATAGCTTCGAAAGGTCGTAGAGGAGTACCTCCTTAAACCACTCCGGGTTTTTATCCCCAGCCCGTTGCCTCAGCGTGGCCGCCAAGGTGTCCTTCAAGGATGAGGTGAAGGGTTTTTTTGAAGCGAACACCTGGTTCACCAGGGCCGCGAGGTGTTCGTCCGTGGCCTCCGGGTGCCCCGCCAGGGTCTTCGCCGCCTCTTCGGGGACGAGGTGCCAGGGGTGGGCGAGGAGCCTCACCAGGACCTCGGGGGGGGTGCGGGAGTCCTTCGCCGCCCGCAACCAGGTGTAAGGAGAGTAGGGGTAGTCCTCCAGAGCTTTCAGCCACTCCTCGAGGCTCGCCCCGCGCTCTAAGAGGTCTTCTGCAAACCTTTCCTGCTCCTTGTAGGTCATGGACGTTCCCGGTTGAAGGACGGTAATGGCAGGTGTTGACGGGTGTCGTCATGGTGCCCTAACCTCATCTTAGGGCGTGGGAGCTCTGAGAGGGGGGAAGGGGTGATATGGGAACGACCGTTGTGCTCGCAAAGAGTGCGCGGATGCTAGGCCAGGCCGCGCGTGGTCTGCCTTCCGCCCGTACTTTGGAGCTTCGGGAGCTGACCTCCTACGCCGAGAGGTTGCGGAGCGAGGTGGAGGAGAGGTGGGGGGAGCTACCTCAGGACCTGCGCCGGGAGCTCGCGGTCCTGGCCCGTTCCTGGGAGAGCGGACCCCCTTCTCGAGGCCTCTGGGGCAAGGCGGTGGACCTCTGGGAGGGCCTGAAGCTGAGCTTCGCCCTGGCGCGGGGCGATGTCACCAGGGAGGACCTGGGGGAGTTCCTACACGCGGTCAGCCTCCTTTCCCGGAGGGTGATGGACCGTTTGGAGGAAGAAGACCCCGCTTTTCGGGAAGCCTTGAGGAAGGCGCTTTCCGAGGAAAGCGTTCCTCTCACCAAGGATGAGCTCCGCGCCCTCGTCCTGGACGATTAGGCGTAAGCCCAGCTTCGCCAAGGACTTGAAGCGCCTCGCCAAGTCTCTTTATAAGAGCGACAGGCAAAGGGAGGAGTTCCTGAAGGTTCTCTTCTCCTTTGTGGAAGTCCTTGAGCGACATGGTCCTTCTTCCCCGCTACTGGACGCTGAGGTGATGACAGGGGGGCTGGCCCCGGAGGGACATAAGCTCTACAAGTTCTATTTGCGCCCCCCGCACACTCGGGGGGCCTCCGGACAGATGCGTGTTTTGGCCTTGGTGAACGAAACAGATCAGACGGTAGACCTCCTCATGGCCTACACCCACGCGGATTACCCCAAGCAACCTCACCCGAGAGAGATTCGTGAGCGTATCGAGGAAGGGGGGGACAGATAGGTTCAGAACGGAGTATTTCCTTCTTCTTCATCGGTCGGTGTTTCGTCTGCGGTCGGTGCTATCGGAACGCGGCGTATAAAGCGCCTAGGGTCGCAGGGTTTTCCGAGTTTTTCCGCTTTCTCCAGACACATGTCGGCCAGCTCGTCCTGGTTTAGGGCCCGGTAGACCGCCTGCAGGGCACAGTAGGTGTATGGGTCTTCCTTGATGGCGAGGGCTTCTTTCCCCCAGGAAAGCCCTTCTTTGAGCAGGCTTGAATCCGAGGTGTAGCCCTCGTTCCATAGGTGATTGATGGTACCGACCCCCGCTGTGAGAAGCGCCCGGAGGTTATGTCGGTTCTCGGGAGGTATCCGGTCTTTCCACTCTTTGACGAAGTGGTAAGATTCCCACGGTCTTTTCAACCGATCCCGAAGTAGAGCCGCTATTGTAGGAGCAAAGTGGTATTCTCCTTGGTTCAAGAGGTCAAGATAGCGCTTGTAAGCAAGCTCAGGCGCTACTTTTTCAACAACTTCGTCTGGGGGTTGTCCCGAACGCGCCCACTCGATCAAGTGTTGCAGGTCATCCCAGCTTCTGGGGTAGAGCTCTCCCTCCAGAAGTCCAAGGGCTCGCATTTCGGCGGCGATGGGAATGACCTTCTCCGGTCCCACAGAAATCGCCGTGAGTCCCGCGAGTTTCACGGCTTCCCAAAACTCGGGGCGGTTTTCTACCCACTCTCCTTCCGGTAGCTTGAACCCTAGAACTTCCCAGATTACCGGGTCTTTTCTTTTGGGCACCTGAACGCTCACCGTGGGGCCGGGGTTGGAGAGCCAGCCGTGAAGGGCTTGCCCTAACGGGGATTCCGAGCCAATGCGGTTGCCGGAACCTTTGGGGGCGTCTAGGGTTTCGATCCTTTCCTCTCCGTGAAGCCTCAGCCTGAACTGGGTTCCCTCAGGCCAGCGGCGTTTCATGTTGCCCCCACTGATTTCAGCCTCTTTACGCCAGGTCCACCACCAGGACCACCCGGTGGACCTCCCAGGACTCCTTGGGCAAGACCCGGACCTCCTTGGGGCAGTCCAGGGTGCGCACCAGGTGGGAGCGCTTGGGGTTCAGGCCCATGTATTCCCCGGGAAAGGCCCCCTCTTCTCCCTCGGCCACGCAGAGCTTCCCCGGCTCCGGGGGCTCGCTACGGCGGAAGAGGTACAGGCCCCCCTCGTGCCGGAGGGCCACCAGGTTTGCCGGGTCCAGGGCGAGGCCCGGAAGTCCAAGGACCACGTAGACTTCCTCCTCCCCGTAGACGGGCACCTTGTAGAGGGAAACCCCCGGGACCGTCTCCTCCGTCTTTTCCGAGAGGCCCGGGAGAGGCACCCCGGTCGCCAGGGTGAACTCCTCCGGGGTCCACCGGAGCACCTTCAAGAGCCCTATGATCTTCGGCAAGGGCACGTTCTGCAGGTTGATCAGCCCCTGCTCCAGCTTCCACACGTACCCGTCCGAGGTGCCCATGGAACGCGCCACGTCTCCCAGGGTCAGCCCCAGCTCCTTCCGCCGCCGCCTCAGGGCCTCCCCCACCTCCGCACGGTCTAGCGTTGTCATGAGGCAACTATACCACAGGAACACCTGCTTCCCCAGCGATCTCCCCTTGTTGCCTAGAGGGGCGGGGGAGGAGGCCCCGGAAGTGCCGTCCAGGACGCTTCTCCGTCACTACCCCTTGACT
>JAOAEZ010000016.1 GCA_026416515.1 Hydrogenophilus sp. | reverse complement strand
CCTACAACGGTACTCCCGGCAACGACAGCATTAACGGTAGTGCGGGCAACGACACCATCCACGGTGGTGGTGGCGACGACACCATCAACGGCAATGCGGGCAACGACAGCATCAACGGCGGTCCGGGCAACGACAGCATCAACGGCGGTGCGGGCAACGACACCATCAACGGTGGCGATGACAACGACACCATCAACGGCGATGCGGGCAACGACAGCATCACCGGTGGCAACGGCAACGACACCATCAACGGTGGCGATGACAACGACACCATCAACGGCAATGCGGGCAACGACACCATCAACGGCGATGCGGGCAACGACACCATCAACGGTGGCGATGGCGCCGACAACATCAACGGTGGCGATGGCGCCGACAACATCGACGGTGGCAACGGCAACGACACCATCAACGGCGGTGCGGGCAACGACACCATCAACCTGGGTGCGGGTAATGATAGGGGGGTGTTTGCGAACACCGCCGCCAACAACGGCGCGGACACCATTCAGAACTTCTCTTTGGGTTCATCGGGAGATAAGCTAGACTTCACAGCTTTCTTGGGTGGAAATGCAAGTGTCGGCAGCACTTACTCCGGAGACGCTGGTAGTGGGGATCTTGATCTGACCGATGGTACCGAAAACGTTGGTCTGCTCTTCAATTTCTCCGGTGGCACTTTGGCGAGCGGGAGCGTTAAAATTAGTACGGGCACGTCGTCGAACGGCGAAGTGATCCTGGCTAACAGCAACTCAAAAGCCGTCGTGTTGGTGACGTCGGCAAGTACTGCCAACATTACGTCGGGAACTAACGTAAGCATCTACTATGTCGAAGGTAACGGCGGCTCACCCACCGCTACCCTGGTCGGTACGCTGCAAAGCTTCACCGGTGATTTGAGCAGCGCCGCGCAATTCGGCTATTTGTTTGGATAAAGCCGATTGTTGTCAAGCCCCCGCCCCCGCGGGCGCTTGAACTGAAACCCACCCCGCCCCTCCCCGAGGGGCGGTTTTTTTTATCTGATCTCCACCCACTGCCCCTGACCATCATCGCCCCGGGCACCGCCTGCCCGGCCTGCCGGGGAAATAAAGGCCCACCCCTTATGTGCTCGCCATCGACCCGGCTCACGAAGGCGTCAAGATCAACCGGGTAAACCTCGGAAAAGCCCAGCGGCGCCAGAAGGAGGCGCTACGCGAAATCAACGCGCTGCGCGAAATCAACGCACTGCTCGAGACCAACCGCCCCTCCCCGCGCTCGTTTGACGAACTCGCCGCGGAATTCGGCGTGCAGGAGGGCGATCGCTTCTTCCGAAGACGGGTTCGGGCTATACTTAACCAGGTTCGGGCTATACTCAACCAGCTCGGGCTATACTCAACCGGTTCGGGCTATACTCATACCCAGGAACGCCTGAGGACGGCGCGCGAAGGAGATGCTGAGGATGGATTTTTGGACTTTCCACACCCCCCTGGGACAGGCGTGGCCCCGCGCCATCGGGCCGGCGGCCTCGCGGCGCGGGGTTCCCCTGCTCGCCCGCTGGCCCCTCGCCTGCTGGCCCTTCGTCCGCTGGTCCCTCGTCCGCTGGCTGCTCGACCACAAAGCGCCGCGCGACAAAGCTGCGATGTGCCGCGGGACCGCCGCACAGCTCCCGCAACAAGGAGGACGTTGATGGCTCGGCGAAATCACCCGCCGCGGCCGCCGCGGCCGCCGGGGCGCGCTCTTCACTCGCCGGCACCGCGCCACGTCACGTTAGAGGCGGTGCGCGCCGCCGAAGCGCGGCGCGACCTCGCAGCGCTGCATACCTTAGCCGACCTGGCCCGCCGCGAAAAGCACAACCCGGAGGTAGCGCTGGCGGCGCTGGATGCGTTGGCGCGCTTGGGCGAGCCACGCATCGATATCCTGCAGAAAAAACGTGGCCAGATCCTGCTGCAGTACGGCCGCTGCGACGAGGCGGCGCGCCTGATGACCGAATACCTATCCGCCGGCCACGAGGACGATGACGAGGCGCGGCTCATCCTGGCCCGGGCACTGTATCGCATAAGACGCCGCCAGCTGGCGTTGGCGCATCTGCGAATACTGGTGGAGCACAAACCGAACGACACACATTTGCGCCGCCTCCTGGCCATCTGGACAGAGGAGGCCAGCGACCGGCAGGGCGCCGAAGCGTTGTTTCGCGCGCTGATCGCCGAAGAAGGCCCGCATCGACTAGACAGCAAGGTGTTCTGGCCGAGGGTGGCTTTGGAGCGTTGTCCCGAAAGCGTTGAAGCGCACGCGGCGATGATCCCGCGTTTTTTCGCCCACCTCGAAGAGGCGCGGCGCTGGGTCGCGGACTGGCCGCCCGCCAAGCGTCGCGCCGCCATGAAGAGCGTAGAGATCGCGGCCCCATTCGCTTTGGCCTACTGGCCCGGCGACATCACACCCGCGCTGAAAGCTTGGGGAGAGTGGATCGCCGAACTGCTTCCGCCCGAAGCCCCTCCCATGCCCCCCCAACGAAAACGCCTCCGGTTGCTGCTCTTCTCAACCCACATTAGAAGAAGCTCCGTCTGGTATATCTTACTGCGCGGCCTCGTCAAGAATCTCGACCGGCGCTTCTTCGAGCTGGTGGTCATAAATCATGGCCAAAACCAAGACGATCAGACCGAATGGTGTCGCGCGCAAGTCGACCGTTACTACGGTCGTCGGCCAGACTGGCATCCGCTGCTGAAGGAAGAGGCGCCAGACGTTCTCTTTCTCCCTGATGCGACAATGGACACGATGAATGTCGGCATCGCCGCGCGCCGGTTCGCGCCGCTGCAGGTCACCACCTGGGGCCATCCGGCGACCTCCGGCCTGACCACCGTCGACCTTTACTTTTCTGGCGAAGCCCTGGAGCCGGAAGACGCGCCGGCCCATTATGTCGAACGTCTGGTGCGATTGCCGGGGGTAGGGGCCTGCACCCCCAACTACCAAGGTACCCGCACTTCCTTGCCGCCGGAACTGGCGGCGCTTTTTACCGAAAGCCGCCCGGTGGCGCTGGTTCCTGCAGTCGGATTCAAACTCGCGCCGGCCAACGACCCCCTCTGGCTGCACATTGCCCGCCGTTTTCCCGAGCTGCGCCTCGTCTTTTTTAAGCAGTCCTATCTCGATGATCTCGGTGTGAAAAATCAAGAACGTATCTGGCGCGCCTTTGAGGAAGCAGGTCTCGACACCAGCCATCACTTAGCGCTAATCGAGCATCAACCGCACCATATATTCTTCACCTTGCTCGAGCAAGCGACCCTCTATCTGGATGTGCCGACCTTTTCGGGGTATACCACAGCCTGGCAAGCCGTCTTTGCGGGAATCCCGATCGTCACCCTAAAGGGTCGATTTCTGCGCCAACGGCTCGCCTCTGGAATGCTCGAGACAATCGGCATCGCGGACACCGTGGCCGAAAGCGAAGCGGACTACCTAGCAAAAGTGGGCGAGCTGTTGGCTGAGTGGCGCGATCAGCCCGCAGCCTACCGCGCCCGGCGCGAGCGAATCCGCGCCGCCGCCCCCTTGGCCTGCAACGACCTGCGGGTGGTCCGCGCCTTTGAGCGGGTGCTCCTCGAAGAACTTGCCGCGCGGGGGAATGCCACGGCAGAAGCCCTCCTACCGCAACATCGCGAAACCTATCCCGGCTTCGACTATCGGCCCGCTGAATTCCGAGTGCTCGCCCCCCCACGCCAAGGCGCCCCCCTCCCCAAAACCACGCCGAACCGCATCCCCCCCTCCCCCAAAGAACAACCTGCAAAAGACCACCCGCTCAGCGTCAGCAAGCCTCAGAGGTTCGAAATAAAACCGAATGACCATTTCGCCCCTCAGCCGGTGCTGGGACTCGACCCGCTGCCAGGGCCCCCATCGGGCGCCCCCTCGTCCCCCGCAACTCCCTCATCGGGCACCCCCTCGTCTCCCGCAACTCCCCCATCGGACGCCCCCTCGTCTCCCGCAACTCCCCCATCGGGCGCATCCCCGCCCCCTGTCACTAAGCCTGCCCCGGCCCGCCCTCCCCTCTGGAAACTACTGGACGGAGATTTGCACTGGATAACGCTCTCCCACACCTACGCCCCCGTGGGGTTATTGGAGATGATTTCGGCACCCCCGCGAGCGGTCTTTGACCTCGGCTGTTTCGTCGGCGGCACCGGGCGCTGGCTCAAAAACAAATTTCCCGGCGTGCGCGTCGTGGGTGTAGAGCCGCTGGATAAAGCGGCCGAGAAAGCGCGCGCCGATTACGACGAGGTATTTGTCGGCCGCTTCGAAACATTCGACGTCGACGCCTACAAAGGCGAGTTCGATGTGATCATCGCCGCAGACGTCCTAGAACACCTCTACAACCCTTGGGCAGCCCTGGAGCGCCTCAAAACCCTCCTTACCCCTGGCGGCTCCCTCTACATAAGCCTCCCCAACATCCGCAACCTCCGAGTGCTAGAAGCGCTGTGTGGCGCCGGCGACTGGCGCTACGAAGGCGCCGGCATCCTCGACATCACGCACCTACGCTTCTTTACCCGGCAAAGCGCCACCCGCATGCTCACCGAAACCGGCTGGCGGGTTCTTGAAACCCGCGGAAATCTTGATCCCGCTTTGAAATCGATGACCGACGGCAAAAACCTCGACCAGGTGCGCAATATTGAACTGCCGAAAGTCGTGCTGCGTAACCTACAAGCCGGAGAGGCCACCGAACTATTTGTGCTGCAGTGGTTCTTTCGCTGCCAAGCCCTCTAACACCGAAAGCAAAAGCCGATGCACCCAAAACGCTACCTAGAGCTGCTCAAAAAAAGCATACTGAATGAGATCTACCTCGAAAACGAGGCTCGCTTTCTCTACATTTTTAGCCAGCTGGCAATGGGGCAGCCGGTGGACGCAGCCGTAGTGCGCGAAATCGGCACAAGATTACCCGCCATGGTCCAAAAAATCCTCAGAGCGCGTCAGCAAGGCACGCCGTGGTGGCGAGTGCAGGTTGAGCGGCCGGATGGGACCTTGCAGACGATCAATCTGCGCAACGTCTGTGAGTTTTCGCACTCGATGATAGGGAGAAAGCGCCTTGACAACATCGAGGCCTGCTTGGATCTGATCCGCAATGAGAATATTCCAGGTCACCTCGTCGAAACCGGCGTCTGGCGCGGTGGCGCGTGCATCTTCATGCGCGGCTACCTCGAAGCGTGGGAAATGACCGGGCGGCGAGTGTTTGTCTGCGACAGTTTCGAAGGCCTACCCGTGCCGTCGCACCCCAAAGACGCAGGCTACGACTTCAGCAAAGAAAAGATGCCGATTTTGGCGATCTCGCTCGAAGAGGTGCAGGAAAACTTCCGCCGCTACGACCTCCTGGATGATCGAGTGGTATTCGTCAAAGGGTGGTTTCGGGATACCCTCCCCAAACTCCCCGTCGACCAGATCGCCCTGCTGCGCCTTGATGGCGATTTGTACGAATCGACGATGGATGCGTTCAATGCTCTCTATGACAAAGTCGTACCAGGGGGCTTCATTATCGTTGACGACTACGGTGACTTTGAGCCGTGTCGGCGGGCAACCGAGGAATTTCGTCTAAAGCGGGGCATCACCGATCCGATCGAGCGAATCGACTGGACTGGCGTTTTTTGGCGCAAAGGTGGGCAGCCGCCAGCAGTTCGACACTTCGACAGCTCCTTAGCCCGCCGCAACCTCCATGAGATTCAGACCGCAAGCCATCGTTATACGTGGCGCGACATCCTGATGTGGAAAAATCCATTCGACTTTGCCAATTACTGGCGGTTGGTTTGGCAGTACAAACCCCGCAGCATTATCGAAATCGGAAGCAAATTCGGTGGCAGCGCCCTGTGGCTCGCGGAGATGATAACTCTCTACGGTATCGATGGGCAAGTGATCTCGATAGACATCACCCCCCCGCAAGGCATCTCGCATCCAAAAGTAGAGTTTTTATATGGCGATGCCCGTAACCTCGCCCCCGCACTGCCAGCAGAAAAACTAGCAGCGTTGCCACACCCTTGGCTGGTGATCGAGGACTCAAGTCATGTGGCCTCGCATTGTCTCTCAGCCATCGAATACCTCGACGGATTCATGGAACCTGGCGACCTGCTGGTGGTAGAGGACGGCATCGTAGCCGACCTTGGCATCGCTCAAAAGTTCGATGGCGGCCCTAATCGAGCCATCCAGCAGTTTATCGCCCAACGGCAAAATAAATACCGACTCCTGACAGAATACTGCGACTTTTGGGGAAAAAACGTCACCTGGAACCCAAATGGCTATTGGTTGAAAATAGATCGGTAATAAAAAGAATAACGGACACCAGAATAAAGGACACCCACTTCTCTCTTGACTCGTTTCTATGATGACCGAGTAAGATGAATCCATGACCCGCCCGCGCTGAATGGGTATCTATGATGGACACAATGAGCGCAACCAAAACCTTTCTCCACGTCGGCTGCGGCGGCAAGCGTAAGGAGCAGACCACCCGCGGCTTCAACACCCCCGAGTGGCGGGAGCTGCGCCTCGACATCGACCCGGCCGTCCAGCCCGACATCGTCGCCTCGATGCTCGACATGTCGGCGCTTGCGGACGCCTCGGTCGATGCGCTCTTCTCCAGCCACAACCTCGAGCACCTCTACGCGCACGAAGTGCCCATAGCGCTCAAGGAATTCTGGCGCGTCCTGAAGCCCGACGGTTTTGCCGTCATCACCTGCCCCGACGCGCAGTCGGTAGCCGAACTCGTCGCAGCCGACAAGCTGCTGGAGCCCTGCTACACCTCGCCCGCCGGCCCCATTGCCCCGATCGACATCCTCTGGGGCCACCGGGCAAGCCTGGCGCGCGGCAACCACTACATGGCGCACAAGGTAGGCTTCACCCAGAAAAGCCTGACCGCGCTGCTGCACGTGGCCGGGTTTGCCACCGTGGCGGCCCTGAGGCGCGGTGCACCCCATTTCGATCTCTGGTTGCTGGCCAGCAAGGCGCCGCGCGACGAGGCCGCGATGCGCGGCCTGGCCACCGCGCATTTCCCGCAAGGGGGGCAGCGCTGATGGCGCGGCATAAACATCTGCCACGGCCGCCTGGGCGTGCTCCTCAGCCAGCAGCGCTAGGTGCCGCGACGTTGGAGGCGGTGCGTGCGGCCGAGGCGCGCCGCGATCTGGCGGCGCTGCGTACCTTGGCCGATGCGGCACATCGCGAGAAGCATGACCCGGAGGTAGCGCTGGCGGCGCTGGATGCGTTGGCGCGCTTGGGCGAGCCACGCATCGATATCCTGCAGAAAAAA
>JAOAEZ010000015.1 GCA_026416515.1 Hydrogenophilus sp. | reverse complement strand
GGGTTACTATTCCGAAAAAGGTGATGATGGCTTTAGCTACTACCATAGTTTACCTCCTTCACCCCTTGGTCTGGGGCGGGCTTTAGCCCGCCCCGTGTTTCAGGACTTGACGCGCCACCCCCGAGGGGAGGGTAGGAGGACGAGGGCGTCTTCCGGGGGTTCAGGGGTAAAGTGGACGGTGACCCCCCGGGGGAGGTCCTCGAGGCTCACGGTGCCGTCCTGAAGGGCACGGGGGTCGATGTAGACTTCCCCGTGGTTCCAGATGGTGTAGAACACTTGCCGGTCGGTGAGTTCTTGGCCTTGGAACGCTGTCTTTCCGGTGGTCAAGTAGACTTTCATCTTGACCTCCTTCGCTTTTTGGTCTGGGGCGGTCCCACGGTGGTACACCGGGGTTTACTGTGAAGTCCCCGGTAGGCGGCCTACCGGGGGCCGCCCCGTGTTTTCCTTACAGGCGGTAGAGGACCACTCGGTTCCCTACTTCTCCCAGGGCCTCCTCCAGAGCCTCGAGGACCTCCCCCGGCTTCAAGCCTCCGAGGCCGATGCCCGGGAAGGCCATGTGGACCTCGAGGCCGGGGCGCTCCTCCAGAAACCGCCGGAGCCTCGAGGCCGCGAGGTGGACGAGGCGGAGGTCCGCTCGGTCCCGGAAGTGGGCCTTCGTCTGGAAGGCCCCGTAGGACCTTCCGTCTACCTCCACGGCCACGAAGCCGTAGAGGTAGACCCCGCCCTGGTAAGCCCCCTCCCGCCGGATGGTCTCGGCGAAGAGGCGGGGGAGACGGGGCTCTGCCTCCGCTAGGGCCTTGGCCGCCCCGGCCCCCATGACCAGGCCCCGGGGGGTGAGGACTCCGTTCGTGGGGGCGGCCAGGGCGTGTGAAGTCTGCAGGCCCGCCAGGAAGTCTCCTCTGAGCACCCGCGCTACTCTTGCCATCGTTTACCTCCTTCACCTCTTGGTCTGGGGCGGCCCCTCGGTGGTACACCGAGGTTTACTGTGGAGTTACCCGGTGGGTGGGTTACCAGGGGCCGCCCCGTGTTTTCTAGTCTCCAAAGAAGAGGTCAACGGGGTTTACCTGGGCTTCGTTGAGATACCGGATGACCTCGAGGGCCTTTTCCAGGGCGGCCACTTCTTCGGGGTCAAGGGCAAGCTCAGTTAGGAGGGTTTGGAGGACTACCGTAGTCTTCGCGAGGTCCCCGGCCTCGAGGCCGAGGATGTCTTCGGGGGCGAGAACCTGGAAGACCGCGAGTCCGCCGCTGGTGGGGATGACCTCGTAGGTCATCTTGACCAGGTTTTCCTTCGTCATCGTTTACCTCCTTCACCTCTTGGTCTGGGGCGGCCCACCGGGGAGTGACCGGGGTTTATCGTTGGGGTACCCGCCAGGTGGTTCACCGGGGCCGCCCCGTGTTTCCTCCCTCCCCCCTTTGGGGGGAGGGGCGGGGAGGGGGGATACAATCAACGCCGGGGGGGCTACCTGCTCCTGCCTTCCCCGGCTTTCATCGTCCTGTCGGAAGCCTTTCTTTCGGTAGTCGGATTTTCTCCAAAAGAAAGCGCTACAGATTATTCCACTTCTTTTACTGGAGGCGCGTATCCACCACTTCGCCTTCGGGGTCTTCACGGCGGAGGGCCTGGTCGATGGCGAGGGTGAAGTCGGGGTAGACCTTGTAGACTCCCTTGGCGAGGACCGCGATGCCGATGCGGAAGGAGGGGCGGGTGAGCCTTCTCCCGTGTTCTAGGTCGGGGTAGCCGAGGAGGGGTTTGAGGACGGGGTTTTCCAGTACGTCTATGAGGTCTTCCCCGTGGACGGTGGCTACGATGTCCACACCCCTTCTCCTGGCGGTCTCCAGGACGGCCACGTCATCGTGGTAGCCGATTTCGTCTACCACGATCGTCTCCGGCGAGTGGTTGGTGATGGCCTGCATGATGATAGATGCCTGCTTCCTCGGGTCCCCCACCATCATCCGCCGCGCCGAACCGATGATGGGGTGCGGCACCGTGCCGTCCCCGGCGATCTCGTTGCTGGTGTCCACGATGACCAGCCTGGCCTTCAAGACCTTCGCCTTCTCCTCCACGATGCCCCGGAGAAGCGTGGTCTTCCCTACTCCAGGAGGACCGATGATGAGTACCGAGTCCCGCCCCGAAATCCACTTCTGCAAGGGCTTGGCGATACCCGGGATAGCCCGCCCAAACCGGATGGTGAACCCAATCGCCAGGTCGTCCGAGTCCCGGATCACCGAGATCCGGTGGAGCGTACCCGGTATACCCGCCCTGCCGTTGGGCCGGAAAGAACCCACCTTGTTGTAGAAGTACTCGATGTCTGCGGCGGAAACTTCGCGGTAAAGGTACTGCTCCCCCCGCCGCCGTATCACCAGGGGACGATCGAGGTCCATGGCAACTTCCTCCGTCCCCTCCACGTCCTCTGTGATGAGGCTACGGATCCACGCCGGAAAATACGAGAGAAGACGCTCTAACCCCTGCCGTTCCGCCCGTTCGGTCCGATCAAGGTACTCCTTCTCTTCAACCACGCTTCACCACCTCCCACCTGCCGTCTTCACGCTTCACCAACCCCTCTTCCTCTAAAGCCCGGAGTTGCTTGTAGACCGCCGCCTTGGTCACCCCAAGAAGATCCATCAACTCCTTCGCCGTTCTCGGCTGTTCCAGGAGCTTCAGGTAGACCTCCCGGGTGTTCCGGCGTACCTCTACCCTCTCCACCACCCGGTCAAACCGTATCTGCTCCCTTTCTACCTCCACCTCTGGTTCCTCGTCTTCCTCACTCTTCCTCGGGTACACCACCGGGTTTACCGCTACGGGTTGCTCCACCGCCTTCTTTTCCCCTTTGGGTAAACTCAAGAGTTCACCCAGCACTTTAGCTACCACGTAAGTAGACACCGGGACAAAAAGAGAGGCGAGAAACACCTCGTAAGGGGGAACTCCAGTATTCGCCCGGCTCATGGAGAAGAAGTTGCCCACCCACACCAGCCCTAGAGCCGTGAGCGCACCATAGTTTGCCCACCCGGACCCCCGCAACAGGCTGTTGCTGAGCAGGGAGAGGAGGAAGGCCGAAAGCTCTAAGGCCGCCGCTAAACCCACCGCGAACCACCCCGGTAAACTCCCTAGGGTCAACGCGTACCACTCCGAAAGGTGCCCGGTAGACATCACCAGGGCGAAGGCGTAAGCGAAGACCAAAAGCCCCGCTAAGAGCTTCCGCATCATCCCGAACCACCCCCTTTGAACTTCCGGTAGACCGCTAAGACCTTTTCGGCGTACCGGAGGGTGGAGGCCGGAACCCTCCCGCTCCGCACCGCCCCGAGCCCGGCGTTGTAGGCCCAGAGGGCCTTCCTCCAGTCCCGGGTCGCTTCCCAGAGCTCCCGGAGGTGCTTCGCCGTGGCCCAGAGCGCCCAGTCGGGGTGGGCCCGCCACTCCACGGGGGCTCCCGTGGTCCGCGCCCAGGTCCCCGGCATGAACTGGCCTAGACCCACCTCTCCGGCCCGCCCTACCGCGCCCGGGCAGTACCCGCTCTCTACCCACACCACGGCGGCCACCAGGTAGGGGTCAAGCCCCCAGGCCCGGGCGTACCCCCAGGTCTTCGCCCAGAGGTCCTGGGGGATATAACCACAGGCCAACGCGCTACTCAAGAGAGTCAGAAGAAACACGGACTTCCTCATGCCCGCGCTCCTTCTTCTCCCCCAAGAGGTAGACCAGTTCCTCCATCACCTCGAGGTGCCGATGCCAACGGTCCCAAAACCTCGGTACAGCCCACGCTACCAAAACCGCATAAGGGGTGTACCAGAGGTTCAGGAAGAAGACGAACGCTACGCCTACCCAGAGGACGACCTTGCCCCAAAGAGGAAACTCCATCGCTACCTCCCGAACCCCAACCTTCTCAGGATGTGCGCCAACGCCGCGCCCTGAGCGTCGTACTCAAAGGGCACACCACTTCGCGCCAGGGCAAACCCGTACGAATACCACTTCGCCACCTCGTCTTCCCTGAACTCCCGCGTCTTCCCCTCTGGATCCGCTAAACCTGCAACCAAAGGCCCCATCACCCCCTTTTTCCCGTCTACCACCACAAAAGATCCCTCAGGCTTCAGCGGCCAAGAAGGAACCAGGTACGCCTTCGCTCCTAAAGCCAACAGAGACAAAAAGTATGAAGCCGGATCCCTAACGGCCTCAAAGCTCGTCACCAAAATCACCTGCCCCCGCTTGGCCCTCACGTTCTCCCACACCGCCCGCATCAACGCCTCCTCACGAAACACCGGAGCGACCACAAGCACGGTACCCCCACGCTCCACAAACGGCGTAAACGACTCCCACGAAAACGCCTTACTCAAAGAGCCAGTCCACAGGACTGCCCCCACTAGAAGACCCTTTAGAACGCTCCTTGCCCTTACCCTTGCCATCTCCAGCGGATTTGTCCTCTTCAGGTTGAGGAACCTTACTATCCCACAGATATTCTACCACGGCGGGTAGCTTCACCGACTCCACCCCTTTGCGCCGGGTGCGCTGGGGTTGCAGAAGCTCCCTCACCCTGGGAAGTTCCTCACCAAAGATGTCCTTGAGAGCTCCTTCGGGGACCACCAGAGCGGCCTTCTCAAAGTAGGCCATGGGAGTTGGCACTTCTTCCCCAAGTCCAGCAATGACCCGCTGGTTTTCCTTGGCCCACTCCGCCATCCGCCAGGCCAACCCGAGCTTTTCCAGGCGAAGCTTCTCCTCGGCAGAGAGAACCTCGAGGCCCTTCAGGGTGATGGCGATGGCCTTGTCGTTCTTCTCAAACCGCGCCCACCCGTTCCTCCTCCACTCGTGAAGAAAGGCGGGTGTCGCTAAAGGTTCCGGTAAAACCTCCCTGTCCACATGGACCTTCGTGAGAGCAAGAGTCTTCGGATCCCGGAAGAGTCGTACCGGATACTCCCCGTCCACCACCGCCTTCACCCAATCCCGGAAGCGCACCTCGGGCGCATGGGGAACTTCCTCGCTTCCCTCCTCCTGGGGAAGCAGGTGCCTCTCCACGGCGGCGATGACCTCGTCCGGGGACTCCCGAAGCTTCTGAAGGTGCTTCCCGTAGGCGTACAAGGGGTTCCTGTATCCTCCGATGGTGGGCTCGTCCAGGCGGGGCAACCAGGTCCGCAAGGGGTACAGGCGAGGACCGAGGACCAACGCCTCCCCCTCCCCAAAGGAGTTCATCTCCACCGGAGAGAGGAGTAGCCGGGCAACTTCCTTCTCCGCCACCTGGAGCTTCGGATCGAAGATGGGAACGACGCCTCTCCACCCGTGGGCCACGGTCTTCTCGTAAGCCGTGGTTTCACCCAGAAACTCCGCGATGTATTTCCTGTCGTCCAAGGACACCGCTTGGGGAAAGAGCACCCAATGGTTCAGGTTGTTCACGATGGCCTTGAACTCGGCCTCACCGTAGTCCTTGATCCCCTGGTTGAGGTTCTGCAGGGTCAGGATATAGGCGATGCGCCGTTCCCGCACGGTGGCGAGCATCACGTCCATACCGGGGAGGTAACCCAGGTTCGCCCACTCGTCCATGTAGATAATCACCGGGACAGGACACCTCCCTCCGTGGTGCCTCGCCTCCCGCAGAAGCGTGCGGTTGATGTACCGGACCACCATCTGCAGAAAGACCTGCCCCACCCCCTCCATCAGCTGGTCCTGGGGAATGCCGATGTAGAGAAAGGTCGGCGTGCGGGCCACCTCGGCCACATCGATCTCCTCGTGAGGCAACCCGCGACTCGTAGCCCGCTCCAACCTCGGGTCGTCAAAGGGCTGAAGTTTACCCACCAGCCCCGCCACCAACCCTGTCTGCTGGCTTGGGGTAAGCTCGTAGAAAAACCCCATCTCCTCCTTCGCCCTCTGGTCGCCCAGCTCGTCCACGAACTCCTTCACCGCCTTCGGCCCCTGCTTCAAGAGCCTCACCAACCGCCCCATGGACCCGGCTCCAATGGTCGCCTCGAGACGAATCAGGGTGGCAAGAATAGCTCGCTCTTGGTCCTTGTAGTAGGTCATGGCTGTAGCCCGTTGGTCCACGGGGATAATCCCCTCCGCGATCTCCATCGCCACCAAAGGATCCGAAGCGTCCCGGAGCAGAGGAAGCTTCTTCGTCCCCGGCTCGTAGGGAAGGAATAGCTCAATGCGGTGCCCCGTAGTCTCCAGAAGAGGTAGGAAACGGGGGAACCCCTGAAGGTTCGGCCACTTCAGGTCCACCACCACCACGCTGTTCCCGTCCAAAGCGTCCATGAGAAGGTTGGGCTCGTAGAAACGGCTCGTCTTCCCCGCCCCCGGTTGCCCGAGAACCAGAGTGTGCCCAAAACGCAACTCCTTCGGATAGCGAAGAGGTTTCCCCTGGAAGATACCGAGCCACCCGCTTCGCTCCCCCTCCAGATACGCCCGCACGTCCTGCACCGTGGCGTACCGGGAAGCGCCCGGTGCCTTCCTCGGCTTCTCGTTCATCCGCACCCGGGCAAGGGCGGCCAAGGGCATCAGCGGGAGAAGCCAGTATACGAAGTCGTAGTTGAACTCCCGAGCCAACCGTTCGTTGAACCACCGGGCGCACTCACGGTTTTGCAAGCACCCGAGAATGCTCACCCCGGACCGCCCCATTTCCCCTACAATGCGCCCAAACCCCGCGAAAATGCCGTAAACCCCGTAGCCTACCCCGGTCAGCATCAGAACCACGCTGACCAGAAAGAGAACCACCCACTTTTTACGGTCTTGAACCCCGTTCACAGCCTAATCCCCGCGAACGCGTTCATCACCCGGGCAGAAGCGTAGAGCAAAGACCCGAAGCTGATGATCCAGACGAGCAGGGAGATCACGGAAGTCACGAGAAAACCGGCAATCCGTCCGGCCAGCGCGTCAATCGGTTGAGTCACGAACTTCACCCTGTCGCTCACCCATTGCTTAGCTTGAGCTAGCTTGTCTCCAAGGGCGTCAATGTACTTTTGCCACTTGGGCTTGTTAGGATCGTCCTTTGTCATCTCGGCGGCGTACTGTTCCGCCGCAAGCCGCATCTCTTGGGACCGCGTGGCGAACTCGTTTGCCGCTTGTTCCGCGAGAGCTTGTGCCTCCTGGAGCTGTCGGTAGACCTGGGAATAGGTGATCTGCCCCGCCGTCTTCGCGCTCGCGGCAAACACCATAGGCGCAACTACCCCAAGAACAACCCCGCTGAAGTAAAGGGAGAAGGTGGCGGCCAAAAGGCGGTTGTTTCCTATCGCCAAAAGCCCCACTCCAAGGGGCATCAGGGCAATCCCGAAGTACGCCATGAGCCCAGAGAGCACCATGGCCGCAATGTATGGCACGACCAGGAACATGACTCCCCACCCCATGTACCTCCCCACGCTGGCCGCCCGCTGGAACGCTCCCGTGACTCCCACCCCCTTTGTGGCCGACCCCATCTTTCCTCGCAACTCCGTGGCATAGTCCAAGACAGCCTTAGCCCCTTTCACCCCCATCTTCCCAGCAACCCCTACCGCCGTCCCACCAAGCGCCATAAGGCCAAGCCCCTCTAAAGCCCCCTTGGTCGCGTCCCTGATGTTGAGCATCCAGTTGGAGAAGTCGTTGGCGATGGGTCGAACCGTCCTCCCGGCCACAAACTGGTGGGCATTGCTCCAAAGCTTGAGCAACTCCGCCCTCGTCGCCGCCCCCTCGGGACGGCTAAGGATTGTCAGGAGAGCCAAGGCCACCATGACCCGAACTACCCCCAGCTGAAAACCCAACCTGTTCCCCATGAGGAGCTGGGCCATGGAAAACACGAAAGCGAGCAACAGGAGCGCCCAGGATATCCCCCAAAACCACCCCATCAGCCCCACAGAGTGGGACATCTGCACCACCTGGCTCACAAAGTAGCTGTAGTCCGGTAACCCGGGGATCACGTCCTCTCACCTCCTACTCAATATAATCCCCGAGGTTTGGCACGTTGTCCGCCATGGTAGAAAGGGAGTCGAAGACCCGACTGATCTGGTCGTATTCCCGCGCGCTGTCACGGGTCACATCGTCCACGGCCATCGCCGCCACCTGAAGCGCGGCTTCCGCGTCACCTGCTTCCTGCTCCGCCTGTTCCGCGAGCACATCGTACAGGGCGGTAAGCCCGCTGTTAGAGAGAAGCTGGGCCTGGAGTTGCTGATTTAGCTGGCTGTTCGTGGCGATCTGCATGGCCGCCTGAAGCTTCAAGAGGTTCGCTATCCCCTCCACGGCGAGCTCCAAGACCTCCCGGCTGGAAGCCGCGCTCTTGGCCCGGTCGATCAGGTTGTCCGCTACACCCTTTTTCACCACGCCCCCGGTGGCGGCCTCGGCTTCCTTAGGAGTCAGTATCTTAGTCGCCAGCTGAGTCCCCTCTTCTAGAGCCTCCTTGCTGTCCTCAAACTTCTGGTTCGCCTCCGCAAGCCCCGAGGTGAACCCCCCTACGGCTAGTCCTCTCTTCAGGTTGCGAAGGAACTCGGTGATCTTCCCTATCAAGACCGTGGGGGAGGAGTCTTCCTTGTCCGCTAAAGACTTCTGCCCTGAACCTTGGGGAAAGTCCTTCCCGCTATTCAGGTACTTCTGCTTCGCGTCCTCCACCATGGCCCGGGCAATAGCCTGCCTGAGCTTAGTCGGTGCATTTCGCACAGTCCTGATCGCATTGTCGATTTCTTGGGCAAAGTTGTTCACCCCAGGACCGATCGCGAGCCCCAAAGACTGCATCGTTCCCTCGAGAACCCCCGTGAACATCTCAAAGACCATCGACTGTCCGTACTCGCTTATGTTGTCCAAAATCCAACGGATGTTTTTGTAAATGGAGCTGAGAGAACAGATCCACTCCCAGTTGCCCCCAAAGTTGAAAGTGTAGGTGTAGCCACACCCTGTCCTCAGCACTTGATCCAGGGTGTTCCAAAAGGGGTTCCCTCCACCCCCCCCTCCGGCCTTCACCGGAGCGAAGGAGGCCAAGAGAAAGACCAACAGAACCCCTACACCACGCCGCATCACACCACCTCCCCTTTAGCGAGGGCTACCAAAGCGTCCCGAAGGTTCCCGTACTTCTCCACCGCCCTCCGGCGCTTCTCCTTGTCCTCCGGGTTCGTGGTGTACGCCCAATACTCCAAGGGAGAGACCCTGTTGCGTACCACGCCTCCCACAAGGCCCGTCCCGGCCCGAAGGACTACCAAGACTTCGGAATACTCCCCGGGCTTAAACTCAAGCTTCTTGTAAACCCTCTCTATGGCCCGCTCCGGTACGCCGAAGAGCTTCCTCACATATTCCTCTTGTCCCGGAGCGGGTAGGAGGTAGTGGTAGTAGGTGTTCTCCAAAATCCCCTGAGAGTACCCCGTCACAAAGTCCTGAAGCGACTGGGTAACGGCGTACACCGCCGCCCCAAAGGTTCGGCTCCGGCGGTACAGGTTTTCCACCACCGTCGCTCCGTACCGCGTCTTCAGAAGCGCCCAGGCTTCGTCCAAGACCACTACCTTCGGCCCAGACTTCTTCGTGATCTTCCGCCACACCAAATCCGAAATCAAAAGAAGCCCTACCTGGGTCAGGGGGCCGTCCGTCCCAAGCTTGCCGGTTTCAAAGTAGACCACCTGAGCCTCCAAGTCCACGTTAGAGGGGCGGTCCACAAAACGCCCATACACCGAGTCTCCGGTCCAGTTGTCCAGGGCGTAAGCGAGGCGTTGGGCAATCTCTTTTTCCTTCGGTCCCATGGGTTTCCCGTTCACCTGCTCCATGGTCCGAAGCTTTCTGACCACGGTGGACAGGGTGAAAGGCTCGAGGTAGCGGTTCCCCCGCTCGTTCTCCTGCTGTTGCATCAAGTAGGTCTGCTCCACCGCCGCCATGAAGATCGCCTCCTCGATGGCGCCCTCCTGCTCGTTCGAAGGAGGCGGTACCATGGCCCGGAAAAGAGCCCGGATGAGGTCCTTCTTTTCCTCCGAAGGAAGAAGTTCCCCCTCCCGAAGCTCAAAGGGATTGATGCTCGTACCCTCCACGGGGTCCACCACCACAACGCTCCCCCCTAAAAGCTCCACCAGGGCCACGTAGTTGAACCCCCGGTCTACGATGACGACCTCTACGCCTCGGAGGGCGAGCTGGTTGAGGAAAGACTGGACGAAGAAAGACTTCCCTCGCCCGCTTCCCCCTACCACAATCCCGTGCTTCGCCGGAAACTCCTTGGCAAAGGGGTCTATCTGCACCGTGACTCCACCCTGTCCTTCATAGACCGCCACGGGCTTCTCTAAACCCCGCCAAGGAAACCAGGTGGGCATGAAATCCGCCGCGTTGTCCTCTAAAAGCTTCGCCTTGTAGTAAGGTACCCGTCCGCTCCCCGGAGATACGGAGACCCAAGCCTCGAAGAAGTCTTGGACCTCAATCCCTCGCACTCCACCGAGTTCGGCGAAACGCCCACGCGCTTCTTGTAACTTGCGCACAACCTCCTTTTCGTCCCGGGAAAGAAAGATGAGGTGCACCGCGACATCAAAAATCTGCCTCCCCTCCCCCTGCACCCGCTTTAGAGCCTCCGAATAGTTCTCCGCCTTGACGAAAACCCCGGGGTCGACCACGGTGTCGGACTTGGTCATCGCCGTAGCGGTGCGAAGCGTGGTGGAAAGCTTTCGCACCTCGCTCGCAGTTTCCCGGTGATACCAGTCCACCACGAGGTAAAACTCCCCATCCATGCGAAGAAGCTTGTCCACGAACCCCGTGGAGGTCACGTCCGGGCTCACCCCCATCGCCATCCCTGATATCCAGGTGTTCCCCACGAAAATCCGAGTAGAGTAGGCGTTGTCTACATCGGTTTTCGCTAACTGAGCCGTCAACCCCTCGTAGTCCGGGGAGCCATAGGGGGGCCGCTCTCCTGGAGGAAGGTACCGAGAAACGGGTTTGTCCGGGTTGAACCAGCGCCACATCGTCTCAAAGAGGCGCTGGTCGTCAGCGGGCACCGCCTTGATCCCGATGCTCCTCAACTGAACCCCGAACTCCTCCCGAACGGCCCGGGCCAGCGCCATGGCCTCCTCATACTCCCGCTCGGAGAACATTCCCCGCACCTTCCCCCGGGGAGGAGTCAGGGTGAGAAACCCGTAGTACCGCCAGGTGCGGAGCACCCCACGGCGGGCCAGGTCTTCAAACATCTTCATACGAGCGTCAAAGAAGAGCTCCCCAAGAGGGTGGACATAGCTTCCCCGCTCCCGCCGAATGCTCTCCAGGTAGCTCTCCGCCTCCTGCCTAACCTCCACAAAGAGCCGGAACCTCTCTCCCTCCGGCACCGCTAGCCGAAGAAAGTAGGAAAACCCCCGGTGGAAGTCCTCCAGGTCGGAGTCAGAAAAGAGAAGCATCTGAGGAAGTTGAAGCTCAAAGCCCACCTCCATTTTCCCGTTTCGGGTGAAAACGATTCCTCCCTCTAGCTCCCATTGGGGAAGCTCATCGGCTAAGGGCAAAGTCTTGATCCCAAGCACGCTCATCCTCGCCCACCCCCTCTTCCTCAGGCTCCGGCAAACCCGCTCGGGAAAGCGTCAGCGGCACTTCCTTCTCAGGAGGCCGAACCTCGTACACGTCGCCCCGCGTGATAAAGCGAAGAAACCTCATCCCCGCTCCGTTGCCATAACGGTCACTTATCCAGAGACTCAACCGATAAACCCCAACTACGGCCAAAAGCGAAAGCAACCCCCGCAACCAAAGGTTGCTCACCAGAACCTGCATAATCTGCAACGCCAATAGACCCCCTAGGAGCGCGCTCACCACCGCTCCCACGGGCATGCCAAAGATAGTCAGCGCCGTGTCTAGTCTGGGAACTCTCCGCATAGGGAAAAAAAGGGGGAACAGTACTGTTCCCCTTACTCCTCGCACGAACTTTCAACTGCAACCGGTAGCCCCAAGAATGGCGTTGCCCAGGGTTTTCGCGGCAAGAAGCAGAGCGCCACCTGCAATGGCAGTAATGATCAACCCCATCGAGTTCCGGTTGCCGATGATGAGCCC
>JAOAEZ010000014.1 GCA_026416515.1 Hydrogenophilus sp. | reverse complement strand
CTTCCCATGATCCACATGACCAATCGTCCCTACATTCACGTGCGGCTTCGTGCGCTCAAACTTCGCTTTCGCCATCGTCATACTCCTCTCTAACTTAGAAATTCACGAATTCAAAAAGTTAGCTCTTTCGAGCACTAATCACTGCCTCGGCCACATTCTTAGGAGCCTCAGCGTAGTGTTTGAACTCCATGGTATAGGTCGCCCGCCCCTGGGTCAGCGATCGAAGTTGGGTCGCGTAGCCGAACATCTCCGCCAAGGGTACCTCGGCGCGGACCACCTTCATTCCGCCGGGCAAATCCTCCATTCCCTGGACGACTCCCCGTCGCGCCGACAGGTCACCCATCACATTTCCCATAAACTCTTCGGGCGTCTCCACCTCGACCGCCATCATCGGCTCTAGCAATACGGGATTAGCCTTCTTCATCGCCTCTTTGAAGGCAATCGAAGCGGCCATTCGGAACGCGTTTTCGTTGGAGTCAACCTCATGGTATGAACCATCAAATAGCGTCACCCTGAAATCGACCACCGGGTAGCCCGCCAGCACACCCGACTGCGAGGCCTCTTGTATTCCCTTCTCAACAGCAGGGATATACTCTTTAGGCACCACTCCCCCCTTGATCGCATCGATAAACTCGTACCCCTTCCCGGGCTCGTTCGGCTCTAAGCGGATCCACACATGCCCATACTGCCCTCGTCCGCCGGTCTGTTTGATGAATTTACCCTCCTGTTCGACGCTCTTGCGGATTGCCTCCCGATAGGCCACTTGGGGTGCGCCGACGTTTGCCTCCACGTTAAACTCGCGCTTCATCCGATCTACGATGATCTCGAGGTGCAGCTCTCCCATTCCTGAGATGATCGTCTGCCCCGACTCCTCGTCGGTACGCACCCGGAACGACGGATCCTCCATCGCCAATCGCTGGAGCGCAATCCCCATCCTTTCCTGGTCGGCCTTTGACTTCGGCTCGACCGCCACATGGATCACCGGTTCGGGGAACTCCATCGACTCCAACTTGATCGGCGCGGCTGGATCACACAACGTCTCGCCGGTGAAAACCTCTTTTAAACCCACGGCAGCTGCGATATCGCCTGCGCGCACCTCCTTGATCTCATCGCGCTGGTTAGCGTGCATCTGCAGCAACCGCCCGATCCGCTCCTTTTTATTTTTATTGGCGTTCAAGACGGTGTCACCTGAACTCAGAACCCCCGAATAGACCCGCAAGAAGGTCAGCTGTCCGACATAGGGATCGCTCATCAGTTTAAACGCCAGCGCGCAGAACTTCTCCCCATCAGCTGCGCGCCGCTCTACCTCGTTTCCGTCGAAATCCTCCCCCCTCACTGGCGGGATATCCACTGGCGACGGCAGAAACTCAATCACCGCATCCAGCATTCGCTGGACCCCTTTATTCTTAAACGCCGACCCGCACAGCATCGGCTGGATCTCGCAGGCGATCGTCCGCTGCCGCAACCCGGCGACGATCTTCTCCTCCGGAAGCGTTCCGGTCTCGAGGTACTCGTTCATCAACTCCTCGTTCGCCTCAGCGGCTGCCTCGATCATCTTCTCCCGCCACTCTTCTGCCAGCGGCCGCAATTCAGAAGGAATGTCGTAGTACTCAAACCTATTCCCCTGGCTTGCCTCATCCCAGGCGATCGCCTTCATCTTGATGAGGTCGACCACCCCCACGAACGACTCCTCTGCCCCGATCGGGATCACGATTGGCACAGGGTTTGCTTTCAATCGCTCCCGCATCTGCTCGTAGACGCGAAAGAAATTAGCCCCCTGGCGGTCCATCTTATTGACAAACGCCAAACGCGGTACCCGGTACTTTTCTGCCTGGCGCCACACAGTCTCGGACTGCGGTTGAACGCCGCCCACCGCGCAGTAAACCATACATGCCCCGTCGAGCACGCGCAGCGAACGCTCTACCTCGATTGTAAAATCGACGTGGCCGGGGGTATCGATGATATTGATGCGGTGCTCCGGAAACTGCAGATCCATCCCCCGCCAGAAGCAAGTAGTCGCCGCCGAGGTAATCGTGATCCCCCGCTCTTGCTCCTGTTCCATCCAGTCCATCGTTGCGGTCCCGTCGTGCACCTCGCCCATTTTGTGGTTCACGCCGGTATAAAAAAGAATCCGCTCCGTCGTCGTAGTCTTCCCCGCATCGATATGAGCCGAGATACCGATGTTTCGATACCGTTCGATCGGTGTTTTGCGTGCCACAGCCAAATCCCTTTTCGCAAAAAAAGTCGCCCTCTGGATGAGGGCGCACCCCGAGACAAACGTTAGAACCGGAAATGGGCAAAAGCCTTATTCGCTTCTGCCATACGATGCACCTCTTCGCGCTTTTTCATCGCCCCACCCCGCCCCTCTGCTGCCTCCAGAAGCTCTGCGGCCAGCCGTTGAGCCATCGTCTTCTCAGACCGCCGCCGCGCTGCCTCTCGCAACCACCGCATGGAGAGCGCATACTGCCGCGCGGGACGCACCTCCACCGGAACCTGATAGTTGGCCCCTCCTACCCGCCGCGAACGAACCTCCACTACCGGACGCGCATTCTCCACCGCCGCCAAGAAAACATCCAATGCATTCTTTTTGGTCTTATTCTCGATGATATCAAATGCCCCGTAGACGATCCGCTCGGCAATCGACTTTTTACCCGAGACCATAATCACATTGATGAACTTGGAGACCTGCACGTTGCCGAACTTTGGATCCGGCATCACCTCTCGTTTTGGCACTTCGCGACGACGTGGCATTGTCCTATTTCCTTTCTACCTCTACTTCTTCTTACCAGCCGCAGCCGCAGGCGCCGCCCCCGGCTTGGGTCGTTTCGCTCCGTACTTGGAGCGGCCCTGCTTACGATCCTTCACCCCCTGCAGATCGAGCGCGCCGCGCACGATATGGTAGCGCACCCCCGGCAAATCCTTAACGCGCCCACCGCGGATAAGCACTACCGAATGCTCCTGCAGATTATGTCCCTCCCCCCCGATATAAGAGATCACCTCGTAGCCGTTGGTCAGCCGCACCTTGGCCACCTTACGCAACGCCGAATTGGGTTTTTTGGGGGTAGTCGTATAAACCCGCGTGCACACCCCCCGCTTCTGTGGGCATTCCTGCAACGCCGGAACTTTACTCTTTTCGGGGGCTGTCTTGCGCGGTCGCCGTACCAATTGGTTGATCGTTGGCATAATAGACTCTCCAGATCTTTCAGACCTTCTCGGTCTGGTCTGAAACTCTCGATCTTACTCCAAACTTCGCTTTTGGTCAACCAAATCAAGCATCCTCCCGCGTCAGCTCGTTCCAAGCCTCTTCTGCGGTCGGAACATGTTGACGCTGCCGCCGAACTCGGTGCTGGGCTAAACCGGTACCGGCTGGAATCAAGCGGCCGACGATCACATTCTCTTTCAAGCCGCGCAATTCATCGCGCTTGCCCATGATCGCTGCTTCCGTCAACACCCGTGTCGTCTCCTGGAACGAAGCGGCTGAAATAAACGAATCGGTCGACAACGAAGCCTTCGTGATCCCAAGCAAGAGGTTTTGGTAGCGCGCTGGTATTTTCCCCTCTTTTTCAAGGCGTTGGTTCTCTTTCATCACCTCGCTCCGCTCCACCTGCTCACCCGGCAAAAAGCTGCTGTCGCCTGAGTCGATGATCTCTACTCGGCGCAACATCTGACGCACCACCACCTCGATATGCTTATCGTTGATCCGCACCCCCTGCAAGCGGTAGACATCCTGCACCTCATCGATAATGTAGCGCGCCAACGCTTCTACCCCCCGCAGCCGCAAAATATCGTGGGGATTCACCGGGCCGTCTACGATCAACTCCCCGCGGTTCACCACCTGGCCGTCGTGTACCAGCAGATGTTTCTCCTTCGGAATCAGAAACTCGTGCATCGTCCCATCGGGCTCGGTAATGATCAGTCGATGCTTCCCTTTCGTCTCCTTTCCAAAGGAGATGGTCCCTGTCACCTCGGCAAGCATTCCCGCATCTTTCGGCTCCCGCGCCTCAAAGAGCTCAGCGACACGCGGCAACCCCCCCGTAATATCGCGCGTTTTTGCAGTCTCGCGGGGGATGCGGGCCAAGACATCGCCAGCGGTCACCCGTTCTCCATCGCGCACCGTGATGATCGCCCCCACTGGGAAGGTGATCAGGAATGGCGTCTCCGTTCCCGGAATGGTCACGAGTTTGCCATCTTCCCCGACCAGGTTTACCGACGGCCGCCCCACCTTAGCTCCGCCGCGCTGTTTAGCGTCGATTACCACCAAGGTAGATAATCCGGTAACCTCATCGACCTGTTTGACGACCGTTACTCCCTCGACAAAATTTTCAAAGCGGACCACTCCTCCATACTCGGTGATGATCGGTCGCGTTAAGGGATCCCATGCGGCAAGCCTTGTCCCCGCCGTGACCTCTTGCCCATCGGCGACATACAAAGTCGCGCCGTAAGGCACCTTATGGCGCTCCCGCTCTCGGCCGCTGGCGTCGACGATCTGGATCTCGGCGGTGCGCGTAATCATGATTCGTTCGCCATTCTCTTTGAGAATCGTACGCATCATCTCCGAGAAGCGCACCACTCCCCCCACTTTTGCCTCCACATTCCCGCTGGTAGAGGTCGTTCGCGAAACCGCGCCCCCCACATGGAAGGTACGCATCGTCAGCTGAGTCCCCGGCTCGCCGATCGACTGAGCGGCGATCACCCCAATCGCCTCTCCGATATTTACCAAGCCACCTCGGCCCAAATCGCGCCCGTAACACTTCGCGCAAACGCCGTAGGAGGTCTCGCAGGTCAGCGGGCTCCGCACCTTAACCTCATCGATCCCTTTTTCATCGATCAGCTCTACCAACGCCTCATCGAGCAATGTTCCTGCGGGAATCAGAATAGTCTGTGTATCGGGGTCGACGACATCTTCTGCCACGACCCGTCCGAGGATACGGTCTTTCAGCGCCTCGATAACTTCGCCCCCCTCGATCAACGCTTTCATATGGAAGCCTGCCGTCGTCCCGCAATCCTCCTCCGTCACCACCAGATCCTGGGTTACATCTACAAGGCGGCGGGTCAAATAACCCGAATTCGCGGTCTTGAGCGCTGTATCGGCCAATCCCTTACGTGCCCCGTGCGTTGAGATAAAGTATTGCAAGACGTTGAGTCCCTCGCGGAAGTTGGTCGTGATAGGGGTCTCGATGATCGAACCATCCGGTTTCACCATCAACCCCCGCATCCCTGCTAGCTGGCGAATTTGGTGCTGCGAACCTCGGGCGCCCGAATCGGCCATCATATGGATCGAATTGAACGACTCCTGCTCGACCACTTCGCCGTTGGGCAACGTCACCTTCTCCTTCGACAACTGCTCCATCAACACCTTGGTCACCTGATCGGTAGCAGCCTCCCAAATATCGACCACCTTGTTGTAGCGCTCGGTCGCTGTCACCAATCCAGAAGCATACTGGTGAGCGATCTCTTTTACCGCCTTCTCGGCTTCTTTGATGTAGTGCTCCTTCTGCGGCGGAATCGCCATATCCCGAATCGCGATCGACAGACCCCCCTTTGTCGACAACCGGAATCCCCAATTCATCAGCTGATCGGCGAAAACCACCGTCGCCTTCAACCCACAACGGCGAAAAGCCTGGTTGATCAAATGAGAGATAGCTTTTTTCTTAAGAGGGCGGTCGATCAACTCAAACGGCAAACCCCGTGGCAAAATCTCCGACAAAAGCGCTCGCCCCACCGTCGTCTGCCGGCGCGTTGTTTTCGCAACGGTCGGTTCTCCCTTTTCATCGAACGTGTATTCGGTGATGCGCACGGTGATGCGCGCGTGCAGACTCACTATCCCCTGCTCCCACGCTCGGCGGAGTTCAGCGACATCGGCAAAGATCATCCCCTCCCCTTTCGCCCCTATCGACTCGCGGGTCGCATAGTAGAGCCCCAGCACGATATCCTGTGACGGTACGATGATCGGATCGCCATTAGCGGGCGACAAGATATTATTCGTACTCATCATCAACGTTCGGGCCTCTACCTGCGCCTCCAACGACAAAGGCACATGGACTGCCATTTGGTCGCCGTCGAAATCGGCGTTGAACGCCGTACACACGAGCGGATGGAGCTGAATAGCTTTCCCCTCGATCAGCACCGGTTCAAAGGCCTGAATTCCCAAGCGGTGCAAAGTAGGCGCGCGGTTAAGTAGAACGGGATGCTCGTGAATCACCTCTTCGAGGATATCCCACACCACTGCCTCTTGGTTTTCGACCATCTTCTTCGCTTGCTTGATGGTCGTACAGTACCCCAACTTCTCCAGCTTGTGGTAAATGAATGGCTTGAAAAGCTCCAGCGCCATCAATTTCGGTAAACCGCACTGGTGCAATTTCAACTGCGGCCCCACGACAATTACCGAGCGGCCGGAGTAATCGACTCGCTTTCCGAGCAAGTTTTGGCGGAAACGCCCGCCTTTCCCTTTGATCATATCTGCCAGCGATTTCAGCGGCCGCTTATTGGCCCCGGTCATCGCCTTCCCTCGTCGGCCGTTATCAAAGAGCGAATCGACTGCCTCCTGCAACATCCGCTTCTCATTGCGGACGATGATCTCCGGTGCTTTGAGCTCCAGCAGCCGCTTCAGACGGTTGTTGCGGTTGATTACTCGCCGATAGAGATCGTTCAAGTCGGAGGTTGCAAAGCGTCCGCCATCCAACGGCACCAAAGGCCGCAGATCGGGTGGCAATACGGGGATCACCTCCATGATCATCCACTCGGGCTTCATTCCCGAGCGGTGAAATGCCTCGAGTACCTTCAAGCGCTTAGTGATCTTCTTCACCTTAGCCTCAGACGAGGTCGTTTCCAGCTCGCTGCGCAGCTTCTCGATCTCGCGTCTCAAGTCGAGGGTACGCAGCAACTCGCGGATCCCTTCCGCCCCCATCATCGCGTGAAAATCCCCTGCGTAGGCCTCGTACGCCTGGTGGTAGCTCTCCTCCGACATAATCTGCCCACGCTGCAGCGGCGTTAATCCCGGATCGATCACCACGTACGCCTCATAGTAGAGCACCCGCTCGATATCGCGCAGCGTCATATCGAGCACCAAGCCCATCCGACTCGGCAAACTCTTCAGGAACCAGATATGGGAAACAGGGGCAGCCAATTCGATATGGCCCATCCGCTCCCGGCGCACGCGGGCTACTGTCACCTCGACCCCGCACTTTTCGCAGATGACCCCGCGAAACTTCAGTCGCTTATATTTTCCGCACAAACACTCGTAATCCTTGATTGGCCCGAAGATCTTTGCGCAAAACAATCCATCACGCTCCGGCTTAAATGTCCGGTAATTAATCGTCTCGGGCTTCTTTACCTCACCATAGGACCAACTGCGGATCTTCTCAGGAGAGGCGATTCCGATGGTAATCGCGTCGAACTCAGTCGGGTTATCGATACTTTGACGAAAGAGATTAGCAAGAATGCTCGCCATGACTCTTCTCCCGGCGGCGGTCAATAACGCTCCAAATCGATATCGATCGCAAGCGATCGGATCTCTTTGAGCAGGACGTTAAATGACTCGGGCATCCCGGCGACAAAGCGGTGATCTCCGCGCACGATACTCTCGTACATCTTCGTCCGGCCCTGAACATCGTCGGACTTCACCGTCAGCATCTCCTGCAGGGTATAAGCTGCACCGTAAGCCTCCAGCGCCCACACCTCCATTTCGCCGAAGCGCTGTCCTCCAAACTGTGCTTTACCCCCCAACGGCTGCTGGGTCACCAACGAATAGGGACCTGTCGAGCGGGCATGCATTTTGTCATCTACCAAATGGTGGAGCTTGAGCATATGCTTATATCCGACGGTCACCGGTCGCTCAAAAGGCTCCCCGGTCTGCCCATCGTAGAGGATCACCTGTTCTGTCCCCTCGATTCCCGCTAAGCGGAACATCGCCTCGATATCCTCCTCGGTTGCTCCCTCGAACGCCGGGGACGCAAACGGAATCCCTTTCGTCAGGTTTTCCGCCATCTCGCGGATCTCCTCATCGGAGAGTTCGCTCAGCTCCTCGCGCTGTCCCCTCTGGTTATAGATCTGCTCGAGAAAAGTCCGCAACTCCGCTATAGACGCCTGGCGGCGCAACATTTCCCCGATTTTATCCCCAAGTGCCCGCGCGGCCCGTCCCAAATGGGTCTCAAAGATCTGCCCGATGTTCATCCGCGACGGCACCCCCAAGGGGTTCAGCACAATATCCACCGGCGTCCCATCGGCCATAAAAGGCATATCCTCTACCGGCGCGATCTTCGATACCACCCCTTTGTTTCCATGCCGCCCCGCCATCTTATCTCCCGGCTGCAGCTGCCGTTTCACCGCCAGGTAGACCTTTACCATTTTCAGCACTCCCGGCGGCAGCTCATCCCCCTGCGTTAATTTCTTCCGCTTATGTTCAAATGCCGCATCAAGCGCCTTGCGGGTTTTCTCCAATCCATCGCGCACCGCTTCGAGCTGTTCGGCCACAGTCTCGCTCTCGACGCGGATGTCAAACCATCGATATGGTTCCAATCCGTTCAGATACTCCTCATCGATGACTGCCCCTCTCGCCAACCCCTTTGGTCCTCCCGCCGCGATCTGCCCCACCAGCAACCGGCGCAATCGCTCAAAGGCATCGCGTTCGAAAATCCGCAGTTGATCGTTAAGGTCTTTACGATAGCTGCGCAGCTGCTCCTCGATGATCGACTGGGCGCGTTTATCACGCTCGATTCCCTCGCGGGTAAATACCAGCACATCGATCACCGTCCCGCTCATTCCCGTCGGCACCCGAAGCGACGTATCTTTCACGTCGGAAGCCTTTTCCCCGAAGATAGCCCGCAGCAGTTTTTCCTCCGGCGTTAACTGCGCCTCTCCTTTAGGCGTCACCTTGCCGACCAGGACATCTCCGGCCTTCACCTCTGCCCCGATATGGATGATTCCGCACTCATCGAGGCGCGCCAACTGGCTCTCCCCTAACGAAGGAATATCGCGGGTAATCTCCTCTGGTCCCAGTTTGGTATCCCGCGCCACCACCGTCAGCTCTTCGATATGGATTGAGGTATAGCGATCTTCGGAAACCAACCGCTCGGAGACCAAAATCGAATCCTCGAAGTTATACCCATTCCACGGCATAAACGCCACCAACACATTCTGCCCCAACGCCAACTCGCCCAGATCTGTCGAAGCGCCGTCAGCAATCACATCCCCCTTCGCGATCACATCCCCCTTGCGCACAATAGGTCTCTGATTGATATTGGTGTTCTGGTTGCTACGCTGAAACTTCACTAAGTTATAGATATCTACCCCCACCTCCCCGGGCTGAGTCTCCTCATCGTGCACGCGCACCACGATCCGTTTCGCATCGACGTAATCGACCACCCCGCCGCGGCGGGCAACCACCACCGCTCCGGAATCTTTTGCTGCGATCCGCTCGATACCTGTCCCTACTAACGGCTTTTCAGGTCGCAGGCAGGGGACGGCCTGGCGCTGCATATTGGCCCCCATCAACGCACGGTTGGCATCGTCATGTTCTAAGAAGGGGATCAACGACGCCGCTACCGAAACGATCTGTTGCGGTGCGACGTCCATAAACTGAACCGCCTCTGGCGGTACCAGAACAAACTCACCCCGTTGCCGGCACGAGATCAGCGATCCCATTAATCGACCGTCGGGCCCAATCTCGGTATTCGCCTGGGCGATCACATATTTCCCCTCTTCGATCGCCGACATATAGACCACCTCATCGGTGACGCGTCCCTCGACAACCCGTCGGTAAGGGGTTTCGATAAACCCATAGCGGTTGGTCCGAGCGTAAACGGCGAGCGAATTGATCAACCCGATGTTCGGCCCTTCCGGCGTTTCGATCGGGCAAAGGCGGCCGTAATGGGTAGGATGGACGTCGCGCACCTCAAACCCCGCGCGGTCGCGCGTCAACCCCCCAGGTCCCAACGCTGAAACGCGGCGCTTATGGGTAATCTCAGAAAGGGGGTTTGTCTGATCCATAAACTGGGAAAGCTGCGACGAGCCGAAAAATTCTTTCACCGCTGCCGACACCGGCTTAGCGTTGATCAAATCGTGCGGCATCAAGTTTTCCGACTCTGCATGAACGAGCCGTTCTTTGACCGCCCGTTCTACCCGCGCCAGACCCGCTCGGAACTGATTCTCGGTAAGCTCGCCCACACTGCGGACCCGGCGGTTCCCCAAATGATCGATGTCATCCACCTCCCCGCGGCCGTTGCGCAACTCGATCAAGATCGTCAATACTGCCAACAGATCCTCATCGGTAAGTGTCATCGGACCCTCTGCCCCCTTAGGTCCCACTCGCGAAAAGAAACGCTTCACCCATTCGGGAGAATTGGGATCCAATGCTTCCACTGCCGGATAAGCTCGGCTGTTGAACTTCATCCGCCCGACTGCGGAAAGGTCATAGCGCTCCTCTGAACGGAAAAGGCCCTCCCACAATTGCTCTACCGCCTGCTCCGTCGGCGGCTCTCCTGGGCGCATCATCCGGTAGATGGCCACCTTTGCTTGCCAAGCATCCTGGGTATCATCCAACCGCAAAGTCTGCGAAATATAGGGCCCCTGGTCCAGATCGTTGACAAAAAGGGTCTCGAACTCAGTAATGCTCGACGCCTTGAGCGCTGCCAGCAACGGCTCGGTAATCTCATCGTTGGCCTGGGCGATATACTCCCCCGTCTCGGGATCGACCAGATCTTTGGCGATGATCCGGCCCAGCAGAAAGTCGTCTTCCACGGCGACTTCGGTAATTCCGGCGTTTTGCAACTCACGGATCTGGCGTGCGGTAATGCGTTTCCCTTTTGAGACGATCACATTCCCCGTGGGGCCGACGATCTCCAAACGAGCGATCTCCCCTTTCAACCGCGCAGGATCGAGCCGATAGATAACTCGTCCCTCCTCCAAACGGAAAGAGTCAAAATCGTGGAAAAAGGCGAGCATCTCCTCATTGCTCATCCCCAGCGCGCGCAGCAGAATCGTCACCGGCATCTTGCGCCGGCGGTCGATTCGAAAATACAAGCAATCCTTTGGATCCAACTCAAAGTCGATCCAACTTCCGCGATAAGGAATGATTCGCGCCGAAAAAAGGAGCTTACCCGACGAATGGGTCTTCCCCTTATCGTGCTCGAAGTAGACGCCCGGCGAGCGATGGAGCTGCGAAACGATTACCCGTTCGGTACCGTTGATGATAAAAGACCCCTTCTCGGTCATAAGGGGGATTTCCCCCATAAACACCTCTTGCTCGCGGACCTCTTTAATAGTTTGGTATCCTGTTGCCTTATCGAGAATCACCAATCGGACTCGGGCGCGGATAGGCGCGCAGTAGGTCAAGCCGCGCAGCTGACACTCCCGCACATCAAACTGAGGCTCTCCCACTGTGTAGTACAAGAACTCCAACCGAGCATTGCCCGTTACCGAAACGATCGGAAAGATGGCATTAAAGGCTGCCTGAAGGCCGACATTTTTCCGCTCAGATGGGGGAACGTCGATCTGCAGAAACTCTCGGTATGATTCGATTTGAGTCGCGAGCAAAAATGGAACATCGAGAACCGGTTTACGCCGAGCAAAATTCTTACGAATGCGCTTGCGTTCGGTAAATGAGTACGCCATCTGCGCGCTCCAGAGCTAACGACACTGTGTTCGACCCGAAAATGCACCTTCTTCTTTTAAGGTACGCTTTCGGCTCGAACCCCTCCGGCGGTGAAGGGCTAACGCCAAACCGCGTCAGCCCCTCTTCCCAGGCAGGCGTTGTTACTTAAGCTCGACTTTAGCGCCAGCCGCCTCCAGCTCCTTCTTCAGCTTCTCAGCCTCCTCTTTGGAGATTCCTTCCTTAACGGTCTTCGGAGCCCCGTCTACCAAGTCCTTCGCCTCCTTCAATCCAAGTCCGGTTGCCGCGCGGACGACCTTAATCACCTCTACCTTTTTCGCACCCGCCTCGACCAACACCACATCAAACTCGGTCTTCTCCTCTGCTGCTGGCGCGGCAGCGGCAGGCGCCGCTCCTGCTGCTGGAGCGGCGGCGACGGCCACAGCGGCGGCCGAGACTCCAAACTTCTCCTCCATCGCCTTGATCAACTCGGCCAGCTCGAGGACGGTCATATTGGCGATTGCCTCTAAGATTTGCTCTTTGCTCATGGACATTTTGCGCAACTCCTGATTTGAATGCCTACGAATAAGTTATGCAGCCTCTTTAGCGTCGCGGACCGCTGCCAAGGTGCGCACAAACCTTGCAGGTACCTCCTGCAAGGTGCGGACAAACTGGGCAATTGGTGCCTGCATGGCACCGACCAGGTGCGCCAGCAATTCCGCACGGCTTGGCATTTTGGCCAGTGCCTCGACCCCCTTCGGATCGAGCAAGCTGCCGGGCAATGCCCCACCTTGAATTACAAGTTTTTCGGCGCCTTTAGCAAAGTCGATCATCAGCCGTGCTGGTGCCGTCGGGTCGGCGCCGATCGCGAAAATCAGCGGCCCGACCAGACGGCCTTCGAGGCAGGCAAACGGCGTATCCTGAACGGCACGCCGTACCAGCGTATTTTTCAGCACGCGGAGATAGACTCCTGCCTCTCGCGCCTTACGGCGCAGCTCGGTCAATTCCGCGACGGTGAGACCACGGTACTCTGCAAAGACGATCGCCCCCGCTTTGGCGAGCTGCTGCGCCACCTCCGCGACGATCGCCTGCTTCTCTTCTAGACTGAGTGCCAAGGTTCACCTCCAATCGTTTCATTCCCCGTTTCCGGGATCTTTCGTTTGGCGGCCTTCAATCAGGAGCAACCTCCTGCTTCGGGTGACGCCATCTACGTTGGGCGTAGGGTCACTACGTTTAAGGTTCTCCCCCAACGGTCTTTGATAACCCGCTCATCCAAAAGACGAGCGGCCCAAAGCCTTCAACCTGATGACGGAAAAGCTGTCTGTGGATCTACTTTAATCCCGACCCCCATCGTGCTAGCCACTGCAATACGCTTCACGTAGGTCCCTTTTGCGGCCTGTGGCTTTGCCCGCAACAAAGCCTCGATCACCGCCTGCGCGTTCTGCTTCAACGCCTCTACCGAAAACGAGGCGCGGCCGATCGGAACATGGATGATACCGTTCTTATCGGTGCGATACTGCACTTGCCCCGCCTTTGCATTTCTCACCGCGCTTGCCACATCGGTCGTTACCGTTCCCACTTTCGGGTTTGGCATCAACCCACGCGGACCGAGAATCTGTCCCAGCTGTCCCACCAACCGCATAGCGTCTGGGGTAGCGATCAGCACGTCAAAATCGATATTTCCACCTTTGATCGACTCGGCCAGATCCTCGAAGCCGACGATATCTGCCCCTGCCGCTTTAGCCTCCTCTGCTTTTGCGCCCTGGGTAAAAACAGCAACCCGCACCTTTTTTCCTGTTCCAGCGGGAAGGACCACTGCCCCTCGTACCACCTGATCGGACTTACGCGGATCGACCCCCAAATTGACCGCCATATCGATCGACTCATCGAATTTAGCGACCGCCGTCTCTTTTGCCAGGGCCAACGCCTCTTCCAACGGATATAGGCGGGTGCGATCCACCTTTTTCCGCAAAGCTTGCATCCGTTTGCTCACTCGCGCCATCTCACACCCCCTCTACCACAACACCCATCGAACGCGCGGAACCCGCGATCGTGCGCACTGCTGCCTCCAAATCCGCCGCGGTTAAGTCGGGCATCTTAGCTTTTGCAATCTCCTCGAGTTGCGCACGGGTAATTCTTCCCACCTTCTCAACATGGGGCTTCGAAGACCCCTTTTCGATCTTCAACGCCCTCTTGATCAACACCGTCGCTGGAGGCGTCTTTAAAACAAACGTAAATGACTTATCGGAATAGGCGGTGATCACCACCGGCACCGGTAGCCCCGGCTCCAAATGTTGGGTTTTCGCATTAAACTCCTTACAAAACTGCATAATATTAAGGCCGCGCTGGCCGAGCGCCGGACCGATCGGCGGAGAGGGATTTGCCTTTCCTGCCGGCACCTGCAGCTTGATATATCCGACCACCTTCTTCGCCATCTTCTCTACTCCTCAAATGAGTCCTAACGCAACCTCAAAAAGGTCGCTCCTCTTTCTTGATCACATCTTCTCGACCTGCGAGAAATCGAGCTGCACGGGGGTTGCCCTTCCGAAGATAGACACCGCCACCGTAAGTCTATTTTTATCGTAGTCTACCCCCTCAACCGTCCCCATAAAATCGGCGAAAGGTCCATCTTTGATTCGAACCGTTTCCCCCACCTCAAAGATGACTCGCGGTTTCGGTCGCTCTCCTCCCTCCTCGATCTGCGTCAAAAGCGCCTGCGCCTCTTTCTCCGAAAGGGGTGCCGGTTTTGTTGGACTCCCCCCGATAAAGCCTGCTACCCGGGGCAGTGACTTCACCAAATGCCACGTATCGTCGTTTAACTCCATCTCCACGAGGACATAACCCGGGAAAAACTTTCGCTCCGTCTCCCTCTTCGTTCCTCCCCTCAACTCCAGGACCTTCTCCACTGGAACCAAGATACGACCGAAGTAGTGATCCATCCCGGTCAATTTGATTTTATCCTCCAGCGCCTTCTTGACCTGCTTTTCGTAACCAGAGTGGGCCTGCACGACGTACCAACGCTTCATTTATCTCCATCCTAAGACAACGCCGTAAAAGAGCCACTCGAGCATCTTATCGACGAACCAAACGAAAACCGCCAAAATGACCACAAACGCGAAGACCACAAAAGTAGCCTGCACGGTCTCCTTTCGAGAAGGCCAAACCACCTTCCGCACCTCGGCCACTGAGGCATGCGCAAACTCGACGAAACGCCCCCCCAGCGCGGTTCGCCACACCAAAAGGGCAGCCAGCAGCACTCCCAAGACCACTGCCCCTCCGCGCACCACTCCCGGCCAAGAAGCAAAAAAGTAAAAAGTGGCGACCCCACCTGCCGCAGCGAGCAGCGCTAAAAAATAAAAGAGTCGATCCATCGACCTCAACGCCCAATCCTGGCAGGGGCAGAGGGAATCGAACCCCCAACCTTCGGTTTTGGAGACCGACGCTCTGCCAATTGAGCTATGCCCCTACCGTAAACCACCCTATCCTTTTATTCGCTCTCTTACTCGATAATCTTGGTCACCACTCCGGCGCCGACGGTTTTGCCGCCCTCGCGAATCGCAAACCGCAACCCCTCCT
>JAOAEZ010000013.1 GCA_026416515.1 Hydrogenophilus sp. | reverse complement strand
GTTGGGAGGCGTGTACCGCACGGTGCAGGTTTGCGCCAACCCCGATGCGAAGATGAACACCAAAAGAAAGCCCCACCTCATGACGACTACCTCGGTATATAGAATAGCAAACCCCGCCGTAAAAATACCACGGCGGGGGCAATCGCTTCTAAGGCCTACTGAGCTTGTTGCTGGTAGATCACCTGAACGGCCCCGTTCCCGCCGGAGTCAAGCGAGACAGGAGAACCCTGCACCTGCGGGGTGTAGGTCACCCCGTCCACCACCACGGGGTAAGCGCTCACCGCGTAAGTGCCGGGATTGACCGTGAGCACCGCGCTGGCGTTGAGGGTGCGGTTATACCCGTCAGGCCCCGTGACGATCACATTCGCTACGGGACCGGGAAGGCCCGAGATCTGCACGGTCAAGAAGGCGCTGTAGAGGCTGTAGTCCACCTGGACCGTGGCCGTCCCTTCGCCGCTCACCCGCGCGGGAGACCCCGTGACCACGGCGCGGTAGGTCTTCCCCCCGTACGCCACATCTCCGGCCTCCACCGTGTAGTATCCGGCAGGAAGCGCGGAAAAGAGCGTAGTCTGCCCGATAGTCCGGTCAAACCCGTTTGGCCCCTTGACCCGAACACTCCCCACCGCCCCGGAGGGAAGTCCGTTCACCTTGACCAAGAGATCACCAGGAGCCGTGGAGGGGTCTAAAGTGTAAGACACCCCCACTCCGCTCGTGGCTCCCGCCTGGACCTGAACAGGGGAGCCCGTGACTCGAGCCCGGTAAACCCCGCCGGGAGTGGACACGTCCTGAGCCTCCACCAGATAGGTCCCGGGAGGAACCTCCAGAGAAGCCGCGCCCGTGAGGGACCGAGAGAACCCGTTCGGCCCGCTCACCCGTACGTTCGCGTCTACTCCGGTGGGAAGTCCGGAAACCGTGACCACAAGAGTTCCCGTGGTGTAGACCGGAGCGTAGGAAACCGTAACCTTAGCGGTGGTTCCCTTCTTCACTTCCGCCGGAGAACCCGAGACGCTGGCCCTGTAAACCTTACCGTCCGCGCTCACCTCCCGGGCCACCACGAGATAGGTGCCCACTTCAAGCTCCAAGACGCGGGACTCCGTGAGCGTGGCTACCATGGCGGACGAACTCTTCACCTCAACGCTCGCCCCCACGCCCGAGGGGAGCCCCGAAATCTCCACCGCGAGATACCCGGTGTCCGGGGGTTGGTACTGCACCGTCACCGTTCCGCTACCCCCACCGGGAAGCGTTACGAAAGCCGGGTCCACCTTCGGCGTGTAGACCCTCCCCGCGACGCTCACCTGCCCCGCGCTGACAAAGTAAGTCCCCGCCTTCAACCCGCGAAGCACCGTGGTCTGCTTGACCGTCCAGCTCGTCCCCCCCGGACCGTAGACCGTCACGGAAGCCTCAGCCCCGGAGGGAAGCCCCTGAACAAGAACCGTGAGAGAGGCGGGAAGCGTCTCGGTGACAAGGTTGTAAGTCACCTTCACCTCTACCGTCTTCCCATACTCCACACGGAACTTCGCGTTCTCCACCACCGGGTCGTACCGCTCCCCTTGAGGCCCCGTCACCGAGTCTGCCGTGACCACATAGTCCCCCTCCGGCACCTCCAAAACGGCAGATCCGGTGACCTCCTTCTTCATCCCGTTCCCTTGAAGGACGACCCTCGGAGACACCCCCTCCGGCAATCCGCTGACCGTGACGGCCACCCTGCCGTTGAGGTTGCCCTGGACGCTGGTACAGGCTCCGAGAGCTAAGACCAGCAAAGGAAGAACCCACCTCACCATCCGTAGATCACCCCCACGCCAAACCGAGCTACGCTAGGCCCCGTGCCCAACGGGAAGGAAAGCACCCCCTCTACCCCCAACCCGAGATCGCCAAAGAGCTTTCCTCCGAACCCCACTCCGATCTCCCCGTAGGTGAAACCAGGACCGTAAAATCCACGGCCAACCCCCAGAGAAGTGGTGAGCACGAAGGGAGAGACGGGACGCACGTTGACTGCCCCAACGGCTCCGTAAAAGCCCAGGTCGTACGCTCCCCGAAGGTAGACCCCAAACCCCTCGGAAAGGGCGTATCCAACCCGGCCCATCCCCGTAAGCGGGGAGATCCCGGAGAGGGAGACCTGCACCCCAAAGGGAGGAACTGCCTCCTTCTTGGGCATTTCCGCCCTGAGCCTGACCACCTCTTCCCTCAGGGCCTTCACCTGGGTCTCCAGGGTGCTCACCCTAAGCTTGATTTCCTCCAGTTCCGCTAGGGCACCCTTGACTCCCCCGATTTCCGCTTCTGCTTTGGAGACCGCCCCCTCCAACCGGGAAAGCATTCCCTGAAACTCGGAGAACCTGGTGGAAAGCTCTCCGGTCTTCCCGGAAAGCGCCTCCTCCAGACTCTTCACCTTTGCGTCCAAGTCCTTGAGGCCCCCCGCCAGGGTGTTCACCTCTTCCCGGAAGTCCCGCAACCCCTTGTAAGTGGTGGCCTCTAAAGCGTTCAACCGTTCCACCCAGGTAGACACCTGGGCCAGGGCTTCTTCCGCCTTCTTCCCGGCCTCGCCCGCCAGGGTGTTCGCGTACGCCTGCGCCTTCTCCAGATCTTGCCGCAACTCTTTGATGGCATCCGAATAGACCGAAAGCACCTGCCCCTGGTCCCGCAACGCCCTGGAAAGCTCCTCTACGGTAGCGAGGAGCCCCTTCAGCCGCTCGATGTCCTCTTTGGTCAAGGACTGAAGGTCTTTCAAACGGTAGGTGAGAATGACCCGCCACAGAAGGGTGAAGACTTCTCCCCGCCTCGCGTAAGCCTCCGGCTTGATCTCTCCACTCGGATACCCATAGACAATCCCCTCCCGCATCAAGGAGTCCACCGCATCTCGACTCCAAGACTGCGCAACTCCGAGGGAAAACACCCCTACCAAAAGAAGAACACCCCACCGCCTCATCACTTCACCTCGCTCCATTTACCCCCGACCACGAGAGTCCTACCCGTGCCCACTTCCGTAGCTGACCAGGACACCTCCACCGGGAGCGTCAAGCTGTCCACGAGAAAAGCCCCCCGTTCAGTCTCCCCAGGAAGCAATCGCCCGGGCACCGCCGCTCCTTCGCGCCAAAGCAGGCGGAAAGATAAGTCTTTCCCCCCGCCCTGAACCCGAAGCCGCGCCGGGTCCAAGACCACCGGGTTTTTCCCGGCGTTCAAGGCCCGGTATTCCAGCAACAACCCCTCCCCCGCCTTGGTCAGGGTGAACTCCACCTGCAAGGGAAGCGTGGCCTCCTTGACCGCCGAAGGAGGCTTCGCCTCACCCTGAGTCACCACGGAAGAAAGCTCTCCCTGGGGAAGCTCCGTCTGCCGGGGGTACCGAATGCGGTAACGGTAAGTGGTGAAGTTCTTGTCGTCAATGACCAGCCGGAGCATGAAGACCCGTCCTCCGGCGGTCACCACCAGGTCCGTGGTCCCCGCTCGCTTCGTGGGCCTCAGATAGATGCTGTTCCCAAACACCCTCATCTCAAAGAGGTCCGACCGCGCGGAAACGGCCTGCTCCACACTTTCGTCCACGTCCACGATGGTCAAAAACCCCGGGGTCAACACCACAATCCCAGGGCGTACCATCAAGTCGCGCACATCGTAAGTTTTCTCCACATAGGGACCAAGTTGAGCCAACGCCGCCGTCAAAAGAACCGCCACGAAAGAAGTCCACCGCCTCACGACTTACCTCCAAGTCCTCCCCACAAAGACATAGGTCCTGGCTACCTTGGCTTCTCCGTTGACCTCCAGGTAGAACCGATACTGCCTGCCGTCCTGAAGCATCACCCAAAGCTCTCCCCCGCCCTCGCGCACCAAAGGACGAAGAAGCACCATCACCCCCTCCAAAACCTGCACCTGCACGAAGGGCCACCCTGTGGCTACATACCTCACCCCCTCGTCAAAACGCAAAACCGTGGTGGAGTAGGGCACCAACTCCACCGTGTATCCACGGCCTAACCCCAACCCAAGGAAGACCGCTAACGCCCACAGCCAACGCATCTACCACGGATTATAACACGGAGGGTGAGAAGTAGAGTAGAAGAAAGGAGCATAGTAGAATAAGGGTGCCCTGAAAGGGGGGTAGTGAATATGTGGTGGACGAGCGTGTTGGCAATTTTGGGTCTGGCCGCTTTTATCGGCGGCCAGAAGGAGGCGCTTCTTCTCCTCATCATCTGGATCGCCTGGCCTCTTCTCCGCCAGGTGATCCAGAACTTCCGGGACAACTCTCGGAGGGAGGAGAGGGAGGAGGATATAGAAGTCGAGGGGGAGATTGTCTACCCCGAACCTTTTGAGCGGGTTCGGGGGGAGCTTCCCCACTCCACCCGTCCGGCGTTGCCTGACCCGGACGTGGTGGAGGTGGAGTTCAAAGAGCTTCCGCCCCCTTCGACCCCGAAGTGGCAGAAGGCGGTCGCATACGTTTTTTACGCCATAGGCCTCCTCTTTATCGCCACGGGGACGCTGGTCTTGATCGCCAGCGTCCTCAGCGTCCTCAGATAGAGGAGGTGGTCTGTTCCCCCGGTGAGGTCACCGGGGGTTTTCTGTCTACAGGGGGAGTCCCACGAAGGCGTGGAACTCTTCGAGGAACCGGACCACCGCCTTGGTGTCCGCGCTACCGAGGAAAGCGGATAGCGCTGGCGGCAGATCCCCCGAGAGCACCACGAGCCGCCCGTCCTGGTTGCTCACCAGGTAGAGCACGAGAAGCCTCTCGCCCTCCCCGAGGTCGTAGACCACCTCCACCTTGGGCAAGGGGGCCGTGGGAGAGGGAGGAGTCACCCTGGCGATCTCGTACCGGAGCTTCGCCGCCCTCTCCCGCATCTCCGGGGTCACCCGCCTCTGAAGCTCCCGCTCCCTCAGGACATCGTAGAGGGGCTGGGAGAGCGCCTGGTTCACCTTGGCGAGGTCCAGGGACTTCAGGGCCTCCAGGAAGCCCCTCACCACCTCCACCGCTTGCTCCTGGAAGGCGGCGGGGGGAGGAACGGAAGGTTTCTCGGAAGCGGGCGGAGGTGGAGCCTGTGGAGGCTCAGGGACCTTCGGAGCTTCCTTTGGAACGGGGGCTCCCAACCGGGAGAGGGCCTTTTCGGCCTCCGCCCGCACCTCCCGGGGCACCAGGAGGTCGCGGGTGGAGGCGATTTCGGCGTAGACCTTCCTGGCCTCCTCCACACGCCCCAGGGCCTCGAGGGCCTTCGCCCGAGAGAGGGTCACTTCCCAGAAGAGCCTCGGGAGCCCCCCCAGCCACGTCGTGTCCCCGATGGACTTGTAGAAGAGGTCGGCGGCTTCAAGCACCCCCTCCGCGTTGCCCCGAGCCTCCTCCGCCCGCACCAAGAGAGCGTAAGCCCGGGTCTTCTGAGAGAGCCTGCCCCGCTCCGCCGGAACCGCCTTCTCGGCGAGAATCCGGGCGTCCCTCGCCGCCTTCTCGGGAGCGAAGCGGAGGTAAGCCTCCGCCCTGCGGTAGCCGTACTCCCAGATGTCCCGCCCCTGGCGGTCGAAGGCGTAGGGGTAGAGGGCCTTCAGCCCGAGGTTGTAGTACGAGGCCGCCGTCTGGTAGTCCCCGGAAGCCTCGTAGTACCTGCCGTAGAGGTAGTGGAACTCGGGACCGCCGTCCCCACTCGCCTTCTGTCGGCGCAGAAGGGCGAAAGCCTCTTCCCGAACCCGGGGGTCCGGATGCGTGAGCCTTTCCTCGCTCACGGTGGGCACAGGCTCGTACACCCCACGGGGAGGTTGGTAGGTTCCGCTTCCGGGAAGAACCCTGCTGAGGTCCACCTCCCCAAACGGATCCCCCGTGACCGTGGGGGCGCAAGCCGAAAGAACCAGAACCCCTAAAAGCCCAAGAAACCCTACCCGGTTCATCTCTCACCTCCCAAAAGCCTCACCGCGTCCTTGAGCAGAGCAAGCTCGAAGAGCGCGAAAAGAACAGCAAACCCAAATCCCAAGACATAGGGGTAGACCCGGTGAAACCACGCCCGATGCCGAAAGAGGAGAAAGACCGCCTGTCCTCCGTCAAGAGGAGGCACGGGAAGCAGGTTGAACCAGAAGAGGACGATGTTGAAGACCCCCCAGAGGACCAGCAGTCCCTCTAAGCCGTGGCTCACCAAGACCTGCCCCGAAGCCTGGACCAAAGGGACGGCCCCCACCTCGGAAAGGTCAAAAAACAGCGCCTGGTAAAGGTTCTGAAGGAGTATGAGGGGAAAGCCCAAGATGAGGAGGAGGACTTTCCCCACCGCGATAAGGTCCCCCCTCATCACGCCCAAGGCGAGGAACCCCAGAACCCCCGCCAGGAAGCTGAAGAGGGGACCGGAGAGAAAAAGTCCGAGGACTCTTCCCGGAGGAAGCTTGTCCACTTCTTCCCACTTGGAAGCGACCGCCCCGAAGAGCGGTAGAAGCCCCAAGCGGTACTCCGTACCTCCACGCCGCCACCGGAGGATCCAGGGCGGTCCACCAATGTAAACCCCTTCCACCGGGACACCGTACCTGCGGTAAGCGAGGTAGTGTCCCAGCTCGTGAACCACGATCGCCAGGTACCCCAAGAAGAGCAGGGCCAAGACTCCCGCGAGGATCATCTCAGCACCTCCATTTTCTCCCTCAGCGTCTTCTCGTCAATCTCCCCTAGATGCCTTCCACGCACCTTCCCGTCAGGGCCGAAGAAGAGCGTGGTGGGGAGCCCCACCGTGTAGACCGCGCGTATCAGAGGCTCGTCTCCCAAGAAGAACCGCGTCCACCGGGAGGGCCTTATCCCGCGTTCCCGGAGGAAATCCCTCACCCTCTCGGGTTTGTCCTTGACCGCCACGAAGAGGAAGAGGACACCCCCTTTCTCCGCCACTCGGGTCATCATGGGAAGCTCCCTTTGGCAAGGAGGACACCAGCTGGCCCAAAGGTTCACCACAAGGGGAGTCCCCAGATAAGTCCGCAAGTCGATGACGTGTCCATCCAGGGTAAACACGGGGACTGAGGAAAGCTCCATGTCCTCGGGAGGGTGAGACGCTAAGGCGTACCAGCGCACCTCCTTGACTACCATGGCGAAAACGAGAAAAAGCCCCAAGCTAAGGAACCCCAGAGAAAGCCGCTGGATCCACACCGACTTCAAACCCGCACTTCCTCCTTCTGCTTTTCTCCCACCAGAGGAGACACCGGAACGCTAGCCTGTAGCCTCCGGTCTATGGGGAGGTGTTCCCCCACGGCCCGCACCAGCTTAGCCAGAACTTCGGGAGCCCCCACTTCCGCGAACTCCATGAGGAGAAGGGCCTCCGCTTCGTCCGCCTCCGTCTTAAGCCTCACGGCCCACTCCAAAGCCTCGATGTCTCCTTGGGGTACTAAAGCCTCGGCCACTTTGCTCAGCTCACGGAAACCCCCTTTCGGCGGCCCCCAGTTGCCGAACTTGAGCACCGCCGGAGACTTCGCCATCGCCAGGGCGTAAACCCCAGCCTCCCCGTACCTTCCGGAGAGGATCAGGGACTCGAAACGAGGATACCGCCTGTCCGTCAAGACCTTGTACCCCAGGGCCAGCGCCTTGCCCAAAAAAGGGTTCTCCAGGTAGACTTCCGCGATCCGCTTCACCACCTCAGGACGCTTCCTTGGCTTCAGCACGTTCCACCCCCACGAACTGACCCACGCCGAGACGGGTCAGCGCCGTACGATGCCGTGTCAACCACGACATCGCGTAGACCAAGTCCCTAACCTCGACTTCTATCCCTAGACGCTTGGTCAACTGCCGGAGAAAACGGATCTCCGGCCAGGTGGCTTCCTGAAAAAACCTGACGACACTCTCCCTTTCCTCCTTTCCCAGCGGGACTCCCCGCAACGCCTCATACACCGGGGCGAGGAGCCTCTTTCGGTCTCCTCCACCTTCCTCCTTGAAGAACCACGGAGAAAGGGAGATCAAAACGGCCAAGGCCACCCCCTCCTTGGGGTTCCGCCCAAGAAGGTCCACGATAGCCTTCTGCTCCCTGCGGAAAGCCAGCATCCCCTGAAGCAAGGCGGCCACCGTGAACCTCTCCCCCCTCCGCATGGCCTCTAGGATTTCCAGCGCCAACCGCTCCTTTGGCTTCATGCCCGAACCCCTCCCAAAAACCCCGCGAGAAACACCCACTTTGGCTCGATGGCTTTCACGAAAGCCAAAACTCCGAGAGGATCTACCCTCCCACTCAGGACCTCACTCACCCACAGGGTAGCCTCCTTGATGCCGTAGGCGAGCCAGAGTTGGAGCTTGGCATTTAAGTCCCCAAGCAAGCGCTCCGCTTCTTCCTGGTGAACCCAGCCCCATCCCACAGCCACGATGGCGGCAAGGGTGAGCACCCCTTCCACGGGCTTCTTGAGCCAAACTCCCAGGACCAGCCCGGCGAGAAACGGGACTACTACCCGGAGGAAGTCGGCTTCCGTAAAACCCGTCATCCTGGAGCCACCTCCTTTCCCCCTATTTTTTCATAGGACCTGGCGTATATCGCCAGGGCCAAGGCATCCAGAGCATGGGGGCGTAGCTTCTTGGGCAACTCTCTGATTCGGTTGAGTGCAGGACCGTACCCTTCCAGATGGAGGCGGAACCACAGAGCCCGGTCCTTCCGGTCCAGTCCCGAAGGAAACTTCACTCCCATCTTCTCGGCGGAACCCAAGAGAAGTCCCCGGGTCATCCTCCACTTCCAACCCGGATCCACGGGCTCCGCTCCCAGGGCCAAAAAAGCCCCCGCGAGGGCTAGGGGCACCATCTGCTCCTTCCCCAACCGCCGCCCCTGGTAGCCCCAATCCTCCACATACACCCGGTCCGCCTTGAGGAGGAGAGGGCGGAGTCTTCTCACCGCTTCCCCCACCGCTTCCCGATAATCCCCGGAGAGGACCAGAACGCCCAAGGTGAACTCCTTCCCCACCAAGGCGTACCCGAGGTGCGCTCCAGGGTCAACGGCCAACACCGAGGACACTCAGGACCTCCCGTCGCCATCTCTCGTAGCCCGGATAACCCACGATGACCTTTCCCCTCCCCACCGCGTCCACCACATAGGCCGTGGGAGTCATGGCAAGACCGGAAGCCTCCACTTCCGGCTTCAAGAGCTCAAGCCAGGCGCGGGCTTCCGCCTCGTCCCATCCCCACCTTAGGAGGAGGGAAAGCCAGGCCTCGTAGGAGCCCTGGTACAGAAAGGCGGGAAGGTAGCGAACATACGCCCTTAGCTCCCCATCCCCCTCGAGGTCGCCTTCGAGCTTCTGGCAAACAGGGCACAGAGGGTCGTAGAAGAGAAGGACATACGGCTTCTCCCGTTTCGGCCACGCGTGGGCGTGCATGACCGGGGAGACCGTGACCTCCCCCGCCCCTTTGTATTCCAGGACCGCCCAGAGCAACCCGGCGAAGACGATCCCAACTCCCAAGACTAACCCCTTGACGATCCGATCCCTCATCTCAGTTCAAGACCCCCTGGGGCACCCTCCGTTCAAGCTCCCACTTCACCCCGTACTTACGGAGGACTCCGAAAGACCTCGCCACCTCTTCCGCCGCCTTCCTGCCCCAGGCCATCCCGACCTTACCCAGGGCCACGAGCTCCCTGTCGGTCAAGACTCCCCCGGCCAAGAGGACGAGGTGGCGAAGGGTCTCTTCCTCCTCCCCCTCTAGCACCCGGGAGACGAAAAATCCCTCGGGGAGGACAGCTAGCTCAACCCCCCTAACTTCCAGAGAGTTTCCCCGCTGTCCCCAGCGTACCATCTCGAGCCACACCTCATCTCCCCCTTCTTCACTCAAGGTAGCACATTTACTACCGTCTAAGTCACATTCCTACTACCGGACTCTGCTCGTGAAGGCGGAGAAGCCTGACCTCCCCGTCTTCGACAGAAGACTCCCACGAGTGCACGTCTTTCTCTGGGTAGAAGAGAAGGTACCGCCTCTCCTTCACCCGAACTTCGATGACCACCTCCCATCCCTTTCTCCACTCCAGAGCCCACTTTCCTGTGGTAGGGGAGAAGTGCATACGGTGAGGAGGGGGGAGGTTCCGCCCGGCCCAGAGGAGATATCCCGAGAGGTTCCCTACGGGAGCCAGGTAGCGGCGAACGTCCTCAAGGTGTTTCCCTGACGGGAAAGCATCCCCGTAGGCGAGAGTGAGCACCACGGGGATTTCCAGGGGAAAAGTGTGGACGGCGAGACAGACCAGACGATAGGGTTCCTCCAGAAACCGCAGGGCTTGCACCCTCTCCCGCTCTTCCAGCGCCTGGAGAAGCGCCACCCTGTAGCTCACCAGAAGGGGACGGAGAGGTTCTGGAACGCGGGGAAAAACCCTTAGCCTCCCCCCCTCACGAGACAACGTCAGATGAGAGCTACCGCGAAGGCCACGAAGCAGGTCAAGAAGACTCACAGCAACTCCCCCTCTTCCATCTCCTCCCCCCTTCCGCTAGAGAGAGGGGGGTACACATCCACCGCAACCACCGCATCCACCGCAAACCCCGTTCCAGAGGGCAATTCCCCCTGCGGTGGTTCTGCGGTGGTTGCGGTGGTTTGCGGTGGTTGGGAGGACAAACCACCGCACAAGAAAATCTCGTCCAGGACATCGTCTGCGGTGGTTGCGGTGGTTGCGGTGGTTGCCTTCCTACCCTTTTCTAAACGCCAGCGGAGGTTCTTCGTGTGCCGGTCCCGCTCCCCCTGGAGACGTATGCCCGCACCCCGAAGCGCAGACTGAAGCCGAGGTAAGTGTCTACCCAACCCAGCGGGAGTACGAGGCCACCCGCTGGGCTTTATCCTGGCTTCCTCGATCCCCACGGCCCTTTCGAGGGCGGCGAGCAGTTCCGAGGCCGTGTAGGTGGCCTGGTACCCCTCCGGCCAGTCCACGGTGAGCAGGAGGATGGCCCGGGCAACCGGGTCGGCATCCAGGAGGTCCTGGTCAAACTCCGCCTGAACCTCGTAGAAAACCTCCACAGCCTCCCCGGCCTTGAGTCCCAGCGCGGGGGCGGCGGCTTCCACCCAGATGGCCCAGTCGGCCAGGCGGGGCAATGAAGGCATGGCGGTCCGCACTTCCTCCCGCCGTCTCAAGGCCATAGAAACGGCATCCAGAAGAGCGCCCAGGGCTTCGGGGTAGATTCGTTCAAAGGTCTCCCAGAGTTCCCGTTCGGGGCGGCGCTCTCCCTCCTCCACACGGGTCAGGTGGACCAGCATGGAGCGGTCCGCGAGGTCGTCCCGAATGGCTCCGAAGGCAATCCCCGTGAGGATCACGGGGCGCTGAGCCTCGAGGACGAACTCCTCATCGTTGGTGTAGAGCTCCCGCTTGCTCAACCCACCTCCCGTGGAGAGGCGGCAGAGGGCATCCGAAAGCCACTCCGGAACCTTGCTCAGGTTGTCGTAGCTCACCACCCAAGACCCCTTCGCCGCCACCATAAGGTCTTCGATATTTCTGGGTTCGGCGCGAAGAGGAGCTTCCTGGGGGTCTACCAGGGCCTTCAGAAGCCTGGCCGTGGTGCTCTTCCCCGCTCCCTTTTCTCCAGAGAGGATCAGAATAGGATACGGCCCACGTGGAGAGAGCGCCCCCACGAGCCACCCCAAGACCAGGACCACGTCCCTACGCTCCTGGAGAGGAAGGAGGTCGAGGAAGGGGGAGAGGCTTCCCCCGGGTTTCGGTAGGGGAAGCGGCTTCTGGTATCGCCTCCGGCGGAAACGCACCGGGGCCTCGTGAGCGGGGATGACACGCCAACCGTCGGGAGAAATCTCCACCACGCTCCAGTCCGGGCGGCTCAGGTCCAAGTACACCTTGTCTTCCCACCCGGCCAAGCGCGTGTGCACCTCGTGCTCCTGCCCCTCGTAGAGGGCCTTGGCCTCCAGAACGGCCAGAACGTCCTGCACGGCCTGGGCGTAGAGGGGCTTTCGCTCTTTAGCGTAGTAAAGCCCCGCAAACCAGGCGCGAAACTCCCGCCCCCGCACGGGGTAGTGTTCCACATGACCGTCTCGTGGAACGGTAGCCCAGGCTTCCCCAACCGGGGTGTGCCAAAGCTCCACCACTTCTTCCAGGACCAGGTCTACGATGGTTCTCGCGGCGGCTTCCTCCCGCTTGGTCGGACCAAGAAAATCCCGCCAAGCCTGCCGCATGGCCTCCAAGGTGACCCCCACCTTTCGGGCCACCTCCTTCAGGACTGCCTCTACTTCCACGGGGTCTAAGCCCGCGAGCAACATGGCCTCGAAGAGCGCCGTCCTGCGCTCCGACCAGTTCTCCCGAGAAAGCCCGTTCAAGACCTCCCTAAGCTCGTCCATGGCGCTTCCCCCCTTCTCTCAAACGCCTTCTGATGGACAGGACTACGCGAGGAGACGGCAAAACTAACGGCCTTTGCCTCCCCTTTTCCAAGCCCCACTCCACGGCGGCCCGGGCCTCCTTCTCGGGGAGTCCGGTGCTCATGGCGGCGGCCACCAGGGCTTCCTCCGCCTCCCTGGGGTCTAGCCCGTGGGGGACGAGCCCCCCGGCGGCCACGGCGTAGCGGATGAGGGTGTTGTGCCGCGTCCCCTCGGGGGCCCGGGCTACCTGGGCGGTGTAGGCCTCGAGGAGAGCCCGAAGGCGCTTGGGGCTCACCCCTTCCCCCGGGGTCCAAGCGGGCCTTGGAGGAGGCGGCGGGGGCAGGAGCTTCAGAAGGAGGGGCTGGGGCACCGGGGGAAGCGCCTCTGGAGGCGTCAGGGGCACCTCCCAGGTGTAGGTCCTCCCGTCCTTCAACCGGGTAGGCGCGGCCACCACGTAGGCCCGGCCCATGCCCCGGAGGTCCACCCCGGGGATGACCCGCACGCTGGCGGAAAGCCTCACCCCTTCAGGAAGCCGGAGGAAGACGTGGCGGCCTCCCTTGGGGGTCTTTTGCCGGGGGGCGGCCTCGAGGGCCGGGAAGTCCCGGCGTAGCGCCTCCCAGGCCTCCCCCTGGTCCACATCAAGGACCAAGACCCCCTCCGGGGCCAAAATCCCCACCCCGGCCTCGGGGCAGGACCGCCACCAGGCCTCGAGGGTGGCGGGATCCTGGGAGGCCTCCTTGAGACCGTGGGGGACCAAACGAAAGTGGGGACGCTTTTCTCCGGGGACAAGAGGGAGAACAGCGTAACCTAACCGCACATACCGTTGCAAAACGGCCAGGAGCGTGGTACAGTTGGCCTTGGGGAACCTCACGTAGCACCTCCTCTCTCTACCGGGGAGAGGGGGTTTTCCGTCGCCTAAGCCGTCGTACCCTCTCCCAGTCCCGCCTCAGCGCCTCCAGCGCCACCTCCATGGAGGGGTAGACTCCACGGATCCAGCCGTCCACAATGACGGCCACCTCGTCCCTACCCTGTATAACTTCCAGGCTAAACCGTGGCTTACCCTTCATTCCGCTGTCACCCCCACGTTTTCCAGGTGCCGTTTAGCAAAGCTTTGTAGCTCCTCTATGGAAAAAACCATCTGACCCCGTGGACCGGGTACCGGACGGGGGCGCAACAAACCAGAACGAACCGCGTTTTTGATGTAGCTACGGGAAACCCCGAGATAGCGCGCCGCCTGGTCTACAGTGAGGTAACGAGGAGCAGGCTCCCTACCGGAGAGTGACTTGTACGAAAAAGCCTCCGCAACCCTCTTACCCATTAGAATTTCCAAAACCGCCGTCTCGGGAATTCCTAAGCGCTCAGAAAATACCCTCATTATAGGGAAAACAGCTTTGACACCCGGCTTTCTCTCGCCTCGTTCCAGTCTCCATAAGTAACTGCGCGACAACCCGGTTACTCGCGCGAGCTCAGCTATGGTCATCCCAACCATTCCCCTGAGTTCCCGCAACCCGCGCATGACTAACCTCCTCGTATAGGAACATACGACACTAGTAGCCAAATGTCAACGGGTAAAACGCCTCACAGACTTCTTCTGTCGGCCTTCCCCTTCTAGGGGTCTTGCTCATGGGTAAGACAAAGAGGAAGGTATAGTAGTAATGGCTTGGGCATGGGACGACACAAAAACTCGTAACATTGACTGGGATCTAGTTGCCCAATACTCCGCAAAGGAGTTCGGTCGGTTTCTCCGGTCACTACGGGAACGGGCTCGGCTGACCCAATCAGATATAGGGTATCGTGCAGGGGTGGACCAGACCTATGTCTCCATGATTGAAACCGGCAAGAGGGATATAAGACATGTCTCCGCCGAACGAATGCTCCGATTGCTTCAAGCTTACGGACTCACAAAAGAAGACATAGACCGCCTGCTGAAAGCCTGGAGTACACCAAAAGAAAAGAGGACGCACTACACCGAAACCCCTCAAAACGCCTCCGAAGTCCGTCCCTACCGCCTCCCCGTGGTAGAGGGAGGAGCTGGCTCTCCCTCCTTCGAGGACGCGAGAGAGTTCATGCTCTTCTGGTTGCCTCCGATGAAGGGCAAAAAGGAGACCTCCCTCTTCGCGGTGAAGATCACCGGAAACTCCATGGAACCCCTCCTCTATGAAGGCGACTACGCCATCGTGGACACGGAAACCCCTCCCCTCACCGGGGCCATCGTGGCCGTGGGCATCCCGGGAGACGGCATCGTGGTCAAAAAACTCGCGGAACGAAACAAGCAACTCTACCTCGAAAGCGTCAACCCCCTCTACGAAGACATCCCTCTCCCCGAAGACGCAAAAATCTGGGGACCCGTGATCAGCGTGGTCCGAAACTTCCACCAAGGGTTCCCCTCTAAAAAACTTAAGGCTTTACCCTGAATACCCTGCTCTTCACCGCATCCATCGCGGGTGCGGTGCTTTCCCCCAATCGCAGCATACCACAAGGGTATAAATCTGTGAAGATGTCGCCAGTTTTCAAAAACGCGGTCGTATTATTGGAAGACACGATGTCTACCGTAGATTCGGTGTCGTCCCCGTGACTCCCCTCCTCTTTCTCAGGGCGTTCACGATGAAGTCACGGAACACCCTGTAGCAACGGTCCACCGTACCCTGTACCTCGTGTAGACCCCGCGAAGTCAACATCTACCCTGTAAACACCTGACCACGCAATCCCTTGAAAGACACGGAATACACGGAGCTTTCCGTGTAATCAGAGCTCCACCGCGTTCCGCGCGAACTCCACGGAGACCTCGGAGTCTCCGGTCAGCGAAAGGGCTTCCGCCCCCTACCCCCGCTCTGATGAGAGAAGGTAGGAGGCGGCGGGGAAGGCGAGGCTAGGTGGTCACCCTCCCCGCTTCCATCTCCCGCACGAACTCCTCCAGGACCTCCCGCCGGATCAGCACCCGCCGCCCCACACGAAACGCCTTCAACGCCCCCTTGCGGATCCAGTTCCGCACCTGCGTGGACGACACCCCAAGCGCCCACGCCGCCTCCTCCATCCCGTACACCAACTTGGCCTCTTCTAGTTTCTCCATCATCCTCTGCCTCCTTTCACC
>JAOAEZ010000012.1 GCA_026416515.1 Hydrogenophilus sp. | reverse complement strand
ACTGGACGTGGGCCTTGTTGAGGTTTTGATCCTTGCTAATGAACACCACCGCATGGGTCCAGAAGTCTTTCTGCTTGAGTAGGCGCACGCGCGGCTCCCAGCGCTGGATCGCATAGGCTACCTCGAAGTAAAGGTCGGCGAGCCACTGGTCGCTGACCGGCCGGTCAATCAGGTCGCCGATGCGGCTGCCGTACTCAGGGCGCATAATGCGCTCGCCGGTGTACGTGGACAGAATATCGATGATCGATTGGCGCAGAGGCTCGATTCTGCCGATCTTTCGGCCATGGGCGCGCCCCATCCCACGCCAGTGCGCCCCATCCCACGCCAGCGCGGCTACGTGCGCGGCACGGCCCAGCAGGCTCCCGAGGGTCGCCACCGAGCTCCAAAAGATCGCCACCGCTTTGCTCCCTCATCGGCGCTGCCGCGCGTGGCCTGGCCGACCTTCATCGCCACCTCAATCGCGCGGGTAGCCAGCGCCTCCGGGATGTCCGCCGACAGATGGAAGGGTTGCATACGCCAGGACTGGCGGCGCTGCTGTCCATCATCCGCGAGCAGGTAGCCGGCGCCCACGCCGCCGCGCGCGTTGAGGCGCAGGCGCAGAACGGGCGAAACATGCCGATGGCAACAAATCGCGCGATACGCTTCCGGTGCAGGCTCCTCCATAAAGAAGAAAGCCGTCATGGCGAGCCGCTCGCATCGGTCATCCTCGAGCGGATGATTTGCGCATGCCTCGAGTCTGAAAAGGAAAGCCTCGGCAACGTAGCGCACGGAAGGGTTGCCGGAGAGTCGCTCACTCGAGCTCTTTGCAGATCAGCAGCACCCCTGTTTCTTGGGCCCGATCCTTGACGGTGGCATCGGCGCTCACGCAGACGACGGTTGGAATTGTCTCTTTACCAAATACCTTAGCCAAGACATCCGCACGCCGCCTTGCGCGTTCGATGTCTTCGGGATAAGCGGCAACGCTCGTCTCGATGGCCAAAAGAACGGGCTTGCCCGAACTGCGAATCATCCCTTCCACCAGCGCATCGACAAGAAACACCTCCTCGCGCTCGACGGAAAGTAGCCTTCCCGCCTCCTCGGCTTCGTCGACCGCCGCCATCAGTTGCTCCTGGGTAATCAGTCGGCCGCGTTTGAGCACGGCGCCAAAATAAGCCGCAAAGCGTTCGCGCACGCGTCGCTCGAAATCGCTCCCCTTGAAGCGTCCGAACTCTCCTTTCAAGTAGTCGACATCTCCTTTTAGAACCGTCATCTCCAGCTTGAGCCCCTGCACATCCTGCTTGAGAAGCGCGACATCCTCTTTGAGTACCGCGACATCCTGCTTAAGCACCGTCACATCCTCTTTGAGTACCGCGACATCCTGCTTAAGCACCGTCACATCCTCTTTGAGCACCGCGACATCCTGCTTAAGCACCGTCACATCCTCTTTGAGCACGGAGACATCTTCCTTGAGGACGCCAATATCGCCCTCCATCTTCTCGACGCGGCGTAGCAATTCACCGATTTTGCGCGGCAATTCGAGAAGCTCGCTCGTCAAAATCAACTCGCGCAGCCGCGCCAGCCACTCTGGATGCGCTTCCAGAGCACGCAGGATATCGGCAAACGACACGATCTGCCACCGCTCCATCTCGGAAACGGCGTCTGCCGACTTCTGAAGCTCCGAACCCGATTCAATTGCAACGGCCATGAGCGAAGGGAAAAGTCCCTTTATAACTTCCTCATTCTCTCACAGAATCTAAAGCTGACGCAAGCCGTTGGATATGAAGCCTATGCTGGCAACCAAGTGCGGTAGAAAACGCCTATAAGAACGCCTATTCCTACACGAAACGCTGCAGCAAACAGAAAAACCATGATGTATATGGTGCAGCCGTGGAATCGGGGTACGCTGCCGGCCCCCCGACCTCGAAGGGCCGGCGGAAGCTTGGCCTCCTCCTCCCCCTCGCTACCCCCCTCCGCCCGCGCTCAAAGCGCCTGTTTAGCAGCCTGCCTCCGAAAAGACTGCCCGCTCAGTTCTTCCGCTGCCAAGCCATCTGCTCGCTCTCCCCCTTCTTCTTAGCGCCCTCCCCTCTCTCGCCGCGCTCCCTCACCGTCGTTCCGCCCCTTTCACCGCTCTCCTTCGCAACCGCTCTGGTCTCGCCGCGCCCCTTTGCGACCGCTCCGCTCGCACCATCCCCCTTCGCAGCCGTTTTGGTTTCGCCGCTCCCCTTCGCCGCTGGCCCCTTCTTTTCGTGGCTGCTTTTTGTAGGGCGTGAGGGTTTAGGGAGCGGTGAAGAGAGGGAAGCGAGAGCGATCTCTGGAGCGTGGGTGCAGTCAGCTGCGAGCGGTTGTTCGGTTCGGCTGTTGAGGAGGACGCTCTTCCAAGGGAGGTCGATCCATACCAATCCGGGCGGGGTGCTGGCAAAGCGCGGGAGTCCCGAGCTCGATGTTTCGCGGGTCATTTCCACCATTCCTCCCCGGTAATGGAGGCGGATCGAGCTCCCTTCTGCGCCGTTTCGTTCTACTCCCACGAGCGGTTCTCCGTAAGCACAGCGATAAACGCCGCTGGGAAGGTCGAAAGTGAGCTGCTCCTCCCCTCCGGTGCTTGCCCATACGCCGCTCACCATCGTTGCCCATGCGATCCCCGCGGCGATCCAACGATCTACCATAATTCTCTCCTGACGGCTCACTCCCTTCTATCTTACACTCCCTTCTCTCTCACACCAATCCCTTTGTTTCTCCGTCCTGGCAACGCTGGTTCTTTTTGAGGCGCTCTTGGCACACTCCCGCGCCCATGAGATAATAACGTCTTGTTTTCGGTTAGAAAGAAAGGAACGATCGCCTATGATGAAACAAGCGCAAGAGCTGCGGCATGGCAACGTGATCCTCATCAAAGAGGAGCCCTACGTCATCCTCAAGGGCGAATACAACAAATCGGGCCGCAACGCTGCGGTGATGAAGCTCAAGCTCAAAAACCTCTTCACCGGCAACATCAGCGAAACCGTCTATAAAGCCGACGAGAAGTTCGAGACCGTCATTCTCGAGCGGAAACCCTGCACCTACAGCTACTTTGCTGACCCCATGTACGTCTTTATGGACGAGGAATACAACCAATACGAAGTAGAAAAAGAAAACATGGAGAATGTCCTTCCTTTCCTCGAGGATGGGATGACCGCCGAATTGGTCTTCTTTCAAGGGCGGCCGATCGCTGTCGAACTTCCCCCCTCCATTATTCGTGAAATCGAATACACCGAACCCGCGGTGCGTGGCGACACCACCGGTAAAGTGATGAAGCCGGCGCGCATCAAACCCACCGGCTATGAGATCATGGTTCCGGCGTTTGTCGAAATCGGCGACAAAATCGAAATCGACACCACCACTCTCGAATATAAGCGTCGCGTGCAGTAGCCTTTCGACGTGCGCGGCAAAAGTCCGCTCTTGCGGGCCTTCGATGGTCGGGGAAAGAGGATTCGAACCTCCGACCCCTGCGTCCCGAACGCAGTGCTCTACCAGGCTGAGCTATTCCCCGCCCTTAAAACTGCCGCCATGCGGCGAAACGCGCCAATTCTAACAAACTCTCGCGAAACGGGGAAGGGGGAAGCGGCGACAACGCCTCGATCGCGCGCGTTGCCTCGGTGAGGGCTGCCTGCCGCCCCGCCTCGATCGCCCCTGAGCGGTGCACCGCCGCCACCACCTCGGGCAGAAACGCGCGCCCCCCCGACCGGATCGCCGCCTGCACCAACGCGCGATCCTCCTCGCCTCCGGAGCACAGCACATAAAGGAGCGGATAGGTCGGCTTTCCCTCCGCCAGATCATCCCCCAAGTTCTTCCCCGACGTCTCGGGGTCGGCCGCATAATCGAGCAGATCGTCGGCGATCTGAAACGCGATCCCCAAGTAATGGCCGTAGGCAGCCAACGCCTCCTCTATCGCCTGCGGCGCCTCGGCTACCACCGCTCCCAATCGAGCCGCTGCGGCGAACAATTTCGCCGTCTTGCGCTCGATCACGCGAAAATAATCCTCCCACGTCATCGCCTCATTTCCCACATGCATCAACTGCAACACCTCCCCCTCGGCGATCGCGTTGGTCGTCTCGGCCAAAATCTCCATCACCCGCATTTGGCCCACCGAAACCATCAGCTGGAACGCCCGCGAATAGAGGAAATCCCCCACCAACACCGCCGCCGCGTTGCCGAAAGTGGCGTTCGCGGTCTTCTGTCCCCGCCGCAAATCGGACTCATCCACCACATCGTCGTGCAATAACGTCGCTGAATGGATAAACTCCACCACCGTCGCCAACGTCACCGCCTCCGGTCCCAACTCGCCGCACGCTCGCGCTGCCAACAGATGGACAGCCGGCCGCAACCGTTTTCCCCCCGCCTCGATCAAATGATCGGCCACCTGCCGCACCAACGCCACATCCGAATAAAGCGACGCGCGGATCTTCTCATCCAACGCCCGCAGATCCTCCTCGATCGGCTGCAAAAAAGGCGGTACCCGCATCACGCCCTCCCCGCCGAAACCATCCCCCCCTCTCCCCCTGCTCGCTCCTCCTCCCCTCCCCGCTCTGCCGAGCCACTCATTCCCTCCCTCTCTCGACCGCTCGGCCGTCTCATTCCCTGCTCTCCTCGATATCCTGCCCTCCTCATCGCCCGCCCCCCTCGGGGATGGGGTCTCGTGGGGGAAGCACCTTTCCCGGGTTCAAGATCCCTGCCGGGTCGAACGCCTCTTTCAAACGTCGCATCAGCTCCAGCTCCTCGGTCGGTCGGAACGTCTTCATCTCCTCCACCTTCAAGCACCCCACCCCATGTTCGGCGGCAAAAGACCCCCCGCGCGCCACTGTCTCGGCGTGCACGCGAGCGGTAATCTCGCGGCGCCAAGCAGCGGCGGTCTCCCCCTCTAGCCCTTCCGGCAAAAACACATTGTAATGCAAATTTCCATCCCCCAAATGGCCAAAGCAAACCACGCGGACCCCTGGAAACGCCTTAGGCAGTGTCTCCTCGCCCCACTTCACAAACTCCACCAACTGCGCGAGCGGCAAAGCCACGTCATGCTTCACGCTCTCCCCCGCGCGCCGCTGTGCCTCTGACGCCGACTCGCGCCATCGCCAAAACTCCCGTCGCTGTCGCTCTCCCTCTGCCACGATCGCGTCGAGGACCACCCCCTCTGCAAAAACTGCCTCCCAAAAGCGCTCGGTTGGATCGAATCCCGCCGGCCACACCACAGTATCGGCAAACTCCACCAAAGCCGCCCACGGCGGCAGCGGCTCCCATGGCCACCGCCCCCCCGGCGTATGCTGCTGCACCAAGCGCATCACCCTCTCCCCCATCACCTCAAACGCCACCAACCGCTCCCCCAGCTCTGTCTGCGCGCGCATCCACAGAGCCACTCCCGCCTCCAAACTCGGCAAGGCCGCCCACACCGTCTGCTGCCAACGCGGCTTCGGCGCCAACCGCACCGTCGCCGCTGTCACCACCCCCAACGTTCCCTCGCTGCCCGCCAGCAGTGCAGGCCAAAAATAGCCTGCGTTATCCTTCGGAGGCGGATCGAGGCGCGCCACCAACGTCCCATCGGCGAGCACCACCTCCACCCCCATCAGCAGTGCCCGCATTGTCCCGTAACGCACCACATGCACCCCGCCCGCGTTGGTAGCGATCACTCCCCCCAGCGTCGCGCTCTCCTCTGAAGCCAACGACAGGGGAAACCATCGTCCCACCTCCGCCGCCGCGGCCTGTACCTCAGCCACCCGCACCCCTGCCTCGGCGGTCAGCGTCATCGCCGCCGGATCCACGCGGCGGATCCGGTTCAACCGCTGCAAACACAGCACCACCTGCGCTCCCCTTCCCCTCAACGGCGTCGCCCCCCCCACCAAACCCGTATTTCCCCCCTGGGGGGTCACCGCCACCCCTCGGCGGCTTGCCCAACGCAACACCGCCTGCACCTCTGCCACTGACCGTGGAAAGACTGCCGCCGCCGCCTCCCCGACAAAGCGGCCGCGGTACTCTCGCAGCAGTGGCAGCAGCTGCTCCTGCCGATAGACCACCTCCACCCCCGGCACCTCCGCCTCCAGTGCCGCCGCTACCGCGTTTTTCTCCTCCTCTTCCATTCTCAACCTCACGCCTCTCTCTTGCGGCGTGCGTCCACCGCCACTCCTGCTGCAAGCCAAGCGATGATCGCCCACCCGTTGCGCGGCCTCCTGCAACGCGCCTCCACCGCTACTCCTGCAAGACCGCCTCGATCAAAGGCCTCAACCGCCGGGTCGCCCCTGCGCCCTCTGCGATCGCCTCGCGACCGCGGTGAAAATCGAAAAGCGAAAAGTCGGCCAAGCGTGGCTGGATCAACACCTCGGGCGGGTCGCCTGCCAAGCGCGCGCGGGCGATCCGCGTCTGCATCACATTGATCGCCGCCGCCACCACCGAAGGCAAAGAAGGCTCCTCGGCCTCGCCCTCCTCGCCTTTCTCTCCCTCCTCGCGCTCCAGGCGTCCTCTCGGGCCGATCCACTGGCGCAAACGTCCCCAAAGATCCTCTCCCCATCTTCCTCCGTTTCGCCCCCCCCGCAGGTGGCGGGAGGCTCGGCCGGCCATCAGATCGACCGCGATCACCACGTCGGCCCCCAGCGCTCGGCACAGCGACACCGGCACGGGGTTCACCAGCCCCCCATCCACCAACCACCGCCCATCGAAGCGCTGCGGTGCGAAGACCCCTGGCATCGCGATCGACGCCCGCACTGCCTCGGCCACCGACCCCGAGCGCAGCCACACCTCGCGGCCGCTCGCCAAATCGGTTGCCACGCACCCGAAGGGCAGCTGCAGCTTTTCAAACCGCTCGGCGAAAAAATGGCTAGCGCAATACTCGATCACCCGCTCCCCCGCCAACGCCCCCCCTTTCAACGAAAAATCGAGCAGCGTCAAAACCTCTGTCACCCCCAACGACTCCACCCACGCCCGCATCTCCGCCCCCTTCCCGGAGGCCACTGCCGCCCCCACCAACGCGCCGATCGACGTCCCCGCCACCACCGCCGGCCTTACCCCCATCGTCTCCAGCTCTGCCAAAACCCCGAAATGGGCCCAGCCGCGCGCCGAACCCGATCCGAGTGCCACGCCCACGCGCATCGCTGCAATGCTTCCTCTCCCCCCTTGCTTGTAAAAAAAAGCGGCCCTCTCTCGGCCGCCCTCCTCGTCGCTAGAGAGACAACTCCCCTTACTCCTCGCCGGCGGCCGGCAACTGTCCCTCCCCATTCCCGGCCGGGCGCGCCGGTCGATCGACTAACTCGATGATCGCCATCGGCGCGTTATCCCCCACTCGAAAGCCATACTTCAACACGCGCGTATATCCTCCCGGCCGGTTTGCGCAGCGCGGTCCGATCTCGTCGAACAACTTCACCACCGACGCCCGGTTGCGCAACCGGTCAAAAGCCAAGCGGCGGTTCGCCAGCGACGGACTCTTTGCCAATGTGATCAGTGGCTCGACAAAGCGGCGCAGCTCCTTTGCCTTCGGCAACGTCGTCACGATCTGCTCCTCGCGGATCAACGCGTTTGCCAAATTGCGCAGCAGCGCCCGCCGATGGCCCGACGGGCGGTTCAACTTTCGGTTCCCCTTTCGATGGCGCATAGATCACGACTCCTTCTCTTTACTGGCCGTCTCGCGCTGCAGACCTGGGGGCGGCCAATTATCGAGCTTCATCCCCAGCGTCAACCCATGCTGGGCCAAAACCTCTTTAATCTCGTTCAGCGACTTACGTCCCAAGTTAGGTGTCTTCAGCAGCTCCTGTTCGGTCTTCTGGATCAAATCGCCCACGTAGTAGATATTCTCCGCTTTCAAGCAATTAGCCGAACGGACTGTCAGCGAAAGATCGTCGATCGTCCGCAGCAAAATCGGATCGATCGTCGTCTCGCGCTCCACCACCTGGGGTCGTTCCTCGCCCTTCAGATGCGCGAAGACCTCGAACTGATCGATCAACAGCCGCGCCGCCTGCCGCACCAACTCCACCCCATCGACCGACCCGTTGGTCTCCACCTCCAGCACCAACCGGTCGAGGTCGGTTCGCCGCTCCACTCGGGCGCTCTCCACGCTATAGGCCACTCGCCGCACTGGCGAAAAGGAAGCATCGAGCGCGATCCCGCCGATGATCTTCTGCGAACGTTGGCTCGCCGGCACATAGCCGCGCCCCGCCTCCACCACCACCTCCATCTCCAATCGCCCACCTGTTTCCACATGAGCGATCACATGATCCTCGTTGATCACCTCCACCCCATGCGGCAGCGTGAAATCCCCCGCCCGCACCACAGCGGGCCCCATCGCCTCCAACCGCACGGTCGCCTCCTCGCGGTTGTGCAAGCAAAAAACAACCCCCTTCAGGTTCAACAGAAGATCGACCACATCCTCTCGCACGCCATCCAACGCGCAATACTCGTGCAACACCCCCGCGATGCGTACCTCGGTCGGTGCAAACCCTCGCAGCGACGACAAAAGGACGCGCCGCAGCGCATTGCCCAAAGTATGGCCAAACCCTCGTTCGAACGGCTCCATCGTGATTCGCGTCGTCACTGGAGACAACGCCTCCACCCCGATAGAGCGCGGTTTCAAATAGCTCTCAAATGCCATTCCGCGACATCCCCCTATCGATCAGCGGGAATAGAGCTCCACTACGGCCTGCTCGTTCAACGTCGGCGACAGCTCCTGCCGCATCGGGTACGCCTTAAATACCCCTCGTCCTTCGGCGACATTTACCTCCACCCACTCTGGGAAGCCGCGCTCCTCTGCCGCCTTCAACGCCGCCTGCACGCGCAGCTGGGCCCGCGCCTTCTCCGTCAGCTGGATCACATCCCCCGGCTTCACCAAATAGGAAGGGATATTAACCCGTTTGCCGTTTACCATCACCCCATTGTGGCGCACCACCTGGCGTGCCTCGGCGCGCGACGCGCCAAAGCCCATGCGGTAGGCCACCGAATCGAGGCGAGCCTCCAACATCTGCAGCAAATTCTCGCCGGTCGGGCCACGCCGGCGCTCCGCCTCGGCGTAGAAGCGGCGGAACTGCCGCTCCAGCAACCCGTAGATCCGGCGGATCTTCTGTTTTGCGCGCAGCTGCTCCCCGTAAGGAGAGAGGCGGCGGTTCCCCGTCGGCCCATGCTGACCCGGCGGGTAGGAACGGCGCTCGAACGCGCACCTATCGGTATAGCACTTCTCACCCTTCAGGAAGAGCTTCTCGCCCTCCCGTCGGCACTGTCGGCACTTCGGATCGCGATTGCGAGCCACTCTCTCTCTCCTTTATCAAACCCGTCGCCGCTTCGGCGGGCGGCAACCGTTATGGGGGATCGGGGTCACATCGGCAATTCCGGTGATGCGAATTCCGAGCGCCGCGAGCGCCCGCACCGACGACTCGCGCCCGGGGCCTGGCCCCTGAACCCGCACCTCCAAATTCTTAATTCCGCACTCCATCGCCGCCTTTCCGGCGGCATCGGCCGCCACCTGCGCCGCGAAGGGTGTGCTCTTCCGGGACCCCTTGAAGCCTGCTGAACCGGCGCTCGCCCACGCCAAAGTATTCCCTTGGCGATCGGTAATCGTCACGATCGTATTATTAAAGCTCGCCTGGATATGGGCGATCCCATCGACCACATTCTTTTTCACCCGTCGGCGGGTTTTACTCGTCGTCTTTGCCATCTCCCAACCCCCTTACTTTTTCTTACCCGCGATCGTCTTACGCGGTCCTTTACGGGTCCGGGCGTTGGTGCGGGTGCGCTGCCCGCGCACCGGCAATCCCCGGCGGTGGCGTAACCCGCGGTAGCAGCCGATATCCATCAACCGCTTGATGCTCAAGCTCACCTCGCGGCGCAAATCGCCCTCCACCTTATATTTCGCCACCTCTTCGCGCAAGCGATCGATCTGCTCCTCGGTCAAATCTTTGATCTTCGCCTGCCGCGACACTCCCGCCGCATCGCAGATCTGCCGCGCTCGGGCGCGGCCGATCCCATAGATATGGGTCAACGCGATCTCCGCATGCTTATGGTTGGGAACGTTTACCCCCGCAATTCGCGCCATCTTCCTTCATCCCAAGAAAAAACCGAAATTTTATCCACAAACAGCCCGCCGATCAACCCTGTCGCTGTTTATGGCGTGCCTCTTTGCAGATCACCCGCACCACCCCATGGCGGCGGACGATTCGACAATTGCGGCAAATTCGTTTTACCGACGGCTGAACACGCATCGTTCCTCTCCTCTGCTCTCTCTGCTCTCTCGATCCCTGTGCGCAGCGGGTATCACTTACTCCGAAACACGATTCGCCCGCGCGTCAGGTCGTAAGGAGTGAGCTGCACCGTCACCCGATCACCGGGCAAAATTCGGATATAGTTCATCCGCATCTTTCCGGAGATATAGCCCAAGATCTGATGGCCATTCTCCAAGCGGACGCGGAACGTAGTATTGGGAAGCGCCTCCAGTACCTCCCCCTGCATCTCGATTACATCCTCCTTCGCCATTCTACCCCCTCGCGCGTCCTGTGCGCAGGTTGGCGCGCTTCAACAAACTCTCATACTGGTGCGAAATGATGTGTGACTGCACTTGGTTCATCAACTCCATCGTTACCACTACGATAATCAACAATGAGGTCCCCCCGAAATAGAATGGTACATTCCACTCCAAGATCAGGAACTCGGGGATCAAGCACACCAGCGTCACGTACAACGCCCCTGCCAACGTCAAGCGCGTCATCACGCGATCGAGATAGAGCGCAGTCTGCTCTCCCGGTCGGATCCCCGGCACATAGGCACCGCTCTTCTTCAAATTCTCTGCCGTCTCGCGCGCGTTGAAAACCAACGCCGTATAGAAAAAAGCGAAAAAGATGATCGCCGCCGCGTACAAAAGGATATAAAGCGGCTGTCCTGGCGACAATGCTGCCCCTACTTCCCGCAGGAAAGTCAATCCCTCGCCCCCGCTGCCGAACCACTGAGCCGCCGTTGCCGGGAAAAGGATAATCGACGACGCGAAGATCGGCGGGATCACGCCGGCCATATTCAACTTTAACGGCAGATGGGTACTCTGTCCTCCGTAGACCCGGTTTCCCACCTGGCGTTTGGCGTAAGTGATTGGGATCTTCCGCAGCGCCTTCTCGACAAACACCACGAACGCGGTCACCGCCACCACCAACGTCAAAATAAAGAGCGCTGCCAAAGGATGGAGCGATCCGTTACTCACCAACTCAAAGGTACCCCCAAGCGCCTGCGGCAAACCCGCGACGATCCCTGCGAAGATCAGCAACGAAATTCCGTTGCCGATTCCCCGCTCTGTAATCTGCTCTCCCAGCCACATCAAAAACATCGTCCCCGTCACCAGGCTCACCACCGTAGTGAGTCGGAACAAAAAGCCCGGCTCCAAAACCAACCCCGGCTGCCCCTCCAGCGCGATTGCGATTCCCAACGCCTGGACAAAAGCCAACACCACTGTTCCGTAGCGGGTATACTGCATAATCTTGCGGCGGCCCGCCTCTCCCTCCTTGCGCAACTGCTCGAAGGTCGGGAAAGCGTAAGTCATCAACTGCATCACGATCGACGCCGAAATATAGGGCATCACCCCCAACGCGAAGATGGTAAAGCGTCCCAGGGCTCCCCCCGAAAAGAGGTTAAGCACCCCCAAGATTCCCCCCTGTTGCCGTTCAAAAAGCTGCGCCAGCTGAACCGGGTCGATCCCCGGGACTGGGATATGCGCCCCGATCCGAAAAACCACCAACGCCCCGAGCACGAACCACAACCGCCGCTTCAGATCCGCGAACTTTCCGATTTGGGGCTGGAAGGAAGGCGCCATTCGCACGCTCACCTACTCCTCGCTGATCACCGAACCCCCCGCCGCCTCGATCGCCGCGCGCGCCCCTCGGGTAACTCCCAAGCCGCGCACCACCACTCGCCGGCGGATCTCCCCCGCCAAAATCACCTTCGCGGCGATCGCCGACGCCGGAACCACGCCTGCCTGTTTTAGCACCAGCAGATCGACCTCATCGACAGGCAACCGATCGAGATCGGAGAGGCGGACCTCGTGCACGAGCCCCTTCTTCGGCGACGTAAAGCCGCGCTTCGGCAAGCGGCGTTGCAAGGGCATCTGCCCTCCCTCAAAACCGACCTTATGAAATCCGCCCGCTCTCGCCTTCTGCCCCTTATGACCGCGGCCGCACGTTTTCCCCAATCCCGAACCGATCCCTCGGCCCACGCGTTTACGTGCCTTCTTTGACCCCGCGCTGGGGCGGAGCTGATTCAGTCGCATCGCACCGCTCCTTCCACCTTCAAGAGGTAAGAAACCTTGCGGATCATCCCCCGCACCGCCGGCGTAGCGGGCACCTCCACCGTCTGTTCCCGGCGCCGCAACCCAAGGCCTCGGACGGTCGCCCGATGATCCTTAGGCGTTCCGATCAACGACCGCACCAAGGTCACACGAATCCGCTCGCACATACTCCCATCCTCACTCCAAAATCGCCTCCACCGATTTACCGCGCTTCGCGGCGATCTCCGCTGGGGTCTGCATTGCCATCAACCCCTTCATCGCGGCGCGCAGTACGTTGTAAGGGTTGCGCGATCCCAGCGTTTTGCAAATCACGTCGCTCACCCCCATCGCCTCGAAGAGCAAGCGCATCGCCCCACCGGCGATGATCCCCGTCCCCGGCGGAGCCGGCTTGATCAACACCGAAGTAGCGCCGTGTTTGCCGACCACCTCATGACACACGGTTCCGTTTCGCAGCGGAATCTTCACCAAATCGCGGCGGGCGCGGGCTACTGCCTTCTGCACTGCCACAGGCACCTCGCGTGCCTTCCCTTTCCCTACGGCAACGCGACCATCGCCGTCGCCGACCACCGTCAGCGCCGCGAAACTCAAAATCCGCCCCCCTTTCACCGTCTTACTCACCCGGTTTACCGACACCAACTTCTCGATTAGATTATCCTGGCTCGGCTCGATCTCGCGCACCCGTTCTTTCTTCACCATAATCTCTCTCACCCTCTTGCCGCTCAAAACTGCAGCCCTGCCGCCCGTGCTGCCTCCGCCAGCGCCTTCACTCGGCCGTGGTAGAGGTACCCCGAGCGGTCGAATGCCACCTCTCGGATCCCCAATGCCAACGCTCTCTCAGCGATTGCCCGTCCCACCACCGCCGCCGCCTCTTTATTACCGCCGTTTTTCACCACCTCGCGGACGTCGGGAGAAAGGGACGACGCCGCGCACAACACCCTCGATCCATCCGGGGTAGTGATCTGCGCGTAGATATGTTTATTAGAACGAAAGACACACAGGCGGATCTTCCGCAACTGCGCGATCTTAGCCCGCGTTCTACGGGCGCGGCGCAAGCGTGCCAACCGTTTATTCATCGCATCCTCACTCTACTTCTTCTTCGTTTCCTTGAGAACCACGACCTCGTCGGCGTAGCGGATCCCCTTCCCTTTGTAGGGTTCTGGCGGGCGGTAAGCGCGGATCCGCGCCGCCTCCTGACCCACCCGCTGCTTATCGACCCCCTTCAACACGATCTCCGTCTGGGAAGGGGTCTCCACCTTCACCCCAGCCGCCAACGTATGGATCACCGGATGGGAAAACCCCAACGACAGATGAAGCTGGTTCCCCTGCGCCTGGGCGCGGTAGCCCACCCCCACCAGCTGCAACCGCCGCTCAAACCCCTCCGACACCCCCTTCACCATATTGGCGATGAGCGCTCGGGTAGTCCCCGCGAACTTACCTGCGTTCCGGTCGCTGCGGTCAAACTCCACCCGTACCTGCCCACCCTCTTGGACCACCTTCACCGCCGGGTGGCACGACCACTCGAGCGCTCCCAGCGGCCCTTTCACCTTCACGAGCTGCCCGTTGATCGTCACCTCTACCCCTTTGGGAACCGAAATCGGCTGTCTGGCCACTCGAGACATCTCCGCCACTCCTTCTCACGCGACGATACAAAGCACCTCGCCCCCCACCCGCGCCCGACGCGCCGACCTATCGCTCATCACCCCTTTCGGGGTAGAAACCACCGCCACCCCCAACCCGTTCAACACGCGCGGCAACTCATCGACGCCGCGGTAGACGCGCCGTCCGGGGCGTGAGACCCGTTCGATTCGCTCGATCACCGGCCTCCCTCGGTAATACTTCAACTCCAAAATCAAGCTCTTTTTAGCCCCCTCGGCGGAAACCTGGTATCCGTTCAAATAGCCCTCTTCGAACAGTACGCGGGCGATCGCCTCCTTAATCTTTGAATGGGGCAAGGAGACGCTCGGCTTTCCCACCGCCTGGGCGTTGCGGATGCGGCTCAACATATCGGCGATCGGATCGGTCATCGACATCGTGCAGCTCCCTACCAACTCGCCTTGATCACACCGGGCACCTCGCCCTGGAAGATCAGAGCCCGCAACTGATTGCGGCACAACCCGAACTTACGAAACGTTCCCCGCGGACGCCCTGTCAAGGCACAGCGGTTCCGCAGCCGAACCGGTGACGAATTGCGCGGCAGCTGTTGGAGCTTCAAACGCGCCGCCATTCGCTCCTCGGGAGAGAGACTCTGATCCTTTATCTTCGCCAGCAATTCGGCGCGTTTCTTCGCGTACTTCGCCACCATCCTCTGGCGTTTCTTCTCGCGGTTGATGATCGACTTCTTGGCCATTCTCGCCACCTCACATCCGGAAGGGGAAGTTAAAAGCAGCGAGCAGCGCTCGCGCCTCCTCGTCGTTCCGAGCGGTCGTGGTGATCGTAATATCCAACCCACGAATCGCATCGACCTTATCGTACTCGATCTCAGGAAAGATGATCTGCTCCCGCACCCCTAAACTGAAATTGCCGCGCCCATCGAATCCCTTGCCGCCAACCCCTCGAAAATCGCGCACGCGCGGCAATGCCACATTGATCAACCGATCGAGAAACTCATACGCGCGCACCCCGCGTAACGTCACCTTGCAGCCGATTGGATACCCCTGGCGGATCTTGAAACCGGCGATCGACTTACGCGCGCGGGTGATCACCGCCTTCTGGCCGGCGATCTTCGTCAAATCGGCGACGGCATTCTCGAGCACCTTCTTATCGCTCACCGCTTCCCCCACCCCCATATTGAGCGTAATCTTCACAATGCGAGGCACCTCCATCACCGACCGGTAGCCGAACCGCTGCATCAGCGCCGGAACCACCTCTTCTCGATACTTCTTCAACAACCGCGCCATCGCTCTCTTCCTCATGCATCCACCAATTCACCGGTGCTCTTAAAGTAGCGCACCTTACGACCATCCTCAAGCACCTTAAACCCCACCCGATCCCCTCGCTGGGTCTTAGGGTTAAACAACATTACGTTAGAAATATGGATCGGCATCTCTTTTGTTTTGATTCCGCCCGGCTCATTTCTATAAGGATTCGGGCGAACGTGCTTTTTCACCACATTGATTCCCGCCACCACCACCCGCTCCTCATCGACCCGGCGCAATACAACCCCCCGCCGCCCCTTATCCTTACCGGCGATCACAATCACCTCATCGCCCTTTTTAATCCGCTTCATCGCTCTTTCCTCAAATCACCTCTGGTGCCAACGAAACGATCTTCATAAACCGCTCGGTCCGCAACTCGCGCGTCACCGGTCCAAAGATGCGGGTCCCGATCGGCTCCAACTTATTGTTGAGCAGCACCGCAGCATTTTCGTCGAACTTCACCAACGAGCCATCGGGGCGACGCACCCCTTTCGCGGTCCGCACCACCACCGCGTTATAGACATCGCCCTTTTTGACCCGCCCCCGCGGTGCGGCATCCTTCACCGACACCTTAATCACATCGCCGATATTCGCATAGCGCCGTTTCGACCCCCCCAGCACCTTGATGCACATCACCTTTCGCGCCCCGCTGTTGTCGGCAACCTCAAGTATCGTTTGCATCTGGATCATCGGAAATCTCCAACTTATCCCGCCTCCGCGGACAGTATTGGACTGCAAAAGCGAAACCCGCCATCGGCGGGGTGAAACGCGAACGTGGGATTATACCAACCTGTTATTTCTTTAGCAAGAGATAGCGCTAGACGACCGTCGCCTTTGTTACCACCCGCGTCACCACCCAATGTTTAGTCTTCGAAATTGGCCGGCTCTCCTCGATCTCCACCACATCGTTGAGCGCCACATTGGGATCTTCGCAATGGGCATGGAACTTACGGGAGCGCGTCACGATTTTACCGTACAAAGGATGGGGCACTCGTCGCTCCACCAATACCGTTACCGTCTTCTGTCGTGCAGTAGAGATCACTCGCCCCTGTAATCGCCGCCGATTCTTTTTTACCGTTTGTTCCTCGCTCATACCCGCACTCCCTTCTCGGCCAGCACCGTTTTCACCCGCGCGATATCGCGCCGTGTCGCTCGTATCACTGCGGTATTGCTCAGCTGATTTGTCGTCTGCTGCACGCGCAGCGAAAACTGCGCCTTACGCAACGCCAACAGCTCCGCTTTCAACTCCTCCACGCTCTTAGCACGCAACTCCGACGCTTTCATCTACGAACTCCCCAAACGGCGGGTTACAAAAATCGTGGAAAAGGGCAACTTCGCCGCCGCCAGCGCGAATGCCTCCCGCGCCAGCTCCTCGCTCACCCCAGCGATCTCATAGAGAACCTTCCCCGGCTGGATCTCACACACCCAAAACTCCGGATTTCCCTTTCCGCTTCCCATTCGCACCTCCGCCGGTTTCTTGCTCACCGGCTTATCGGGGAAGACGCGGATCCACAAACGCCCCCCCCGCTTCACATGGCGGGTAATCGCTCGCCGCGCCGCCTCGATCTGGCGAGCGGTAAGGCGCCCTCGTCCCGTTGCCTTCAATCCAAACTCGCCGAAGGCCACCTCCACTCCGCGGGTCGCCAAGCCGCGGTTCCGACCCTTATGCGCCTTTCGATACTTAGTTCGCTTCGGCTGTAGCATGGCTTGCTCCTGCGCTGCTGCGGGTTACGCGCGCGCGACGTACCGTCTCCCGTTCGCTGCGGCGGGCCACCTTTCGACTCTCATCGGTCAACGCGGCGGTAGGCGCCTGGTTACGGTTTAGCACGTCGCCCTTATAGATCCAAACCTTTACCCCGATCACCCCGTAGGTGGTAATCGCCTCCGCAAAACCGTAGTCGATCTCTGCTCGCAAAGTATGCAGCGGCACTCTTCCCTCTCGATACCACTCGGCGCGAGCGATCTCGGCGCCGTTCAACCGCCCCGAAGTCATGATCTTTACCCCCCTTGCCCCCAACCGCATCGCCGCCTGCATTGCTCGCTTCATCGCTCGTCGAAACTGGATCCGCTTCTCCAACTGGTTGGCGATCGACTCAGCTACCAACTGAGCATCCAGCTCCGGCTTACGGATCTCCTCAATCGCCACCTGCGTCGCAATCCCCTCTCCTAACCGCTCGGCCACCTCTTTGCGGAGATTCTCGATCTCCTCCCCCTTTTTGCCGATCACCACCCCTGGCCGAGCGGAGTAGATCGTCACCTTCGCCGCCTTTGCCGGTCGCTCGATCACGATTCGGCTCACTGCCGCGTGCTTCAACCGCTCCTTCAAATAGCGGCGTAGTTCGATATCGGAAAGCAATATCTGCGCATAGCTCTTGCTGGGGGCGTACCAGCGCGACGCCCAATCGCGCGTCACCGCCAACCGGAACCCTGTCGGATGAATCTTCTGTCCCATACTCTACTCCTTACTCCCCAACCGCAATGGTGATATGGGCGGTTGGCTTCAAGATCCGCGTCCCTCGCCCTTTTGCGCGGGCCCGGTAGCGCTTCAACACCGTTCCCTTATCGACCATAATCATTCTCACCTTCAGCGCATCGATATCGGCGCCATCGTTATGCTCTGCGTTAGCGATCGCCGACAACAGCGTCTTTCGAATAATCTTCGCCCCCTTCTTCGGCAAAAAAGAGAGGATATTGAGCGCCTCAGCGACACTCTTCCCGCGGATCAAATCGGCCACCAAGCGCGCCTTTTGGGGCGACACGCGCACACGGCGCGCTACCGCTCGTGTCATTTTCATCTATCACCCTCCTTACCGCTTCGCTTTCTTACCCGCGGCATGCCCTTTAAAGGTGCGCGTCGGCGCGAACTCGCCGAGCTTATGCCCTACCATCGCCTCGGTCACAAAGATAGGCACATGCTGGCGACCGTTGTGGACGGCGAAAGTCAAGCCGATAAACTCCGGAACGATCGTCGAGCGGCGCGACCACGTCTTGATCGGCCGCTTATCGTTAGCCGCACGCGCTGCCTCCACCTTCTTCATCAAATGGGCATCCACAAAAGGCCCCTTTTTTACAGAACGTCCCATCGTCTACCCCTTACCGCTTATGTCGGCTTTGGACGATCATGCTATCGGTGCGCTTATTTCGCCGTGTCCGATACCCTTTGGTCTGCCAACCCCACGGGCTGACCGGAGGTCCGCCTGTCCCGGTGCGCCCCTCGCCGCCGCCATGGGGATGGTCGATCGGGTTCATCGCCACACCGCGCACGGTCGGTCGAATCCCGCGCCAACGCGCTGCACCCGCCTTTCCGAGCTTCTCCAAGTTATGCTCGCTGTTGGAAACCTCGCCGATTGTCGCTCGACACTCGACCGGCACCTTTCGCACCTCGCCGGAGCGGAGGCGGATCAACGCATGGCCTCCATCCCGCCCGACCAGCATCGCCGACGTCCCCGCTGCTCTCGCCAGCTGTCCCCCCTTTCCAGGCTGCAGCTCCACATTGTGGATGACCGAACCGATCGGGATAGAACGAAGAGGCAGCGCGTTCCCCACTTTAATTGGGGCATGCGGCCCGCTCTCCACCACTTGTCCCACCTCGAGGCCTTTGGGCGCCAGAATATAGCGCCGCTCCCCGTCAGCATAGCAGATCAGCGCGATATGAGCGGTGCGGTTGGGATCATACTCAATTCGCTCCACCTTAGCCGGCACCCCATCTTTATTGCGCCGAAAATCGATCAACCGATAGTGCCGCTTATGCCCACCCCCTTTATGGCGAGTAGTAATCCTTCCAGCATGGTTGCGTCCGGCTCTCTGCTTCTGTGCCTCTACCAGCGGCGCGTAAGGCTTCCCCTTCCACAAATGAGGATGAACCACCTTCACCACATGGCGCCGCCCCGGAGAGGTCGGTTTCACTTTAACCACTGGCATCTCACGCTCCTCCGCCCTGGAACAGATCGAGCACTTCTCCTGGCTCTAACGTAACGTACGCTTTGCGTACATCGCTGCGGCGGCCCACCACTCGTCCGAAGCGCTTGAATTTACCCTTCTGGGTCACGACGTTGACCGACTTGACGCGCACCTTAAAGATCTCCTCCACTGCCGCCTTAATCTCCGGCTTGGTCGAATCGGGAGAGACTCGAAAAACCACCGTATTATCCCGCTCCCCCACCATCGTCGCCTTCTCTGAGATCACCGGTGCCACCAGCACCTGAAAATGCCGCTCCCGTAACGCGCTCATTGCCACATCTCCTGAAACTTCGCAATCGCCTGGGGAGTCACCAATACCCGATCGGCGTAAATCAACGAAACGGGATCGACCTGATGCGCCGCCACCGCCTCCACATTCGGCAAATTGCGGCTGCCGAGCACAAGGTTCTCGCTCAGCGCCTCATCTACCAACAACACGCGCTCGTTGGTCACCCCTAGCGCCTTAAGCTTCTCCACCACCCACTTAGTCTTCGGTGCAGGAATCTCGAGTGGATCGATCACCGCCAGTCGCTCCTGCCGCACCAACTCCGACAAAATCGCCGCCATTGCGGCCCGGTACATTTTCCGGTTCACCTTCTGGGAAAAATTCTCCTCGGGCGTGCTCGGGAAGACCTTCCCCCCCTTTCGCCAGAGCGGACTTGACGTCATTCCGGCGCGTGCCCGACCGGTCCCCTTCTGCCGCCACGGCTTGCGGGTCGAATGTTTCACCTGCGCGCGGCTCTTCTGCGCCCGCGTCCCCCTCCGGGCGTTCGCCATATAAGCGACCACCACCTGATGGACCAGCGCCTCATTGAATTCGCGCGCAAAGAGCGGGTCGGGCGCCTCAAAAGAGCCGATCACTGTCCCATTCGCATCGAGTCGTTTCAGTTCCATTGTTCCCCCTCTCAGCGCCGCGCCTTCACCGCCGGACGAACCATCACCGCACACCCGGGTGCTCCCGGAACGGAGCCCTTGACCCACAAAAGCTGCCGTTCCTCATCGATCCGCACCACCTCCAAATTCTGGATCGTCACCCGCTCGTTGCCCAGATGGCCGGCCATTCTCTTACCCGGGAAAACCCGCCCCGGGTCCTGAGCTGAACCGATCGAACCCGGTGCGTTAGTCGTAATGGAATTACCATGCGACGCCCGGTTAGAACTAAAGTTGTGACGCTTGATCACCCCGGCGAATCCCTTGCCGATCGATCGCCCGGTCACATCAACCTTCTGTCCGACCTGAAACAAGTTTACCCCCAGCGTGTCGCCGGGCTGGTACCGCCCCAGCTCCTCAACCGTCACGCGAAATTCCCGCAACACAGCGGCGGGCTCCACCCCCGCCTTTGCAAAGTGTCCTCGCAACGGTTTAGTCACCCGGCTCAAGCGGCGAGTACCGAAACCCACCTGCACCGCCGCGTACCCGTCGCGCTCTGGCGTCTTGACCTGGACCACCCGATTACCGGCAGCCGACAAGACGGTCACCGGAATACTGCTCCCATCGTCGGCAAAAATGCGCGTCATCCCGACCTTGCGCGCCACAAGGCCCATCGCCATTTTCTTCTCTCCTTACCCGGTTTCGATTGACCGGAGGTTGAAACAGAACTCGCGATGTTATCAGAAATTTTTGATCAAATCAACTTGATGTCTACATCGACCCCTGCCGGCAGATCCAACTTCGAGAGCGAATCGACGGTCTTATCGCTCGGGTCGACGATATCGAGCAGTCGCATATGGGTGCGAATCTCAAACTGATCCATCGACTTTTTATTCACATGGGGGGAGCGCAGCACATTAAAGCGCTCGATTCTGGTGGGCAATGGCACCGGCCCACGCACCACCGCCCCTGTTCGTTTGACCGCATCGACGATCTGCGCCGCGGAAAGATCGATCAAACGGTAATCGTAGGCCTTTAACCTAATGCGAATCTTTTGAATCTTCATCGTATTTCTCCAAAGAACAAAATACCCTCGCCCTTGCGGCGAGGGTGTTATCGTAGCACAGCGCGCCGTTTACTCGATAATCTTGGTCACCACTCCGGCGCCGACGGTTTTGCCGCCCTCGCGAATCGCAAACCGCAACCCCTCCTCCATCGCAATCGGCGCAATCAACTTCACCGTCAGCCGCACATTGTCCCCAGGCATCACCATCTCCACCCCCTCCGGCAACTGCACCGCACCCGTCACATCCGTCGTCCGAAAATAAAACTGCGGCCGATAGTTCGTAAAAAACGGCGTATGCCGACCCCCCTCCTCCTTCGTCAGCACATACACCTCGCACTCAAAATGCGTGTGCGGCGTAATCGTCCCAGGCTTCGCCAACACCTGACCCCGCTCCACCTCCTCCCGCTTCGTCCCACGCAACAACACCCCAACATTATCCCCAGCCTGCCCCTGATCCAATAACTTCCGAAACATCTCCACCCCAGTCACCGTCGTCTTCTGCGTCGGACGCAAACCCACAATCTCCACCTCATCCCCAACCTTCACCGTCCCACGCTCAATCCGCCCCGTCACCACCGTCCCTCGCCCAGAAATCGAAAACACATCCTCAATCGGCATCAAAAACGGCTTGTCAATATCCCGCTGCGGCGTCGGAATATAACTGTCCAACGCCTCCGCTAGCCTCAAAATCGCCTGCTCCCCCAACTCCCCACTATCCCCCTCCATCGCCTTCAGCGCCGAACCCCTAATAATCGGCACATCATCCCCAGGAAAATCATACTTCGACAAAAGCTCCCGAACCTCCATCTCCACCAACTCTAACAGCTCGGGATCATCCACCATATCGCACTTGTTCAAAAACACCACAATGTAGGGCACCCCCACCTGCCGCGCCAACAAAATATGCTCCCGCGTCTGCGGCATCGGCCCATCCGCCGCCGATACCACCAAAATCGCCCCATCCATCTGCGCCGCACCCGTGATCATGTTCTTCACATAATCCGCATGCCCCGGACAGTCCACGTGCGCATAGTGCCGCTTGGCCGTCTCGTACTCGACGTGCGCCGTGTTGATCGTGATGCCCCGCGCTTTTTCCTCCGGCGCATTGTCAATGTCGTCGTACTTCTTGGCCTCCCCACCATACTTGGCCGACAACACCGTCGTGATCGCCGCCGTCAACGTGGTCTTGCCATGATCCACGTGCCCAATCGTCCCTACATTCACGTGCGGCTTCGTCCGCTCAAATTTGCCTTTGGCCATTTCTTCCTCTGACTAAAGAACGGTTGTTGGTCCTGCGTCGGGGTTACTTCGCCTTTGCCGAGATCACGGCCTCGGCGACGTTCTTCGGCGCCTCGGCGTAGTGCTTGAATTCCATCGTGTAAGTGGCGCGGCCCTGCGTCAGCGAACGCAGCGTGGTCGAGTAACCGAACATCTCGGCCAGCGGCACCTCGGCCCTGATCGCCTTGCCGCCGCCCGCCAGGTCTTCCATGCCCTGGATCACGCCGCGCCGTGACGACAGATCGCCCATCACGTCGCCCATCTTTTCTTCGGGGGTCTCGACTTCGACGGCCATGATCGGCTCGAGCAGCACCGGCTGCGCCTGACGCATGCCTTCCTTGAACGCAATCGAACCGGCCATCTTGAACGCGTTCTCGTTCGAATCGACCTCGTGATACGAACCGAAGTGCAGCGTGACCTTGACG
>JAOAEZ010000011.1 GCA_026416515.1 Hydrogenophilus sp. | reverse complement strand
GTCTCATACTCCACATGCGCCGTATTAATCGTAATCCCCCTCGCCTTCTCCTCCGGCGCCGCATCAATCTCATCGTACCGCTTCGCCTCCCCACCATAGCGCTTCGCCAGCACGTGCGTAATCGCCGCCGTCAGCGTCGTCTTCCCATGATCCACATGACCAATCGTCCCTACATTCACGTGCGGCTTCGTGCGCTCAAACTTCGCTTTCGCCATCGAACAGCCCCCTTCTGTGTTGTTTTGTGGTGCCCATGACGTGGATCGAACACGTGACCTCTCCCTTACCAAGGGAGTGCTCTACCACTGAGCTACATGGGCTCCTTCGTTCTGTCTTTGGAGCGGGTGAGGGGAATCGAACCCCCGTCTTAAGCTTGGAAGGCTTCTGCTCTACCATTGAGCTACACCCGCTCGACCCGCAAACTTTTCCATCTATCTTGGAGGGGGTAGGATTCGAACCTACGAAGGCGAATGCCGGCAGATTTACAGTCTGCTCCCGTTGACCGCTTGGGTACCCCTCCGCGAGGGGGGTTATTATGCCTCAAACTATTTTCCCTGTCAAGCAGCTCACTCACAGGCTCCCTGGTGGGGCGTAGTTCTCAAAGCGCGTATATTCGCCGAGGAATGCCAAGCGGAATGTTCCGGTTGGACCATTGCGATGCTTAGCGATGATGATCTCGGCTACCCCCTTTTCCTGGGTATCGGGATGATACACTTCGTCGCGGTAGATAAACATGATCAAATCGGCATCCTGTTCGATAGCACCAGACTCGCGCAGATCGGACATTACGGGGCGTTTGTTGGGTCGCTGCTCGAGGCTACGGTTGAGCTGGGACAAAGCGATCACCGGCACATTGAGCTCTTTTGCCAAGCTTTTGACCGCTCGGGAAATTTCCGAAAGTTCGTTAGCGCGGTTATCGGTTTCACGCACCCCATTCATCAACTGCAGATAGTCGATCACGATAAGCCCCAAGCGGCCGCCGTGCTGGCGAGCCAACCGCCGACAGCGGGCGCGCAGATCGATCGGGTTAAGTGCCGGGGTTTCATCGATAAAGATCGGCGCATCGTACAGCTTTCCCACCGCCGTCGACAAGCGGGACCAATCATCGTCGGTCAATTTACCGCGCCGCAGACGCTGCAGCTCGATTCGCCCCACCGATGCCAAAAACCGCATGGCGATCTGGGCGGCGGGCATCTCCATCGAAAAGATCGCCACAGGCAAGCGGGATACTACTCCGACATACTCGGCGATATTCAACGCAAATGTGGTCTTTCCCATCGCCGGTCGACCGGCAATAATGATCAGATCGCTCGGCTGAAGGCCAGCGGTACGATCGTCCAGATCGAGGTAACCGGTCGCAATCCCCGTCACCTCAGTCGCATGGGCACGGTCAGAGAGCTCCTGAACTCGATCCACCACCTGTTTTAAAATCGCCCCCAGTGACTGAAATGAGCCCCGACCTCTCGCCCTGACCTCAGCGATCTCGAAAATCTTCGCTTCTGCCTCATCGAGAATAGTTTTAGCATCGCGCCCTCCTGGTGCAAGGGCGCTGGAAGCGATCTCATCGGCGATCGCGATGAGGCGTCGCAAGATCGCCTTCTCGCGAACGATCTCCGCATAGCGGCGCGCATTTGCTGCTGACGGCGTCTGGTTAGCCAGCTCGGCCAAGTAAGCCATCCCGCCCACTCGCTCGGCCTCTCCGCTCCGGGCCAGCGATTCAAAGACGGTCACGATATCCGCCGGTCTGCCATCGGCGATCAACTGGACCAAATGGCGAAAGATTCGCTGATGCTCATCGCGGTAAAAATCGTCGGGCGCCACCACATCGGCCACTCGCTCCCATGCCTCGTTATCGAGCAATAACCCCCCGAGCAACGACTGCTCGGCCTCCAACGAATGGGGCGGCACCCTCAACGGCGACTCAGCCACACCACCCTCCCTTCCCCAACAAAAAAGGCAGCCCGCGCTGCCCTTTTTGTCCTCAGAGACCTTTTTTATTCACCCAAAACGGAGACACGAATAGTCGGTCGCACATCTGGATGGAGGGTCACGGTCAAAGAGACCTCCCCCACACTTTTGATTGGCCCTCCCGGCATCTGAATCTGCGACTTGCTCACCGCAAAGCCCATCCGGCCCAACTCTTCGGCCACATCCACAGCGGTTACCGACCCGAAGAGGCGGCCATCCATTCCCGCCTTTCGCACAATTTGAACGGTGATTCCCTCGATCTGGGCAGCCAACTGCTCCGCTGCAGCCAACCGTTCTGCGGCCACCCGCTCTAACTCCGCTCGCCGGCGCTCAAACTCAGCGATATTCTCCGATGTTGCCCTCTTCGCTTTTCCCTGCGGGATAAGGTAGTTGCGAGCATAGCCATCCTTGACGGTTACCACATCTCCCAAGTCGCCGAGATTAGGGACCTTTTCCATCAAAATCACTTGCATCGCCGCCCCCTTTTCTACTTATGCTGGTCGGTGTACGGAAGCAACGCCAAAAAACGGGCTCGTTTGATCGCCAACGCCAACTGCCGCTGAAAGCGTGACGAAACCCCCGTAATGCGGGCAGGCATGATCTTTCCGACCTCTGTCAGATACTCTTTTAAAGTCTCTATATCCTTGTAATCGATTGTTTCGACCCCCTCGGCGGCGAAAGGGCACATCTTTCGCCGCCGTGTATTGCGATTGTTCTTAGCCATGCTCATTCTTTCATTCCCTCCTTAGCCACAATCTCGACGCGCGATAGGTGCAACTCCCAAACCATCCCTTCCAGTTTTCGGGCAGCCCAGAACCCTATCCCGATCGCCTGGGCGCCGAGCGGCAAATGGGAAAGCCTCTCTGCCGTCATTCCCACCGCCACCCAACGGAAACGGAACGCCACGGACCGTTTTTCCCCGTTCTCCCATTGCGAGGAGGCATGGCGACCGATCCCCCGCAAAACAGGCACCTTCGCCGGTGTAAACCGCAGCGGCTCGCGCTCCACCACCTCAAAAGACAGCTCCGTATAATTAACGCCCTCATCACTCATCTTCCTGCGCGACCGCCTCCGCTGGGGCCACTCCCTCCTCTACCCTGATCGCTGCCTCCGCTGTCGAAGCAGGATCGAGCAATGAACGGGCCTTTTCCCCTTTCATCATAGGCGAAGGCTCGGTCACGGGTCCGGCCATTCGGATCGTCAAGTGGCGCAGGATGGCGTCGTTGAAACGAAATGCCGTCTCCAGCTCGTTGAGGGTTTCCTGATCGCACTCGATATTCATCAACACATAATGCGCCTTATGCATCTTCTGGATCTGGTAGGCCAACTGCTTTCGCCCCCAATCCTCCAAACGGTAGATCTTTCCCCCCCGGCTGGTAATCAACCGCCGGTAGCGCTCCACCATCGCTGGCACATTTTCAGACTGATCGGGATGGACCAAAAATACAATTTCATAATGCCGCATTGCCGCTCCTTTTGGATGTGTATCGATCGTCGCCACAGCCTTCCCCGGCGGGACGGGGTAAGGCAAGGAACCTTTAATTATAGCATCTTTATTGTTCTTTTCGCAAGCTCGGCCACGCCGCGATGAGATAATGGACCATTGACGCCACCGTTAACACTGCCGCCCCCCACAACAGCCACTTCCCCCACACCAAAGTTTCGAAAGGTCCGATCGGCGCAGAAAAAAGCAAAAAGGGAATCGCCACCATTTGAGCGGTTGTTTTTACCTTTCCGACAAAAGCGACCGCCACTCGTGGTGCGGAACCCAGGAGTGCCATCCATTCGCGCAATGCTGAAACGGCGATCTCTCTACCGATAATCACCAACGCCGCTATCGCCGGCGCTCGGTCGAGATCCACCAACACCACCAGCGCCGCAGCCACCATCAATTTATCGGCCACCGGATCGAGAAAAGCGCCGAACTTAGACTGCATCCCCAAGCGCCGAGCCAGGTAACCGTCCAGCCAATCGGTTAAACTCGCGGCGACAAAAACCGTTGTTGCGGTTACATTAGCAGCCGTAGGGGAGACCCACTCGGACGGCAAATAGAACACGACCACCATTATCGGGATGGCGGCCACCCGCATCCACGTCAGCAGATTGGGCCAATGCAAGCTCACCCCCTATGAGGTCACCGCTCCCGCCTGCTGCAGCAACTTTTGCAACTCACCGGAAGCGTATAACTCCCGGCTGATATCGCACCCCCCTACGAATTCGCCGTTGATATAAAGCTGGGGGATTGTTGGCCAATTGGCATACTCTTTAATCCCCTGGCGGATCTCCTCATCTTCCAGAACATTCACAGCCAGAAACTCTTTTACCCCGCAGCGCGCCAAAATCTCCACCACTGCCGCCGAAAAACCGCACATGGGAAATTGGGGGGTCCCTTTCATATACAGGACCACAGGATGAGAGCTCACTTGGGCACGGATCTTCTCAAGCACCTCTTGTCGCATTCTCTACCTCCCGATGACCTCAAAAAAATATCACCCCGCTCGCTTTTGGCCCCCGCTGACTCGCTCGGTCGCAGAGAGGTCTTGCCAGCTCTGTACGGAAAGAAACCCAGCATCGAGCAGGAAACCCCGCACTGCCCGCCCCTGCTCCCATCCATGCTCGACCAGCAACCATCCTCCTGGCTCCAAATGCGGTGGTGCCTCTGCAATAACCTGGCGCAGCGCCGCCAGGCCATCCTCCCCGCCCACCAGAGCCACTCGGGGCTCGAAAGTCACATCCCCTTTGTTCAAGTGAGGATCGCCGCTGGCGATATAGGGAGGGTTAGCTACGATAAGATCGAACGTCTCCCCCTCCAATGCGGAGAACCAATCGCTCTCCAACAAAGAGATATTCACCCCCCACCGGCGGGCGTTCCTAAAAGCCGTCTGCAAGGCCTCTTTGCTCACATCTACCCCCACCACCTGCGCGGACGGCAGCTCCAGCGCGAGCGTAATCGCCACGCAACCGCTCCCCACTCCCAGCTCTAAAATGCGAAGGGGTTCCCCGGCGCGCTGATCGGCGATGGCCAACGCCAGGTCTACCAGCGTTTCGGTCTCGGGCCGGGGAATCAGTACCGAGCGGTCGACCCAAAAGCGCCGCCCGTAGAACTCGCGCTCCCCCACCAAGTAAGCGATGGGCTCCCCCATCGCTCGGCGTTCGACCAACTCTCGGAACACGCCCCACACCTGGGCTGGGAGCGCCCGTTCGGGGAACGCAATCAATACAGAAACGCGCTGGCGTGCAGCGTACGCCAACAGCAACCGCGCCTCGGTCCCTGAAATCCACCGCCGCGCCCACCGCAATGCCTCTCCCACCGTAGGCAGCGGCAAAGCCTCTGCTGACCGTCGGAACGCCCCCCGATCGATTTCCTCAGCGTTCATAGCCCCGAACCCCTCTCATATTCTGCTAATGCCTCTGCGCGCGCTACCCGCTGCAATGGCTGAATCAACAAATCTAGATTCCCATCCAAAATTTCGTCCAGCTGGTACAGAGTGAGATCGATTCGATGATCGGTCACCCGGCCCTGCGGAAAATTATACGTTCGAATCCGGTCGGAACGATCCCCGCTTCCCACCAACTGTCGTCGGACCGCTGCGGTTGCTGCCTGTTGTTCAGCCCGCCGTCGCTCCGCCAGCCGTGCGGCCAATACTGCCAGCGCTTTAGCCTTGTTGCGGTGCTGGGAACGATCCTCTTGACACTCCACCACGATTCCTGTCGGCAAATGGGTAATCCGCACCGCTGACTCGGTTCGGTTCACATGTTGTCCGCCTGCGCCGGAAGCGCGGAAAACATCGATTCGAATCTCGCGCGGATCGATCGCCGCTACGGCCTCCTCCTCTTCCTCGGGCAAAACGGCCACCGTGCACGCTGAAGTATGAATGCGTCCCTGGCTCTCTGTGATTGGAACCCTTTGGACGCGGTGTCCTCCCGACTCGAACTTCAAGCGTCCGTAAACCCCCTTACCCACCACATGAGCGATAATCTCCTTATATCCCCCCCGCTCCGATTCGCTCATCGACAATATCTCCACCTCCCATCCACACCGCTCGGCGTAGCGCGCATACATCCGGAACAGGTCGGCGGCAAACAGTGCTGCCTCCTCTCCCCCCGTTCCTGCCCGAACCTCGAGGTAAACCGCGCGGGCATCGAGCGGATCTTGCGGTACCAATGCGCTCAGCAACCTCTCCGAACAAACCGTCATCTCCTCGGACAACCGCCCCCGTTCCTCAATCGCCAGCGCTCTCAACTCGGGGTCGGTGCTCCCTACCAATGACTCCACTGCGGTGAGCTCTCGCTTTAACTCTTGCCACCGCTCCCATGTCGAAACCACCTCCTCCAGCTCGGAGCGCCGGGTCATCAACCGTCTCAGCTGTTCTGGATCGGCAGCCACAGCGGCATCGGCCAATGCGCGGTCGATCTCCGCCAATTCATCGGCCATCGCCTGTAACCGCTCAAAAAGTCTCGCGTCGATCTCCATTTGTCTCGTCCATCTCCCCGAGCCCCATCAAAACAGGCAACCATGGAGCCACGGTTCTTCTCCCCTCTTCTGGGCCATCGCGCAAAAAAATGGTCGGTGCATGCAGCCATTTATTCGTTAACGAGCGCACCAACATCTCGATAACCCTCTCGGGATCCATGCCCGAGCGCACTCGCGCCAATGCTCGATCGCGCTCTGCGGTGGCCATCGCTTCCACATGGCTTCGCAGGCGGCGAATCAACGGCACCGACTCCTGGCTTGCTATCCATGCTGCGAAATCGGACAACCGCGCCTCGATAATCGCCTCCGCCTCAGCCACAGCCTGAGCGCGCCGCTCGCGTCCCTCGCGCACCACCTCGGCCAAATCGTCCACGGTATACAGAAAAACGTCTGCCAATCCTCCCACCTCCGGCTCGATATCGCGGGGCACAGCCAAATCCACCATCACCAACGGGCGATGGCGACGCACCTTCAACGCCCGTTCCACCATCCCTAAGCCGATCAAAGGCAAAGGGCTAGCGGTACTCGCCACGATCGTATCGAACTGCGGCAATAACTCCGGCAGATGTTCTAACGGATAGGCCGCTCCCCCGAATCGCTCTGCCAGCCGTTCGGCCCTTCCCAGCGTCCGGTTCACAATCGCCAATCGCCGCGGTTTATGGGCTGCAAAGTGGGTTACACACGTCTCGACCATCTCCCCCGCCCCCACGAACAGCACCGCCTGCTCGGAAACCGCTCCAAACACTCGCTCGGACAAACGGACTGCTGCCGCAGCCATCGACACCACATTAGCGCCGATCGCTGTCGTGCTGCGCACCTCTTTGGTCACCGCCAACGCCTGCTGCATCACCTGCTGGACATGTTTTCCGGCTGTCCCCGCCTCTTGTGCTGCCTTCAAGGCCCCCTTAAATTGGCCGATGATCTGCGTCTCCCCCAGCACCATTGAATCGAGTCCTGCCGCCACTCGAAACACATGGCGGACAGCCTGGAGATCGCTCAACACAAATCGATACTCCTTAACCCCGGAGGGATCGACGCCACGCACTGCACACACCCACTCCCACGCCCTCTCAGCGTCCGCAGCGGTGACATAACATTCGGTCCGGTTGCAGGTAGACAGCACGGCTGCCTCCCGCACACCGACCCCTGCAGCGACGATCTTTCGCAACAAAGGCACCAGTTCGGTTTCGGCAACGGCGAGCCGCTCGCGCACTCCTACAGGTGCTGCGTGATGGTTAAGGCCGATGGCATAAAATGGCATGAACGCAGATTATAACAGCCCCTTTTCCTCGAAACCATTCCCCCTTGACATATGTCGAAAACGCGATAGAATTTCGGCCTCCACGGACTGGTCAGCGCCCGTAGCTCAGTTGGATAGAGTACCTGGCTACGAACCAGGGGGTCGGGGGTTCGAATCCTCCCGGGCGCGCCAGACTACCAGAACTGCCACCAAGCCCTTTTTCGCTCCTCGCGTTTCGCTTGGGCGGGGAAGTTCTGCTGAAGAACGCGTTCGACATCGGCCTGAAGGTCGCTCAAACCCAAATTTCGGTATGCCTCGGCGAGCACGTGCAGTGCCCCTTCGACCGCGGGGGTATCGTCGAACTCCTGGAGAACCCTTTTAGCCCGGTTAGCGGCCGCCACAAAAGCGCCCCGTTTTAGGTAATAGCGGGCCACATGGAGCTCATGGCGAGCCAACGCATGGCGGAGGTACAAAGCGCGCGCCGCGGCATCCTCGGCGTAAGGGCTCTCGGGGAACCGGCGCAGCAACTCCATAAAAGCTGCCAGCGCATCGCGTGCTCCCTTAGGATCTCGCTCGCTCAGATCTTGGTTTCCCAACGCTGCGAGAAGCCCCCGCTCCTCATTGAAAAAAATCAAGCCGCGCAGGTAATACATATAATCGAGATGTGGATGATCCGGGTATAACCGAATAAAGCGTTCCACCGCAGCCAATGCCAGTTCAGACTCTCCCTGCTTGTAATGAGAATAGGCCAACTCCATCTGTGCCTGTTGGGCAAAGCGTCCGAAAGGAAAACGCGCCTCCAACTTCTCCAGCAATTCTGCGGCGCGCGCGTAGGCTCCCTCTTCCAAAGCCGCCCGTGCCTCGCTATACAACTTTTGAGCGCTCCACGAGCGCGTTTCATCGCCTTTTTCGGCCAATAGACTGCACCCTGCCGCCCACACCGTTGCCCCGACAATGATCCATCGTTTCATCGATCGCGATCCCCAACCGTTACCCGCTGCTGCCGAAGATTATAGATCGAATCGCACCTATCGCTGGTGTGTTCCGCCGACCGCCGATCGGGAGCGGCTCGACCGTTGGCTAGCCGGCATAGCCCCGCTGCGTTCCCGATCCGCCTGGCAACGTCTGATCGAACGCGGGGCAGTCCGCATCGACGGTCGGGTCGTATATACCCCTAAGACCCTTCTCCGCGCCGGGGCAACCATCGACGTCACGGTCGAAGAGGAAGCTGCCGTTGAAGATCGACCAGAACCGGACATTCTCCCGATCGTTTATGAAGACGACCATCTTCTCGTCATCGACAAACCGGCCGGCTGGGTTGTCCACCCGGGTGCGGGCAATCCCGCGGGGACCCTCCTGAACAAACTCCTCGCTTACCATCCCCTCTTCTCTCGACTTCCCCGTGCGGGGATTATTCATCGTCTCGACAAAGAGACCAGCGGGCTGATGATAGTGGCCAAAAGCGAAGCAGCTCACACGCGGCTGGTGGCGCTGCTCGCGGCTCGGGAAATCGAGCGTACCTACCTTGCCGTTGCGGTTGGTAGGGTATCCGCCACCACTGTCGACCGGCCGATCGGTCGTCACCCTCGCGATCGGGTACGGATGGCGGTTGTCTCTGACGGCAAAGAGGCGGTCACCCACATCTCTCCGCTGGAACATTTCGGCGGACACGCCACTCTGATCCGCTGTACCCTGGCGACCGGTCGCACCCATCAAATTCGCGTACACATGGCTTACCTCGGTCACCCCCTCATCGGCGATCCCCTCTATGGCGACCGTCGCAGTCGTGCCTGGGGTTTTCCGCGGCAAGCGCTGCATGCCGCAACCCTTGCATTTCCTCACCCTTTAACCCACCAGCCTCTCTCCTTCACCACGCCCCTTCCTCAAGACCTGATGAACCTTCTCGCCCAACTTCGCCCTCTAGCCACCGATGGATCGTAGCGTCCCCCCTTCCTCTCGTCCCCAGCCCCTCGAACTGCTCTCGTTTAGCGCGCTCAACCCTTACGGAGTTTCGATTCTCGTCACGACGCGGCGACGCGGCGCGAGCACGGGTCCTTATGCAGCCGGCAATCTAGCCCTGCACGTCGGAGATGACCCCGCTGCGGTCGCCGCCAATCGCCGCTATCTCCACGAGTTGCTGGGCGCTGAACCTCTATGGCTCAATCAGATTCATGGAAATTCTCTCCTTGACGCCGACACCTATACCCCCCCCTCTCCCTCCTCGAACGCCCCGACTGCCGACGGGGCGCTTACCGTCCATCGCGACCGTTGGCTTGCCCTTCTCACCGCCGACTGTCTTCCCGTCGTTCTCGCCCGCCTCGACGGCACGCGGGTCGCTGTTGTCCACGCTGGCTGGCGGGGGATTGCCAGCGGCATCCTGCAACACGCCGCGGCCCGCATGGAATCTCCTTTCATCGCCTGGATCGGTCCCTCCATCTGTGGTCGTTGCTACGAAGTTGGTCCCGAAGTCATTGCCGCTCTCTCCTCTCGCCTTCCCTTACCGACCGACGCCGTTACCCCCAAATCCACTGGGAAATTCCACCTCAACCTTGCCCTCGTCGCCCTCTCCCATCTCAAAAGCGCCGGAGCTACCGAAATTCTCACAACCCCCCACTGCACCTACCACGAACCCCTATGGTATTCTCACAGGCGCGATGGCCCCTACACCGGGCGCTTTGCCACCCTCGTCGCCATCACTGGAGCCTTTTCCCCCCGGAGCGAAAAATGACCCCTATGTTACCCTTTCTTCCTCCCCCTCCTGAAGTCAGCGCCCTCCTCACCCGCCTCTCAAAAGACCAAGAAGCCTGGCAACGGTGGCAAAACCGCTGTCTTGCCGATCTCTCCCAACTTTGGGAGCGTTTCCTAAAGAACGATCGCACGCCGGTCGATCCCTCTCTCGAACGCGACCGCCGCTTCAACGATCCGGCGTGGCGAGAAAGCCCCATCCACGATTTTCTCCGTCAAAGCTATGTTCTCCTAACCCGCGCCCTTACCGAAGCCGTCGAAAGTCTCTTCTATCCGGACGGCAAAACCAAATGCCGCGCCCTCTTCTTCCTCCGGCAATGGTTAGACGCCGCAGCCCCCAGCAATTTCGCCGCCACCAACCCCGAATTTCTCGCTGCGGCGCTCGCCTCGCAGGGGCAAAGCATCGAAAAGGGCCTTGCCAACCTTCTCGCCGACCTCGCCCTCGGCCGTATTCGTCAAACTGAAGAAAGCGCCTTTCGTGTTGGAGAAAATCTGGCGACTACCCCTGGCGCGGTGATTTTTCGCAATCCCCTCATGGAGTTAATTCAATACACTCCCCTTACTTCCACGGTAGCCCGCCGTCCTCTCCTCATTGTTCCCCCCTGCATCAATAAATACTACATCATGGACCTACAACCCGACAGCTCCTTCATTCGCTTCGCGGTCGAACAAGGCCACACCGTCTTCTTGATCTCATGGAAAAACCCGAAATCGGCGGAAGCCCACTTTGGGTGGGACGACTATCTACAACTCGGTCCTCTCACAGCGCTTGAAATCGTCCGGAACATCACCGGGGTTCCCGACCCAAACGTAGTCGGTTTTTGCATCGGCGGAACGATCCTCGCGTCGGCCCTTGCGGTAGCAGCCGCTCGTGGAGACCCGCCGGTTGCAAGCCTCACCCTCATGACCACTCTGCTAGACTTCACGGAAAGCGGGGAACTGGGCTGTCTCGTCGACGAAGCGCTGGTAGCGACCCGCGAAGCGACGATCGGCCGTGGTGGTCTTCTCCTTGGCGCAGAACTGCACCAAACCTTCTCGCTCCTACGCGCCAACGACCTCATCTGGCAATATGTGGTTCACCACTACCTCAAAGGGGAATCCCCTAAGCCGTTCGACCTACTCTTCTGGAACAGCGACAGCACCAACCTTCCGGGTCCCTTTCTTGTCTACTACTTACGTCACATGTACCTCGAAAATGAACTCCGTCTTCCGGAACGGCTGACGATGCTGGGTCAAAAAATCAACCTCGCTCGCATCACTGCCCCCGCCTATATTCTCGCAGCGCGCGAAGATCATATTGTCCCCTGGCGAGGTGCCTACTACTCGCGGTCCCTCCTTGGTGGCGAGTGTCGGTTCGTCCTCACCGCCAGCGGTCACATTGCGGGGGCGATCAATCCCGCGCAAAAAAACCGCCGCAGCTACTGGACCAATCCCCATCTCCCCGACGAACCTGATCGCTGGCTAGCCGCAGCCACCGAGCACCCGGGAAGCTGGTGGTGGGACTGGATCTCCTGGCTCAACTCATATCGGGGAGAAGAGTGCCCTGCTCGCGACCCGCTGAGCAATCCTGCCTATCCCCCTCTGGAGCCCGCGCCCGGGCGCTATGTACGCGAACCGGCTTGGCCTCTAACCTAACGCAACGGGTCATCGACGGCGCGCCGGAGGGTGTTGCGGAGGCACGATTGACATTTTTTAAATGCTCCTTTCTTTTTGCGCTGCAGTACTCACCTGATATAATTATCCCTGCCTTCTGGCAAACCCTATTTGCAACGCAAACAACTGGGAGTGAGAGATGACGCAACGCGTAGCGCTCGTTACCGGAGCAATGGGTGGGATCGGCACGGCGATCTGTCGAGCCCTCGCCCAACAAGGGCATCGGGTTATTGCCAACTGTCTCCCCGCCTTTCCGCAAAAAGAGGCATGGCTGAACGAACAAAAAGATGCCGGTTTTGATTTTCTCGCTGTCGAAGCCGACGTCGCCGACTTTGAACAATGCCGAGCGATGGCTGCGGAGATCGAAGCCAAAGTGGGCCCGGTGGACATTCTCGTCAACAACGCGGGCATCACTCGCGACAAGTTTTTCCACAAAATGGAAAAGAGTCAATGGGACGCGGTCTTGCGCGTCAATCTCGACAGCATGTTCAACGTCACTCGCCATATCGCCCCGAAAATGGCAGAGCGCGGCTGGGGGCGAATCATCAATATCTCCTCGGTAAATGGCGTCAAAGGACAAGCAGGGCAAACCAATTACTCGGCGGCCAAAGCCGGAATTCTTGGCTTTACCAAAGCGCTTGCCCTCGAAATGGCCAGCAAAGGGGTCACGGTCAACGCCATCGCCCCTGGCTATGTCGCCACCGAGATGGTCATGGCGATTCGCGAAGACATTCGCCAGGCGATCATCGACACCATTCCCATGAAGCGGCTCGCCGCACCGGAAGAGGTTGCCGCCTGTGTCGTATTTCTCGCGAGTGATCAGGCCGGTTATATCACGGGAGCGACACTGAACGTCAACGGTGGTCTTCACATGTGCTGAATCGCTCAAGCGGAATATAATGAGGGGTTTATGCCCTTCCGCTCTTCCCCATGAAAGCTGCTGAACGACTTATCAAAAAATACCCCAACCGTCGTCTTTACGACACCGCTACCAGTACGTACATCACCCTCTCCGACATCAAAGAGATGGTGCTCAGAAATGAAGCGGTGCGGGTGATCGACGCCAAATCGCACGCTGATATCACCCGCACCGTTTTTCTTCAAATCCTGCTCGAAGAAGAGATCGGGGGTGCCCCTCTCTTCTCCACGGAGATGCTCGCCCAAATCATTCGCTTCTATGGTCACGCCTCGCGCACTCTATTTGGTCAATACCTCGAGACGAGTCTCAAGACATTCATCGACCTCCAAAACCAATTCCAAGAGCGGATGCGGGCGCTTTATGGCGATCAAGCGGCGGTCACCCCCGAACTCCTTGCCCAGTTTCTCACGCTACAGCCTGCCGCGATGCGCACCATGCTCGAAACCTATCTGACTGAAACTCAAAACCTCTGGCGGCGATGGAATGCGCAAATCGAGCAGCAAACCCGTGGCTGGTTTACCCTCATCGGTACCCCCTCCTCCAAAGACGAAGGCTAAAAGGAAGAGATCCTCCGCCTCTTCCCCCACCGTAGGAATAGTCAGCCTCGGTTGCCCTAAAGCCACCGTCGACACCGAGCATCTCCTCACCGCTCTAACCGCTGCCGGCTATCATCTGGTGGGGCGTTATCGTGACGCCGATCTCGTCATCGTCAACACCTGCGGTTTTATCGAAGAGGCAATCGCCGAATCCCTTGCGGCGATCGGTGAAGCGCTGCGCGAAAACGGCCGGGTCATCGTCACCGGCTGTCTCGGTGCACGCCGCGACCTCATCCTCAACGCACACCCCTCCGTCCTCGCCGTTACCGGTCCCCACGCCGTCGACGAAGTCATGGCGCTGATTCGCACTCATCTCCCACCCCCCGCTCCCCCTCTCTCTCCTCCCTCGGTGCGCCTGCGCACCACTCCGGCTCACTATGCCTATCTCAAAATCGCCGAAGGCTGCAACCAGCGCTGTACGTTTTGCATCATTCCCCAACTGCGCGGTCCCCTGCGCAGCCGTCCCCTCCCGGAAATCCTCCGGGAAGCCGAAGCGCTCGTAGCGGCTGGTGTCAAAGAGCTCATTCTAGTCGCGCAAGACACCGCCGCTTATGGCACAGACCTCACTCCCCGCACCATCTTTCTCCACGGCCGCCCCATCAAACAGCACATCACCCAACTTGCTCGTCTTCTCGGCCAACTCGGCGTTTGGGTCCGCCTTCACTACCTCTACCCCTACCCCTACCTTGACCAACTCGTCGAACTCATGGCCGAAGGGCTTCTCCTTCCCTACCTCGACACCCCTCTGCAACACGCCAGCCCCCGCATCCTGCAACGCATGCGTCGCCCTGCGGCCGCTGAAAAAATTCTCGAACGCATTCACCGCTGGCGTGAAATCTGCCCAGACCTCACGATTCGTTCCACCTTCATCGTTGGTTTTCCTGGGGAAACAGAAGCGGACTTCCATCAACTCATCGATTTTCTTGAAGAAGCTCAACTCGATCGCGTCGGTGTCTTTGCCTATTCTCCTGTCGAAGGGGCAGTCGCGAACACCTTTCCCGACCCGCTTCCTGAAGCGGTTCGTGAGGAACGCCGTTTTCGCCTTCTCGAAACCCAAGAAGCGATCTCCCGCGCCCGTCTCACCCGTTGGATTGGACGGGAGATCACCGTCCTTGTCGACGCCGTCGACCCTCCCCGCGCTCTCGCACGCTCCTCTGCCGACGCTCCGGAAATCGACGGGATCGTCTTCATCGAAAACGGCGCCCATCTCACCCCCGGCAGTTGGGCGCGCGTTCTCGTCATCGACAGCGACGCGCACGATCTGATTGCCGAGCTTTCCTCCTCTCCTGCTGGGTGATTCCCTTCTCCCTTTTCAATCGGCAATCGACGCCACTACCCGTGCCAACCGCTCTTCGGCCATCTTCGCCACCTCAGCCACAGCGGCGTCGGCAGCCAGGGGGCCGAGCACTGCCGACGGTTTTGCCACCTCTACGGAGACCCTTCCCGGTGCCACCTCGCGCAACACTGCGTTACACGGCAACAAACTCGCCACATCGCTATTCGCCCGATAAGCCTTTAAAGCAAACTGAGGATTACACGCCCCCAAAATCACCGTCGGCTCGATCTCTTCCCCCAACTTCTGGCGAAGCGTCGTATGCATCTCGATACGCGTCAATACCCCAAACCCTTCGGCCGCCAACGCTTGACTCAACCGCTCCACCGCCTCCTCCAACTTCGCAGCAATCACCCGTTTGAAATTGATCTCACCCATCGTCATCCTCCTCTTTTAAAAAACTCGTCCTCCCCTCAACCCTCGTGGCAGGCTCCCTGCACCCTCTCTTCCCCTCGCCGCAGTTCTTCCCCCTTCACCACCGCCCTTGGCGTGCGGCATCCTCCAAAGCGCTCTGCAGCAACTCCTCAAAAACCGGATGATAGAACGGCATCTGCAACAACCCCTTAACCTGCTCGCCGCGCCCTATCGCATAAGCCAACAAGTGCCCCATACTCTCTCCATGGGGCGCCATCATCTCAGCCCCCAGCAAACGGCCGCTTCCTCGCTCCGCGTAGACCCGTATCACTCCCTCTGTCTCCCCCACCACCCGCGAACGACCATTGTTCTCCCCACTCGCGCTCCCCACCACTACCCTTTCGGGATCAAGGCTCTTGAACCGCTCTCCCACCATCACCAGGTCGGGATTGGTAAATACAATTCGCAGCGGGACCCACTTCGGTCGTCGCGTCAATAGTGCGGAAACTCCCAGCTTCGCCCACTGCGCCGCGTTCTCTCCGGCGGTGGCGCCATCGGCGATCGCCTCATGCAACACCGGCCACAATCCGTGGGCATCTCCCGCCACAAAAAGCGGTAAGTCTCCCACCTGCAGAGTCTCGGGATCGATTCCCAATGGATTTCCCCGTCCATCGAGCGTCACCCCCACGGCGGTTACCCCCAACTGATCGAGGTTGCTGCGGCGCCCCACCGCCACCAGAACTGCATCGACCTCATACTCCTCCCCTGCCGCGACGCGGACCAAGATTTTACCCTCCTTTATGGAAAACTGCGCCTCCGCTCCCAACCGCAATGCAAACTCTCGTCCCAATCGCTGCACTGCTCGATCGCGTACCACCTCATCCTGCAAGCCGCCGATCGTCATCGTCGCCTCCACCCCCACCACTCTCACTCCCAGCCGCGCCAACGCCAACCCCATCTCCAACCCCACTGCCCCCAACCCTACCACTGCGATTCGTTCCGGCAGTGCCTCCAACTCGAAGAGCGAATCGGTTGTCAGCACCCGCTCAGGCGGCAAACCGGACAACGAAGCCGGCACCACCGGGCGGGACCCCACCGCCGCCACCACCGCTTTTGCCGCTATCTCCAATGTTTCCCCCTCCGCCAACTGTACCGTCACGCGCGACGGTCCCGACAACCGAGCCGTACCTAAAATCAAATCCTCCCCTGCAAACCGGCGCGCCCGTTCTGTCGTTCGTCCAGCAAAAAAATCGCGCTTTTCCCGCACGGCCGCCCACGCCGCCGCCTGATCCCCTCTCGCCTCTCGTCCCGGTGAAGGGAAACCCACCTCAGCAGCCGCGCGTGCCGCCTGCCATAACTCCGCCACATAAAGTGCCGACTTTGAGGGCATACATCCCACCCGGGCGCACGTCGTCCCCAACGGACCGCGATCGATCACTACCCCGCGCAACCCTGCCTGCCGCACCGCCTTCAAAGCCGTCAGCCCTGCCGACCCCGCCCCCACAATCGCCACATCCACTTTTTTCTCCATCGTCTGCTCCTGATGACTTTGACACCTCGCCCTATCAACCTTGACATCCCCCCCTTATGATGGTAAAAAATGGTCAAAAGGCGTTTTTTTATCAGTCTATCATCATTACCCATCCACGGAGGCCCCCATGAGCTGCTGGACCCGTCGTCGTTGGCTCCAAACCGCCGCTCTCCTCTCCCTAACCTCAACTGCTCCCTGGGTCCGTGCCACCAACGCCAAACCCCATATCGTCATCGTAGGAGGTGGATGGGGCGGTCTTGGAGCGGTCCGGGCTTTAGCTGAAAGCGGGCAAGTAGCGCTCACCCTCATTGAAAGCAACCCTGCCTTTCTCTCCTGCCCCCTCAGCATCTCCTATCTTATCGGGGAAGTTCCGCTCAGCAAAATCCGCAAAAGCTACCATCGTCTCGAACGCCTTGGCGTTCGCCATCTTCAAATTCCCCTTCTCCACGTCGCTCGGGACCTACGCGCCCTTCTTCTCGCCGATGGTCGCGCCATCACCTATGACTACCTCATCCTCTCCCCGGGGATTACTTACGACTGGTCTCCCTACCCCACGCTCGCCCAGCGGCTGCACGACTACCCCGTCGCGTTTCGCCCCTTCGAGCATACCGCTCTCAAAGCCCGCTGGCAAGCCTTTCTCGCCGCGGGCGGCGGTCTATTCCTCATCACCATCCCCAAACCTCCCTACCGCTGTCCGCCCGCCCCCTACGAGCGGGCAGCGATGTTTGCCGCCGCCATTAAGCGGCGTGGGATCAAAGGAAAGGTCGTCGTTCTCGACGCCAACCCCAACCCTCTCCCTCCGCCGATCGCCAAACCCATCCTCGACACCTTTGCGCAGCGCTATGCCGGTCTCATCGAGTACTACCCCAACCAAGAAAAGCTGACCATCGACCCCGATCGACGCACCGTCGAAAGCCCCGCCGGGCAACTCACCTACGCGGCAGCCAACATCATTCCCCCGATGATCGCTTCCGACCTCATCCGCGCGGCGGGGCTAGGCAACCGCTATGCGGAGGTGCAACTCCCCTCTTTCCGCAGCGTTGCCGACGAGCGCATCTACATTGTCGGCGACGCTGCGGGCACTCCGCTTCCCAAAAGCGGCCACGTCGCCTTCGGAGCGGGGCAACAAGCCGCCTATCACCTTCTTGCGGAAATCACAGGCAAGCCCAAACACTACGCCCCGGGCGAAGCTGTTCAACTCCCTGCCGGGATTTGCTGGGCCAAAATGGGCGACCACACCGCAATCGGCATCCACGTCACCGCCAACATGGTCGTGGGGGAAGCCCCCAAGCTCCAATTTCAAGTCGACTCAACCCCCACCCTCGAAAGCTATCGCGCTGCCTGGCAATGGGCCACCCAGCAATGGAACGCGATGCTCGGCTGAAATATCTCTTCCTTGACCTTCCCACCCTCAGGAGGTACAATCTATCCATCTCTTTCAGGAGACGTGGCCGAGTGGTCGAAGGCGCTCCCCTGCTAAGGGAGTATACCGCGATAAAACCGGTATCGAGGGTTCGAATCCCTCCGTCTCCGCCAATCTCTCCCTTTCGCCTTGAAGAAGAGCTCTGCGTGCTCTTCTTCGGGAAGAAGAGCACGCGCGGTCTTCTGCGCGCTCTTCCCTCTCCCCTCCGTTGCCCGCGATGAACATCACCATCTTCGACCTGCGGGCGACGATTCTCATGAGTGCATTCTGGAACCTTCTCTTTGTCGCCTTTCTCTTTTTTCTCACCCGCTGGCAATCGCGCCCCATCCCTGGCCTTGACCGTTGGACTCTCGGCCAACTCTTCTTTTTTCTCTCCACCATCAGCTTTGCCACGCGGGGGACACTCCTCCCCCAACTCCCCAGCATCCTCTTCGGCAACGGTTTTCTCCTCGCCGCTCTAGCCTCTCTCTATACGGGAACGACCCGCTTTTTTGCCCAACCTACTCCTCGCTGGCCCTGGCTTCTCCTTGTGATCGACCTCACCGTCATCGCTTTTTTTGCCGCTATTCAACCCGACTACCGCTGGCGAGTCCTCACCATCAGTCTCACCGCTGCGCTCATTCAAATCGCTCACTGGCGGGTCGTTTGGCAAAACGACCGGACCTCCATCGTCGCCAAACTTCTTCTCCTCTCCCTCTCCCTCTCGGCGCTCGCCTTCACGCTCCGAGCGCTTGCCACCCCTTGGGATGCCCCCGACACACCGCTCTTCTCCTCTCAACCGCACCAAAACCTCTATCTCTTCGCGCAAAGCTTCCTCAATATGTTTCTCGGCCTCTCGCTCGCCCTTTTCGCCATTCAAAAGGTTCTCACCGACCTGGAAAGACTCTCGTTCCAAGACCCCCTCACTGGCGCCTTCAACCGTCGGGCCTTTGCTGCCGAAGCTGTTCGGCAGATTGCTATGCAAGAGCGCAGCGGAGAACCCATCTCCTTTCTGGTCCTTGACATCGACTACTTCAAAAGCATCAACGACCGTTACGGTCATGCCACTGGCGACCGAGTCCTACGCGACCTTGTCGCGCGCACCAACCAGCAACTGCGATCCAGCGATACCCTCAGCCGCCATGGCGGTGAAGAGTTCATCGTCATTCTCCCCGCCACCACTCCCGAGGAAGCTCTTGCCATCGCCGAACGGATCCGCCTCGCAATCGAAGCACCGAGCTCTAACCTTCCCCCTTACACCGTCAGCATCGGCGTTGCCACCCTTTACCAAGACCCCGCCCAAGCCGGGATTAACCGAACTCTCACTCCCTCCTCCGACCAAACCACAAAGCGCACTGCTCGCTTTGAATCGGCCATTCAACGCGCCGACGAAGCCCTCTACCGCGCCAAGCGTGAAGGGCGCAACCGAGTAATAAGCGACCTCTCTCCCCCCTCTGAGCCCTCCGACGACCCCTCCTCATCGCCGCCGCTCACACCCCGTTGAGCAGCGCTTGAAGCTCTCGCAGAGCGGTCCGCCAACGCGCCACCGCTACTCGCGAAGCCGCAGCCACCCTCGCCCCATCATCCAACCTTAACAGAACCTCTGGCACATCTGCCCCTTCCGCCAAAAAAAGGCGACAAATCCGGCGCAATACCAACACCTCCTGACGCAAATAGAAACGCCGGTGTCTCCCCCGGCGGCGAAAAAAAGGAGCGAACTCCTCCTCCCAAGATCGGATCACGAACACGGGAACCCCCACCAACTCCGCCGTCTCCTGCACTGTAAAATAGCGTTTCGCTGGCACAGGTCTCCATTCCCACTCCCTTTCTATGTGCGCGATTGCCTCTTCCTGTCTCTTTTCCATCGCAACCCCTCCCGCTCATCTCGCCTCCTCTCCCTTCTCCCCGGCAAAGTCGTTCTCCTCCCCTCTATTGCCCCCTCACGGCACCTCCACTGCCACTCCTGCGGAGCTCTTTACCGAAGAAGCCTCAGCCACCGCCTCGCGCAACTTTCGACTGGCATGGAAAGTCACCACGCGGCGAGGCTCGATCGGCACCACCTCTCCCGTTCGCGGATTTCGTCCCGGGCGTCTCCCCTTATCGCGCAATGAAAAGACCCCAAATCCCGACAATTTTACTATCTCTCCCCCCTCCAAACGCTCGCGGATCACCGCAAAAAAAGCGTCCACGAACAAACGCACCTCGTGGCGCGTCCACCCCACCTCCCGCTGAACGGCATCGCACAACTCTGCCTTAGTCAAATCTGCTGCCATCGTCTATCCTCGCAATCGTGCACCAAAGGACTCACCCAACGCTGCGACCACGCGGTCTACCCCTGCTGTTACCTCCTCATCGGTCAGCGACCGCTCCCCCTGCCAGCGCAATCGCAGCGCCACGCTCTTCATTCCCTCTGGAATCCCCCGCCCCTGGTAACAATCGAACACCCACGCGCCCACCAACAACGTTCCCCCTGCTCTCCGCGCCTCTGCCACTAACTCCCCTGCTGCCACCTCTTTAGGAACCACCACTGCCACATCGCGCTCCACCGAAGGCTGGCGGGAGAAAGGTCGAAACAAAGGTCGCTCCCGGCGCAACGCTGCTCTCAAAGAAACCTCGAAGAAAATCGGTGGCGGGCTCAACTCCAAAGCGCGCGCCCACTGAGGATGCAACTCCCCGATCACCCCGATAGATCTCTCCTCCCCTTTTGTCCAGCGGACAATCGCCGCTCGTCCTGGATGGAAAAAGGGATGGTCAGACAACGGCGTAAACTCCAAAGGAAAAGGCGTGAACAGCGCCTCTAAATCCCCCTTCACATCGTAAAAATCGATCGTTCGCTGTCCCTCTGGACCCCACCCCTCCTCCTCCACTCTTCCCCACGCTCCCGCCGCCACCCGCCACGGCTGTAACCGCTCCAATGCTGCAGCCAACTCCTCCCTTCGCACCTCTGTAATCGGCTCTGCCCCCCAAAAGACGCGTCCAATCTCGAACAACCGTACGCTCCGCACCTGATGGCGCGCATTCTCCGCGATCGCCGCCGCCAAACCGGGCAACAAAGAGGAACGCATCACCGCCAAATGCGCCGCGATAGGATTAGCCAACCGTACAGGTGCTCGGTTTCCCAACCAAACCCGCTCCCACTCCTCAGACACAAATGCAAAGGTCACCCCTTCATGATACCCTCGTTGGCGTAACGCGCTTCGCACTGCCTGGTAGCTTCGCTCCTCCGGTTGCTCCGCTCGAAGGGAAACTCGAATCGCTGGCAACTGCGCCGGCACTCGATCGTACCCGCGCAATCGCGCCACCTCCTCGACCAAATCCTCAGCGATTGTCACATCGAACCGCCAACTCGGAGGGGTTACTCTCAATTGCTCCCCCTCCACCTGAACCTCGAACCCCTCCCTCGCCAAAAGCTCCGCCCCCTCCTCTGCGCTCACCTCTGTTCCCAAGCACGCCGCCATCCATTTGACGTCGGCCACCACCGCCTTTCGTTGGGGTAATGCCTCCTTTACCTCTGCCTGAATCACCCTGCTTGCCCTTCCCCCTGCCTGGGCCACAATCAGCGCGGTAGCCCGCTCCAATGCTCGTTGGCATCCCTCGGGATCGACCCCCCGTTCGAAACGGTGAGCTGCCTCTGAATGGAGTCCATAGCGGCGTGCCCGTCCTGCCACTGCCTCTGGCGCGAAAAAGGCGCTCTCCAAAAACACGGTGCTCGTCTCCTCCCTCACCCCGCTATCTGCTCCCCCCATCACCCCTGCGATCGCCACCGGCCCCTCCTCATCGGCGATCACCAAAGTTCTCTCCTCGAGCTGTGCCTCCTCCCCTGTCAATAACCGCAGTGACTCCCCCGTCTTTGCCCACCGCACCTGCAGATCGCCCCGCAATGTCGTTGCGTCGAACGCATGCAATGGCTGACCCAACTCCAACATCACATAGTTGGTCACGTCCACCACAAAATGGACCAAGCGCACCCCTGCTGCCTGCAACCGTCGTCTCATCCACGCCGGCGTACTCATGCGCGGTGCGATCCCCTCGATCATCCGCCCCAAATAGCGGGGGCAAGCCGTTGGCTCCCTCAATCGCACCGTCCGACCAACGGCCACCTCCTCGCAAGCAGGCACTTCAGGAATGGTCGGCGAAAACCGCCTTCTCCCATCTCCACTCCCCCCCCAAGGGGCCACCAAAGGCACCCTCAACAAAGCCGCCACCTCTCGCGCCACTCCCAGCACGCTTAAACAATCGGCGCGGTTGGGCGTCAATTTCAGCTCCAGCACCCAATCCTCCAACCCCAACAACCGGTGCACCGCTTCGCCCACCTCCCCCTTCAGCAACCGCATCACCCCCTCCTCTCTCTCCCCGACCCCCAACATATAAGCGGAGCAAAGCAACCCCTCTGACCTCACCCCCTCCCGCTCATGCTCCCGAACTGCTGTTCCATCCGGCAGAAGAGCCCCCACGCGGGCCAAAGGCACCCGCCATCCCACCTCCACCCTATCTCCCTCCCCCACCACCCTCACTCGTTTCCCCTCACCGCTCGTCACCTCGTAGACTCGCAATCGTTCTGAGCATGGGTGGGGCTCTATTCGCACCACCTCCCCCACCACCACCCCTGAAAACAATGGCTCCGCCTCCTCCACCTCCTCCACTTCCACACCGGCCATTGTCAGTCGCTCGGCGATCTCCTTTGCCGAAAACCCTCTTCCTACCTCTGGCACCCACTCCGTCAGCCAGCTCCACAAGACTCTCATTCTTCGGCCCGCTTATTCAAACTGAGTCAAAAAGCGCACATCGTTCTCAAAAAAAAGGCGCAGATCGCTCACTCGGTAGCGCAACATTGCCAATCGATCCACTCCGAACCCGAATGCAAACCCCCGCACGCGCGCTGGATCGAATCCCCCGTTCGCCAACACCTGTGGGTGGACCATTCCGCATCCCGCCACCTCCAACCAACGCCCTGCACTCTCCCCCTCTGTGAACTGCACATCGATCTCCGCCGACGGCTCTGTAAACGGAAAAAACGAAGGTCGGAATCGAACCCTTACCTCCTCCCCTGCGAAAAAAGCCGTCAGGAATGCAGTCACCACTCCCTTGAGATGGGCGAAGCTCACCTCTCTTCCCACCCACAACCCCTCCACTTGATGAAACATCGGCGAATGGGTCGCATCGGAATCGACGCGGTAGACCCGTCCTGGGGCCACCACTCGCAGCTCTGTTTCGTTTCCCCCTACCGCCACATGCGCGCGCATCGCGCGGATCTGCACAGGGCTCGTATGGGTTCGCAACACCATTCCCTCGGAATCCGCCACATAAAACGTATCGTGCATCGATCGGGCTGGATGGTCGGCCGGTGTATTGAGTGCCGTGAAATTATGCCAATCATCCTCGATCTCTGGGCCATCGGCCACCTCAAATCCCAACGCCCTGAAAATCGCCTCAACCCGTGCTATAGTCTCCATCACTGGATGCGCAGCTCCCCCTCCTCGGCGGCGCCCGGGCAACGTCACATCCACTACCTCTGCTGCCAAAGCCTTTGTCAAAGCCTCCTCTTGCAACCGTCGGCGGGCCCCCTGCAACAGCTCTTCGATCTCACGTTTTGCGGCGTTGATCCGCGCTCCCTGCGCGCGGCGCTCCTCAAGTGGCAACTCGCTCAATCCCCGCAGCGCTTCGGTTACCACTCCATGGCGTCCCAGAAAGCGCGCCTTCAGATCCTCGATTTCAGGAAGCGACCGCGCGCTCGCGAACAAGCGCGCGGCCTCCTCCACCCATCGCTCGCACTCCATAGACCACCTCGCGCTCAAAGCGGCTCTCCCCCTTTTCCCCAGCGCACTCCTCCCTCAACCCGACAAGCAAGCGCGCGCTTTCTCCACCAACGCCCCGAACGCTGCTCGGTCGGTCACAGCCAAATCGGCCAGCACCTTACGATCCACCTCCACTGCTGCTCGTTTCAACCCGTTCATCAACTCGCTATAGGTCAAACCGAACTCGCGGGCTGCCGCGTTGATCCGCGTGATCCACAACGCGCGGAACTGGCGTTTACGCTGACGCCGATCTCGGTAAGCATACTGCAGCGCCTTCATCACCGCCTGCTTGGCAACGCGGTAGACGTTTTTCCGTCGTCCGCGGAACCCCTTTGCCTGGGCCAACACCTTTTTATGGCGTGCCCGTGCGGTGACCCCTCGTTTCACTCGTGGCATTCCGACACCTCCTCTCTCTCAAGCGTAGGGCAACATCCGCCGCACCAGTGGCACGTCGCTTGGATGAAGCTCGACCATTCCACGCAACCGCCGCTTTCGATCTGGGCGCTTTTTAGTCAGAATATGGCGTTTCATTGCCTGCGAGCGCTTGATGGCGCCGTTTCCCAGCACCTTAAAGCGCTTCGCGGCCCCTTTCTTCGTTTTCATCTTCGGCACGGTCAACTCCTTTTAAAGAAAAAAACACGCTACCCCTATTCTGGGCCCTTTCAGATTCTATACAGAACTCTTTATTTTACCTTCTTTTTCGCTGGAGCGATCACCATCACCATCTGTCGCCCCTCCAGCTTTGGCATTTGCTCCACCACCCCGATATCGGCCAAATCCTGCTGGATTCGCTCCAACTGTCGCAACCCCAGCTCCTGGTGGGTAAGCTCACGTCCGCGGAAGCGCAAAGTCACCTTTGCCTTATCCCCTTCGCTCAAGAAGCGGCGCAAGCTGCGCAGTTTCACCTGATAATCGTTCTCATCGGTTGCCGGGCGGATCTTGATCTCTTTAACCTGAATTTGCTTTTGCTTAGCGCGCGCCTCATGTGCTTTCTTCTGTTCCTGGTAGCGGAACTTTCCATAATCCATAATCCGGCACACTGGGGGTGTTGCCGTTGGGGCGATCTCCACCAGATCTAACCCTGCCTCCTCTGCCGCCGCCAATGCGGTGCGCAGCGGCACGATACCGATCTGTTGTCCGTCCACACCGATCAAGCGCACCTCGCGCGCCTCGATCTCCTCGTTGATACGAACCGTTTTTTCTGCTGCGATGACCGCTACTCCTTCTTACCGAAACTCCCCACGTCGGGCGATCGGCGGTGCATCTCCTCGGTGACACCGACCACAAATGCCGCGAGCGGCATCGGCCCCAAATCGACCCCGCCGCGCGCTCGCACCGACACCTCTTCTCTAGCCACCTCGCGATCCCCCACCACCAACAGATAGGGAATGCGCTGCAAGCTGTGCTCGCGAATTTTATAGGTAATTTTCTCGTTTCGCAAATCATCCTCTGCCCAAATGTTGGCGCTGCGCAACGCATCGCGCACGCTACGGGCGTAAGCGGCATGGCGTTCGCTCACCGGCAATACCACTGCTTTCACCGGTGCCAACCACACTGGCAGAGCCCCCGCGTAGTGCTCCAGCAAAATTCCGATAAAGCGCTCTAAAGAGCCGAACAAAGCCCGATGCAGAAGCACTGGGCGGCGGCGGCTATTATCCTCCGCCACATACTCCAAATCGAACCGTTCGGGCAAATTCATATCCACCTGCAGCGTCCCGCACTGCCACTCGCGGCCGATTGCATCTTTCAGCACAAACTCCAATTTAGGTCCGTAGAAAGCCCCCTCTCCCGGCAGCAGCTCGTAGCTCAGCCCCAACCCCTTTACCGCCTCTGCCAAGGCGCTCTCCAACTGATCCCACACCTCCTCGCTTCCGATACGGTTATCGGGTCGTGTTGCCAACCGTACCCGCACCGAATCGAAACCGAACTCGCGGTAGATATCCAAAATCAGCTCCACCACCTCGCGGCACTCCTCGGTCATCTGTTCGGGGGTACAGAAAATATGGGCATCATCCTGGGTGAAATGGCGCACCCGCAAAAGGCCGTGCAAAGCGCCGCTCGGCTCATAGCGGTGCACTTTTCCGAACTCTGCCACCCGCAAAGGAAGATCTCGGTAGCTATGTAAGCCGCTCTTAAACCAACTCACTGCCCCTGGGCAGTTCATCGGTTTTAACGCGAAGGTGCGCGAATCCTCTGTCTGAGTAGTAAACATATGGGCGCGGTAATTCTCCCAATGTCCGGAGCGCTCCCACAACGAGCGATCCATCACATCGGGCGTATTGATCTCCACGTACCCAGCCGCCTCCTGTCGGCTGCGCATATAGCTGATCAACGTCTGGAACAAGCGCCACCCTTTTGGATGCCAAAAAACCGAACCTGGTGCAGCCTCCTCGAAATGAAATAGATCGAGCTGGACGCCCACTCGGCGGTGGTCGCGTCGTTCTGCCTCTGCCATCTGCTGCAGATAGGCCTGTAGATCTTGATCGCTTGCCCAAGCGGTCCCGTAGATTCGCTGCAACTGCTCGTTGCGGGCGTCTCCCCGCCAGTAAGCCCCTGCCACCTTTGTTAACTTAAATGCCCGCAACTTCCCTGTATGGGGCACATGGGGACCGCGGCACAAATCGACAAAATCTCCCTGTCGATAAATCGAAATCGTCTCTCCCTCGGGGATAGACGCCACGATCTCTGCCTTATAGAACTCCCCTGCCTCTCGGAAAAAGCGGACCGCTTCCTCTCGTTGCCAAACCTCGCGCACCACGGGCAACGCCGCTGCTGCCAACGCGCGCATTCGTCCCTCGATTTGCTCCAGATCCTCGGGGGTAAAAGGCCGATCAAACGCAAAATCGTAGTAAAACCCATTCTCGATCACCGGTCCGATGGTCACCTGCACCTGCGGGTAAAGCTGCTTCACCGCATGGGCCAACAAATGGGCGGTCGAATGGCGGATTACCTCCAATCCGGCGGGATCGCGTTCGGTCACGATCTCCACCTGTGCATCCTCATCGATCGGTGTAGCCAGATCGACCAATCGCCCATTGACTCTCGCCGCCACTGCGGCCTCTGCCAACGCTGGCCCCACGGCTGCGGCCACCTCCGCGGCCGTCACGCTCTTTTCGAAATAGCGAACCGAACCATCGGGCAACGAAATCGCGACCATCTCCTCTCCAAACAAAAAATGCGGCCGGTGGGCCGCATCTCGAATCCTGGTAGGCGCGATTGGACTCGAACCAACGACCCCCACCATGTCAAGGTGGTGCTCTAACCAACTGAGCTACGCGCCTTTTGTTCTTTTATTATAACTCGCCTCCCTGCAAACGCAACCCCTTCTAACGGCTTCTTGCCGTAGATGGGCTGTTACTCCTTTGCAAAACCTCCAACACCTCTTCCACTCCCCCCTCGGCTGCCACTCTCAAATCGATCGCGGCGGTCAGTGTCTGGTAAAACGCATCGACCCGCGCCGCGCGCACCCGCGCCAACTCCTGTTGGGCGTTCAACAAATCTGCCGAATTACGGGTCCCCGCGGCGATTCCCTTTTCGGTTCCGATCACTGCCTGCTCTGCCGATCGCTCCGCCTGCGCCAAGGCCTGCCACTGGGTATAACCGAACTGCAAAGCGGTATACGCCTGGGTCACTGCCTGAGCCAGCTCGCGTCGTTTTCCCTCGGTTCGCAACTGCGCCTCCTCCAAAGCCGCCAAAGCGGAGCGCACAGCGGCATCGACTCCACCCCCTGCGTAAAGCGGCACGGAGAGCTGAACTACTGCGCTCGTTGTCAAGTACTCCTGGCCGATCGTCGTCTCACTATCGTTGCGGCTCAACCGCCGGCTCGCCACCAGATCGACCACTGGCCAATGTTGGGCGCGCTGTTGTTTCACCATCTCTCGCGCCGCCTCCTCTAACTGAACCAATGCCGCCACCTCGGGGTGGCTGCTCTGCGCCCGCTGCACCCACTGAACCAAGGGCACAGACAGGGCCTCTGTCGCCAGTGGCTCCATTGCCGTCAACGGCGTCAATTGCTCTGCCTGAACCTCCTCGCCGATCAGCGCCGCCAGTGCTGCCAGCGCCTGGGCGCGCTTTCCCTCCTGGTTTACCACCGTTGCTCGCGCCAAATCCAATCGCGCCTGTGCCTCCTCCACATCGGTTCGCGTTGCGGCCCCTGCCGCCAAAGCTCGCTGTGCCTGGCGCAGTAAAGCGCTGAATCGCTCCACATCCTGGCGCGCCACCGCCACCTGAGCGTCGGCCGACAACGCCTGCGCGTAGGCCCGGGCCACCTGCTGCAGCAACCGCACCCGTGCTGCCTTAACCAACAAGCGGCTTCCCTCCGCCTGCGCTTTGCTTCGTTCCCACCCCGCCCATTCGCTCGGCCGATAGAGGGGCTGACGCGCCACCACCCCCCAATTACGGCTCGCATACTCATTTTCGATCTGTCGCCCTCGGTTTAACCCGCTCAAATACTCTGTATTGGTCCATGCCCGTCCCACCGATGCCGACGCTGAAACTGCCGGCAACAAGCGCGCCCGTGCCACCTCCACGGCTGCCGCATCGGCCTCCGCCCGCCGCTGGCTGGCTGCAAATCCAGGGTCGTTTGCCTCCGCCAACCGAAAAGCGGTCGCCAAATCGAGCCCCCACGCTCCTCCTACCCACCCCATCGTCGCCACCAACACTCCCACCTCTCTCCACCGCCTCCTCGGGCTGCAGTCTCTCTTCTCCCCTGCAGATTTCTCTTCCCCTCTCTTCTCCCTCAACTGTTTCATCGCCTCTCTCCTACTCTCCCCTCCGCCACCGAACTTCTAGGCCCTTCTGTCCCTCTCATCTCCTCGCTCCCCTATCTCCTCCTCCCTTATTACGGCTCCTTCACAGCGGTATGCAATCGCTCCCAAATAGGCTTGATCAGATACTCCAAAAAGGTTCGCTCCCCTGTCTTAATCAACACCGTCGCCGGCATTCCCGGCTGCAACTTCCGGTTTGGTCCCAGCAAAGCCATTCCCTTCTCGGTCAACTCCACTCGTGCTAAGTAATGAGCCATCGTCGGCTGACCGGCAGCGGCGGCCGCGCGATCGAAGACCAAATCGGCTGACACGGAGATCACCCGCGCATCCAGAGCCATCCCCGACAAATCATGGAAATTGGCCAACTGTACCTCTGCCTCCTGCCCGGGTCGAACGCGCTCGATATACTGCGGTGCCACCTGCACCTCAAACACCAACCGCTCATCCTTTGGCACGATCTCCATCAACGGCTCTCCTGGTCGCACCACCCCTCCCACGGTATGCACTGCCAGCGCGTTCACAAAACCGCTTGCTGGGGAGCGGATCACGGTACGCTCCAACTCGGCCTTTAACGCTGCCAACCGCTCCTCCAGCAACACCACCTGTTTAGTCACCTCTGCCAGCTGGGTCTCCACCTCCTTGCGATACTCCTCCTGACGCAAGCGTGCTCGCAGCCGTGCATCCTGAGCCTGGCGTTGAGCGGTCTCGATCCGCGCCGCCAGATCGAGCGTCTGGCGCTCCAACTCAAGCTGGGTGTTGCGTGGTGCGTACCCCTCGCTCGCCAGCGCTCGCATCCCCCGCAACTGCTCCTGCAATAACCGCAACTGTGCAGACTTTGCAGCTGCATCCTGCTCGTAAGTCCGCGCCATCTCCTCCAGCAATCTCAACTCAGAAGCCAGCGTCTGGCGGCGAGAAAGAAACAGCGCCCGCTGTCGCTCCACCTGCAATCGCGCCTCCCCCTCATCGCCTGCCTCCAGCAGCTCCCGCCGAAAGGAGACCGCGCTCGCCCCCCGTCCCTCTGCCTCCAATCGTGCCTGCGTCGCCAGCAATGCGTAGTACTCTTTCAACGCGCTCTGATACTGAGCCGACGTCATCGTCGAATCCAACACAATCAACGGCTGCCCCTCCACCACCTCCTGCATATCCTGAACCAAAATCTCTTTCACGATCCCCCCCGTCAAATGCGACACCGTCTTCCGCTTCGACTCCACAATGGTTATCCCGGGCGCCGGCACTCCCGAATCGAGCGGTGCGGTCACCGCCCACACCACAAACCCCCCAAAGAAAATCAGCAAAATCAATCCCCCCCACCGCAAAAAGCGATTGGCCTCGCTCGGCAGCACCTCATGAGCCACCACCTCCACCGTTCGCGCCTCGGCCTCCAGAACCAACGGCCGATCCCCTCTTGCCGGCAAAGACATAGGCCTCTCTCCGTTCATCACCTCCCCTCCCCCATCGCCAACTCCATCTCCATTCTCGCTGTAGAAATTGGCCCGGCAGGCGATTTTCTCGACGCCCCTCGTTCCTCCTCCCTCCCCTCCGCCGGCCTCTTCCCTTTACTTTCTCCCCCCTCCATCCCCTCTCTCCCCCCCTGTGGGGCAACGCTCGTCGCTTTCATCACCCCCTCCGCCCTATTCTCAGCGTTCACTCTCGCCGCCAGCGGCGCTGTGGGCGCGGCGGCAGGAGGCGTGGGAGCAGGAGGCGTGGGAGGAGGAGCTTCTGAAGGGGGATTAGGCGGTGCTGGGGAAGGCGCGGCAGCGGGGGCTGCTGAAGCAGCCGCAGACGCCGTTGTCGGAGGTTGGGCAGGGGCTACGGCCGCCTGCGCCGCCAATGCGGCCTGCTGTAATGCCGCCAAAACCTGATCGCGCGGGCCATAAGCGTGGAGCATTCCATCGCGCATCACCGCCAGCCGATCCACCACGGCCAGCACGCTCGTCCGATGGGTAATCACCACCACCGTTCGCCCCTGTCGTTTCATCTCGGCCAAAGCTCGCACCAACAGCGTCTCCCCCACATCATCCAAATTTGAATTAGGCTCATCTAGAACGATCAACCGCACATCTCCGTATAACGCCCGCGCCAATGCAATCCGCTGCCGCTGTCCTCCCGAAAGCACCATCCCCCCTGGTCCGATAGGGGTATCGTACCCCTGCGGCATCCGCAGAATCAACTCGTGCACCCCTGCGCGCTGGGCCGCCTCGACGATTCGCTCCGAATCGAGGGGGCCGAAGCGGGCAATATTCTCGGCGATCGTTCCATCGAACAACTCGATATCTTGGGGCAAATAACCCACGTACGGTCCTAGCTCCGTCTTATCCCACTGGCTGATGTCCGCCCCATCCAACCGAACCTTGCCGGCAGCCGGCGCCCATACCCCCACCAGCAAGCGGGCCAAAGAAGACTTTCCCGAGCCGGACGGACCGATGATCCCCACCACGGTCCCTGGGGGGATCTCCATCGTTACCCCGCGCACCACAGCCGTCTGGCTGCCCGGTGGCACAGCCACCACCCCCTCCACGCTCACATGTCCTTTAGGGGCCGGCAGTGACAAACGCGGTGGGCGGGCGGGGAAAGCCTTCAACAACTCTCCCAATCGCTCATAGGACAACCGTGCCTGCACAAACCCTCGCCAATTCGCGATCAGCTGATCGATCGGTGCCAGCGCCCGTCCCATCAGAATCGACCCCACGATCATCGCGCCCGGTGTAATCTGATTGCGCAACACCAACCACGCGCCGATCCCCAAAATCAACGACTGCGACGTCACCCGCACAAATTTGGTAATCGCCGAAATCAAACCTGCTCGATCGCTCGCCACCGCCTGCAACACCAAGTACTGTACATGTTTCTGTTTCCACCGCTCCCGCAGCACCGGCAACATCCCCATTGCCTCGATCACCTCGGCGTTTGCCAATTGGTTATGGGCGAAGTTAGTCGCCTGATTCGCATATTTATTCGCCTCCGCCAATGGCTTTTGTGTCGCCCATTCCGTCACCAATGTCAACGCCACCAACACCAACGCTGCTCCCACGCTAAACCACCCGATCCATGGATGGAGTACGAAGCACGCCGCCAAATAGATTGGAAACCACGGAGCATCGAAAAAAGCAAATGGTCCGTTTCCTGTTAGAAACTGCCGCAGCTGGGTTAAATCGGACAACGCCATTCGCGCGTTAGCCCCGCCGCGCCGCAAAGTCGCCTCAAACGCTGCGTCGAAGATCCGCTGATTGATGCGCGCCTCCATTGCCGCCCCCACCCGTACCAACACTCGGGAGCGGATAAACTCCAACACTGCCATTAATACAAAAAGGCCGACCACCAAAATTGTTAACATCAGCAAAGTCATTTCGTTATGACTCGCCAACACTCGGTCATAAACCTGCAGCATATAAAGGGGAGCGGTAAACTGCAGCACATTGATCACAAATGAAAAAGCCCCCACCCCATAGAAATAGCGGCGCATTGCCGCAAAAAGCTCTGCCAATTCAGGAAAACGTGCTTCTCTTCCAAACATCTTCGTTTAATCCTTTCATCCCTTCGCTTAACGCGAAGCAAACTTTGATTATCGCACACTCTTTTTCCTCAATCGTTCCTCCCTAACTCTTTTTCAACCCTACTCCCTCCCCACCGCGTGATCCCCATCACCTCTAGCTTCCCCCTGCGGTAAATGCCTTCCTCCTCCTCCACCCCTTTTCACCGCAACGCCCGTTGACAAAAATTGCCCCCCTGCTACAATAAAAAGCGATTCCCCGATAGCTCAGCTGGTAGAGCAACGGACTGTTAATCCGTGGGTCGCAGGTTCGAGCCCTGCTCGGGGAGCCAAAGAGATCTATCTAGAGGTCCGATAAAGTGTCGCTCTTCTCGATTTAAGCGGCGCGCAAAGGGGATAGAGCTTTAAAAAGCCTATGGATCGTTGTTAAGCGGGTGGGAAGGTATATTTGTATGTTCCCACTGGATCGCCTGCGGCAACACCACCCGGACGGCAGCGCCTCCAAATCGGAGGGAACGCGCGCGGCCCAAGTGTCCGCCCAACGCCGTAATAATCTCCTCGGCTGCCCTCAACCCTAATCCTGCCTGGGGTAACCTCTCCCCCCCCCTCTCTCCCCTCCCTTCGCCTCTCTCATCCTTCTTCACCCCATCCACCTCCTCCCTCCACCCCGCTCCATCATCCTCCACGATCACCACCCACTCTCCCACCTCTCCCCTCATACTTCCCCTCTCTACCCGCACGCACACCATTGAACGGGCATACCGAGCGGCATTCTCCAGCAAACTCCCCAAC